>JBCCIU010000005.1:0-222883 GCA_039028095.1 Pseudomonadota bacterium
AATCCGCGGCAGACATCAAACCCGCACTCATCACCAGCAACAACCCCAGATCAGGCTCTGCTACACAGAATCTTCCCCCCTCCTGCCAGTTCAAATTCCAATCTTTGATCGCTGCAGAATATTCATATCCCGGATGGTGTAACCAGGTGTTCATGATGACCAGGTGATCAAATCTTTCAGGCATCATCGCAGCCTGCGCAAGACCTGTGGGACCACCCCAATCCTGGCATACCAACGTGATGTTATTCAGATTCAAGGTGACGATGAGAGAATTCAAAATCTCGGTGTGTCTGGCAATGGTATACCAGTGAATATCCGTAGGTTTATCAGAACGTCCAAAACCAATGTGATCAGGAGCGATGCACCGAAAGCCTGCATCCACCAGCCCGGGAATCATGTCTCGATACAAGAAGGACCAGGTGGGCATCCCGTGCAAAAGCAACATCACCGGTCCGTCTGCAGGTCCTTCATCTATGTAGTGCATTCGCAAGTCCTGCCACTGGTGATAGTTCGGTTTGTAGTCAAAGCCTACAAGACCGGCAAAATTCTCATCTGCCGTGCGGACAAATTCGGTCATCACTCCCTCCACTTAGAACAGTTCCAAGTTAAGAGGATATCAAACAATAGTGCCGAAACGATCTAACAAGTAAATTTGCGTAGTTAGCGCCTCCGATTTATTCTGCTTTGACAATTCAACAAAAACAAAACTTAGACGCACATTCAGACAAAACGAAACCAGCCAAAATAACGGAGACAACACATGGAAAGAGTGACTAGTAAAAGCCTAGCCGGTCCCTCAGAAATCTGCCTCTACATGCCTATTCGCAAAGGATTTGCCGACGGCTTAGCGACTCGAACCTACGAAAGCCGACTGCGCAGCTTCACCAAGCTCTTTTCGGATCTGAGAGTGATCGCCCGGGAGAGCAGAACAAACCGCGTCTTTTCTGACATCGTGGATCGCTTGAACACCATTCATGGGGTCACGATCTCCATCATGAACGATCATGTACTGCTGACGGTACATTTTGATCAGCCCTGGGAACCCTATATCCATGTAGTTTGGCGAGATCTGGGTTTCATCTTTGACGCCATCCTGAGTAACTGTGAGGGCTACCTGGGCGAACACAACCACGCCATGGGTTCTGAAGCTTTTGCGGGATGGATTCGCAAATACCAGGTCGATACAAACACGTTCTACATGAATTCGTCCCACACGACCGATGACGTGGCGTATCTAGACCAGTTGGAGCGTCACACCAGAGAGGCTGAAGTCATCAAGCTGGAGGAGCTAGCACAGTTTCGCCCGCGCACGCCACAAGAAATTGCGCAGCTATCGCGCAACAACCCCGCAAATACGGTAGACAGCATCAAGTTGGGTGTACAAGCCGTATACGCGTTCCATGCCCTTACCGCCATGTACCCCAAAGACAGTCCGGACCATTGCCATATCTTAAACGCAGCTCGGTCCGTCCTGGGCAATGAGTTTCCCAAACGAAAGCAATGGCCTTTGGACAAACATCCGGAGCTGGGCGCCCTGATCAAGTTGTTTCACGTTGAGCTCGACTGGTTTGAAAACTTTGTGGTGGACGACAAAGTCCGGCCCCAACCGTCGCTCCCCAAACACAACCCCCGCATTGTTCAGGGGGGCATCCTGAAGAAGTACGACGCCAACCTGGGCGTGACAGCCCTGTTGCAGATCAAAGATCCCGCCGCAGCCAGAGAATATTTGGGCCATCTCACAAAACACATCACTACCGGCGTCAACCCGAGAACAGATATATATGTGAATGTCAGTTTTACGGCCCATGGATTGGAGCGGTTGGGCGTTCCAGAGCACATCTTGAACCTGTTCCCCAGACCTTTCTTAGAGGGTATGGCAGCGCGAGCCGGACTGCTGGGCGATATGCAGCAAAATCACCCGGACCAGTGGCGTCTACCGCCTCGCAACTGGGTAAAAAGTCGTATTGTTGACACCGACGATTCAACACCCAGGGTGAACATAGCATCTGTTGACCTGGTACTGCAGATCCGACGACAGAGCAACAGCCCCGGGCCTAAGGTGCCGCATCAAGACCCCTTACTACAAAAACTGCGTGAATTGCAGCGATTGGGCAACAAGGCAGTCCTAATCACCTCGGTGCAGGAAACTTATGCGCGCCGCAAGCCTGGTGTAAAGCTCGGCTTCGAACACTTTGGTTTTTCTGATGGCTGGAGCCAACCCAAACCAAGCAACACATCAAAAGACTTTGACGCGGTCCCCATTGGCGATGTCTGTCTGGGTTCACCGCGCGGGACCAATAGCCCGATTGCACCTCATTGGGGTGAACCCCTTTTTCGCGACGGTTCCTTTCTGGTCATGCGCAAATTGTCCCAGGATGTTGGCGGTTTACGCAGTACTATCGCTGCCAATTTGCCGGGTAATCCCACCGACGAACAGGTTGACGAGTTACTCGCCTTATTGATGGGTCGGCGCCAGGATGGCGTGCCGCTGATCGATACAAATATCGACCCGAACAAAACCAATGCGTTTACCTACAAGAATGATCCAGATGGCATCAAGGTTCCCCACTATGCCCACATAAGACGCACCAATCCACGTTTTAAACACCACAAGAACCGCGATATCGCAGCGGGCGAGGTAGCACCTCGCATTGTGCGCAGGGGAATGTCGTTTGGACCCGACTATGATCCAAAAAACAAAACATCCCACAAAGCCGAACGGGGTCTCTTGTTTCAGTGTTACAACACGGATCTGCCTGAACAGTTTGAAACCATCCAACGTTGGATTGCTGGTGATAACAAAACCGCTCCCTACAGCAAACTGAGTGATCCGTTTATGGGCGTACCTAAAATCGAAGAGGACCGCGTGCTTCGCCTATCAGACGGAACCCAGCTTAATCTGGGACGTAAGCCCTTTGTTACGCTGGATTGGGGCGCTTACCTGTTTGTTCCGTCGCTGAATGGGCTCAAACAACTGGCCAAGATCAAACCTGAACCTACTCGTAACTATGCCGCAGACGGGGCCAGGATCATCCACGAGCTGCAACAATTGGAATCCATCAGCCCTTCCCAAGCTCATGCACGGTGGAAACGATTGCTGGAGGAGAAAGAGTCAAAAGACGCTGAGGATCACAAAGCGGTTTGGGCAGCAGTACGGCAACTCCACCAGGGGACGCTACGGACCCCGTTTGGTGTATTGGTCGGGACAAACAAGTTGATCGACACAGTCCTGGCCAACTCGGAACTGTTTTCTGTTTGCGAATATGACAAGCGCTTGCGTCAGGGGATCGGCAAAAACTATCTGGGGTACGACGAACCCAAACACGGAAAAAGCGCTGACAAACCCAATGAAGTGTTCGCCCAACTCACCGAGGCTTCTGGATTTAAGGCGGGCTATCAGGCCGGTGTGGGCTTAATCTCTCAATTAGGTTTGCCGGGGCTGGTGTCAGTACCTCTCCCTAAATACGTGGATTTTGGTCTGGGCTTTGTTACCCAAAAAGTTTTTGGTATCCCAGACGGAAAACATGTTCAGCTGGGTATGGAGCCGGCCTGGGACGCGGAACATTTCAAGCAGACTAAACAGTCAAAACAGATGGACACAGTCCACTGTCCGTATCACATAATGTCTACGTCTCGCGCTGTGTTTCAGCCGCAACCGTCAGACTATGTGCAAAACACGGCCAATAAACACGGGCAAGCCTTCGGCAAAGCCATCCGGGCATACAGCCGAAGTTTGAAGAATCCAAGCCCGTTTCAGCAATCCCTGCGCCGCGCCAGTGAACGCGGAGAGTTTCCCGACGTCTTGATGGGTGCTCTGTTAGGGTTTGTGCCCACAGCCCAAGGGAATTTTTTGGATACCTGCAGGGATTGGTTAAAAAGTGGACACTTCTGGCGGGTGCAAAACGCCTACAAAGATGCGCAGACAAGACAGTCTGGAAAAAACAAAGTCAATATCGCAATGGTTGCGTCCAAACAATCAATTTATCCAGAACTTGCCCGTACTATGGCCAAGCGACCGGTACCTTCCATGGTACATCGCACGGCCACTGCACCAATTCGTCTTGGCAGTACGAGTATCGAAGCCGGCGAGCAAGTGGTCATCGGATTGGTGAGCGCCACCGCGGAAACTCAATACACTGACGTGCTGCCGGTATTTGGTGGTGACTACTATGCACCGACCAAACCCACTCATGCGTGTCCGGGTAGATTGTTCGCTATGGGAACTTTACAGGGTTTGATTGCCGCATTGTATGACGCACCTGGTACTCTGCGACCAGCGCCTTCACCCCTGGCGCTGCAATTTAATGCAAAACCGCTTCAGTAACCCGGTGGGGTTATGACAACTGTGGGATTTGTCTGGCGCGTGTTGCAAAAACAGGCATTCTCAGACGGGTGAATTCGGCGTCAAGGGCCTCGATGTCTGGATCGAAGCGGGTAGCGTCCTCTCCATTCTTGATGTGCCACTCAAGCTCTTTCAGCGACACCATTGCCATTTCTCGATGGCTGCCATGTTGTTGAGCTGTTTCGCGCGCCAGGCTGAACATTGCCTGACAGCGAGCCTGAGTCTCGAGCCCGAGAGTCGCCTGGGTACATAAACTGGAAACGTCCCCCAACCGCTCTCCGTTACGGCTGACTTTCCTGATCCATTCAATCGCGTCCAGGGCGCCTTCGATGTCACCCATACCCAGACAAAAGTCAGCATGCCAACTGAAGTGTAAAGATGACCACAGCACCTCAGTGGTTTTCTTAAAAAAGGCGACCGCCCGATCAAATACCGTTTGGGCATCATCATGTCCCAACTTCCATTTGGCACAGCCAATCAAGGCGCTGGAACTTTCAAGCATGTAATCACTACCCAGATGTGCGGCAAGCGCAACGCCCTTCTCACCAAAGTCCAGCGCTCTCTGCCATTCGCCCTGCCAGAGCAAACTACCCGCATGCATCGTGTACACAGACGCTTGCACTTGATGCACAGAGCCTTGCACCAGGCTTTCAGCCTCCGCGTATGCTGCTTCTGACGCCTCAAATTCACCTCGGTAACCCAGCGCCATCCCCTGGGCGCCAAGGGAATATGCATAGGGGTGAACCACACCGGACTTGCTAACACTGCGACGCTGTCTCGTGATGCCATCTTCCAGAGAGCGAAGGGCAGCATCGTGGTCTGCAGTATTGACCAGGATTTGGCCGCGAGTTGCCGCAAGTTGGCTTTCCATATTTTCCCATCTGGCCTGTTGGTTGGTCACCAGAGCCTTATCAACATGGCGAAGCGCTCGCTTGTGATACCCCATGGTGTAGTTGATATAGGCCAGCCAATACTCCGTTTCCAAAACACTTCGATGGGCTTCAAGACTTTCGGCCAGAGCCGCGACCTCTTCGAAAAAAGTAAGTTGTTCGACTTCTGCATCGTACAAACAGGCTTGGGCATATCGTTTGAGGATATCCATCCAACGATCAAGAAGCCCGTGCCGTATCTCGGGATTTTCTTCACGATGAAGTAGCTTGCGCCAGGCAACGAAGGTACGTTCATAGTGAAGTCTGGCTCGGTCGAGGGCAGCGGCAAAATAAGCTCGATCTCCTGCCGCTTGTGCGATCTCGGCGGTACGGCCCCAGTCTCTTGTACCCGACAGATGATACGACAATCGATCCAACGCTCCATCCAAAACGTCCTCATCAAAACGTCGATCTATCGCTACCACCGCCCGTTTGTGCAAATCTAATCGTTGGTTTTTGGTTGTGATCGCGTAAACCACCTCGCGGGTCACCCCGTGTTTGAATTTTAGAAACGCACCGTTTTCGCTTAGGTAAACAAAATCGAGTTCACTCAGTTTGGCAACCACATCGGGAAGATTCGCATCTGGGATGGTAGAGGCCAGCATCCAGAAGGGGATGTCATCACCGAGGATCGCCATATCACACAGTATCCGTCGACAATCCTGATCAAGATCTGCCACTCTTGCCTCAATCAGCATATGCAAACTGTTGTATATTTCTAAGCCACTGGATTGGTCATCAGGCAATGCCCTACCTTGTCTCGCGGCATGACACAGTTCTTCCAAATAGAGTGGGTTACCACCCGAGGCACTGCGAATCTGGCTGAGCGAAAACTGATTTGCACTGGGTAAGAGCGTACCGATCAGAGTATCAATGTCATCTAACTCCAGCGGGAGTAAGGAAATAACGTCGGATGAGGTACGGGCCAACTCCTCCTGACGACTAGTCCTGAGCAATGTGAGCTGAAGTTCCTGAGATCGCTCCAGCGGTTGCAGTACACCTCGCGTTAAATCATCAGCCCACTGCCAATCATCCAAAAACAAGACCAGCGGCTTGGAGCTGGCAATCTCCGTAACCACTTGAACAAACACGCCGATGACCTCTGGTGCACGCTTGGTTTGATTGGTTACGCTGGAGCGCACAAAGTCCTGCAGCGTTTTGGCATAACCCACCGCCTTCTCTGAATAAGAGCTCAACGCCTTTTCTAAGATTGTAAGCCCTTCAGCTTCCACCAGACGAGACACCTGGTCATGGGGAATACGGGCGAGCTGGCAGATCATATGCAGTAGCGGCTGCATAGGCACCGTGTTACGAAGCGCCTCACAATAGCCACGCAAAACCGTAACCTCACCCCGCTCCAGTGACTTCAGAAACTCTTCTACCAGTCTAGATTTTCCTGCACCCGGTGGCCCCACGACGGTTAGCGTCTGCACATTGCCAAGGCGCGATCTTTCATAAGCTTTTTTCAACCAGGCAAGCTCTTCAGAACGACCAACAAGGGGAGCACTGCGTTCCAGTCGACTATGAAATCTGGATGGTAATGGGGCTTGCCCGTGCGCCCGGTACACATCCAGCTGTTCATTAAATTCCTTGATCTCGACCTGTGACAAATCGGAGAGCTGGAATAAGTGTCTATCCGCACCCAGGCTGATCTCAGATACCAGTATCTCGTCTGCTCCCGCCGTATTGCTGAGCTTGCTCGCAAGATTTACCGCGTCTCCAAACACGCGGATATTTCCCGCAGCCTGATCTCCAGGGAGCACCTGACTGATGCCCGAATGGATACCTGAATGCATCGTCAGATCAAACGGCAGCTCGTCCAGATCGAGTTCAGGTACTTCCAGGGCTTTGACCGTCCGGTGCAGGCTCAGCGCAGCCTCTACAGCCCGGCGACCCGCATCTTCTTGATACGCTAAACCAAACACAGCATAGACACCGTCACCATGGACCTGGGTGACTTCTCCACCATGTTTGGAAATCTCTTGTTGGAATATTTGCTGCACCCGATCCATTAGGACCGCCATATCTTCGGGGCCCAGTTCATGAGCGAGCGCCGTCGACCGGCTCAGGTCTGAAAAAAGAATAGTCAGGTGGCGTTTTTGCGCAGGTACTAAAGCTTCCCCCACGAATGCATGCTCCCAGAAAGCAGGTTTACAGTATCCCCAAAGCGGCTTTTAGTATGCCACGGGTGATTCAGTTTGTATCCGATAACACCGTAACAAGCTCATCACTGTAAACTGCCACCCGCGCAGGAGCTCCCGAAGTCATCACACCTCGTCGCATGTTGGCGGTTGAAGCGCCAAACACCACCAGGCCGCCAGGTAGGATGCTGACCACACCACCGGTACCACCTGCAGCAAGTAACTGCTCAAATAAAACGGTCGCCACCGCTCGATCCAGCGTACTCCGGGCGAATTCCACCCGAGCGCAAATGTCTCTTGCAACCGTCCAACGAATAAAATACTCCCCATGCCCCGTGGCGGAAACCGCACACGACTCATTTGATGCGTAGGTACCCGCGCCCACAATAGGACTGTCACCAATTCGTCCAAAGCGCTTGTTGGTGCGACCGCCGGTGCTGGTGCCCGCAGCCAGGTTGCCATGGCTATCCAGCACCACTGCTCCTACCGTGCCATAAAGGTCATCAGGGAGGATGTCATTTGATTGCGTGGTTTGCGCGCGTTGTTGAACTCTGGACAAGGCTTTCAGACGGTCATCGGTGACAAAATAACGTGGGTCTACCAGCGCCAAACCGGACTGTTGGGCAAACCAATCAGCTCCCGCGCCGTTCAATAAGACGTTCGCCGTCTGGTTCATCACCGCTTGCGCACCAACAATGGGGTTCTTGATTCTCGAGCTACCCGCAATCGCACCGCTCCCGCGGTCTTCGCCACGCATGATAGAGGCATCGTGTCGAGCAGCGCCGTGCTCATCCAGTGCCGCACCACGGCCCGCATTAAACCGGGGAGAATCTTCCAATACCGACAGCGCGGCCACGATGGCGTCCGGCCCTCGCCCACCATCTGCCAACACAGCCGCCCCCTTTTGCAGCGCAAGCCTCAAATCTCGTCGCACACCTTGCTCTGTCTGCTCTGGCAATGACTGCCTTTGCGCCCCGCCAGCGCCTCCGTGTAGCGCAATCACCCATTGCACCGTCTCCGGAGATTCCACCCGTTCCAACAGATGTTGGGTTTCAGCAGCGGCAGTGGCCATCCAACATACTGACAAAAATATTGACAAATACCCCAACACAGTCGTGAAAACAAACCTATACCGATTCATCAGTTACGTTCACCAATCCGCTTACTTGACCGTAAATGTATCGCCGACTCTGATCGTACCTTGCCCATTGACCGCCATGTACGCACCGAACATAACACCCCCAGCATAACCACCTTCTCGATGTCGGTATGCTTTTAAGGTGGAGAGCGGCTCTGAGGCTCGAGCTCCGGTTTCCTGGTCAGTACAGGTCACTGCGCATCGTTCGCAGTGGGTGGCCCGAACCAAAGAGATTGTGGCCCCCTGAAGTTCGATCACTTGGTCTTCGGCAAAAGCATCTAATCCTTCAATAACAATATTGGGTCTAAAGCGATTCATGGGTACCGGCGACTGCAAACGCGCATTTAGATCAGCGAGCGAGGCTTCGTTGGTGACCAGAATCGGTGCCACATCAACAAACCGAGACTGATCTTTGTCATGCACCACCGCAAATTCCTCCAGTGGAACCTGCCGCTTAAACGTTTCCTTTAGGGCGACAACACGGACCTCTTTGCCAGCAATATTGGACACCCAGTCTGACGCCACGTCACCTTGGTCTAGAACCGCAACCTGGTTGCCGTAGAAGTCCACCAAGTGCTCTTCACCCTGATCGGAGATCTGGTGATCCAGACTGTTCTCCTGATTGCCAAAGCGAATTGACAAGGGGCCGAGACGCTGAGTTTCAACCTTGGCAAGATTTGCAATAAACGCCTGGTTAGTAAACTTGCCGTTGTACAGGAGCATCAATTGACGGTCACCCTCAATTCCGGTTGGCGATATTTCAGCTGATTCCATACTGGACGCACGGCAGCTTTTGACTGGGTAGGAATAAATCCCGGTAATTTTGCATTCGCTCATGAAATTAACTCACAGGTTCTAGTGGTGCTTGGCCTAAAGCTTCTCTGAAGCTGGTGTGAAAATGGTGAAGGGCCGGTTCGTTTCGGCCAAAAATCACCTCTTTAAGTGTGCCATTTTCCGCCGCCTTCTGCTGCATTTCACCCATCAGATAGTCTTCGTGTTCAACCGTACTACGAAAGACTTCCAAAGATGCTTCCAGCCCTGCAATACGCGCATCGTAGTCATAAACATTTTCTGAATTCACCGTCTGATGCTTGGATTGTCTGGCAAGCTCCGCCACTTCTGCTGTGTAATAAAAGCCTACTTTCGTAATGGAGCGACCAGGGTTTTCAAAATCAGGGTACATTCTGATCAGAGTCAGATTCTGCGGATTCACAATGAGCTGCACATTGGGAAACAGGTAATACATGACAAACGTGGCATGGGTGATATTCCACTGTGACTCAGGTAACTCACGTAAAGCGTCCAACCCTCTATTGGCAGTGACAAAGCGATGATGCCGACCGAATTCCTCTAGATGAAGATTATTTCCGTAATAAAGTTTACCCAGCGTATTCTGATGCAGCTTACCAAAGTGGTAGGTCTCACCAAACGTGTCGTTCGCCAACTTCCAGTTCAATTTCATATCGATAATCTTCTCACCAGCAAACTGATGATTTTGCATACTGAATGTCGCCAGTTCCTCGCGCAGAGGACGACCCAAGAGTGTCTCCAGGTCCAAAGTCCCCTCCGGATTGGGGTGCACCCACAACAAGCCATCTTGTTCCACAGCCGGTAGCTCGATCAAGCCGTGGCACGACTTGTCAAGCTCACCAAAATCGTGCTCATCCGGGACGTTGATCAAATCACCGGTGTTGGCGTAACTCCAATGGTGGAATGGACACATGAAAATGGACTTCTTACCTTTCTCCTGAGTCGCCACTTTTACCGAGCGATGTCGACACGCGTTGAGAAACGCATGGAAATGACCCTGTTTATCGCGCGTCGCGAGCAAGGGTGTCCCAAAGTCATCCATCGTAAAGTAGGTACCTGGGCCAGGCAGATCATTAGATAGACCCACCAATTGCGGATGATCTTGAAAGAAAGACGCTTTTTCGGCAGCCGCCACTTCTGGACAGACATAGGCTGACGTGGGCATCTTATACTGCACCCCTGCATCGATATTACGCCCTTGATCAAGCTGCTCCATCAGCGTCTTGAGGATTTCGACCTGTAGTTCATGTTGCATGTTTCACCCCTTGCTTGCACCACCCAAAATACCACGTTCCTGATAATCACCGATTTGTTGATCGGTGAATCCCACCTCCCGCAGAATCTCTTGACCATGTTCACCTAACGCGGCTGCAACCTGTTCAGTCCTGGTCGGGGTACCTTCAAATCTTGCCGCCGGTCGGGGCTGGCGGATACGCCCCAGACCGGGTTGCTCGTATTCGGTTAGGATCTCATTCACCTTCACCTGCTCTTGTTCAATCACCTCAGGCCGGCTCAATACCGGCGCACTAGGCACCTGATTTTCATCCAGGCGCGCGAGCCAATAAGCGGAGGTGTTGGTTCGCAGGACTTCCGCGGTCAAGTCCAACCGAACCTTTACGTTCATACTGCGAGCGCTTGGGGTGGCAAACCGCTCATCGGTTAACCATTCTTCACGATCCAATGCCTTACACATCCCCTGCCACTCTGCATCGGAAACTGCGCCCGCCGTTATATATCCATCTGACGTCTCGTAGATCAGGTCTTTGGAGCGTTGACCCCGCTTAACTTTGTGCTCCTGTCCGACCATGGTCAACCCGGCCAGACCTTCCTGCCATAGGTAGGCCACCATGACATCCAGCATGGCAACCCGAATATGCTGACCTTCCCCTGTGCGTTCTCGAGCCAGTAACGCAGCAGTGATTGCCTGGGCTGCCGTAAGACCAGTCGTTTTATCGGGAATGACCGTTCGAATCATCCGCGGCCGATCATGCTCATCGGTTGCCTGAAGATCTGCCAGCCCTGACAGTGCTTGAATCACAGGGTCATACACCCGTTTGTGCGCGTAAGGTCCTTTGTCACCAAACCCACTCATGGATACGTAGATCAACCTGGGGTTGATCTCGCGCAGCACCGACTCCCCAAGTCCCATGCCATCAATCGCACCTGGTCGGAAATTTTGTACGAAGACGTCAGCATCTTGTGCCAGGCGTTTCACAATCTCTATGCCATCAGGCGATTTGAGATCAAGAGCAATCGAGCGTTTACCGCGATTGGCCGTCACAAACCCCGGGGTGACGCCACCACCACCCATGGCCCGCACCACGTCGCCGCGCAGCGGCTCAACTTTGATCACATCCGCCCCCTGGTCTGACAGCAACACGGTTGCAGCAGGACCAGCCAATACACGAGACATATCCAGGATTTTAAAGCCCGCCAATGGTCCACTCACGTTGGCTCCTCCTCTTTTTCCGGCTGATTATTTACCGGTTGTTTATTTCCGGTGGTTTCCGGTCGGTTCCCGTTTCCGGGCGGTTGAGTCAATCCCCTCATCGCTGAGATTAATGTGTTTCATGGGTCATTGTCGAGTTGACCCGGGAGCCCGTGACGCTATGCGCCGTAGAGTTTCTTCAACTGTTCAAATCGGTCAACATCAGGGTTGCTCGGATGGTCCTCCAGGAAGGCTTGCAATGCTTCAAGAAGCTGGTGCCAGCCTGCAGCAGCGCCAATGGCGCCAGCTGCTGGGGCCAGTTGGATCATAGTCACAAGGGTACGCTCCCGGCCCAGCTGAACGAGATCAAAGCGTACTCGACCCTTGGTGGAGGGTTCTATCCACTCCGGATGGGCCGCCTGTTCCGGATTTTCATGCCAGGTGAATTCGAACAAATACGGTTTGATGCGGCTGACGATGACACCACTTAACTCAGCAGATTCACCCAATTGAAAAACTTCGCCTTCAGCGTTGCCAATCTGACCTTCAGCCCACCACTGACCTACCTGATCGGATCTGGTCAGAGCATCCCAAACAGAATAAATAGATCTTTCCACAACAATCTGGGACTGCAACCGGAAGATCCTGTCAAATCCCTGGATATCCGTAATTTTCTGATCGTGCGTCATCAGCTCCCTCCCCCGAACAAAGATACATAGATCTCTATGGCTTTACACGTGTCCGAAAGAGTCGACTTAAGAAAGTCGAGTCGAGGCCATGGATCAAAAAAATTAATTCCGGTTATCATAGTCACCGCAACATACGGATTAAGCACAACTATGCAGGAAAGAAAATCTCTAGCACACAACGGCATCGAGTGGTCTGAACTACGTGAATCCATGATCGAGATGGGCCAAAGGGATGTGGGTTGGCGCGACGGAAAGGCCGCCGTTTACATCTTTCATTCGGGTGAAGAGGTCATGAATGTCGCCCATGAGGCCTACGGTTTGTACATCGCAGAAAATGGGCTTGGGCCTGCAGCTTTTCCAAGCTTGAAGCGTATGGAGCAAGAGGTGATTCAAATTGCGTTGTCGCTGCAGAACGCTCCAGATTCCGGCACCGGATCCATGACCAGCGGTGGTTCCGAGAGTATCCTGCTAGCCATCAAGGCTTGTCGAGATTTTCGAGCGCGCACTGGTCCAGTCTCGGGCACACCAGAAATTGTGGCCCCCTATAGTGTTCATCCCGCGTTTGACAAGGGAGCACACATGATGGGATTAAAAGTTGTACGTGTACCTTGCGGGGATGACTTCAAAGCAGATATTGGCGCCATGGAAAACGCCATTACGGAAAACACGATCATGCTGGTGGGTTCTGCGCCGTGCTTTCCCTACGGACTGATCGACCCGATCGAAAAACTAAGCAATCTGGCCGAAACCAATGATTTATGGCTGCATGTGGACGCTTGTGTGGGTGGTTATTTAAATCCTTTCATCGCCGCGGTCAGCGACCGCGATATTGAAACCTACGATTTCTCATTACCCGGTGTCTCCTCGATGAGCTTGGATCTTCACAAGTACGGCTATGCCGCCAAGGGCGCTTCAACCGTACTGTATCGACATCCAGAATACCGCGAGGCGCAAATTTTCGATTTTGACGATTGGCCATGTGGTCAGATGATGACGCCAACGTTTGCAGGTACCCGCCCCGGAGGCGCAATCGCTGCCGCATGGGCCGTACTAAATCACCTCGGGCGCGCGGGATATGAGGCGCGGGCCCGGTTGATTCTGGATGCACAACAACAGCTGATACAAGGTTGCCAAGGCATGGGACTAAAGATCTTTGGCGACCCGAAGCTGTCCATCATCGCCTTTGGCTGGGACGACGGGGACATTCTTGCCGCCGGTGAAGGACTGTATCAGGAAGGTTGGTTTTCCTCTCGTTTGCAAGATCCCGACGGGATTCAATACATGACCTCGCCTGAACATCATAAGACCATGCCATCCTACCTTGAGTGCCTGGAACGCTGCGTTGCCGAGGTGAGAAGCGGCAAAAGAGTGCGTAGAGCCGGACGAGTCAAGTACAGCTGATTTGTCAGACCTAGTCACCTGACTGACGAAATCTGCTTGAACTTTCGCTTTAAGCTGTCAGGGTGTTGGAATTGAAGTACACGGTCTGTCTCATCAGTTAAGCAAATATGGCCCAGAACAGTCACAGCGGTTCCAACGCTGTGCGTAAGCTTTCGTTACCAACCATGGCAGCCTTCGGGTTTGGACAAACCGCAGAAGGGGTAAAAAACCAGGCGTTCAACGTCTTTTTACTATTCTATTACCAACAGGTTATCGGAATCCCCGGTACCTGGGCTGGCGCCGCATTGGCGATTGCCATGCTTTTTGATGCAGTAACGGACCCGGTTGCTGGCATCGTCAGCGACCGATTTAAAAGCCGCTGGGGAAGACGGCACCCCTTCATGATCGTTTCAGTGTTTCCCCTGGTGCTGTGTTTTGTCGCCCTGTTTTCACCGCCAGATGGATTGTCTGAACTAGCAAATTTTCTATGGCTAACTTTTTTTGCCATACTGGTCAGAGGATCCCTGACTTTCTTCTACGTACCCCATCTTTCCCTGGGCGCAGAAATAGCCCAAGACTACAACCAACGCTCAACACTCTTCGCATTCAGCACTGTATTTTCTATCACTGCGATGGCTTTGGTTTCAATTTTGGGTTTCCGATACTTTTTCCCGACCACCGAGCTGTACAACCCCGGGACACTGAATCCAGACGGCTATACGCCTTTCGCGATGTTCTTTGCCGGGCTGATGTTTATCGCCATCATTGGCTGTAGCTGGGGTACTAGAAAAGAAATCCCCCACATGGACCTTGAACGCCCATCACAGCCTTTGTCTTTGGAAAGTAGCCTGGGGGACTTCAAAGCCGTATTCGGCAACAAGTCCTTTCGCCTCATCCTGTTTGGCATGCTCATGACAACTTTTGCGATAGCAGTAGAGGCGGTGATGAGCCCGTTTATGGGGGTGCATTTCTGGGGGTTACGCACAGAGCAGCTCGGTTTGATATCCATTGGCACCTTGCTGGGCTTATGGATCGGGTTACCTTTGGCGCCTAAGATCACGGCACGACTGGACAAAAAGTATGCTTTGGTGTTTCCCGCAATCTTTGTAGCTATTAACGCCAACGCGGCGCTCTGTATGCGCTTGTTTGACGTTTCCTGGTTCCCAGACAATGACTCTCCATGGGTCTTCTGGATCTACTTTATGCGGTATCTATTACAGGGCATTTGTCTCCCTGTGATTCTGGCCAGCTTTAACTCCATGTTTGCTGACATTTCTGATGAGGTAGAGTTGGAAACCGGTGTGCGGCGTGAAGGGATCATCTACGCCTCCCGCTCGTTTGCAAACAAAGTCACCAGTGCCATGGGCGCATTTCTGGGAGGGGTTGCGTTGGATGTCATCGCTTTCCCAAAAGCAGCCGCGGTTGGCTCGGTTTCTGCGGACACCATTTGGTGGCTGGGGTTCCTTGAGGGTCCAGCCACCACCCTTATCTCGCTCACCGGCGTTTTATTTTATCTACGCTATCAAATCGACCGGGATCGACATGCAGAAATTCGTGCGGCCATCGCGCAGCGTGACAAAGATCGTTTATCCCATCAGTCCTAGGTACAACCCATAAAGACTGGCGGTACCAATACAGGTAAACGACCCGATGGTACCCGCCTGGCGTGGCTTTAGATTGGCATCTGGCCCCATGCCGGCCACGTGTAACAAACGAGATACAACAAATACGGCAGCGATGACGATTAATGCCAAACGGTGGCCGCCCGAAAGTTCCAAACCAGCCAGAATAATAAGAAAGATTGGCACGTACTCTGTGAAATTTGCATGGGAGCGAATCTTGAAAATCAAAGCTTGATCATCGCCATCCCCGATCAGAACCTCACCTTGAACGCGACCGCCAATCACCCTTGAACTCAACCAGAGTAAGATCAGCCCCAGAATCGATGCCGTAGCTAAAGTAATCGATAGATCCATGTTCTTTTCCCAATCAAATGTACATAGTAATTTTTGCTCGAGTATGAATAATTCCAGAACAACTGATGACACTCAACTCACCCATCGGACAGATTTTTGAGCGAGCCTACCCAACAAGAATTGCGCGAACAGCTAACGCATCAATACCAGCACGTTGAACGCATCGGCCTGAACGAGCTTGCTTCAGGCAATTTAAGCTGCCGGTTTGACGATGGCATGCTGATCTCCCCATCGGGTGCTACCGCAGACACGATTACCCCGTCTTCTATCGTCCACACGACTTTTGAAGGGATTTACGCAGGCGACCATAAACCTTCATCCGAATGGCGCATGCACGCCGACATTTACACTGCGATTCCCGAAGCCAAAGCGCTGGTGCACACGCACTCAGACTATGTTGTTGCGCTGGCTTGCCAACTGAAGCCCTTGCCCGGTTTCCACTACCTTGTGGGCGAATTTGGTGGATCTGATGTGCCTTGCATACCTTATGCAACATTTGGCAGCCACGCCTTGGCAGAGTGGGCAGCCGGGGCCCTCAAGGACCGCACTGCTTGCCTGTTGGGTAACCATGGGATGATCAGCCGTGGCGCTGATCTGGCAACAGCTGTGATGCTGGCTCACCGACTGGAGATCATGTGTAAACAGTATTTACTCTCATGCCAGTTCGGCGAGCCCAGATTGCTTACAGACGAAGAATGGGAAGATTTTTTTGATAAAGCCAAAGACTACAACTACGGGATTCAAGAAGCATGAGCGCTATTCGTCCCATCCATCTTCCTCGTAATAGTCTTCCTCGGCATACTCTTCTTCGTATTCGTCATATTCCTCATAACCTGGAGCGCCACCTTCATAACGTCCTCGCTTGGCTTGCTCATACGCTCGCTGGTCATCCATTCGAACCGGCATCATGGCATAACGTATAGGACCCACCATGGTTTGCACCGTGGCGTTGAGCATGCCATCACGATCCAACACTGCATTCCAGGTTCCCAGCAAAGGTAAGTCCTTGCCAACATAGTTCTGACCATCGGTTGTTGTGATCTCTGACAACACCACCATCATCGGTTTCACCTGCAAGACAAACATATGCAACCAGGGATCTAAGGCGTAAGCCCGTCCACCCTGGATACGGACTCGCTTACCAATACTCGTGATCATCCACTCGCCATCGATCGGCGACGCATCCCGCATTGGAACGGTATGGGCCATGGGGAGAAAAGCAGGAATCTGAGGAATTTGGGGGATGCCCTGTGCCGCCTGGAGGGCGGAGGAAGAGATGAAAGCAACTAAAAAAATCAAGGTTCGCATCTGACGCTCCAGTTTTGTCTGTGAATGTACGCAGCATAGTCAGGCGAGCCGTTGGGCAATATGGGGTGAATACCCCATCGTGATTTAAGCCCGGGTAAACGACAGTGGTGGTCACATAAAGAGGAGATCCTCATGAGAATTATCGTCTTGATCAGCCTGATCGCTTTAGCCACTGGTTGTGCGGCCACGCACAGCAACCCGGATACAGAGCCCGCGTTCACCGTTCATGGTGGGGGAAGCTGGAAGATCTACGAAGTGATCAACCTGGCGGCTTTGAACGCTCTCGACCTCGGACAACTCGAAGCCACCGTGGATTTTGCCAAGCAACGTCTCGTGGCGACGCAAACGCACCTGCGCACCCGCACCGAAATACTTGTCGGGGTGACACCTTCCGCCTACTCTTTGATGACTCACTCACCAGGGATCGGCAATACGTTTACTCAACCAGCGGTCATTTGGATGGTTGTGCCTAAGGATGAGCGTGGGGTTCAGTTAGGTGGAAATGTGGATGTAACGCTTTGCAGCACATGCAAAAGCGGGGCAATCGTGTACCACTTTATCCGCGATCCTAGTTGGAACTCGAGTCAATCAACCCATCGCGTAAGGCAAGGGCCATGAGCTCCGCAACAGAATGCACCTCCAGCTTCTGCATCAGGCTGGTTCGATGTTTCTCAATTGTTTTGGCACTGATATTGAGGATCCGCGCCATCTCCTTATTCGACTTACCAGAGACAATCATATTCAGCGTTTGCCTTTCTCGATCGGTTAAGGCCTGGCTACGCTGGCCCTGTTCAATCACGTTAAGCAGGCTGTTAGCAATATGGTGCCCACCGTTCAGCACAATGGGTAATGCATCCAACACCTGGGTGGTTGAATCAGATTTGCTGAAGATCGCCTGTACGCCGTTCTCTACCATGCTGGCCAACAAGCCAGGTGCGACGATACCGGTAAACACCAACACCTTTGAATCCGGACTCCACCGTTTGATGTCCGTCATGATTTCAGCGCCCGAGGCCAAAGGCATGGAGATATCTAGAAACAGGAGATCCGGGCGGTGCTGCCGCACGCAAGCCAGCGTTTCCAAGCCGTTGGTCGCCTGCGCCTTAACGATGAAAGTCAAGTCAAGCTGGGCCTGGGCAGCGGCCAACATATCCACCAAGCCATCCCTGACGATCTGGTGGTCATCAGCGATGACAACACTGTACTCTTGCACTTCTGGTCTCATACGTTCGAACTAATGATTTCCAAGTTACCCATCCAGTTTACCGCCTTCGCCCAAACAAATCAGACCCTGGGACAGGATCTTGGCGGTTGCTTTGGGATCGTCTCGCACCGCAGTGGAGCTGACTATGGGTCTTGAAGTCCCAAACACGCTCACTTCTTTAGACGTCGTGTTTTACACGCTGACGATCGCCAGCGTGGCTTTTTTCAGTTTTGGGTTGATCCTGACCCGGCAATATCACTGGCTCAGCTATTCGATATACGGCGTAATGATGATCGTCCTGGTTGCAGCGCTGGACGGATCGTTGGCTTATCTGGCTGGCGGTGATCGTTGGTACATGACCGACGCCCCTTTACTGGCAGGCTCGCTAACCGCAGCATTTGGTTTTGCTCACGTGGCTTACCGACTGGAGCCTGGGCACTGGTTGTACCGGGCAAAATCGCTGAATCTGGTATCTGCCGTTATAATGGCCGCCCTGTTTCCCGCTTACGCGCTGGTCCCTGACTATCTGCCAAGCCTGGTACCCCTCTATGCCACGCTGAATACGGGCATGCTGCTGATGTGGGCTGCACAAATTTTTCCACCAATGACATGGACCCAGCTGACCCCAGCCCAACACAGGTTCACGATCATCTGGCCTGTATTTACTGCGCTGGCAGCCGTTGGCACCTATGCGGTCCACTTTATTGGACCAGGCTTCGAGCCTGCTACTCTTAACGGGGTCAACCGCATGTTGTTTATTTTTCATCTAGGGCACTTGTTGGTCTTCGTATGTATCTCAGTATTGGAACAAATACGCGCTCGGGTTGACGCTGAGCGCAGCGCCGCTGAAGCGGGGCAAGCCGCAGCTGAGGCAGCCCTAGCTCTGGAGATATCAGAACGAGATTTCGAAAAAGCGAGAGCTCTGGCCTCAGATAGATCCCGTCAATTGGCCAATGCATCTCATGATCTGAAACAACCCATCGCCACCCTTCGCCGTGTCGTTGAGGAACATGCCGCACACGATGAAGGTCATCACGCTCAACGCCTACGAGATGCGATCGAGTATCTAGACCAACTGGCCGGGACTTACCTTAGCGCAGGTAACGAAGCTCTGGACCAGAGTCTGGCGGATGGCGAGATCGCGGTTGATCAAAGCGGGCGTGAGCTCGTTGAACTGAATCTGATTTTTGAGACGGTTCTGGCCTTGTTTCGCGAGGAAGCTCAAACCGTTGGGGTGATGCTGTGCGCACGAACAACTGATATCGAATTCCTCGTGCACCCTTTGGCCTTAACCCGAGCTGTCTCAAATCTTGTCTCTAACGCACTGGCTCACAGCCAGGGCAAAAAAATTCTGCTTTGCGCACGTCACAAAAAAGGCGCAGTTCGTGTGGAGATTCATGACAACGGCAAGGGGATGGCTCCCGAGGACCTTGTTCAGGCCATGCACGTCAGACAACGTGGCAGCAACTCAGAAGGTTCTGGGCTGGGGTTGGCCATCGTAGAGGCCCAGGCCACCGAGCAGGGTTGGCAGTTCGATCTGAAAAGTAATCCTGGACGAGGCACCTCTGCCTATCTGACAATCCCTGCATGACCAACCGCCAGAAACCTCCAAGCCAAAGTTTGCGTTTTGCCGCATATGCCTTTGCTATCGTGATTTGGTTCCTTGTTTTATTGCGAGCATACTTTGTTATGTCAGCGCCTGATCTATCACCCCAGTGGCAGTTTGCGTCAATTATCCCGGCAGCATTGGTCGCTATGTATGTCAGCGGTTTACTCCATGCCTGGGTTAAACGCTGAACGGCAATAAGATTTTGCAATAATTTCCCAAGTTCTTCGTTATAGGGATAATGGAGAACGTTATGTCCAAAGGTCAGATCCGCACGTTTTTAAGCCGCGAGCGTTCACGACTCTTAAGCTATACGCGCGCCCTGCTATGGGATGCAAGCGTAGATGCCGAAGACGTTGTACACGATGTGCTGCTGAAGCTGCTGGAGCGTCCTGACTCCCCGGCACCAGACTTCCTGGCGGCCTATACCTATCGTTCCCTGAAAAACCGCGTGACGGATATTGCACGCACCAGCAAAGAAAGCATCTCCATCGAGCAGGAAAACGACTCGCTCGTGGAAATACTGCAAGACAAGAGCCTAACGGCATTTGATGAACTGATATCTGTGGAGCGCCAAAAAGCGTTGTTCGAAGCCCTTGAAACACTGAATGAAACCGAACGTCGGGTGGTTATCGCCAACGAGCTGGAAGGTCAGACTTTCAAACAACTGTCCGAGGCTTGGGACATACCCACCAATACTTTGCTGTCGCATAAATCGCGCGCCATGAAAAAGCTACGCAAACAACTGACCAGGAGTTCGTTATGAAAACAGGATCTTTCCCCCACAACCTAAAACGTGGTGAAAAATTTGTGGTTTTTGGACTGATGGGTGCCGCAGCCATCATTGTATTCGGCAGCCTCTTTGGCTTGTTGGTGCAGTTTTTGTGGAATTCGACGTTAATGCCGTTGGCAGGCGCCGGAGAAATATCCTTTTGGCAGGCCATTGGAGTGCTGATTCTGGCCAAACTATTCTTCGGGTTTGGCACGGGAACCAGCTCGAATTCATCCAAGCGCAAGAAGCGGCGCAAAACTTCGCAGGATGATGAGGATTTGATGAAGCAGGCGGCATTCCGAGAATTTTGGAACAAGGAAGGTAAGGCCGCCTACGAGTCCTACAGAAGAAACCAGGGAGAACAAGGTGAGCAAGAGAAGCATGAGGACAAATAAATGGCGCTGGTCACAAAGCGTGATCAGCCAGCTTCACAAGCGATTCGAAAAAAATCTATTGAGCCGTCCACCCTCCGTCAGACAGCTGAGCTAAGCGCTAGCGGGCTAGTTACGCCGGCCGATTGGGGCCGCCGGGTTCCCGCCAACTACCACACCTGGTTCTACGTCGCGAGTTACCTGGGCGTTCATACCAATCACCGCGCCATCACCAACTGCAACGCCGTCTACCATGCCCGCCTGTGCGCCAATCCAGACATCCTCGCCAATTCGTATCCCACGAGAGGTCACCGGCTGTTCACGAATTAGACGACCGGCCTTCGCGCCATGATTGAAGGCAAACAAAGTAGCGTACGCAGCGATTCTGGTGTTAGCGCCAACATGCACACCAGCCCGTCCACCATCAATCGTCACATGGTGATTAATCGAAACGTGACTGCCCAAATAAATGGGTCCATGCAGAACGGTGTCTGCCGCTACACTGACACCGTCCCTGATAACAATCGTACGACCAGGTTCTGCAAATAGCTTCGCCTGAGGTGCAATAAACACGTCTTCGCCAAATTCCACAGACTCCATCCGCATATGATGCTGTTGTATTTCTGCCTGCCAGGCCCTGGCCCAGGTCTGGTGCTCTGGCTTGAGGGTATAATAAAGCCACGGCATATAAGACAGACGCAGTTTGTGTTGTTCTCGATAGTTGGTCATGCCAAGCGAAACTTTTCTGGTAGCTGCGTATCACAGAGTGCAGACGTTTCAGGGTTTTGAAACTGCAAACGCGTCGCCACCAGCTGAAGATCATCGCCATCTTGTCTGCCATACATTCTGTCGCCGACGATTGGGAAACCCAGACTTGCCAGATGACGCCGGATTTGATGTTTACGGCCCGTCTCTATGCGCACAGATACAATAGAAATCTGGTTCGTTTCAATTGCTGTGACATGACTGATTGCGTCGCGTCCTGCAATCGGATCTTGAATGGTGACCTGCGAGGTAAATTCGCCCCAGACTTTCGCTTGGTACTCCTTCACCGTCTGCCGGTTGGCAAACTGCTGCGATAGCTTGCCCGCTAAACGTTTTGAATGCGCCAGCACCATCACCCCGCGGGTAAAACGATCCAGTCGATGAACCAGAAAAGTAGGACGATTCAACTCGGTCTGAACCAGGCGTGCAATGCTGTGGTGATCACCGTATCGCGTACCTGAGCACATCAGACCAGCTGGTTTGTACCAGAGGGAAAAGTGCCTCTGGTCATCAAGCAACACCGCCCGCGGTGGTGGCGCGTTCAATACAGCCGGATTGAAGTACAAGACGATCTGGTCGCCTCTTTGCACCGCAGCCTTTGCCCTTCGAATTCTTTTTGTCACACCTTCACGAGTCATCCAGACAGCACCCTTGTGCATCGCGTCCTTCAGACATGCTTTGGACAATTGAGTATTCTGGTGCAGCAGCTCCGCCGCGCTGCAGTGACCCTCAACCAGAATTTTCGCAGTGAAGTTTTCGGGCACGGTACTACTGATCAAATTGTTGCTTCAAATGGATCAATTGTTCCAGTCTCGGTTGAAAATCACTCGTGGTATCGACCATGGGCACCAAACAATCGACACCGATTTCAGCAAACTCCTGCAATGCCTCGGCAGACTCCACACCTGGCATCATGACAATCTTAATCTCACTTCTGGTTCGCCCTTCAGCATCCAGCGCCTCGTCCAAGGACTTCAACAATGCTCGGGTCGTCTGGGGATTTAATCCAAAACCTAACCACCCAGAGCCAAATCTTGCTGTGCGACGCATGGCCGCCCGACTATAACCGCCGACGATGAGGGGAATCTGGCCGCCTGAAGGTTTGGGATCCATACGTCCTTGATTCACAGCAAAATGTTTGCCTACATGGGTAACAACCTCCTCCGACCATAGACGATCCATCAACACCAACGCCTCATCACAACGCTCACCACGGGTTTCCCATTCATAACCACAGGCCTCTACTTCTTCCTTGCACCAGCCAACACCAACCCCCAGCTGTATACGACCACCGGTCAACCAATCCAGCGTAGCGAACGCCTTGGCTGTGTAGACTGGGTTACGTTGGGGAATTAAAGATATGCTGGTTCCGAAGCGCAGCTGTCGGGTATGGCTGGCAAGAAAGCCGATTAAGGCTGTCTGGTCCGGCGCACCTTGACCTGCGGGTACGGGTAACTTGCCGTCGGGTGAGCCTGGATAACCAAACTCCATCTCATCGAACAACATCACGTGCTCGCCAAACCAAAGCGAGTCCAGTCCAGCTTGATCCATATTCTTTACCAGCGAAAGCAGATGGTCAGGCTTGGTACCGGGTGCAAAACAAGAAGCTACCGCGCCAATTTTCATCTAATCGTCTCCATCGGTTAGGTCAATGCTCGGCGATACATATCCACCATCTGCGCCCACACTTTTTCAGCCGCGGCGGCTTCGTATTGGGGTCTTTGGGGAAAACAAAAACCATGTTCAGTGCCGGGGTGAACTTCTAACACGCTGACCAGTGCCTCATTACCCTCCAGCAGCGGTGTAATGTCCGGAATGACGTTGTCCTCCACGTACGGATCATGCTCAGAAAACCCCAGGTAAGCTTCGCCTTGCATCTTTGGTATGAGTTTATGGGGTGAATCTTCTTTTTCGGTCACGATACGTGTTCCGTATAAAGAAGCCGTTGCACGTATGCGCTCGGGATAAGTACCAGCTGCAGAAACCACAAACTGTCCACTCATACAGTAACCGACCGTCCCAACCAGGCTACGGGCGTTGTCTTGCCGATCCAGGTAGTCAAGCAGACCTTGAGTATCATGCATAATCATCTCGTTGGTGAGTGCGCCACCAACCGCAAACATCTTCTTAAACTCGCTCTCCCCCTTGGACAGATCAAATCGAACCTTACCTTCACGATAATACAGGTCAGGTAAAACACCCATAAAGCCATCGTCCGCAAGACGCCGCGTCATCCCGCGCAATTCCTCACGAATTCCCGGTACGTCCATATATAAAATGACCGGGGTAAAGGGTCCAGGTCCATCTGGATGCGCAATGAAACAATCCATTTGTCCATCAGGTGTCACCACGTCCACGTTAAAGGTCTGCATCAACTGTCACTCTGATCCGAAAAAGAGCGGCAACGCTAACACGAGCGACGCTATCAACACACCATAAAGCTATTCCAAATTAATATAATGAACACGTTCATTTTAAAAAAGAAGTTGTCTATAATGGTTTTCAAATGTTGGAGTAGTGACTCAAAAATGAACATGACCTCAAAAAAAGAACCGATCATCGACCGTGACTTTGCTGAAAGATTTTTATGGGCAGCGGACAGACCAATGGAATATGGGGTGTATTTCCTGTTTCACGACTGGTGGGCAGAAGCACCACAGCGCACGATCGATGCCTACATGCAGGAGCTACATGCGATAGAAGGTGCTCGGGAGTTTCTGGCCGCCCGCAACATTCCTGAGCCCATCGAAGTAGAGCGCCTTGCCAGCTGTGCGGAGGGTACTTTGGGGAAAGGCTATTACGACTTCGTTGTAGAGAACAACCTGATGGATAAATTTGCGGTCAACTACCGCGAGTTCAACAAAAAGCTACACGCTTCGGGAAAACTGGATCGTCTGCCTGAGGATATGAGCTACATGATGGTGCGCGGCACCCAGATCCACGATTTTCAACACGTCCTGACCGGATTCGATTCAAGCCCGTTGGGCGAGCTGAAACTGGCTGCTTTTTATCTGGCACAGCTGCGCTTTCCCTACCACGCGATGCGCATGGCGGTCACCTTTGCTCACGCTGCCTTTGTTAATCCCACCATGACCGTCGATGCTATGGATGCAGTTGTGGAAGGGTGGAGTAGTGGACGGCAATCAGGAAACATCAATTTTGCACCCTGGGAAGATTATCTGGATACACCTGTTGCACAGCTACGTGACGAGTTTGGGATTCAGACAGAAATTGCTTAGGTCGCCATGATCAGGGCGGAGGCGTATCAAAGCTCTCTCGCCCTTTGTTCTCACCCTCAAACTTTGCCACTAATGTCGGCCCTCAACTTTTGGTCCTCAACGATCGCCCGCATCGCCACACCGTATCCGGCGTAGCCAAAGCCCCAAACGCACCCCCTGCAATTAGGTAAGACGTTGGAAACAATTCCTCGACTTGCAGGGTTGGATCCATGGACTTCGTAAAAAGGCAAGGACATCGCCGCAATGACATCTGGTATCCGAGTATCCATGACGGTGAAACCCGCCGGGTTGATAATGCCGGCGATGAGCAGTTCTTGATCCAAGTCTGCAAGGTAGGCAGTCACCTCTCCGGCCGAATTGGAATGGAATATTTCCACTGACAAACCGAGCCGTGCAGCATCTTCTTCAATGCGAGCGTTAATCTCCTGCAAGGTTTCTGGACCAAAAATCTCTATTTGTTCGATGCCACGTTTGTCCATATCAGCACCCTGTACAACCACAATGTTCTGCACGCTCACTCCTTTGTGATACTTGTTCCCGAGACTTTTTTTGCCGACAAACTGAAACTGCACAATGTGTTTTTCGACCAATTCGGATTCAAATTGTGACGGTAATCGGTTTCACGACAACTTCACCCGTTTTATGTCACTCTTTGACTATGTCTACCTTAGTCTGGTTTCGCAATGACTTGCGAACCACCGATAATCCTGCACTTTTTTATGCCCGCCAACAGGGGCCTGTCACCGCCTGTTTTGTTGTCAGCGATATGCAATGGCGAGCGCATGATGTGGGAGATGTGAGACTGGCGTTTCTGGGCAGAAGCGTGAACGAGCTTGCACAGCAGCTTGCACTATTGGGGATACCGTTGCAGATCATCAACGCTGCAGAATTTTCTGACGTCCCCAAGGCCGTTCTGGAGCTGGCGCAACGTTGCGGCGCTTCGGCACTTGCCTATAACGCAGAGTACCCGGTCAACGAAAAGCAAAGAGACCTGGCCGTCGAACGTCTGCTGACCAGCAACCATATCAGCTGTCAGGTCTACCACGGCGGCATTACCTTGCCTCCAGGTTCAGTGATGACTAAGAGTGACAGCCCCTACTCGGTATTCAGCCCCTTTAAGCGTCGTTGGCTTGAGGTGCTGCAGCCGGATGAAATCAAACCACTGGCCGCCCCCCCAGCGCAATCCGATCCCGTACCTGTGAAACAATTGGAATCCCTGGCCGGCGTCGAATTATCCTTAGCTGCGGATCTGTGGCCTGCTGGTGAAATCGTCGCGCGGGAAAAGTTAAAGAAGTTCTTTCGCAACGCGGTATCCAACTATGCAAAAGACAGGGATGTACCGAGCGTCAACGGCACCAGCACCCTGTCCCCTTATTTGTCCGTCGGTTCTATCTCGAGCAATCAGTGCCTCTATGCAGCGCAGCAATACAACAAGGGAGCACTCAACAGCCCAGCAACGCAGAGCTGGGTAAATGAGATTATCTGGCGCGAATTCTATCGCCACGTCATCGCGCTCTATCCTCATGTAAACAAAAATAGAGCATTTAGAACCGCATACGATGCGCTGCGATGGCGCGATGCGCCGCACGACCTGCTTGCATGGCAACGTGGAGAGACCGGTTATCCATTGGTCGACGCAGGCATGCGGCAGCTCAACAAAACCGGTTGGATGCACAATCGATTGCGCATGGTGACCGCTATGTTCTTAACCAAGCATCTGTTGATCGATTGGCGTCAGGGCGAGCGCTATTTTATGCAAAAGTTGGTAGACGGCGATTTCGCTTCAAACAACGGTGGCTGGCAATGGAGCGCATCAACCGGTACAGATGCCGCCCCCTACTTCCGCATCTTTAATCCAACCACTCAGGGACAGCGGTTTGATAAAACAGGCGTATTCACGCGGGCAATGATTCCGGCATTGAGCCAGGTTCCAGATCGCCATCTCTTTGAGCCGCACAAATCCGAACTGCAGATCGACTATCCACAACCCATCGTCGAACACACCTTTGCCCGGCAAAGGGCAATCGATCTGTTTAAAGCGATTGGGGACAACACTTCAGCTTAAAAAACAAGCATTCCAATACTTTCACATCGAGTTCACAAACGCAGACTTAAACTGCGCCGAAAGAAATAGGGAACCGCAATGAATTTGATGACCACGCCACCGCCCCCTGTCTTGGAAAAAGACTTATTGGCCTCGGAGAGAATCAAGGCACGACTGGAAGCTGCTGGCGAGCGTTACTTTGCCAATGACAATATCAGCAAATTCGTAGAAGAAGGAGAGCTGCAGGAACTGCAGGATGAGGTTGCCGAACAACTCCGCGACGTACTCAGCTCGTTGGTGATTAACATCGACGAAGACCACAACAGCCAGGACACCGCCCGCCGCGTAGCCAAGATGTTTGTCCAAGAAGTCTTTCATGGACGCTACGTTGATGCACCATCCTTAACTGAATTCCCCAACATATCAGCCATCGATGAGCTTATGATCATCGGGCCGATCAAAGTACGCAGCGCCTGCTCCCACCACCTTTGCCCGATCATCGGGAAAATCTGGATTGGCGTGTTGCCCAATGCGGATTCAAGCCTGATCGGACTCAGCAAGTACGCTCGACTCGTGGAATGGGTCATGAGCAGACCGCAAATCCAGGAAGAGGCCGTGATGGACCTGGCGGACGAACTGGAACACCGAATCGAACCGAATGGTTTGGCCATCGTCATGGAAGCAGATCACTTCTGCATGCATTGGCGGGGGGTCAAAGATGACGGATCCAAGATGGTGAGCAGCGTTATGCGCGGTGCATTCCGCAATGACGCCAGTTTGCGCAAAGAATTTCTCGCCTTGCGCAGCTAGGGACTGACTTACGCGCTTGCAGTCTAATTTCTGCTAATATCTGTCCTCAGTGCGCATTGAACTCAGAAACTCGCGCGAGAGGAGGATAGGATGGAATACGATTTAATAATATCTGGCGGCACCGTAGTTGACGGTTCCGGAGGGGCCAGCACTAAGGCAGACGTTGGGGTGAAAGAGGGTCGCATCAGCCGCATTGGCGACCTGAGTGCAGATTCTGCTGCCGAAACCATCGATGCAAAAGACCGCATTGTCACGCCCGGCTTTGTAGATCTTCACACCCACCTGGATGCCCAGATTGGTTGGGATCCGTTGATGACTTCGACTTCTTATCACGGCGTTACCACTGCGATGATCGGTAACTGCGGGGTCACCTTTGCACCGTGTGGTCCGAAAAATCGACGTTACCTGGCCGAACTTATGGAGGCAGTCGAAGACATCGCTGCCGATGCGATCATGGACGGTCTGCCCTGGGACTGGACCAGCTATGGCGAGTATCTGGATTCAGTGCAGGCCCTCAACCCGGCCCTTAACATCGTCGGACTGGTCGGACATTCATCTGTCCGTTACGAAGCCATGGGTGATCGATCCATGGACGAAGGCGAACAGCCGGACGACCAGGAGCTTGCCTACATCACCAAAATGGTTCGGGAATCAATGGAGGCGGGCGCCGTCGGATTCTCTACCTCCAGATTCCTGCAGCACACAGTCCCAGACGGCCGCTGTACCCCGGGAACCTGGGCTGATTTACGCGAAACCAAGGCCATCCAGGAAGCGGTGGTTGCAGGTGGCGGGGTTGGTGCCATGTTCCAATCAGCCAACGATATGGCCACTCGCTACGAAACCGAATTGCAGATGTTTCGCGATGGCATGGAGCTTGGCTGTCAGGTGCTATTTTCTGGTGGCACGGGTGCACAAGGCGATGGTGGCGTGGGTCGTTGGAGCGAATTTCTCGAAGCCGGCAACCAGGATGGAAAGCGCATCGCCAGCATTTGTCACACTCGACCCAGCGGCGCATTTTTTGGACTGGCCCAATTGTCACCTTTCACGCGCAGATCGCCCGCATGGAAAAACCTGATGGCGCTGCCTACCATCGCCGACCGCGTCGCGGCAATGAAAAACGAGAAAACGCGGGCGACACTGATCGCCGAAGGGATAGAAGCGGGCGATATGAAAGGCCTGGCCGCCATGCTGCATCCTTTTGGCATGGATGACCGCCCGGACCTGGATTTTGATCGCAAGAACAGCCTGGCCCAGCTGGCGGAAGCACTGGGTAAAGACCCGGTGGAGGTTTATGTCGACCGATTAATCGCGTCTGAAGGACGAGAATTTTTCAACATGTGGATGTTTGGCGGCAATTTGGAAAACCAGTGGAACTATATGCGCCTGCCTCATGTTGTCCCCATGCTGGGAGACGCCGGTGCGCACGTTGGTTTTTTCACGGATACCGACTCGCCAACAGTTCTATTGAGTGAGCTGACCCGCAAGCAAGGCGTTTACACGTTGGAAGAGGCGGTACATCGCATCACCGGCAAATCAGCTGAGATTATCGGTCTGAAGGAGCGTGGACTACTTAAAGAAGGCTGGCATGCCGACATCAACGTAATCGACTACGACAACCTGAGCACCCACCATGCTGAATATGTCAATGACTTCCCCCACGGCGGCGGTCGCTTCACAGTACAAAGCACTGGCTATGACGCCACCATCGTCGCTGGCAAAGTGGTTGTGCGCAATTGTGAACATACTGGTCACCGGCCTGGCGAAGTCATCCGCGAGTTCCATCGGGGCTAGGCAGGCAAGACACTCCAAGGTGAATTAGAAAGGGGTGACAGGACAAAGTGGCAGAACACAGTGTTGATATGGGCGTCGAACAGTAGATGCGGGGGCTATGGATGAGTGACATCGCAGTGATTTCACATAGCATTGATCAGGTCAGCACTAGACTGCCGCGATGAGAACGATCAAAGCCCCAGCACCCGGCGAGATGCTCCGCGAAGCCTTCACCCCGCTCACAATTCCTTCACTAGTCCTGCGATCCCCCCAGTTGGCGCTGGCACCAAGAGGAAACGGCAGCACCGTGTTGGTTTGGCCAGGCTTCGGGGCGGGTAATACCAGCACTGCTTTTTTGCGAGGCTATTTAAGCTTTTTGGGCTATCAGGCAAAAGGGTGGGAGATCGGCACGAACGATGGTGACGTGCTGAAACTGCTGGATATATTGCTTGAGTATACCGAGCAGCAAGCGCGCACAGGGCCGGTCACTCTGGTCGGGTGGAGTCTGGGTGGCTATCTTGCAAGGGAGGTAGCAAGAGATCTGCCAGAGCAGGTGAAGCGTGTGGTGACCCTGGGCAGCCCGGTGATTGGCGGACCTAAATACACGACTGTCGCTCCCTATTTCAATGCTCGAGGCCAGTCGTTAGATGAGATCGAGCGGCTTGTCGACGAACGATATGAAGTACCGATACAGCAACCCATCACCGCAATCTACTCCCGCTTTGACGGAGTAGTGGCCTGGCAGGCTTGCATCGACGAGCTCAGCCCCGGCGTTGAACACGTTCAAATACTCAGCACCCACACCGGCTTGGGATTTTCGCCGGAAGCATTGCTGATCATCGCCAATCGATTGGCAAGAGACAAAAAATCAGAAAGCTGAAACAGTCGCACCCTCTCCCGCGATTTCGGCAAGCTGCGTATCAGTCTTTTTCACCATCTTCAATAAATTGCGGGGGCGGTGAAAACTTACCCCAAATTTCAAATTCTTCATAAACGTCCGTTTCCATCTGACGCCTAACAAATTTTTCCACGTGAGGCTCCCAATCCTGCCCATTCAAAAAAGCACTACACGCTTTATTGATAGCGGCTATCGACTGAACTACCTGATCACTATCTGCAGCGCTACCGCCCTCTTGCTGATTCAGTGACTCAGCAATGAAGTCAGTCTCACGAAAAATTTCCAGAATAAGTTTTTTTGCTTCCATAAGTTTTTTGTCCTGATCAAATCTAACCACGCTACTTTTGCACGATATGAAACCATCGATCTGTCTGCTTAGTAGGGCGTGCCTCCCGCCTTGCACGAATTCTGCCACCGAACAGGAAGTCATCCGCCAGATGGTAAATATCTTTGACCACCCCAGTGAGACGATAACGCATTTCTGCATAGATCATGGCACGAACCAGGTCATGACGATGTACCTGTCTCCCCAACGACAGGTAACGCCCAAACAGCTCTCTATCAACTTTTCCGTTTAAGGGGGAAAGGCTACGAATAAGCTGAGGGGTCAGCTCATCTGAAAAACTCTCACGATTCAAACCTTGCAGCTCTATACCGATCATCGTGCGAACACATTTGATACATCGACAGCAATTTCTATCAAACCGTCGTTGGCAGACGACCACGCCATCCAGGTAACCAAACTCACTCACCTGACGCATCTTTTCGATGCGGTCGAAGTTGTTGATATCATGCACCAGTTCTACTGACTCTGACGACCATTTTGAATCGGTAAAAGCACTGGAGCCGTTGTTAGCCATACTGGACAGTGGGGATCCCGATGGGACGTAAAATCGACTCGCACCCACAAGGTGGGCAACCGTTGCCATAAAACAACCAAAAATCAGCAGGCGCTGGATCTTCAGCGTTTGAGAAACAGCCAGGGCATTGGTCCTCACCACAATCAACTCTTTACCTAATCGCTCGGCCAGGTCCTTGATTCGTGGGATACCAGCTTCTTCGGGATCCTGATCAAGGCGCAGCTCATATCCCTGGATATGCACCAGATGTGTGATCTCCTGGGATCTAGTATGAGCGGTAAACAGACTATCCACACCACCAGAGAATGAAGAGGCTACCCTGTCGTCGGATCGAGCCTCACTGTGTCTGCTTGTATCCATGGCAAACCGCTGCAGGGGCGAACCCCAAGCCGCAAAAGTATCTTGTTGGGAGGGGATTGCATGAAGCAGTCGACTGGATACGGGATAATCTTTCGGCATGCTGAGCGTCACCGGCGCTTGCTCTGGAGCCTGGGCCATTGCTGGCAGAAAAGCGAAACAAGCCAGCGCATCAGCAACAGAACCACGAAAATGTTCGGTAGGTAATTCAAACCAGACCGCTTCTCCAGCAACCGCAGCCGAAACGCGCGTATCCGAACCCGTCTGCGTTATCTCAATGTTATCGACAAACAAGTTTTTACCTCATCAACTTACGCTCTTTCATATATCGGGCCCGAATCCATTACTTCAATCCATTGGCCCGCCCCCGGAGAAACCCAACTCCACGCTAGCTTCCCCCACCCAGCGTAGACCAAATAGCCCACCTTTTTATAGCGCACATCACGCTGCATCGATGCCCAGGAGCTGTGATTATTGACGTTGATATAGGCGACCCCAAGACGGGTGCCAATGCTTTGGGAGTGCAGGTCCTGATATTCCCGCATTTTCTGGAACAGCCCCATTCCACGCGCCTGCCTCTCCACCCAGGTCTTGAATCCAAAAAAGGTGTTCTCCTGCTTAAGCCGAACAGACAGCGCTTCAATAAACTCCACTGAGCTTTGGGTTCGCCAGCTGAACCCCATCAGATGCTCTTGCCACGTTCCTTCCTCATGTCCCCGAAACACAACGACACAACTATCACCCTGAACAATCGCTTGTTCAACAAATGCTTCGGAAACCATGGGGTGACACCGGCCAAGTTCTCTCATTTGGCTTTCATCCAGCAGGATAAAATTTAGCTCTTCGGGTAACTGAGGCGCGTCAATCGTGGCAGGAATTTCGCGCAGACAGATTCGCCAGACATGGAGTCTAAGTCGCCGGAGGAGTGCAGCCCGCCGTCTCACTTACCAGCACCTCCATTGGGCCTGGGATTCATAGCCTGGATCAGGCCGCCCATCTGGCGTCACGAGTTGACCACCAGATCAGTGCCAACAACAGAACCTGGACAACCAATCGAATAGATAAAAATGCCGGGGATACGTCGGGAAACAGCTCGGGATTGCGCCACATGTGTATGTTCACCGGGGTGACGGCGATGGTCAACGCGATCAACAGATTGCCGGCCAGCTGACGATATCGTGGTACCAGCAACGTTGCAGCAAACAGGATTTCCAAAGCACCGCTGACATAGACAATCTCAAGGTGCCACGGCAAGTACGGAGGCATTATCGCGACAAAAAAATCCGCGTTGGTGAAATGCCCAATGCCCCCAAACATAAACCATACAAACACGATGGCCAGTCCGACATAGCTGGCAACTTTCTGCATCATTGAGGTTTACGAAACTTCAAGGTCCACCGGTCCGTATTGCCAGTTACTGTGCGGCGCCCAACTTCATAGCGTAACTCGTCATCAGCTCGAAAATGCAGATCACTGAAGTCTTCAAATACAAAACCAGCAGCCTGGATTTCCTGAATGGCCAGGACGGGGTCTATACGACGGCGATTTTCACCGCTGTCGGCTTCCATGTGACGCCGGGTGTGATCGACGACCGCATAGACGCCACCCGGTTTCAGCGCAGCATAGGCAGCGTCATTCATAGCGGCTCGACCCGAGGCGGAAAAGTTATGGTAATTGCGAAAGGTGAATACGATATCAACGTCATCCACACCAATGTTACCAACGCTCAAGTTGTATAGCCGCGATCCTTCCGGACGATCGATTGAAGCATCTTGGGCAACCACCTTCACCTCGTCGAACCCGTCCAGCTCACCCAGGCGTTGCATGGCACGATCAGCCCCTATCCCCACAAACAGCTCACCTTCGTCCCTCAGCACGGGTGCCAATAGTTTTGTATACCAGCCGCCTCCCGGGATCAGCTCAACAACCCGCATGTCATCCCGCAGTCCATAAAACTCTAGGGTCGCGATTGGCTGTCGGTTTCGATCTCGTGCCTTTTCTGCCTCTGTTCGAACATCCGACGCAACCGCGGATTCTAACTTCGCTCTGGTTGATGCAAAGTCATCCGCATAGGCAGTACCGGATAGTAAAAAAAACACCATGCATCGAATAACAAGTTTCATCAGGGTAACACTCCGCAGGTAATTGGAGCCCGCTAGTGTAAGGGTTGAGTCGAATGAAAGGCAAAACCTGTCTGGATGATCACTGTTGGCTTACTCAAGCCGTTGTTGTGGAAGTCGGGGGCAGGAAGGATAGCCACCCAAGCAGCCTTCCCTCCTCTAACGATCCTATTTATCTTTGGCAGCAAGCATAGGCAACACCTTATCGCGCTCAGATTCAGGCATTTCGGCATAGGCGGTCAGCATGGGCTGATCGATCTTTGCAATCAGATCTTCGACCACACCCGAAACACACGCATCTACCGCCGAGTGTGATTTCATCTGCAGATATCCGGGACAATAGTTTCGTGCCGCCCGGACGAGTCGGTCGTGTACGACCGCTACGCCTGACTGAGTCGTTAGTTCTGTCTGGCTGTAGGTAATCGTGTAGGACTGATCTGCCCAGGTGCCTGGCGCGCAGATCAAAACTGCGCAGACTAATAGTGTTTTGTACATAATCGAACTCCTGTGTTGATGTCAAAAGAACTTGAGATCGGTAGTATTTACGGGGTCACTCAAGCACGTGTCACCATCATCCGTTCTGGTCACAATCAACACCTGAAGAAACGCTAAGATTATTCGGAAGGTTTTCTAAGGAAAAAAATACGCAATAATTTCAAATACTTAGATGACTACTCCGAACAACAATCAGGACTTCCTTCTGGGCGACTTTAAGGTCATACCGGACCAGTCCGTCATCACCGAGCTTGCAACACCGACCGACGAGGTCAGGCTAGAGCCCAAAGTCATGGCGGTTTTGGTTTACCTGTCACAACGGCCAGGGCAGGTTATCAGCCGAGATGAATTGAGGGATGAGGTGTGGGTGGACGTTGTGGTCTCAGACGAAACCATCACCCGCTGTATTTCCGAACTGCGACAGGTTCTGGGTGACTCCACCAAAGAACCCACTTACATTCAGACCATTCCGAAAAAGGGCTATCGCCTGCTCCTGGCGCCTGTCTCAGTTGAAGATCAAGCAACAAGCGCGGCGCCTCGACCCAGGCGATTCTCAGCGCAATCCGGCCTTCTGGCAGGAGTGGGTGTAGCGCTGAGCCTGATCGCCTTGTTGGTATTGATACCCAAGCAAGATAGTCCAGGTCAGGAGACGTTAAACAAGAGCCAGCGTCTTCCAGCTGTCGCAGTATTGCCGTTTGCAAATATAAGCGGGATGGCAGACAACGAATACTTTTCAGACGGTCTCACCGAAGAGCTGCTCTCCACGCTCGCCCAAGGTGGTGCGATTAGGGTGATTGGCCGCACGTCATCCTTTCAGTTCAAAGGTGAACATGGCGACTTACGCGTCATCGGCAGTAAACTCAACGCCACACATATCCTGGAAGGTAGCGTACGCAGAAGCGACAATCGGGTACGCATCACCGCACAACTGGTGGACGCACAGACTGGATTAAATGTCTGGTCCGACAGCTTCGACAGAACCCTGGAGGACATGTTTGCGATACAGGGTGAAATCTCCCAAGCCATTGCCACAGCGCTGGAAGTCGAGCTTGCTGAAAATGGTGGACCCCACCAGACGAACAATCCTGAAGCCTACGATCTGTATCTTCGAGGCTTGCGGGCTCAACGACTACCCGGGCCAGAGAGTTTACGAACCGCGCTCGGCTATCTCCAACGATCTGTTGAAATCGATCCCATGCTAGCAGAGGGCTGGCAGACGCTGGCCCGCACCTATGCCGGAATGACAGCAGCGCTACTGCTGCCCCGAAACGAAGGCGTAAGTCTGGCTCGGCAGTCAATCGACAAAGCCTTGGCCCTGGATCCCAAAATGGCAGCCGCTTACAACACCCTGGGAATGATTTACAGTAATTTCGATCTGGACCGAGACAGAGCAGAGGCTGCATATCTGCGCGCCCTGGAAATTGAGCCGCACAACGCAGATGCGCTCAACGGAGCCAGTTTACTGGCAGCTGGCATTGGACAGCATGAGCAGGCTTTGGAATACAACAGGCTTAGTCTGGCAAACGACCCGTTCCACCTTGGAGCGCTGCACAACCGCGGATTTATCTACTATCTGGGCCGAGACTATGCGGCCGCTGAACAGGCTATCCAACAAGCTCGCGAATTTGCCGGCGGGGCCTACGTGTATGGCGGCACCGTTTTAAGTTTGATTCTGATCGCCCAGGGACGCGCGGAGGAAGCGTTGGCTGCTGCGACAGTAGAGCCTGGAGCCCCCTGGTCGTTGGCAGCTCAAACCTTGGCCTACCACGCCCTGGGACGTCACGAAGCGTCCGATCAAGCACTGGCTCAACTGATTGACGGGTACGCGGACCGAATTGCCGCACCTATTTCCGGCTGTTACGCTTTCAGGGGTGAGCTGGACCAGGCATTTATCTGGTTGGACCGTGCGTACGCCCAGGGTGATCCACAGCTATTGGTCAGCGCTGTACATCCGATAAATGACAATCTCAGAAGCCACCCTAAATGGGATGCGTTCCTGAGCAAGTTAAACCTTTTGCCACAGGCACTGCCAAAGTAAGTGAACAGTCTGCAATCTATTTTGAAGAGTCTGTTCGATCTGGACTGGATGTTCGCCTATCTGGTGGTGAAGCCCATGAAGCCAGGCACACCGAACGCTCACGCCGACCTCAGCCTGCGCATGGCCTCAAGCGAAGAACTATTGCGCAGTGCCAAAGATCAACCGCGACACTTTGATGAGCAATTTGTAAGACAAGCCCTGGCGAAAAATGACGTCTGCGCTGCAGCTTTTAAAGACGAAGAGATTGTGGGCTTTGTCTGGGGAGCACTTCAAATCGCACCTCATGACAAGTACCTGAATGTACAGGTCGAACACCCATATCTATACGCATACAAGTCTTTTGTAAAAAAAGAGTACCGAGGCAGCAGCCTATCTGTAGATCTGATCAATACAAGAGATCTACATCTGCAAAACAGAGGGCTTCAACACACCGTTATGTTCATCGAGACGAAGAACAAAGCTTCCCTGAACATCATGCATAAGGTAGGCGGTAGGCCTCAGGGCTATGTCGGATTCTTCAGGTGGCGCTCCTTTGTCGTAACCTTTCACTCTCCAAAAGCCAGAACGCACAAATTCAAATTTGTGCAAAGAAAGGCATCGGATAGCGCGTTGTCCAATCCAAACTAGGGGATTGGACAACCCATCACCTGGACCTCGGCCATGGAAAGCACATCGGATTCATCCGCATTTCCGCTACCCCCGCTGCCTGATAGATCATCATCTGACTGGCGTGTGACAACAATTCGATTACCGACAACCCCGGAGCCAAGTAGGGCATTTATATCCAAGGTAATCTCGTCCGGTGAGTTCAGCTCGTTCTCCGGATTCAACAAGGCGGATTGATAAACCACCGTGCTTTCATCACTGAACACCTGGATGCTGATATCCCTTAGACGTGAACCGCAGCAGTTGCCTCGATTATGCACGACAACCTCCTCGACCAGCATCAAATCGCCGAGTTCCACCTCCCAACTCGCTGGAGCTTGCCCCGTATTGGTGTGGGTAAAGTTGTTAATATTACCGTCGATGGCGTTCGCCGCCGGAAATCGAGTTTCACCCAGCGTCGATGATTGACTGGCGTCACCAGCCAGTGCCAAATTGATAGAGCTGATGCCACACTGACCGCTGGGGGGTGGTGGTGGCGGTGGCACATCACCCGGGCAAAGTTTCACATCGTCCAACAGGTTAGAGGAATCGATATCCCCATCTGATGCGGTTTCAGGTCGCACGGCAATCTGAACCGACGTTACCCCGTCTGGTACCAGATAGCGCCCCGAATGAATGGTCCAGCTTCCTTGGGGGGATTGCAGATTTGCCAGCACGTTGGTTTCTCCAACCGGTGCGATGGATATGCTGATGGAATCCGTACCGCGACGCCCGCGATGCGCAAGCTCCCAATCCAGCGACTGACCAGGCGTCACATTTACGATCTGGTTGTGAACGTTAGCATCCATCTCTACAAGCACCTGCCCATCGGGAGCCACCGCACCAAGGAAACCAGTCAATCCCACTTCGATCGTGCCACCTTCCGAAAAGCCACCTTGCTGCAGTGCAATCCCGCCCGTGGCAAACCAACCAGGGAAATCACTGTCCGGGTGGAAATCCAGATATAAGATATTCCCCGCCAGGATGCCCAGATCCTCAATCATCTGGGCCACTGAGTTGTAGCCGGGATTGCTGGTGTCTTCAAAACTACCGTTCACGAGCAGGTTGGGTTGACCAGAGGCACACATACTGGACCCGGAAGTACCTGAATCTACGACCCAGCTGAACTGCACGCTGCCGGTAGTAACGAGATCACTCGCGATGACGGACACCGCGTACGTACCGCTGCTGAGCGCAACACCGCTGATCAGGCCCGAGTTAATATCAATGCTTAACCCCGGGGGTAATCCTGAGGCGGCAAACGCCAGGTTGTCGCCGTCCAGATCGTTCGCGGCGATTTGTAGCGAAACATTACTACCTTGAACATCTGACTGGTTGCCCGGGTTGCTGACGTTTGGCGCACGGTTGGGCGTATTGGGTAGAGGGTCCGCATTATCACCAATTCCGTCATCGTCAGAATCAGCCGATTCATCAGGATCATTCGGGAATGCATCCTGTCCGTCTGGTACGCCGTCTCCATCACTGTCTGCACCGGCATCCGAGACACAACCCTGGATCACTACTTCTCCAAGCGACAACACATCCGCTTCATCCTGATTACCATTGCCAGCAGTGCCGGATAAATCTGGATCTGATTGACGCACGACTTCCAGGCGATTGCCCAGAACAGGATTACCGGCCAGCGCCACAACATCCAGCTCAAGCTGGGGTGGTGATCCCAAAACGTTTTCCGGATTGAGAAGAGCTGATTCAAACACCAGCCCACCGCTGCTACTGAAAATACGTACTGTCAGATCTCGGAACCGAGATCCGCAACAGTTACTGCGGTTGAAAAGCACAACTTCATGCATCTGGATATTTTGACCAAAATCCACTGCCCAGCTGGCGCTGGATTGATTGGAAGCTGTGTGCGTAAAATTGTTAAGATTACCATCTATCGCATTACCCGCTGGGAACCGGTTACCCCCCAGCGTCGATGACTGACTGGCGCTGCCTTGAGGGGCAAGATTTGATGTTTGGCTACAGCTCCCAGGTGGCGGGGGCGGCGGTGGAGGGGGCGGTGGCGTAACATCACCCCCTTCGGTGATTCGGACGTTATCGATCACCACGCCGGTATTGCCACCGGTTAAACTCTCTATGTTTATGGTTTGCGCTAGCGCCGTGGCAATAAATGGTAAGCTGGCGGTCTGATAGTTCGGCACTTTCATGCCCTGCCCCGCCGTAATCGTACCGATGCTTGCGCCGTTCACACTGATCTGAGCGGTGGCTGAACCCTGAGCGCCAGGATGCAGTCCGTATTCAAGTTGAACCTGATAGCTCTCACCGGTCGTAAAACCATTAACCTGTTGTTGTAAAGCACCGGTGCTGTTTCCGTTTAAGTCCATGGACTGTTGCCCATCAAAGGCCGGCCACGGGGTACGATCCAGTTCTACAGAACCACTGGTGATCGTCCAGCCCGGGATTGCACCAGCAGCCGAATAGGCATTCCACCCAAGCGGTGAAGTGACGACGGGCAGTTCAAAAGATCCGTTTACAAAGACCGGGTCGTCGGTTGGCATGGGCGGTGGCGCCGAATCGGGCAATCTGAAGGTGATAGCAAACTTATAGCTTCTGCGCAGGTTCGTATAGGGATTCAGCGCCCGTCCATTGTTCGCTGCAAGGATCGATTGATTCAGCTGCACTACCGGCGTATCCCGGTTCGGATCAAACGGAGTAGTCTGAAGAATTAGGGGCGCGGGTAACAACGCCCAGATGGCATCCTGCGCGCCACCACCATTAGCCTCGGCGGGAATCACCGAACCCGCACCCCAACCTGTTCCGTCAGGATAAGAGTCCATAAAGCCGATCACAATTTCATCGCCAGGCGACAAAGCGATCTCGACCGGACCACTATCGCTGAAGGCGAACACATTGGTGCCCACGCCATATTCACTGGCAGTACGGGTGTCGCCAATCGCAAGTACAGTGAAATTATTACTGCTGTCCTCACGCAGTACCAGAGGGGTAATCGGATTACCCAATCGTTGAGCAAAAAACTTAAACTGCTCCACGTGGATCTGGTCTAAGTCGTCGTTGTTAACAAAGGCATCCTGCTCATTAACGTAAAGGCTTGGGTGATGACCATCAATAAAAACCCCGCCTTCGCTCACATCGTTACCCAGCTCGATCAAGCCCAAAGACTCAATCCATTGCGCCAGTAGCGCCATGCCTTCGATATCCACCAGATCTTTGGCCAGCGGTGGCATCGAATGGGGTTGTCCGGCGCTGTTGGCGCGGTGGTATACCAATGATCGCGTCAGGTTTCCGGGCACCAGGACCGCGGCACCAGCAATGCCGAGATTCTCAGAAGGTTCACCCAGAATGATGTTCTGAGCGGACAACGGCGTGGTCAGGCGCGCATCAAAATTGGCTCTGACTCCGCCCGGTCGATGACAATAACCGCAGTTGGCGTCCAGATAGCTGCGTGCCCGATCACTCAAGTTCGCATCAAGCGCATCGGTGGGCGTTGAGGTCAGCACCGAATTCAGAAACTGATTGATGTTTCCTGGAAGACCCGGGTTGAACATGCCCAATGCATCCAAGGTTTCCAGCTGGTTGGCCGTGTTCCCAGTCAGCGGATAAAACGTGTCTGTGTTTAGCTGTCGGGTTTTTGGACCCAGTACTCCGCCCGCAGTACGATTATGGCAGGTCATACATTCACCACGCCCTGGAAAATGCCAGGTTTGCTGGCGGGGGCCCTCCGGGGTCTGCACCGTGTAATTCTGAGTCTCCGCTCCGGTGATCAGGTAGGCGTTGTTCCCCCCCGCATCCCAACGATAGGTGACTCCGTAATACCCGTCACTACCATGGACAAGAAATCGAGTTTCCAGCCTGACGGTGGTATTTGGATTAGCGGTGTTGGTGGGCAATTCGAAGTGCTTGATGAGCACCGATCCTTCCGGAAAGCTCCAATCGCCATCCTCAGAAAACCCTATCTGCTCGGCGCCGGTGTTGTGGGTCCCATCGTTAGGCACACACATCCAGCGAAATTTTGCTGCATCATCGGACCAGAAAGGGACATTCAGATCGTATGGGATACAGCCCGCATGGGGCGTCAGGTTCTGCAGATTCAAAAAAGCGCCGGTCTGCGAGAGGGCGTCCGGCGGCTCTGGTGCAGGAACAACGTCGTTGGCCCTGGCCAGCACTTGGATTTCGCCGTTCGGATCCTGCCCACCGGACGTCTTTGCCAACAATACATCACCCTTGCTGTCCATCAGGTACCCGTTGACCCCATCTGGAAAGCCAGCGGTAACGGAGCCAATTTGTTCAATGTCATGGCCGTCGCCGTTTTTGGTCGCTGTCCACAGGGCTCCCGAGATGAAATCTGAGAACAGGTATTTGCCAAACAGCTCTGGAAACTTAGCGCCTCGATAAACGCCTGCACCTAACACAGCCTGACCTTGGCTATGAGGGTATGCCCAAACCGGCGTGTATTCCGTACCAATAACCTGGCCTGGCTTGTTGATTGGACCGTCTTGCAGGGTTCCCTCAGCATATCCCCATTGATAGTTACCCCCCTTGTAAACCAGGTCGATTTCCTCCATCGCACTCTCACCCACATCCGCAGCCCAGATTTCACCCGTGGCGTCATCTCTATGAATGGTGAAGGGATGGCGCATGCCGATGGCATAAAACTCTTCCAGTACCCCGCCGTTAGGATCCAGGAAGGGATTGTCGTTAGGAATGTAGTAGTTTTGAGAATAAGAAAGGGGCCACTCTGGACCGTTGTTTTGAGGGTTCACCTCCAGATGGGACGGTTGCCTGCGGATGGGATGACTGCGACTGCTGTCCTGATCTACATCAATGCGAATAATGCCACTCCACAATCCACCATCCAGCCTTTGCGTCGAATATTCCCGCGAGCAACAAAAACCTTCATCTCCCAAAGAGACGTAGAGAAAACCATCATCACCAAAAAACAGATCCCCCCCAATGTGCCATTGCTGCCGATCGAACTGGTTGATCAGTACCTGTTCTGAAGCAAGGTTGACTTGGTTGTTAATCACCGTAAATCGCGACAGTCGATTGTATCCGTCGACCAGGTGATCCTCGTAAAATCCGCCCGCACCGGTTGCCCCCGGAGGTGCCCAGCGATAGCTGATATAAACATACTGCGAATTAGGCGACCCGGACTGGCCGTACTCCGGATGGAATGCCAGATCACTGATACCACCTTCGCCAACCCCACCTTTACCCTGCATGATCGACTGAATGTTAAAGAACAGGGTTTTATCCGTGGCACCTTGCTGGTGGGTAACCAACCAGCCAAGGCCATCTTTACCGATAATCAGGAGTTTATTCTCGGTGGGGTGTTCAATGATTCGGATGGGCTCAACAAAATTGAGGCTCGGGTAGTAGTTAACCTGAACCCAATCCCCCTGCGCTGAACCGGGTGTAGTCGAGGGAAAAGCACCGTCTAGAAAGGGGCCAACTGGTGCGGGAGAGGTGAGTCCGGGGGCTGAATGGGCTGGTCCGTAAAAGTGGCTCAGAATGACAAGGGCCACTAGCCCACTAAGTTTCCGCATAAACCCCCTCCATGTTTTGCGTATCGATGCTCGACGCTCTCCTCTCCGACACTGCATAGAATTTATTCTGCGCCAGAAAATGTCAAACTTTTTGCGAAAATAACAAAGAAATTTGACACAACTCATTGGGCACGCCACGCGGCACGGCTGATCAGGCGTTCTTTGATCGGAATTGCACCAGCTGCTGAGGAACACTTTGTTGCAAAAACTTGATATGGTCAGCGCCGAACTCAGATCAAACGCTTGGAGACAGCCATGGTACAGGTCACCGCCGGTGCACCCTCTGAAAACTTCTTCTTAGACGGCAACTTTAGCCCGGTAGCCGAGGAACGCGAAACCAACCAGCTTGAGGTGATTGGCCGTGTCCCTGCGGATTTGACCGGGCACTTTCTGCGCGTAGGTCCTAATCCGGTACATGTTTTCAGTGAAACTGCTTATCACACGTTCGACGGTGACGGGATGATTCACGCGATAGAGTTCGGAAACGGAGCACCAACGTATCGTAATCGATTTGTGCGCAACCCTGGTTTTGAGTTGGAACAGGCCCAAGGTGATTGGGTCTACAAAGGTATGAACTCAATGCTGGACCCCACCCCTTCCAGAGTGCCTGAAGGCGCACCAACCAGCAAGAACCTGGCAAACACCGCATTCGCGTACCACAACAATACGCTTTATGCGCTGCACGAGCCGTCTCAGCCTACCATTATCGAACTGCCCAGCCTGACAACAAAAGGGACCACAGACTTCAACGGCAAACTGACCCATCCTTTTACTGCTCACCCTAAAGTGGACGCCAAAAGTGGTGACATGATGACCTACGGTTATTCTTTTGCGCCACCCTATGTGACGTATTCCGTGATCAATAAACAGGGTGAACTGGTACATAGCACCCCCATCACCATCTCCAAGCCTATTTTTATGCATGACTTTGCAGTGAGCGAAAAATACAGCTTGTTCCTGGACTTCCCCATCACCTTGGATATCGAAAGAGCCATTGCTGGCGGTCCAGCGGTGGGATTTGAAGCTGAACACGGGTCGCGTATCGGCGTAATGCCGCGGTTTGGGACCGATGCGGACGTCCGCTGGTTCGAGGTCGAAACCGGTGTCGTTATACATACCGCAAATGCATGGGATGAGGGCGAGGAAGTGGTCTTACAGGCCTCCCGGGCGCTCACTGCGGATATCGCCGGGGCGGGCACATCGCAGGGTAACAATCTGTCAGAAAATCAGGGGCGTTTATACGAGTGGCGTATCAATCTGCAAACCGGCAAGGTTTCCGAGCGGCAGCTCAGCGACCTACCCTGCGACTTTACCCGGGTGAACGACCAGTACGCGTGCCATCCCACTCGCTATGCGTACGCTGCGGTCTTTAATCCCGAGCGACCCTTCACGTTTGATGGCGTGATGAAATACGACAATCAATCAGGCAAAACCACACATTATCAATATGGCGCTAATCGGTTTGGTGGAGAGGCGGTATTTGCACCCAGCAACACCGCAAATGCCGAAGACGACGGCTACTTGATCTGTTTTGTCCATGACGAATCTGACGATCAAAGCGAGTGTTTGATATTGGATGCACGTGACCTGAGTTCAGGGCCAGTCGCGAGAATAATCATGCCGTACAGAGTGCCATATGGATTCCACGCGGGATGGGTGGGCGTCAGCTAACGCAACGCGCACCCTGCTGGACCGCGGAGTAGCGCAGATCAAATCCGTTTCAGAAAGGATCTACTTGGCGAGTCTACGTATAAAAATGCATCTTTTTTTAGCACTTTTTTGTCTCTAACGCGTCCTTCCACATAACACCGAATAGTTTTGTGAGAAGAGGACGTAACAACGATGGGCTTAAAAACTAGAAGCTGGGCTCAATTGGGTATTTTTTGTATTTGTGCGCTAGCCGGCGTTCTTGCCAACGCAGCCACAGTGGAAGTGAGGACCAAGGTCAGTAAAACCATGGTACATGGCCAGCTTTTTGGTCTGTGTCTATTCCAAATCCTCGACGAGCCACCGGGACTTGATTGTCCCAGCACCTGGGTATCGGCAAGCTGCTCAGGGGACTTTAATCCGTCAAATGTGGGTTGGCGGAAATACGAAGTGGCGCAAATGGCACAAATGTTAGGACGCGAGGTCATCATCCAGGTCGACGATGCGTTAAAGCACAATGGCCAATGTTTTGCCAAGTATGTCCTGGCGCTAGAGCGTTAAAGTAAAATGAAAACAGTGATTTTTACAACACTAGCGGTGGCTATTGGACTGTACCTGGCCACCCCAGAAACCGCTTGGAACCAGCTGAGTCAAACTTCCGACCAGCATCATAGCGATACAATACTCACACGCCTTGAGCCGTCCGAGCCACAGAGCAGGCAGTTAGATACTCAGCTGGCCCAAAAGTCTGGGCCGTTCGCTGATCAAACGACTGCCCAGCCCACGGGTCAAGCAAGGCTGCCGGAAAAACCAACGGACAAATACGGGAACTATCAACTGGACCCAGTCAGCATCGGCAGTGATCTGGACCCCGAGGCATCGCACCCTTCAGATGGGTTCCAGGAGATTGGCGACTTCGCGGATCCAGATAATTTAGACACCGCTGCCCCCGTTCCACCTCGTTCTTTGGGGGAGCTTCTAGAACCAGGGCGCTAAGCGCTCATTTCACGACGTAACCACGCCTGCCCGAAGCGCATGTCCGAGCGAACCGTGGCGGATGAGACTTCCAACAAACTCGCGATTTCATCGTAGGTCAGCCCGCCAAAAACCTTAAGCTCAACCACACGAGCCATCCGTTCATCCACTCCCTGCAACCGCTGCAACAATTCATCAATGCGCAATATGTCTTCTGGTGATGGTTCTTCGTTGCGAACATGGGTCAGAGTGACATGGACAACATCACCGCCCCGTTTCTCTCTTGCGCCCTTGCGCGCGTGATCAACCAGGATGCTGCGCATGGCTTTGGCAGCCAGACCCAGAAACTCTTTGCGGCATTCGCCGCGAAACTCTACATCTACAAGCTTGATAAACGCCTCATTAACCAGCGCCGTTGCCTGCAGGGTATGAGCGGGTGATTGATTGTGCATGTGGTGATTGGCAATCTGGCGCAACTCCTGGTGCAGTAGCTGCCACAGCTGTGCCGGTGCCTCGCTGGCCCCTTCTTTCCACTGCATCAGCAGCTGCGTTACTTGATTATCCATGCCCAATTTTTTGTTTTCTTTTGGCGTCTTTTTCGTTTCTTTAGCTCTGCTTGGTGTTTTAGCTTTTTTTGCTTGTTAACCACTCGAGAGCGCATTGTCCCTAATAGTACTGCAACATCACGTCATCTTCCTGGGGAGTCGCATGGGGCAGGTATTGTTCTGCTTTGCCGGGATCATCGGTGAGTTGATACAACCTGACCAATCGGGCGGCGGTCATGCCGGTCCGCGCATCTTCCATCCCCCAATTATCGACCAGGTGCGTGTAAGAACTGGTCAGCCCTACCTCGGCTTCGGCAAACCGTCCCAACTCGGCCAGAATCGCTCCTCGGTCACCAAAGAGCTCCACCAAAAGAATGTGATCATCCGCCATCTGTTTGCGTCGAATCTCGATGGCATGATCGATGGTCTGTAGCGCGTTTTCAAACTCGTTCAACAGCATAAAGATGCGTGCCTTCCCCGACAGCGGATAAGCCCGGTTCGGATGTTCTGGATCCACTCCCACAGCATCCAGCATGGCCAGACTCGATTCAAAGTCCCGCAGCGCCCCTGTAAAGTCACCCTCATTGCGTCTGATGATGGCAACATTGTTGTAGCCCGCAGCCAATGCGGGATGGGTATCGCCGTAGGAGGATCGCGTGATGTTCAGCATTCTGGTGTAGGCATCGATCGCACCTTGGCGATCCCCTTTTGCGCTGAGCAGATGGCCATAGCTGTTCCAGGCAGAACCTGTTTCGTAGTGATCCGGGCCGAGCATCTTGGTGCGCGAAGCGATCAGTTCCTTGAACAAGACTTCAGATTCTTCGTATTTTCTGCGGTCGATTAAGAGTTCCGCCAGCTGTCGCTTTGTTTCATCTGACTCCGGGTGAGCACCACGGTAAATTTTTTCCTGGGTTGTCAACGATGCTTGCAGGAGCTCTTCAGCTTCATCCAGACGATCTTGCAAGCGCAGTACGCTGGCCAACTTCCCCTGCTGAGTCGCAACCCATAAATCCTCATCGGCAACCGCAAGTTGCTGTGCCATTTGCAACGCCTGCTTGTGCAATGCTTCAGCTTCAACATATTCCCCAACGGTTTCTGCATAAAATGCTTGAGCACTGAGTGCATCCATAACCTTCGGATGGACCGCACCCAGCGATGAGCGGCGCAGGGCAAGGGCCTGATCAAGTGAAGCTTGAGCTGCGGGAAAGTCACCAATCGTTTGCTGCTGCATCCCCAACGACAACAGCGTGTCTGCCACCTCCAAGCTATCTTCTCCCACCACGCTTCGCTGAATGGCTAGCGCATCCTGCAGCAACCGACCGGCTTGCTCCTGCTCACCCAACTGGTAGTAGACCTCTCCCAGAACCCGTTTCATGACGGCCTGCACATCAGGTCTGTTACCCATCTGGGTCTCGATCTGTTGTAAACCAGCATCCAATAGTTCTCGGGCGGTGACCTCCGTGCCACGTGCTTGGGCTGGATCCGCAGCTTGGAATAGCCCGGTGACAAACTGCACAACCTCCTGGGTTTTTGCCTGCTCAGCCAGCGCGATGTCACGCTCCACGGTCACCCGATTGGTATGGTAAACACCAAATGATAAGAGGAATACTCCGGCTGCAACTGCACCGGTTACCGCCGCTGTATGACGCCGATAAAATTTGCGTAACCGATACCCAAGGCTATGTCCCCTAGCATTGATCGGCTCGTTAGATAAATGTCTGGTAATGTCGTCTGCCAGGGCGCCGGCAGTCGCATAACGTGCGTCAGGATTGCGTCGGATGGCGGTCAGACAGATGTTGTCCAGATCACCACGAATGGTGGATCGCAAACGACCGATATCCAATTGACGAGAGGCCGACACGGTCTGTGCAGTTTTGTTACCTTGCACCCCCTCCGCTTCGCTCATCGGCATTTGCGTCAGCGCGGTTGACGGTCTTATGGGATCGTCATTCAGCAGCATCAACAGAAATTCATCAGGCGTGCGTTGTGGTTCAAACGGACGTCGACCAGTGAGCAGCTCATACAAAAGCACGCCCAGGGCATAAACATCTGTCATCGTCGTGATATTGCCGCTGGCCAGCTGTTCCGGGGCAGCATACGCAGGCGTGGCCAACAGAACACCGGTCTTTGTGAGATGCATATCCAATTCTGCAGCGTCCGGGTCGCCTTCAACCACCTTGGCGATACCAAAGTCCAACAGCTTAGGGACACCTGCCTCGTTAACCAGGATGTTTGAAGGCTTTAAGTCGCGATGTACTACAAAATTCTGATGGGCAAACTGTACCGCGCGGCAAACGTCCGTGAACAGGCGCAGCCGCCCTTGAATGGACAGCTTATGCAAATCGCAATAATCTGTAATGGCCAGCCCTTCCACAAGTTCCATGACAAAGTACGGCCCACCTTCATCCGTCATTCCCCCATCCAAGATCGCTGCAATGTTCGGATGCTCCAGCCGAGCCAGGATGGCTCGTTCCTGGTCAAATCGATGGGCCACTGCCTCGCTGAGCATGCTTTGGCGAACGACTTTGATCGCAACCTGACGCTCAAATGCACCATCTGCTCGTTCCGCTCGATAGACCGCGCCCATACCTCCATCACCAATTTTTTCGACAATTCGATAGGCACCCATAGGCGTCCCAGGGGGCAGATCACGCTCCTCAGCAGGCGCCAGGGACAATGTGTCATTCGCCAGAGCCGCCTGCAGCAACGCCAGTGCTTCTGCCTGCAGGTCTGCTGAATCCAGTTCCTGTCTGACAAAGGCCTCCCGCTCGTCTTCCGGCATATTCAGCGCTGCATCGAACACGCGGCGCAGCAATTGCCATTCATCAGTATTCATTGGTCTGGCTATTCCTCTCGTGATCCATGGATTGGATGGTTTTGTCGATCTTCGTTAGCAGTTTCTCACCCAAAGGACGTCTTTTTTAACACAAGGCGCTAAACAACCAAGATTGACTTTAAAAATCACGACTTTAGCAAACAAGAGCAAGCGTTCGGCTTAAAGGGGTAGGAAATAGGCACATGAAGATTCGAGCAGTAATTTATTGGACCTGTGTTGCGCTAGCGTGGGCATCTCACGTGGCGCAAGCAACGCCCATCGTCGCTACCCCGGCAGACAACGGTGCCTTGAGACCTACGATCAATATCGCAGGCGCCAGCTATCTGGGATTAACGCTTGCTGATATCGCCGCGCCACCCGGTGCTGCGTTTGCAACCTCGAACATCGCTATTGCCCAAGGGGTGGTCTTAAAGGCCATACCGCCACCTCTTGAGATTCCCGAACCACTCTTCTTGAGCCCCAACGATGATGGTGACAACGATACTTGTCGCTTTTCCTACACCAACCAGCGCGTAACCTCGCGCTACAAGAACCTTTGGTTTATCCCACTCGAAGGCAACAAAACCAATCCTGATCGCGGTGGATGGGGTATTTTTGGGGAAGGGCCCAAAACTTACCACTCCAGCTCGGATGTGGTGGTACGCCTCTATGGGCTGGGTGAGGGGGAGCAGAACACCGGATTGATTCCCGGGGTCCCCTCCAGTGATCTGTCGCGTTTTGCCACAAGCGACTTAGGCGCGGGTCGTCACACCGTCACCTGGGAAGCCGCAACTCAGTTTTCAACCATTCTAGATGTTGCATTCCCCTTCGCTTTGAACCTCTACTTCAACAAGATCAAATACGCCCCGCACGTAAAAACGGGGGCCAAGGTGGCCAAGGCGTCAGCCAAAAACGGTGCAGAAGCGGCGAGTAAAGTGGCCGCTAAAAACTCTGGCAGCGCGCGCATACTGGAAAACGCCTTTCAAACCCTGCTGGAGGAAACCGCCCTGCAACTGGGTGGTGAAATATCCAATACGGTGAACAATGCCCGCAGCAGCGATCCAAATGGTCGCTTTTCAATCTACGATCTGATGTCGGTGGACTCGGCGGTGAATCGAGCCAATCAAAAGCTAACCATCTGGGATATCCATGCACCCACGGTGATGGATCCTGATAGTGGCATCAAGATCCAGGGTCAAAACGTTATCCTGGAGGCAACCGACTTTGGCGGGGTTCGCTGGGAGCGCGTAGAGGACAAGCTGCGCAACATGTTTGATCCGAATGACTTCTGTGACAGCCCACTGCAAGTGCGACCTGTCGCACCACCCACCTTGTTCACGATCAGCGAAAATCCACAGCGCCAGGCTTGGACCATCGAAGACGATGGCCCTTACGATCACAACTATTTTCGTACTCGGCTAGATGCCAATCAGGAGCTCTACGGCGGAGATCGCCTGCGTACTAACTTTGTGCAGAATATTCTCGTCAGAGACACACAAGCGCCAATTCTGCTGCCTCCTTCAGGATTTGCCCGGCTGTCTTCAGAACCCATTGCTGTGGCCGACCTGGATCTTGGGGAAGCCCGGGTGGTCGACCTGGCAGACCCGAACCCCAGCGTTTCGAGGACGGGAGTGCCCGTTTCACAGTTCGAGGTAGACCGCCGATATTTGATCGAATACACGGCGACAGACGCCAGCGGCAACAGCACTCAAGCACCGGCTAACGAACCGGAAAAATATACCCAGATTGTCAGCGTAAAAAGCACCAACAACCCACCCTCCGCTAACTCAAACAGCGCAACCACCGTGACTTCGCAACCGGTAGAAATTCAGCTTACCGCCAGCGATCCCGACGTATTGGACGGACGCGCGGATCCGTTAGCGTTTGAAATTGTCGAAAATCCAGCCAATGGAGAATTTGTTGCACCCTTACTGCCGTACTTTATTGAAGACTTCCGCCTGCAGCCTGTGGACACGCCCACTGGCGAAACCTATAGAACCCTCGCTTGTCCCGCCAATCTGGCGGACCCAAACGATCTGGAAGCGTCGCTCGCTCTGCTGTCGCGCAGCGAACACTACAATTATTTGAAGAAGTGCTATTGCCGAGAAAGCCAGGACATTCCCATAGATATGGCTTACAACACTCGCTACGTGCACGTCACTGATAAAAACGTCTACTTTCTGTTGGACGACCAATGGTTTTGCAATCAGGACGATCCTGATATCAACCGTCGTATCTCCAAATGGCAGGACGAAGTCTTCATCGACCAGACCATCGTCGCCTCCGGCGGTGGCGGTGGTGGATTTATCGGCGACCACCTGAGCGTCGACGAATCTGCAGAACTGATCGGTATTCAATCAAATTCTGGTCAACCCGGTGAGGACAGCGGCACCCTATCTCTGTATTCCTTTGATCTCGATTTTGTGGATTTCTTCAGGCTGCCTTCCAGCGAACAACAGCTGGACGGCGACCGGATCAGGGCCACCCATCTGGACAGTCAGCGTTCAGTGATCTACGTAACCGATGGTTACTACATGGCAATGTACGACTACGACACACGGGAGCGGTTAGGCTTGATGACAGATGAAACCGGCAACCAAGAGTTTCTACAGTCATGTGGTGGGGGCACAGCTGGGTTTGACCTGGATCGCGGCTACCATTTCCAGACCGACTCAACCGGCGCGGTGTACCTAAGCGAACACTGCTCCAGCAGAATTCACAAGTTTGAACCACCCACTGAGAATCGGATTACCAACCAGCTGGTCCCAGGTGATTACATCGGTTGGTTGGGCCGATGTTCAACCAATCTGACCGATCGCAATACCGGGGTGCCATTCAACAACTGCAACGAAGACACGCAGACCAGCTATGGGTATCAATGTACCGACACCACCTGCGCACGCAGCGGTGGGGTAAAGGGTAGTGCACCGGGTCAGCTGTCAACACCCGCTCACATCAACATCAGCCCCGGAGATATCCTATACGTGGCTGATTATGACAACTTGCGTGTTCAGCGTTTTGGACCGGATGGCACATTCGCTGGCGAAGCGGTTTCTGAAGACGATGGCATCGAAGCCAGTGGAAACTTCATCCTCGGCAATATGGGCCGGCCCCGCAATGTCTCGGTGAACTCCAGCAGCTTCCATGTTCTAGAATACACACGCAGCAACAACGACTCATTCTTCCTGCACGTTTTTAAAACCATCCCCTTCTACGATGTCACGGACAACACCGCCAAGGTTGAGTATGTTTCGCGATTTAATTTCTACAACGATAGCGATCAGTTTCTCTATCAGGTCAGCGACGGCATCGCCGAAAGTAACGTTGCCCAAGTTGATGTCCAGGTGAACCGTGCGTTTCGCGAACCGGATCAGCTGCGCGCAGATTGTTATTCAGACGATACTTTTACCGAGCGCACCGCTTGTGACATTCAAGAAGATGCTGACCTGTATATCGAGCTTTCAGCCAGGGATGTTGACGGCTTTGTTGGCTTCGGCGGACTTGACTCACTGACCTTTAATATTGTGGAGGCGCCGGAATCTGGCGCTCTGGTTAGGTTGTCTGAAAACGTTAACCAGAGTCGATATAAGTACACACCAGACCTGCACTTTTTTGGCACAGACGCGTTTTCCTTTACTGCATCAGACGGCGTTAAAACGTCTACCGAAACTGGTAACACAAGTATCGAGATCTCCCCGGTGTACGATCCACCCGATTTGGATCTGCCCGCGTCATATACCGTTGGCCGTGGATTCCGCCACGACTTTGCCGTGGATTACGAAGACGTAGACCAGGATCCGCAAAAAGACTTTGTACTGTTCGAGCTCAAGTGGGGCAACGGGGATGCTTCCGGGCGGGAGGTTTCGGAAGGTGAAAACTCTGAATGGCAGGACCACGGTTTGTATGACAACTACGACGACCCCATCCATCCCGTGGTCAAGCTTTCCGCAGAGCAAGGCAAGGTGATGTTTGCTCATACGTATGAGGAGAAAGGCACTTTCCCACTGGACATCACTTACCAGGGCGGCGCACCGGGAAGGCCATTTCGAAGCGTCAAACGCGCACAGATATTCGTTGAAGAGGTGACCCAAGTCACCATGGAGACGGTCACACCACAATCCGATATCGATCCCGGCGTACCCTTCGACCTTACGCTGCGAATCAAAAATGAAGAACCCGACGGCTGGTCCGGTATGGTTGCAAACAACGTCGAATTTGAAGTTACTTTACCCCAGGGTATTACACTGTTGAACCAGCACGGAGGATGCACCCCCGCATCATCAACCAGAGTGTTATGCCGCATCGGTGGGCTCAATCCAGGGTCACAAGCAGACGTATTTTTGCGACTCCAGGCTGACCTTGCCAGCGCCATCGACAAGGGATACTACGAATTCCGAACCAGCTTGGTTGACGATGGACCCAGGCTCACGCGGGAGACGTTAAATACCGCCATTGTCGTGGTAGCTGACGATGATGGCGACGGTGTCATCAACGCCCTGGATGCCTTCAAGGATCTGGCTGACTACAGCAAAGACACGGACGCAGATGGGCAACCCGACGCATGGGAAGCTGCAAACGGTCTGGATCTGAACAATCCCAACGACGCTTATGAAGACCCGGATGGCGATCGACAGTCCAACATCGATGAATTCCTGTTGGGCAATTCGCCCCTGCTGGCTGAACAGGATACTTTACTCACCTTTCATCGACGCCTGGTGAACACGATCAATAACAACGACATGCTTGGTTTCGTAGTGGACAGCGGTGACGTCAATCGAGATGGATATTCGGATGTCATTATCGGGGCGCCAAGAAACAACCAAATCGGCAGCGTGTTTGTCGCCTATGGTGGTCCTGAGGGGATTGGCGAGCTCAACAGAGTCTGGCAGACGCGCGAAACCAGCGATTTTGGGCGCGCGCTCGCCGTTGCAGACTTTGACGGCAATGGTTATGCGGACATTGCGGTTGGTGAATACTCGCGGGCGTGGCTCTTCATGAATGATGCAAACGGCATAGATACACAGCCAATATCGCTCAACCTGGGCAGCGCCCATTTCGGTGCGGCAATGGCCGCGGGTGATGTGGATGGCGACGGCAATGCGGATCTGCTGATCGGTGACCATGGATGGGACTATGGAGGCCTGACAAATCGAGGCACAGTGTTTGTTTACGTCGCCCGCAACGAATTCTGGGAAAATGGCGCAGCGACCTACCGCATTGATGGCGTTCGTGCTGGTGAAGCACTTGGGCGCATGATCGAAACCGGCGACTTGGACGGAGACTCCGAAACAGATCTGCTCCTGGGTCTGCCGTTCAGCGACAGTGGCGAGGTGCGACTCTATATGGGCGCGGACAATGATTGGTCACGCACGCCAGATACCTATCGAACCATCAGCGCGCCAACCCAGCCGGACACCCGCTATGGATTCTCAATCTCTGCGGATGGCGACGTGGATGGAGATGGTACAGACGATCTGTTGGTTGGCGCCTATGGAGCAACAAACAACAGCGGTGAAGCGCATTTATATCTCAGTCGTGAGAACTATCTGGATCTTGCTGATCCACAGCCCTATCAGACCATTCAAGGGAATAACCCCGGGGATCAATTTGGCGTACGGGTCGCACTGCTACCGGACTTGAGCCCATACGTTAACGCGGACGCGGTCATTGGCGCGAACCGCAGTGAAACGGCAGGCAATCGGGACGAAGGCGAATTTACTGCCTTCAGAGGGCACTCTAATGGGTTAAGTCCTAAGTCAACATTCCGGGGCCTTAATCGCCAGATGCTCGGTTACTACGTGGCAGACGCCGGGGATGTCGACGGTGACGGGCGCAACGACGTGATCGTCGGTGCGCCAGAAATCGCCAGCGGACATAATCCTGATGGTGGCTATGCAGAGGTCTATCTGGCTGGCGCGAGATCCACTGAACGCGATGAGGACGAAGATGGCGTTGGGGACGCCAACGACAACTGCGGTCGTCATCCAAATCCCAATCAATCAGACCGGGACGGTGACGGTCGTGGCGATGTCTGCGACCCGGATGCAGACGGCGATGGACTACCCAAAGATTGGGAAGAAGCCTACGGACTAGACGATTTGAATCCCGACGATGCCATGGGCGACCGGGACGGAGATGGCGTGGTGAACCTAAAAGAGTACAAAGTGGGCACCGATCCGACCAAGCGGGATACGGATGGTGACAGCCTGACCGATGCTGAAGAGTTGCGCTTGGGACTCGCCCCCCTGGACGGTCAGGACTGCCCTGAAAATCTGTGCCCCCAGCCGAATCTGCTGCGAAGCTTGCTGCTGAACGAGGCCGTCAAATGATCAGGAGAACCGTTGGCTGAAGTTTTCACACGACTTTGACAGGCTTTGTGGCCAGATACGCGGATGGAAAAAACCGAAGTTGCACTTTTCCCAATCCCCGAACTGGTCGCCTTTCCAGGGGTGACCGTACCACTGCATATTTTTGAACCCAGATACCGGCGATTGGTGCACGAATCTGTCGAAGCGAATCGTATGATCGCTGTCAGCCATACCACCAAAACGATTCGCGAGGCGCCCCGGGGGCTGGACACCCAAAGTGCTTTGAATTCGAACCAAGCCACCTACGAATCCCAGACAGTTTTTTCGGCGGGTCGCTGTGAAATCGTGGAGATGCTGGCCGATGGCCGCATTTTGGCGGAAGTGCACATGTGCGATCGCCTGGTCATGGAGGAAGAAGTTCAGGTTTTACCCTATCGCATCGTCAATTGTTCCATCCTTGAAGATCTGCCCGAACTGGATACAGCCCAGGAAAACGAAAAGCTTATGCACAAGATTCATACAACGTTATGTGAAATTGTGCAGAGGTCCAACCCAGATGCGGTGGCGTCACTCAAACAGCCGGAGTGGACCGGAATATCACCCTCAGACTACAGTTTCAAGATCTTTCAAGCTGTGCGCTTAGACCCCAATCTGATGCAACACATTCTGGAGTCGCGCACCGCACACGAACGCTTGCGCTTAATAGATGGCGCGTTTCAGAGCTGACGTCTAGCTGCGCGAAAACAAGGCATTCAACCCAACGGCGCTGACACCGGCCAAAGTTATCGCATTGGCAATCACCAGACTCAGATCATCAGGAAGCGCGGCAAAGTAAGTTGGATTCGCAATCACCAGCATTGCCATTCCCAGGCTCACACATACGGTGAGCAGATTACCGTTATCCGATAGATCAGAATCACGCAACATGGCGATACCAGTACCCGCAATGCTGCCAAACATCACCAGTCCACATCCGCCAAGAACCGGGGTTGGAATCATGGCGAAAACGGCCGCTATTTTTGGGAAAAAGCTGACCAAAATCATCAAAACACCCGTTGTCGCGACCACCCAGCGGCTGCGCACGCCCGAGATGCGTAACACGCCTGTGTTTTGAGAAAATGTTGTAAACGGAAAAGAATTTAACACACCACCCAACACAGTTCCCAAACCTTCAGCACGCAGTCCTTGGGCTATCTCCTGCTTACCAACCTGTTTTCCACAAACCGCACCAATTGCAAAGTAATCTCCAGTGGATTCCACCATGGTGACCAGCATCACCAGACACATCGCGATAATTGCGGGCCATTCGAAGGTTGGCACGCCAAACGCAAACGGTACCACCACACCAAACCAGGGCGCTTCAGCAACAGGTGTAGGATCTACCTGCCCCATCACCACGGCTAACAAGGTGCCGCACAATAAACCAACCAGAATGGCGCTGCGTGCGAGCAGCCCACGCCCGAACCGCATCACACCGATCACTACAAACAAAGAGAAGAATGCCAACCCCATATCACTGACGCTCACATCTTGAGCACCAAATCCGGCACCACCACTCATCCACATCACCGCCACGGGGAACAGCGACAAACCGATCGCGGTGATCACTGTGCCCACAACAATGGGTGGGAAAAACCGCAAAATACGGCTCCACGGTCCTGCCAGGACAAAGGCCATGATACCCGCCACGATGGTTGCGCCGAACATCGCCTGCAGGTTGCTGGTGGTTCCGATGGCAATCAACACAGGGACCACCGCAATTGTGGTCCCCTGCACCACGGGAAAGCGAATGCCAATGGACTGCCCCAAGCCGATACACTGAACCAGCGTGCAAACACCGCTGGCCAACAAACACGCACTGATGAGATAGGTAATCTGCTCACCACTCCAACCGACTGCACCAGCCACAATCAGGGGGGTGACTACCAAACTGGCATAAGCTGCCAACAGATGCTGGAAACCCAAGGTAACGGTACGAGAGGGTGGTAGTACCTCGTCCACTTCATTGACCGACAATTCTACTTCACTCATATCAATTTAATTTCCCGGCTCTACTGGACTGATGGCGCCGTCGGAGTTTTCCGCAAGCCATGTCTTTCGTCTGGCAAAGAGATCTGGCACGCAGGCATGCACCTCGTCCAATATCTCATTCATTTCCGCGTGAACTAACCGCCCTTCGCGGACAACTTCCTCCCCGTCACACACGGTAAACGAAACGTCACCACCTTGCACCGCAAAGACCAGGTTGTGATGTACATTAAACAGCTCACCTTCGTGCAGGAAGGGCGTCATCCGAGGGGTATCAGTACGTACAGCGATAAAGTCAGCCTTTTTCCCCACCTCAAGAGAACCGATCTGCTCATGCTGCCCAATCGCTCGCGCACCCTCTATGGTTGCCATTCTAAGCACATCCCAGGCATCCAGCGCCGTTGGATCAGCCTCCCGAGTTTTGCCCAGCAACGACGCCACTTTCATCTCTTCAAACATATCGAGATTATTATTTTCTTTTTCACCGTCCGTCCCGATCCCGACTGCAACCCCGTGATGCAACATTTTGCTGATGGGTGCCATACCGCTTACCAGTTTCAGATTGCTGGTTGGGTTATGCGCAACCCCAACCCCCTTAATGGCTAAACGCTCTATCTCACTGTCATCCAGCCAGACACAGTGCGCAAACAGCACCTGAGGTAAATCCAATAATCCAAATCGCTCCATGGCTTGTACCGGGCGGAGTCCGTACCGCTGCTGCATATGGTCGATTTCCGCCTGAGATTCACCAACATGGGTGTGCATCCCGACTTGATAACGCTGGGCAAGATCCACTACCCGCGTGAGGTGACGCTCTTCAAAGTAGAACATATGCTCCATACCAACCCAGGGCATTACCCGCCCGTTGGCTGCACCAGACCACCGTTCGATGAGGCGTTCATTGTCATCCAGAGAATCGAAATAGTCATAATCCGGGTGTTCCCCGACATAGGACACCAACACTGCTCGATTGCCTAACGTTTCGGCAACCTCCGCGCTGCCTTCTAAGAAACGCCACATATCCACCACCGTGGTGGTACCCGCCAGCAAAGATTCTGCATAACACAGGTAAGATGCGGTTTTCGCATCAGCAGGTGATAACACACGATGCATCGGATCGATGTAGAGGCGTAACCAATCCCACAGTTTCAAACCCTCTGCGGTGCCGCGCAGTAAGCCGGAATGCATATGCACATTAATCAGACCGGGCATCAGAAGGTGATGCTGCAGACGCTCGGTTTGGGCCTCAGGAAACCGATTCATCAAGTCTTCCGCCTCACCCACCGCAGCGATATGGTGGCCTTCGATCGCCAAGGCCCCATTTTGGATCACGGAGTTCTCAGCATCCATGGTGAGCAGCAAGTCAGCGCAGTAAATCTTCACAAAAGTCTTTTAAGTCTCCGAGTTCAAAATTATTGGTAGACGTTCGCTGCAAGTTTACCATGTGCAGACCCGTTACTAAGGAAGCCGATCCAACCATGAGCTTCGGTATTACAAAGACCATTCCAGCTTCGCGAGGGGATCAGGGAATCAACTCGTTGTATGACGGTTCGATCACGGAGTTTGAATTTCATATGGCAGGTAACCCGTCCAAACTTGCGGTGGGTGATTATGTTTACACTATCTTTAAGGACCAGTTGCACGGCCGACTGGAAATCACTCAACTTGTCTCGGGAGCTGCCAACCCAAAATCTGGAAAACCACGTACTTTAATCCTGGTCCGCTGTCCCGGCGAGCGACTCAAAGAACCCAGGCCTAAGAAAGGTCATCGAGGTACACGCTATTTTGATGGGGAGGGTTGGCAACAGTAGCCGCTATCTGCTCAGCATTGACGCTTGAACAAATCTGGACTCGGCGCACACGTCAGGCAACGCCTAACAATCGGTAGAGTGCGCCTGAAAGATTCGGCTACAATCGAGCGTCATTTGGGATGGTGATCAAGACTATGACCCGCAGAAGGTTAGCAGAGGTTTTTCTCTGTATGACGATAATGGCATTGCTGCATGGATGCGCAAGCTCGGTAGACACTCACACAAGCCCGCCACAGCCCCCGTCAAAGAAAGAAAATTTGCCTGCGGATCAGTTATGCATTATCGGTCGTGAGGTACGCAGCGTCAGCCAAGATGACTGCGGTACGCTTCAAGCGTCCGAAAGGCAGGGACAAGGCTGGATGAGCAGAATGCTCAACCGTATTGCATTAGAGTACGACAGCCAGGAGCTTACCCTGGATCTGCTGGAGGGGGTTAGCCTGGGTGCGAGCTACAAATATGGCGTGGAGCCATCCTACAGAGACAGCTACTTTACCCGAATCGACGCCTATAATTTCTCACGCGACTTTCACCCTGCCAGCTTGCTGGGGGACTTACCCCTTGGCATAAATTTTTCCCGATCTTCTCAATTACTATTTGCCCAGCAATTTGCGTCTGGAGCGACCGCACGAGACCCCAGGAGCACATATCTGCCCACCAAGGTTCCAGTCACACCGGAACGCGCTTTGGCATTGAAAACCGGCGATTACGTTCGGTTTAACACTAATCTGCAGCTTCTCGCCAACGCTGGTCAGGTGTGGCCTATCGGCGGATTCGCTCTTAAATTGGAAGCCGGATATGCACTTCTGCTTGAAGGGGAATACGAAATTCATCTGTTTCGTTTGGACGATCATAGAGTGCGCCTGCGACTCGTTGCGCAGAGACGTATGGATCGCTCGCTTTCAGGGGAGGTTCGCACCAGCGGTTTGACAAGCGCTATCCTGAATCGGATCGACGCCAGACTCGAACCGGTCACCAAGCTCGCACAAATCGACGCCCGTGCCGGTCTGGCCAGAAATCGCACCAAAACCGAACTGTTTCTTGTCGACTACACCCTTGACCTTGCCGATCCAGAGGTGCGCGCAGCCTTCGGCGAAATTTTCAAACCGACGATTACCCTGAAAGACGTGAGTATTGCGAACCCGCTTCGGGGTCGTTTCAGTCTGAAAGATCGCCTGGTTGGTACCATAGAGCCTCTGGATGAGCTTGCGCGAATCGACTACGAGAATGAGTCGCCCCGGGTGACCCGTCATTTTCAGGCAGTCAATTATTCCAGGGGAATGGGACTGGATTTCACAGCCAAGATATCGCGTTTTGAAGTCAGCCGCTCTCGCATGTTTCGAGAGAATTTTTTGGCACGCAAGAAGCTCACCGATCAGGGCGAAACGCACGAATACTACCTGCTGCCTACCTGGTCTCAGTTTCGGAGCCGCAGCATGCTTTTTGGCATGTTAGATGAAAACCAGATTAGATCCGCAGATGCCCTGTTTGTCGCGGACGCTCAGGGTAAGCCCGTTCGTTTCTTAAACATCGGCTTTTCCTTAAGCTACAAAGACGCAGCTCTGCGACCCAGCGAGTACCGCAAATTGCGCCAGAAAATCGAACTGTTGCTGCCCGATCAAGCGGATGCTGCTTTAGCCACACAACTCCAAGGGACTCGATGGCTGGATGATCATTTTCGTCGTAATGTCGCGCTAGACCTCAACTATCTATTTCGAGAGTCTGCTTTGGACGACCTTGTTGCAAACGGTTACGGACAGGAAGAAAAGCTCCGGCTAGCCTTGACCTCATTTATCGTCAAAAGCATCGAAGCGGCAGAATTTCCACTGTTCGAAGGCAGCATTACGGATCTAATTAACGCACAGGATCGACCCACAAACGAACAGTTCGAAACAGCGGGTCAAGCTGCCGCATATAGCCGTTGGCAAGAACAGATAGATCGGGTTACACAAAGCCTCGCCCTTGCATTCACAGCAGGACAAGATACCACCAAGCGAATGCAAGCAGTCTTGGAGTTACGCCGCCTGAGGTTCTACCAGCGTGTCGGCACCGCGTTCTGGGTGGATCTAGTAGACCAGGCCGGGATCGACATTTCTGAATCCATGTATCTCGTACTGAACCTGTCCGCTGATGAGCACCTGGGATTGGTGTTCGAATTTGGCGCGCCTGGAGAGCGAGCACTCTATGATTCCGTGAGGCTCATCCAGACTCTGCTGAATGATAGAACATTGGATATGCGCGAACCCGGTGTAGTGGACAACATTATCAGCCGCATGACTATCCTCTCTAACTAAGAGTCCTTTGATCTGAGATCGAACCCATTGTGAGTGAAGAATTTCCAGAAACACCCTGGTCTCTCATCGCGCAGATGCGCGAAGGCAGCGCAGACAAAAAGCTAGCCATGCAGCAACTGCTGGAGAACTACTGGCAACCGATCGCACAGTCGATCAACTGGCACCACGAACAACTTGGCGATCAAGATAGCTCATTCGATCTGGACGCTCAGGTGCACGGTTTCCTGAGCTGGATTCTCCGCCCTGAAAGATTGGCAGACCTCAATCCCGAGAGCATGCAATTCAGAATGTTCTTGAAAGGACAGTTGCCAATATTTCTCGAGCTGGAAGAGAGACCTTCGTCCGAACCTCAAGTTTCGGAGTTTCATTTATCCGAAAGTCACCCGCTCCCGCCCTTAGATCCATGCGACCAACTTGAAGACGCATTCGATCAAAGCTGGATCTTGCTGCTCTTCACCCGGGCACTGGACAAATTGCAACAGCACTCGAAACAGCACAGCAATGAGCTCTATCAAATCTTCTGCGCCAAAGACGTGGACGTCCAGGATGAAATTGATCCCGAGGCAACCCTTGCACAGACTTATGAATCGCCTGATAGGCAAGAGCAGAATTTATGGCGCGCTAGGCGCATGTTTCGAAATTATCTGATCGCCGACCTAACCGATTACTGTCCCGATCAATTTTCTACGCGCGAGGAGCTGGCATGGCTTCTAGATTTATAGACGCGATCAGAAAAGGTCAACGACAACTCGCACAGCGCGCCTTGATCGAGCTCGCTCAGCAAAAAGGATTATTAAACTCAGATCAGGTCGACAGCCTGACCATCAACCCAAGTGGTGACGTTAACTCGCTGGTCCAACAAGGGCATTTATCTAAAGACCAAGCGAAAACACTGCATGATGAGTCTGTTTACGTCGACATCATGGCAACGGTGAACGATGCAGAGGCACCTGAGGAAGTGCAATTAGCCCGCGTCGACAGCCGTCGGCGCGTAGGTCGCTATGTCATGGTCTCTGAGATCGGTGCCGGCGGCATGGGAGTGGTCTGGAAGGGCTGGGATACTCAACTCTCCCGTTGGGTCGCGATCAAACAGTTAAAGGTTAATGACGCCAACCTGGTCAACCGGTTTATCCGCGAAGCTTCTTTGCTCGCCCAACTATCCCACGCAAACATAACGAGTGTATTCGAAATTGGCGTGCACTTCGGCATGCCATATCTGGTCATGCAGTTGATTGATGGCGGACCACCAAAGTTGGGTATCCACACTCGAAAAAGAGCTGCAGAAATCGTCATGCATGCTGCACGAGCGGTACAACACGCCCACGAACACGGGATGGTCCATCGAGACCTGAAGCCTTCAAACCTATTGGTGAGCAGCGACGGTCAGGTGTTCGTGACAGATTTCGGCCTGGCCAGAATGCGAGAAAGCGAGAATGATCTTACAGCCAGCGGGACTTTGCTAGGAACACCAGCCTATATGGCTTCTGAGCAGGCACAGGGCAGAGAGGCTGATCAACGCACAGACGTCTACGGGCTTGGTGCCTGCCTGTATGGACTGGTAAAAGGGGAAGCACCATTTACCGGCGAAGTTGTTCATGAACTGGTTAAACGAGTTGCGCTCTCGAACCCGCCGGTGTTGGAAGGGAATGATGATCTGGCGGTCATTACCCAAAAAGCCATGGAGCGAGACCGTGAAGACCGCTACGAAACCGCAGCGGAACTGGCTGACGAACTGGAGCGATTCTTAGCGGATGAACCTATTGCCGCACGACCACTCAACACGCTGCAGCGATCGTTTCGGCGCGCTAAACGTAATCCTCGAAAAACAGCAGCATTTGGTTTTGGAGCATTGGCGCTGTCAGCCGTGCTGATCTGGGGCGGTACACAACTGTACCAGGATTACTTGCGACAAAATCAGGTCGATGCGGCTTCTGTATTTATCGCCAACGCAAAGGGGCAGGAAGATCAACTCAGTCAGCTTTCGAGTATCGGCAAAGTCGATCCAGACATTCAGCAAACCATAGTCAATCGTCTTCGTGATGCCGCCAAGCAAGCTGCGGAATTAGCGCCCGGTCTGGCCCAGGCAGAATACTATCTGGGTCGGGCGGCTATGTTCTCCGACGACTTTGTTTCCGCTCAGATGCATTTTGACGCCGCCCTAGAGGACGATCCGTTCCACGAGGCCGCACGTGTCCAGCGAATTGTGACTTACGCAGCTTTGGAAGACGCAACCTCACCCGAGATCATTCAGGATAGAACGGGCTTTCACATTGCCCCTGCAAAAGATAGCGAAGCCAGACGAGCGACACTCGCGAAAATCGAATCAGAGCGCGCGCTGATCCACCCTGATTCTCAGCAGATGAACCTTGTTGATGCGGTCATAAAAAATATTCGCGGAGAGTTCGCTGCATCGGTTGATGCGCTCAATCAGCACCTGTTGGATTTCCCAATCGACTACAACATTCGCGGAATGCTGTTGTTCGCTCTGATTGCCAAGAAGGACTATGACTCAGCCACACAGCTCGCTCGAGAGATGATCGAACGTGATGTCTTCGTCGCAGACTCCTATGCCGCACTCGCCTACTCAGCCGCTGGAGTTGGTGATTATGACAGCGCCATCACATTGATGGAGAGAGTGGTAACGTTAGAGAACACGCCCGATAACAGGAAGTGGTTAGCGACCTGGCATATGGAACTAGGTGATCTCGAGACAGCCATCGACATTTTTCAAAGTATCTTGGCGGAGCACCCTGATCACGTAGGAAGCATTCTAGGACGCGTCATGCTCATCGGCCTGGTGTACCCGCTGGATGGTCCAGAAATCGCTCATTTGCTGCCGGAGACCAAATCGATTGCAGAACAATACCCCGAGGATGCGTACATTCATTTTGTCCTGGGGCAAACCGCTTTGATGGCTGAGCCAGAAACCGCAATTCAGGCATACACACGTGCCTACACATTGGATCCAGAGGAGTACGAAGCTCACGGAAAGGCGATGATATCGACAATCCACTTCCAACGCAGCGAATACGTTAACGCCACCAAAAACATGCAAGAGGCCTTGCGACTCATGCCTGAAATGACCAGCTGGCGACTGACATTGGCACGCTACCACTGGTTTACTGGTGACTATACAGCGAGCTTAGCTGAGTTAGCGCCATTAATAGAACTCGGATCGGAAGATGCGATGTACCTGGCAGTACAGAACCACGTTTCGCTAAAAGATGGTCCCTGGGTGGTGAGACTGAGTCGTGAACTCATCAAGATCAATCCGTCAAACCCTAACTATTTAATGTTATTGGCGGACGGCCTCGCCATGACTGGCGACATAGAGGGCGCAAAACAAACCCTGGACGAGGCCGCGCGGCTTGCGGCAGATGATACGGCACTGCAAGAGTCCATTGCTAATCTAAGGCAATGGCTAGGCCTGTAACGACAAAATCTGATCGGCAATGTTCCGGGCGAATGAGCGAACCAATTCTGGATGCAGCTCCAGCAGGTCAAGAAAATCTATCCGGGAGATCGCCAGCAATTCACTGTTTTGAGTTAACGTCACGGTCATTGGTCGACGCATACCTTGAAACAAAGCCAAGACGCCAAATCCTTCAGAAGGTCCCAGGGAGGTGACCACCCGGCCACTTTGAGAAACTTCTGCAGCACCCGTACATAGCAAATAGAAGTGATGACCTAGTCGTCGTTCGTTAACAACGACTTGCCCTTTGGCACCTTGCAAGGGCTTGCAAATTCCCGCCAATAACCTGAGTCGACGAGGCGGGAGATTTTGCCCCAGAGCTGTCGAGCGCAAGAAGAACATCCTTTGCCACAAGTCTTGGTCCGCCGCGGCTGCATGATCATCACCAATCGCCCTGCTGGCAAGGGAGACCATACTGCTTCGAGTGATTTCTGCTTGACCAGCCTCTTGTTGCGGCATTCGACCTGCTAGCGTCTGCAACCAAAGATATCCGCAGCGGGGCGAAGCACGAAAGCTCGAGTACAGTTGATCCAACGGGATCTGTTCATCCGACACTTCCAGGTCTGGAATCGAGCCCGAAAGCAAAGTGTGTTCAATACCGACAATGTCCTGGTCGCGAAGTACCACTGGCACTGGCCTGTAATCTCGATCTGCAACAGCCGCAAGACCTTCGAGTTCTGCCACTCGCCAATCCTGAAATGCCTTGTTCAACTTCAGATCGCGAAGGCGCAGCTCACTTGTAACTTTGGCATCAAGACGTTCTTCCAGGAGCAACCAGTCCCGGTCCGCCTGTCTGTCAAACTTGCCCCTAACCGGGGTATTCTCCAGGATTGGCTCCAAGCGATTGGTCACGCTGTTAGGAAGATGAGCATCAAGCAACTCGGCTGCAAGCGCTCGCTGTTTGTTATCCCCATCGTTCAGTGCAAGGTATATATCGCGGAAAGGTCCATCTTGTGTGGTTATCGACAAGTTAACAAATAGGTCTTCCAACGCTGCCCCTCTCTCACTACGCGCAATCGCTTGCTGAATCCCCTGGGTTTGGAACGTGTAAGCATGGAAACGCTCCGCCTGAGCCAGTGCCTCCTCGACATTCTGTTCTGCCACCTTTAGCTCAGCGGCACTCACATCGAACGACGACAAGAGACGCGCTTTGCTGGCTCGATTGCGCACCGCCTGTCGTTGACTGCTCATCAAGCGCATCCCGGCAAGGTGGGCTTTGTGACCTTCTGTCTGGCACAACGCATGGAAACTGGATTGAAAAGCCAACGCCTGCTGAGCAGCATCTTCCAGGAGGGGTACTGCATCATCACCCAGGGTGGCCAACGCCGCCTGGGCCGCGTCAAAAGTCTCTGGGCTGTTCAACGCATTGACACAACGCTGCCCCCAACTTGCATCTGGACGTTTCTGCAGAACAGACAGCGCGAGCCCGGGATAAGCATCAAAAATGTGTGCTAGCCCGTGATCAAACCTACCATCGGGCCATCGATGAAGGGCACCGGCCAAGACCGCAATGCGCCATTCATCCAGGTCTGGAGAATTTGGTGGGGACAACCAGTCTTCAATCATAACTTCAAGTTGCACATCACCACGCCCGGCCAATATTTCAATCGCGGCTTGCACCTCCTGCAAAGAACGCTCCTTTTCATTGGCGATCGCCCAACACTCATCACCACTCAGCACGTCAGATTGGCCCCGTATCACCGCCGCGCAGACAACGCCAGATTCAGTACGCATGACACCCCGCATGAACGACTGATTCTCTTTATCGTCAAACTGGGCCAGCAGCGAAGCCGCCTTCACTTTCAGCCAATCCGGCCACGAGAGCCAACTGTCGCGCACGACGGCAGCTACTTCGCGGTCCGCCTGGGTATTCAAAAGCTCTAAGGCAAGGCCTGCCCTTTCTGGCAGTTCACTGCGCAAATATCCGAGCAGGGTTGTGCGCAAATCGCCGTCCATCGTCGCGAGCAACTCATCTTCACCTTCTTCGCCGATGCCTTCCATCCGTAAGCGCCGGGCACTAAGCGATTCCGCTAGCACCAACGGGTAACTGCGCCACACGAAAATCATCATGCCCAATAAGAAAGTGCTGAGGACGGCCACAGGCCAGTAGAGGTTTGACCAGGTCAGTGGGACTGACAGCAAGGACTGTTCACCAAACGTAAGGTATAAAAGAGCTGTTGTCGTCAGCACAGCAACAGGTTTAACGCTGCCACTGGATAGCAGCGCTTGTCGTATACGAATATGCACGGGAACTGGCATGTTGCAGATTGTGCTTGCGGTATTGTGTAAGTTTTGGCGAAACAAACGCTCAACAAATTGAGTTCCCGCAGCCAAAAGTATCGTCGTAAACTGTGTTGCGACCAAACTGACGGCCACCATCGCCGACGGATAGAGCAATAAGGTCCGGGCTGCACCCAGCCACTTGATCGCAAGGCTTGTCCCAAACAGGGCAAAAGCAATGGATGCCACATTTAACCAAAAGTAAAAATCAGCATAGAACAGACCCACCTCAGCCCCTTCGTAGTGCTCGGTCACCATGGCACCAAATTGCACTCGGACGATCGTGGACACCGCAATGAGGACAGCGCCGGCAAGTAAAATCAAACGGGCATATCTATGGGAAAATACATCCTTCGCGGTTGCCGTGGCCGTAGCCACCCGGGGCCGCTGGGATTCGCGAATATACATTGGAGGGATCACGGCAATACACAACAACCCCAACGCTGCTGCGATGGCGTAATCTGTGCTCCAGTAGTCTGTGATCAGTGACATACTGAAGGCACCTAGTGAGGCACCTGCGCCACCAATCGCACCCAGGAGAGGCAACAAGCGTCGCGCAGAACGTGCGTCCACCATCGATGCCGATAGCCGACCATACTCAGAACCTAAAACGCCGGACAGCAGGGGCGCAAAGACGACCAAGGCGAAAACTGCCTCCTGCACGCCATCGAGCATGAGTAGAAACATCACGCCAAACAACGCCAAAAAAATCAACGTGATTACCGGATTTACCCAACGTTGGGGCACCAAACGTCGTAATTGACGGTATCCAGCAAACCCTACAATCGCCACAAGCTGGGCGAGTCCTATAGCAACAGCCAAATACTGAGCGCCAAATCGATCCACAAAAAGCGCATCGCTGGCAGCCGCAATCAAGGTAGTGATCGCAAGCATTAGCAGGATATAGCTCCCCAACAAACCGACTGCTCGCCACTCATGCTTGCGAACTTGAACAATTCTTTGAATCATAGCGTTGTAGTATAACCTCAGTCCCCCCGAGATAAGGGAGGGCATGGCATTGCTCTCCCATTTGATCGTGAGGTTAAATTCAAAGCAGAGGATATGGAAAGTTCTGATATGCAGTCTGATGAACCCGAAAAAGGCACGGGGCAACCAAACTATAAAGGCAATTTACGCATCACCCACGCTGGAATCAGCCGGCTCATCACCCTGTACACAGGGAGTTTGATCATCGGCCGCAGTGCGTCTTGCGATATTCGTATCAGCGATCCGAAGGTGTCACGCCGCCACCTGTCGCTGGACATAGACAATGACACGGTGACAGTCAAAGATTTGAATTCGTCAGCAGGTGTGCTGGTGGATGGGCTAAAGGTCGACAGCGCAACGGTTGCGGATGGAAGCAAAATTACCATCGCAGATACTCAGCTGGCCTTTGAACTCGCAGACATTCTTCCTGGCGGAACTGACGAAGAATTTTTTGAAATCAGTGCCGGTGAAGATGAGCCTACCCTGTTTGAATCTGCCAGCCCCACAGATCAAACCATCAGCTACGACGGCATCCAACAAGTCTTCACCGACCACCAGGAACCAAGAATTGCCGTTTTCAGCGATCAGGGCGCCTCTGAATATGTCCTGAAGGAAGGGGAAACTCTGATCGGTCGCGGTCATGACTGCGACATCGTCATCGCTGACCCTGCAGCGTCCAGGCATCACGCCATGCTCACCAGACATGGCAGACAAATTGTGTTGCGAGACTTGAAGTCTAAAAACGGCACTTTTATGCGCGCCTCCCGCGTGGAAGAACGAGCCTTGTTCAACGGTGTGAACTTCCGTATCGGTAACACGTTCATCGTCTATAAGGCGGGGTTCAGTGATGTGGACATCGCAGCACCGCTGGCAAGCGAAAGCGAGCGCCGCCCGGTGGTGGTTTTACCCGGCATCATGGGTTCTGAGCTCTATCGCGGCGATCAGCTCTATTGGCCAAACCTCAGACAAACTTTGGGTGATCCTCGCACAATCTCGATTGGCTATGGAGACACCCTTTCTCTTGGTGGCATTGTAAAAGAAATCATCATTATTCCGGGATTTTACAAACAAGACGCCTACTCAGATTTGGTCACCTATCTGGAGGAAGATCTCGGCTATCTGAGCGGCCATGACTTGTTGGAGTTCCCGTACGATTGGCGACAGGACAATCGAGACAGTGCAGAAAAGCTGAAGCACGCGATAGATACCTGGCGACAAGATGTCATCGGGTTGGATAAGAAATTCACGATCCTCTGCCATAGCATGGGCGCTTTGGTCTCTCGTTACTATCTAAATTGCCTTGGCGGCGACGCGCACGTTGATAAATTTGTCGCCCTCGGCGGCGCACATTTTGGCGCTCCATTTGTCATTCAGGCGCTGATGTACGGACCAGACCTTTTACCGCTGGGAATTGGAAACAAAAACCTACAGCGGGCCATGGCGACCATGCCGTCTGCATATCAGCTGGTCCCCCCCTATCCCGCTGCCTTTGATCCGGCTGGTAAGGTGATGGATCTACATGCCGAAACAGGTTGGGTAGAGCCAAAGTACCGCCCCCTGCTACGCAGTGCATGGGAGTTCCATCAGGAAATCGGCCAGACCACGCAGGTGCCAACCACCTGTATATTTGGTTATGGAATCAAGACAGTGGATCGTATCCAGGTGCAAAAAACTGCACCTGATGGCACATGGCAGAAAGTCAGATTTTCAATTGCGCCCAGCGGCGATGATCGTGTTGCGGAGCGCTATGGCTACCTGCCTGGTTCTGAAATACTTCCGGTCAGACAGCGCCATGGCTCAATCTGGAACGATGCCGACGTCAAGATGCGTATCAAGGATGAGCTGTTCGGGCCTGTTTCGTAAACATGAGTAGCAATCTTAACGAACTGCCACAGGGCACCCGCTTTAAGTCTTCCAGCGGATCTCGCGAAGGCGAGGTTGGCGCATTGTTGGGAGCAGGTGGTCAAGGCGCGGTATACAGCGCTCACATCGACGGTGGTCAATTCGCTCTGAAATGGTATCACCCCACGTACGCCAGCATTGATACAGACCTTTTGCCACGACTCACCAAAGCGGTGAGTCGTGGAGCTCCAGACCAGAGATTTTTGTGGCCAATGGAGCTGGTCAACATCCCGGGCGCACCCAGCTTTGGCTATATTATGCCCATCCGGCCTGGCGCCTATGTTGGGATGAAAGACCTGATCGCTCCACCGCCCAGGCGTTTAAATCTGTCACTAGATAAAAGAGCGACAGTCTGCAGACATATCGCCCATTGTTTTCTAGAACTTCACGCAAGCGGGTTCTGCTATCAGGACATCAACTTTGGCAATATCTTCTTGAATCCGGAAACCGCGGACGTGATGGTCTGCGACAACGACAATGTCAACGTAGACGGAGCTCCGGCCAGCATCTACGGCACCCGAAAATTCATGGCACCCGAAGTTGTCAGGCGGGAGACATTACCTTCCACTGCAACGGATCTATTCTCGATGGCGGTTATGTTCTTTTACGTTATGTTCAGCTGGCATCCATTGGATGGGAAGGCAGAAAATGGCATCAAAATCCTGGACGCAGATGCTGAGATGCGCTTGTACGGCACCGATCCGGTTTTTTTATTTGATCCACAGAACACGTCAAATGGCCCGGTAGAAGGTATGCATGACGCCATCGTCTACCGATGGGAATCGATCAGCGAGGCTTTACGCGGACTGTTCACTCGCGCTTTCACACGTGGACTGTCTCAGCCATCAGCACGAGTACATGAGCATGAATGGCGCACTGTTTTCGATCGGCTGATAACAAGTGTGTATCAGTGCACCCAGTGCGGCTACGAAAACGTTCTGGATGATTCGTTGCAAAGCCAGCCCTGCAGTTACTGTAAGACCAATACCAGCCCACCACCCGCTTTGCAGATTAACAGTCGAACCATATGCCTGTCTCCGAACCGGATTATCTGCACCAGTCACCTGATCGACAGCCAAAATTGGGCCGACTCCAACGTCGCCGAGGTGACCGCGCATCCTGACAATCCAGACATCATAGGCCTGAAAAACATCAGCGCAGAAAGCTGGCGCGCGGAAATTCCAGGCTATAGTGCGACGCTACTGGAACCCGGCAAGACAGTTCGCATTGTAGATGGTCTCATCCTCGAGCTCGGGCAAGGAGCAAAGCTAAGCCGAGGCATCGTGACCCACAACAAGGAAGGTGCAGCATGAGCTACCAGTGGCAGACAACCGGTGCGACGGCTGCGGGAAAAAAACATCAGCGCCACAATGAGCCCAACCAAGATGCCTTTATTGCCGAACCGATCAATCAGGCAAACAGCAGCTTCCTGATTGCGGTGGCCGATGGCCACGGCAGTGCACCACATTTCCGCTCGGATATCGGTAGTCAACTGGCGGTAGAGGCAGCTAAAAGCGCATTGGAGTGGGACCTGAACGATCTCGGTGAGGGGCGCGAACTCATAGAGGATCTGGTCCAAATCTGGCGTCAAAGCGTGCAACAACACCTGAGCAAACATCCCATTGGCTCCCCAGGAGAGAACATCTACTTTCCCTACGGCACGACGCTGGTGATGGTGGCTGCCAATGCGGATGTGTTTCTGGCACTCCAATTGGGTGATGGCGACCTGGTACTGGGCTACGAGGACGGACGTATGTTCAAGCCGTTGGCGCCAGATGAAGGGTTGATAGGAGAACAAACTTATTCGTTATGTTTGGACTCTGCAGAAGAATACGCCAAAATATGGACCATCAGGGGAAATCAAGCTCCATGGCCAGACTTTGCGCTGGTTGCAACAGACGGCGTCTCCAAATCTTTTGTGGATGACGAGAAGTTTGTGGATACCGTTGCACAATATCGATCAATTGTGGATTCGGCCGAACAGCTTGTCGCAACAAACGCGGCACTGCCGGAGTGGCTGACCGCAGTATCAGAAGCTGGCAGCGGTGACGACGCAACCCTGTGCTTTGCAACTCGCAGATTCACGTGAGCGGATCCGCCGAAAGAGCAACGAAGCAAGACAAAAGGCCGAATTAGGATAGATTCGACTCGCCTTCGAATAAACTAACAGGAGTAACTAATGAGCGAGGACAAAGAGAACAAAAATACACCGCAAGCACCGGTACCCCGCGATTACGACAAGGCCAGCTATTCAGAACTTGTGCCGATCAAGTCGACTTCTATCAATATCCTGAAAAGCCCCATTTTCTATATGGTGATGATCACGGCATTGGCCACCATCACCCTGTTTAACAGCCGTATGACGCTATTGAACAGCGTCTCTGAGGAGACGTTTGTCACCATCGGCTTTATCAGCATTGGCTACCTACTGCTGATGGCACTCCTGATGATCTTTCTTTACGCCAGAACTGATCGACCATTCTGGGTTTTTTTAATCCCTTTTGCGGCGGTTGTCTTGATCATGATGACACCCGCGCTGAACCTGTTTTTCTTCGTTTTTCGCGAGATTCTTCCCGGCGGCAACGACATGATCAACAGTGGTCAGTTTCTCAACTCCTTCATCGGTATGTTTTTTGGTGCTGGGCTTTGTGAGGAGCTGATCAAGGTGACACCCGCTTTGATGATGGCGTACGTTTCCCTGAAGCCGGAAACCTTCCAGAATCAATTGGGCGATGTTTGGTATGAACGGTTGCGCATTCGTGGCCCATTGGACGGATTGATGGTTGGCCTGTTTGGCGGGGCGGCCTTCATTCTCATTGAGACCGGTGTCCAATACGTACCCGGCGCACTGCGTCAAACTTACGAAGCTACCGGAGATGTGGGCGCAGGCTTAGCCAGCGCTCTGCTCTTACTCATGCCGCGAACCATTGGTGGCATAGTGGGGCACATGGCTTGGGCGGGTATTACCGGCTATTTTATCGGCTTGTGGGTGCTTAGACCCAGCACAGGTTGGAAAATCATGCTGTACGCATGGGTGGGCACTTCTGCTCTGCACGCGATGTGGAACACCAGTTCGTTTGTTCCCCTGTTTATGTACCTTTCAGCTGGATTGAGCGGTGCAATTCTTGTCGCCTGTTTATTGAAGGCCCGCCAGCTCGCCACCGCCGGCGGGCGCACCACGGATACCTATGGATCTATCGTTGTTGGTCGAGACGCCCCGCCACCAGTATCACCGTCTGGTCAACCTCCAGCGACACCACCAGCGCCCCCTCCACCAACTCCAACAAATGCTGTGCCCTCCAGCCCGACGACGAGCGAACCATCGTCGCTCCGCCTGTTGTTTGAAACAAGCACCGTGCCCGTGAACCTTGGGCGCGTAAATATTCCAGGTGCACAGGCCAGCGACGATATAGTAGCCGAAGTCACGTCACACCCTACTCGAGCGGACGTCATGGGATTAAAGAACTTGGGGCAAACAAATAGTTGGAAAGTAGTGCTTCGAGATGGCAGCGAACAACAGATTGATCCTGGCAGAAACATTCGGCTGGCAGCAGGGGTCAAAATCTATTTTCGTGATGACCTGATGTGTGAGGTCATTGGTTAATGTCAACTCCTCCTATTCCCGAACTGGATGCGGGATTGCTCGCACGTCGCCAACTACATGTCATTTTTGCACTAGACTGCTCAGGATCCATGAGAGGGGATCGGATGGCATCGCTAAACTACGCGATGCGAACCGCTATTCCAGAGCTGAAAACAGTCGCAGAGGATAATCCTGAGGTCGACGTGTTTGTCCGCGTCCTGCGTTTTGATACAGCCGCAAGATGGCACATTGAGACACCCTGCCCTATCGCCGAATTGGTTTGGGAAGATCTGACGGCGGGCGGCGAGACCGCTATGGGTGCCGCTCTGGAGCTTATGGCAGAAGCCTTGTCGGCGGAGTCTGCGCCAAGGCAGCTACCGCCGGTCATCGTGTTGACCTCCGACGGTTACCCAACAGACGACGTGGAAACCGGTCTGGCAAACTTTTTTGCCCAGGCAGCAGGTCGAGCCGCAACGCGTCTGGCTATTGCCATCGGAAGCAACGCTGATCTAGAAACCCTTGAGGCGTTCATGGACGCAGATGAGCATCTGAGACCGCTACGAGCAAACAATGCGCCCGATTTGGTTAATAGCATCAAGTGGGCAACTACCGCACCTGTGAAGGCCACCTCTTCACCCACCAATGCCCCTAGCGCCGAGGCTCAGCTTGCCAATGATCTACCCGAGCTGACAGCAGATTCTGACATGGTTTGGTGATGCGTATAATAAAAACAGTTGAAATGGATGCAGGAGGACAAGGTGTCAGACCCTGATGTTTACGATCGATTAGCTAAGGTTCTAAGGGACGTCCACGAACGTTTTCCAGAAGATGGGTTCACAAAGGTGCAACGGCTTCGTGGTCTGCTATCAGATCACATGATTGATGCAGAGCGCGAGATACGCGTAACGCTGGACGTTATCGATGAGGGCGTTGTCGCCCTTGTGACCGAATCGTCAGATAGTGAAGTCGGCATGCAAGTGGATCGGCTGGTCGGACGCCTGGACACCTCAAGAGGCATCAGGGATGACATTGCTCGACAGGTTATTGCCGCATTCGCCTATGCTTTGGGTAAAGGCCCACTGCCATCGGAAGCTACCACGAACGTCCCACCCGTTCCGCCATCACAGTCCGACAACGCTGGAGACGATTGGGTAGGGGTTTCGGAAGTCGCAACACCAAATCCTGCACCAGAACAACAGTCACAGCATAGCCAAGGGAACTCTCAACAGGTTAATTCACAACACACTGGCAATACTCAAGAACCCAACCAGAAATCCGAATCTAACCCGATGTTTGCCAAGCTGATGGAAGGTAACAACAAATTTATCTTGATTGGTGTGGTATTGATTGCTGGCTACTTGATGATGAATCAACAAGCACCGCAACAAGGGCAGGTACCTTCAAATCAGCAACCTGTTACGCAACAGCCACAGGTACAACCACAAAACCAACAACCCGTTACGCAACAGCCACAAGTACGGCCACAAAACCAACCCGGACCGGCCAATCGACCACAAGTGGTGCCGCAACCCCAGCTCCAACAGCCTCAACAGCAACAACAGCAAGTTGGGCAAGCGACCTGGTACGATGATGTTGGCACGATCTGGCAGGTGCAGTTCTCAAACGGAGAATTTCGGGCTCAAAACACCACCAATCACCCCATGTTCAACTCGATGGTCGGGACTTACGGTCAGGGCGCTATTGCGTTTGAGCTTTTGTCGATCAACGGCGAATTTGCAGGCAGCGGAGAAGGTTATTTCTCTGATCAGACCCACATTCAATATACGGTGATTGACGCAAATGGGAATTTCTTGGGGCAAGGACAATATCACGTAGACCATCCGCCTGATCGTTAGATCGCCGAATTTTCGCTGACAAACTTGTCCATGCGCTCGACCATTTTGGCAAACTCGCTATTGGACGTTTCAATGATCTGACCACCTACCGTCACGGGATCTGCAAGCACCAGCTCCGCATGACCAACCGCTAACTCGTGCTCAATCAAGAAGCGTGACTGCGGATGGCGCTCTCCCACCGCATTCAGCAATCTCAGTACACCTTCGATATCTGCTGTGGCATCCGCATAGGAGTGGGCGACAAATAGCGACGGGGCTAGCCGCAAATCTTCCTGCAGCCCATTAATCAGGAGATCAGTTTCCAATAGCAAGCGGCATAGCTCCCGCGCGCCATCGTAATCGACATAGTCGTACCGGAATGGATGCTGGCCGATCAGGGGCTTGTCGCGATTTCTCCAGTCCAATAAATCATTCAACAGACGATTCCTGACTAGTCGTTCCGCAACTGCGCCAAACAGGCTGGAGCCAGCGATCAGGAGGTCTAAGGCCGCTGAAAACAGTAAGAGGTGTTGGTTAATTCGAGCATCGTTCATGCTGGCCCAAAATGACAAGACGCCACCAGTAGAGAGCCCCCCAATACTGATAGCCGCAGGTGTTGCCAAAGCGGCCTGATCGATGCACCAGACTACGTTTTCCTTCCAGGACTCTAACGATACGGCTTCCATACCTTCAGGTTCAGCCAAACCGTGAGCATGTAACAAGGGTAGATATACGTTCAGACCATGACGTTTGTGCAGGTGCTCGCCGATGGCCTTCATATAATGAGGAGAGTCGGATAGACCGTGAATTAATATCGCACTGCCCACTGGCTGATCTTGCTCTGCGATCAAAGGCTCACAACCCGGCCGGACCTCATCGGCACTCAAACCAAATTTCTCCAAGTATTCAGACCAGGTTTTCATCCATCACCCCTTAATTGGCAAATCGATAGCGCAGTTTTACCACCACGCTATCGATAACAGGATCATCAAAGGCATCGGCAAATAGATCGCTGAAGGCCGGTGTAGATCGCCCACGAGCTAGGGAACCCCGGTTGTAAACCACAAAGAGGTCTGTCAGTGGCGCTATCTCCCAGCGATATCGTAGCTGAGCAGTAATGATGCTGAGGTCAAAGTCGTGATCTGGCAGAGTACGGGTCGCTGCAACCAGATCCCCATCACCAACTGGCACCTCAAAAAAACCTCGCTCGTCAGCTTTCACACCGGCCCACTGCATGGATAAACGCAACTGGTGATTGGACGCCACAAACCAGGAGATGTCGATTTTTGGTTGCCATTCGGTACCGTGGTAGGCACCAAAATTATTCTCGCCTTGATACACAACCCAGCCGTCACGCCGCCGATAGGTCACGTCAAACGCAGCGGTAAGCACGTCTATCGGTCGATAGGTCACACCCACTTTAGCCTGATAGGTCCAACCCCCGAGGTTTTCTTGAAAGCCGCCTAAACCCGCCGAAAAACTAACGACCTTAGAGGCATCTGTCGCCCAAAGCACATCCCACCAGATCCGTTCTTCCACACGATAGGCACCATTACCCCGACTGTCCGTGTCCTCAAAGCGTTCGGGGAAGTAGGCCAACGCGGTCCGCACCGTATTACGTCCACCCCACAAAGATGTGTTACGCCAGATGATGGCGCTATCAACTACTTTGCCCTCGCGTTTGCTGTAACGCTGATCAAACGTAATGGCTCCGCGATTATCCTTGACGCTGCCAAATCCGCGCGGTTGTACGTAGGTGTAGATGTATTGCCCGCTGATGTAATCGTTACGGGCTAGAAAACCCAGGTCATTCACATCCACGCTCTCATCTAAATAGTCCAGGCGCACCGTATGTCGATTGTTGGAGTTAGGCCGATAGCCCAGGTCCATCAAAATACCATCGCCTTGGGTGCCGTCTACATCGCTACGAAACATCTGCAGATCTGCGGTAATGCGACCACCTTCAGAACTGTAGTGTGCATCCAAACTGTGCACCGTTGCATCAAACAATGGTCCGCTCATATGAGTCGCCAGGTAACCTACACCGTAGCGACTTTCATCACCGGTCTCATATAAACCTCGCACAACCGTAAAGTCTCGACCTGTATCCCTGAATGTGCGTCGGCGATCGTTCAGGTCCCGAACGTACCATTCCACGTCATCCTCAAAGGCAGACATTACCCCATAACGAAAATCACCTATCGTGCCGGTAATTTTAGCCGCCCCCAGTAAGTCCGTGGGGCGGTTGGTTTCACCACGTTCTGCCTCAAAGTCTGACGGCAGAGTGGCCTGGGTTGCAGTTCCGCCAATACGTCGCGTGTTTAACAGCGAAATTGGCGGTGGAGAAAAATCCGTGACAAATACTCTTCGAGACGCTGTGCCAAAACTCTCACTGTTATAGATGCGCATCGCATTTCCAAAAGAGGCACGATTGTTGGCTTCGAAAACCTCATTCCCTTCCAGGAAAAACAGGCGTTTTTCGGGAAAGAACGTTTCCAGCGCCGTGAGATTGACTACCACATCGTCAGCTTCAACCGCCCCAAAATCTGGATTTAAAGCGAGGGTTATGGCTGCTGCAGGAGATGGACGCCATACAAAGTCTGCCCCGACACGTGCCTCATCGTCATCTCTAGCCCTGTCGCCGGTGACCGTGATGTAAGGAATCAAGGCCGTCTCTGACCGCGACTGGACGTCGCTCACGCGAAACGTGTTTAAAGCGGTGACAAATTGGGGTGATGACTGGCTATGACCCGGCCACTGATATCGTTCGTTGGCGTAGGAAACTATCCGACTGAAGGCAAAACCAATTTCCCGTTGTGGTGGGCTATCGGGAAGCACCAGCATGGACCAGGGGAAATACATCTCAGCTGACCATCCAAAATCACCGGCTGACGTACGCGCAATCCAGGGACCATCCCAATCGTTTGAATAACGACGTTCGGGAAGAACTTTCCCATCCATCAAAGAATCGCCCAGCGCCACGATGAACCAGTAGGCAAACTTCCCCTGGCCGGTTACATCCAGGGTAATGCCGAAATTCTCACGATCGATAAATACGTCTCGGTTGGTTAGGCGTCGAACCAGCGTTTCCGGTGGCTGGAACATAACCGCGCTGACGAACAAGCCCCGCTCTGTCGCCAACATGCGGATATCGGTTCGATGGGTTGCCTGTTCACCCGTGGCAGGGTTGGACATGAGCATATTGTCGTGTACCGGTACGCTTTGCCAGCCGGCTTCATCTACCTTCCCGTCCAGCACAATTCCCGCATCAGAATGTTGGGTGCGAGGCACATCGATGTAGTGCATGGGAATGCTGTCCAGTTCCCCTTTGAGCTGCACTTGTCCGCGTGGGGGTATCTGAGCAAGCGCAGTGTTCACCACCAGGTTGGCAAACAGGAAAAAACCCAGATGGAATGTGATAAGAAAACAATTCCGCAAGGACAACTACTCAAAAAAGCAAAGCCCACTAGTATAACCGAGATTAGGGGGTGGGTATGCCCTACTGCGTTGCACCCTCAAGGCGGTCAAGTTCTTCCTTGATCTTTTCAGCCTCAGCAACCAGCATCGCATTGCTGCGCACGTCCCCCTGACGCATGGCATGCATCGCAGCTTCCATTTTGGCCTTATAGGACTTCCTGAGTTTTTTGGCGGGATCTCTTTTAAACAGCACCGCTTTCTCCTTGACTACAAAACACCGCCACCATGCCACAGTCGGTGTGAATCTCGGGTCAAAACACGCTTTCACGCTAACCTCACCTGGGCGAATTTAATATCGCCTCATGCCCGAGGGACCAGAAATTAAAATTGAGGCTGACAAGATCGCCCGCATCCTGGAAGGACGGATCGTGCAGCGAGTGGAACTGCCTTACAAGGATCTTGAAGCCTACAAAGATGCTGTCGTTGGACAGCGCGTGAACCAAGTGAAGCCCAAAGGCAAGGCGATGCTGGTGAGTTTTGATAGCAACCTCACTTTGTACTCGCACAACCAACTGTACGGTCGTTGGCACACCAGCAGAGCCGGCACGTTGGCAAAAACAAAGCGCAAACTTCGGGTGGCTCTGCACACGGACGCTGGTGTCGCGGCGCTCTACAGCGCAAGCGATATAGAAATTCTGACGGACAACGAAGTGTCCGCGCATCCATACCTGGCAAAACTGGGACCTGATGTACTGGATGCTTCGGTCACGCCAGCCAGGATTGTGGCGCGACTGCACGAAAACGCATTTTATCGACGCAAACTCGGCAATCTCTATCTGGACCAGAGTTTTCTGGCAGGTGTGGGGAACTATCTACGCTCAGAAATCTTGTTTAACGCAGGACTAAGCCCCCACAGGACCGCACAATCCCTGAGCGAAGAGGAACAGCAACGTCTCGCTCGAGCTACCTTGACAATCTGCCGGCGTGCCTACAAAAGCCGAGGTGTCGTCAACGACCCGGCGCGGGTTAAGGCGCTGAAAAACCAGGGTCTAACCCGCAGCAAATATCGTTTTGCCGTCTTCGCTCGTCAAGGCCAGCCTTGTTACATCTGCGCAGCCAAGATCACCAGACTGGACGTTGCCGCGCGGCGGTTGTACCAATGTCCGCAGTGCCAAAAATAACTACAGCGGATCCCCACCCAATACCGCTGGCGTTTCGCAGTAAGTGGTCAGGATATAGCGCTGATGCTTTCCAATACGCTCGGTCAATGCAGGCGCGATGGTTGGATGCTGTCCGTTCATGGCAAAAAACTTCAACATGCCCTGATTCTGTTGGGTGGTCGGCATAATATCGGAGGGCGCGGGTAACACAGACATACTGAAGGTGGCCCAATACACATCCGCCGCTGTCACACTGCCCCCCACCAAGTAGGGTGATCCTTTCGCCTCCTGGGCTTCTAAACGCCGGTCGATCAAGCTGAGGACTTCAGCAATTTTGCCTGGCGCTGCTGCACTGGCTTCTTCACTGTAACCGTACTTTCGACCCAAGGGGCTATCCCCCAGAATTCGCATATTCCACACCAACCCGTCTTCGGCCAGCACAACCGAGCACAAGCCCATCACCTCCAATCGCTCTTCAAAATCATCCGGAACCAGCTTTGCTGATCCAGCGGCACCAATACGCTCTGCCAGCGCCAGTTGTTCGGTCCAAACGTTTCGCGGGCGTTCCTCATTGTGGAACATGGTGGGAAGACTGGTTTGACTCGTCAGCGCGTAAAGCCTGGCCTGGCGATCCTCACCCGTTTCTTTATCCACCCCCATCATGGGGTGCAGTGCGCGGATGAGCGGGATCCCTTTGACATAACAGATGTTTTTTAATGCTTCAGCATACATGGCCTGGATTCCCGGAATAAATGTAACCCGGGTGCCTGTGGTCATGGCCGCGGCTTCCTCCAGCGAGATAAATTCTGGATTGCTCATTTTGTTTCCCCTATCAGCTATAAAAGTGTTGTTTGAATACGATGACACACATTCTTGCTAACCAGCGGGTAACGAGTCAAAGGCTTTTCATCCCTATCCGCACCAACAGTGCCGGGATACCCGCCGCCGCAGCGACGAGCACCCCAGGGAAACGCAATGTTGTTCAGGTGTTGCGGCAACCAAACTATTGCACCACATTGATACGCGCGGGCATAACCAGATTCTCACCATCACGCCAGACGCCAATCTCAACCTCCTGGCCCATGTAGCTGCGAACCTGTTCGCCGAATTTTGGTTTCACGCGCTGTCCGTTGATGGAGGTGATGACATCACCCTCCCAAATGTCAGCTTCCCATGCGGGGGAGTTCCCTATGACTTGGCTGACCAGTCGCGCATGTCGTGACCCAATGGTACGACGCAGACGCGGTGGCAATGTTTTTGTGATGGCACCAAAAGCGACTTTGCTTAAATCTGCTTTCATCCAGAAGGTGGCCAAAATGTCGAACTTGTCTTCCGACTCAGTCATCAACTGAGTGGTGAAACTTTTCGACTTGTTGGTCTGCTGGTCCCAATAGTTATTAGAAGAATGCGTGTCCGACAACGTCACTGAAGCGTTGGTACTGCTGGTCCGCACATCGTTGCTGTTTCTGCTGTTCGATTGGGACAACGTTGTGGCATCTGTGAAGGTGTCAGTATACGAGGACCCTTGGTTGGTGGTTGTACTCTTGGAATCGTTGGCCAGCACCCGTGCAGCAATCTGTTTTTGCTCCACTCCGGTCCATTCCTCCTGCAGAATCACCGTATGAGCCCCCAAATATCGCGCCATATCTTTGGGTAAACCGCCGGGGTGATTCTTCTGGTGCCAACGACCAAATCGCCTTTGCACATTCTGCACCCCCCATTGGTCATTTGCGGACATACTGGTGAAGTGGGGTTGTTCGGATAGCGGTGTAGGCATCTCCGAACTTTTAAAGGCGGAATAGCCCACCATTATGAAACCGGAATCCTGCATCTCGGCGACTGAATCATCCATATTCGTGGTGCGACGAAGATTAGGTTCATACCAATATTTTTTTCTGTTCTTGCGTTTGTCCCACTGGGCCACAGTCAGACTCGGAATTTCTGGAATCACAATCGGGTCATTGATACCCACAACCATGGTGTACTTCGAGGAGTACAGACCGAGCGAGAGGCGGTGTCTCTGCTGTTTTTCGGCAGCCACCTCGATTGAGATACCAAGCAGCAGCACAACTATCGGTATATGGCCGAATTTCGCTATGTGATTGAAAAAGCTCATATTTTTTCCCTGCTAAAAAATAATTTAGAAAAAGCGCACCGCTAATTTGTGCGCGGTTATGAGCTAAATCGCCAAACCGCCGCCATCCCCTCAAAAAATCCGAAAAAAAAGAAACAAACGGGGCAAAAAATGAGGGGTTTTAATGATGTTGACGATCTCCTTATTGGACAGGTTGAACAACACCAATTTTTGGAGACTCAAGATGAAAGGTAAAAGACTAGTCACACTCACACTTGTGATGGCTGCCATGGCAACCATGGATGCCAAGGCACAAGCTTCGTCCGCCGAATTGAACGTATCCAACGAAGTTCTGGAACAGGGAGAACGTGCCCAGACAGCGCGCGGCAAGACATCGATTACGGTATCGGACGATGTGGTAGAGCGTGGTCATCGTGCTCAAGCAGCACGTGGTAAGGGCCCATCTGCGATTCAAGCCTCAGATGATGTGCTGGAACGCGGTAATCGCGCCCAGACGGCACGCGGCAAAGGTACACAGGCCATCAATGCCTCTGACGACGTCCTTGAGCGGGGCACTCGTGCCCAAACTGCCCGAGGCAAAGGCACAAAACCTGTTCAAGTCTCCGAGGACGTCTTGGATCGAGGTCATCGAGCCCAAGCCAAACGAGGCAAAAACGCCTCAGCGATCAACGCTTCAGACGATGTGTTGGAACGAGGCAGGCGTGCCCAAAGCGCACGCGGCAAAGGCACACAGGCCATCAATGCCTCTGACGACGTCCTTGAGCGGGGAACTCGTGCCCAAGCTGCCAGAAGTAAGGGCACAAAATCTGTTCAAGTCTCCGAGGACGTCTTGGACCGAGGTCATCGAGCCCAAGCCACACGAGGCAAAAACGCCAAAACGATCAACGCCTCAGACGATGTGTTGGAACGAGGCACGCGTGCCCAAAGCGCACGCGGCAAAGGTGCAAAGGCGATCGGTGCGTCCGACGACATTGCACGCAACAAGCAAGTGCTCAGCGCGTCAGACGATGTTGCCGCAGGCGCTAGCAAAAGTTCAGGAGGGATGGCCAAAGCGTCCGCAAAAGGTGCAGCCGGTGGTGGCGCATTATATCTGGGTGTTGACATAGCAATTCACGTGGCGGAAGGCGGCGAACTGAAGGACTATAGAGTTGATAAAGAAGAGCTTGCCCTTCAGGTGGCCGTCGGCGCCGCAGGTCCAGCAGGTGGCGGCGTCTATGCGGCTTACAAACTATTTAAGCAGGAGAAGGACGATCCCGGCAAAGCCTGGCGCGACATCAAGAACGGGGACATCAATGTCTCTGCTACCGACGCTGTCATGATCGGCGGCGTCAAAGGACTTGCCGCATGGGCGACCTACAATTTTCTGAAGCAGGAGCTAAAAGAGCCTGGAAAAACCCGCAACGATGCCTATACGTACATCGAACGGATCACCGGACAGCCGCTGTCCGAACAGGAAAAAGAGGATATAGATACTGCTTTTAAGTTCTATGTGCCGGGGTATGCGGTTTACCAGTTCGCAGTAGACGAGGCTAGTCAACCCGGGAAGACCCCGGCGGACGCCTACGCGTTGATCGAGAAGATGCGTATCCCGCTAACAGACGAAGAACGGTCACATATTGATACCGCGCTGCGCGTGGCCTCTCCCCCCTACTCTATCTTCAACCCCAATGCTGACAAAACTCGCCAACTAAACTATCTGCTCTCACCCCGTCGTATCGCTAAGTCTGAGGTCGAACGCTACAAAAACATCGCCGAGTTTTCGATGGCGCTACATGCCCGCAAAACCGCCTGGGAGCGTGTTGCTTTTGTAGAGGCTAAAGAACAGTTTCAGCCAGAAGAATTAGCCCGACTGTTCGCTCCGGTTCCCAAACTTGCGGATTATCAAACGCCAAACTTTGCTGGCGTTAACAAAAGCATGGATCATTTGATTCGGACCGCGTCCCCTGCCGGACAAAACGACATTCAACGCGTCGTAAACAGCGCGCAAGAGACCGCTTCATGGAGCGCAAGCAAAGTTCGCCAAGGGGCCCATCGTACGCGTGAGGGATTCACCGAGTTCAAATCTGGAGTGAGCAGCACTGCCCGCGATATTGGATCCCGAGTGCAGCCTGCCGCACAACGCGTCGGAGCACGTGTCAATGAGATGGGCGATCAATTTGGCCATCGTGTTAACAATACAAGAAACGCCGCCGGAGATCTGGCCATCAATGCCGCGAAGAGGATCGACCAGGTAGGTCACACCGCGGGGAAAAGCGCTTCCCAAGTGGCAGACAAAGTCGGCGACACGGGTAAAAAAGCAGCAAAAAAAGTGCAAGGCAGCATTAACAACGCGACCAAAGAGATAGGCGACATGATTCGCTGAAACCCCAACAAGCCCTGTCTGCCGACGGGGCTTTCCTGTCCTAACCGGGGCGAGAGCATGTTTCCTAACCGCCCAAGTTTTTCCAGCTTGCAAATGAGAATCGTTCCGGTTACAAACTGGAAAATAATTTCTAATCGACAGCGCCCGTGCCCGAACCCACAACACCCGCAAATCACGCTATTCTGCAATGGTTGAGACAGAGCACGCTTAGACAATACGCTTTTCGGCTACTTGGAAACGCCAGCGACGTCGAAGATGTACTACAGACCGTCGCCGAAAAATTTCTAGGCAATCAAACGAACATCGAACATCCGGAGCGCTACGTGCGGCGCGCTGTTCGCAACGCGGCCATTGACTTGCATCGCACCGAGGCTGTGCGTGCGGAACATCAGTTACAGCAACTCTCCCCCGTCGAGCCATTTCATCACGCTGCTGAAACTGCTTTTGCGGTACATCAGCTTCAGACCGCGCTCGGCGAACTACCTGCCGTATCAGCAACGATGTTCAGGATGCACTATCTGGAAGGACTTTCCCAAAAGGACATTGCGGCACACTTCGGCGTACATTTGTCCAGCGTGGAGAAACGACTGGCGAAAGCGAAAGCAAAATGTATGAAGGCCATGGGGAACCTCACCGACTAGCATTTGGCCACGTTTTTTTACGGGTCAAATCGATCTTATCCGTCTAGATAGGAATGGGAGGCCGTGTATAGTTCAACCTGGAACGACTTGTGGATCGGTCACCGCCATATCAGAAGATCAGGAGCGGAGGGATTGAGGAACTACAGAAAAGACAGAGCGAAAGACAGAGCAGGTAAAGAGACGGAAAGAGAACTGCACAAACAGGCGTTAGCACTTGTCGATGCCGTTTATGAACGTGAGTCTCAAGAAAATTTGGAGGCCCTGGATGGGTGGCGCCAGCAATCATCTCGCCATGAACAGGCTGTCAGCACGGCGCTTCTATTACGATCTACCCTTGAAAAACTCCCATCAGAATCTTCGCAACCATCCGAATCCAGACGCCTGAAGATAGGCCTATGGTGGATGCGCACCGAAAGGCTGCAGGCTCCAGTGTTTGCGTCTATCACCGTACTTGTGCTGGTGAGCGGTTTGATTTGGTCCTCGAATTCTTCTAACCCCGCGGACCCACTCGTAAAAGAAAGTCGCAACCATATAACTTCGCCGGTTGTCACACAAAACTATAACAGCGCCTATCGAAAACAAGCCGAGACGCTATTGCCAGACGGATCTAAGCTCTGGCTTAGCTGGTCAAGCGAAGTTGAGATCGAATTCAGTGACACACTGCGACGCGTTAGCCTCAAACGAGGCAGCGCTGGCTTTTCGGTGGTCAGCGATGAAGACCGCCCATTTGTCGTGCAGGCCGGTCAAGTTACCACTACTGTGACCGGTACGGAATTTGTCGTTCAATTGCGACCTGCTGGATTTGATGCGCGGGTGTCAGTCGGCGTCATTGAAGGGTCTGTCCGGGTGGCGGAGCCGAGCAATCAGACCGTTAGGTTGAGCGCGGATGAGAGCGTGAGTATTGCAGACGGCACCTTCGGCGAGGTTCGACAGCAAACAACCGGCGAGATCGGCGCGTGGCGAGACGGGCTGTTAATCTTTCGGCAACGCCCTCTTATCGATGCCTTAAGGGCACTCGAACCCTACAGCTCCTACAGATTCGACACCACACGGCTGTGGGACACCGAGCGGACCGTGTCAGGCACGTTTTTTATCGACCAGGCAGATGGAGCTATGCTGTCGATACTGGAAGCCCAGCAGTTAGAGACTCAACTCGTCGACACAAACACCCTGATCCTACGTCATCGACCCTTGAGTCGGCCTTGAGAAGGGTCAGCTAAAAAAAACCTTTAGGCATTACGGTTTCCCCCACCCCTGCCCGTCTACCTATTTGCGGGAAAAAAACTCTCTTTTTTGGGGATGTGTAGGCTTCCCTGAGCCCGCAACAAATAACTTTAGGAGTATGAACGTGAGCAGGTCAAACGGCCACTTGAGTGCAATTTTTTACGGGATCGTTGCAGTGATGCTGCTTTTGAGCGCAGGCCAAAGCAATGCAGAACCGCAAACCTACCAATTTAATATTATCGAACAACCGTTGGTCGAGGCGCTTGCTGAGTTTTCGCGCGTTACCCGCAGACAGGTTGCGGCAGACGGCGACGCTGTCAGCAGGGTGAACAGTCGATCGATACAAGGCACTTTCACAGCTGCTCAGGCGTTAAGTCTGATGACTACAGATACGGGGCTTGTCGTTGTCGAGATTAACGGGGCGGACTTTGCGCTGCGCACAACGGCTCAGGCGACCCCAAACATCCGCCAGCCATTGAAAGCCGGACAGCGAGCAACTGAGGAGATCGTTGTGGTCGGCGAGCTGCTGGAGCGTTCTCTACATGAAACGCAAACGTCGGTGACGGTCGTTTCTGGTTTTGAGCTCGATCGGGGCGTAGATAAAGATCTGTTTGACGTCGTCGATAGTATTGCAAATGTTAATGCGTCTGGCGGTGGATACGGTTTTGCGATCCGCGGGTTATCCCAGGCGGGCACAATCAACTTGCAAATAGACGGCGTTAGTCCCCAAGCCGGCTACGGCACATACGTGGGTTCGCTAAGCACGTGGGATCTACAGCAAGTTGAAGTATTGAAGGGTTCGCAATCGACGCAACAAGGGCAAAACGCAATGGCAGGCGCGATCATCGTGACCAGCCAGGACCCCGCATTTGTGACCGAAGGGAAGGTGAGAATCGATTACGGCTCCCTGAACGAACAACGCTTCGCCGGGGCGTTTAACCTGCCGATAAACGATGTGCTCGCGCTAAGATTTTCAGCAGAAGATTACGAAACTGATGGCGACATCGAAAACCTGAATACCGGTCAAAAGGAGGGTGGTCAGTTTGCTCGGACTTATCGCGCCAAACTACGCTATGCACCCAATAACAGCCTAGACGTTGTACTTGGTCATACCTTCGCGGACACCAAATTTGGACATCAGGGGGTACGCGAAGACTTGTTCCCAGATCAAAGGGTGAAAGGTCAATCCGACGTGCGTCGAGGTAAAACGCATAGCACAAGTCTAAAGCTGTCTTACATTATCAATGAAAACTGGGAGTTCGTTTCTGAGACAACCTACTACGACGCCGAGTTTGCTAACGTGATTGATAATCCCGGCCCCCCCTTTTCTCTACAAGGGGACCTCACACGAGACGAGGACGCGTTCACTCAGGAAATCCAGGCACGATTCACCTCGGCGAATCTAAGAGCCGTCACTGGTCTTTATCATGACACACATAGTGGTGAATCAGCCGGTGCATTCTCGTTCAACGGCTTTCCGTTCCCACCAAACCTGTCAGAAGACGATGTTACTAATAACGCAATCTTTACAGAGGTCGAATATGATTTTAACGACACATGGACAGTGATTGCAGGTCTTCGTTACGACCGGGAATCTCAAGATTTTGATGCAATCTTACCGGCTCCAATAACTCGGTCTGCAGACTATGATGCGTGGCTACCTAAGTTAGGTATCGTCCACAACTTTACCGATAATCAAAGCCTCGGCTTTACCTTTCAGCAGGGTTATCGATCCGGCGGCAGCGAGATCGTTCAAGGTACTAACGAAGTCAACGAATTTGATCCCGAGTACACCAACAATTACGAACTATCCTATAGATTTCGCACGCAAGATCGCAGATTCGAAGCTCGCGCTAACGTATTTTTTATCGACTATACCGATATGCAGGTCAACGACCGGGACAACACCCAAGTACCACCTATATCTACGTTGACAACGAACGCTGGCGAATCTGAACTGTTGGGGGCGGAATTAGAAACGAACTACCTACTGGGAGATAAACACGAGCTCTTTTTTAACATTGGTTACACCAAGACCGAAATTAAGCGCATGTTCGACTTTCAAGGCAACAGCCTCGCCGGAAACGAATTTGATTCCACACCGCGACTGACGGGCGCGATTGGTGGACGTTTTGATTTTGGCAACGGCTTTTTCTTCAACATTACAGGCAGCTATACAGACACGCTGTATCTCACAACCAGCAACTTTCGAGCAGGTCGCTCGGATGCATTTTTTATCGTCAATGCAACCGCTGGATACAATTCCGAAAACAACTGGTCTATCAATATCTACGGGAGAAATTTATTCGACCGAGAATATATGACGCGCCGATCGGCCAACACGTTCTCGGTGCAAACAGCGGGAGATCCACAAGTGATCGGCGCAAGTTTGAATTGGCAATTCTAAGGGGTTTATGCGCGTTCGTTACCCAGACAAGCCCGACTGCAAAATCGGGTTTGTCATCTATTCGCCTCTAACTTCTGGTTTAAATACGCCCGAGCCAGTTTAAGATCTCGCTCGACCGTCGCCACCGAGACTCCCAATGCTTCCGCAGCTTCAGTTTGATTAAGCCCTGTGAAATAACACAGTTCGATGAGTTTCACCTTACGCTCGTCCAGCGCCTGCAACTCACTCAGCGCTCGATCCAGCGCCAACAAATCCTCTGCCGATTCGTTACCTGTATGAGCGTCTTCGTGCAAAGTCATTGGCACCGCGTTATCTCCCCGTTTTTGCCGACCCTTGGCACGCGCATGATCTACCAGAATATTACGGACCATATTGGCCGCAATGGCAAAAAAGTGCGCCCTATCCTGCCAGCCCACCTGGGAACCAACCAAGCGTGCGTACACATCATGAACAACCGCTGTGGCGCCTAAGGAACCGTCCCTGATAACCCGATTTGCTGCTACCCGTTTCAGATCGTCATAGACCAGGGGCATCAATTCATCCAGTGCGGCTTTGCTGCCGTCACGCCACTCGATCAGCAAGCGGGTCACGTCATTGGGTTCTGACATCCAATTGAATCCTTAGCTGGTCAAAGCGGGCCATCATAACCGGTCAGGGGGCCGCGTGATATTTCCGATTGTGTTCTGCAATAGAAATGTGGGTCCCGGTCCGTACTATCTCTTTGTGCCGCTCTATGAGTTTCTGAAACCTTGGGTCCTCGTGTATTGCCTGATAGAACGGATTCTCTTCAATGTAGTAGTCGGTAGAGGCGAGCTCTATACCCAGTTCTAAGTTGCGCAGGGTCTCTTCAACCTGGCCCCGCAACAACGCCTGTCCAGCATAGCCAAAATAGATTCGCGCCAAACCCCACTCAATCTGGGACTGGTGCACCATGTCCGATGCCTGATTCAGATATAACATGGCCTCATCCAGCTCACCCAGTATCGAAAGTTCTCCGATCAGGTATTGCAGCGCTAAAAGGTTGTAGTAGTTTCCGCGCGCGTCGGTTGTGGCGCCGTGCTGGACCTGTTCTTTCCAGGCAGCCGCAGCAGCCTGGTGCTGACGTGTTTCAGAAAGATAGGTGGCGTATTGGCCAGAGCCCCACCGGAATAGCGGCGATTCCGGTGGATAGGTAGATTCGGCGATATCACGCATACGTTTAATATATGGGAGCGATTCCTCGGCCTTTCCCGCAGACAATAAGGCGTCGGACAGATGCTCCAGCGTGCTTAACAGACTGGTGTGGCTGGAGCCAAACAGTTCTTCACGAATATCCAAAGCCTCCTGCAACGGCGCAAAGGCTTCGTCGTTTCTGGGCGTGTAGGTCAAGTTGTAACCGACCAGATCTAAAGCGTCTGCCATTTCGGACGAAACTGGTGCCACCTCACGGAACAAATCCACCGCTGTCTGGGCAAGCTCTGCGGCTTCACTTTGGTCATGATCTGTAAGCCCTAGACCAACCAACTTCGATCCCGAAAGATAAAACGACGCGTTAGCTCGAGCGTAGGCGAGCTTGGCATTCACCCAACCCCGCTTATCTTCCGGCAGCCGGGTGACGAGGTGTTGAGCTTCATTCACAATCTCTAACCCTTCCGCAAACCGACTTTGCGCCAGGTAGGTGCGCACCAGTGTATCGATACCCTGGACAGTCGAAGCGCTGGGAAATCCTGGCAGTACCTGATCGGCTTGCCACGCCTGTGTTGCAAGCTCTATGGCCTCCTGATAGTTACCCATGCGGCTCATCACTTCCGCAAGACGATATTGCATATCCACACGAAGACTCGGCTCTTGTGCAAACATCTGCCCGCTGTCTCGTGCAGCCTCTCTGATCAGCTCTTCCACGGTGATACGATCACCCTGATGAAATTCCGGGTTGGCATTGGAGAACATATCCAGGAGGTAGCTGACAGCTTGTTCCGAAGAGGCAGCCCGGCGGTCTGCTAACGCTTCAGCCTGTTGCGCAGCCTGAAGTCCCCAAAGCGTGCCCGCAAAACCAATCAGCAATAACAACACAGACGCAACAGAAACACTCACACCGGTTGGATGGCGCCGGGAAAACTTGCTCAGCTCGTAAAACATCCCAGGGGGATGCGCCAGCACGGGTTGATTGTCCATGTGGCGCTGGACGTCCGCAGCAAAGTCTGCAACCGATCGATAACGGTCTGCCGGATCTTTTTCCAAGGCTTTAAGAATGACCCAATCCAGATCGCTGCGCAGCGCTTTGTAGGTTTCCGCCTCCTTGTCAGCACGACCGGCAAGGCGCAGTTTGTGGCTAGGTCGGTCCGGGATCGTATTGGCAATTGCAGTAAGCTGCTGCAGGGATCCTAGTTCCTGCTCAAGATTCAACGGGGTAACACCCACCAGTAACTCATAGAGCACACCACCCAAGGCGTACACATCTGCGCGAACATCCACCTCTGCGCCCCGGGCATTGGCCTGCTCAGGACTCATATAATTCGGGGAACCAAGAATCTGCCCTACTACCGTTTTTGCAGCATTGTCAGTGCCTTCGTCGGTGATGGCTTTGGCAATGCCAAAGTCGATCACCTTGGCCACAATCTGATCGTCCTGTTGCTTCACGATAATATTGGATGGCTTCAGATCGCGGTGAATGACGCCCCGTAAGTGAGCATGTTGAACCGCTGCACAAACACTCAGAAAAATATCGATCCTTTCAGCAAACCCCAGACGCAACTCGTCACAAAACTGAGTCAGCTTACTCCCACTGACTTTTTCCATCACAAAGTATGGTCGTCCGTCCGGGGTTTCACCCGCATCAAACACCGCAGCGATCGAGTCGTGCTGCATGAGCGCCAGATTAGACAGCTCGGCATTAAATCGTGCCAGCATGCGTGGGCTCACACGATCTGGCCGGATGACCTTCAAGGCGACTTCGCGTTCAATAGGTTCGGTCTGCACAGCGGCATACACTTCACCCATGCCGCCTTCTCCGATCACCTCACCTACCTCATAGACGCCTAAGGTTGTGCCTTCCAGACTCGGGTTCTCTGCGGCTAACGAATCCCCAGCGCGGGTCACCACATGGTCGACCCAATCACGCGTGGAATCACTATGTTCAAGCAGACCCAAAACTTGGACTTCAATATCATGATCACCCTGACATAATTCCACAGCGCGATTGCGTTGCGCCTCCCCCACCAGAGTCGACACCTCATGAAAGATGGCTTCTATTTTTGCGAACTGCTCTGCGTCCATAGGGCCTTAGTCATTTTTTCCAAACATTGACGATACTCTGACCAATACAATGCCAACACGCACCCAACACATACCAAACACAAGAAGTGTCCCACTTACTAGGCAACGGCGCCAATTTTGTGACGTCACTCCGAGTGTGTTCGGTCTAAGAAACCGCACTTTTTCAGGGCATATTTATTAGAAATACCTTAGTTCTCCGAAAAACGTAACCACTTAACATTTCACACCGATCTAAGTTTTTACAATCTCCTTTTGCGCCGCAACCAACACCACAACTTTGCCATGGATAGGGGAACAACATGCAACAGCCGAAGCGATGCGTTTTACAAGCGCTGATATTAGGATTGGCAGCAACGCTACTGGTCGCCTGTGGCGGCGGCGGTGGATCCGGTTCCTCATCCTCAGCATCATCCAGTTTCAGCGTCAGCGGCGCCGGTGTAAAAGGTCCGATGGCCAACGCCGCGGTGACCATTTACCAGCTGGACTTGAACGCCGCTGATCTACGCGGAACAACACTGGCTTCTGGGAGCACCAATGCCCAGGCACAGCTTAGCGGTGTTACTTTGAGCTCCGACGCAAGCGGGCTGCTGCTCATTGAGTTCAACAGCACGGACGATACCATCGACTTGACCAGCGGTGTTGCCCCGATTTACTCCCAGCTGCTAACGGTTCGGGATGCTCAATCCCTGTCCGCCACAGACGATGTTTACGCCACACCGCTCACGACCATGGCCGTACAGTTGGCCCAGGAAAAAGCAGACCAGGGCGCACCCTATGCCGGTAATGGTGACGGTAGTATCAGCCAGGAGGAATTCAACGCAGCACTGGAGATCGCACAAAACCAGGTGAAAGCAACCCTGGGGTTCGGCATTGATCAGACGCTCGACATTTTCACCATACCCCCACTTGTTACCGACGATTCGACAACCGAGTCTGATCTTGCCGCCACCGCCTCGTACCGCATGGCCAACGAGGCGCTCGCAGCGATTACTGTCGACGTTGCAGACGATGCCGGTACGGATGGCACACCAGAAGAAGTCTTAAACGCTCTGGTCGAAGACCTGACAGATGGCGCCCTGGATGGCCGGGATAGCGACGGCGTTGTGGAACTGTTGGACGAACTGCAAACCCCAATTGATCAGACTTTGACGAACACAGACCCAAGTACCCTGATGATCCCGGGAACTGATCAACGGGTCGGCGATATCGAACGGGTGCTCGTAGAAGAAAAAGAGGACACGGGAATCAACACTGATACTCTGGTACTCGAAGATGGCACCGTAACCGTAGAACCAGAACCCGCCGAAACGGTCAGCGACATGGACAACGACGGCGTATCCGATATGGACGACGCCTTTCCTACAGATCCAAACGAGAGTGTAGACACAGATGGTGACGGTGTAGGCGACCAAGGCGATGCGTTTCCCGAAGACCCCGAAGAAACTCGTGACAGCGATGGCGACCAGGTGGGCGACAACGCAGATCTGTTCCCCAATGATCCCACTGAAAGCGCGGACCGCGACAACGACGGTGTGGGCGACAACGGGGACGCATTCCCTGACGATGCTTCAGAAAGCCAGGACACGGACGGCGACCAGGTTGGTGACAATGGCGACGCCTTCCCCAACGATCCAACCGAGACGCGAGATACAGATCAAGATGGTGTGGGGGACAACGGCGATGCCTTCCCTGAAGATCCAAATGAAACCAGCGACCGAGATCAGGACGGGGTTGGCGACGTGGCAGATGTTTATCCCGACGACCCGGAACGCTCACGTCTCAACGAGATAGTCGCCAGCTACTGGATTGGGGCCAACGATACACGGGTAGAATTTGAAGCCCCCGCGGGTACAACAGAATATTATCGATTCCATAACGCCGATTGCGACACAAACGAGTACTCAACCTGTGACGGCGGAGCGTTGGATTTGCTCACCGGTCAGGACGTGATCGACCAATCCACCACCACAACCCAAGCTGCTCTGCATCAATTCCACAACGCTGGACGAGTGGCGGAATTGGATCTGGGCACAAAGCGTTGGTCACGTCGTTATGGTCACGGCATCATCGAATTCAAAAATCGGGTCTGGGTGTTGGGCGGCTACGACGGGGTCTATGAAGGGCCGGAGGACGATGGCCAGAACAGCGATGACCAGACCAACAGCGAAAACGACAATGACAATACCCTGCCAGACGAATTTGATGGTTGGCGAGCCAATGACGTGTGGTCAAGTCAAGATGGTGACGTTTGGGTAGAACATATCAACAAAGCCCCCTGGGATGCCAGACACAATCACGCGGTTGCTGTCTTTCAAGACAAACTATGGGTGATCGGCGGCGACACGTTGGACAGTACGTTCATGGCCGACGTCTGGTCTTCAGAAGACGGCTTGAACTGGACGCAGATCACCGACAGCGCGCCCTTTGGTGGCCGCCAACTGCATCGCGCCCTGACGTTTGACAACAAGCTATGGGTGATCGGCGGTACCACGGAAGGTTTCCAATACACCAACGACGTGTGGTACACCGAAGACGGTCAGAATTGGGTCCAGGCCACAGACAGTGCGCCCTGGCCCGCCCTCGGCTACGTGGGTGCTGTTGTTTTCAACAACGCCATGTGGATCATCGGTGGTGGCGGTCTGTATGGCGGCGTCTGGCATTCTATCGATGGTCAGAATTGGACCAACGAAGCTGAAACCAATTATCCCGCACGAAACGTTTACGGCATTGCAGTTCACGACAACAAAGTGTGGATTGCAGGTGGCTACAGTAATGGCGGAGATCGGAACGATCTGTGGTACACCTCTGATGGAATCACATTCACCAAGGCAGAACGGGCGGACGGCCACTATTGGTTCCCAAGAACTCGACCCGGACTGGTTGGGTTTAACAATCGACTTTGGGTGATGGGTGGCGACTCCAATCGGAAATCTGACATTCATTCCACCTTCGATGGGGTGACCTGGCGCTGGCACAGTTTTGGCGCCACCGACCTGCCCCAGCGTACCGGCCACGAGTTTATCGCCTTTAACAATGCGTTGTATTCATTCGGCGGAGGCAGCTACCACGTCAATAACGCCATCTGGCGTACCACCGACGGCGTGGATTGGTCCGAGGTGCTAGCCGAAGCACCCTTCGCTCGTCGAAGTGATCAGGCGGCTGCGGTATTCAACAACCGTCTGTTTGTGATTGGCGGCTTCCGCAACGACGGAACGGGCCGCGGTAGTGATATCTGGTCAACCGCGGACGGCATGAACTGGCAACAAGATCGGGAAAGTGCGGATTTTTCTCCTCGCTCAGATCATCAAGTTGCGGTCTGGCAAGGCAAACTCTGGCTGGTTGGCGGAAACGTAGACGGCGATCTGCAGACCGATGTCTGGTCCAGCAGCGACGGCGTCAACTGGTCAAATGAAACCGAAGACGCGGGCTTTCCAGCTCGACGCAGCTTCAGCCTGGTGGCCTATGGAGATCAGCTGATGATGATTAGTGGTTATGATTTCCCTGATGTGATGACCGACGTCTGGTCAACAACCGACGGTATCACCTGGGTGCAGGAAACCAATGAGCTGCCGGTAGACGATCTTTCCAGCACGGACTACACAGCCATCGTCAAAGACGATCAAATCTTGCTGGTCGGCGGAAACAGCTCGGACCGTTCAGATCTACACATCATCTCCTCAACCGATGGCGTCAACTGGACACGCATCGTGGAAGATACGGGCATCCCGACCCGAACCGGCTTTGGTCTTGCTGTGAAAGACGGCCTATTGTGGCTGCACGGTGGGGGCTGGCAAGACGGCCTGGCCTATATCCAAAGTGATACGTGGCGATCCGACAACCTTGAAGAATGGCGCGTCGGGTTAAAGCGAGCGTCTCAATTTGACGACAATCAGTAGAACGGAACCTAAGGCGCGGGCAGACGTGGGCTACCCACTGCTGCTGCAGCCTGGGTCGCGCTCAACACCGCATCAGCTGACCCTAAACCTGCTATCGCCGGCTGAAAATAGATCATGCGCTCGCGGTAGTTCACGATCGCTGGCAGTATCGGGATACTTCCTTCCACGGCAATCCGTGCAAAACCACTTTTCCATTCTCGAACCGCACCGCGGGTACCCTCCGGGGTGATGCCCACAACCAGTTGTTTGCGCTGGGCAAATTGGGTTAAAAGTTCACCCACCATGCCTTGGGGGGCACGCCGGTCAACAGCAATTCCTCCCAACCCACGCATCACAGGACCCAAAGGAAATCGAAACAGCGAGTGTTTTGCGAGAAATGAGGTTTTTAAGCCCAGGCCCCAGAACACTGCCACAGACAAAACAAAATCAATGTTTGAACTGTGGGGTGCTAAAACCACAATTAGTTTTGGTTCATCCGGCCAACTACCGGTCATCCGCCATCCCATGAGCCTGAGCATGGCTCTGCCGAGCACTCGGGTCAGTGGATTACTTGTTTTAGGCACGTGGGCGCCCAATGCAGGCCATGCCATAGGCACACATACACCGTAAATATGGAGATCCTTAAGTCTAGCGGGCCTAGATAAAGATGTCTCTTCCTTGCAGATTCTTACCAGCAGAAGAGAGCCTACCAGTTTATAATCTCCCCTGTAGTAAACAGGAGACAGACGTGCGTCTTATCAGCGATGACATTCTAATCGACTCAGGGCAACAAGAGCCGACTTCTGAATCGATCTATCCCCGATTTAATGAGTTCGACTTTTCAAACCCATCCGCATGGACCAACGGGCACCCTTTTGAGCTCTATGCCAAGATGCGCGAACACGCACCGGTCATGTGGACCCAGGGCAGAAAAGGGATGTCTGGCTTCTGGTCTGTCACACGCTACGAAGACATTAAAGCCGTCGAGCTTCAGCATGCGCTGTTCTCGTCTCAGCGCGGCAGCATCAATATGGCTGTAGCAGATCGCAAACACTGGAAACCGGAAAAACTGGTCCCGGCAGCCTACAACTCCCTGATCAACATGGACGAACCGCTGCATCGAGAAATGCGCATGCAGCAAAGTGAATTCTTCTTCCCACGCTACGTAGATACGCTGCGCGAACGTGTAGGCCTGCAGATCGACAAACTGCTGGATAACATGGAAGAACAAGGTCCGGAAGTCGATTTCGTTAAACTGTTCTCTGAAGATCTGCCCTTGTATACCCTGAGCGAAATGCTCGGTATCGATGAAGAAGATCGGCCGAAGGTTAAGGTATGGATGCACCACCTGGAGATGGCTGCACAGTTTCTATCCAACCCGCTGCAAACGTTCTTCTCGGAGCCTATGCTCCCCTTTCGATTCAATCGTGTTGTAGATGACATGTTCGCCTACGGCGAAAAAGTAATGGCGAATCGCAGGGATAACCCTCGCGAAGATCTGCTGACCATAATCGCCAGATCCACCATGGGAAATGAGCTGATGCCTCAGGAGTTTTTAGACGGCTCATGGTTGCTCATCATCTTTGCGGGCAACGACACATCGCGAAATTCTCTGTCGGGCACCATCCGCTTGATGACCGAATTTCCAGATCAGCGTGCCATGGTCCTAGATGATCCATCTCTGATTCCACGGATGTCTGAGGAGGCCTTGCGTCTGGTCTCGCCGGTTATGCATATGCGTAGAACTGCCGCAGAAGATGCGGAAATAAACGGTCAACAGATCGCTAAAGATGAAAAGGTGGTGCTGTGGTACGGTGCGGCCAACCGGGATCCGGACCTTTTCCCGGATCCCAACACCTTCAACATGATGCGGGACAACGTCGACAAACACATCGCCTTTGGTCACGGCGTACATAAGTGTCTGGGTTCGCGTATCGCCAAAATGCAGCTGCGTATGGCCTTCGAACGCATCTTTGACCGCTTCCCCAACATCCACTGGACCGGAAAACAAAAGATCGCGCCAAATCCCTTAGTACACGCAATATCCAGCATGAAGGTAAATCTATACGGTCCTGACGGGAAGCGGCCAGTGCAGATTGCTGTGGCTTAGCCAATGTTCAACAGCAGGTATTACTCGAAGAGCAACCGCAGCGACTGAAGATTTGTCGCCAGCCGATCCTGAATCGGCGCTTCAGAAAAGCGCGACAGGTCATCAATGCGCCAAGACAGCAGCCCACCTGGTGGGTCCGTTGGTTTGTCCTGTCGAGTTCTGGATGCTGCACTGATTACGCGTAATGCAGGGATCTCAAGCGCCAATGCCTCATCCTGTCGCATGACGTCCATCGACAAACTACCTGCAATCGGTTGCAACGCGGGCTTATCCATTACAAACACGGCAATGTCTTGCGCATACAGCAGGTTTTCAATTTCCAGATTGAGTTTACGTACCGTAGCGCTCAATGTTTGATAGTTCTTGTTAACGATCTCGAGATATTCTGGCCAGAGCAGATTAAAATCTCGTTTGAGTACGCCTGACATCAGCAGCAGGTTGTTACTATTTAACCAGAAAAATTCTTCCGGATTGCTTAACACCACCTTCTCGCCTTCGGGCAATCGAGCATAGGCGATATCGATGGTGACGAGCCGAATGTTGGACTGACGAAGCGTATTGCTGAAGGCAAACTTCGGCACCGCGTCACTGATGGAAACCAATGCATCGTAAACTTCATACTTGTTTGAACGGTTCTTGCGCAGCCAGCTTGCGACACGGTTAACAGGCAGCCGTTTGGGGGGCAAATAGTCGACCTGCACGCCGGTACCATCCAGCAACGCAAGGCTAAGCGCATAGGCTACTGGGGTCACCGTGGCAATTCGCGGTACAGCCTCGTCAGCTGCCGCCGCGCTCATACTTAAAGGAATCGAAAGCAAGGCAATCGACCAGCTAAAAAAAAGCGCACCGCGTACCTTGCCAATGAACCTCTTCATGTACGCCTCCTCTTTAGGCTGTTGGCCGCGATGGAAAACAAAAACCATACACAGGCACAGAGTATGATCGCCGGCCCCGTTGCGATGGCCCACTGCATGTACATCGGCACCAGCACGCCAATCAGCGCGCTACTGGTTGCCATAAGAATTGACCAGCCGAGCATGGTCCGCAGATCCCCCGCAAGCAGCCGAGCGCTCGCAGCGGGAATAAGAAGCAGAGCGCCTACCAGAATCGCCCCAACTATTTTGACCGAAGCGACGGTAACCAGAGCGATCAGCAGTACAAAACCGTAGTCATGTAGCTTGGTATTGATGCGAAGCGTGTGGGCGACATCACTATTCAATGCCGTCAAAATGGCCTGGTTACCATAACGCCAGGCGAGCACCAGGATAAGCAAAGCCATTGAGAGAAGTAAGACGATATCTTGTCCACCGGCGGTCAGAATTGAGCCAAACAAAACCCGGTCAAGCAGATGAGCATTAACCATCTTGGCAACCGCCATCAGCAGCGCCGCCCCCAAGGCCAGGGCAAAAGCCAGAAACACACCAATCAGCGTGTCGTAGGGGACTCGAGTGCGGCCTTTCACCCACTGCAACAGGAGAGCAAACAGAATGGAAAAGGAAAACAGGCTGATCCACGGGTTGGTGGTTGACTCCCCAATAAAAACGCCGATGGAGATACCAGTCAGCGCACTATTCCCAACCGCTTCTGACAAAAATGCTAAACGTTTAACCACGACCAACGTGCCAAGCGCACCCAGCAACGGACCCACCACCAGGGCAACAATGAACGCATTGACTAAAAACCCATAGGTGAACATCTCTGGTAACAAACCCATCAATACCAGCTGATCCGCATAATTATGAATCGCGTCTAGCATGTCATACTCAAGGGTTGTTTCCGTTCGAGTCAGTTTCACTTAGTTCTTCGGGCTTCTGACCTCTGGCCTGCAACTCAAAGGGTGATACCCGCTCGCTCAACTGCTGCAAAATTCGCTCGGGTGTGTCAGCGCTGACCAGACCCTGGTCTATCCATACAACCCGGTCGCATTGGTCGCGAACGATTTCCCAATTGTGTTCAACCATCAGGATACTGCCACCCTCTCGATGATAGTGGCCCAACACATCTAATAGAATTTCGCGCCCACCTTGATCAACACCCGCCATAGGCTCGTCCAACATCAACAGCTGTGGGTTGTTAGAAAGTGCAGCGCACAGCATCACCCGCTGATGCTGACCCATGGAAAGACTGCCAATACGCTGGTTCAGAAACGGCTGTATCTCCAACTGCTTGATCAAGCTGGTCAGGTGCTCATCTGGCACTGTTCGCAGCCAGACTGGACGACGTTCGCTATGCATCCTCAGGTAATCCTGAACCGTCACTGGCAGTGAGTTATCCAACTCTACCCGCTGCGGCATATAGCCAACGCGCCCGGGATGATTAAGAGGCCAATGCAGCGTGATTAAGCCATCATGGTCTAACAGTCCTGCGATGGCTTTCATGAGCGTACTCTTACCCCCGCCATTCGGACCGACAATGCCACACCAGCTGTGGGGTGGGATTTCCAGATCCATTGGCTTGAGCAACATCCGCCGATCAATGGAAACCGACATCTCTTCCAGCTTGATTTGCGGCGCCGCGATCATTGGCGGTGAGACACCGCATACATCAACGCTTCGCGCAGCTTTGCAAGGTTGTGCGACATCTCTACCTCTACCATATCCTGGCTGTACTCGCCGTGCGTCATGTGCGAAAAGTGAAAAAGTCGAATCCCTGTTTCTTTTTCGATTGTGTCTACGTAGCTGTTTTCCATATTCAGCTCAGTAAACAACACGTCCACATTCAGCCCACGTATCGTATCTATCGTCTTCTGCAGCTGGGCCGCGGAGGGCAACACACCATGCGCGGGCTCTACCACTGCAGATACGGTAAGGCCGAATTCTTGCAACAAGTACCCGTACGCATTGTGCGTGCTGGCAATTTTTACGTCACTGATGTCGTTTGTTATCAACAGCTCCTGCAAAGGTCGCTTTAAACCACGCAATCGTTTGGCGAAATTGAAGGCATTTTTTCGATAAGCAACAGCGTTTTCGGGATCAAGCGTACTCAATCCCTTGGCGATGCTGTAGACCTGACGTACGGCAGCGTCTATAGAAACAAATGTATGCGGGTTCGGGCTGCTGGCCGTACCCAGGAGAGGTACATCTTCATTAGCATTTAGCAACTGCAAGTCAGGTAACCCCAGTCTTTCGACCGCCTCAATTGCAAACTCATCGTGACCAATGCCGTTCACCACCAATACATCCATGCTTTGCAGTCGGGCAATATCAGCCGGGCTCAACGTGTAGTTATGCGGATTAAAACCGGTATCGATCAGCGGCACCACATCGGCGTGCTCACCCACCACCTGACTGACGTAGGCGTAATAGGGATGCAGCGTAATCCCCACCTGCAGGCGCGATTTTTGATCGGCATAGGTCACTGCGCAAATCAGTGTAAAAACAAACCCGCAAAGCAAGGCACTCAAGTACCCATTCCCAGTTCGATCTGACGATGGATCACCATTCATGGTCATTCTCCTAATAGGCCTGCCATTCTGCGTGGTCATCACACAGAGATTCTTCCTCACCCAAAGCGTGCAGGGCATGATCTATCTCAGGTGAACGACGCTCGTCTAACCACGCGATGGACCAGCCGTCTGTCGCCTGGGCAGATTGCCTGAAGCGGACCAGGTAAGGCTCCAGGTCGAACACCAGGCAGCCGGGTTCAGGTTCCAAGACGCCGGGTTGAGCAAACGGAGGCAATTCGGCCTGAATCAAGTCAGCGAGAGCAGGCTTGGCATCCAACATGCTGATTTCCTGAAGAAGGCTGATTTCCACCCGAGCATTGCTCAACTGTGTGGTCAGGCTCGTCAGTTCCAAGGGCAAGGCGAAGGCTTGAGCACCTTCGCGCTGGACAAAGATAAGAGACAACGTACCGACCAGCAGGATGCCAAATACCGTGACAAAGACGTAACGACTTTCCAGGGGATTTTCGCGGGAGCGAACTACCTCTACATATCGCGGGCCCTCGCCCGTAGGATCATTCGAGCTCTGCATAGTCGAATTCAGCAGGTGATTCATGGTCCGCATCGAAAACGATATAAAACTCGCCCTCTGGCATAGCCATGACCGCAGCGCCTTCCGAATCAGTATTAATCACCTCAATCAGTTCTTCATCGTAGGTATAAACCTGGAGTTCTACTTCGCCCGGCGGACTGCCGTCACTGAAACCCGCTAGACAGTGCAGTTCTTCACCGTCAGCACGCGCTTCACATTGCAAGGTCGGGAAATGCGCCAGAGCACTCATGGCCATGCAAAGCAGCGCGATTGACAGCAAACCACGCACGATCATTCGTAGATCACTTCAAAGGCATAATAAACCCGTGTGAGTTCCACATCCGTGAGTGCGCTTTCGACCTGGCGTTCAGCAAGCACCTTGGTCATATAGCGTCCGCCGTGCTCCGGAGTAAACGACACCAACCCTTCAGCATCACTTTGCAATTCAAACACGATCGGCTGCTCCCGATAGTTTGGTCCCTCCAGTTCAATCACTACGTCTTGCTCGGTCACTGGCTCGCCATCACGCTGCAGGGAAATGACAATCTCCTCCCCCGTGACGTAGTCTGCTGGATGGGTGACCGGCACCAGTTCAAAGCCGTTCCCACTAGGCTGCAGCACCGCATCGCTGGGCGCGTTGTTGGTGACATAAGCCATGCCAAGAGAAAGGTAGGCTGTGGTTTTCACTTTTTTGGCCTTGGATGGAATCTGATCAGCCACCTCTTCTTTGTTACCTCTGACAAACTTGGGCTCATCACTGCGACCGATGACATAGCTTGTGCTGTAAATGGGCCCAGATCGGTACTTAAGCGCGTAGGTGCCGGGGCCAGCAATCGGTAGATCGAACGTAGAACGGCGCATACCTTCAAAAAACGACCCCGTGTTCCAAAGCTGCTTTCCGTCGGCGCCATAGACTTCCAATCCATCACTACCCATGGCGAAATCTGGGCGGAATGTGGTGTGGGAAGCAGTAATGTCTACCGGGATATAGCCGTTATCTTCAATGCTGGAGGAAAAGAAACTAGGCCAGATATAGATATCATGGGCCGAGACCGTCCCGGTCAGAATGACTAACAAACTTGCCAACAACGTTTGGCGTAGGCATTTTTGATTCAGTTTGTGGATATTTTTCATTAAATTTCTCCCAAAGTTATTTTTGTTTCACCAATTTCTTTGTCCGCAGGCAGGATGAACTGCTGAGCTTCACCGGACAGATCAACCCGCTGTTTGAGCAGCGACCGACCACCATCTTCTCTAACCACTTCGATCAGCAGCGTGCTGGACCCTTCCGCGTCCACATTGAACACTTCATGATAACCACCAGGTCCACGAGTTGCCCCGGTAACCCCGTCCACCGGATCGCCGTAACGTCCCAGCTTGCGCCACCAGCGTCGTATATCCGGCAACCACTTATCGTCTTTTGCACTTTTTAAATGCCAAAGCAGCAGCGTTTCGTTAACTTTTGGCAACTCCAACCAGATCGCCACGTAGGGCTTGTTGTAGTCCGCGGTGTCAAACACAGGTATTTCAAACTCAACCTGAATCTCACGCGCTGTCACACCGCAGCTCATCATTGCACTGACCACAAGCATCAATGTTTTTAGGTTATTCAATGTAAGACCACCGCGGTAAAAATAAATAGAACACATCCAGTCAGCAGCGCAATCGAGGCCTGTGCACGCTCAAGCTTGTTTACCGCAATCAACCAGAACCCGCTGATGCAGAAAATCAGCATGCATATCGCACTGAAATCGGAAAGATAAAGCCAGAAGCCGGTGACATGCTTAGCGCGATGCAGATTATTGAGCGTGGCCAACAGTGAAAGCTCACGCTGATCCACCAGCACCGTTTGTTCTTCAAAAAACATTTCCACCAGTGTCGTGCCATCGGGTCCGGCCATATCTATAATCAGTACACTATCGAACTCGTCGTACTCAACAGTGAAATCGATCCCGGAGATTTGGTGCTCGTCGTCCAGCCAGTGCAGCAGCTTAAGCACCATGGGGGCCGGTGGCCCCGCTTCATCCCAATCTCCATCTGCCCATGCTGGTAATGCGACTTCTCGCTGCTCGGATGTGACACTACCTTCATCGAACTCGGGATGATTCAGATACACCCCGGTGATTGCAAAGAACACCATCAAAAGCAGCACGGGTGCTGCGCTGTAGATGTGTGAAACCCGCATTATTCGCGTGATGGTCGACATCAGAAGTTAGTGATCCAACTGAGAAAAGCACCGCCTAACAGGCAGGTGCCATAGGTGAACTCTTTTTATTTCGTTCGAATACGTTCTAATACTTTCTAATACGTTCTACTACTTTCTACAACGATAACGACAAAGGCAAAACCAACGATAACTGCAAAATTGAAACGCCGATATTTTATCGACTAATTACATCCAGATTTCGTAGCATCACGCGTTTATCTTACCCTCGAGGCATTAAACGCATATGATAACCATTTTCATTTGGAGAGCCAGCTAAAAGTCGTTCCAGCATGCAAAAGCTCATCATCCAATTTCTAAAACTTGCCACACCCCTACTGTTGATCTTGCAGATATTGCTGATTGGACTGGCTGCCTCTACAATGCGAGACCACAGCCGCTCGGATATCTATTTCGATTTGCGCCTGACGGAAGAAGCACAACAACCACGAGCAGCTACCGACCCCCCAGATAAAACCTCAACATCGACTAAGCCCTTACACAACCATGTTCTGTGGCAAAACCAAAATCAAGCCTCAACCTCATTATGGATAACAGACGATCAGGGTGTACTGGTTAATCGCGTGAGTGTACGTACCCTCGCGACCTATGAACTTTTGGCACTATTTGCAGTTGTAACGGCTGTCCTACTTATTGGACTGGCTTTTATCGCGACATTTCGGCGCATGATCCCCATAGCGGCGGCGGGTGGCATCATCTGCGTTGGACTTATACATTTTGCAACCGGCCTGAGCCAACACTTTACACCAACACAAACCCTGAGCCTTAGTTTCTCGCAACAGCTTGCGGTAGTGGCCTTGGGATTGGTGATTTTCCTGATCTGCTATTGGCGAGTCTTTGCATCTTCAACAGGCACCACGGTCACGGACCGCGGTCAACGAACCCTGCTTGCCTACGCAAGCCAATCCGGCAGCGCCCGAGAATTAGCTCGCCGCTTCGCAGCGGCAACCCACTCAACCTGCGACCTGTTGTGTGTGTCCCAGCTGTCCGACACCATGCTGCTTCGCTACGAGAACGTTCTGTTAGTCGCCAGTACCCACGGCGACGGCGAACCACCTGAACGAGCCCGAGGCTTTGTCAAAAAGCTCGAACAAGGTCTTTCGCTACCCCATCAACCTAATTTTGCGATCCTCGCATTGGGAGATCGGCGCTACGCCAACTTCTGTGCCTTCGGTCACCGCCTTTACGATTTGATGTGTCAGGCAGGTGCATCTCCCTTGCATCCGGTCGCAACGGTAAATCGATTGGAACAAACTTCGATTGCCCAGTGGTGGCAAAACATCGCAGTCCACTTCGGCTGGGACAATCAGGTGGCGCAAACCACCTATAGGTCCAGCAAAATCGTTTGGAACAGGCCGCTGAACCCGGACAGCGAGTCTCGCCATGTGCACCTGGTTGAATTTACACCTTTAGATTCGGACCTGGACTATCAGCCCGGAGATCTCTTAGAGATTAAGCCTCGCTTTGATCCCATAGCCGCCGAGCGCTATCTGAAGACAATCGGTCTGGATTCGAAAACAACCGTCACCATTGAGGGAGCCAGTTATCCGCTTATCCAGGCGCTGAAATTCTTAGAATGGCAAGGTGCACCATCAAAGCCCGCTCAGGAGTTTGTCACCTCACTCTCACCTGTACAGGTGCGAACTTACTCATTGGCGAGTGCTCCCGGAGATACCGGTTTGCGGCTCATGGTTCGACGACGCATTCGAGAGGATGGTACCCCCGGGGTGATTTCTAACCAGCTTTGTGACGCTAAAACCGCTGAACAATTCCAAATCGCCGTACGTAAAAATCCAGATTTTCGTCTGCCCGCCAAACCTGCCCCTATCATTATGATCGCAGCGGGAACGGGTTTGGCCCCATTCCTGGGATTTCTGTCTCACCTGAAACAACAACAATCAACGGACTCACACTGGCTGTTTTACGGTGAACGCCAGGAAAGCCAGGATCACTACTTTAAAACCGAGCTTGAAGACTATCACCAGGCCGGCTTATTACAGAAACTCATCACCGCGTGGTCTCGGGATCCCGCTGGCGCTTATGTTCAAACAAAAATGGACGAACACAAAACCCACTTGATAAACCTTGTTAACCAACAACATGCGCACATTTATATCTGCGGTGCTCAACAAGGCTTTGGAGATGCTGTTTGTGAATTACTGCGCAACTGGTTCGGTGCAAAGGAGTACCAAGATCTTGTCGACCAAGCCAGACTGCATACTGATCTTTACTGATCACGCATCCACTGGGCAATTTCTCTCGACCAAAGTTCCACAACCGGTTTACGACTGCTAGCATTCCTATTGGACCTAGAACCGCTGGATAAGCCATGAGCCAAATGCAAGAAATCGACAATCAGGCTGACGCAAGTCTGCAAGCAACCCGCTGGGATTTGACCGACCTGTACAGTGATCTGGAAGATCCAAAGCTGGACAGTGACCTGCAGTATCTGATCACCGCCATGCAGAAATTCCACGACAATTTCCAGGGTAAGCTGGACACCAAGTTGGGTGACGCGCTGGACCAGGATGCAACCATCACATGCGCCGCGGATAAGCTGATGGTTTATCTCTTCCTGCGTCGCAGTACCGATGCAACCAATCAACGTATTCAACAGAGACTGGCCCAGGTGCAGGAAGCTTTTGCCGAGGCAAGCGCTAATCACATGACCTTTTTTGAGCATGAGCTGGCCGCCATGTCAGAAGATTCATACCAAAAGCAGCTGAAACAGGACGAGCGAGTCGCTCGTCATCGCCCGCTGCTCGATCATATGCGTGAGAACAGGCGCTACTTACTCAACCAGGATGTAGAGCGAGCTTTGGCACTGCGCTCACCGTTCAGCGCCTCCGAATGGTCTGACTATATAGATGAACGTGAAGCTGAGTTGCGCTTTGAATTGGGCGAAAGCAGCCTAACCTTGCCCGAAGTTTTGCATATCGCCAACAACGATAGCGATTCTGATACCCGTGCCCGCGCGCTGGCCACATTCAGCGACGGCCTGACAGACCAAGGCTTCGACAAACTGATGGCGCGTACTCTGAACGTGGTCATGGGCGCAAAGTCGGTGGAAGACCGGGAGCGTGGTTATGCCAATCCCATGTCTTCACGCAACATATCCAACCACGTCGACGACGACACTGTCGAAGCGCTGCACCGCGCGGTAGCCGAGGTGGGCGCAGTGCAAAGCCAACGTTACTATCGACTGGTCGCAGCTCATATGGGTAAGCGGCCGCTGTTATGGTCCGACCGCAATGCACCGATGCCCTTTGCCGCCAAAACAGAGGTCCCATGGTCAGACTGTGTAGAAACTGTTTTGTCTGCATACGAATCCTTCAGTCCCACTCTACGGGATCTGGTCGCCAAAATGCTGGAGCGCAAATGGATAGACGCACCCCCATATGACGGTAAGGGCGGCGGCGCTTTTAACTATTCAGTTCTGCTACCCAACGGCGAATCCCGCGCCTACAACTTCTTAAACTATATGGGTTCAAACAGAGACGTCATGACCACAGCCCACGAAGTAGGCCACGGTGCCCACGGCATGCTTGCGGCTGACACCCAAGGTGCTTTGATGTTCCGGGCGCCGATGGCTTATGCCGAGACCGCATCAATTTTTGGAGAAATGACCACCTTCCGCTATGTGTTGGAGCAAACCACCAACGACGAGGAGAAGTTGGCCTTACTGATGGAGAAATCCGCAGATCATGTGAATACGGTTGTCCGCCAGATCTCGTTTTCTAACTTCGAACGCCGAGTCCATGATCAAAGACGCAGCGGCAAGCTGATGGTAGAAGACTTCAACAATGTCTGGATGCAGGTGACGCGCGATTTTTATGGCGAGAACGGTGATCTGTTCGAATACAACAACGTCGACAATCTCTGGTCTTATGTCACGCACTTCCTGCGCCCATTCTATGTATACGCCTATGCGTTTGGTGAATTGTTTACCCAATCGCTGTATGCGCGCAAGGATCAGTTTGGTGACGATTTTGAAGAGATGTATCTGGATCTACTTCGCGCTGGCGGTAGCAAGAACGCGGTGGAGCTGATGGCGCCCTTTGGTCTGGATCCGCGAGACCCGGACTTCTGGCGCCAGGGCATCTCGTCAAGTATTACAAAATGGCTGGATGAGGCTGAGGAGATCAGTGCACGGATGGGGGTGTCTGTGGGAAACTAACAGCGTCCCAACGATCAGCATGTGTATCACGCCGATTCGCCAATTTTGCGTAACTCGTTCAAATTGTGCTCGTGCTGTTTACGGTCTATCCGATAAAAACGCATGGCAACCCAAGAGCTAAGAAACAATAGCAAGACGCAAGGGACAAAAACCAACACCAGACGGTTTACTTGGTCGCCCGAAACCGAGGCGGGGTCAGCGTTTTCAGGAAAACCCGCAAGCGTCAGGACCGCACCCGCAAGCAGTATTCCAATGCCCGAGACCACTTTCTTGGAAAAATTGCGGGCTGCAAATATCAGGCCCTCGTCGCGATGGCCTGCATAGTCAACACTTCTGTCTTCGACCAAATCTGCATTCATCGAGCCAAACACTATTTGCATAGACACCAACGACGTGGTTTCAATCAGAAAGTGCAGCATAATTAGCGGCAAATATAGAGCGCTCTCTCTATCCGGGAATATCCCCAGGGCATTGGCAACAAAGGCCACCGGCATAAAAGCGATGGCGAAGATGTATATGCGAAGCGCAGCATGTTTTTTTCCCCAAAGCTCAGCCAACCGCGGCGCAATCACAAACGATACCGGTACGGCGATAAGCCCAAGCAGGGGGATGTACCCAATTTCCGCCGAGTTCAACTGCCAGTAAAACGTCGTGACGTAAATGTTCATCGCCTGGTTTAGTCCCATCGCCGCACCAAACAAAAGCGCCGACACAAAAACCGCAACAAACGATGGATATCGGAAGAGCGACAGAACATGCCCCAGCATCTGTTTGAAATTAAACGCGCGCGCAATTGTTGGGGTGTAAAACGTTTTGATATGACGATGGGTGCCTAACGCTGACACCAAACTGACAGAAATCATCGCCACTGCGCCGACCAACCCCAACCATTGGTACCCTATGGGGCCAAGCTGCTCCTGTGGGTCCAACCTAAACAGAACAAGAAACGCTAACGTTGCGATAACCAAGCCACCCAACCAACCGAAAGCATAGCGAAACGCCTGCATGCGTGTGCGATCATCATAGTCATAGGTGAGCTCGGGACCTTGAGCCGCATTTGGAACTTCAAAAAAAGTCACTGCAATGCGCAACAGCACCGCAGTGATCAGTAAGTAAGCAAACAACAACGATTTATCCATCAGAACCATGTCAGGGGGGTTCCATGACAGGTAGAACAGCACTGCCGCTGGCAAAGCGCCAGCGTACATAAACGGGTGGCGGCGTCCCCAGCGAGACACAAAATGATCAGACCAGTAGCCTACGCCTAAATCCATGATGGCATCCGCCGCTACAGCAGCCGCCAAGGCTAGACCACACAGAAACGCATCCAGCCCCAACACCTGGTTGTAATAAAGCAACAGGAAATAACTGAAAGCGGCTTCTTTGATTCCGAATGCCACACTCCCCGAACCGAAGAATAGTTTGGTGGAGAGGCTTGCGGTTTTGACCGGGTGTTCAGTGATCTGTGACAACCTTCTGTCCTGGCTTCTTTAGCCTTGCCGTTGCATTGGTCAGGCCTTCTGGATGTATCTCTTCCTGCCAGGTTTCATTTAAGATGCGCAGCACCTGCCCCATAGACGTATGTATGGTCATGTGACCCAGCTCGTCCAGGATGACAACCTTGCGTTTTCGAAACGTTTCGGTTTGTTTCAATATTCGCTCTAACGGTACATTTTTGTCCCTCGCACCATGCACCAACACAGTCGGCGTGCGCAACCCGATCCAGGGCGGGTCGGGTACCGGATCTCGATATAAACTCAGGTGATCATGAATCGGGGTAATGCCAAAACAACCAGAGCGAAACCAATTGGCGCGCAGCACACGATGGAAATTTGGATCTTCAACCAGCGCTCTTTCGATTGGGGGTATCTCCACCGAAGGCAAGAACTGTTCGGGTCCTCGGAACATCAGCTGCACCTGCATCGCCCGCAACATGATTCGACCCATGGTTTTGGAATTCCAGATCGCATTATACAAGGACTGAAACGCGGGCAGATGCTCCTTGTGCTGTTCTGGTGCCTGGACCGGTAGTTTGCAGCTGGCAAACAGCAAGAGTCTGACCCTCTGTTGATCCGCGAGGGTAAGCGATATTGCATCCCAACTACCCATTGACCGGCCAATAACGGCGTACTCGCGCCAACCAAGATAATCCACCAGCTGCATGATGTCTTTTGCGTAGGCTTCAGGACTGGGATCTGGATTAGGTGTACTTTCACCCACACCCGAGCGCTCCACCGCGATCATGCGAACACCATTTCCATTGAGCCGCTGAGATTTAGCAAACATGCCCGTCTCAAAAGACCCATGACAATAGATAGTTGGCACCCCGTCCGGGTCGCCATACTCAAAAAAACCCAGGGTTCGTCCGTCAGCCAGCTGAAACTTCGAGAACTTCGGAAAGCCATGTATTTCAGGATCAAGGTAGGGCGTTAACGCAACGGGTGGCGAAGGGACGGGGTTCAACACGGCTCCGGCAAACATATGGTGGAGAACCAGCGCAACCAATTCCGCCTGACTTTTAACACCCAACTTTTCAAATGCATGGGCCAGGTGAGTGCGTAACGTTGTTTTCTTAACCTCAGAGGTTTGTGCGATGTCGTCCAGAGAGGCACCACTGGCCATCTGCAAACACAGGCGCGACTCAGCCGGCGTAAGCTGAAACTGATGCGCCAATAGCTGAAAACCGACCTCTGGCAGGTTCTTCGCCACAAGTACGCCCACAAACAAAGGCGCAACTGAGACAGCTTGTGGCATCTTGCGCACGTATATTCTGATTTCCTGGCCTGTCAGGGATGTCACCGTTGTGGCCGCAAGCTCTAATTCCTGGAGCTCCCGAATACACGAGCGAAGGCTGATCCGGTTTGCCTCAACCGTCTCCTTGGAGGCCTCTCCATCACTCAAGATATGCCAACCAGCATCATTCGCTTCTATGATTTCACCGGCCTGGTCGATCGCACACGCAGCTACCGGCAAACGATACAAATCGTTCAACCAGCGACGGTCGTCAGCGGGTGTTTTCTCCAAAATTGAGAGCGCGCGGTCAAAGTGCCGCTCCAGCAGGCTGATTTCGTGCTCGTCAGGCTGGGATTCGACAGCCATCCAGTAACTGCAGAGTGCTTTCTGCAGCTCCAGCCAATCACCGCCAAGCGGTAACTCATAGAGCGCCTCTATTACCGCATCCCGTAAATCGGTCGCAGCACCCGAAGATTCAAGTTCCTGCATCACACCTTTTCCGTCGGTTTTGTCCCCGAGAACTTATCTCCCGGAAACGCGTTCCACCAGATTATCACGCCTTGGCCAACGATCCTCATCCATATGTATGAGGGGAAGAAATTCGTCAACTTTATTTGACGAACTCGTACATATGCATGACGCACTGGGTCCGCGACTGAATCAGATTACTCCAGAGCTAACAAATCACGCACCACTAATGGAGCAAAACATGCAGAACAAAATCGTTTTACTGGCCGCGGCGATCATGCTGTGTCTGAGTCACCAGGGCGCAGCCGCAACCATCACAATCAACTTCACTGGCCAGGTTGATAACACGATGTTTAATGACCCGGACATGCTGTTTGGGACGATCAATGCCGGGGAACCACAAGGCTTTTTTACCGGCGACATCACCCTGCCCGCAGGTGGCAACGGCACCATCAATTTTGATGCAATAACCGACGCGCAGTTTGTGTTCGGCAACACAAGTTTGGATGAATCTCAAATCATTGGCGTCTTAGGGACAAACGAACTCACGTTCTTAGATGGGGTTTTGGATGCCTATGTGATTCAGTTTAATTCGGTTTTTGGTGCCTTAGATGTCGAGCTCACGAATACCGTTTTCAGTATCAGTATGAGCACACCGGGCGGCGATGCTTTCGCAGGAGGCACGATCAATCCTGTTCCACTACCCGCCGCAGCCTGGTTATTCTTATCCGCGCTCATGAGTTTGGTTGCCCTACGCCGCAGGCATTCGGGAAAGCACCGCAGGCATTCTGATGCCGGCATGTCTGCCAGGTCACTCAAGCATCAAGCCGCTTGAGTTACCCGTCGAGTTCTCAGCAAGGATAATCCGAGTAACCCAGAACCAAACAACCAAACCGCTGCAGGCAACGGTACCGGGGTAACGGTCAAGGTATTCAGATCAAACCCCGCCAACCTGGTGCCCCCATTAATATCCTGCAGGGTACCCCTGAGAGATAAACTGCCACGGGGGGTGAGGCTCAAACTTTGGTTTGGGTCTGCGCTGTTCAAAAACCCTACAAGTGAAAAGTCTTTGGCGCGTATTGAAATCTCTGAACGCAGACCACCAGGTGCCGTTGAAATGCTACCGACGCTCAGCTCATCCGTACCAATATTTAAAATATTGTAGAAATCCGTCGTGGTTGTGTAGAACGGCACGCCATGATTAGGAGAAGGCGTCACAAAGTTTGTTGTGCCCGAGTAGCAGCTTTGATTGGGCACTCCGCAGCCGTCTGGCGGCAACCCAGCCAGATTGACCAAGAAGCTTCCGGCAATCGAATCACCCATAGTGAACCCAAATCCATCGCCTGATGTATTGGATACCACCCCGGAATAGGCTACTCGAATCTGTGTAGCTAGGGCGGGCGTTGCGACAAAAATGGCACAAAATAATAAAGCAATTCGAAAGTTCACGTCGTCACCTATAACAATTTGATAGACGGTGACACTAATAAACCAGTAAAAATTCGACATCATACAAATGGATGAGGAGAAAGAGATCAGTGCTCGGATGGAGGTTTCTGTGGGGAATCAGCAACCTTCAATGGCCACCTGGAGCACTAAGAAGATTCGCTGAGTCTGGGTAACTCAATCACAGCGCGTACGTGTGGTTTTCGATCTGACGTTTGGAGTAGGCTAATTCACTAGCGACCTTCTGGACTGAGATCAACGAGAGGGGTTGCGGAAATATTTTCCGCGGAAATGGCAGTCATCGTTTCCAGGTGAAAGTGATCGATGTCATGCTCAGATTGAGCAAAAGCGCTCCAGATTCTTTCTATCGACGCGGCTCTCATGTACCAAAGGAGATACTTGTCACCCGCAAGTTCAAGTTCGAACCAAGATTCGATCTCCACGCCTTCATCTCGCAACGTAAGCAGAGCTTCGTCAACACGTTCTCGGATGGTCTTCGCCCAGTCGGCGACTAACCCCTCAGCCCCTAAGTTCACCTTGATCAATCCGGCGGCAATTTCCATATCCTCTCCCAGCGATAAGCAGATCGTATTTCACCTCAATGCACTAAAACTAACATGATTCCTGCCGTCGTAGACTCAATGCCAAGGCAGGGTTGTGGTTGCGATCATTCCAACTAAGACCGACGCTGGCTGATGATATCCGGTTGTCGCCATCTCTACGCCGAGGGCTTTGGCAACATGCGCCAGGGTTTCGGGCGCATAACAATAATCGGTAACTCGCACGATCTGGCTTCCAGAAGATTCTATCCTGACTACATCATTGGCCACGCCTGATTTGTCAATCAACAGCACCAGAGCCTCACCTTGATATTCCGCATATTTAGCCTCCACCTCGCGGACGGACTTTTCAGTCCAGATTTCGCTCCGTCCACGCCCGCCACCGACGTTGCAAACAACAATGCTCATCGATTCAGCCATTAACGCCAATATTTCCTCAAGGTCCTGACGATTGATGGCATCCACAAATTTCTTCGCCATCAAACGATTTTCTGCATCGACTGAAATTTGTGCGTCTGGGTTGGCTAGTTTACGCCTACTGCGCGACAAAGAAGATTTAATCGCGGCCGGGGTCGTTCCTACAAAATCTGCGATTTCTTGAATCGAAAAATCGTAACCTTCTTTTAAGACGAAGGCTGCAAATTCCTGGGGGGAGGTCACTTGAATCGCTTTTTCTACGGCAGGACCAACATCAGATTCCGAGTTTATTTCGGTTATCTCTATCGCCGAACGCAGTATTTCTCGATGCGCTTTCCGTTTTTGGTCAATCCATTGGTTTGTTGCTACCCGAAACAGGTAAGCCTTGGCGTTTTTGACGGGGCTCTGGTCACCATGCAAGTCCCCGCGTGCTGTCATGCCAAAACCCTTGAGCAAGGTATCCTGGACCAGGTCTTCAGCATCCCAGATTGTCTGAGTTAAACGATAGCAAAAACTGTGAAGGTCCTTGCGGACTGGTTCTACCGTATCCAAGTAACGAAACCATTGTTCTCGCGAAATCTGTGCATCGTTGTCGGTAAAATTTGATTTGGCCACTGGGTTTCCCTTTTGAAGATCACGTAACTCTAGAGACGTTCCAGGACGCCAAAAGGATAGCGAGGGCGATGTTGTTATCGGTTGGAACCGTCATTCACCCAGTTCTGGTGTTGGGTCATAAATCGTATTGGCAAACAGACGTTAGTCCGTGCCAGCCGAACCAGGCCTGGCCAGATTCGCGAGTTCAGCCTCACCCAACACCGGATTGGTTCCGTTTACGATGTTCTCAGCCCGGGTTCGAATCATCTCGTCGAAATGATCATGAGTCAGGATGTAGAGCCTGTTAGCGCGAATAGAGTCAAACACAATCTCGGCGATTTCTGCTGGCTGCATACCCTGACGCAGTATCTCCTGAAACATCGCCATCCGCTGCTCATCTTCAGGGGTTGGCGCAGCAGGTTGTTGCTCGTTGGCAAGATCAGACGGACGATTGCGCCCGCTGTTGAAGATATTTGTGTTCACAAACCCGGGACACAACACCGAGCAGCCAATTTGCGCACTTTCCGCCTGAAGATCTACCGACAGATTTTCCGTCAAGGCAACAACACCGTGTTTGGTGACGGAGTACAGGGCGTTGGTACTGCCACCGATCAAGCCAGCCACAGAGGCAGTATTAACGATATGACAGGGTTCTTTTTGCGCCAACATTTGAGGGACAAATACGCGTAGTCCGTAAATTACACTCCAGAGATTTACCCCAAGTACCCAGTCCCAGTCCTTTTGTGTTGAAGTCCACGCATTTCCTCCACCGCCAACGCCTGCGTTATTGAACAGCAGATGAACGGCGCCAAGCTCCTCCAAGGCTTTGTCGAGTACATGTCGCAACTGAGATTCAATCGCGACATTGGTCGCTACTGGTAACACCTTGTTATTGGTGGTTGCCTGCAGTTGCTGGGCTGTGTCGTGCAACACCGCCTCTTCAATATCGGCCATGACCACGTGCATACCTTCAGCGATGCACTTCTCGGTGAGTGCTTTGCCAATACCGCTGGCCGCACCGGTGATCACGGCCACCTTTCCCGCAAAATCCTGCATAGAGATTAGTCCTGTAGAAAACCGGTGAGTATAACGAAGCTGTGGAGCACGCCCAAATCCTCACAACAACGGAGATTGCCAGACTATTGTTTATTCCGAATGGCGGTCCACAGCAACTCATCCACCAGCTCCTGGGGGTCCATATTGTCTTCAAACTGAGCCAGCCAAATCTCTGTGCACAACAATCTGAATTCGTAGTACGGTCGCAGACGAAGGATTTCGTAGATCTCGCTCATGCGATTTTTGGGCCAGCCGAGGCGTTCAGCGACCCGACCATTTTCAATAAATTGGTCTGCAACCCCTCGCCATAGCACGGGTGGAGCGGTAAATCCTATTTTCGGAAGATTCAGCACTTCAGCAGGCAGCCAATTGGGTGCGACACTATTAATCAAGAGTTTTCGCCGACCCCGATGGTATTTGTGTTTCACCGGCAAGTTTATGCCCAGCTCGATCAGACTGTTCTCTATAAATGGTGGTCTCCCTTCAATGCCATGCCACATCATCATTTTATCTTTGGCATTCAGGCACTCACGCATGTGTACATGGATATCTTCAAAATTGCTTGCTAAAAAGGCCCGTTCGGCAAACGGCAGTGCTTCGAAATGTTTAAACAAACGTCGTTGCCGTAATGTGCGACTCATGCCGGCCGTGAAGACAACATTAAGCGAGGTAGCCACGTATTCAATGGCTTGTCCGGTGAGGTGATACTTTTCTATTTCGCGGTCGATGTTTACTGGACGCAGCTTGCTCCAGATTCGCCCCAACGCGTGAAACAATTTGTTATTGGGAATCAGCGCGTTCTTGCGGGATAGGTTCTGCCAGCGCTTGTATTCTTTTTCGTGCCAGGGATAACCACCAAAAAGCTCATCAGCCCCATCGCCCGAAAGACACACCTTAATACCATCTGCGCGCATTTTTTCAGATATCAGCCACAACGCAACTTCCTGTGCAAAAAACAACGGCTGATCATTCGCACGAATCGCATACGGTAAAGCAGACAAAAAGTTCTGTTGATTGATCTCTACCCGCTTCAGATCTATGCCGACATGGTCTGTGATGAGCTTTGCGCGACGATACTCTTCACCTTGCATGCCAACCATATCGGCCACATAGGCGGATAGATCCGAACTATGTTTAGCAGCCATCGCAGTGACCAGTCCGGAATCCAGCCCCCCACTGCAAAGCACCGCCAGAGGCACATCACTCATCAGGTGAGCCTGGACGCTTTCTTCCAGGCTTTGCTCAAAGGATTGGATCTGATAATTCAGGTTCTTGGATGTATCGCAAATTTCCTGCAAGTCGCAATCGCGAATCGGGTCGAAATAGCAGGACCAATGATGTTCACCGTCACGAATCTCAAGGCAGTGCCCGGGTAAGAAGTTCTCAACATTGACATAGGGAGATTCTTTGTCGTGAAAACGCTCATAAGTTAACAGGCTGTGAAACGCATGCCCGTCTACCTCGTTGATCATAGCGGGGTGGGCCAACAATCCCTTTTGCTCTGATGCAAACAACCACATATCCCCAACCTGACCGATGAACAAGGGTTTAATCCCTAGTCGATCTCGAGCCAACCAGGTGCTACCGTTACGAAGGTCGGTATAAGCAAAAGCAAACATGCCGTTAAACCGTTTCACGGCCGGCTCTACACCCCAGTGGTGAAGGGCCAACAGTACAACTTCAGAATCACACCGCGTCGTAAATTCAACGCCCTCAGCTTCTAACTCTTCGCGTAACGCTAAGTGGTTGTAGATCTCTCCGTTGTAGACCAGTACCCCGGTACCATCAATTGTAATCAGCGGTTGATTAGCAACCTCACGTAAATCCAAGATGCTTAGACGAGTATGACCAAAGCCGACAGTGTCACCCACCCAAACATCACTAAAATCAGGTCCACGATGCTCGACCGTACCCACCATGGAGCGGATTTCATCCGCTCGGATATGACCGGTGCCATGAGCAACAACCCCTACAATGCCACACATGATATCAATCCCACCTGAGTGCACGCGCGAGATCAAACTCGGGCTTCAATTGGTCACAAACATCACAATCGGATCGAATTTGGCACGAGTCAACCGCGCAACCAATCTTCCCGATCTGCTCGAACACCACCCTGCGCAGGTGCAAACCATTCTGACCTTTGACGAATATCAAATCATGCGGCTGCAAAATGTCCCTCAATACCTGACTGGCTTGTCGAAAGTCAGGTAACCCAAAAATCTGATCCGTTTTAACACCCGCCGCCAATCCCGCCTTAACCGCATAGCTCGTCCCAGAGCCAACAAATATCATGACGTCGAAGACCTCCGCGCACTGCTGGGCCGCGTAGACCCGACGGCGTCTGGATCTCGACATTCCCTCAATATCGTTGAGGTCACCTAAAATCACGACCTTGCGTTCTGCTTGTGCTTCTTTTGCCACATCAAGCATGGCTAGGAACACAACATCACTGGCGTTGTTGTCCTGAATGGCGACAGCGCCATTTGGCAACCGGATAGGTTCCATGCGCGCACGAAATGGTGGCATCGACGTGATCGCCTCTTGAATCACCTTGTGAGGGACCCCACAAAAGGCTGCTGTCGTGCTTGCAGCAAGAAACGAATTAGACCAGTGTCTGCCAACAAGATTGCTTTGCAAATCGATACTGGCCGGGGCAAATTGGCCGGAAAGATTCAGCTTCAGTTTAAGACGTTGGGGCCAGGCGGACGAGACATCAGACGCCATGACATCCGCATTGTTCTGTTGGCCAAACGTCACCGGTTCGCGCTTTGTCAGGCTCTTCATTTGTGCCACTCGAAGATCGTCCGCGTTGAGCACAGCCACACCGTTTCTCGCTAGATTTCTCACCAGCTCAGACTTTTCCCGCGCAATATCCTCAAGATCGGAATATTCTTTGGTATGGGTGGGCGCAACAGCGGTCACAATGGCAATGTCTGGTCTGACGATCTCGGCAATGGCTTTCAACGACCCCCGGCCCGACGCGGCTGTTTCCATCACCGAATAGCGATGCCAGGGACGCATCCTCAATATCGTGGAGGGTATGCTCCACATATCATTTTCGTTATTTTCGGTTCGATGCACCGAGCCTTGAGACTCGAGCATCGATATTAAAAGTTCGCGACAGGTTGTTTTGCCCACACTGCCGGTCACTGCGATAACCGTTGTACGGAACATCAGCTTTCGCCAGAGCTTCGCCAACCAGATACTGTGACTCAGCTTGCGTAGAAATTTGCGCCTAAGCTTGCCTATAAGCCCTTTTAACCGTCTATAAAACATGGTTAGCGAAGGCTCTTTTGATAAGTCGAAAGCCGGCTCGGATTGCCGCACTTGCCGATAGTTGTCCAGTCATCTTCGCACCCACGCACTTGATAACCGGCTACAAAATTCTTGCTCCAGGTCCTTCACCTGTTCCGGCGTGGAACCTACTGCCACCACATTGGCTATGCCGCAGGTGAAAAGGCTTGGCAGGTAAGGAATCACACCAGCATCTTGTCGGCGGCTAAACAGTAAATCGGAGGCGACTTTATGCAGATCGACGAAGGAAAGAACTTTGTCTGGAAATATACGCAGCTGGCTCCAAGCGCCAACTGGATCCAGGTTGGCGTGGAGCCGGTCGGCGTTCAGTTTTTCCACAATGCTTTGTGCGTAGGTTGACCCATTAAAGCGCGCATTAACCTCTACAAATCTGATGCTCCCATCTTCCAAGCAGAGAAAGTCAATCCCAACAATATGACGCACGCCAAGCTTAGAGAGCTTTCGGGCAATCAACCACCCGGCATCAAGCAAAGGCTCTGAGTGACTGTCCGGCAAAGGCCATGAGTTGCCCTTAAATTGCAATCCATCGTTCAATATCTGATCAGACCAACCGACAAAATGACAGGCGCCGGTATGATCAATATAAAACTGAACATTAGGGCTGAAAACAAAATCGACCAGTTCTTCAACAACAAAGGTGTCGACACCGGTTTGCCCCTCCAGCCAACTCATCAGTTCTTCCTGTGAACTATTATTTATGATTTTGTTTCCAACACCACTGCTGGAAAAGTCAGCCTTCACTATCAAACTTTGCGATTGCAGCCGTGGTTTTAGGTGCTCCCAAAGACAGCTGGCAGAATCTTGGCGCTCATGTACGGCGCAAACGGGCGTGCTCTTCAGCCCCGATTTTGGCAGCCAGTTAGAAATATTCGATTTGAGATTTACAAACTGCACCGCGTCAATCGATTTCTGCTCCGGATAAGACCACTCAAAGTCCGGAAACTGTCCTGATAATGATGTCCCCAGCTCATGTGTTTTGTTGGTCAGGATCATTGGCGAAAGATCGATTCGCTGACCTTCTCGACGTGATTGCGAAGTCAACCAGTGATCAATTTTGTGTGCGCCTAGAATTAAACTTTGGGTGAGAGACTCATCCGCATCCAGAACTAGAAGCGATGGAGACTGATTCGTAATCTCCGCAAAATAAGCCAGATAGTCGGGGTCTACCGCTTTGTTCGTGACGACAAGGTCCTGATCATTGGCGATACATAACCCTCTCTCTGGCCAAAGGTGTGATACCGTTTGATAGGGTGGCGAGCGAAAACCAAGATCATCGGTAGCTTCCGCATCATGGAAAATCAGCCGCGGCGCATCCCTGAATACCAACGAATGTCGTGTCATTATCTTCGCGCGTTCCATGCGCCATAGGTGCCAAGATGATACAAAAAAACCGGCGAAGACGTCTTGACCTGGGTCGCCAAATTGGGCCGTCTCCAAATCAAACGTGATAAGCATCACAAATTTGCTCATCCGAAGACCGATGGGTCGAGTGGTCTTCCAACAGAGTATTTCGACGGCCAAGCTGGAATTGAACTTTCACATAACTTTTATACCGAACCGGCTAACCTCCTTCTTGTTATGCAGTGCTTTTTAATCACGCAATAATCATGGCTAACATACTCGTAATCGGTGCCAGTCGTGGGATCGGCCTGGAGGCTACCAAGCAGCTGTTGAGCGAAGGTCATGGTGTTCGAGCCTTCGCGCGAACTGCTAGCTCATCCATCACGTTAGAACACCCGAGGCTGGAAAAATTTGACGCCGATGCTCTCGATGAAGGGGCGCTTCAAAGCGCGATCAGGGGTAGTGACGGTGTCATTCAAAGTTTGGGTATCCCTTTTGATTTAAATATGATCGCAGGACCCATCTCAATATTCTCTCGTGCCACCGAAACCCTCGTGGCTGCGATGCAAAAGGAGCGTGTAGACCGTCTTCTTTGCGTCACCGGTTTTGGCTCAGGGGATTGTCATCCACACATCCACTGGCTACAAAAGCCCGCTTTTAATCTGGTATTCGGAAGAGCCTACGCTGATAAATCCCGCCAGGAAGCCATAATAAAAGACAGTCATCTTGACTGGACAATCGTGCGTCCTGGCATGCTGACCAACGGCGGAATGCGAGAAGATTATAAAGTGCTGCGCGAACCTGCAGATTGGGTGAATGGCAGCATCTCCCGAGAAAGTGTGGCGCACTTCCTTTGCCAGCAGGCCACCAGCGAGGCGTTCACACACACATCACCAGTGTTGGTCCAACACGCTTGGTTCTAACCGGAAATAGCGGCGGCCTACCCGAACGTCTACCAGGGTAAGACCGAACCATCTCGATTAAGCAGCAAACCACTTTGCGCTGGCGTCAAATTAACCAGCAATTCGACCAACTGGCGTGCCGTCTGAGTTGGTGTAGACAGATTTCGACGCCGCTGAGTAAAGGGTTTGGAGAGCGCACTGGTGGTGGTACCAGGGTGTACAGCGACGATGCTGGCCGCGTTGCGCCATCGCGCCGCCTCGATGGCCGCGGTTCGAACGCCCATATTCAATGCCGCTTTGGACATTCGATAGCTGTACCAACCGCCCGATTGATTGTCCGAGATGCTGCCAATCTGTGCGGACAGAAACATCACCTTGGGTTGCGGACTTTTTGACAGCGCCGGTTGCAGAGACGCAAATACGGTCAGCGGCGCACCTGCATTAACCCACATGACTTGCTGAAACTGATGGGCATCCCAATCACCGAGTTTTTTCTCGGGCGAGATCGCGTCACCATGCAATAAGCCAGAAGCAAAAATCAGATAATCTAACGATTCAAGGTCTTGAGCGATGTGTTCAGCTTGCCTGGCTAGTTGTGCCGGATCATCAAAGTTCAAATCTAGCCAGCTGATCTGCTCCTCGACAGACGACACCGGCTGGCGATGAGTGGCGATTATCCTGCACGGATTCAATCGATGAGCAGCCTCGCCCAGAATGGCAAGACCAATCCCGCCACCTGCACCCACAATCATGCCTGTTTGTCTCGCCGCTATCACACAACCTGCCTTTCCAAGACGCGCCCCGCGATACTTGGGCTAAGGTATCAGCAGGGTCTAGAAATAGATGCGTGCCGCTAACCAAAAAGTGACACCGTCCAACTCTCGAGCTGAATCGCCGCTGATAGTTTCGTACTCAAGCCCTGACATCAGCTTAACGTTGTCGCCGGCAATATAGTAATTCAGACCCGCATATACGGCATGGTAGTCCTCACCTGCGCCAGTTTGAAGACCTTCTTTTCTCGCCACCCGGCGAATACCTCGACTGCTGCTACTACGAGGCACACCAGAGTCTGCGCTGGAGTTGGCCCACTGATAACGAAACGCGGCTTCCCACTTGTTGGGGACAATTTCATAAGTTGGCAATATGACAACGCCCAGTGGATCGACATCCCCGGCCTCACTGAACGTCAGATTGGTCATCAGATTGATTCGACCAAAATTTCGATGGTAGGTAACTGAGCTCGCCCAGTCATAGTCAAAGATCGTCTCATCAGCATCCGCGTCGTCGGCGTACACAAAATCGAGGATCCATTTCCCTTCCAATGCCTTGAATTCTGCGCTGGCTTGCACTGCCACACCTTCGTCCCAACTTGCCCAACCTTTGTCCTCCGGTTCAGTCGACCAAACCCCCAGGATGTATTCGACGCCATCCTTTTCCGCGTTCATCTTCACACCGGTTGGGCGACGACTTCCGAAGCGATTGTTTATCGCACTGCGCTCGATCGTTTTGATGCGCTTGGAAGACTGGTGTTCTTCACCACCAAAAAGCAGCTTATAGCGGCCATATCCTACTGACGCCGAATCGAACCCCAACCAGTTCTTCTGTCCGAACTCTAAGTACAGCTCATCCCAGCTGTCGAAACCGAGCTTGGTGAAGCCGAAACCGCCTTCTTCCAGATTCATGCGACCCAGCACTTTCAGCCCATTCTTAAATGTAACTGAGGCACCAGCCCGCAATCGACGTAACTCTTCTCCGGAGCCGTTGAAGCTGTCATCGGCACTTTCACCATCGGAATAGTTCCACTGACCGTGGACGCGGCCAAACACCTTGATGTTATCAACCGCCGACTGCTCATCGCCGGAGTAAACTTTTCCCATATTTTTCAGGGTCTTAGCCCAGTCCGGTGCACCGGCATCGGCGTACACCAACGAAGCAGGCAACAAACTTGAGATCCCAATTAGGATTACGCCGAGTAATTTGCGGATCATGCTTTCCCCTCAATTCATTATAGTTTTGACGCTTAAGCCGCTCGGTTGTGCCGATGTGTAACGCAGTCGAACTCACCAACAATCCGAATATGGTCGCTGATGCTAGAGGTCATATGTTTCAGTTTCATGACAATGTGTCATATTGTTAAGGCAGGCATGTTCGACGCCGAATCGATGCACCTGCACCAGGTTTATCGTACGTGTGGATTACACGAGCGTGGGATTAGGCGATCGCTTACCGATAGGCGGTGTGTTCACACAAAGATCAATCGCCAGCGCTTGAAATATGATGCTCTTGCTCTAAACGACGCGCGCCGCGCATGATATTACCCAGCGCATAGTTCCCTTCATGGCAGGCGTATTCATAGACTTTGCCTTTGCTAACAGACCAGACGTACTCTCCCGCCCAAACTTCGGACCAAATACCGGGATTGTTTACCGAAAACTGATATAACAATGACCCATCGTCCTGCAGGCTAAAGCGTTCGACTACCTCTAAGTGTTCATCCGCCCCTGACAAAGCAGGCGTCTGGGTAAAGTTTTTCGTGCGGACCACCAGGGTATCACCCTGCCATACTCCAACGCTGTCACCCAACCAGGTACGGAAAGAATCGGGTCTGTGCTGATCGTCCATCCGCACAACCCGGACATCGTGGTTCATCTCCGTAAGAATCATGACGTGCTCAGTCGTTTGGATGATTCGCTTATGGTTGTTGTAAATGTTGGGCAACATGGGCGGTCCAGCCGTAGACCGGGAGCCAATGATGCATCGCTCGGCAAGCGGGCGCTGCTCCATATTGTCATAGGGACCCCGCCCCCCTTGCTCCAACCACCAAGCCGTGCCCGTGTTCATCGTTGTTGTGGGATCAGGGGAGCGCCAGATGATCTCCCAGCGATTCAGGAAGTCAGCTCGCCGCTGGGCACCATATTTGGTCATTGGCGGTATGCGGCCATTTTTCGGTTGGGTGATAATCGAAGTTCGGAAGGCACCATCGACCAGAGCAACACTGTCACCACGATCAAACCAAAAAGCGTTATAGCCTCCGACCCGCCCACCCTTTTGCGGCGCACTTCGGTTGGGGTCACTTTGCGCACCAGCACGCGACATACGTTGCGCCGCGGCGTTGGCGAGGTCAGCGGCCTTTGTGGGTGTCAAAATCTGGTTGTCGCCATAGGCAAGAGGGCGTTCCAAAGGCGTTAGGGTGCCAACATCGTAGGTGCCACTTAGGTCAACCCGAGCCTGAACATGGCCAAGGGCCAACATCGACAAACCCAGCATTAAATAAATCAAACGCGTTTTATTGTTGTTTATCCGACTAACGTCGACCCCCTTGTCAACAGCTTGAAAAAAGATTTCTGTTTCATCTGAAATCACTGCAAAGAGCGTGCCCAATATCCTGCACCTGTACGAAAGCGTTTAGCGGAAACCGACGGTGTAACGCCGCGGTAAAGTCGAGCATTTTGGCCGCATCAGACTCTCTTCCATGAGATAACTCTGACCAGCCGTAAAAAATTGCACCATCAAGAACACCCACGCACCATTTTTGTGCCTTGCTCCAACGCGCGGATCCGCGTCGCTCAATGACACAAGCGACCAATTCGCATGAAAAACAAACACTTGGCGGTTTACCCAGTCTTCATGCCGGACAAATTCTGTTGGCACGAACTTTGAATTCAATCAGGTATTGGAAAATCGCGAACACTGAAAAAAGTAGCCATGTGAAGCTGCAACGGATCGGAGATAGTTTTGAGTTTTGCACCTGAAGTCCTTGTGCTGGTTCTTGCGTTGATTGCCGCAGGGACCATCGCAGGTATAACTGCAGGTCTTTTTGGCAATGGGGGCGGGTTTGTAGTAGTTCCCGCTCTCATCGCCGTCTTTTCCTTTTTTTATGAAACTGACAGCCAGCTGATCTACGTCGCCATTGGCACCTCGCTCGCTTCTATCGTGGTCGCATCTGCCCGCTCAGTACAGACCCACCAAGCCAAAGGCGCTGTGGATTTTCAAGTGCTCAGATCCTGGTCAACCTGGTTGGTGATTGGCGTTATCGGCGGTTTGTCGATCGCTTCGGTTACTAACGGCGAAAGCCTTTTTATCGTGTTTGCGGCGGGGGTGTTGCTCTACTCGATCTACTTTCTGTTCCCCAACCTGTTTGCTGGATTTTCTAACTCTCTATCTATGCCAACGGGCGCAACGCGCGCTGGGCTTGCATCCTTCCTAGGCGGTTTTTCGGCCCTGCTTGGAATTGGTGGTGGCACGGTGACAGTTCTGACCATGATTTTATGTAACCGCCCGGTCCACCAGGCGGTGGCGACCGCAGCTGGTGTGGGATTCATTATCGGATTGCCCGGTGCCGTGGGTTTTCTAATCATGGGTCTTGGGCAAGAGGGACTACCCTTTGGCTCTATTGGCTACATCAACATTCCAGCACTCATCGCAATATCAGCCGCTTCCATCATCACCGCCCCCATCGGGGCCAGGTGGGCACACAGCCTTAACGACTATCACCTAAAGCGAATATTTGGCGTTTATCTCGTTTTGGTGTCGGCGTCCATGTTTTACAAGGCGATCTAGTTCAGTATCCAGGAGACTCCCATGACCACATTAAACCGTCGTTCGTTCATTGTTGGCTCTTCGTTAGCGGCAGGCAGTTTGTCCATGGCCAACACGACATCTGCTGCAAGCTCAGGCTCGATCTTAACGCCAGCCTACGGACCTGCACCGGGCATCGCTAAGCTAAACGCCAATGAGAACCCCTACGGGCCAAGTCCAGCTGCACTAAGAGCAATGGCAGAAGCATCTCGGAATGGTGCATATTATGTCAGCGAATCTGTGCCGCGGCTGAAAGCCATGATCGCGGAAAAGCACAACATCACACCCGAACACATCATGTTGAGTGCCGGCTCCAGTGGCGTTCTAACCTATCTGGCGGTGGCTGCGTCAAAGCGCGGAAAAATAGTGGTGCCGGATCTGTATTGGGACACCACCACACGGATGGCTTTGCGCCAAAGCGGAGGCTCGATGCTCAGGCTTCCGAAGACCGACGATCTGCAGATTGATCTGGCTGCGATGGAAGCGGCCATTGACGACAACGTGGCGATGGTTCACGTGACTAACCCAAACAACCCCACCGGTCGTGTGTTGCCACCGGACCAACTGGCTGAATTCTGCAAACGCACCTCCAAGAAAGTAACCGTTCTGCTTGATGAAGCCTATAACGAGCTGACAGAAGACCCAGACGCCAGCACCATGGTGCCACTCATTAAATCCGGGCACGACATACTCGTCGCAAGAACCTTCTCAAAAATCTACGGCCTGGCCGGCATGCGAGTCGGCTACCTGATCGGCCCGCCCGAAAGGATCGCTGAAGCGAGCGTCTACGGCTTGGGAGACTACGCATTAAATCAAGCCGGTGTTGCTGCTGCCGTGGCAAGCTACGATGATGAAGCGTTTCTTCAGTATTCCAAATCCAATATCTTGGAAGCACGCGAAATGGTCACCGAGGCGCTCAAAAGAAACGACTTACGCGCACTTCCCTCCAGTACAAACTTCATGTTCGTCGATTTAGGTAACCGCAATGCCGAGGCATTTCGTCAAGCGATGGCATCCCGCGGGGTATTGATTCGTGGTATCTACCGCGACTATATCAACTGGTCTCGCGTCAGTATGGGATTACTCCAAGACGTCGAGAAATATGTTGCCGCACTGCCACCCGTACTCGACGAGATCGAAACCTCCATGGTTTAGTATACTGCGGCACGTCGCATGCAACGTGAAGCCTGCGCAGAACCAAATCAAAGAGACCACAAAATACGATGGAAAATCGCGTTGGCATTATCGGGGCCGGGATCGCTGGCGCTTGGCTTGCAAACCAACTTAATCAAAGCGGCCATGACGTGGTGGTTTTTGAAAAGAGTCGGGGACTGGGTGGAAGAATGGCCACTCGTCGCCTGGACGACATCGCTTTTGATCATGGCGCGCAGTTTTTTACCGCCCGAACCGACGCATTCAAAACAGTCGTCAAAGCGCACCGGGATGTTGTCGTCGATTGGCAACCAAAAGTTGTCACGCTCGGTGACGTCACCAGACCCTTCAAGAGGGATTGGTTCGAACCACATTATCTTTGTCATCCCAGCATGGGCGAGCTGTGCAGACGACTGTTGAAGAACATATCCGTTGAAAGCCAATTCGAAGTCAACAGGCTCGAAAAAATTGATTCTGGGTGGCAAGCGTACAACCAGGATGGCAAGGCAACCAAGCTCAGTTGGGTAATCTCAACCGCACCGGCAGAGCAAACACAAAGACTGCTGCCGGCAGCACCACTTGATGATGTCGCTTACTCACCGTGCTTTGCCCTGATGGGATATCTCGAATCGCCACCAAATTTTGGTGCCGCCGTCGTTAAAGGCCGCCCGGTAGACTGGATTGCAGTGTCCTCTACGCGCCCGGAGCGCAAGGAAAAGCCGGGGTTCGTCGCCCATGCCACACCAGAGTGGTCGCTGACGAATTTCGAACAGGACCGCGAGGTTTTGACCGAACAGCTCACAGCGGCGGTCAGCGGATTGGGTCTGCAGCTTGGCTCGATTGCCGCCTTGCACCGTTGGCGATATGCCCGTGTTAACGTGACCCATAGTGAGTCATTCTGGATTGATCGAACACAGCAGGTTGCCGCCTGCGGTGACTGGGGGGTTGGCCCAAGAGTAGAAGATGCGTTTACCAGCGCAGATCAGCTTTTTGCCGAGTTGGCGGGCTTGGGAATATAGTTTGGTCTGACAAGCGGAACAATTGACATTACAGCATACGTGGACCTGCTTGCGCGAACGTCCACTGATGGCCCGCCAGGTCTTTTGCGCTGAACCAGCGAGCGCCGTGATGAACCGGTTCTTCAGTGATCTCGGCATGATGCCGTTTGAGTTGCTGGTATTGCTGATCTAAATCGTCAACAAATACCCAGGGCGTGTGAGTAACCCCGGCCGTTTCACCTTCTTGCTTAAACAGGATTATCACCGCGTTACCAATTTGAAATTCAATCCAGGTGTGTTCCGTATATTCTTCAGGAATGTCCGACGAGGGAGACAAGGCAAAGGTGTCCTTCAACCAATGCGCAGCAACGACCGGATCTGGGTAGTGCACAGCGAGCGCAAGCTTAGCCATACCAACGGGCTCACGCGGCGTACCGTCACGACGCTCAAACCATCGCGCAAGCCAAGTTGGAGTGACCCGAACCCAAGAAGTGCTGCCACGATCATCCCCGTTGATGGTTGCTACGACGGTTACTCTTGTGCCGCTCTGAACAGGTTCAAATCGAATCTGAGTGCTGACATCATCAATACTGCTTACCCACGCCAATCGGACCCCAGGCTCCCAGTGCGTAATGGTGGCAAGTTCATAGCCCTCACAGTTATCAAGATCATGTACCTCGTATACTCGACCACCCAACTTTGGTTCGATGCGCATTTCATACGTCCGGGTCGCATCATGAAAATTGATAGGCCCCTGCAACCACCAACAATTTACTTCTTCGGTAAAGATCTTGAACGCTGTCTCTGGGTCGGTGGGCACATCAACAGAGGACGAAATTGAATTTGTGCTGGACATATTAGACTCCCCTGTGACCTAACCTTGCTTGCTCGTGTCGACATTGCTTGATTGCGAAGTTCGCTCTTCAACGTGGACTTTGAACGACTGAAGCTGGCTATCCCATTGCCGTTGCAACTGCTCTAACCATTGCTGCACATCACTCAGTGCCCGCGGTTGCAGATGAAATACCCGCGCCCGTGCGTCGTCTGCCGGACGTTCGTCCATTGCGATGCCCGCATCCATTAAGACCCGCAAGTGTTTACTCATGCGCGATCGCGTTACACCCGTGGCTTGAGCCAGGTCACTGGCGCGATAAGGTTGCTGTACCAGCAGTTCCACGATGGCTCGTCGCGTAGGGTCTGCCAGGGCACCCAGCTGACTGTCCAGCGGCTTCATTTGATTTATCATACTAGAAATAGTTTCATATATTTGAAACTATTTCAATAAACCATTCTCAACCACTGAAAGAAGTACGCGTTCTGGGTTTCGGTTAGATCAGTTGGGGCTGCAGATGGCGCTCGATCATCGACCGCAACTCGTCGGGCCATGGAATGGCCCGGCGTTCGACCAGGTCTATGCACACGCCAACAGAGTCACTGATTCCTAAAAGCTCTGAGGTGTTGCGATCAAAGGCCCATCGACGAGACACTCGGGACTTCTCTTCCAGGCTGACGTCGGCAGAAAAATAAGCGATCTCATCACCAAGCCTGGGCTGCCCAAAACGTAAATTACGTGTTTCCATCACCGCCCAGCCAACACGACGACCATCCTGGGTTTCGAAGACGGGCGGACCTTGCACCTGCTGCTGAGCCGACATCTTGGCAAACGGCAGGAACATAAGCTCGATGTCTTCGCGTACCCAGCCATCACTGTCCACATCCTCGGGCTCAATCACGGTTGCGCGTTTACCGCTCATCATGCCACCGCCTTCAATTTCAGGAATACACGCATCCAGTTGGGCCAAGGTGACGTCGCTATTTACTGTCTCCAGAGACAAGGTGCGCGGGATCGCATAGTCAGGGAGCTTAGACTTGGCGACGTCGAGATCTCCAGGCATGGGTAACACTCGGCGCGAGGCACGATCGATCATGCTTGTGGTAACAATAAATACTGCAGCGGTCTGCTCTTTTGCTTCGTTGCGCACTTCGACATGCGTACGCATTCCACCTTCGGCAAGCTCCAGAACCTGACCGTAAGTCTGCAAAGTTGCACCTTCAAACTGCTCGCGCATAAAACGCGTATAGGTGTCGGTGCGGCGCAGAAACGCGGACGCATAAGGCAGGCCCAACCCGGCCATCATCTCGCTGTTGGCCTTTTCCATACGCGCCATGTAATAGCGAACGTTCATATGGCCTAACGAATCAATCTCTTCGGGCAGCACCCGGGTTTCTTGTAGCAACTTCATTTTAATACCACACGCAAAACCGTATATTCTAACGGTTTCTTATTGTCTTGGCAGCCTTACCCTCAGGTGTACCAAGAACTAATGATCATGCTCATATTCCAAAATATCTCCGGGCTGACATTCCAGTACTTCGCAGATCCTGGCCAGGGTAGAAAATCGCACCCCCTTGGCTTTGCCGGTGCGCAAGATGGAGAGATTCTGCTCCGTAATACCAACCCGATTGGCCAGTTCTTTACCTTTGATTTTGCGGCGGGCCAGCATCACATCCAAAGTCACTTGAATCGCCATGAGGTTACCTACACAAACTGTTTGTTTTCTGCATCGAGATGACACGCCTGCACAAGCAGATCGCTGAGCACCCACAACACCAGCGCCACGCCAATGGCTTTAAGCTCGTTGCTGCCAAACGCTATAGACAGCATTTTCTGTCCGGCAGGATGATTTGCTGACAACAACAGGCTAGACAACGTGATATGCAAAGGGGTGGCCAATGCCTGGGCTAACAACAAGATCGAAAAACGCCGAATGTCTCGACTATTTGAGGTATTGAAAAACTCACCCTTGGCAAAATTAACAAAGGCCCGGCGCAAGAAGTACAAACCCACCAGACCAATAGATACAAACACGGCGGTAATCACCCAAAGACCGTACCACTGAGCGTTAGACACCGTACTCCACTGTATTGGCAGGCCGATACTACCCTGAACAAAGGCCGCAAAACTTTCGATCCTGATCAGATAACCCATCCCAAAGATGGGCACGAGCACCAAGATCACAAGACACACCCAGGATATGACGGCAGACAGCTTTCTACTCATATTTGACCAACTCAACTAATGACTGTTATCGTTTAATAAATTATCGTTTTATTTTAATTTTTTCAAGAGGAATCTCTTTATGCGAAACGCATCGATATACATCGTCATCTCGATTTCACTGTACCTCTCGCCGGGTCACACCAACGCACTTTCAATCGACGATTTTGTCGCGGCCTGTGACGCTTTCCCCGGCGATTGCAGCGACAGTCCTTTCCTGCAAGCCTATGTGGGCGGCGCGTTGGATTTGGTCGCAATGCTGGATGAGGAGACCGAATACCTGGATCGGATCTATTGCAGATCACCCTCTGATTTCTTTGATACCCGAAAGATCATCACCTACATGGTCTCAAAGCAAGATCAGTACAGCGAGAAAAATGCCATGTTGGTTGTCATTCGATATCTCGAGGAGATGGGCGGCTGTAGCATCGACGGACAATTGAACTGACCCGACCTGGATGTCCTTTGGACAACGATCATTTAAGATGATCGACGGTTTAGTGCCACCCATAGGGATGCAGTCTTGAGTAAAACCTTAATCTATCGAACAGCAGCAGGGCTAGCACTCGTGGGCGTACTTGCCCACGAACTGATTGGCGCTCCAATGGTCTTGGACCCTCTAGACGCATCCACTCTACCCAAAAACATCGTATGGCTGCATCATTTCTCCTGGCATGTCGGCTCAGTTTCCGTCATTGCCATTGTTGGTATGTACTGGTACGCAAGCAGCCACTCAGGTCAGCATGCACTGGCCATTGCAGCCACAACCATTAGTGGTGGCTTCGCCATTTTGGGTATTGGTCTGGCTATCTTCGGCGATGCGATTGTGTGGACAACCCCAGCACCTTACGTATGGACATTGGTGGCGGGCGTAGGTGCTTTCGGCGTAGCTAGGGACATGAGCCACGGGCAATCACCAAGTGACGCTCACTAAGGACGATATGGACTGGACCTTCGACGGCCAGTGGCCCTTTGAGCCCAATTGGTTTGAGAGTGCTGATGGTAAAATGCACTACGTAGATGTGGGTCCTAAGGACGCAATACCCGTAGTAATGGTCCATGGCAATCCCACTTGGGGATACCTCTATCGGCGATTTATTGCGGCAGTGGTTGAACAAGGTCATCGCGCGATCGTAATGGACCACCTTGGATTTGGGCGCTCAGATAAACCCGACAACCCAAAACTCTATAGCATAGAGCATCATGTAAATAGATGTTCAGCGCTGCTGGAATCCTTAAAGATTACCGAGGCGACCCTGGTGGTACAAGATTGGGGCGGCCCTATTGGACTCGGGTGGGCAGCCAATCACTCGAATAGAGTCGCCCAGCTGTTCATTCTGAATACGTACTTTCACCGGCCTCACCGTCCAGTACCGCTACCGTTACCGCTAAAGCTCTTCCGCACACCAGGCGTGGGTGAGTTGATGGTGAAAGGCCTACACGCGTTTGTTCGCGTGTTTCTGTTTAAGGCCGGTTTGGCAAATCCAAACGTTTTGAGCCCGCTGGATAAACGAGCTTACCTGGCACCCCATCCGAGCTGGCGTACCCGTACGGCCATACTGCAGTTTCCAAGACAGATTCCAGCCGACCAAACAGACCCGTTAAATGACCTGATCGAACCTTGGCATGCGCAGCTGGTCAACAATTTTGCACACAAACCCGTCTCAATCGTCTGGCCCAGGTTAGATGTGGCATTCCAAATGGACGTCCTGCAAGAAATGTGGATGCCCGATTTTCCACATGCCAAAGTTGAAGTCTTGGATGCGGGCCACTACATCCAAGAAGATGCCCACGAACAGGTCATTCCCGAATTACTTGAGTTTGTCCGGCTTTACGAGCAAGGCCGAAGGACAACCTAAGTCTGGCGGCGCCACCGAGTTCTCGGGCAACCCACCTTGTTTGACGCTTGAACGAACTGCAGAACACCAAGCAATCGAAAACACTAGCTGAATAGAGCCTCAAGCTGTTCAATCATTTTGCCTTCGGCGAGGAAATGCATAACCATCGCCACACCCCAGCCACCCCACATAATCCAAGTGATTACCGTATCCCACCGCCTGAGCGGATGCACGTCTTCGGGATCATCCTGTTGCCAGGGGGTATCAGACATGTGGGGCACGAAGATGGTCACATAAAGGGTTACCAGGAAGGCAGCGCTGCCAATCAGAAACGGAATCAGGAACCATAGGTTACTCATACAGGTCCTTCCCGAAAACCCAACGGTTCATTTGGGACGCCAAGGGTCATAAATCAGTGAGGCGCTTGTTGGGATAAAACGCCAGCATCAGCTGCTCCTTGATCGACAGCGGCACGCCCTTACCCGCCCCAGTTTGCTCAACATCGTCCGTTCCATCACCGCAATAAGTACCAAACACCCGATCCCACAGAATTATGTAGCAGCCATAATTTGAGTCGCTCTGCCGACGATTCATTGAATGGTGCACGTGATGCTGTGGTGCAGTAGCAAAGACCCAATCGTAAACAGGGAGCGACTTAAGCGGCAGGTTTGAGTGGTTGAACTTACCGTTCCACATGCCAAAGGCTGCAGAAACCGCAATCACCTCGTCGCTAGCGCCAATGAACGCCAGCACCATCACGCGGCCCAACGAAAGTGCTAAGTATTCCAAGGGGTGTGTACGCTCACCGCGCAAAAAACTCATTTTTGTGATGTGGTGATGCGTTGCATGCATGCGCCACCAAAATAGGACCTCGTGCTGCACTCGGTGCAGCCAGTAATATGGAAAGGCTGTACAAATGCGTATAAAGATAACCGCGCCAAACAGGCCGAGTACAGTCGTAGGTTCGATGCTGATCTCTAAGAGCGTTCGATCACGAATCGCGCGAAAACCTTCAGATACCGGCGTGCGGTACATATCGGTGATCAGCGGGGCCCAAAGAAATGCGCCCATCGCTACCCAAAAACCATCTTCGGCCAATTCGGAGGGCTTGAGTTTCCAATCACTGCGGCCCCAACGGCGTTCTGCCCAGACGAATATCGGAATGGGCAGGAAAATCATTACCAAAGCAAAAAGCATTCGATCTTCCTCGGCCCACACGCCTGTGACCAGCGTGACCGCTACGAGCAGAGGCGCGCCCATCGCAACCGCGGGCTGCAACACCGTCCAGAAAATATCTTTCCACGTTTTAGTCGTTGATCCCGGTTCAGCGCTTTCCGATAGCTCGCCAGGATCACTAGGATCGATTGCATTTTCACTCATGGAAAAACCTCGGTGCTTCGCATCTGGTTTGAATTTAACGTCTCTCTTGGCGATCAAAAAATGCAAAAAATAGACCAAACCCCAACAAATCCAATCAAATGTCGCTAACCCTTGTGTTACGGGGCGATGGGGCATGGGCCTTAACGCTTACATGAATATGATCCTTCAAAAACAGCACCGAAGTAGTGCAGGATGAAAAAAAGTGGTACGTACGAGTGCAGATTGTTCAATCTCACCACCCCGGGTTGTCACTACTTTCGGATCGCACCCTCTAGCAAAGCAGGCAACCACAGGATTCAGCCACCAAATCGGCCGACATGGCACATGATTTGCTGATCAATTGAGCGCTGTGGCGGCCCGATACCGCTGGCAATCCAAATAGCGAGAACATAGCAACTACTGCAGCCCAGACATGACGATCGAAGATCAAAACACCAACGACGAGGTACCACACGTAGCCCGCTTTCTTGGGCGGGCCGTGTCCGAATGGGTGACCTACAGCCTGATCATCTCATGCTTTGTGGCCGTGATCTTTGGCTCCATGGTAGGAGAACAGCGTGACGCTCAAGCTCAGCGCGCCATGCTAACCTTGCAAGCACTAACCGAAGCAGCAGAAAAAAAACAAACTGCGGGCCATGTCCTGGTATGCGACTCAAACCTCTTAGATCCTGAACAGCTTGCGAACGAATACCTGACGCTGTCAATACGGCAAGCCCCAATCGATCAAAAAAACACGTCCTTAGGTTACGGTCCAGCGCTGTATGTCAGCGTGGTAGAAAAGGAGGTATCGGGCGACACCTGGGCTACGGCAAACCGATTGATGGAGCTGGTTGAAGAGGCCGGTGAGCGAGAAGCCGCTGACCGCGACGCAAAGGTTGGCCGCATCGCACCCTCAAACGCTAGTGGGGTAAACGAAGAACCAAGTGCCACAAAAGAGGCCGAAGAGAAGCCCAAAAACCGTCTTCGAGATGTGCGTAAAAAGGCGTACGGTGACAATGAAGAGTACTTGCGATATTTCATCCTAGCGTCCGAAGTCGCAATCTGTGGACAAGAGGCTTGAGCCGACCTGAAACACAGCCTGAACGCGACCCCGACACCTGCATCTAAAGGCGAACAGCGCCTATTTAGCGGTCAACCACGCAACGGTCTCCTGCAGCTGGGCAACCAAGGACTCATCGTTCAAACGTCCTGATTCTGCGTTGAAGTGTTCTAGAAAGCTTGGGATGGACATAGACGCTTTGAAATCGGCGCCAAAAAACGGTGCTGAGTTGGTTGCTGTGGCCAAGACGTTTGCTGCACCCCCGGCACCTGGCGACGTGGCCAACATCACCGTCGGCTTGCCTTGATATACCTTCATATCAATACGCGAGGTCCAATCATAGAGATTCTTAAAGGCGGCCGTGTACGATCCATTGTGTTCAGCAAAGCTGATTAACAGCGCATCTGCCGCACCTATTTTCTGATAGAAACGGTGAGCTTCCTCGGGGATGCCGTGGGCCGCCTCGCGGTCGCTGCTATAAAGTGGCATCTCATAGTCATTGATGTCCAACGTCTCTATATCGGCGCCCTCGATTAACGAGCTGGCGTAACGGATCAGCTGCCCGTTGATAGATTGCGAAGAGTTACTCGCTGCGAACGCTAAAATTTTCATACATTTCTCCTATAGTAATTGGTTTTATCTCGGTTGGTGGAATTCCAGAACGTTCTGATCCGGATCTCGAATGAAGAAAAACGCTGCCCCACTGGCTAAGCTGACGCGTTCTGTTATTTCCATACCAGCGTCGAGCACTTGCCGCTCTACCGCCGGCAGGTCATCCACTTCCAACGCGATGTGGGTATACCCGGTGTGCTTGGTTTCGATATCCATCAGCTGATTGGTCGGTGGGGCATCTTCCGAAGCGTTCAGCACAAAGTTAATATTCACGCCGCTCGGATGCTCCATAATCGCCACCGGCTCAGGACCGATGGGTCCAGCAATCCATTCAAAGCCCAGTTTTTCGTAGAAGGCTCTACTTCTGGGAACGCTGCGAATTCGTAATCCCACATGGTTAATCTTTGTTATCTGGTTCATTTCAGTGATCCGTCATGGCCTCAATCAGTTTCAAAATCTTACCAACAGGACAAAAACTCAAAAATTAGCAATTTCTGTACTTATCGTCCCATTTTTGGGACATTACGGGGTCATGTTAGATCTAAATGACCACTACTATTTTGTTCACGCCGTCGAGCACAGCGGTTTTGCCGCGGCTAGCCGGGCGCTAAACCTGCCAAAATCAACCATCAGTCGGCGAGTGATTGAGTTGGAGGCCAGGTTAGGCGTGCGGTTGATTGAGCGGACGTCCCGCACGTTTGTCATGACCGATGCGGGCCAGGCATTTTATCGCCATGCCAAGGCCATGCTGATTGAAGCCGAAGCGGCGGAGCACGCGGTAGCGACCCTGTTGGCGGAACCAAGCGGTACCGTGCGCATGACCTGCTCTTCAGGCATGACGGAACTAGTGAGCGTATTGGTGAGTCGATTTATGACCCTCTACCCAAAAGTTGACCTTGTTCTGTATACCACCAACAAACATATCGACCTGCTGGAAGAAGGATTTGATCTGGGCTTGCGTGGCCACAGCGAGCCCCTAACAGACTCGTCGATGGTGCAACGCCGACTTGTAGAATCACCCTGGCAGACCTTTGCAGCCCCATCTTACCTGGTCGATCACGGCAAACCGTTGACGCCGGCGGAAGTCGCCAAGCACGCAACGCTGTCGCTGGGTACCGGTAGCGACAATCACGCTTGGCGCTTCCTGCGTGATGAAGAGGTGGTAACGGTGCCGATCAAGCCGAGGCTGATCAGTAGTGATATGACAACACTACAGGAGACTGCAATTGGCGGGCACGGGATTGTCTCGCTGCCCGCCTATGTTGCCCATACGTCCGTCTTAAGTGGCGCCCTTGAGCCTGTGCTGTCCGACTGGGTGACCCAGCGTGCTCGCATCTCGCTGTTGATACCCCCAAAGCGCAGCCAACTGCCGTCTGTGCGTGCCCTGATCGACTTCCTGGTCGATGAGTATCCAAAACTCATGGAGAAAACTCACGGGTAACGCCAGTAAGTTCCTGGGCGTTCAACTGCCCTCGTGCCACCAAGCGGGATAGATCACCACATCGATCCGCCGATTTTTCCAGCGTCCGTCCGCGGTTTCATTATTGGCAATCGGTTTTGTCTCCCCAAAACCGACAGAAGAGACGTTTGCAGACTCCAGCGTGTCGCGATTTAACAAATATTCTTCAACCGACTGGGCGCGCCGCACAGACAGCTGCAGGTTGGTATCATCTGCCCCGTAGGAATCTGTGTGTCCTTCTATGGTGACCGGAGTACCAGGAAAGGAACCAAGTGCAGTTTGCAGTTTTTCCAACAACGGTCCATGACGGGTTTCTAACGCCGCGCTGCCACTGGCAAAGCCCAGACCCACCAGTCGAATAATCAGGCGGTTTTCATGCCGCACCACTTCCGCTTCATTGTTAGCAAACAGCGATTCCGTACGCGCAACCAGCGCCTCCTGTTCTGATTGTTCCGCCAGACGGCGATCCAGCCTGGCCTGGGCAGCCTCACGATTTTCAAGCTCCGATTGCAGTACAAGGATTTCCTGGCTCATGAGACGATTTCGACTGCGAACAGAAGCCAGTTCTGCAGCAACGTCAGCGAAGCGCGCATCTCGTTCACCCAGCGAGGTCAATATCAGAGCCAGCGCGGCATCAGGACCATTATCGAAATAAAGCGGTACATCCAAAGCATCGCCCAGAGGCCGCAGCGTGTCCTCCCAATGCAATAAGACTGCTTCGAGTGAGTTGTCTTTATCGTCGATATCATCCGCCAAGGTTGCAACATATTGAGCATGCAGCGCCTGGTGCAGGGCCTGGCGGGCAAGATTTCTTGGCTCGTCGGTGTCGTAGCGATTACCGTATAAGACCGCCCGGGCCTTCTGCAGCAGTTCAACCGCACCTTCATAGGACTTTGGCGCCCAGTCATCAGCATCCAGTGATTTGGCTTTTTCTATCTCTGCATCAATGCGTGCAAACAGCACGTTCTCGATCGCGGCAAGCTCTGCATCTCGATACAGCTTTTCTGCCTTCTCAGCATAGTCTGCAACCCGTCGCTCACGCCCTTTTTCGGCCCGGGACGCCGCCTCATAGAACTGCACCTCTGCCTGACGCCACAACTCTGGCGACCGCTCTTTGGCTTCCGCTTCTAACGCATCCGAGCGAGCCTCGTAGGCTCTAGAAACAAATGCACGAACCGTAACCGCCGTCTCAACTGCCTGCATAAACAGTGCTTCAGATTCATCGATTACATCGCGAACACGGTCCACATCCGCTCCTCGATCAAAGAGATCCTGAGCGCGTTTGAACAGCTCGCCCGCACGACGGTAGGTTTCCGGAGTTAAGGTTGAGGCATTCACCTGGTTTGCTTTTTGGAGTGCCTCCTCTGCGCCATCAAACACGTTCCCTTTTAACGCAGCACGTAGGCTCTGGTCTTCACTAAAAGCCAAGCTGCTGAACAGTAGGGCAACACCAATCGCCAGTATCTTCACGTTTCCAATATCCATTTTGAAAACGCGAGTCTGACATGTGGTAAACGGCCCAGGCAAGCGACCTAGGATAAACGGTAGCTATTGACTGATCGATTGACCAATATGCCTAACGATATCAGCTGCGTCCTTAAAGAAATTTTTACACCGCAGGTTTAACAAACGCTACAACACGCCTACAATTTGACGACAATGGAACTGCGTGAGAGAAATTATGAAATGGACGTCGAAGATTGCTGAACGCACCGCCACAAACTGGATTGGTCTAACGCTGCTAGTTAGCCTTGCATCCCCCGTGACTGCCCAAGAACGAGGGCTGGTTGTGATCAACGGACAGTTGCTACTGCCACCTTACGAAATCGGGATTAACAAGACCGATCAACTCATCCAGATTAATGGCGTGGCTTTGACGCCGGAACCCGCAGCAGAGGAAACAGTAACTCCGACTTCAACCGAAACATCCTCAACCGCATCCCAAGCTGCATTGTTAGGTGCTAGGCATATGGCAGACCAGGACGATCCCGAGGTTGCACTCTCAAAAATACTAGAAGAATTCCCAGACGTAGAATTCGAAGTAGAGCCAACAAGAATAGTCCTCACCGATGGTCGCTTACGAAGCGCCGCTTTTGCTATTGAAGAGCCACCCACGCGATCTCTCGAAGCTGTTACCGCTATGCTGCAGGATAGGGCAGAACTCATCACGGATATCCTCAATGAGAACGGTGCCCTGCTGTACGCGAATGACTCTTACACGTATTTACCAGTCCAACAGACCCGCGCACTGGCAAATGCGATGATCGCATCGATGCTCAACACGACCGCCCTGAAGCAATCCGCCGTGGCGCCTATTGTGGCATCTGACCCGGTTGCCAAAATGATCGGCAACTTACCGTTATTGTCCGATAGCGCACTGGCCCATCTGAAATTGATCACAACAGTTGATATTCCAATTTTGCCCACTGTGTCTTTGACCGCTGCGTCCAGTTGTTCAACCAGGGCACCTCGCATCACCGACAATCACGGACTCCGAAGACCAGTGGCGCTCTGATACTGACACCGATTACGGTGGAGTCTGGGATGACTTGCGAATCATCAGCCGTCATTAAAGCTGTAGCACTCCATGGATACACCGCCGTTCACCATGACGGCTATGCAGCCAAATATCAGCACATGAAAAATGCTTCCGGCAGCACAGGTGTCTTTTTCATCTGCGCGCACGGTGGGTTTGTGATGGACCCCGTCAAGACCGAAGCGCAACAGAATGCGCGGGTGAAAGAATACGTTTCAACGCGCGCCAACAAAAACTCGTTTTACCCCTACACCGCCAGTTCCGGCCAACGCTATGTTCTCATGAATTGGCCAACCATCAAGGCAGAGTGGAAAGATGCCAATACAATCGGCGTGTATGAAGGGTGTTCTTCAGCCGCGTCGATGGGCCGGCTCAGCTTCAGAGACTCGATTGGCTATAAAGCAAGCTGTCCTGGTCCTTCAGAAGCGCGTTGGAAGCGATTCTGGGCTGAGCTATCCGGGCAACAATCAAATGGAAAACACCGCAATGTCATAGATGCACACGCAGTTACGTTTGCAAATTCAAACGTGCGGCACCAAGGCAACGGCGCAACGGTATTGTCTCCCGCCGTCTCGAAGTGTTCGCCAGCCACATCAATTCAGGTGGGTGTTACCACAAAATTTTCTGTGACTTTTGACGCGGCAATGGAAACACTGCTTGGCGGTTATATTCCAGAAGTGGTGGGCTGTGATGCAGTGGTTTCCAACGCCGCATTTACCAGCCCATACGTTCTCAACTTCGACGTTACCGCAAAGTCAAAAGGGCAGGCAGCTGTGAGCATGTTACAAACCTGGTCTGTATCGGGGGATAACTTCTTCGCTCACCTGGATGGCAACGCAAAGCCAAGAAATACAAATCACGTTGGGCCGAATCGAGACGACTTCACTTGGTTTGTTGATTGCCTCTAAGACTTGTTCTGAAGCAAGTAATAGGGCGGCGCGGTTTACAGGTTCCATTACACACCCCCATGATGGCAACATAGCTGCACTAGATATCCGCAGGAATCGTTATGCGAGCAGCCATCATGCGCGGCGGTCAGATCGTCGCTGACACCTTTCCAGATCCCGTGCCGCAGGATGCAGAAGTCCTGGTCAAAACCTTAGCTTGTGGCATCTGCGGCAGCGATCTGCACGCCCTGAAACACGCCGACCAGTTTCAAGCCATGAGCCCGGAACCCATGCGCATGGATCTGGCAAGAGACGTGGTTATGGGACACGAATTTTGCGCCGAAATTATCGAGCACGGGAGCGCCTGCACGGGGACCTTGCCGGTTGGTACACGGGTTTGTTCGGTGCCAATCACCGCCCGACATGGCAAGGTGGCGTCGGTGGGTTACGCAAACGACTTTCCCGGCGGTTACGGGGAGTTGATGTTGTTGTTAGAACCTATGTTGCTGCCGGTAAAAAATGGTCTAGCCACCGAGCACGCAGCGCTGACCGAGCCCATGGCGGTGGGTTATCACGCTGTACAAAAAGCCAACTTACAACCGGGTGAGGTGCCGTTGGTTATCGGCTGCGGGCCAGTGGGGCTGGCGGTTATCGCCTGCCTGAATCTGCTGGGATTCCACCCCATCGTCGCCGCTGACTTTTCGCCACGTCGCAGAGCCCTGGCAGAAACCCTGGGCGCTGATGTGGTGTTAGACCCTGCAACGCACTCCCCGTATGAATCCTGGCAGGATGCTGTACGCGCCAGCGAAGCGGGCCAACAGGCACCGGTCAACCCGCTGACGGGTGAGCGAACACTGCCCCCGGGTGTGTTCTTCGAATGCGTAGGCGTACCCGGTATTATCGATCAAATGGCGGTGGGCGCGACACCAGGTTGTCGCTTCGTGATTGTCGGCGTATGTATGGAAGAGGATCGGTTTACGCCGCTGACGGCCATCAGCAAAGAGCTCAATCTACAATTTGTGCTGGCCTACACCCCAGAGGAATTCGCCACCACCCTGCATCACATTGCCGAGGGTCACCTGAACGTGGCGCCATTGATCACCGATAAGGTTGGAGTGAACAGCGTCGCCAATGCCTTCGACGAATTGGCCAACCCCGAAGCTCATGCAAAGATCCTGGTAGAACCTTGGCGAGAATGAGGTGAGCGCCCTTTTATTTCAACAAAGACCCTAACAAGCCGCGCACCAGTTTGGACCCCAGAGAGCGTCCCACACTACGGGCTGCGCTCTTAAGCATCGCTTCACCAATGCTCTGGCGCTTTCGACCGCCACTTCTCCTGGTTTGGGATTGTCGACGCTGCTTGCTGGATCGCTCACGCGCCCTGGCCTCTTTTTCGCGCGCTTTTGCCTCTTTTTGGGCACGCTCTTCTTCCGCCAGCAAACGGGCGTTTTCTTCGGCGCGAGATTGCAAAAGTTCGTAGGCGGATTCTCGGTCTACAGCCTCGTTGTAACGCCCACCTATGGGGCTGTTACCGATATTTTCTTTTCTTTCTTTCTGGTTAATCGCACCAATACGGCTTTCTGGCGGGGCCATGGTGGCCACGACCACAGAGGTTGGCGCACCCTTCTCGTCTAAGGTAGAAACAAGTGCCTCCCCAACGCCCAGTGTGGTGATCGCATCTTCTACGTCCAGACCACCGTCGTTGCGCATGCCTTGGGCTACACCCCGAATGGTTCGTTGATCTTTGGGCGTAAACGCCCGCAAGGCATGTTGTACCTTACACCCCAGCTGTCCCAGAATTGCCTCTGGAATGTCGGTTGGGCTTTGAGTCACCAGGTAGATACCAACCGCTTTTGAACGTATCAGACGAAAGACTTGCTCTACCTTATCCAAAAGGCCCTGGGGCATATTTTTGAAGAGCAAATGCGCCTCATCAAAAAACAGCACCAATACCGGTCTGTCGGGATCGCCCGCTTCGGGAAGATTCTCAAAAAGCTCAGAAATCAACCACAAAACAAACGCCGCATACAGCTTGGGTGACTCACGCAGTAAACGCTCGGCATCGAGCAAAGAGATAACACCATTGCCACTGAAGTCTTTTAGCATGAGGTCAGAAAGCGAAAGCGCCGGCTCGCCAAAAAAGAGGTCGCCACCTTGCTCTTCCAAAACCAACAGACGTCTTTGAATGGCCCCAATGGATGCCGGCGCAATATTCCCGTAGGTATTCCGCAGCTCTTTTGCGTTATCGGACATAAAGCTAAGTAAGCTACGCAGATCTTTAAGATCCAGCAGCAGCATGCCTTCATCGTCAGCGATGGCAAAACAAGCGTAAAGGAGGCCGGTTTGGTTTTCGTTTAAGTCCAATAAGGCACTCAGAATATCCGGACCCATTTCACTAATCGTGGTGCGTACTGGATGACCACGCTTACCAAACAGATCCCAATGCAGAGTGGCGTAGGGTCTTTGCGCATAGTCCGTGATTCCACACACCTCGACCCGCCGATCAATTTCTTTGTGCGGCTTTCCTGGTTTAGACACACCCGCCAAGTCCGCCTTGGCATCTACTGCGAAAACTGGGACACCAGCACGGGCAAAATTTTCAGCCATCACCTGCAGGCTGATGGTTTTGCCCGTTCCAGTCGCCCCAGCGATCAGGCCATGCCGATTGCTCATGCTGGTAAGTTGCAGTACCGGCCCATCCTGGGCGCCACCTAACATGAGAGTTGTCGGTTTTGTCATAGCCTTCTTCGTTGCGCTTCAGTTCTATTAGTGGGTGATTACTAGTGGGTGATTACACGGGGCAGCTCTTTCGCCTGCTCAACCCACTTGGTCACAGTGGCAGCTGATGGCACCAACCGAACCAAGCTTTTCTCCGAGTTTACTTCTTCCATTTTTGCCGCCAGATTATCTGGATTTCGTTGTGCCAGTTCAGGCACCGTGTCTACCCCAGATGCTTCCAACAACTCAGCATATTCTCCACCTACGCCTTTGACGCGGCACAGGTCAGCGTGATTTACAAATTTGAGAATTAGAGTGTCGCTCATTCCCGAATCCGCCACAATCTTGTTGCGACCCGCTTTGCTCGCACCTTCTTCGAGTAACTGCTCGCAGCTACCTATCCCTGCACCCTTCAATTTTTCTTCGTATACGGGTCCAATTCCTTCAATTACAGTCAGTTCTGTCATCCTTATATCCTAATGGTTGTTTCAAGCGCGCCCACTATGCCTGAGAGTCGAAAAAAAAGTCTAAGGGCGATGTAAAACATTTGCTAAAAAGTAGGGCTCTCTTTTTCTGGGCTATTTATTTTTTCTTCCCGTCTGTTGAAGATGCCCGCAACGACCCGACAAGAGTAACTCACAATGAAAATTAAGCAGAGCACTATCGGTGTTTTTCTGATCATAGCGGTCTTGTATGTGCTCAATGAAACCAGTCTGACGACGGGGGGTGCTGAAGATTCTCTGAACAGCACAACCAACAGCACAAGCCGATCAGCATCCGGCTCTAATGACGCAATCGTTCGAGCATTCAACAACAGAACCAGTGACGTCTGGGTAAACGGTGAAGGGGTCGTGAGTGCAATACTACCCGATGACAACAAGGGATCGCGTCATCAAAAATTTATCCTAAACCTGGGGGATGGATTAACGGTGTTGGTGGCTCACAACATCGATCTGGCACCGCGTATACAGAACCTTAAGAAACACGATCAAGTAGCGTTTAGAGGTGAATACGAGTGGAACCACAAAGGGGGCGTGGTGCATTGGACACACCACGACCCCGCAGGTCGGCGGGAAGGCGGTTTTCTCCGCCATCTGGGTAGGCTCTATAAATAGCACACAGCCATAGAGCGTTAGCGTTTAAAAAAAGACCCCGCCAGCTTACCCAGCACGCCGAGCTTTTCGCCGGCAAATTGCTCAATCGCGGGCGCTACCAGCTGCAAACCCTGCTGAACAATTTCCGGGGACAGTCCGAGCTTACCCGCAATCGCGCCAGCATCTACCTTCTGTAAAAAGCTGGTTGCATCGAGAGAGGTCAGAATGTCGGACAGATCTAGCCCATCATCTCCTGCGACCTGTTGCCCAACTTCATTGGCAAATTCTCCGGCGGTGTCGCCCTGAATCCCAAGATCACCCAACTTTTCCATTAATCCTGGCGTGTCACCCAACAGTTTTACGATGTCCATAACTTTCCTTTTTTGTAATTAGCGCTCTGATGCTAAACGGTCTGCATCCTGTTTATGCAAAATGGTTGTTAAATCACTCCAACAACAATGCACCAGGGCGATGGGCGTGTCACTTTCGATCTTTAAATCTAGATCTGGCGCGCCTTGACAGATCGCCCCTTAATTTTCCCTTCCGACAGAAATTCTAACGTGCTTTTCACCGCACGTTTCTCAATCGCCACAAAACTGTTCATGTCGAGGATATCAATCTTCCCAATCGCACTGGCAGGCAACCCTCCCATACCTGTAAGACCGCCTAGAATGTCTCCAGGACGAAACTTTTGCTTGCGTCCGGCGTTGATTTCCACCGTTACCATCGGGGCACGCACGGCATATCCAGGATCTTGGTCGAGCGAGGCGTAGACATCACAAACACAGGGCTCGTTCAGATATTTTTCGATGTTTCTGAGTCGCGCTTGTTCTGATTGGGTAACAATACTCAGGGCCAAGCCGGACGCCCCAGCGCGACCGGTTCGACCGATCCGATGGATATACGTTTGCGCGTCACGGGGTAACTCGTAGTTAATCACAGCGGGCAGCGATTTCATGTCTAAGCCTCGAGCCGCAACGTCTGTGGCGACCAAGACCGCACAGCTGCTGTTTGCAAATTGCAGCAGCACACGGTCACGTTCGCGCTGATCAAGGTCGCCATGAATCGCCAGCGCATGAATGTGATTCTGTTGCAGCATGGCTGCAACCTGGTCGCAATCAACTTTGGTCTGGCAAAAGACCAGCGCAGCGTTCAGCTTGTAATGACAAAAAAGAGCCAACAGCGTTTTGTTGCGTTCATGATGGTTAACTTCGTAAAACAGTTGCTCGATTGCTTCACCGCTATGCTCTGCGTCGACGCTAACCATGGATGGGTTTTTTAGAAACGCGGTACCAATGGCCTGAATCTCAGCAGGATAGGTGGCGGAGAAGAGCAACGTCTGACGCTTACGAGGAACGAACCTCATAATGTCCTTGATGGGTTCGGCAAAACCCATGTCTAACATCCGATCGGCTTCGTCAAACACCAGTGTCTGCAGCTTACCCAGGTGCAACGTGCCGCGCTGTAAATGGTCAAGTAGCCGACCGGGTGTACCCACAACAATGTGAGCACCATATTGGAGCGTGGCTTTTTGCGGACCAAAGGGTTTACCACCACACAGAGAAACCAGTTTGGTGTTGTCCACGGCCCTGGCCAAGCTGCGTAACTCCCGGCCAACTTGATCAGCAAGCTCACGGGTCGGGCAAAGCACCATTGCCTGTACGTCTGGCTTGGTTGAATCAACCTTTTCCAGCAGACCAATGCCAAACGCGGCGGTTTTGCCGCTGCCCGTTTTGGCCTGGGCAATAACATCCTTGCCTGACAGAATCACGGGCAAGCTTTGCGCCTGAATTGGCGTCATCGTCTCGTAACCAAGATCGCCCAGATTCTTGAGCTGCTTTGCCGCAATGTTGAGGCTTGCGAATCGTTTGCTTGTCGTCGGTGTCATGTTTGGTACTCGCACGCGGAGTATACGCCTGCGGCATCATACCCAACGCGATCCGCAATTGTTGGAAAGACGGTAGTGAGTTCAGGCTGGGGGTGATCCTCCGCGGAACTCAGCCCTGGAGCAATACTTGCGGTTCGCTCGCACTTTGAGAATGAGGATCCATCGCCGCCTTGCCGGATCTGTCTGTCATCAGAGGGCCTCCACTCCGAGAAAGACTATGCTGCCTTTTTCGGTGCCCTTCCTCTTCTTCGCCTGCGACGATTGCGAGGTTTCGAGGCTTGCGTCTTTTCGATGCGATCGCTGGTGTTACCCCTGTCGCCTCCATCGAGATCAAGTTGTACGTCTCGTATCTTCACCTTCGTCAGCTTCTCAATCTTACGCAGTCTAGACACTTCATTACGATCGACGAGAGACCAAGCAACCCCTTCAGCACCTGCTCGAGCTGTACGTCCAACGCGATGTACGTAACTTTCAGGCTCTTGGGGTAAGTCAAAATTGATTACGTGCGTCACGTCTTGAATATCGATCCCACGGGCCGCTACATCTGTAGCGACCAGAACCCAGGCATGGCCAGACTTAAAACTTTCTAACGCTCTATTTCTTGCGTTTTGGGACTTGTTACCGTGTATAACCTCCACGCAAACGCCATGTTTGTTGAGCCTTTGCGCAACGCGATTTGCACCATGTTTGGTACGCGTAAAAACGATCGATTTTCGCACCTCGGGTTTTGACAACAAACATTGCAGCGCTTCCTGCTTGTCACTTGCATTGACGCTTACATAGCCTTGCTTAATTTTTTCGACCGTTATGGTCTGCGGTGTAACTTTGAGTTGAACAGGACGATGAAGAATATGGTGCGCCAGACTTTCTACTTCTTTTGGCATGGTTGCTGAAAACAGAAGCGACTGTCGCTTCTTTGGCAGCAGTTTAATGATACGCCTGATATCCCGGATAAAACCCATGTCCAATAGCTGATCCGCTTCATCTAAAACGAAATAGGAGACAGCGCTGAGATCAAGATGTCCATTGGTCGCCAGATCAAGCAAACGACCCGGTGTCGCCACAAGCACTTCTACGCCCTTATTGAGCCTTCTTTCCTGAGGTCTCTGGCTAACGCCGCCAGTAACTGCCGAGCAGCGCGTGCGACAACTGCCGACGTATCTCTTGGTTTCTTCGAGTATCTGAGAAACGAGCTCCCTGGTGGGTGCGACAATGAGCGCGGCAGGTTTTTTGCTTTCCGCTCGGGTTCCATCGTTGATCAACCGTTCTAGAATCGGCAGGCAGAAAGCACCGGTCTTACCGGTGCCTGTCTGCGCAATACCTAGAACGTCGTTACCTTTCAAAACCTCGGGTAAAGCTTGTGCCTGAATATCCGTGGCTTTTTCGTAACCCAAATGATCCAGTACGTCACAAAGATGATCGCTTAGACCAAGGTGTTTGAAGCTCAAGATGATCCTAACGACGAGGTTTAGACTGTGCTTCGTTTACGCGAAGCTCACGCGAGTCTACTGAGTGACCGTTTAGCTTAGCGATAGCTTGTTGTGCATCACTCTGGGACATTTCAACAAAGCCAAAACCTCGGGACCGGCCGGTTTCTCGATCGGTGACCACTGTTGCAGATTCAACTGCACCAAACTCGGCGAAAAGATCATTGAGCTCTGAATCACCAACACTCCACGGGAGATTTCCTACATAAATTTTCATTCGATTTCCTCGATTTATTTTTTTGGTAACGCACAGCCCGACTGAATCTCTTGCGTTTGTTCAGACACGCAATCAAGTGTGTCTGAAAAATGGTTAGCAATATTTAGAAGCGATTGCCGATGAACAGGCGAGGTATCGAAAAGTCTCGAAAGAAATCGGGGGCGGGGATCTAATAAGCGGGCGCATCATAGGGTAACCAAAGCCAAATAGCACGCACTCATTTCACAAATTGACGCCATTCGAACTAGGCGTTTGCGTATACGCTTTCCATACACCCCATCCCTTCGTTTATGTTGTATTCGCCTTTCTCATTAAAAACGCTGTTCCCCTGAAAGCTTGCGCTCCTGTTGGCGCTCATCCGACCTGCGGTTTACCTGTTGTTAACCACCGGTGGATTAACTTTCGAGCCTGACAAGTAGAGTTAGGTAGAATATATGTGCCCAAATATAGTCAGGTTAGGGAGAGCTGGGATAGCTACGCTGTGTTTCGTGAGTTCCATAGCAATGGCTAATGACAACGGCATGCTAATCACCGCGGTGAACGAAGCAAAAAGGCCGGTTTCCGAAACTCTGATCACAATCGAGGGGCGTGACGGCTCCAGAGTCAGCTATACCACCGATCAATCTGGCACCGTGGTCGCTCAAGGCCTTCAGCCCGGATTCTATCGCGTGCAGGCGACACAAAGTGCCTATCAAGGTGTTGTAGAGCCCAGCGTCAGGGTAGTCAGAGGTAAGCTTGTGCTTGTGAAATTTGTGATGCGCCCTAAAAAGAGCCAGATCGTAGAGGAGGTTCTGGTGGTGGCTGATGCCATCCGTTCTGATGCGTTCGGTAGTGTTGCCAATACCTATATCGATCGAGATCAACTCCGGTCTGCAGCAGGCAGCGGCGGCGACGTACTGCGGGCATTGGATGGCCTGCCTGGGCTGTTTTCCACTGGCGAGTTTGCCAGCTTCACGGTTCGCGGCCGAGGTCCACGAGACAATCTCATTCTGGTGGATGGATTCCCCTACGACAAGGTTGTTCACTTCGACAGTTCTTTGGGCGAAACCGAAGACATCAACGGTGGTGGACGCTTCTCCATCTTTGCACCAAATCTGATTGAGGGTGTCGAGTATTCGCCTGGGGGTTGGCGTTCTGCATTTGGCGGTCGCAATGGCTCTATGTTGAATCTAGACGTAGCCCAGGGAAATCCAAGCCCAACTGCAAGTCTTCGATTGGATCTGGCGGGTGCAGAGTTTATCTACGATGGACCAAGCGGCTTAAACGATCAAACGTCTGTTTTGTTTTCTGCCAGGAACTTTGATTTTGGTCGCTTGTTCGACACGCTTGGGGAAGATGACAATGGCTCAGCCACGCTGACTGATGTCATCTTAAAAACCCATACAGACCTCGACCTGAACAACGAGGTCGAGCTTATACTTCTGCATACTCCGGAGACAAGAGAACGCACCGTTGAGAATGTGCTTGCCTCAGAGAATCTAGAAGATCGCGAGCTATTGGATAACAAGCAGGACAGCACGTTGCTTGGCCTAACCTGGACTCGACGCTTTGCGCAAGATGGTAGCTGGACCAATAGGGTGTTTTATCGGGATACGGAGAAAACGAGCGCTGAAGGTGAAGCGTTTCCCAACTCTACCCCGATGGATATGCCTGAAGCACTCGTGCCCATCCGCGAAGACATTCTCACCTTGGAGGAGAACGAACGGGAATTTGGTTGGCGTAGCGATCTCTCACTGACCAATCGATTTGGTCTGTTCAGCGCCGGGCTGCGCGTTTCAAGCTTGGACTTGGAATTTAGCACGACGCTGGCGGATGACTGGATCCGCTACGAATATGATGGTCGAGATTCAACACCCGACCAGACCGCACGTTATGTCATTCTGACACCCGAGAATATCAATTCTGCGTACGCTCAGAAGGAGACTCAGTACGCTGCGTATATCGAACAAGTTCTGGAACGAGATGATTGGAGCGTTCGTTTGGGCTTGCGATATGAGCAGGATGGCTTTTCTGATCAAAGCTATGTCTCACCCCGTCTTGCAGCGACTTATCAGCTCTCACCCGCAACCAGCTTGTCTGCAACGGCAGGCACGTATTACCAACCACCACGTTTTCTTGATCGGGCGGCAGATACCTCCAACTTTACGCTGGAAAACGAGCGCTTGGACCATGTGAGCATCGGACTGGAACGACGGGTCGGGAGCGACTGGAGCTTCTTGATCGAGGCGTACTACCAGGAATTGAGCGACCTTGTTACCGAGTCGGACCAGGCAACAGGTCTGGTCTCGAACCGAGGAGAAGGTACTTCATATGGGGTAGATTTTGTCTTAAATCGCTACTTCCGAAACGGGTGGTCTGCCAATGCTGTTTACTCATACAACGACGCCACGCTGGATGATCGAGATGGTGAAGGAGAATACGCAGCTGACTATAACTATGAGCACCTGTTCAGCGTGGGCGCAAGGTGGGAAATCAACGAACGGTGGCAGGTCGGACTGCGGTGGAAATACGCCACAGGCAGGCCTCGTGACGAGTTTGTTGTGCATGATGACGTGCTTGCCGATATCTCGGGTCCATTACGATTCTCACGCGAGTACATCACCAATAACACTGAACGATGGGATGACTTCCATACGCTGAATTTGCGCGTGGATTATCGACGTTCGTTTGGCTCCCTCGACGTTGTCGCTTACCTGGATGTCCTGAATCTCTACGGATCCTCTGCAACCGATGAGCTTGAATTTGAACCCGCTACGGGAGAGTTAATCGAGGACGACGGCGATATCCTTCCGCTCATTGGCATCCGATTTGAACGAGTTTGGTAAGGGGGTCGAAACGGCCTCGTGATTCTGGGAAACGAACTCACTGTCGGTTAAGTTCAAACACTGCAATAAAGTCAGCGGCGTCCTCGATAGGCGGAAACGACGCAATGAGCTCAGGGCTGTCGGGGCGATATTTGTCCATGTAAGCCATAGCGATGGGCTCCCAACCTTCACGCACCCGTGAGGCGACGAGGGAATACGTTTGATCTTCAATCCGAAGTTCTACCGGCCCACCGCTTCCTAATTTATTTGTCCAACTGCTGCTGCTTCGCCCAATGACGTGGAGTTCCCCGTCATATTGGATGATCCAGACGATGATCACGCGGGGAATGCCTCCGGCTATCTTCAGCGTGACGTTGTCTACCTTCGAAGTGTCCGGCCAAACGTTCGGCGGCACAGTCGGTGTACCGCCGATAAAGAATCCTGGCAGTGGGCCTACGGGTGCAAGCGCCGCAACAGCAATTATTGTGGCGAGCAATATTGCTCCTGCAATCTTCGAGAATTTCATAGGTTTTCCGATGGGTTTTAAACACGGCGGGCAGGTTAAAGGCAGGTGAGTAAATGTTTGGTTAACCGCTCAGTCGGTAGGAATGGTTTTGCCTGAGTACCAAGAAACCACTCCCTGGCCATTCGCGAGCCGATCAGCCCGGGAGCATCTCTCTCAACACGTCTGGCTGGGGTGCGTTTTTGCAGTACCCGGGTGCGGTGATGTCGGCGAGGGTGTCATCTATTCGTGCTAGAACATCCTCATTTCCACCACGAGCTACCCATTTGGCGCGGGCATCTTGCAAAAACTGAACGACGTCCGGTAGCGTATCCTCGCAGCTCGGCTCAGGTGAGGCTTGCAACTCCGAGGCTGGGGGCGGGCTGCACGAGCACAGCAAAACCAACAGGGAGGCGGCAAGTAGTAGTGCGTTCAGTGGTCTCATCCCAAGCATATTAGGCGGGCAGCATCAGATAAGCGAGACTGAACATCCATCGAGAAGCAATCCGACACACCAACCGATACCCGCCAGTCTTTCGGTGTTATTCTCTGGCATGTTTATGCAAGCGGACACACACGCCGTTGAACTCAAAAATTATAACTTTGGTTGTTAGCTATGAAACTTCAGGCAGAATTCAAAAACCTGGAACAGCTGGTCCACGAACTTCTTGGTCTACTCAATGAAGCGGATGAGACGTTCTGGAAACGATACCTAGAGCGTGGGGTCGAAAAAATTAAGCGGCGAGAACTCGCCGGGGCGACCTACGTGCTAGGTTGCTACAACGGCGAGGGATCTTTTTCGGATCTGACCATCGCTGAAGCGCTAAAAGAGACACAGCCCTTAGACCATAAGAATCTGAATGCCCGGCTTGGCCAGCTCAGAACGGAGATATTCACCTCTGCAAACAAAATCGCCAGCCGGAAGCTTTGGTAACTCTAACATCACGGAATCGTAAAGATTCAGAGCAATAGCTCGCTAACAACGACTTTTTTAACTGATGGTATGAACAGAAGACATTTTATAGAAGTATGTGGCGTTCTAGGGATTACGGCACCGTCCCTTGCCTTTACCAGTACAAACAAAAAAGAACGCGGCGAGACCGTACTAATTATCGGGGCTGGGGCTGCTGGGTTGACGGCAGGGTATTTGCTAAAACAACAGGGCGTGAGCTTTCGAATTGTCGAAGCTTCAAGCGGCTATGGTGGTCGCATGAAGCGCACAAAATCTTTCGTAGATTTTCCCATATCACTGGGCGCTGAGTGGTTGCATGTGCAAACAAAAACTCTTGATGGAATTGCTGACGGCATGTCAGCGGCGATGGACCCTTATCTTGAGGGATACTCTGGGCGCGAAGTCGTTGGCTACTATGAAGATGGCAACTTAGAGTATGCGCCGCTATCTGACGCATTCGGCAAAGGTTTTGCCGACAAGAAATTTGTTAACGCCTCCTGGTTCGATTTTTTCGAGACATATGTCATTCCCGAGGTGCGCGATGATATTCAGTTCGACACTCAGATAGCGTCCATCAATTACCAAGGCAATCGCGTTCAAATTTATGACACGCTGGGAACTGACTACGCAGCCAGCCACGTGATCGTTACCGCGCCGTTGCAGGTACTGCAGCAAGGTGGGATTTCATTCGTCCCTGAACTGCCTGACTATAAGCAACGGGCGATGCAAGATGCCCCAGTGTGGGGGGGCATCAAAGTATTCATAGAATTTTCGAAACAGTTCTACCCAACCTACTTAGCATTTCCAGATAGCGAAACCAAGCAAGGGCAGCGACTTTATTATGATGCCGCCTATGCACAAAATACCCGCACCAACGTGCTGGGTTTGTTTGCGGTTGGGGCACAAGCACGGGTCTATCAAAGTCTATCTGGAGCGGATCAGCTGGCGTATATCCTCAGCGAGCTGGATGAGGTTTTCGGTGGCGAAGCCACGCGATGTTACAAACAACACATCATCCAAGATTGGGACCAAGAACCGTTTATTCACTGCGCGTATTTAGCTGATGGGGCATCGAGCTACATATCGAGCGATCTTTTCTCACCCATCGACGAGACAGTTCACTTTGCCGGTGAAGCCTACACCGATGAAGGTGACTGGGGGAGCGTCCACAACGCAGCGCAGAGTGCAAGGGACGTCGTTGCAACAATCGTCTGTTGCAATGACTAGGCAATGATTAGGCCGTAATCAGGTTCGTGTGCACTTCTGAGCGAAGTGCACACTATTTGCTTTCAATACGTTAGGGAGAAGTCGAAATGTGCGCAGGAAGCTGCGATGCATCTTCGTCGTCTTGAACCTGGAATGTCGTGTACGAAACATTCTCTAACCGTACCTGAGTATCGTTTGACTCAGGGATTGGGACAAACAAATCTAAGCCGTTGTCTGCAATGTCTACGTCTCTAACATCCCACCTGCCGTTCACTGGCGTAACAAATCCGGCACCAAATCCATTAATCGTGGTGTTTTCGATCGTGCCAGGGCCGTGTGTCGCATCCGTCCCAATATCGAGCCCGACGCCGGTATTGGCTGTCCCACCGTTTTCCTGAAATGTGCTCTGGTCTGTACCAAACCCAACGACACGGGCGCCAACAAGGCTGACCCGTTCATTGTAATTCAACAGCACACCATCACGACTTCCCCAGACCGTTAAGTCATTAAAACTGGGCGAAAGCGTGTCGATGTAGCTTTGCGGGGGTGATCTGTGAAAGTCGCTTGCGCCCTCTCTACCCAGGTAGTTATCCGCGTGAATATAGCGCGCACGAAAGCCGATGGTGCTTCCGTAAGTTTCGTTACCTCGGCTCACCGCGAGTGGGGCCCACCAGACTGGCACCGATTGGCGATCCGGTATGAGGTCACCGTTTGGTAGGCTACTGACCAAAACGGTGACGCGCTCTGCAGCGTTACTGCTGGTAACTTCCATGATTCCGTCCGCCCAATAAATAATACCGTGCGCAGACGCGCCAGCCGAAACATTGTTGATCAAACTGACTCGATTACCCGTTAACCAAAAACCATCGCCATCATTGCCATAGTCCATGCGTTCTGCCCGAAGGTCCGGATCGATTGCACCCCCGTCATCCGTTGTGAAGGCGCTGTTTACCGTCCGTATGGCGATATTGCCTTGCATCGTTCCTATCTCATCACCCGCTTCGGTGTAAAAACCCGCGCCTTGAAGACCGTATGACACGTTGTCTACAAAGTTCACGTGTGATGAGTGGTTTACAAACCCCCAGCCAGGTCCGTTGAAGACAACAGATCCTTGCACCAAGGCGGGTGCCTCACCGGGGTCTGTGCCAATTTGATGAAAGTGGATGGCGTAACGCCCACGTACATTTCTTCCGCCTAAGGCGGTGACGCTGGCCGTTGCTGGGGCATCATCACCTGCACCATCATCGGGAAACAAGAACTCAAAGTCATCAAGCTCTGTCGTCTTGTCCGTGCGTCCCAGCTCGGTAAACCTGGCGTTTTGAATATTTGCATTTGCGCTCATTAACATAATATGCCCGCGATTTTGCGTGGCGGTATTTTCAGAAACAAACTCAACGTTTCGCGTGGCATTTGCCACATAGACATTCAGATCTGCCCTTGGCGCACTATGATCCAGATTGAGCGCTGCATTGAGCGTGATTTCACTGCCGTTGATGCTGCTGACGGTGCGAATCTCATCACTTGTTGGATTGTTAGGCACCGTGCCGGTGATAATGAGCTGGTCACCTTCCCGCCAACCACTAGGTGTTGTTGTTAGCCTGAGGACACTATCCCCCTGCCGCGCATGCGGCGCGATGATCGCGCGGTGTGTCTTCGGCGCTCCGTGGATGACCGTTTGACCCATCAGCAGAGCACCGCGGCCAACCAGGTTAGGGTCCCCCACTGGACCGTCATCGACAAAGACGATGGTCGCACCCACGTCGCTTTGAATCGGTGTCGCTTCCGTGCCAATTTGTAACGCACCGGTACACGTGCTGACTAAAGTATCTACTTGAAGGAGCGTGTCATTACCCGGTGAGAAGCTTAAAGTGCCATCTATTCGCAGGGTCTTTAACCTCGCACTCAACATGCCCGCAATCGTAACTTCTGTGCCCTCGGGTATTTGCACACGATCGCCGTCCACAGGAATGGCACCACCCCAGGTATCAGGATTGGTCCAGCTCCCATTCTGTATTGCCGTTGCCGTCACAAGGCTAAGGTCTACCAAAGAGGGAATCATGCCGCAGTGGTTGGTGCTCGCGGTTGGGGGCGCGCCACCCCCTGTTTGCCCTACACCAGGTTGATCATTACCTGATCCGCCGCTTGGGGGCGTTGGACTCTCGCCATCACTGCTGCTGCCACCTCCACCGCACGCCGCGGCAAGGAATATCACTGAAAACACAAAAGCTCGGAACATCACTACCTCGTTCTGGAACTATGGAGTGTCCATTGAAGCCCAAAACGACGCGTGAGTGGTTTACGTTTGTCTGTCTTGAACCATACAAAAGTGTATGGAATTAAGGGCGGGGGAACGTGATGTCGATCACACAACCTGGGTGTCTTTCGTGCAGTGCCACTTGGGCACCATGCACATTCGCGATACTCGCCACTAAACTAAGGCCCAGTCCGTTACCTGGCTTGGTGCGGCTTTTGTCCACCCGATAGAATCGTTCGAACACCTTGTCTTGCTCCGCCATTGGAATACCGGGCCCTTCGTCTCCCACCTGTAGAAGCGCACCAAGCGTATGTGCCTGCAACCGAATCCAGGCGTTGGTCGATGCTGGGGTGTGTTCGAGAATATTCTCCAGCAGATTCGATACTTGCTGCGCGATTAAATCTCTATCACCAACCACTTCAATGTTCGGCAGGATCGAGATCTCCAGTTGTCGACCCTGATCCGCAAACACCGCTTCAAACGTTTCCGCAACATCGGTTACCAGCTCACTCAAACTATGGCGAGTAAAGTGAGTGCGCAGTTTGCCAGATTCAATCTCTCCCAGTCGCAGCAGAGCATTAAAGGTCGTCAACAGCGTTTGTACATGATCGCGTGCCGCGGCCACATGCGCTTGAATTTCGTCCGGGTCATGCACTTCAAGCAGAATACTCTGCAGCCGCTGATCGAGACGTGTCAGGGGTGTCTTTAGATCGTGCGCCGCGCCAACCGAGACCTCTTCGAGGTTGCGCATGAGCCGACGAATCTGATCTAACATCTGATTCATGTCGATCGCCACCTGATCGAATTCATCGTGGGCACGAGTTACCCCGGCCCTAGTCTCCAGGTTCCCCAAACTCATGCCTTCTACTGCACTCGACAATGTGGATAATCGCAACAACACATTTCGACTGACAAAGTAACATCCGCAAAGTCCCGCAATAAAAAGTACAACCAGCAACGCTGCCATATCTGTTACGCGCGTCAGCGCATGCTGCCAAAGTGAGGTGCGTGGTAGCGCGCCAACAATCGAGATACCGTCTGCAAGGTCGACCCGGCGTGCTCGTAGAGCAACTCGTATAGGATCAATCGAATGGTCTTCAGCAACATAGACGGTTTCGTGCCAGCCGGCTTCGATGGCAAGCTCCGGAAAACCCAACACGGGCTTTCCACCCTGCAGGATCAGCACCATGACTTCATCAGACTCGAAGTAGTGGAGCGCCTCTTCCGCGGGCCAAAGTGGGCCAAATTCATGACTGTGTTCGTCAATCACAACGGCCAAGCCATCTTCACGAATGTGTTCGTCGAGCTCCTCCAGCCGTTCGTCGATCCATTCACGCTCTTCACCATCTGCTCCGCTCAGAAGCAAGGCGCCGAACGCGGCAACGCCAATACTGACGACCATGAGCAAGCCAAAAAACATGGCAAATGTCCGCTTAAAAATATGGCTCTTGACGAGCGTCTTAACGCTAACCGATGACATAGCCTGAACCACGCACAGTACGAATCAACTCGGTCTCGAACGGCTTATCTACCTTGGCGCGCAGACGGGAAACATGGGTCTGCACAATGCTGGTACGCGGGTCGAATCCATACCCCCACACGCGCTCCAATAGCATGGTTCGAGTAACGACTTGACCTACATTTTGCATTAACAGTTCTAGGATTTTGTACTCGCGCCTTGCCAAATCAACCGGTTGACCGGACCGGGTGACCAGCTGCGTGGTTCGATCCAAGGCCAGATCAGCCACTTTAAGCACGGTCACTTCCGCAGCCAGTGGTTGCCTGCGCAGTAGCGCCTGAAGTCGGGCGTAGAGCTCAGTGAATGCAAAAGGTTTCACCATGTAGTCGTCAGCCCCAGCTTCCAAGCCCGCCACACGATCATCTATACCAGACAAGGCGGTCAGCATAATAATGGGAGTTACCACATTGGCTTTGCGCAACACGCGCACTGCATCCATGCCATCCATCCCGGGCAGCAATCGATCGAATATGATGGCATCAAAACGCTGTTGCGGCGCAAGCAGCAGCGCCTCATCGACGGTTGAGACGTGCTCCGCACTTTCACCGGCCTCTTCGAGTCCACGTCTTAAAAAATCGCCTGTCTCGAGGTCATCTTCAACTATCAGCACATGCATTGAAAAAAAATCTTGTCCGAACACCCCAATGATAGAGTCACGTTGCCGAAAATACTCATACATATTCGTAATGTTACCTCCGAACCAGGCGCAGCCAGGTACTGCTTGAAACCCTGGAGCAAGGGCTTCTCTAGAACGGGGTATGCTGCAAGTGGCGTGCCTCTCGGTTAAACATCTGACCGATGTACCGGTTGGACAGCGAGTTCGTTCCGGTCAAGAACTAGACGTATCTGGGTCCAAGGTGGCTTTCAGCCAGGCTTTGGCAAAGCGCAATTCGCGGTCCAGGGTGCTAGTGGATAGGCCGGTTACCTCGGCCATCTCCGCATAGGTCAGCCCTGAGAAGACGTTCATCTCAATCAGCTCAGCCTTGCGGCTATCCTGCTCGGCTAACTTACTGATGGCCATATCCAAGTCCAATACGTCGATTCCCGGCGCCGATGCGCCCACCATGGATTCATGCAGCGTCACCGCTGTGGCATCACCTCCTCGCTTTTGCGCCCGTCGGGCTTTGGCGTGGGTAATCAAGATACGACGCATCATCCGGGCAGACAGCGCGAAAAAGTGCGTTCGATTCTGCCAGTCGACTTTGGCGCCAGCGAGGTTGGCAAAAGCTTCATGCACAATGGCCGTAGGCTGCAGGGTGTGATTGGCACGTTCACCGCGAAAACTGTTACGGGCAATTTTTTTAAGTTCGTCGTAAACAATCGGGGTTAGCTTTTCTAACGCATCGGTTTGCCCACCCTTCCACTCTTGCAGCAGCATTGTAATGTCGTGTTGCTTGTCCATGCCTTTTCTCCCTGAGTTCAGCTGACTCAATCGAGTTACCGATCCACCTTCTACGCTAACGAACCAGGGGCTGGATAGACGCAGCCCCTGGTTAATGTCAGACCGTATCCGGTCTTAAGTTTGCTCTGGAATCGCCGTGCATACCTGAGGATTGCCTTCCTCGGGTAAGTTAATACAGGCTCTTCCCGCAGACTCGTCGTAAAAACCATCACGGATTTCGGTGCAGTCCTGATCTGAGCAATATTCCGCACGCGCCTCAGGCACCAACCCTGAACCATTCACCCGATAACCCGCAGTCGCTTGGATGGTACCAGGAATGGTTGGTATTTCCGGCATGATCGACTGCAAGGCGTTGAGGGAGGCCAATGCCACATCGCGCGCAACGATGACCGGCCCCACTCTTGGATCAAGATCGATCGGCGTTGTCACCACCGCAGCACGGGCAACATTCACGCTGGCGCTGGCCACACTAACGGCGAATGTCGCTGCACCTTTGGCCGTGTTGACACCAGCAATGGCCACCTTTCTAGAGGCGATCAATCCATTGTAATACGCCTTCTTTGACAGATATCGCGAATAGGCTTTGGCGCGCTTATACCATGGCTGTTTTCTATACCATCTATACCATGAGCCGATGCGTCCTTTGTAGTAAGCGATGTCCTTGTTGTATTTGGTAATCAAGGCATTCAAGCGGTTTACCTCGGCTTGAGCAGCGCTGAGGTCTGCCAGGGCTGAATTCAATGTCGCTTGCTGAGCATCACGCTCTGCTTGCACGACGCTACGCTGCTGCGCAATTACGCCGTTCAATCGAGTCACCTCCGCTTCAGCTTCCGCAGTGTCGTCCTGTACGTCTTCGTAGGCTTGTTGAACTAAGGTTGGATCAAACGACAGCGGGAACCCCAGATACGCATCGGTTGGTGTTGCACGGAAGATACCCTGCTGCGAAAACGTATCACCTCCAACACCAAATCCTCCTCGCATCTCAATCACGCTGTTGGTGAATTCATAGGCGTTCCATCGAACCGTAACCGCGGTACCTGCGTCAGCCTGAATCAATGGGTGAATCAAGGTGGCTTCACCTTCAGCACCCATCGCGCCGAAAAACTCATAGCCCTGCTTGGCATCCAGGCGGGTAAAACCCTCTGCATATAACTCACCGCCCAACGCGCCGTTCTGACCGTTGAAACTGGCATCGATAAGGAATTGCCCATCCAATTGGGCGAAGGACTCGGATTCGGCAATCACCATCTCGCCACTCGCGGGATCTTGCGTGTTGGCCAAAACAACAACACCGCGGATGACGCTGGCAGCATCCATCTCAACCGGAAACGCCTCGGGCTTCCAGGGAAACGTTTTGCCGACCTCACCGCTCATATATATCGATTGTTCGTCCGAATTGATGCGCAGTCCAGCAGAGGCATTACTTAATTGAGTGGAGATCCCAAGCCCGCCGCCAAAGGTTGATAAGCCTACGTTAAAGATACCGTTAGCCGCTGCTTGATAGGTACTGGTGTCGTGCTCGCCCGTGGTGCTGTCTGTGGGAAACCGCATCACCATGTCACCATCCAACGAAACCAGAGCAAAAACAGGCAAGTCCACCCAGTTCAGTACCATGTGACCTTCAAAATTCGCGTTCAGCGTATCGACGTAGTCTTCAATGCCATAGGTGGTCAGTACTTGAAAAGGAATGTAACCCTGCTGAGAAAAGCCAAGGCCGTAATCCACACTGGATTCAAGCTCGGGCTCTGGCTCTGCGGCGGTAGATTCAATATTAAACTGAACGGAGTCTAGCAACCCGAAGGTGACGCCGGCATAAACAAAGAAATCATCCGGGTCCATCACGTACAACACTTTGTTTTCAGCCGAAGTATCCGCCGTAATGTTCAGCCCTATATCAGTGCCCCCAAATCCCAGGGCTGCGCCGATTTCTTCCACATACTGAAAAAACCAATAGGGGCATTCTTTGAAGCCAGGATCGTCGACCTGCAGCCCCTGACAAGGGCGATTCGGGTTTAGATAGGCGATTTGTAAGTTCTGCTGTAGCAGCGAGCCCAACTCCAGACCTAAATTCACTCGACGCGAATAACCCGCTTCTGCAGTGAGCATACCCAAACCTGGCGAAGTGGATGCTTCTCTGCCTGCCTCGATCATAGCGCTACCATGAAGACGCCGAAAACCCGAATCGGGGTTGGAGGGGTCGGTGTATTGTGCCACCAAAGCTGCTTCGTACACCGTATATCCGTTGGTAGCACCAGAGCTGGATAAAAGCTCTACCGTGCCGCTAATTTCAAAGCCCGTGCCGTCTGCGGCAAAGGTAAACTGCTTGCCCGGAGCGCGCAGGGCCAACGCAGCACCGCCTTCCGGGGCAATCGGCAGGGTGCACAGATCTTGTAGGGTTGTATCGCAATCAAACGCATTTGCCTGGGCTGGCAAAAGCATGGTCGACACCAGTGCCGCAGCGCCAAGCCAGATAGACTGTGTGAACCAATTTTTCATATCTCCTCCAGATTGAGTATTTCGGTCCTAAACATTGACCGTCATTGGTAAAGCGCCGATTGGGGTAATCTATGCCCAGGAGATAGGCCACTTTTTAAGACTTGATGCGAATAAAAATTCTGCTTTTTAGCGCTTTTAGATCTAAAGGAGTTGGGCAAAATAGTTCCAGTCTGGCGCTGGAACAACAGACAAATCTATCTGAGTGCAAACAAGCATCGACCGTGAGCAAACAAGCATAAGGACATCGTTGTGGAACCCACATGGCAAGAGATCGAACAGGCCTTCACCCGGGCCACAGACCTGGCGGGCGAGGATAGAAACGCCTACCTTTCGCGACTTCGGCAAGACCAGCCGGCCCTTTACGCACGGGTGGACGCGTTACTGCTCGCAGATGCCCGTGATGACGAAGTACTACACCAACCCATCCGAAATTCCGCACAAGATTTAGCCGATCTGGACGATGACCGTTGGCAGGGCAGGCAGGTAGGGGTCTATCGTATTACCGGACGCATTGCCAGCGGCGGCATGGGCGCCGTCTTTTTGGCCGATCGCATTGATGAAACCTACCAACAACAGGTGGCGCTGAAAATCATGAGCGCCCACTTGCTACAATCCGACGCCATCTCCCGCTTCAGGGCCGAGCGGCAAATACTGGCCAATCTCGCCCACCCCAATGTGGCGCAATTGTTGGACGGCGGGACCACCGACGAGGGATTGCCTTACCTGGTGATGGAATACATCCAGGGTGAACCCATCAACATTTATTGCGAGCGCCAACGGCTAAGCGTGAGTGAGCGGCTCGCACTGTTTACTCAGGTATGTGACGCCGTGGACTACGCCCACCGTAACTTAGTGGTTCATCGAGATATCAAACCCAGCAATATTCTGGTGACCGATGCTGGTGAGGTAAAACTATTGGACTTCGGCATCGCAAAACTCATTGATGTCGATGCAAGCGCAGACCTGACCCAAGTTGGTACACGAGCGATGACCCTGGATTTCGCAAGCCCCGAACAGGTGCGCGGCGATACGATTTCTGTTGGATCAGACGTGTACGCCCTGGGTGTACTGCTATATCACCTATTGACCGGGCACTCACCCTACAAAACAACCAATGCAAATATAAGAAACCTGGAATCCTCTATCTTGCAGGAAGAGCCGCGCAAACCAAGTGTCGTTTTAACAAGCGGGTCCACTTCAAAATTAGATATGGATAGTGCCAACAGTAACCCGTTCAGTCTGGATCCCGCACGGGTCAGCCGCCAGCTCAGTGGCGACCTGGACAACATCGTGCTGATGGCTATTCGAAAAGAGGTGGATCAGCGCTACGCCTCAGTGGAAGCGTTTAAACAAGACATCGAAAACTATCTTGGCAATCGCCCAGTCAACGCCCATCGCGCAAGCATCGTTTACCGCGCAGCCAAATTTTTGCGCCGCAATGCCACAGCCGCAAGCCTTGCCGCCGCAAGCGTCTTGGCCATCATAGGTATCACTGCCGCCTTTACCTATCAGTTGGCTCAAGAACGCGACATCGCGCAAACCGAACGCAAAGTGGCAGAACAAGTGACAGAGTTTGTGACCGACGTATTCCGCACCGCTGATCCATACGAAAACCAGGGCGACGACCTCACGGTACGCCAGGCCCTGGACCAGGCGACATCCACACTTGATGAACAATTGAACGAATCACCCGCCTTAAAGGCGCGTATTCTGCACGTATTGGGCAGCGTGTATTACGGCCTGGGCTTCTACGAACAAACCCAATCTCTGACCCGACAGAGCCTCGCCCTGCAAGAAGGCGACACCATGACACCGAAACAACTAGAGACAAAAGAACTACTGGCGGATGCAACGGTTTACTTGAGTGAATACGACGAGGCCATCGAATTACTCACCACGTTGGTCGCCCAACGCAGCGATTTGCTCGGCCCCCAACACAACAAAACCATCAATGCTGTCGCATCATTAGGTGATGTCTACGGTCGAACCGGTGATCCGGCACGACAACTGGCGTTCTGTGAACCTTATTTAGAGGACGCAAGAGCTCTCACCCAAGTGGCTGAAAAAACCTGGCTTTTAGTCTGTGTCGCCACAGCGCTCGACCTGCTGAATCAGGATGAACGTTCACTCGAGATCTATGAAGAAGTCGCCGCTCTGCAAAAGGCAGCCTGGGGTGAGGAAGACCTGACCTATTTGCTGACGCTAAACAATCTAGCCTTGGCCCAACCGAAGACTACTGAAGGTCTAGCGAATTCCATCGCTCTGCTGACCCAGGTCATTGAAACACGAAGACGCGTACTAGACCCCAAGCATCCTCAACTGGTGGAAGCCCTGCACAACAGAGCCAACATCTATCTCAATAACAGTCTATTTACCGAAGCCCAATCTGATGTCGATGAAGCACTACAAATTGTTGGCACCTACCCGCCTAATTCCGGCGACCTGCATATCTGGTTGGAGATTTTGGCCGCACGATTAGATGAGGTGAACAGTAAATATGACGCGGCCGAGGCTCGATATAAGACGGTCATCGACTCGATCACTCAGCATAGCGATGGCGCTAACCTGTGGTTGGCTAAGACCTATGCAGGCTTAGGCAAAGTATTGGGTATCACACAGCGCTACGACGAGGCACTGGAATGGTACCGCCTAAGCAAATTAGAGTTTGAAAAAGCCTACGGTACCAACCATATAGAGGTTATCTATAGTGTCCTGGGTACGCTTTCCATATTGCTGCAGTCCGGAGATACCGAAAAAGCCACCCAGATGGCATGGGACGCCATTGATCAAGCCAACAAACTGGGCAACGAGCGCGCAATTTTCGAGACCATGGTCGTCACCAACAAAGTCTTTTTGAAAGCCGAGAAATTTGAAGACGTCTTGCAGAGCACAAGGGCATCACGCGCTTCAGCCGAAAAATTCTTCGGCAACCCCAGCCCCGAATACGGCGTATTCTTATCCAACCTGGCAGATGCTGAGGCTGGCATTGGCGATCACAATAACTCCATCGAAACAAGAGAATTAGCCATAGCGCAACTTGGCGCGGCGGTGGGTGATGACCATCCGGTTGTCGCCGTGCAAAAAATGGGTATGGCAAAAAGTTTGCGTGCAACGGGTCGTGATGAATCGGCCATCGAGCAAGCCCAGTCGGCACTGGCAACCTTGACCCAGTATCTGGGCGAAGACCACCCTGCCAGCATAACGGCAAGGGAGTTTATAGATGCCCAGTAGCGAGCATTGCATCACTTCACAAAAGCGTTAGCTTCGGTGGTGGCTTCTTATGACGGCGAGCCTGAATCCAGAGCAGGAAAGATAGCGCTCAATCCGCCCAATCCCGCTTAGATCCAATTCGTTCCGCGCATTCTGCAGACTTGCCAACCTCCACCTCTAGCGTGTAAAAACAAGCCTGCTTGATTATTCCGTAACCGTGCCCACATGCCTATCAATCCAACGTTCATCAACGACCTAACAGAACAAAAAACCGTCGACCGGCAGATTACCCCCAGCGATGTATTGAGTATTGGCGCCAACGACACCCTCACGGCCTTGTCCCTTTACCAGGAATATCTGGAACAACAGCTAGGCGGCCATCAGTCAATGTGGATGGCCGCATACCGCGGTAAATACGGCCGCGATTTCTGGCAGACCGAGCTGATGGATGGCTGGAAAGTGATCGACATCTCCACCCCACTACGCGGGCATCTGGATTACGAAACGGAAAAAGCCCTTTATTTTGAGGCGGCGAAACAAACAGGACTGGACCCCCACGCAAAGTTCACCATTGCTCATGCTGGCTCCACCCGGGTACATACCACGAATCAGGTCATTGGCGATGTGGATTGGGAAACCCACTGGATGCGCGAGCGCCTTACCAGCCAAGGTGCGGGTGAACGGATTGTGGGGGTACTGAACCTTGGCCCAATCACTGAGAGCGTGTTTATTGTGGATCGACCTGTAGATAGTCCCAGGTTTGATGACACCGACGCGGAGAAGTTGATGCAAGCCCTGACCGACTGTCACCGTCTGCACTATTGGTTGATGCTGGAACGAGGTTTAACCAGTGGCGCAACCCGACCCTTCTCGCCCAAGGAACGACTGGTGGTGCAACAACTGCTCACCCCAAACAATGAGTCTGAAATTGCCGATCGCTTGGAATTGTCCCCGGGTGTGCTGCACAACTATGTGACCGACATCTACCGCACGATGAGCGTGAATTCGCGACACGAATTCGTTCAGCTGTGGCTAAGCAATCTGTAGCACGTTGATTTCATTGGCTTTTATTAGGTACATGCTGATCAGCATCTAGTCCACCGAACCCCCTTCGTTGAAAAATGTGCGGTTCGAAGTGTTAGAGCAGTACCCATGAACCGACTTCCGTCTCATTTCCGTTTTTCCGCGCCATTTATCTATTTTTTCAAACTCTGCGGGGTAGCTTTGGTTTGGCTTCTGGGCACTAATTCAGCCTTTGCGGGGTATGACGAATATGTCACCGGCATTGCTTTTGTGATTGGCGATGAGCAATCCAGCGACCCCTGCCCGCGCACCTACGGATCTGAATGGGAGTGGGATCTAAACAGCACCAACCCCTTCAGCTCAACCCATGTCTATCTGTGCAAGCGCTTCCAACCGGTGTATTCCGCGCCCGCCGTTAAAGCCGTGCAGATCGTGTCTTATGACGCAAGACCAGCAAACGCCTGCCCGGCAGGTTTTGTTGCGGCAGGCTACAGATATCCAGGGGGTAGCGTGGGCATCGACATCGCCGACCTGAACCAAGGTGGTGGTGGTAAATACGTCTACCTCTGCTACACCACCCAAGGTGCGCCGACTGATATCTTCGATCTGGACATTGTCTCTTTCAGCGCATGCGAAGCGAATTTTCGCAAAATCAGCGGCAACCTGAACGCAGGCCGAGGCTTCCCCTCAGAACCCTTGGATCAAGCTCTGTGTATAAAGAACCCATTCACTCGGGGCTGGCTACATCGTTGTGGCGGGGAAGGAGAAAAAGCCTGTGAAGTGACTACCATGTTCTTCGCCCTGAATGGCTCAACCTGTGATAACGGTTTGAAGGAAAATGACCAGGGTATGTGCGTTAACCACACCCGACACGATGGTGCCGCGAACGACATCAACGGCTCTTGGGCACATTGGGCCTTGCTGCACCAGATCAATGATTTGGGTCAGTATTCACCACACCAGGCACTGACCTATCTGGGCGGACATAACGCTTATAATAATAGAAACGACGGTTTTGCATTTCCCAACCAGCTGTATTCCATCACCCAGCAACTCAATGCCGGTATGCGCGTTGTAGACCTGGACGTTTACAGCGGTAGCGACCCCTCCAACACCTTCCCCCAGCTACCCAGACTGTGTCACGTAATCTGTTCTCCGTACGATCGTTTGTTAGAAGGCGCGCTGAAAGAAATCGCCACATGGATGCGCGCAAACCCTACACAAACCATCATCATCCTAATTGAAGATTACATCGGTGATACCCAGCGCAAAAAGCGTGAGATGGAATACCTTATCCGCTACCACCTGGATACGTCGGATATCGGCGTGGTGAAAACACCCCAAATCGCCAATACCCAGATTTCGCCTGGCGGCACCGACTACATTAACGGCCTGCCGACACGCAGCGAGATGTTAAAAGCCCGCACCCGTGTCATTGTGTTAGCCCAGCGCACCCAGTTCAGCGATATCATCCACAAAAAGTTTTCTCGCTTCACGCACCGACTGGGTGGATTGGAAGTTCAAGCGTTCAATACCTGGCCCCGATGCCAGGAGGGTACCGCCACTTCCCTGCCCGCCCATCTGCGCGCACATTCGCGGAAAATGCACGAGGTTCTGGGCGATGCGTTGCCTGATGGTGCGGAACGCGACTTGACCCCCACCGATATCTTCAATCTGTCAGAGTGTGGGGTGAATATCATCAACTTTGATAATGCCATTGTCACTGGCGGCAATCGTATAGGTGCTGCGGTATGGTCCTGGGAAGAGGGCGACTACGGCGATAAAGGCGATGCAGTGATGATGATAGGCAACACCGGACGCTGGCGCTCGCGGGCGCACGATACCGGTATCCTACCGTTTGCCTGCCAAGTGGACTTCGACCTCTTTGTTACGCAGGCTTCTGGGCCGTTCTCCGCCGGATGGAGCACCTGCCAAACGGAGTTTGGACCCCGCGCCAAGTTCGCCACACCCATCAACCACTATTACAACCGGCTGCTACAAGACGCCACCAACGGACAAAACGTCTGGTTGAACTACAACGATCTTTTGTTGGAAGGTAAATTTGTCATCAACGAACCCGTCGAGACGCGCTTAACCGGGTCCTTGCATGTGGAGGAATCTGCATCCCCTGTCACCTACACCTTTCGCATATTTGGCAATAACCCACAGGGCATAACCGTCACAAACCCCAACTGCGGACGCTTCGGCAACCTGTCCCCGGGCACCTTTCAGCGCACGGGTAATGAGGTCACTTTCGACTGTATATTTGGCAGCGGTGCCAACGACTTAAGCCGCGTGAGTATCGACTTTACCGACCCTTTAGGCGTGGAAGGCCAAGCCACAGCATTCGTACGGGTAGACAACCTGCAACCTAGGGTTGAGTCCATGTCCTGGAGTGACAATCCGGTAGACGAAGGCAGCACCACCATGCTGACAGTCACCTTCAGCGACCAAGGCCAAGACAATCACGAGGTGCTGGTAAACCAGGATATTAGAGAATCGATTCCGCTGGGCCAACGCTCGGTACAAGTACCCATAAGCTGGCGTAACGGCGGCAACGGCATCAGTGACATCCGAGAGTACAACAACAGCATCCGGATCTACGATGGCACCGCCTTCAGCTATAGCCAACGCATTGGCATACGCGTACGTAACGTGGCACCGGTGATTGGTGGCATTGAACTGACCCAGGGCGAACAACCCTTCACCGACCAGGCACAACCTGATGAGGTCATCACCGCCGTGATCAACTACAGCGACGTCGGCGTGGAAGACACCCACCGAATCACCATCGATTGGGGAGACGGCACCAATTCGGATGAATACCGTTCCTTAACCCCGGAAACCCAAACCCAGTTCCAGCATACCTACAATTCGGCTGGTGACTATTCGATCAACGTACAGATTGTCGACAGCGATGGGGGCACGACTGAACAAATCATCGCACTGGCAATCGACAGCGATATCGCGGCGGCGCTTCAAGCGATCGCTGCACAACTGGACGCACTGCCCAATAAGAACCGCCATACCAGACGCGCACAGCGCTTTGTGAAGATGGCTCAAAGGCTGACGCCCTACATCGACCAGGCGAAGTGGATCAAGCGCACGCATCGAGGTTTGGTGAAACAGGCCATCAGGAGTCTGAAGGGCATCAAGAAGAAGAGAAGGCCTGCGGAAGTTCAGGAGGTTATTCAAGCATTGCGCGGGGTGGTGAAGAAAACCCGATGATTTTGGCAACCAAGGCGAGGGTTCTTTTTATACTCGCTTCTACGGGTTGGGAATATCAGTGGCGGCCACTCAGCCCACCTGATCTAGGCCGGCGGCGATCAAGCCACTGCTGAACCTCTCGCCCAGAGATTTGTCGGCAAAAACACGACTATAGCCCTTCGAAAACAAGGCCACAGACAAACTCGGCACAATGGACTTTGCCAACAGCCAAGCCGTCTTCGCCTCCTCATGCTGACCGAGCAAGCCGTAGAGGTTGGCCACATTCACATGCGAAAAGAAATTGCCTGGGTTCTCTCTTTGATCTTGCAGAGTTAACGCCATCGCCTCATCAAGGTGGCCGTTCAGCATCAGAATATTGCCCAACAAAGCTTGAGGACGAAGCTCACCCGGTGGCAGTGTGAGCCCTGGCGGAACCGAATCTAGGATAGCTTCACAGTAATGCTGGGCCTCTTCCAATCGACCGTTCCACATCAACACCGCCACCCACAAGGCATCCGGCGCGCCCAACATTTGAAATGCACGTTCTGCCAGAGACAAGGCATGTTTCGATTCCCCAACCGCCGCCAGACCACCGGCACACATTTTCAATACCACAACATCAGCCGAACCGGCGGCTAAGGCGTCTTCCATATGATGTCGCGCCTCCGCCGCATCAACCGCGGGATTGGGGCTGGTACCTCGACCTACCGCCGTGAACAGCAACGAGGCCAAATACGCCTGCGCCCTTGGATAGGTGGGCTCAATGCGCAGCGCTTCGCGGACCAGGTCGAGTTGGTAAGTATGACTCTTTGGGTCGACCACGCGAACCTGCATGGCTTTCATGAGTAAACCCCAAGCATCTAGATTTGTTTGTGGGGTGCGTCGCACCCGTTCACGCTCAGCAAAGCCAAGCCGATTCTTCAGGGTTAGAAAAATCGCATGCACTACCTCGTCCTGCACATCAAACAACTCATCCAAGGGGCGATCGTAGCGTTCAGACCAAAACTGTGTGCCATCCGCTGTGCTAATCAAAGCACAACTGATGCGCACGCGACTGCCCATAGAACGGATGCTGCCTTCAACCACGTAGCCCACACTCAGCTCGGCACCAACTTTACGCACATCGGCCAGCTGATCGCGATACTGAAAACTGACGTTGCGGGCTGTCACTCGCCAGTTGGCGCTATTTGCCAACAGATTGATCAGCTCTTCTGTCATTCCGTCTGCGAGATACTCGTGATCATTGACCGAGGACAGGGTTCGAAAGGGCAAAACGGCGATGTTGGGCAGAACTGCGCGGCGATCACTGGCTGGCGGGGCGGACCCACCGTCTCGATTTTGATGAGGCTGGGCAACCGCGACGCCTGAGGTTGCACTTAGCGTGCGCACCAAGGCCAGAGTTTCGGGCGACGGCGGAACGCCAAGCTCTTTGTGTAACACATCCCGACACAACTTAAACTGCCGCTGTACAGAGCCCAGCTGTCCCTGTTCAGCGTACATTTGAATCAGAGCTCTGTGCACTTCTTCCTGCAGAGGATCTAGAACTAATAACCGCCCTGCGGTCTCGATGGCCGCGCTCAAGTCGTGGGACTCGCGTTGGGATTCAACGAGTCTCGCGAACCCAGCCAGCGCATCACGACGAAACGTTTCGCGCTCTAAAAGCAACCACTCCTCAAAGGCTGCCGAGCGGGCATTGAACCCATCCAGCAGATCCCCTCGATACAGGGAGAGCGCTTGCTTGAGCGTTGGCAGCTCAACGGCGTTGCGCCATTGGCGAAAGCCATCGACATCGCAGGACACAAGATCTCGATCAAGACTGAGATACTCGCCTTCACTCACCAAACCACCCTCGGGCAGGATTTTGCGCAAGCTCGCCAAAGACTGACGCAAGCTGGCCTTGGCATTGGCGGTAGAGCGGTCTGCCCAAAGCAAACCCGCTAAGCGATCACGCGATTGCGCCTGATCACTATGACAAGCAAACCAAGCCAGCAGCGCCTTGGTTTTTTGCGCGGATACAGCCACGGCAACGCCATCTACCGTGAGCTGAAAATCGCCAAGAATCGAAATTTCCGTGGTCATTGCGATATTAGAGCCGGAATTTACGCTTTTTTCACGCTGAATCTTCGCTTGGCCTAACGCCCGGACCGTATCTTGAGCGTCCTCGAAACCACTTCACTAAAAAGGAGATTAAACAATGAGTGCTCTCACAAAGGACGGTGCACCACATCAGACAGCCTTCGCCAAGGCCAGCATTTTGGCCTACGGTATTTTCAGTTACCTGGTGTTTTTCGCGTGCTTCCTTTACGCGGTGGGATTCATCGGCAAACTAGGCACGCCGACCGCTATAGACGGCCCCGCGAACATGGCATGGCCGGCAGCCCTAGGGATCAACTCGGCACTACTTGCCCTGTTCGCACTTCAACACAGCGTGATGGCGCGCCCATTCTTTAAACGCTGGCTAACTCGCTACATACCCCAGGCCGCCGAACGCAGCACCTATGTGCTGATGTCCAGCATCGCCCTGGCTGCGGTATTCGCTTGGTGGGAGCCGCTGGGTGGTGAGATATGGCACGTTGAAAGCACAGTTGGCCGCACGGCCCTCTATGCGGGGTTTGGCCTGGGATGGTTGGTTGTTTTGTATTCCACCTTCCTGATCAACCACTTCGATTTGTTTGGCTTGCGTCAGGTGTGGCTGGAATTTCGTGGCCAAGCGTATAGCGAACTGAAATTTGTTATGCCCTGGATGTACCGCATTATCCGGCATCCGCTGTACTTCGGCTGGCTGATGGTGCTTTGGCTGACCCCAGATATGACCATCACCCACCTGGTATTCGCCGGTTTGACCACTGCGTATGTGTTTATCGGCATGCATTTAGAAGAACGTGATCTAAAAAACGCGCACCCCGACTACAGGGACTATCAACAACAAGTGCCCATGATCATACCGGGCTTAAAAGGAATGAAAAAATGATCAAATCAGCCTTCAAATATCTGGCATTCGCAGTCGGCATAACAGGCGCGCTCTTTGGGTGCGCGTACTGCAGCGCACTGCTCACCACCTACTTCAGCGTGCAACTGGCGCTCAAGCTGAACACAACATGCGAAGGGCTGTGCAATGCACAGCCCGAAAGCAGCTTTGCATAAATACACTTTCTCTTTACTAAGGTACCTGACTACTTTTTCTGATCCCGAATCTGGGCAACTTCGGCCACATTTCCTGCTATGTTGGGAAACGAAAGCACCGGAGACCTATGAGCAACATCAACTGGCAGTCATTGGAGGCGGCATTTTCGGAGTCGGCTGATCTGTCTGACGAAGAACAGGCCGCCTATCTCGCCCGTTTGCAAGAGGACGATCCTGAGCTTGCGGCACACCTTGCAGGCATGTTGTCTGAAGACAAACGCGACGATGGGCCACTGGTGGCACCGGTGGCGGCGGCGGTCGAACGCCTGAGCAATCCTTGGGTTGGTCAATCCATTGGTCCGTATGTGCTCGAAGAGCACATCGCCTCCGGCGGCATGGGCAGTGTCTATCTCGCCCGAAGAAACGATGCCGCTTATGAGCAGACCGTGGCCGTCAAAATATTGAGCGCGGGCGTATTCGGAGAAGAAGCACAGCTTCGATTTCGCACCGAACGCCAGATCCTTGCCAATCTCAAACACCCCAACATCGCCGTGTTACACGACGGCGGCAGTACCGGCCAAGGTATACCTTATCTTGTTATGGAGTACATCGATGGCTCACCGATCGACGTGCATTGTGAAGACGCCGAGTTGGGTCTGGATGCGCGCATTCACCTGTTTCTGAAGGTGTGCAACGCGGTGGAACTTGCGCACCGCAACCTGGTGGTGCACCGGGACATCAAACCCTCCAACATCCTCGTCACGGCCGCTGGTGAGCCGAAGCTGTTGGACTTCGGTATCGCAAAACCGCTGGACCCGGCCATGGGTATTGAAAGTGCGCAGACTCGCGTGGATCGGCGCGCAATGACACCGGAGTATGCCAGTCCTGAACAGGTGCTTGGTCAACCCGTCACAACCGCAACAGATGTGTATGGTCTAGGTCTTCTACTCTACCGACTTTTAAGTGGCAATCTACCCTATGACCTCACCGGACTGCGCCCAAGCGAGATCGAGAAGACGATTTGCGAGACACCACCACCCCCACCAAGCCGGTCTGCAACGTCAGTCAACGAGGGGACGACTGGCGACGCCACCCAGGTTGCACTGTGGCGTCGCGCACTTGTGGGAGACCTCGACAGCATTGTCATGTGCGCGTTGCAGAAAGCCCCCGAACATCGCTATCCCTCCGTGCGGGCGCTTGCTGATGATCTGCGCGCCTATTTAAATCATCTGCCCATCTCGGGCCGAGAGCCGGTTTGGACCTACCGATTGCATCGATTCATACAACGTCATCGCCTGGCGGTATCCTTTGGTGTGGTGACCGCCCTGCTACTGGCAGGATTCACCGTCTACATCACCAACCAGGCGCGCCTTCTGGCGGTGGAGAAACGAACGGCCGAGCAATCGCTCGACTATTTAGTTGGCCTGTTCAGAGCAGCGGATCCGGGGCTTGTGGAACCCGGTGTGACAATTGGTCCTGACAGCACTATCAATGACCTTTTTGCATTAGGCTCCCAGCGCGTGCGCGAGGACCTACAAGGTCAGCCGCGCGTTAAGGCACGGTTGTTAACGGCGCTAGGCATGGCGCACCAGAGTATCGGCAACTACGATCTGGCAGCCTCGCTCTTCCAGGAGGCCCTAGCCTTGCAGCGCGAGCTTGGTCTATCTGAAGGAGAACTGGCTGAAACGCTGAACCAACAAGGTTGGCTGCTTTTCGAACAGGGGGATTACCGGAACGCTGATTTGAACCTGAGCGCGGCTCTTGAGATATATCGTTCGTTGGGTCCTACCGAAAGCCCAGGTCTGATCGAAGCGGCTGGCAATCTCGCCAATACCAAGGGACAACTCGGCCAGATTGACGATGCGGTTAAGCTCATGGACGAGGCTCAGGCGATTGAGCGCAGATTATATGCACCTGACGACCTTCGGCTTGCGGCAAATATGCACAACAGCGCCATACTTTTTTGGGAAATGGGGGAATACGAAAAAGCGCTGACCATTGAGAAGGAAGCACTGGCACTTTGGCAGGCACACCTGGAACCAGACCACCCGAACATAGCCGCCGGGCACAATTTTCTGGCCACACTCTTGCGCAACGCGCGTGGTGATTACCCCGCGGCAAGAACCCACTACGAGCTTGCGCTTGGCGTCTCCGAGCGGGTTTTCGGGCCAGACCATGCAAACGTGGCTCGTGACATGATGGACCTTGCCGTGCTGGAGCTTGAAGTAGGCAATCTGCGGCGCGCCGAAACCCTAAATCGACGCGCTGCCAACATCCTGGGAGAGGCATTCGGTGAAGGCTACCTGTATCTGGCAGTTGCACACATGCAGCTCGCCGACACAGAACTGATGCTTGGCGACACAGACGCCGCCGCTGTGAGCCTGACACACGCCGCCCAGACGCTGGATAAAACAAAAGTACCGCGAGACAGAGATGTTGTCGAACTGGCGGCATTGCAAGCCCAACTGCTGTTAGATACCGGAAATGCCCCGGCTGCGCGCGACAAAGCGACCAACGCGCTGAAAAAAATCGTGCACCGAAAAACCGATTCATCGCACTTTCGGCTGCACGAAGTGCTTGCGGATACCTACCTAGTCCTGAGGGACGTGCCGACAGCTAAAGTCCATCTCGCACAAATGCAGACGCTGGCCGCCGCGCCATATCTGGAGCATCACATCGTACAGGTTCGACTACAGCGCTCGACGGCTCGCGTCGCGCTTGCCGAACGGAACATCGAAGGCGCGACCACCGCCGCAACCACTTTAGAAACCCTGGCACGAAAACAACTGGGGCCCGCGAATATCGAAATAGCCGAGGCGTTGCGGATAAAAGCGCAGTTGGCAACGCTGCAAAACAATGCCAGCGTCGCCGAGGCTTATCGCGAGGCGGCCGACGCGATGTTCGAAAAACTGAGGCGATAGGCTCAAACCGTGAGGTAAGGCTTCAGGCACCAATTAACGGATGTTCAAACATCGCACGACCCATCAGTCCGTCGTGAAGTTGCGAATGATGGAATACGAGATCTCCTGGTTGCTGGCCTGGTCTATTCTCAAACGAGCGCCTTTGTAATTGATCACGTTACCGGCCGTGAGGTCCATTGTGAAGTTCTGTGTCAGCGGTGCTGAGACACGTTCGCCATACACTTCACGATAGGTGAAGTTCAGTGTATCTCCCGATCGGCCGTTGTACTCGATGATCTGTTGCAGCGCTTTTGGGTGCGAGCAGATGCCACTTGGCACATATTGAAAATCTGCTTCGCTCGGCGAAAAACACCCCGACCACATGTCGCTGATGCAAAGTTCACCTCGCTTTAGTTTCACCCTGTTAGTCGCACCCCGATATCCACCGATGAAGTTGAAAAACATCACGGCATTGATGTTAAAACTGACATATTCATTGGACCCAGACACCCGCTGGCAGAAGGTTTGATCGTGAATACTGACGAATTTCCCGCGCAGGGAATTCACCCTGATCATATCTGCATTGACCCCACTCCCCTGCATCAGGAGCCGGTCCCCAAGATAAGCCGTGCTTGGAGTATTCAACGGAGGATAAGAAATATCCTGCATGGGCACCCGTGGCGCACTGGCGCAGCCAGTAACGGCTGAGAGAATAAGAAGAAATTGAACGAATTTGTACATTGCGACGCGCTCCTGAGTTGTATCACCCACACCTTTTTGCGCGGGTCTCACTCACAAAGCAGGAACTCGTCCGTAATTTGCCCAAAATAGGCGAATAACTGAACCTTCTAACTCGGCGCGAGAATTTTTTGCACCGAATCCAGGGCTCACCCTGGCTGATGCGCGCCGTTGCTGGCAGGCCAAGCAGCAACAGCGCGGATCAACTCGGTATTATGATGACGATCTTAAAACGCTTGAAGACGGCAGGCGTTGAACAACGCTAACTCGACATACGGCGATTCTATCCAAACCCCTGCGCTCAACCGCCATCCAACGGCAATGATATGTTTCTCTCAAGTTTAATCTGATTCTCTAATTCAGCCGCATTGGGTGGGAGGGCAACATCGATCCCCCTGACCTTAGTCATGGCATTATTAGCACCCTGTAAATCATCTAACTTCAAAAACGCCTCAGCTGCCTTGGTGTAAGCTTCCGCAGCCTCGCTGGCCTGTTTACGGCAACTCTGCCTGTTCGAATAGACACAGTTGTATCCGTCTCCTAAAAGTTGATGCAAGACGGGTTGTGGATCTGAATCACCTCTTTGTTCAGCTAACCATGCACCCGTTTCAATTGCACGAGACAACTGGAAACGAGCGCCTCGGGTACCTCTATCGAAAATCCCCAAATCAGCATAGAGCTTACCTAGAATGGTGTGATGGCGATGAATCGAGACAAGATCATCAACACCATATGCGCCCGATTTCGATTCAAATAGCAGCCTCTCAACTTGGCTGAAGTTCCTTCGATTTGGGTCTAGCGTTGTTTCGTATTGCCGATAAAGCCGAGCCAGATCGGCCAAGATATCAAGGTAGACCGCACGCTCCTCTACAAAACTGCCGTGATAGTCGTCAGGTCCGGGTGCATAAAACAGCGCTGCGATCCAAATGTCATTAGAGAATGAGGGATCGCCTGAGAGCAAGTTCTGATGACCCGTACTCCATCCTGCCAAGGCCAACGCCTGACGACGACGCAGCGAGTCGGCCCACCAGGGATCGCCTGGGGATGCATGCATCAGGTAATTGCGTAGCTCAAGCGAACGTGAATGACCCAAAGTAGGACTACTGAGCCGATCCACCAGTTCCTGCAGAACAGGAATACCCTCAATATCGAACGTTTGTTTGATCACAGAAGCCGTGAGTGCTCTTTCCAGTGCACGTTCGTTCACCCAGTGGAGCAACATGTACTCCCAGAGTGCCGCATCGACGGCTTTCGGAACGCGAATGACTGCCTCTTGCATTGACCGCTTGATGTGCACGGGAAGGGTTGGATTTTGGCTGAATTCTGCCAAAACTTTCGCCTTGGTTTCATTTGGACCCGCTAAAAATCCAGTAACCAGGCCCCGCGTTGCGGCTTTACTGGGGTTGGTCTCAAAACTCTGCCTGAATAGATCAAAGCCAGATGGCCAGTCTTCGTATTCAAACGCGGTATCACCCGCCAATATGAACAATTCAGCGCGCTGCCCTGCATCTGCCTTATCGGCGAGCATCGCCAACGCATCTACTTCGCCTAGCCTCGCTAGTACCGATGCTAAGTTCTTCACCGTGGCTTGGTGATCTGGTCGAACTGCTAATACAGTTTGATAGTGTGCTTTGGCCTGCATCAAATGACGCCTCTGGCGATCTTCACCCGCACTAAGACTGCGCTGTGACGCCGTCCAGCCTCGCGAGAACGTGACCTTAAGCGTACAGTTTTGATCTTTATCCTCGCGTTCGCAGGTGCGTTCGGCTCGATTCAATACCCGTTCTGCCTTGCGCCACTTCTGGTCGTCTACCGCCTTGTAAAGCTGTTGCTCGTAACCCAGCGCGTACGCTGAAAAATAGATGGATAAGCCCGCCGCTAAATATTTCAGAGTACTCATGCCTAGCCCTCCGTACCAAAATCAACCGTAGACGGACTCACCTCAACGATCTCTTCACATTGCGGCGTATAGCGGCTCACTCTCACAGCGACAACTTTGGCGCCATCCAAACTATCCGTTAGCCCATCGACCTGGTCTTGTGGGTCAGCATGAGAGAGCATGCTGATGCTATCTCGCTCTGTAGAACGTCTTTTTACTTGGACAACAAAATTCTCTTGAAACCCCTCATCGGGTATCTCACTTTCCACAATCAGCTTGGTGTCCGGGTGCATACACAACGCATTTCGCGCATGTTCAATCAACCAACCGTGGCGTCGACCCGAAGTGAAAGCTGCACGATTGGTAAAGCTCACCTGACTAAACTGCTGTTCTACGATTTTATCCGAGAGTGATTGCGCCACCTTAACGAGCGTTTGCGAAATGCTTGCTGCTGTTTCTGCGCCATTCGCCGCATCGCTTGCATCTCGAAACAGACTATTTAGCGTTTCACCCCTTGATTGGTTGCCCTCGCGTAACGTTAAAAACGCATAAAAATCCGTCACGTTCTGAAGTTGATTTTCTACTTGGGAATTGTCGATCTTAAACTGCAGTGTTAGCTCTGCGTCTTGTGTCGAAGGTACGAACCTAAAATAACGGACCATCTGAGAAAGCTGTTCTACGAGTGCTTTTTCCGCCAGTGCTTTGGCTTCATTGGCCTTCGATTGGCCAATCATAGACCCAAAAAAATCACCGTACTCAACGACAACGGCGACGGTTCGCTCAGGGGCGGCGAATGTCGGTATGGAACAAACGGCAAACATCATTGCCATCAACCAACGTGTCATCATCTGCGTCTCCTACTGAAGCAATATCCATCAAGGCATGATCGGCAAATTTCCTTTGGCCAAGGGTTCGGACCACACCCGCATGAAATTTCCCGTCGGTATCTGACACCAATACACAAACTATGGTATGCCTATCAATTTCTTGCACGTTTAATTTTATATGTTTCGACGAACTCCATTTACTCACTTGCGTCGCAATGGCTGCTGGATCGTACCCACGTGCAGTCAAATCTAGATACCACCGAGGCTCTAAACCATCCGGCTGTGACCGCGGAGCACCCACCGTCCATGCATGGCTTCCGTATTTGGCGCTGATTTGACGGAACACGCCATCGTCATCGTGCACAAAGAAATGGGTCCTGCCTCCGCCCGTGAGGAAAAGAATGTGCTTTAACGATGGGCGAAATAGCAAAGTGGGTAGAGGTTCTAAATCCCCGGGAAATACCTTGGCACCAACAAACGGCAAGATGGTGAGTGTGTGCTCTAAGTAACCAGACAGTTCGAGCTCATATTCCCCTGCGAACGGGTTCAGAAACAGCCGAACCGTTTCCTGCTCGCCGCTTGTCACCGTCCTTTCAATTGTCTTGTTGGCAGACGCTGTATGCTTGAGCGTAAGGGTTCTATTTTTGGGTTCGCCTTCAGGCACGTGGATGCTGACAGAAGTGTACAAACTAGCGACGATCGCAAAGCTGACATACAAAAAAATGAGCATCGATCCAGTGAGCCGGCGACGTAGCCAACTGCGGGTCAACGCCTGGGTGGCCTTCGCCTCGTCATCTTCAAGTAAGTAGTCAACAGCACCAGAAAAAACAACGCCGCCTAACGGGACACCCGCGAGCAACAGGAGCTGATCGAATGAAAATCCAGATAAAAAGTGTCGCGCCAACCAAGCATCAACGAGCGCACACCAAAGTGCGAGTATGGCAATCCTTGCGAGCAACGCCTCCCTCCAATTGATGGACTAAACAGCAATGCCTGGTTTCATAGAGTGGGCATCTAACCGCTGCAGCCTTCTCAAATTCCGTTGGAAGTATTGCGCAATCATTGCGCTGATAGCAAGACGTACAGAGTGGCGGTTCACCCTTAAGTGGCAGATCCCGAGTATCTGACAGTGAACGCTATCTGTGAATGACAACATTTCAATTGTCTCGCAATGATCGAACCAATGCAGGCCATTGCAGGTAGACAATCATTTGACCCAATCGATGCAGGTCCTCCACTGTTTGATGGCCCAGTTGGTCATCAAGGGTCGAGACATTCCTGAACACATCAAGCAACCGCGTTATTTCCGTTTCTAACGTATAGATCAGCACAACCGTGTCACAAAAGGCCATTGCGTCTGGATCTGGGTGCGTGCCGGATACACATCGCGCAATGTCATATTCGCTTGCCCGACCCGTCCGCTTTGACCATTCCCTGAACTCAGGATCTGCGGGCTTCGGCGCATTGGCAACCATGGCATGAAAATTAGATCTGAGGTTGGGGTGAAGATAGGCCGGTAACAGTTCCACCATAGCTTCAATGATGAAGTCCGGTTGATGTTTACGCGGCAGCACTTGAACAGACGTTTGTCTGGGGCCTTCATCGGATTCGCCGTGAGCATCCCGGTACAACCTAAAAAGTTGATCCGGGCTTAGATAGTGATCTTGCGCCGAGTAATCCAATTTGTGAGCCCCAGAAAGACTTGGATCAAATCGTTTAGCGCGCGCACCACTGATATCAAATGCGCGACTGAGGCCAGCAACACTGGATAGATCAGGTTCAATGCCAAAGATTGCGCTGGCATCAGAGACAAACATCAGGTCCACCGCATAGGCCGCATCAATCGGCGCCGACGGAAAGCACTCTGTGGATTGAGGCTCGACGCAACTACGAGCAACGGCCAACATTTCCAATCCGGTGTTGTCTGCAACTCCCCCATCGATGAGTTTTAGATTTCGAGTGCCATCACCCGTTGCCCCTTGCGGATGCACGCGCAAATCAAATGCCACCGAAGGGAACGCAAGAGGAAACGCCCCCGAGATTGCAACGCGCTCGGCCAAATTAAACCGTTGAACCGGTTGATAGGCGTCACCCGTATAATATTCACTTCGGCCATTCGGGGCCTGTATCAGAAGGCCCTCCGCAGTAAACCCCAACAGCAAACCATAGGTTGTATCCACCGTATTGATGATGAGCCTAGGTGCACCACCGGCAGGTAACTCGTGTTCAGCGCCTGTAAAGACCAGACGATCAAGCAGGCCGACTTGCAAATCGCCACGCGAAAACTGCCAGAATGGCAGCAACTCGACGTTCAACCAGGGCACTGTAACGGGGCCCATGAGGGCCACGACGTTGTGTAACAAAGATAGCTCACGGTAGTAATTAAACCGACCTACCGCCACTTCTTGCTTGAAAGCGAGCGGATCTCCACCCAATGCGTAGTAGGCACCAATGATCGAGCCGCCCGATACCGTGCTGAGCACATCAGGTTTTACGCCAAGCTGCTCGAGCGCGTGCAGCGTACCCGTATGGTAGACGGCTGCACGGTAGCCACCACCCGACAACGCAACGCCAATGCGCTGATCTTCTAACGCAGCTGACACCGCTTTAGGTACAGCCAGACTGGCATGGAATTCACTAAAGCGATCAGGGTTGGGTTCAGCGATTGGCGGTCTTAGGACAGCGGCAGCAGAGATGCCCACCCAGAACATCACAGTTTGTATCGAAAACCCGATGCCAATCTGAGTAACAGACCCATCAAGAAAGCGATCGTCTGTGAGCGATGTGTATTGAGGGTGGATTCGGCACAATGTATCCAGACCCAAAGCAAAAATTGATCCCAAGAATATCCCAAACATGTCCCATGCGAATTGAGGCCCAGAATGGAATAGACCTGTCTGCCATAGCACCACAATTCCGATCGCGCCCAAAACCATCGTAAACGTCATCACCGGGTATTTAGGACCCACGAACTTGACCAGCGCGATTGCGCCGACGATCCCAGCCCCCATAAGCAGTTTCAGAAGTGAAGCCCAGGCTAGTTCCGAGCCTCCTTGCATGAAGGCCATGGCAAAGAACCAACCCAATGCAACAATTATTCCGAAAATAGCGAGCATAACTGCTGTGGAATTTGTTAAGCGCATGCCTTTGCTTCTCCGATCGCGGTGCATTGATAGTCGCAAGGTGAAGCCAATTGAGTCAATGCAACGTGCAAAGTAATAGCAAGCCAGCAGAGACTACGGATAACAACGTTGGTCCTGGTATGAAATGCTCGTTTAGCTGGCCAGTGTCGGATGGACTCGTATTTTATAGGTGTTTTAACCGCCATTAGTGACTAAGCGAGCTGATACCGGGCGAGACGGACTCAGCTCTTGTAGGCCAATCAAGCCTGTGTAGTCCACGAGGTGTGCGGAGTAAAGCATCGGATGCATTAACAAGCTGATTTTGATAGAAATTGTGGCTTCGCCTGCTGCTGTGCTCGAACCAGCGACCCACTGATTAACAGTGGGACACGTATCTCAAGGAAACTCGTTAAATTTCGGTGAAACTCTAGTAAACTCAACGATATAGCGCTCTCACGAAAGAGGCAAGATCAAAGGGTATTTCTCATTAATCCAATGTTCGGGTACCGGTTTTGGTACCTCTTTTTCCTCAGAGCGATCCGTCAATATTTCGTAGAGAATCTGTCGAGGTCCAATGAGGGGTCCTGCTAACGAAGAACGAATTTCCAAGGCTAGAGACGTAGTCCAGGAAAACGTCGTCCGAGATTCAGATTCACAAAACAAAGTCCAAAGAGCGCAGACTTTCGCCCTTGCCTTAGCTCGCGATTACTGGACCAACCTCGGCACCAGGACCAAGATTCGCGACTTTAGTTTTAGCACCAGCGAATTGTCCATGAGCGAAATGGATGCCGTCGCAGCCCTAGCTCAAGAAATCTCCAATCTATCACCTTCATTGGCTGGGCACCGAATTAGCCAGATCTACGCACGAAAGCTCCCGAGGGAGTATCGACTTAGGCACGGTATCTATTACACACCCAAAGTCATCGCAGACAAAATGCTGAACGACGCCATCAGGGAAGGTGTTGACTTCGAGAAGTACTCAGCTATCGACACTTCTTCAGGCGGGGCATCCTTTTTAGCGCCGCTTGTCCGAAAAATGTTCAGGGTGGACATCAAGAGTAAGGGCAAGGCCCTTGAAGACCTTGAACGCCGATTGAAAGGTATTGAACTTGATCCATTCGGCGCCTGGCTATCCCAATTTCTAGTCGACTGTGAACTCATTTCGCTTGCTCCAAAGCTCAGAAACTTCCCTAAGCTGGTTACGCAAGGAGATGCGCTACAAGTCACTCAAGAAAATTTTGATCGCTATGACTACGTTGTTGGTAACCCTCCCTATGGTCGCGTTCTTGATCGATCATCAATTCCAATGGAGTTTTTGGATGTTTTGACGGGAAGTCACAACCTCTACCACGTGTTTATTAAGCTAGCTTTTCAACTTGCCAACCACAGGGGGTTGGTACATTTGATAACGCCTACGAGCTTTATTGGGGGGGCTTATTCTCAAAAACTACGGGAGTGGATCGAAGAAACCGGTACTGCATTGCAGTTTGATTTTTTGGAAAGGAGAACTGGAGTCTTCGAATCTGTCCAGCAGGAACTAGTCATTTCTATTTTCCGGAAGGGAGGGAGAAACAAACTATCCAGGTGTAACACGATTAGCGTTCAAGGAGAGGAACTCGAAGAACATCGGATGCCTCCCACACAATACCTAAACGAAGGTAGCTGGGTTCTTCCACGTCATCCCTCAGATTCAGACGCAGCTAAGATTTTTGGCCAAGAGTATTACTCGTTGGAATCGATTGGGTACGTTGCACATACAGGACATGTTGTACCCCATCGACATTCAGAACAAATATCAACAAAAAAGCGTAAACACAGCTATCCGCTAATTTGGACGGAAGCTGTTACACCGTCAGGCTTTGATCCAAAGAACTCTTTTTCGAACGGCAAACCTCGCTGGATGGAACACAAGAAGCTTGCTCCGGCTCCAATTTCAGAACCATGTATCTTAGTCAAAAGGACAAGCTCTAAAGAACAGAAAAAGAGAATTCAGGTCGCTGTTGTACCCCAATCTTTCATCAACGAATACGGGGGCTTCTACGCTGAAAATCACCTAAACGTAATCGTTAAATCCCAAGTTCAGAGAATGAGAATAGAAGATTTAGCGCTTGTATTAAGCTCTGAGATAGTCAATAGCCTATTCAGATGCATTAACGGAACCGTAACTGTTTCAGCATCAGAACTATCTCGGATCCCCCTGCCGTGCCCCGTAAAGCTAAGGGAATCTGTAGAAACGCTAGATTTAACTAGTACCTCGAGTTCTATTATTCGACGTGCGTACGGAGTCTCAGATGGCTAAACGCCGCGATAGACATAACCCGTCTTCGCTAGAACGACTAAACACTAGTCGAGATGCCAAGAAAGAGCAGCTTGACAAGTCAACAAACGAAAAAAAGAAAAGAAAGATACGCAAACCCAAGAATCTAAGCGGCACAAAACCAAAGTCGAAACAGAAACAGGCTTCTGACCCGAAACCTGAAACCCTCAAAAAATTTAGACGCGAAGCTGAGTTTCACTCGCAGGTAGCGGTCCATCATTCCCTACTCTTTGAGCAATCTCTCAATCACCAGTTGAAAATGGTTATCGCATCGCGACCATACACGGAGCTAGCAGCCACTTTACTTCAGCTTTCCCAAAAAGGCGGAGCGCTTTTAAGCCTTTCGTGGCCCAAAGGATTGGAGTGGCCAGGATTGGCCCATGCTCTGGCAAATAGAGTTGTCTCGGCAGTTGGTCGCGAAGTTGGAGGTATCAATATGCTTTTGTACCCAGCTACGCGTACCAACTCAAATCGTTATCGGCGAAGCCATATACCAGGTAGGGAACTTTTGGAGCTAGCGCGCCGTGCTTTTGATTCGAACCAGGATTTACCGGCAAGGTATCACGCTTATCTAACTCTGAACGCGCTCGAACACGCAGGCATAGAAGAGCGAAGACGAAACCCCTCACTTTTTACGATTACACCACTTCTGGAATACTCGTCGAACGACGAAGATTGGAAGCGTCTCGGAGGCGCGAGCCTTCGCGACCTAGGGGCCGGCCTTTGGGGCTCTGGACAGTATTCTCGAATAGAAAAGATCGAAGAGTACAGGAGCGAAATGGATGACCCATCACGGACAACTGAGGCCAATTTTCGAGTGCCACGAACCGTACATCCACGAGAAGTAAGTAACCTTATTAGAAAGATTAAGGTACTCAATGTGGTAGTTATCGATGCGCGTAGCAATTTGGTCGTTGGCATTCCTGGTTGGAATAAGTGGATTCCTCGAATTGTCTCAAACGCATGTACGTTAGAGGACCACCCTGCTGTCGTTGTGCTGGTGGACGATCCTGAATCCTACAAGCGCATGGAATCCGACGTTTTGAGGGAATTCAATTCCCTCAAGATGGAGCGTAAGCACCCGCTTCAATACTCGCGCTCGCTGCGGGTAGATACCTCACCGTGGAAACACGAGCAAAAGCGCTTACCGAAACAAGTTGGTCACGGTGTATTTACTATCTCGGTTCTCGGCGCATTATCTCTACAAGGTATCTCGAAACTCAATAAGCTCGCCCAAGATGTTGAAGCAGACGGCGAAAGTCAGTTAGCAGCAGAATTACGTAAGCTAGGTGGCTTCTTAAGATCGATAACCGACACTCCAGTCGGCCAAGGTCAGATATCTCGCTGGGTAAAAGACGTGACGTCAGACTGGTCTGCAAACGTGGCTAGTCGCTTTTCGGCAAACTTTTACTGGAGTGAACACAAAATTCGACTGTTGGCGCGTCTTTCAGAACTCAACTTGGAGAATCACCCAGTTTTATCAGAGGCATTGTCGGTAGCGGATGACGTCGCGTCCGGGGCCCGCATCACGGAAGTAGAGGCCGAAGTAATCCGGATAGTTGAAGAAGCATTCGAAACTAAAAAAAGTATCACTGTGGTGGTTCCAACAGTAAGGCATATCGTTCCTCTTTCAGAAAGACTGAAAGCCCTACCTATGTATGGCATTGAGCTCCTAAGTGTAGTGAGCCAGAAGTGTCGGTTGGAGGAGCTCAAGACGACAAACCTTATAATCGCGGGTGGTGCTGAGAAGTTCATATCTAAACTCCTAATCAATGAAGGCCAACTTGGCACAACACACCTGATAGTAAATGGGTACGGAGCGTTAAGGCTGGATCGCAAGCTGAAAGCGATATTGGAAATCCAAGAATTCTCTTTAATCCACAACCCAACAATGTCGCTTCACAGCAAACTCTCACCTCAACTGAAATCCTTCGAGCGACTAAAGATCTTCGAGCCTAAATATCAAGACACTTCTTTAACGGCTTCAGCCCAAGAATCCGACTACGTCTATGAGCCGTATGCAACTTTCTATTTTGACGATTATGGCGCAATTGAGTTAGGAAAAAATTCCACTTCTCTCAGGCTGCAGCCCAATGCTGTCCCACTTTTCACTGCCGTTGCGGCTGAAGATATAGTTGAAGGTGATTCCATACTGTTGATGGAAGAAGATTTTAAATTCTTAGCATCCGAACTACTCTCAGAAGCTTCAAACCGATTTCTCGCCAACGGTGAAATAGTAACGCGCCAATATTTAGACTCAGCCCTGACAGAGCTGCAAAATCTTGGGCAAACCAACCGCACCCAAAAGTCAAAAGCCCTATATGAGAAGATGACCGAGCTTAACGCTGCGGTTGCATCCGAAATATCCATTAATATGGTAAACAGGTGGATAAAAGGTATCGAAGACCAAGCAGAACATCGTGAGCATGGTCTCGAGACACAATCTGCGCAAGAGAAAGAGCATTTCCTCCTTTTTGCCAAGTCGCTATTAATTGACCGCTCTCATGCCGAGTTCTTCTGGGACTACGGAATCACGCAGTACCGCAAGGGCAAGGTACTAGAAGGCAAGCATGTCGCCTCATTAGCCCGTTCTTTCCTGTGCGGAGCCGTGAACGCCAACTCACTCGGGCTCGACTCAAATGCTGAGGCGGAGCTCACATCGTTAGCGCTTCAATCAACCCACGTGGTTACATTCATCGAAGCTGATGAAACAACACCGCCAATCAATCAGGAGTTGTGAATGCGTACACGCCGACATCCGGATAAATTAGATAATTCCCTCAAGGAAGCCGTCGCAGAATCACTATTAGGGCGAATCTATCAGTCAGTGTCAGGGGAAGGTAGCGGCGGTGATGCAGTTACAGCAACGAGACCCTCGCGGAAGTTTGTTAGCGGGTTCCTAGAGCCAACCTATGTTGCATCTAGGGGTTTCGTCAACATGGATGAAACAACAAACCCAATCCACATCATAACGTGCGGCTCCGATTTCCACGTACGCCCACGCGAGTCTTGCCCCATTTCCGCCACACCTAACTTTTCCGTTTATGTTCGAGTCTTACCAACTACTGATGATCTTGTATCCAACAAGGTCCACTTCGAACTAAATTCCAAAGCCAAGTCAGAATTGCGATCTGCTATTCGGTCTAAGGTACAGAATTACCACAAGTCTGAGGCTGCATTGCGCGAGAGCGACAGGGCGATGTTCTACGCAAACTTGAGGGACCTTCGAAAGAAAACAGCCGACAACGTATTTGCTAGATATGGAGCTTCCATAACGGATTTGGAGAGCATAGATGAAGCCCTACGAATTGACGAAAAAGAACTAATAGATGTTGAAGAATTTATCGAAGGGGAATCACACACGCCCACCGACGAAACGGACGAATATGATCTACATGAGAACGAGTTTAGTTTCATCTCCTATCCCGGTTGTACCAACACTCTTCCTGAATCACTCGTTAAAGAGGTTCGCCCCGTTCAAAAATGGATTCGCATAGATTTGGGCGAACTTCCCCCTATCGAATTTGATGCAGCTGACGATATCGAAAAGATCAGCCTTGCTGTCGAAAACGCCTCCGCGAATCTAAACACCGCCGTTAGAGAAAAAATATTAGCTTGGACCAGAGACCCCGACGAGGAAAGGGGTGGCAAGATTTGGGCGTACCCACAAGGCCTCAAAGTTAATCCCTCACAGGTTCAAAATTGGGATAGAACGCTTGAGACAATTCGTAAGACCAACCACCTGGGAAAAGATGATGGCTGGGCTGCCATTCCGAATATTGACCTTAAATGGCAAGTAGAACTGCACACGTCCACCGAAGATAACTCCGTAAAATTTGTACACTTAGCTCTTGAGAACGCGGCAGATCACCCTCCGATTTCGCGAGAAGAGGTAGAAGAATCTGTCTTTCAAGTGAACGTGGCGATTGCGATCCCAACCGTCAACCATCAACCCCTGCGACTCGACCGGGTCAAATCATCCTACAGATACAACCAGTACCTCGATTACGCCGCCCTTGGGTTCAATGCTGGAATTGAGAGCTCAGAATCTGAGGGAAAAGTACTACTTAAGACGACATGGATGCCGATTTATCGCCAACCTCGGATCAGACCGCGTGTTTACGCCAATATTGATGTGTCGTTTCGAAGTCTTTCCAACCCTAAAAGAATCCACGACCTAGAGGCGATAACAAGAGCTTTTTCCGAGTGGCTTGAGGAAACAAAGCAAAACACATCACCTTCTAAGGGAGCACGAGAGAATGATGAAATAGTTCGTGAGGAGGAAGCTTTTAAAGCGGACTTGGGCACTTGGATCAAAGAAAAAGATAAGATCCAGGAAGGTATTAATCTCCTCGCTAAATCAGCACAAACCCTGCTGGAGACACCAGAGAGTGAAGCTGCCATTCCAGCTAAAGCTTGGTGTTACATGAACGAAGCGATGGCTGAACTTGACGAGAAGAAGCACTACAAGTCTTGGCGACTTTTCCAAATAGCATTCATTTTAGCCAACATTTCTGGGTTCGTCTCCAGGATGAAAGGTTTCGAAGATGCTTACGACCCGGAGTGGGACGAGAGCGTCGCACTCCTATATTTCTCTACAGGTGGCGGAAAAACCGAAGCTTTTTTTGGACTACTAGTGTTCGTTCTGTTTTTAGACCGGCTTAGAGGAAAAGAAAACGGGGTGTCTGCCATGTTGCGATATCCGCTTAGGTTGCTCACCGTTCAGCAAGCCCAGCGTCTGGCTAGCACACTTGCTTTCGCGGAAAAGGTGCGATGGAAATATGAAGTATCTGGTCGCCCCTTTGAAATAGGGTTTTGGGTTGGGCGCGCAAATACGCCAAATCGCAGGTCTGAGATAACTCCCAAGCAGATCCCTTCTGTATCACGTAATGGGAAGACGCCTGATGAATCAGATTTACTCAAGACAACAGACTACTTATTCGCAATGGAAAACTGGAATAAGTTACCTACGTGTCCGTTCTGTGAAGCACCGACTGGATTAAGGAAATTTCCAGGAGTAGGTGACCGTATTGGACACGTATGCACATCGAAAGATTGTGATTGGAACATTCGTCATGGTGGGCTTATGTCCTACCCCTTGCCATTCCACATTGTCGACGACGATATCTATGACTTCGCCCCGAGTGTCATCCTGGGGACCATCGATAAGTTGGCTTTGATTGGGAATACAGACACCACAATTCGCCGCGTTTTCGGCATGTTTGGTCTCGCGCAACATTACGATCCAGAGACCGGTCAGTTGATTGTGCAGAAAAGCCCGCTAGAACTGCGAAACTATACCCCCCCAGCAAACGTGCATGCACTGTCACCAGTTTATGAACGCGGCATTTCACATTGGGTAGATCCTTTCCCAGCCATGATAATTCAAGATGAAGCCCATCTCTTGGAGGAATCACTGGGGACGTTTTCAGGAATTTTTCAAACTCTGTTTGAACAGGTACTTGAACAGTTGTCACAGCTCGACAGAGTTGGAGAGATTGTGGCTACCGACAAGGAAGGAAAGATGCGCCTTCCCAAGATAGTTGCAGCTACCGCGACAGTGTCAGAGCCTCAAAGACAAATGGAAGCTCTCTATCAGCGCCGAGTTTCCCAATTCCCTCATCCCGGTCCAACTTTGTACGAAAGCTTCTACTCAGCACCAGTTGAACCCGATTCAAATGACGCAGAGAGAACAGCTATCAAGGACATAGAAGTGCGTTCTCAGAGGGCGAGGCTGTACAGTTCTCTGTTAACAAATGGAAGGCCGCATACGTCAACGTCCGTAGAAATACTCGCCCACTTCCACCTTTGTATTAGCCAAATTCTGGTCGGATTGAATTCACCGGAAGAATCTTTAAATAAAGCCACCATAGCTGATCTCGTTAGTGGCGTGCTTTCTAGTGAACTGCGGAGCTTTTATCAAGACACAATTTCGAACGCAGATCTTGATGAGATTGCTACTCTTATTGACCTCCACCGTATTGCCTTAACCTACGTCACCAACAAGAAAGGAGGTGATCAAATCATGGCTGCGGAGAGCGATGCAGCTTCCAGGTTACACAACCGAGCCGGCCTGGACTTTGATGGATTTGAAACCAAGCTCATTTCGGGTTCGGTCGAAGCAAGCGAAATCGAGTCAGTCATAAGGCAGTCTGAAGATCGACCTGAACATGGAAGTCAACTCCAAGATATTCGGGACGGCTCACTAATCCGTTCAGTGGTTGCGACTTCGGCTATATCTCACGGCGTAGACGTAAACGAACTAAACTCGATGTTTTTTGCAGGCATGCCCTCGGACACAGCAGAATATATACAAGCATCATCTAGAATAGGCCGAACCCATGTTGGTTTTAGTCTTCTGATTCCTACTCCGCAAAGACGAAGGGATCGATACATTCTTGAAGTAAACGATATTTACCATCGTTTTCTCGAACGAATGATCAAACCGGCTGCCGTGGACAGATGGGCAGAATCGGCCCTCGTTAGGGCTCTCCCAAGCATACTCCTCACATACCTGATTGCTGTTGTCGAGCAACAACGCCTGCATGACGAACCAGATTCGAAGAAGTTCGGTGCGCATGATATGAGCAAACTTCAAGAAATAAATAGGCTAAGGGAAGAAAAGGGTCCGATACGCTTTACTGACGATCTTAACGATTTTGTTAAGGGCTCTGTCGGACTCACTCACACTAAGTTCAGTCCGTCTGCGGTAGATCAGATCGGGCACATTCTTGATGAGGCGATGAAAGATGGCCTTCTGCAGACCATTTTTCAAAGCGTCGATGACTTCGAGAGCCTAAGCTCTCTTTTCGATCATTTAGAAACTTATCAGAATCACAAAAAGAAGCCGATGACCTCACTTCGTGACGTTGACCCGGCTGGGTTAATTAAGTTTGTATCCGGTGCATCGCGAATCGGATCAGAAACCGCTTACGAAATCATAAGAACCATTCGGCGTGGAGCGAGGTGAGTAGAGGAAATGGAACCCGGAGACAACAAAAAATCCGCCGCGAGTATGCAAAGAACTAAAATTCAGCTCGCCACAACATATTCACCGGGCACGCTGTTTACGTTTGAAGGCAACCTGGTTGTCTGCGAATCACATCCATCACCTAAACCTGATCGCGCTAACCTAGCCCTCTATGTGCGCGAACAAATTCTCAGTGCAATCGAAGAGAAAGTGCACGCCTGGTATTCCGCGGCAATTTCAACAGCCCCTCATACCACAGCAAGGATGTGTGTGGATGAAGGATTGATTAATCGAGAACAACTTCAAGAACCCTTTCCCCGGCATAAATTTGGATTCGTTGAACCCAAAGAGCTTGGCTATCAACCAACTCTTCTCACGATGGTATGCAATACGTGCAAGCTTGTTCGTGCTTTCGAAGACCTTAAACGCTTTGAGTCGGATGCATCAGATCTTGATCCCAAAAACTGTCCAGATCCAATGAGCGAAGGAAATTGTCACTGGAGACAATCCGATATCGTGTTCGTTCACCCCAACGGCACTTATTGTCAGCCAGTACCATGGCGCTATGACTGGGACAATGAATCATCAAGCGTAAGAAAGTTTGATTACTCCTGTAGCCGATGCGGATCAACAGAAGTGCGACTCAACGATGACTCTAACCAGGTAGGTAAGCGGTTCTTTTATTGCGCAGAATGCAAGATGCCTCGGAACGCCCAATGGTTGCAAAACGACCGCGAGTTACTACGGCAGTATCGAGATCAGAGCCATTCGCACATAGCAGAAATTCGAATGAAGCCGGTTTCCTATCGAGCCAACTCGGTGCAATACCCACAACACGATATGGTTATCGACTTTGGCGATAGTGAACAACTAGAAATCCTCTCAGATTTAACTCACCGAAAGCTGATCAACTTTATCGGAGAGCGCTTCCAAATCGAATCCGGGGCAATGCAAGATTCCGATATCGAGTCAGCGGTTCGCACCAAACTAGGGGATCAGAGGTGGGAAGAATTTCGTAAAAAGAAAGAATCGGTAAACAGCATTCGCGCATTAGCTTCCGAAAACAAGGACCTAAAACCTGCTCTTGACGCTCTAGGTAGGGAAATAGATCAACAGATCGACCAGTGGCGAACGCAAGGCGTTATCGAAGACAGCATTAAACTGCCCATTGAAGTACTAGAAAATTTAGCGAATAGGCGAGAGAGGTTTGCAACTAAGTTCGACCCTTTTCGCTTGTTAGTCGAGCACTCGGCGTTGCTAGAAACAGTAGTCAACGAAAGTTATCTAGCGAGCGGGCTGCGGTCCTATACACCTCTGGATCAACTCGATGAGCACGTCGGCCCATCACAGGAAGAAGCTCGATCCGAGCTGAATCAAAAACATCGAGAGATAATGGACAGGATCGGGATAGAAACATTAGGTTTGGTAAGAGACTTTCGAACTACCAACTACTCTTTTGGTTTTACTCGCGTTGGCTCTACACCAAGAATCAACTATATCAACGACACCGAAGTCCCGGTCCGCCTTAAGCTATTTCCCAGAGTTCAGATAGATGAAGGGGAAAAAGCGCAACATCCGGTATACGTACTAAAGCAAGCCAATGAGGCGATCTACGTCAGGTTAAGTGAAAGTGATGTGCGACGATGGATGACTGATATAGCGCCTTTGGGCGGTGTCGACGATACTCCTATTGGTCTACAGTACCTCAGCCGGGTCCCGGAGCTAAACCCTTTTCTAGATAATCTGCCGGGACATGATCTAGACGCACCCCATTTCTCCCTCGCACTTTATGGGCTCCTGCATACATATGCACATCATGTCATAAACGCGGTTTCCGAGTTCTCAGGGTTATCCACCGGTTCACTTGGGGAGTATTTGTTTCCATCAGACCTTGCGTTTCTCGTTTTCAGAAGAGGTATGACGATGGATCTTGGTAACTTAACTGCAATGCTTCGTAACAACGCTCCAGCATTTTTAAACTACTTGGTTGATCCTAGGAGTTTAGAGTGTGGCTCCGGCTCGCTATGTATCAACAGAGGCGGGGCTTGCCCAGACTGCCTGATGATCCCAGAAGTCAACTGTCTCACGCAAAACAAACTACTTTCTCGCAGTCTCTTGATAGGAAAAGGATCTCCTCGACTACATGGTTTCGATGAGTCAGTTAATGGTTACTTCGAAACTATCACGTCTAATGAATCTTGAAGCATTGGTCCTAGAATTCCTGGGTGACGCAGAAATATCGGCAGCGTTACTCAGTTCATTCACAAAGTCGAAGCTGACTGTTTTGTCGGAATCAACCGTGTTGGGAGGCGTGAACTTCGCTCGGCGTTCTGAGGCTATGCAGGTGCTTGGCCGCCTCCGGTCATCTGGCCTTGTAAGGAAGAACGGTGAAATTCTCACACTAGCTGTAGATTTCTCCTCCGCTGAAAAACTTCAATTCATGCTGCATGGTGCAAACTTAGCCCTTAGAAATGGAACACAGGCAGACACGAAAGTTGTTCTAACGCCTCCACGAGATCCAAACTCCTTAATACCTGCCTTGACTAGCAGAGGCCCTAAAACAACGCAGATTCAAGATACGAAGGCTGTATTTCAGCACCTCGCGCACGAAGCACAGCAGCGACTAATAGTTATGGCGCCTTTTTTGGATGAATCTGGCGCAGAATTTCTCCTAGATCTATTCAATCGTTGTAAACCCAACGTTGATAAAGTTTTGATACTGAGATTTCTCGGCAAGGGACCATCTCATCCTAGCTACCCTAAGGGATTTGATCGAATCAAAGACGGTTTGGAAGAACTAGGAGTCTGCGTGCACGACTACTCAATCCCCAAGAAAAATACTTCGTGGCTTGAAACATTTCACGCAAAGGTATTTTTGGCGGATTCGAATTTAGCGTACATCGGTTCCTCGAATATCAATCAACACTCTCTGGATAATTCCATGGAGGTGGGAGTGTTATTGCAGGACACTGGGTCGCTCGAACTACTGGTAGATATAGTAGAAAGTGCAATGCAGATAAGCCCAGTGCACATCAATTAGAATCTCTTTCATGGGAGTAAAGCTAGAGCTGATTGCATTTACCAGCGACTAGGTAGTGTTCAACATATCGAGTGCTACCGTCAAAACCCATTCCTTTGAGGATAAATGAGTTCGTTGGGCTCATGTTGAACCACCAGCCATCGTTTCCGCTGCCATTTACGCACATGATTGGGCGATTACCTTTAGCTGTGCAATCGCTAAGTATCTTACTCTCGACCCCAAACCAACTAACGCCTTCAGTTGATACCAAAAACCTATTGTCATTCGAGTGTGCGTCACTGTGGCTATTGTTGTTATGAGTGTCGACAGTCACGCTAGCTGCGTGTTCACCTATACAAAGCCACGTTTTCGCCTCAGTAAAGCAAGAAAAACTAAGTAGCAGCGAAGTCACAATCAGTTTTCCATATGAGCTCATTTAGATATCTCCGCTAGTATTATTCCTATAAGGACTATTCCGGAAAGGGGTTTAGATTTCCGTGAATGGCGTCATACTCAAAACAAGAAAAACTTCTTTGCAAGCTACTGCGAGAGCTTCGTATTGAAAGGAAGATGACTCAAATTGAATTGGCAAAGAAGGTTCGGTTCGAGCAACAGGTGGTGAGTAAAATCGAAAATGGACATCGCCGCTTGTACGCAACACAACTCTTTCAATACGTTTCAGATGGATTCGATTTGTCTCCCTCTGAATTCGCAGCGATCTACGAGGAGGCCGAGCGTCGCTGATGACAGTGAAGAAGCGCAAAAACAAACATCATGTGTCTCCGCGCGATCAGCTTGTGGCTATCGGTTCAGTTACGCTCGATGACTCGGACCGTGAAGCACTCTATGGGGACATTCAGGGGTTTACTGACTCTTGGAAAACCGCACTCGAACGGGGTGCGACTGAAGTAGACCTTCGCGCACTTACTAGTCTCCATCAATTGGTCACTGGTGAGTATGAAGTTGTTGAAGAAAAATACGCAATCAAAAATGAGCTAGGAGAAGTAGTCGGTACCCGCAAAGTAACTAAACCCGGGCCGAATTTTCAAGCAGTGAAGTTATGGCTGGATCGAAGGCCCACAGCACTCAGTCAGAGTAACGCTATCTCAGTGGCAAAGGAAAGCGACGAACAACTAGAGTCTAAAGAACAACTAATCAGCAGTATTCTGTCTCTGATTCCTCCGACAGACGCTCCATCTCAATCAGAGGATTAGCCCGCTTTATGTCAAACTGGATGAGACATCTAAAATACTTCGTACGGACCATACAAAAAGGTGTGCAATTCCTTTTCCGACCTGTTGCTTGGTTGTTACAACTTCCGCCATGGTTTTTCGGCTCAGGCTATATCTTTATGGTCTTCGCTTTCGCCTATTTTTACGTCCAAATCGCTGACGAGTTTCGACACAACAATGCGCAGACCGACCCTAACGTGGCGATATTACGAGATTCTCTTGAGCAGGATCTTCAAGAAGCGATGGTCAGCAAATGGAAGAACGCATGTGATTCAGGAGTCTTCGAAACAGCCGAGTATTCAATGTGCGTGTTCCCACCAAGCGTGACGATACGGGGTGCTAGGAACAATGTCGTACTTGCCCAGTTCCTAACAAGAGGTGGTTTGCCTTCTGGCAACGGCAGCTCAATATTGAAAATTCAAGGATATTTCGAGGTTTACACAGAGCCAGTAGAAATTCCGTCTGGGGCAATAAATCCAATCACCGTTACCGATGAACTTAACGCAGTTGGCGATGATTTGGGTAAACTCTATTGGAGCGAAGCTTTTGGTCGCTATCTGGGTGGAAGCAACTATGCGATTGACATGCCAAGAACATGGAGGGAAAACATGAAGTCATACAATATGGCGTTCAACGGTCGTCCCTACCTCGTGGAGGGTCAATACTCTCGAATGCTCTACTTAAGTGCGGTTACCCAAACAACCTTAGGCTTCGGGGATATTGTTCCAGTCGGTGAAACCTCCAGAGCGCTAGTTGGTTCACAGGCTTTTTTGGGTGTACTTGTGGTCGGTTTATTTCTTAATGCATTGGCACGGAAACACAATTCGCAAGATACCTAATCTTGGTGGTTGCTGTTCCAAAGCCCAACGGATTCAAGAATCTACAATTTGTTTGAGGCGTAGTCGGGCCCTTTGGTAGAGAATCAGTGGGCTAGCCCGCTCTATTAGTATCATCGGCTGAATTCGGTACCTTTTCCGTTACCTCGACTCGCTGAATCTTAGATCCTCGCGACAAAACGCAACGAGCATCCATTAACGCAGCGCAGTATTCACCTGTCTTTAGCGCGTTCAGGGAAACAGTGCGTTTGCCTTCCGTCGACTTGGGGCCAGTCGAGTTTTTCCAAGGAGCCCAGCTCCGTATTGCTCTGCTTTGCTTCTCTCGTCGTTCTTCTGACCAGCCATTGGATTTCAATAGTTTGTTCCCGTGTGAATGACTTCTGTCACTTTTGGCACCGGGTCTTCACAATATGATCGAGCTACTCTTGTTGAAGGGGTGGCGTGCCAAAAGTGCCATAGGTGCCGTTAAAGTAAATCAGGCCGGATTTGGTAGGTGATTTGAGCCCTACCGCCTGTCTCCTTCTTTCTGCTGCGAACGTAACCTCGCTCTTCAAGAACCTGAAGCGCCAGATCAACCGACCTACGATCCAATCCCGACCAATGGTTCCGATAGACCTGACGAGCGCTGAATTCGGCCGGTAACGACTTGTCTTCGATTTTTTCGAGAAGCAACCTGGCGGAATATGTCGGGTGATTCACAACGCAGTCAAAGATGCGGGTAGCGTGTGCTTCAAAAAATTCGGAAATCTTAATGGCTGCACGCATGGAATCAGCTTGTATTGGACCACCTTGTGGAAACTCCACGCAGTGATGAATCAACGCATAACCCGCAACGAGTTTGATGTGTTTAATCAATAGCGATTCAATAGCAGGCAGTGGATGTTCCGCTGCTCTGCGCTTTAGATCGAGGAACTTAGCCACAAACAGATTTCGCGCTTCTTCAGTAAGATTTACGTAACGATTGCCATTCTCATTCATCGCACTAAAGACACTGAAATCGATAGTACTTAGTCTCTCAAATGTACGACTCACATGGGTATGAGCTCGCCGATTAGGTGCTCTATCAATCCATTCGATTTCCGAAGGTCCATCAGGCAAGACCGACATTAAAAACCTCTGTAAAAAACCGTCGTCCTCTTTGGCTCCGTCGAATGCTCCACTGATTACTTCGTTCAGGATTCCGGGTTGGACATTTCCGAGTACCGTCACGCACATAGTTCTCACAATTGTGGATCCTCGCCCGATCCGGTCCATGGTGAACGTGCCATCTCCATCAAACGCCTGGTTATAAAATGATCTGGTGGGCTCTCTGCCACTCATCTTCAACGATGCGAGAAAACCGCCCATCTCATCATTAACTGCAAGCAATCCGTTGGGGTTTGATTGAAGAAGTTCAGCTAACTTTTCGTATGTCGAATCACCAGTATAGAATCTCCTCTCCACTGGTGGTGGCCCTGCCTGGTCTGCGCCTTCGTTCTGAACCACGTCCTCCCAAATTTCATATTCACCTCGGAATTCCTTGGTGGCGGAATGTTGAAGTGCGTCAACAAACCGCATCACTTCCTTGAGAGGCGGTGATTTCATTTTGCTCGGTCTACCTACGTTTAAAGCCCACAGATTTGGATAGATCGCCCACTTATCGTACTTCTTTGGCCTAATGGACAACTGACGCCCAATAACACTACCCAGAGCGGCAATCAGTGAGGTAACAAAATACTCGATAGGCGCATTCATTCGACCCGATGCATCTTCGGTCCAATCTCGAAGTACCTTTGGAAGAATTCCGGGTTCGAACCTAGGCACGTCTGGAAGCGCGTGAGATATTGGGATGAGTTCAGGCCATTCAAGATTTGAAACAGCGTCAGTTCCGAATTTGGTAATTGCGGAATCTATCGTTTCCCGCACCCAACTGAGAGCTTTGGCCTTCGTCTTGTATTTTTCACGATCAAAATACCGTTCGCTTACCCCGAAGTTCTGGTTAGTTAATACGGATTCAATTTCTGTTTTTGAGTGGCCTCCTGCAGCCATTGCTGAGGCCACAGAGCAAGCGGTCGTGGATCTGTCATCTCCGCTCGTAGCAGAACCACCCAGGATCTTAAGTTTGATATCCTCGCTTACCTGAATTCTATTCAGTCCAACGAAGGGGTCTTCGAAGTCATCCAAGCTGTATCGTGCGTGGGACGAATGGACTAGTTGGGATGAGCAAAGTCTGCGTTGCTTTTTTTGTTTAGCTTTGGTCGGGTAGTTGCGGGTTCCAGGAACCCTCAATAACCTACACACATCGAATACGGAATCTCCACCGAATGCCTCTCCTAAAAGCTTGTTGCATCTTTCAACAGCAGCAATTTCATCTGCTGTCGGTCCAAGGATTGGAGTTTCAAGCAACCAAACACCTTGCAGACCATTCCCCGTATCAATTATCAGAGAGGGCGGACTAGGGCATGATTTTAAGGCGCGAAGTACCTCATCTTTCTCTGGTTGCAGCACCGAGCCGTAACCCTGGGTTAGGCAATCGTAATCTAGTTGAAGTCCCACCAATCCGACAATGTCAGACTTGCTTAGTTTTCTTTTTTTTGTGGACCCTTGAGATGTTAGATTAAGTCCGTAGTACGCATTGTGGTTTCGCTTGAAGTTCTCAGTCGCGACCCACACTCTTCCCTTCTGAAACACCGTGTTCGGTGGCCTACCTTCCACAAGAATCGTTAACGGCCGGAAGTAGCCAGGAGGGAGCGGCAGCAAATTGAGAAAATCACCAATTTGCGTGGCATCCGTTTTTCCGATCTTTCGTGGACCTGAACGGAGGGGGAGATGCTTGCTGGCAGACTTTGATTTAACTCCGGTAAAGTCAAGAGAAATAATCTTTTTCATTTTAGTTCCCTGAAAAATAAGGAAACGGCAGCTGTCGGTGAAGCTATGCGTCCTGCAAAATACCTGCAGCTGCCGCTCCGCAACTAGTTAGTTTGAATCGTCTAATACGTCCAGGAGAGTTGGTAAGTGCACGTAGAACATGCTCCCAACTTGCCTAAATGCAGGACTGAGCCCATTTTGTTCTCGATTCCGAACGAGCCATTCCCACCGGCTGGGTGTGAATAGGTGAGGTAGGAGATTTGGCACCTCGCGAGAACGGCAGTATTCGTTCGCGCGCTGTGCAAACTCGTTATCAAGAGAAGGAGAATTTTGCACCATTTCGTTGTGATCCTTGGAAATTCAACGAAACTATGCGGGTTTCTGGTGCTAAATGGGGGTACGTTACCCCCGTGCTGTTTTTTACCTATTTTTTATATGACGATTGGTCCTGGTAGCCAAGAAAGATTATTTCTAATGAACACCAGGAAAACGTAATTTACTAGCTCGTCCACCTTATCCCTTTGGCAACCAACGGATATCATCTCCCGCCTCAGTGATTTCTTACTGCGCTGAATCCATTGAAGAAACCAGATGTACTTGTATACCCACGCTGCTTCCGGTGTTAGATCTTCTTCTTCATCGAGAAGCTCATTTTTTTCATCTAAGAGCAAATTGATATGCCAGTTATTATGCGTGAGCTTTGAACCAAGACTTAGTTCTAAAAGGTCCAAAGCGTCTCGAAACTTTCTGGCCCACTTTTTGACAGTTTCAGACGATTTGCTGAAATCGAACCCTAAGTTGATCACAACCCTTCCGTCGCTGTTGTTTCTTCCGTGACTAGCTCGCCGGTTCATCTCAATTCGGTGTAACAAGGCTACATAAACAGCTAACTTCCACTTCTTCTGAGATTTCGTATCTCCCCTGAGTTTTCGCTTTTCGAACTCTGTTTGGAGTGACTTCGGTTCAATGGTTCCATAAAAAAGCATGGCCATACGTGATTCAATAGTGCTATCTGAGAAATACGAGCGGTACATCGCGTCAATTAAGTAGTCTCGCCCTACAACGTTGGGAGATTCCAGAACACGCAAAACGAATTCGGCATCATGATCTGTCATTCGACTAACTACCAAGTTCGATGCCTCCAAAAATTCGATCCGTTACTTCTTGTTTGTGTTCGATCGATAAATGGGCGTAACGTTTCGTAGTTTGTACACTTTTGTGTCCGAGTACTTCTGCCACTTCGAGCAATGACGCGCCACCCATAGCCAAATAGGACGCAGCGGTGTGTCTCAGATCGTGAAACCTGAAGTTCTCGATCCCCGCGCGTTTTAGCGCTTTATCCCAAACCTTTTTCGGGTCGAAAACAACTCCCGCTTTTATGGGGCTCTCGAACACAAAGCCCGTCATCTTTCTGAACTTAAACAGTTCTTCTACCACAGGAAAAGGCAGGGAAAGTGTACGGCTGTCTCCATTTTTGGTTTTTCCTAATTCGACTCGCCGATTGACCAAATCAACTTTCTCCCAGCGAATTCCTAACAACTCACCTTTGCGGGCACCCGTCATGATGGCCATGAGGACTAGCAGATAAAGTCGATCCAACTCAGATTCCTTACAAGCCGCGAGAAGCGCTAGGCGTTCTTCATCACTTAAATATCGAATGATGTGATTTCGCTCAGTTTCGCCAGGGACCATGCGCACCGGGTTTCGAATTGCCAACCCTTCTTTGATTGCGAAAGTGAACATTGACGAAAGCGCTGCCTTCATGCGATTGGTTGTGCTGGGAGCCCGCTCTTGGGCTGGGTTTCGATCACGGCCGGATCGATAATCCTTAAGTGAGATTCGGATTTGGTCCACTTCTATTTCCGAAAGGCGAGGATTTCCAAGCCGCTCTCGCCACCACTTCACTTGCGTCATGCGGTGGTGATCAGACCCTGTCCAATGATCCACATATTTATCGCATAATTCTTGGAATCGAGTTCGCCGACCTGGATCTTGGTGAGCTGCTTCTAGTTGCAGATCCGATTCAATTCGAATCGACCATTCTCGTGCAGCTTTCTTGGTTCGAAAGGTTTTAGTTTTGAGTATTCGGCCACGTCGTTTAATTTTGGCCTGGTAGGAAACGCCACTCTTGCGTTTTATTCGTGCGATGGTCGCCATCGATACTTCCTCCGATGTCAGCAAAAAACACCCGGGTACCTGAATGGGTACCTGGAATCTCTTTGTGCTTCACCGAAGAATTGAAAACGTCAATGTTTTCAATGAGATAGTGGCTCCGCCTGCTGGGCTCGAACCAGCGAACCCGCTGATTAACAGTTGCGCTAACTAACTAGTTAGCCTAATTAAATCAATGACTTACGGGGCGTCTGTTGCAACCAAATGCCTAACGATGTAGCACTGTTACCCGCAATATCCCCGCAAAAAGTGTCGGAGTCGAACCCCGTGCTGTCACACACCCCTGGTTTTCAAGACCAGCTGTCAGCCCACCCAGCAGCACCTTCCCAAACGAAAAAGAGTGGCGGGCGCGGAAGATTCGAACTCCAACTCCTGATTCAAAGTCAGGCGTGTTAACCCATTACACCACGCACCCAAACCCTAGCCTTTGACACATAGCACCTGCTTTAGCGTGTGAACGATTTCCACAAGATCGTCTTGTGCTGCCATCACCGCATCAATGTCCTTGTATGCGGCAGGCGACTCGTCCAAGACGCCGACGTCCTTACGGCACTCGACACCGCGTGTCGCTTCAGCGTGATCGTCCAGCGAGATTGCTTCTTTGGCTTTCCCGCGAGACATCACACGACCCGCGCCATGCGAACAACTACAGAACGACTCTGCGTTACCTTTCCCGCGCACGATGAACGATCGCTCACCCATCGAACCAGGAATGATCCCAAGCCGTCCTTCTCGTGCAGATACCGCACCTTTACGCGTCACCCAAACGTTGGCACCAAAGTGGTTTTCTTGTTGCACGTAGTTGTGGTGACAGTTGATCGCCGCATCTTCAATCTTGAAGTCAGGCAGATGCTTACGTAGCGCTTCGATGACGAGCTTCATCATCACGTCACGGTTATTCGCAGCGTAATCTTGCGCCCAACCCACGGCTTCAACGTAGTCGTCGAAGTGTTGTGTACCTTCACTCACGTACGCCAGGTTCGCATCGCGCAGGTTGATATGGTGTGTACGCATATCTTCTTTCGCGATCTCAATGAAGTAGCGACCGATCAGGTTGCCTACCCCACGAGACCCCGAGTGCAACATCACCCAAACGCGGTCTTCAGCGTCCAGACACACCTCGATGAAGTGGTTACCACCACCCAGAGACCCTGTTTGGCGTACTGCCTTGTCCCAGATGTTGCCGCGCGTCATCGTCGCTAGCTTTGGATGCTTGTCCAGCAACCTAGCCAACCCAGACTTGCGGTAAGTGTCTTTGTAAGGCGATACCTTGTGCTCGCCTTGACCCACTGGTACAGCGTCTTCGGTCTCAGCCCGAATTCCGGATAGAGACTCGGGCAGATCGTTGGCCGTCAACGTAGTACGGGCTGCAACCATGCCGCAGCCAATATCCACGCCGACAGCAGCTGGAATGATGGCGCCCTTAGTTGGAATCACAGACCCTACTGTTGCGCCTATACCCCAATGCACATCAGGCATCACAGCCACATGCTTATGGATAAAAGGCAAACTGGTTACGTTCAGCACTTGAGCAAAGGCTTGGTCTTCGAAGGCGACACCTTCGGTCCAAGATTTGATCAGAGCGTTTTGACCTTTTGTTACTAGCATTTTCATTCTCCTTCTGGCGGTAGGGGTAGGATTCGAACCTACGCACCGTTTCCGGCGTCTCCATTTATGCAAACTAGCCATGCAAACATGGCTCGCCCATATACCACTCTGGCACCCTACCTTAGTCTTGTCTGGTAGCCCTGACAGGATTCGAACCTGTAGGTCGTGGCTTAGAAGACCATAGCGATCCCATCGCACAGAGCTATAAAAATGGTGCGGGCACAGGGATTCGAACCCTAACTTTCCGGGTAGAAGCCGGAAGTGCTAGCCGTTAAACACCATACCCCCGCAGGGGATTTGTTTGTCACAGTCCATTCGGACTTCTCCTGTTTGGTGCACCCGGAAGGACTCGAACCCTCATAGGCGGGCTTCGAAGGCCCGCTGACGTCCAGTCGGCTCGGATGCGGTAATTGGTGCCCGGTAGAAGACCAATCTCGAACTCCGAAGCCAATTTATCGGACGCCTGGATAGCCAAAGACACTGCGAATTTGGGCGAAGATGAAATCGCCTCGCTATCAGAAGAATATGAAGCCTTCTTCAAGACACTCTCCGAATGGAACGACTATCTCGAATCAAACGTACCTGATTTTGAGGAGTTGGACCTATGAGCAACAATCAAAACCTATATAAAGGAAGCACTACCCCATTTTCGATGCGCTTAACAGCCTCAGAGCGCGAATTTCTAGATCGGCACGCCGGTAACAAGCCCTGGGCGCAGTACATCCGTGAACGCGTATTTGGTGATGTGGCGCGGCCACGCCAGGCCCGCAGGCGCACCCGAATTGAAGATCAGGAACTGGTCGCTGCCTTAAGCGGATTAGGCCAGAGCAATCTGTATTTCAATCTCAACCAACTGGCCAGTTCCGCTGATATCGGGTTGCTTGATATCGATGAAGAGACGCATACCCAGCTCAAAGAAGCCGCAGGCGCGGTGCTGGCAATGAGATGTGCCCTCTTGATGGCTCTCGGCCTCAAGCCGGAATAAGCCATGTTGATGCAGGACTCCCAACGGGGCGGGGCAAAGAACCTCGCCCTCCACCTTTTGAGCAACGAAAACGATCATGTGGAAGTCTTCGACCTAAGGGGATTTGTTTCCCAAAATCTGGTGGGCGCACTCAACGAAATCTATGCGCACAGCAAAGGTACGCGCGCACGCAAATTCATATATGCGGTGAGCTTCAATCCCCCGCCTTCTGAACAAGTCAGTACCGAAGCCTTTATTGATGCAATAGGCCGGGTTGAGAACAAGATGGGACTGGAGAACCAGAGTAGAGCCATCGTCTTCCATGAAAAATTTGGCAGAAGGCACTGCCACGTAGTATGGAGTAGAGTCTGCACCAAAGAAATGAAAGCCATCCAGCTTTCCCATACTAAGCTCAAACTCAAAGACATCACGAGAGAGTTATTTATCGAGCATGGCTGGCAACTTCCCGAAGGCTACGCGGATGCGTCTAAACGCAACCCTCTAAATTACACCCTGGCACAATGGCAACAGGCTAAACGCGTGGGCAAAGACCCCAAGGCGGTCAAATCGGCCTTTGTTGATGCCTGGGCCATCAGTGATTCTGGCACCGCTTTTTCTGCAGCGTTACAAGAGCGCGGCTATCTCCTGGCCAAAGGAGATCGGCGGGGTTTCGTGGCCATTGATGAAACTGGAGAGCCATACTCAGTAGCAAAATGGTGCGGCAAGAAAGCAAAGGAAGTCAGAGCCAAGTTGCATGACCTTGATCATTTGCGCAGCGTTGGAGAAACGCGGGGGCTCTATGCCTCGCAGATGGCATCACACTTAAAATCCCTTCAAATGACCAGGGCTGCGGCCATTGGCGGGAGGGTCAGCAAGCTTGAGCGCAATCGCGCAGGCATGATCGAGCAGCACCGCAAGCAGCGCACTCAATTTGATACCGCTACTGAAACGATGCGCTTGGCTGAGAATAAATCCCGGATGATGAACCTGAATACAGGTAGACGTGGATTGTTTGATCGGATCACCGGGCGAAGACAAGAAATGATGGCCCGGCTTAGATTTGAGGAATTTGAATTGGCGCGTCAGAGACAAGGCCAAAAAGACGAACTCATCCTCACCCAACTCCAGGAACGCCAGCGATTAGAACGCCGGATACATCTACTACAAAACTTTGAGCAGCAGCGCGGCCAGGCACTTAGCTCTGATATCGCCCAATACTTAGACATCCGCCAAGGCGTGCGTGACAAGTTTGAGCGGGAAAGCCAAAAGCAACATTACAGCCGCGATGGTCCCTCTTTATCTATGTAGCCAAGGACCCAATCTAAACAACATGTGCGCTCACTGATTAGCTCACGTGATCGAATCTCTTTTCAACAGGTTGGGCTGCAGCGGAAGCGACCCAAAAAAGAACAAAGCAACATCACGGCTGTTCCAGAGACACCAGAACATGTCGATTACAGAATCACGCCCACAACAGAGCAAAGAACCAAGGAGACTGAATATGAAACCAACCCTACTACAAGAAAAAAGAGAAGCCGCCTTTAAACCATTTAATGAAAAACGCAAAGCTTCCCAGCGAGCTCATGCTGAGCGAAAAAATCCGGCAAATATTGACCCACAATATGCCAATCTACCCGAACACTTACCTGATCCAGCTTATGTTCCACCTCCATGGTACGCCCCGAAAAAAGAGAACAACTGGAACCCTGCCACGCCCAAAACAAAAGAATGCCGGTTTTGGGCACCGGTTTAGATGAGAATCAGTTTCTTGTTGACCCACTACGGCAAGAAAATGTCATGACTAGATCAAGGAAAGGAAAAAGCTATGCGCACCAGAATATCAACAAGCGGCAAAGAAAAAATCTGTTTCTACTGCCAACGAAACTTCTAGCAAAATTCTTGAGGCGCTTTGGGAGTTGGAGGGAAACAACCCAAATCCCAAGACTGTGGTTGAATCAGCCGTAGCGGCGATACAAGCCTATGCGTTCCCGCATCGTGATCCGGCCCTGATCGCCTTAGCCACGCGTCTACTAAGCGAAGTCTTAGAAGCAGAACTACAATGGAACAAGCTCACTAAGAAGCTCGATAGCTAGCTGCAAACATAAGCATAGCGCTTTCCGGAGATATTGATTTCTGAAAAATAACAAGATAAACCACGCGCAAATGTATCGATAGACAAGTGACCGGGTTATCTGGTGAGGAGCTTTTTAAATTTAACTTGTACCCGATCGCGTTTGATTCCACCGACCCGGCATTGTGGCAGAAAAACAAACTGGAAATGTTAGCCGGCTACAGTGAATAACATCTGTTTCAAGCCTGGTGTTTTTGGGAGGGGGCGCGAGGAATCGCGGCGCGATTCCGTCAATGCCGCTTTGAGGGGCTCACAAACTAAAGCCCCGGCTTTGCCGGGGGATACTTACCTCAGAAAATCCCAATCTATCGGTACTGTCTTGGAGAACTTTCTTGTCTCGCTACGTGGTTTGGCGTCGCTCGGTAGTCAACGCACTTAGCAATCCTGCTTAAGAATATCGACTAGCTGCCTACTAAGCCAACTACCAAACGTGAATTCCTTGGTCCGCAGAAAGCTAAATACGGTAGAGTCTAGATATAAACAGAGAGACTAGTACCCATGGAAACTGATCAAATCGAAGCCTTAGTTGCAAAACGTATCAACAAGTTTTTAAACGAAGATGCAGTATCCCATCGCAATTTTCTGGAAACTATGTTCAAACGGGTTACTGGGTTGTTTGCGATTTTAGCAGCGACCATCACTGGAATGCTCTATTTCATGTTAGGAAATTCGGCAGATGAGGCGGTTACAAACGCAACAAAGACAATCGGATCAGTGGTCGACTCAAGAATATCCAAATTCTTAGCAGAGGAGGAAGTTCCTGAACGACTAAGGGTAGTGATCACCGACGAATTGAATAAGCTTGAACCTGAGATTCAGGATGACGTTGAGTATCGGGCGAAGACTACAGTTCGCAAAGAAGTCGAATTGGCTATGGATGCTGTGGTTAAACAGAAACTCTCCGAATTGCGAAACGTTACGATCGATGAGTTGATAGCACGAGGCCTTAAAGGTGAGCGCGGACCACGTGGGGAAACAGGGAGAGCCGGCGCGCCAGATCCACTAACTCTAGAATTCTATTCTCTCGAAGCTCCAGCAGGCCGCACTGTGACCGAAAGTTTGGGCGCCACATTCTGTACTTTGCTTGGTGTTGAACCAATCAACAAGCAAAATCCTCATCACACCTGCAAGGTAATTCCAGCAATTCATGCCCTAGGTTATGAGCTCCAAGCCTTCGGTGCGCTGTGTTCCTTCCTATGCGTTGACCAACTTAACGTCGTACGTATAGAGGAATATGAACGGGTCGATGGTACATCCGGTTTCAGACCTATTCCACGATGACTTGCTTTGGTCTTAATCCATATCATGGTTAACTAGGTGGCTATATTTATTGCGTCCCGACAGGCACACTTTACCGCTGAAGCGGACGTAAAACTGGCTCAAACCACTGCTCAAAAAACGGTAGTTTCGACAAGAAGCAGCCGTCCCCCCAGAGATAGTTATCCATGTTCGGAGCGAACATACTGTGCGAGTGTTCGAGCAAGCTCCTTCGGCTTGGCAAGCATAGGCATGTGGCCACATTGCAATTCGTGAGATATTTGCACGTTAGACCTCCGTGCCATCCAACGCTGATATTCCGGCGTAATTGCCTTATCTTCTGTACACAAGATGTAGTGCTTTGGCACTTCAGCGAACCCTTCCTTAAGTGATAGTTTGCTTAGACCCGGGCGCAACGGTTCGCTTTCGACCCTTTGTGCGAACTCTTGCTCCTCTTCTTCGGCGCAATCATGGAACAGCGCCTCACTCCATACTCTCGGATGTAGAGAAACGCGGCCTTTTATAGGATTGGGTCGGACCCCGGGACCTAGCTTGGACTTTTTATCTCCAAGAGAGAGCTGAATTAACCGCTCCCCTTTTTCTGGTACAAAACCTGCCAAGTACACTAGTTCGTCGAAAGCTTCAGGTGAATAGCCAGCTGCAGCCGTGATAGCGAAACCGCCTGCCGAATGACCCACAGCGATGACGCGACCATCTATCGCGTCGGCTGCGTCAGAAACACACTTGGCGTAACTGCGCATAGATATAGACCATATTGGCTTTCTAACTAAACCATGACCTGGTAAGTCAACCGTTTTGAATGGTACTTCGAGGCCGTTCAGCTCTGGCAGCAGGCGATCCCAAACCCAGCTTGAGCACCAGCCGCCATGAACTAGTAGTAGTGTAGACATGTGTTCTCAGTTTTCCTTGAATCTGTAAACTAGTCTTCTTTTAGCGCTTACAAATGGAGATTTTAATGGATGAATTTTCGTTCCTTGAGACAACCGCGGAGATCGCCATTGCGTTCACGGGATTCATCAGTGTCTTCTTTATACTCGCAAGACAAACAGGAAGTTTCCACCCCCGAATCGCAATGTCGATCAGAGTTGTACTGATTGCCGGAATCACATGCCCATTTCTATCTGCGCTGCCGTTGATCTTGGTTGACCTAGAGGTCGAGCCGACGGCCGTGTGGCGTATTTCGAGCGGTGCCACCCTTGCATTAGGTCTAACGATGAGCACTTACTTATTTAAAAATCGCAATCGATTCGCTGGTGCGCCAGCGATTCAACTGATCTTTGCGAACGTGCTCAATTTTTTCTCTCTGATCCTACCGCTGGCGAACGTGATTGGTTTTCCTTCTGAGCCAAATAGCGCGCTCCATCTTGCGTCGATTTGGCTAATTCTTGGGATCGCGTCTATAAATTTCGTTGGTCTAGTACTCTTCATTCTAAATAAGCCAGACTAGGCGGATGCCTAGGGTGTCGTGAAGGTCTCCAAAGGGTAGTTGAAGAGCATTGTTTTTTTGCCAGCCGACACCGTCCGCTTCTAATTGAGATTAAAAATTGATTACCTTCGACACCCCGCGCAATGCGATCTATCTACTCCGTCTGAGCGTGACTCTTCGATTGAGTGCGCGGCCGGCATCCGAACTGTTGGATGCGATCGGGCGTTCCTCACCAAACCCTATTACGTCTAAACGATGACCATCGATTGCGTACTCTCGCATAAGTACGCGCTTAATCCGAACTGCGCGTCTAAACGAAAGATCTTGGTTGTAACTCGCATCGCCAGAGCTATCTGTATGACCTTCTATGATATATCGGTCTAACGCGAGCTCTTCGCGCATCAGCGCCGTCGAAATCTCCAGTAACTGCGCGTGTGCCGCACCAAAGAGCTGATCGCTGTCCAGCTGAAACCCAACAGTGAGGTCGACCTCACCGCTCTCTTCCAACGCAACCACGATATCGTCTGCTCCCGTCACTTCACTTCGAATCGGGAGTTCGCATGTAGATTCCCAGCGGGCGTCATCGCGGGGCGTACCATGATATTCAACGTTGGCACGTCGCGAACCGCCAAAGTGCGCACCCGTTAGGACAGAAGCAATCAGATCGACATTACCCATCTTGGCGTTGTGGAAACAGGCGTTACTTAGATCGACGTTGTTAAAGTCAACGCCGCTGAACTCCGCCCCAGTAAAATTCACCTCGCTGAGGTCTGCACCCACGAAATCCACGTTCGCAAATCTCGCATTTGAGAAATTCGCACCACGGAGTTGGGTCCCACGAAAGTCCAAAGTTTGAAAGGTGGCGCCCGCAAAGTCACTTCCGCTCAAGTCTTCAGATCCAAAATCTTCCCGCACGAAGCGCTGCCCAGATGCATCCATTCCGCGCTCGAGCTGAACCGTCCCATCGCCGATGGAAATGCCGCCCCGGCCGATCTTGACCGCCCTGCCGCCGATTCGGATTTCACCATCACTGATCTCCACACCTGGTACCGATATTCTTCGGCCATCACTCAATTCTTGTGCAACTAAATCTAGAGCAATTGCGAACAAGAATATTCCAACAACGTATATTTTCATGGCGACTTCTTCTCTTGATATAAAGACAGCTGAGTAGGTGCCTGCGAAAACTCGATCGCGTAGTTCAAGGCGATTCCTACAAGGCGACATCGGTCCTGTACATTGTGTATTTTCGAACGGGAGGACCACGCTGCGATTTGCTGCTGATCACCTGACCAATTACTATGTGGTGAATACTCGCGCGCTTCGAGTTCACCCGTATAGAGCACGGCCAGAGGTAGTTCAAAAAGCGCTAGCCGCGTCCTTTCGAGAAAATCCTCAGCGTTGGGAAATGTGCGATTGTCACTCAATTCAGAACGAGACCCACCAGGCAATGGCATATTGACTAACACCAATCCCTGCACTTCGAAGAGGTAGGTTTGCGCAAACAACATACTGAGCATTCCTTCCGATCCGAATCCGATCAAAACATACGGCGACGGGGCCTGGGCCGCGCGGAGCGCATCGTTAAGACCAACGCGCAAAGCATCGATCGACCCTACCTCCTGCGTATCGCGGGGATCAGGGTCTGTAATGTGCGCAACACAAGTTCGACCAAGTTCGGCCAACCTTTCCGATAACTCATACTTAACCCCAGCATGAACCACCGTTCCGGAAATGACATACGTCACCGGTCCCTCACCCGAACAATCAACCTGAACCCCAGCTTCAGCTGTCCACGTCAAGAAGAGGAACCAACTCAAGATGAACAATCGCACGTTATTGCGCACGGCAGGTTAACCACCGATTTCCAACAACCCAACCCGAGCCCCAAAGGGGTCGCTAAACTGCGCCATCTTCAACCCACCCGGGAGCTCAATTACCGGCATCGCCACAGAACCACCTGATGCGATGACTTGCTGCAAAGTGTCGGCAACATTCTGCACGCCGATATAAAACGTCACGTACGTATCATCGGTACCAGGATACGGTTGGCCTATACCACCGCCTAAGCCACCCTCGCCGTTACCGGTATCTGCCGCACCATATTGCAGGGGGTTATCCGAATTAAAACTCCATCCGAATAGATTTGCATAAAACTGTTGCGCCTCGTCCGAATTCGACGAAATGATCTCAAAGTGAACAACTGGATTACCCATTTTTATTTCCTTTTAGTTTATTTATGACATATATCATATTTAGGAAATAGCCTGTGGGTCAAGTAGTAGTTCTGATCTGTCTTACATCACAGCGCTAGTTCTGACAGGCATAATAAATAGGGTCTCTAACGAAACAGTGGAGCGCACATTCGATGGTACTCAACGGTCATCACGCATTAGAGGTGGTAACACGCGCGGGCCGGGACTTGCTTTATCTCCCGCAGCCCCAGTTGGCTCAACGCACACTAGAATGGATTCCGTAGGTTAATGAAATCGCGGACATTAAAATGGCTAGCACTGATCTTGGGATTTGTGTGCCTGGCCAATCTAGTCTGGCTTGGGACATCGACATTGAGAATTCACAACGATTCACCAGAAACGATGTCCGACGTCGCGTACACCGTTTGCGATGTCCGTTACGAAGTTCGAGATCTAGCCCCCAAGGAGTCAGTGTTTCGAATTTTGGATGCTTGCGGAGATGACACGCTGAAAGTGCATGTCAGGGAGGCGGAGGTCTGCCAAACCTACATAGAAGGCGAGCTTTATCATATCGACGCCAGGATCGTTTCCGCAAATCGAATCCACTGCTCGTACGATGACCTCTTTTCCACACTTCTGATAAAGAAGGTATTGTTTTAAGTCGCCGGACGGGTGAGTTCGAGAGCATGCGGGATCTCTCTTGGTCTGGCGACGTGTCGCATTCACACAACTTAGATTCTTGTTTGCGGGAAAAAGAAGGTTGTGGTAATTACCTAGCCTTCTTCTCTAGGTATGTATGTATGTATCGCCTTAAGCGCCTGACCCGCTTTGCTTATCCGCTCGGGATCCAACTCCGTAAGGTAGAACTCGAGTTCTTAAGGGCGCATATTCAAGATTATCCCGGAATCGCTATCGCGCGGCGGGACCGTATAGCATGTCCACCACACAGGCGTCGTAGAACGAAAGCTGCCCTATAACCGTTTTTATCTATCACCTAAACATAAATCTTCGAGGTCATATTGGAAGACGCGCTTCCCGCACGCGCTATAGCCCGCAACCACATCTTGGTGGCCAGCTTGATACCAACTGTCAAACGTAAGCACATTACTCTCGTTAGTCACAATGACTTAACGGCGCGAAGTCATTTAACCATGGAATGCACTCGAACTCGTTTACGCGTCATCATTAAAAACAAACAATTGAACTTTCATAGGACGACAGGCTTGCGGGTCGCCGACATCGATCCATCCAAACTCGACGCGATTAGCGGAATCGGGGTGGGTCACGTATAAGCTCCCGATCAACCGGCCAAATCACACATGCGAGCAGAACACACAACTGGAGGTCAGCTTTCATAAAGAATCCCAAGTGGTGAACATATACGAAACTGCATCTATTTGTACTATTCGGCACGATGAAATATGATAGATATCATATTCTGTTAGAATTATGGACATCTCATGTCGAATCGGCCTAACCAATACGCGATCATACTGATGTCATGAACGTCAGCGTGCGGCGGCGAGAGACCCGTGCTTGAACTGTTTCAAACATCTGAGGTTCAGATTCGCCTAGTGAGCTTTGCCGTATTTTTTTTCGGTCTTGCCTGGCTGGAAGCGTTTCGACCCTTTCGACGCGCGATTCACTCTCGATTTGTCAGATGGATAAACAATCTCACGCTGATGCTGACAGGCACATTGATTCTGAGACTTTTGTTTCCGGCGGCAACCTTCAGCGCAGCAGTGATCACTCAAGAAAACGGCTGGGGAGTTTTAGCACCTTGGGTTCCACACAGCGGATTCGCAATTATCTTATGGATCATCGTTCTAGATCTCGGCGTGTACCTACAACATCTGCTCTTTCACGCGATCCCACTCCTTTGGCGACTACATCGCGTACATCATTCTGACGAGGATCTCGATCTAACGACTGGACTTCGGTTTCACCCGCTAGAAATAGTGTTGTCTCTTGGCTTTAAGACTGGACTGGTATTGATTCTTGGCCCACCCCTTGCTGCGGTCATCGCATTTGAAGTATTGCTGAATGCGACGTCTATGTTCAGCCATAGCAATATTTCCCTACCGAGGAGTCTGGATCGCTACCTTCGATGGCTTGTCGTCACCCCAGGGATGCACCGAATACATCATTCCCCGGAGCCTGACGACTCAAGGAAGAACTTCGGATTCAACCTATCCATCTGGGATCGGATTTTCACCACCTACCAAGAACCAAATGGAGATAACGCTCCCCCTAAGTTTGGCGTGGGACAGTTTCACAGCACAAATGAACTTTACGTGACTCAGCTTCTCACCCAGCCCTTCCGCGGCGGGGTAGATAGCTACCCAATACTCCGCAAGCAACAAGAGGAACGACACTCATGAACTCGCACGCATTGGCAGTCACTCTTTGGGCGCTTTCTACAGCAGTTTTTGCCGATGTTCTCTGGCAAACCAATGCAAACGGGGAAGACATTCATCTCATCAACCTTGAGACGAAAGCGATTGAAACCGTCTTAGAGGTAGGTCCGAATCCTCATGGTCTCGCGGCCAGCCCAGACGGCAAAATCGCCTATGTCACATTGGAACGAGACGGCGAAGAGGCGGGCGAACTCCTTTGGATCAATGTTACGTCTCGACAAATCCTTCATCGCTTAACGATAGGTCCCGAGCCACACCAACTCGCCATTTCACATGACGGCAGATGGGCATACATCCCGTGTCGTGATGGTAGTTATTGGGTAGTCGATACCCAATCCAGAACGGTTCATACGCGTATCAACACAGGCGGTCGACCCCACAATACAACCGCAGATACTGATGGTCACTACATATACCTATCACCCATGGGGCCATCCGCAGAGGTTACAGTGGTATCTATCGATGACGATCATAGCGTCACCGGAACCATTCAGTTTTCAGATTCCGTCCGGCCCCCCGCGCTGTCCCTGGATGGTAGATACTTGTTCCAGCATGTCGACGGACTGAACGGTTTTGAGGTTGCGGAGACCAAAGCAAGAAAAACCATTGCCCGGATGAAGCACTCCACTTCACTCGGTTGGTTGTTGTTGCGTCCAAAACTGCTGGGTTGGTTCAGCTTCGAGGGGCTCAAACGTTGTCACGGCCTCGCCATTCGACCGACCGTGGAAGAAGTTTGGTCCGTCTGCGGGAATTTCCTCGTGGTGCATGCATCAACGCCTCCGTTCGCAGAATTGAGATCAACCGTTCTACCCTCAAAAGGCTACTGGTTAACCTTCGATGACGCTGGCAAAACCGGATTCATCGCACTATCCGATTCCAATCAAGTGGCGTTTGTCGACGCTTCATCCCTGGACCTAACGCATCTCGTGTCTGTGGGAACCACGCCCAAAAGAAACGCCGTTTTTCCCTGAGCTTTGCTCGGGTCATCTTTTCGAGCTGGTGTAGCTTCGGATTGCTTAGTTGAGCGGAAAGTCGAGCACACTTGGTATGCCGTCTTCTTCGCACTCAAGCTCCACCTGAAAAGGTGCGCAGTAACCGCTCAGTATCTCCTGCGACGCAGTGCGAATAAGACGGTACTGCCGCGCGGGATTTCCCCTTTCGCTCAGCGCATGTTCTTGGCCGCTCATGATTACCATTGATCCGTCATAACCATCCGGCTTAAGTGTCGCGATACCTGCGTCCACATGCCATCGTCCGGTCTCGCGCACCGTAGCATCCGTCATTAGAAAACCGGTCGTGACACGAAATTGCCAATCCAGCGTATAGTCACCGTCAGGGTCGAAATTGAATACGAGGCTGGATGCAGACATATCGATCATGCTACCAAGCCCCGTATCTATCCCAGTCGTGCCGACAAACTCAACCACGGACCGCTCGCCATGTAGGTCACTCGCGACGCCGGGGCTACCTTTGAAAGTACCTCCACGCCGAATCGAGGATTCCACAAAGATACCCCCGCCGTTTCCGACGACGGAAACCGATGTCTCGGATCGGTAGCTTTCGCCGCGCGGGTTAGTCAACTTAAGATCGCTACTGTTTTTTACAGTGCCGACTGTTCTGGCGGCAAGCCCGCGGCCACCCCAATCTATGTAGAGCTGTGTGGGTCCCGCAAGGACCACCATAACGTCAGCCTGTTCACGAGACTGTAGGTGCACTGTAAGATGGCGCGATTGGGTTTCGTTCGTAAATTCAGCCCAGCGTTCGCCTGAATCGATTTGTTGGCTAGCGACTAACCTAGATTCTGAATCGAGAAGCGCCAGCGCGGAATGTTCTAGGCGTGAATACGCCGCTTGAATCAATCCAGGCTCAGTCATAAATACCAGCAGCCCGGATCGACCGGACCTGTCACCCTCGGGGTGGGCATAGACAAAATTCGGCCGCTCCGACTTGATCACCCACGCTACCGGAAGCGCAAGTTCCGTATCGCCTACCATGCGTGAGGAGACCTGCACGTCGGCGAAACTGGCCGCGGCAAGCAAAACTGAAACCAATCCTAACCAGTTTGCACACAGCACCTTAATCTGGCGACGTTTGACGCCGAACACCCAGACGTGACAGCTTTCAATTGCGCGCCACAACTTATGTTTCATAGGAACCTCCCGGACGCGCTACATCGCAAGCGGATGATCTTGGGTATCAGTCTGAATGACCTGGCTCGACCATTGCACAATCGCCTGACCAATTTCTGGGCCCAAGTCTTCTTGAATGTAGTGCAGCCCAGGACCCACATCCGCACTCTGGGTGTTCCGCCAACTGGCAGCGATCTCTTCAGCAAGATCCGGACCAATCAAAGCACCGGGTTGTGCGTAGAGCAGCAGCTTGGGGTGCGAACTCCTTGAAAGCCATTCCACAGATTTCATAATGTGCTGGGCAATCCATTCTGGCTGTCCGTCAAAGGGCACCTCACGAGGCGCCATTAAAGTGGGGATTCTGGAACCAAACGACGGGAAGGGTTCACGATACGCCGCATGCTCTTCAGGCTTAAGCGTGCGCAAAACGTTCATCGGCACCGCTTGTTCAACAAAGAAGTTACCGCCCAGGATCATGAGCTCGCCTAGCCCGGCAGTTCTAAAGCCCTCGAAAACCATCTTGAAGGGCAAAGGCATATCCGCGGACGAAGGAATCTGAACCATCGCCTCCATAAATACCAACCCACGAACATTGTCCGGATAATCGGCCATGTACGAGAAACCAATAGCAGAACCCCAATCATGCACGACGAGAATCACGTCCTTGAGCGCGAGCGCATCCATGAACGCCTCGGTGTAAACCAAGTGATCACTGAACGAGTAGTCAATATCTGGCCGGTCTGATGCACCAAATCCAATGTTGTCCAGCGCGATGGCCCGACCACCCGCTGACGTCACACTTGGGATGACCTTGCGCCAGAGATAGGAAGATGTCGGATTGCCATGTAGAAACAAATACACCTGCCCTTCCGGTTCACCTTCATCTACATAGTGCATCCGAGTGCCTTTCACCTCGACATAGTTCGATTGAAAAGGGAAATCGGCCCAAACTTCTGACATCTGTCGCTCAGGTTTAAGCGTTGGATCGCTATTTAAGCTCACAAGATAGATCGCGAACCCGACAGTCGCTAAAGCCACGACACCAACCAAGCCGCCCAAAATTCTAACGATGCGCATTCAAACCACCCTCTAAGGTGACAAGCGCGACCGATCGTCGTGTATTTGTCCTCAATGGTAGACCGCACATGGATTAGGCCTGGCCTAACGGTTCTGAACGAGCGTCCACACCGAGCGGTTGTTCGCCGATGCCACGATGTCGCGCGTACATATCTTGGATGTACGGTAATGCTCTATTACCTTTCCAGCGCGCCAACCATTGTCGACCGGCGTCCGTCGAATGCGAAATCGCGTGCCCTGGGGTTCCCGCTGGATAGCACACCGGGTAAAAGAGCGACGCAGCCGTAAGATCAGCGGCCGTAAACCGCCCACCCACAAGATACCCATCTTGAGCCACAGCCGATGCGACCTTGTCCAACGCCTCCCGTACTTTTGATTGATACACACCTGGATCCGGCTCTTCTTTCCGTAATATGGATCCCAGCATGGGCGCCATCGCTCGAAACATGAGCTTGTAGCCGAATCCACCCTGGCCACCATCAGTGAGCATCTGATGAAAAAAAGACTTGTCATTGAGGTAGTCGAAAAACATTGCACCCCGCACGGACGCACCGACTTCATCAAGCTCGGACTGCCATCGGAGCACCTCACGTTTTTCTTCGGCGTCGATGGGGTAAAGCAGGCCTGTCGCCGTGACACTCTCCAAGTATTCGATGATCTGCGCTGAGCCAGCAATCACACCTTGGTCGGGCGTTTCTATGACGGGTACCGCCGTCTGGCCACTCAACTTCGTAATGGGTCGCATATGCAGAAACGGTAGATGCGTGACCACTTTGGGCCCTATGCCCTTGTAGGCAAAAGCCCAATTCACTTTCTCGCAAAAATTCGAGTACGGAAATCGATGAAGCGTTATTTCGCTCATGAATACACCCTCTATATAATTTATGATGTCCATCATATTTAGATGAATGAGCAACTGCAACCACATCCTGTCATGGAAGTGTAAGGCACGGGTCGCTCTACCGATCCGCTTTCGCCGGTGTCACAACGCCTAAGGCCGCGCCCACGTATTTGTTGCGCTGGGCAATCTCATTGGCGACTAAGCAAATCAGCAGACACCCAAGACAGATGGCTAAAAACTTGAATGCAACGGGCCAATCGAGTGGAAAGACAACAAACTCCAAGCCGACAAGTGCGGTGAGATGGACACAAAACATCGGGTAGACCGCTCGGTTAAGAAACGTCAGTGCATGGCTATGCACGTTCAAATATCGACATGCGAATCCGAGGCACGCCATTGTCCAACACCACGCGTTCGCGATCCGAATGAAAGAAAAGACCACGTAACTCAACACAGTGATTTCTTGCTCTCCTGCTCCGGGGTGAAAACCGTCCCCCGGTGCCCAGAAAAACGAAAACAACAATCCACTACATATCGTCCCGATGCAGAGAGACATGAGCCGCAGGTCTTTTGCGCGCTCCAGCAATGCGGGCGTTTGTGCGAAAACGAACCCCACCACAAAGATGAGTCCCCAGTGGAAGAAGCTGGCCCAATCCGCATATAGATTTCGAAACCCTGGGAACGCCGGACGTAACGGTAACTCGATGAGTAGAAGCGGTAAGATCAACCAATAAATACCATACGGCTGATGCAGATACGCGGACCACCGATGCAGACGACTCTCCGGACGGTACAAGAGCCTCTCAAAGATAGGCCAAGCCATAACGCAATGGAGAAACAGGTAGGCGACAAACCAATAGTGGTGCCAGCTCAAGTGACCATCGGGGTAAATGCCACTGGCTGGGATCGCCAGATAGAACTCCATCAACGATCCATCAAACGCACCAATGTAGCGTTTTTCAAGAAATACCATCGGCGGTACGATGACAAAGATCCCAACGACGAGCGGGATCAGCAAACGCCTTGCCCTATCTCCAAAAAACGCAGATCTATCGCGCGACTTCAGCGCAAAATAAGTCCCAAGCCCCGATACAAAGAACAGCAACCCCAACCGGAATTGGGATAAAAACGACACGAAGGGGCCAAAAAGAGGACTGGATTCCTCATTTATAACCATTGGGATACCACCTGGCACAAACGCCACGGCGGCGTGGAACACGATTAACAGGCCAAACGCAATGACACGAAGCCAATCTAAATCGTGACGTCGCTCTGCGATGACGTCCGGTGTTGATCTGGACTTTAACGGCGTGTGCATATGCTCGACCCCAAAAACTATCAAGGACGATCGATGCTACTCAGGCTAGAAAACACGACTAACGAAAAACAAATAAATGCTGACGTATATCCAGGAAATCGATGTTTTCAGAAATCCGTCAGCCGTTTTTGGTAATTCATAAGCGGACAGCGACCATGTTAGGGACACTCTCGGATCGTCGATTTTTCGGACCCTACTATGAACAGACCATCTATTGCCGCTCTCGTCCTGTCGTTGGGTATTCAGAGCATAGCTGCCCACGCAACAGCAGCACCCATAGGCATATGGGTGACCCCCGGGTTTGGATCTAAAGTCGAACTCTCTTATTGCAAGGGGGGCGATCCGAATACCCTCTGTGGCGAGATCATCTGGCTTTGGGATAGCGTCGACGAGCGCGGCACACCCCAAAAAGACACCAAAAATCCCGACAAAGAACGCCGACAGTCTCCCTTGGTCGGCACCAAAATTATTTGGGGATTCAAGCTGAACAATGAAGGTACGTGGCGGGGTGGGAAACTCTACAATCCAGAAGATGGCCAATCATATTCCGGTTCGTTCCGGCTAGAATCCCACGACGAACTTAACTTGAAGGGCTGCGTCATGCGTGTCCTATGCAAATCGCAAACATGGCGCCGCCTCGATGCGGTAATGGAAGACGCTGGCCGAAGCACGGCCCCCTCCCCCTAGCTATACTTCGTATTCGTAGCAGAGGAATTGATCGTGGATATATTGGCAGGCATAAGGATACTTGCGATCTCCCAAGTGATCTTGGCCGTTGGCTTCTTTCTGTATCTGCCCAACGCACGTCAAACACGCATCGCAATCACTTGCATCGGCTTCGGCGTGATCTCTTATCTCGCGCTGCCCATCGTATACGCCGATTTTGATCGAGTCATCGTCGAAACTATGACGTTGGCATCCAATCTCGTCCCCGTTTTGCTGGTCTATATCGTGTGGATCGTTTTCGAAGATCTACGCGCACCCACACGCTGGATGAGGGTATCGGGACTCTCTTATCTCGCTTTGTGTCTGGTCGATACCGCATCTCAACAAAGTGGCATTCATTTAGACGGATGCCACTCCCCAATCGTCCTACAGATCGCAAAAGCCATCATGGTCTTATACGCGGCCCATATTATTTGGCGGGGGCGCGACACAGATCTTGTATATTCACGCCTATCCCTCCGTCGCCTGTTCACCTACGGGCTCGCCGGTGCGGTGGGCCTCGTTGTATTCGTAGAATTGATTTTCTCGTTCGATGTGCCGCCCATATTGGAATACCTAGGCGTGGCGGGTATTTTTATCCTCGCTTTTGCCATCAACCTCCGCGCGGTTCACTTCGCACCCAATCTCGCTCGCCCGCGTGATCCGGTTGATGTCAACGCGCCATCGAACCCATTGGTCGCTGCGATTTCAGCGAAAATGGAGAAGGAGCACAGGTACCGAGACCCTGAACTACGGATCGCCGGATTGTCCGAAGAACTGGGGATTCCCGAACACCGGCTGCGCGGCGCTATTCGCTCAGAGCTAGGATTCAGAAATTTCAACCAATTCCTAAATCAATACCGCGTTCGCGAAGCGGCAGAGAGATTGCTTAAAGAACCGTCCATGCCCATTACGCAGATTGCGTTTGAGATAGGTTTCGCCTCACTGTCCACCTTCAACGCTGCGTTTAAAGAAGCCTATCAGTGCGCGCCGAGCAGTTTCCGCAAGAACGAACCCAGAGAACCCGGCCTAGACTAGCTACAAATTGAATTGAGCCACGAATAAAGCGGTTTCATGCGCTCAAACTCTGCCTGCACGGCACCCACAAAGTTGCCTCGACAGGGATTTGCCTTGACTGTTTTCCAAACTGTTAGGCTCTTCCGTCGCGCCAAATCCGCGTTAGGATGATCGGGATCGAATCCAGATGGCACGCGCTTCAACTCAGGTTCAGCATTCATCGCAATATCATGCTTCTCAAGCAATGCGAGCAGCGTGATCAGTTCATCCCCCGCCTCCCCAATAAGCGCACTTCGGTATGCCTCTAGTTGAGGTTTTTCGAACATCATGACCCCCACACCAACCCGAGTCGCTTCCGGATCTAGACTAAAAAACCACTGCGGTGCAACGCTATCTGAGTAAACACTCGCCCGAATGTGAGGGTTATAGGGCGTCTTATCCGCCGAAAAGCGAAGGTCTCGATTAACACGAAACACTTTCCACGCACACTCTAGACCAACCAAGTCCGACACGCGTTCACATAGCGAAGCGCAAAATGCTTCGGCAGGCGCCTTGTAGACCGCCCTATAACGCTTGCGTTGGCCATCAAACCACTGTTTTGAGTTATTCCGATCGAGCTCGTCCAAAAAGGACAACGTGTCCTCGGGAAAATGTGTGAAGTTATCGATAGCCATAGAAGTCTTATATATGTTATTTATCATATTCAAGCTTAGCACATGCACCTTAAAAGAGGAGTACCCATAGGAGTAGTGTTAGGCAATAAAGCATCGTACAAATCAACCCAACTCGCGATTTGGCCAGCAAAACCATGAGAAAACTCAACGGCAAACATAGCAGGTGGACGAAGCCCGAAAAAACAATTGGTATGATTAAAATGAGGTTATTCGGCCCCTCCACATTAACAATGAATGGCGTGGCTAGTAGCAAACCCACACTTACGGGACATGCGGACAAGGCCAACCACCATTTACCTGGCTTCGTTTCATCAGACGTCCCGTTCTTCATACTGCGCTCCCTGGCGGGCCAAAGTTGTGAGATAATCGCCTTATATATGACAACTACCATATTTCAGGCACATCGTACCGCCTGAGCACTTTCGAGGGAATTGAAAATGGGTTACAGCAAAGAGCACATCGAACACACACGTAAACAAATTCTGCAAAGTGCCGGTCGCCTCATGCGTAAACAGGGTTACGAAGGCACCAGCGTTTCAAAAGTCATGGCTGATGCCGGACTGACACACGGCGGCTTCTACGCACACTTTGACTCTAAAGAATCGCTGTTTCAGGCCGTAGTCGCGGAGGAGTTTGATTTTAACAATCAGCTGATTCGACTGGCAGCGACCGATCTGAACGATCAAGAACAACTAGTCGAAGCCATCTCGCAATACCTCAACCCGGACCGAAAGAATACAATCGCCAACGCGTGCACGATGGCGTCCTCCGCCGTAGACATCCAGCGGGTTGGCAAACCAGCCCAAAACGGATTTACGAAGGCTTTCAAACAGTTTCTTAAAACGTTCCAAAAGCTCATGCCCGACGACGAACCAGAAGAGGCTCACCGACATGCCCTAGGTGCCGTTGCGACCTGCGTTGGGGCACTCATTCTCGCGCGCGCGATCTCAGACAAAGACCTACAGCGCGACCTCCTAGCCAGCGCAGTAGCCCATACTGTTAAATAGGGGCCAAAACCATCGGCCGTGCTAAGCGCTAAGTCTTAAACAACTTACGAGCAACTACAGGAACAAGCGGTCAACTATTCCATTCCTCCGGATTGATTCTGGTGTTTCGGTTTAAGTAAGGGCCAGATAAACGGTGCGAGCAGCTGGCCCAACACATTTTTGGGTACAGGATCATGCGTAATCCCAACGTCCTCAACAGTGTTAGAGGACGGATGACGAAAGGTTCCAAATATGAGATCGGGAAGCGGCGTTGCAGAGCCTAAGTTCGAACCACTTTGATCTAGTCGAGCGGAATGGTGAATGCGGTGGTTTTGCGGCGTCATCAACAGGTAATGGACGAAACCTGGTATCTGAACATCAACGTTCGCGTGATTCAGATTACCCAATGTATTGAGCAATATCGCATACCAAAAAAAGAGTTCAGGAGGAGCGCCCAACGCGACAAAAGGCGCACTCAACAGCACGTAACGAATCGCGGATTCCAAAAAATGGAGCCTCCCGGCCTTAGTAATATGAAGCCGTGTCGGATTGTGATGGAGCACGTGTATGGGCCAGCAGAACCGGTTGTTGTGATAGAACCAGTGTTTACCCCATTCAACAAAATCCGCTACCAGCACAAGCAGCAACAACTGAGCGATAATCGGCCAACCAACCGGCCAAAGCGATCCGCCAGAATGGTCCGCAAGTCCAGACGCGATACTGAACACTAAACCAGAAATCAAGATGTGCCCAATCTGAGGCCCCAGAACTGATAGCGCTATTCCGTGGACCACGTCATTGACCACTTGTTTGTCTGACCACCAAACCCAGTCATAACGATACGGAATGATCACTTCCATGATAGCCACAACGACCAAATTCGCCGCGGATACGACGAAAATGGCCAGTCCGGGATCCAATCCGAGAGACCAGGAATATCCCGCTGCGATAAGTGTGATCACTATAAGGCCAGGATAGATCCCGTGCTTCAAAAGGCGGCGCATAGTTTGTCCAGGTCCGTTCAAAATCGCAGGAATGGTCCCGGTTTCTCACCAATCATGCTCCCGATATTTTCGGATTCGTTGATGAATTTCTGAAAATTGGCGTCTTAATGTGCACACGAAGGAGGAAACTAGCGCTTGACTTGTCCGCAGATGCAAAAAAATGGGTTGCTTTTCAATCCAATCGCAATGGCGATTGTCCAACGCCTCGAACTGTTCAACCATCGGCGCGCCCCCAATCCTCGCTAGGCTGGACCCGCGCTTTATTTTGCAGGCGACCCAAAATGCTGAACGACCTACGCAAACTCCGCAACCGCGTACACCTGCAAAAATTCGAACACGATACAGGTACAAACTGGAATACGCTTAAACAGCAAGACTACGAAGATATGTGCAGGGTGATTCAAGACATATTCACGTTGCCGCTGTTTGATCCAACACACGGAGAATTTTATCGTGCATTTGAGGGCAACATTTTGATAAACGACTTACGTAGGATTCTATTTTGTGCGCGACGGTCATTGCATCGCGCTATAAAAAGAACATATGTTCTTTAGTCTCTCGTCAATTTATCCCTACCACCAGTAGAGGAAGCAATTGTATGACAGCATTATCAGGGTTTTCATGTACATTTTTCCCGGACAGCCGCTGTACCGCGAGCATTTGGGGCGATACCTTCCGCCACCAAGAATCTATTTTGCGAATGAAGTGTGGCATGCTGAA
>JBCCIU010000006.1:0-212414 GCA_039028095.1 Pseudomonadota bacterium
CGTGACGCACGATCAGACGGAAGCGTTGACGTTTGCGGATCGAGTATCCGTGCTCACTGCCGAAGGCATTTTGCAAACAGATACGCCGGAACAGATTTATCACAATCCAACACACGAATTTGTCGGGCACTTCATAGGCAGTCCGGGTATGAACTTCCTCAATGCTCAGGATTTGACACTGATTGAGGGTGCCCAGACGCTGGGCTTCCGTCCGGAGTGGGTGGTTGAGGACAACGCCGCACCCCATTTTTCCGCGGTGGTCGAGCATGTCAAAGCAGAAGGAATGAGAGATGGAGAAGCGTTTGGCGTTGTTCGACTGGCGCTGCCGGGTGCTTCTTCTGTCACAATCCGTGGCCCTTTAACAACGCAGATCGGCGATACCTACAGCGCCAGACTCACCCGCGCGGTTGGTTTTGTGGATGGACAAAATGTGGGGCAGTTTGATGCGGCCTTATAACAATCGCGCCTGGCTTGGCGTGCTCCCTGTGGTCTTGATTGTCGCGTTCAGCGCGGTTATCCCCCTGATGACCGTGGTGAATTATTCGGTTCAGGACATTCTGGACTTCAATACACGCTTTTTTGTGGGCCTTGAGTGGTACACGTCGACGCTGTCTGATCCCAGATTTCTAGATGCTTTTGTTCGGCAGGTTGGTTTCAGTGGCACGATTCTTTTAATTGAGATTCCTTTGGGTATTGCGGTAGCCCGAGGCATACCGCGAAACAGCCGCTTCACGCCTCTAATTCTTGTTTTTCTTGCTGTGCCCTTGCTGATTCCCTGGAATGTCGTGGGCACCATCTGGCAGATGGTTGCGCGCGCCGATATTGGTTTGTTGGGGGTGGCCATCAATGCGCTGGGCATAGAGTATAACTACACCGCAGATCCAACCCACGCCTGGCTAACTCTGGTTGCCATGGATGTGTGGCATTGGACGTCATTGGTTGCCCTGTTAAGTTTTGCAGGGCTGTCCTCCATACCTGGACCTTGTTATGCCGCAGCTGAGCTTGATGGCGCAACGCGTTGGCAGGTATTCCGCTATGTAGAGCTGCCTCGCATTCGCAGCGTGCTGTTGATTGCTGTGTTGTTGCGCTTGATGGATAGCTTCATGATTTATACCGAACCCTTTGTGCTGACCGGCGGGGGGCCTGGCAATGCGACAACGTTTCTGAGTCAGTATCTGGCCACCATGGCTGTGGGGCAGTTTGACCTTGGCCCGGCCGCGGCATTTTCGGTGATCTATTTCTTATTCATCTTATTGTTCTGTTGGCTGTTCTACACCTCGGTGGTTGCTCAAGGTCATGATGAGGTACCCCGATGAGCACCAATCAAACCGGCAGGTTCAGCAAGTGGGTGCTGGTGGGCTACAGCATCTATCTGGTGATTCCACTGTACTGGTTGCTGACCATTGCGCTGCAACGCAATGCCGATGTGGTCAGCCAATTTCAGGTTTTTCCTGCGGTACCTACTTTGGACAACTTTGCCGAGATCTTTCGTAATCCAGTCTGGTCTGAGGGGTTTATCAACTCACTGACCTACGTGTTAATCAATACGTTAATCTCTCTTGCCGTGGCCATACCCGCAGCTTACGTTTTTTCACGTTATCGGTTTTTGGGCGACCGGCAGCTGTTCTTTTGGCTGTTGACCAATCGCATGGCACCACCCGCCGTATTCCTGCTGCCATTCTTTCAGCTGTATTCGTCTATCGGTTTGTTTGACACACCGTTTGCCGTGGCGCTGGCGCACTGCTTGTTCACCGTACCGTTATCGGTTTGGATATTGGAAGGATTCTTCTCGGGGGTACCAACCGCGCTGGATGAAATGGCAAAACTGGATGGACGCAGTTTCATCAATTTCTTCTTTAGAATCTTCCTGCCCATAAACCGCGGAGCGATTGGGGTGACGGTATTTTTCTGCTTTATGTTCAGCTGGGTAGAGCTTTTGTTGGCCCGAACGTTATCCGGTAGTGAGGCCAAACCCATCGTTGTGGTCATGACGCGGACCATCAGCGCGTCAGGCATAGACTGGGGTGTGTTAGCGGCGGCCGGCGTGTTAACGGTGGTGCCAGGACTGCTGGTGGTGTGGTTTGTTCGTAAAGACCTGGTGAAAGGCTTTGCCCTGGGGCGGGTTTCATGAGTTGGATGGCCTGGACCTGGCCCACAGGCGCTTTCTTCATATGTATTGGCCTGGCGCTTTTGATTATGACGATTTGGGAACTGTACAAGCCGACACGGCTCGTGCGCGGATTTTTACCCATGGCGACCACGCGAGGGGATAGATTTTTTATCAGTCTTTTAAGCGCTGCCTTTATACATCTTGCGTGGCTGGGATTGATCGGTGTCTGGCTCTGGGTGGCATCAATCCTGGCGATCCTGTGGGGTATTGTTCTGCTGCGCTGGGGATAGGCAGTTACCGTCTATCCGCAATATACTGGCAGGCGTACGAAGCTTTTCTAAATTGGATAATTTGATATGCAGACGTTGATACAACGTATTTCCGCATGGGGATTGCTGATCCTCTTTCTAAGCGCCTGTTCTGACAGCAGTGATCAGAACGGTGCCAACGCTGACCAGCAAGATGTGTCCATGGATTTTGCGGCCAACGCCGCAAAATGGGCAGATTCTGAATTCCAACCCTCTACCTTGGACCGTGATGCTCAATTAGCCGAACTGGCCTGGTTTACGCAGGCCGCGGAACCGTTTCGGGGTATGTCGATTAATGTGGTATCCGAAACACTGACCACGCACGAATATGAAAGCCAGACGCTGGCCAAGGCGTTTTATGAAATCACCGGCATCAAGGTCACCCATGATCTGATTCAGGAAGGTGATGTGATTGAAAAACTGCAGACGCAGATGCAGTCGGGGGAAAATGTATACGACGCATATGTGAATGATTCGGACCTGATCGGTACTCATGCCCGCTATGGATATGTGGTACCGCTCAGCGATTTTATGGCCGGCGAGGGGCGTGGTGTGACCAGCCCCACTCTGGACCTCGATGACTTTATCGGCTTGAGTTTTACCACCGGACCGGATGGCAAGTTGTATCAATTACCCGATCAGCAGTTTGCCAACCTGTACTGGTTCCGCTACGACTGGTTTACCAACCCCGAGCTGATGGCTCAGTTTCAAGAGAAATACGGCTACTCATTGGGGGTGCCGGTGAACTGGTCAGCCTATGAAGACATTGCCGATTTTTTCTCCAACCATGTCAAAGAAATCGATGGGAAGCCGGTCTATGGGCATATGGATTATGGCAAGAAGGACCCATCGTTAGGGTGGCGGTTTACCGATGCCTGGTTGTCCATGGCAGGTGCTGGAGATGCTGGGATCCCCAACGGATTACCCGTGGATGAATGGGGAATTCGGGTGGAGAACTGTCGTCCGGTGGGCTCTTCTGTGAGCCGGGGTGGCGCTGCCAACGGTCCAGCGGCGGTGTATGCACTGCAAAAATACATGGATTGGCTAAAAGCCTATGCGCCGCCTCAGGCGTCCGGGATGACCTTTTCGGAAGCAGGGCCTGTGCCCGCCCAAGGCCAGATCGCCCAACAGATTTTCTGGTACACCACGTTCACAGCAGACATGATTGCCCAGGGTTTACCGGTTGTGAACGAAGACGGCACACCCAAGTGGCGGATGGCACCATCACCCCATGGTCCGTATTGGACCGACGGCATGAAACTCGGTTATCAGGACACGGGTTCCTGGACCTTGTTAAACAGCACGCCGGTGGAACGACAGCAGGCCGCCTGGCTGTATGCCCAATTTGTGACGTCAAAAAGCGTTTCCTTGAAGAAGACCATCATCGGTCTAACACCGATCAGAGATTCGGATCTGCGACATCCCGCCATGACAGAAATGGCGCCGCGTTTGGGTGGCTTGGTAGAGTTTTATCGCAGCCCGGACAGGGTTCGTTGGACACCCACGGGTACAAACGTTCCAGACTATCCGAAGCTGTCTCAACTGTGGTGGGCAAATGTCGCCAACGCTGTGAGTGGAGAGGTTTCACCCCAAGCTGCCATGGACAGTCTGGCGGCGGAGCAGGATCGAATTCTTGAACGACTCGAACGCCATGGTGTTCTTGGTGAGTGTGGGCCCCAACTGAACGAAGAAAGAGATCCTCAGTATTGGCTGGATCAACCGGGCGCGCCGAAGGCAAAACTTGAGAACGAAAAACCGCCGGGTAAAACCGTGCCTTATGATGAGCTGATCAAGGTCTGGGCGGAAGCTGGCCAATAGCTAGGTAAAACAAATCCACAAGGAGAACCAACCGTGAATCCTGAATTTGATATCAATAGTGAAGCCGCTCTGCGTGAAGTAATCGGCGCAGAGATTCCTGGGCTGAAAGATAAGGTGCTGAGCCACATCGACGAGTTTGCATCCGCTTTTATTCAGAAATCACCATTCGTGATCTTGGCGACGTCTGATGTTGACGGCAATATTGATGCTTCACCCAAGGGTGACGGTCCTGGCTTTATCCATATCGCGGACGAGAAAACACTGTGGGTTCCCGATCGTCCGGGTAACAAGTTGGCGTTTGGGCACCAGAACGTGCTGAACAACCCCCGAGTGGGTTTGATCTTTATTATTCCCGGTACCAACGAAACGTTGCGTGTGAATGGACGTGGACAATTGAATAACGATCCGAAGGTCCTTGAGTTGTTGTCTGCGCGCGGGAAACCTGCAACGTTGGCGCTGCGAGTAGACGTGGAAGAAATGTTCTTTCATTGCGCCAAAGCCTTCATTCGCTCCGATTTGTGGCAGCCGGAAAAATGGCCGGAGCGACACAAAGTGTCGTTTGGGGAAATGTTTGCGAAACGCAAAAGTCAGCCCCAGGAGGTGGCCGACGCCGTGGACGGTGCGGTAGAGGCAGACTATCGAGAAAATCTCTAATCGTTAATGGCTGATACACAAGAGCAAATCAGCGGCCAGGATCGCGCGACTAGATTGCTGGACGTCCTTGATCTACAGCAGATTGAACAAAATCTGTTTCTAGGCGAGAACGAAACCCTGCACAAACATCGCCTCTTTGGTGGACAGGTTGTGGCCCAGGCGGCTGCGGCTGCCTATCGCACGGTTGATGGGTTACAGCTGCATTCTCTGCAGGGATATTTCTTGCGCGCAGGCAGCCCCGAGCGACCGGTACTTTACGAAGTTGAGCGTATCCGAGATGGACGCAGTTTCACCACCCGCAGAGTTGTCGCCATTCAAAACGGTGAAGCGATTCTGAATATGGATGCATCGTTTCAAATGCAGGAGCCGGGCTTTGAGCACGCCAACCCTGTGCCCAATGTGCCATTACCCCATGAGCTCGAAGACGATGTACACATCGCGCGACAACTGACTGGCAAAGATGCCATGCTGTCACCTCTGGCTACTCAGGAACGGCCGTTTGAACAACGATCGGTGTTTCAGCCCGGCACACAAAGTTCAGAAGAGGACCGATCTTGGAGCCCGACCTGGATCCGCTTTCGTGATAGAACCCCAATCGAAGATTCTGGGCTGGCCCGATGTTTACTTGCTTACGCCTCGGATATCGGGTTGGTGTCGACGGCAAGTTTGCCTCATCAGTCGGAGGTTGTGCGCGGTGATATTCAGCTTGCAAGCCTGGATCATGCGTTGTGGATTCATCGAGATGTGCCGATTAATGATTGGCTGTTGTTCCACAAGCGGACCTCAACCGCGCAGGGTTCCCGGGGGCTGGTGCATGCGGAGCTGTATTCCACTCAGGGTGAGCTGATCGCCTCGGTGACCCAGGAAGGATTGATGCGCGCCCCCACCGACTGATCGTCAGTGATCGGGCGCAATGGCCTAGAGTTTTGCTTGAACTATTTGCGGAGCTGCCATTGGGCGGCCTGTTGGCGCGATGCCCACAGCGATTGATAGACCCCCGTTTCTGCCAGCAGGTCGTTATGTTGCCCCAATTGAGCGAGGAGGCCATTTTCTAACACCACAATCTGATCTGCATTCTGAATGGTGGCCAGTCGATGGGCGATTACGATCACGGTCTTTTCTTTCACGAGTGCTGCCAGCGCTTCCTGTACCAATCGTTCATTGGTTGAATCCAGTGCCGAAGTGACCTCGTCCAGCAGCACAATCGGTGCATCTTTCAGAATAGCTCGGGCGATGGCGATGCGCTGGCGTTCACCTCCTGAAAGGTTTGATCCGCTTTCCTGGACTTTTGTGTCGTATCCGTCCGGCAATTGCTCAACAAAGGCGTGCACCTGGGCGGCTTTGGCCGCATTGATGACAGCCGCTCGATCAGCGTCCTCACGTCCAAAGGCAATGTTGTTGTAGATCGTCCCCGGGAACAGGTAAACGTTCTGGAATACCGGCGTTACCGCGTCAAACAGTTGGTTTGGGCTGAGGGTCTGTTGATCTACGCCGCCAATTAAAATGCGACCGGCGTCAGGTTTGCGCAAGCCTGCACATAATTGCAGCAGGGTCGATTTGCCAGCGCCGGAAGGTCCGACTATGGCCGTCACCTGCCCCTGTTTAGCGGTAAAGCTGATGTTCTGCAGCGTGTTCTTTTGACCATCATAGGCAAAGTTGACGTTGTGGAAATCCACTTCGAATGTGGTTGGATCTGCGGTAGCTGCTGCGTTGTGGTCATCTACTGGATTAGCCAGCAGATTGGAGATGCGATCCAGCGAGGCATCCGCCATGCGCAGGCTTTCAAAGCCTTGGGTGGCAGCAATGAGCGGTAGATAAACCCTCAAAGAAAGCACGGCAAAGATCAAGAACACACCCGGGTCCAAGGTGCCGCCTAATAACCAATAGGCGCCGCTGTAAATCACCAGAGGTATGCCCAAGAAAACCACGCTCAGAAACAAAGATCCTAACGGAGAGAGTTTGACGGCCATTTCAGAATTGACGCTGCGGAAGTCTTCCATAGACTTCTGAAACAGTCCCAGCCGCTCGCCGGCTAAGCCGAATGCTCGGATCACCGCAAGGCCCTGGATGTATTCGATCATGCGACTCGAGGCATCCGCTTGGAGACCTTGGCGCTTGGCCGCCAGTCGAACGAATACGCTGTTGCTCCAGATAAAGGCGGGTGTAGCCAGGATGACGCTGGCTACCGTCGCCGTTGCCATGGCGGTGTCTTGAAACATCAATACGACAAAAACCACAACGGGCGCCACGGCTGCGCCGATCATCATCTGTAGAGGTTCGTGGGTAAAATTTTCCACCGCGCTGACATCCTGAGTCATAACGGTTACCACCTGCCCCGTGGATTGATTATCGTGGAAAGACATGGGTAGTCGACGGACGTGATTCAAGAGTCTTGCGCGCAGGTGTCCGAAGAGTTCGAACGTGGCAATCCAGGCAGATCGGTTAGCCAGAAAACCCGCTACCCACTGACCAAACACGCAAGCTAACACAACACCGCAGCTGACCAGGATTTCGGTGTCGCTCAAATCGCCAATACGGAGTTCATTGACAATATAGATCAGCACCGCGGCAGGCAGCGCTTCGAAGGTTGCCTGGATGGCTTTGAACGCGATGGAACGCAACAACACCATCTGCTGATCACCGCTTAAATCCCAAATGGTGCGTATCGTTGAGTGATGGCGGGTAAACTGTTCGGCACTCATCGTGAACCTCCCAGAGCGATTGCGTCCGCCGCGTTAAAATCGTCCCACATCTGTCGGTATAGCCCTGCTTGTTCGATCAGGCTTGCATGATTGCCGCGTTCAACGATTTCGCCGGCATCCACCACTAATATGCTGTCTGCGCCCGCAATAGTAGACAGGCGATGTGCAATCATGATGACGGTCTTGCCTTCAACCAATTCGGACAGCGCCTGCTGCAGAGCTAGTTCATTTTCGGGATCAACAAATGCGGTGGCCTCGTCCAACACGATAACGGGGGTATCCGCCAGAATGGCGCGGGCGATGGTCAGACGCTGCTGTTCGCCGCCGGAAAGTCGTACGCCGTGTTCACCAATTCGTGTCTCATAACCCTCGGGCAGGGCGCAGATGGTGTCGTGAATCTGGGCTCGTTGTGCTGCGTTCTCAATCTCAGCCTGTGTTGCCGTGGCCTTACCCACCTTCAGGTTCTCCAGTACGCTGGTGTCAAACAGGAAGGTTTCTTGCAAAACCATGGACACGTATTGGCTTAATGTATCCGGATGAATCTGTGGGAGCGGGATACCACCCAGTTGTAATTCGCCTTCTTGGGGATCCCAGAATCGACCGATCAGGGCTGCCAAGGTGCTCTTTCCTGCCCCTGAAGGCCCGACGAGCGCAGTGAGGGTGCCAGGGCTCGCTTCGAAGCTGACATTGCGTAACACCCACTGATCTTCATACTTAAAAGAGACGTTGTTGACGCTGATCGTTGTGTCGGTGGGCAAACTGTTTTGGGTGTCGGCAGACGCCAGAGCGCTTTGTTCAAGAATTTCAGTGACCAGTTTTCCACCCGATGAGATATGGGACAGATTAGCGAACAGAAATAACAAGGTAACCAACGTTCCCAGGGCGCCCAAACCGACAATCAAGAAGAACAGCAGATCTGCTGTATTCAGGCTACCCGTGGACCATAGCCATCCACCAACAGGCAGAATGAGCAGGATGTTTGCACCCAGGAGCACATAGAACGCGGTGCCAAAAGGCAGGAATTCAAGACTGTAGTCGCGTACGACCGTGACATACCGTCTGATCACATCTTCCGTGCTGCGCACTTCATCTGCGTCTCGGTTAAACGTCTTAACCACCGGCATCCCACGGATCAGTTCAACGATGGCGGCGTTCATTTCACCTTGGGTAGATTTGAATTCTCCCATATGGTGACCTGCCCTGCGCATCGCGTAGGCGATCATGCCAAAGGCGGGAACGACCAGCCCAAAAACGGCCAGGGCCATGCGCCAGTCCACCCAGAGCATCCATCCCAGCAGGCCAAAGAAAGTCACCAGGGCGGTGACCAGGTCTGGTACTGCATGCGCCAGGAACAGCTCCAATCGCTCGACATCATCGGCCATCACCTTTTTCAATTCACCAGACCGTTTCTTGTTCACAAATCCCAGAGGCAATCGGGCCATGTGTTCTGCAAGCTTGATACGAATACCATACTGGATCTCAAAAGCAGCGTTGTGGGCGATGATGGTGGATACGCCACTCAAAACAAACCGACCGATGATGGCAGCCAGCGCCACCAGCGCTAGGGTCATCAGTTGGCTGATGTTGTCGGGTGTTTCCATCAGAACGATGGCACATCGATAGATGACCCAATAGGGCACCAATCCAAGGACCGCGCTGCCGACGGCGATCAAGGCGCTGAACAGCAAGGTCCCGCGGGCGGGTCTGGCGAAGGGCAACAATGCTTTGATACCGCCCCCGACACTTTCTTTTTCAGCGGGCGCTTCGAGTGTTGGGTCGGCGGGATTGTCTGTTATTTCTGCCATTTTTTTGTCAGCTGCTTTCTGAGTTAGTCCGGGCTTCGGTTGAGGTAACGTTAGCCAATGTTGCTCGTTGGAAAAAGAGCCATGTGCCAATTGTTACCAATCCCAAGGTGGTTGCGGAAATGGCGATGACGGGCGCTAGTTCCCGCGCGATGCCGTAAACGGTTGTGCCTGCCAGAGGACCGACGATAAAGCCTGCAGACATGGTGGCCTGCATCCAGCCTGCGGTTCGGCCCTGCTCATCATCGCTGGACATGAGCGAGTTTGCAGACATGAATCCTGGCGTGGTGAGTCCAAATCCTGCCCCCATAACCAGGCTCGCGATAATCAGGTGCCAAAACTGTGAAGCGAAAAGGTACACGACCAGCCCAGCTAGGATGGTCGGTAAACCCGTATATAACAAAACCTGTGCACGCGGTTTGAATACCTGTATGACACCTCCCTGAACCAGTAGTGTGGCAATGGCCAGGACCATAAAACAGTAGCCGGTAAGTCTGATGGTGTCGGCGCTGGTCACTTGGAGCAGATCCTGGACGTTAAATGCGTAGGTTTGTTGGATGGTGGCCATGCTGGTATAGATTGCAAAACCGCCGAACAGCAGAGGCGCAAGCGTTTTCAGCGATGTTTTGGATGACCCGGACTGGCTTTCTGTCTTGGCAGGGGCATCTTTAGGCAACCCCCACATGGCCAGCCCGGCTGTGATCAGACCAAGCACTGCAATCACATACAGTGGAGCCAAAATTCCGAAGCTGACCAATAAAGGGGCTGCTGCGGGTCCTAAAACCATGCCCAGTCCAAAGGCAGCGCCAACGATCGCGACGGCGGAAGAGCGTTGCTCTTCACTGGAGTGATCGGCCATCAAAGCGACAGAAGAAGGTTGAATGCCTGAACCAAAACTCGCGTACAGCAAGCGCAGGACCAACAGCACGACAAATACGGTGGCTGCGGTCATGGTGCCATCCAGGCCCAATTGCATAACCCCTGCAAACAACAAGCTGATGATTCCGTAGGTGATCAGACCGAATACAATGGATTTCTTTCGACCCCAGCGATCTGAAATCTTGCCCCAAATCGGCGAGGCGATCACAAACATCACCGCAGCCGCGGAGATAATCCAACCCAGCTGCTGTTCTGACATCCCAATGTCTCGGAACACCGGGCCCGCAAGCGCAAACAGCACTGTCTGGCCCATGGAAAATGCGATCAACCCTGGGGCCAAGACCCAGGCAATGCGTTTGCGACGCTCTTGATCAGCAGTTTCTGGTTGGTCTGCGGTCATGGCCTATACCTCGGATGACCTGGACTTGCTTGTTTTTCGCACATAAAGGATCAGGGCACCGTTAATCAATGTGTTTCCGTGGGCGTCAGCGATGGTCGCTTTCAGTGCCTCCAGCTCTGCATGGGTGAACTCAATGATTTCGTTAGTATCCAGATCGATCATGTGATCGTGCGCTTCTCGAAAAAGTTCAAAGGTTGTATCGCTGTCGGTATAAAGATTACGTTGCACCAGCTGCGCCGCAACCAGATGATCTAATACTCGGTACAGGGTGGTTGGGCCCATGTTCATCTGTCTTTCTCGCAGCGCTTTTTGGATATCCTGCAAAGACAGGTGATGCGGCTGCGAGTGGGCCAGTATATCCAAAACCTCGAGGCGTGGTTTGGTGACCTTCAGGCCGGCGTCGCGGATTTTAATCGCATCTGGGGATTCGGTATCCATATCTTGATCGTCGCTTAGTGATCTCGCCAATAACCAGTCAGATGAATGTGCTGATTGCTCAAGCCCCAATCCCGCTTCAGCTGTTTGCGTAGTTGGGAGATCTGGCGGGACTCTCCGGCACCCCAAACCCTCAAATTCGCAGGGTCAACTGACAAGGCCGCAATCGCCTGAGATATCTGAGCGTAGGCTTCTGGATACGAGTCACCTTGCTCGATCCAGGTGAATTCAATGTTGTCGGGTAATCCTTGTGCTCGACTTTCGGGGAGATGTTTGGCTAGAACAATCAGTTTGACGTCATGCCCCGGGTCTAATTGTTCGGCAATGCTGAACGCTGCGGGCATGGCTGTTTCGTCAGCAATCAAGATCAGGGATTGACCAGGCTCTGGCGTCTTAAATGCAGTTCTTGGGCCCCACAGGGCGATCTGATCACCGACTCTTGCGGTTTGTGCCCATTCACAGAGCCTGCCCGCATGCCCGTGCAGTACAAACCAGATATCAATTTCGTCTGGTCGCCAATGGCGAATGGTGTAATAAGCACCACTGAAACGACTAAATTCAGATTGGCTGTTTTGAGCTCGAAAATCAGCAAAAGTGAAATCGTCGGGTAGTTGATCCTCAGGGTTGGTGGGGACCATTAGATAAACAAAAGCATCCCAGCCCGGATAAACAAAGTCCTCCAAGCCACCATATAACGTGACCTGAACCAGATTGGGCGTGATCATACGTGTCGACTTAACTTCGCTGACATATGTCTGTAGCGTTGCATTGTGTCGCAGCTCTTTTTCAATGGAAGTCAACGGGGTGCGCGCGCCAGCTTTGAGCCGGGCGGCGGTGAGTAGCCCCATCAGCTGACCCTGCAGTGACTCCAGATCCGTGACAATGGCAGAGAAAGGCAGGGTGATACTGGAAACGCCAGAGTCTGTTTTCACTTCCAGAGAGATTTTTTGTGGTGCCAGGTCTATAAATTGTGCGTCGGTGACGCAGCCGTGTGAGATAGCTTGTTGCGCGATGAAGGCGATGCTGTCCGAATGAGAACCGTTAAAATGTTCGATCACTTCTTCAAAAGCACTCTCCATCTCGCGTGTATAGGCCTCCAGTTCTTCAACCGAAGGGGTCGTGGCGGGCTGTGTTCCGACTGTGCTCATAGGCTCGCACCCAAGTTAATCTAGAATGGCTATCCTCCTAAATGATAATCATTTTCATTTGCATTACAACCGGATAATCGAGCGAATGTGGTGGACTACGATTGTGTTAAGGGGGTCAGGATGAGTAGTCCAGTTCCTGGATCGCGATGGATATGTCGTCTCTACTCACCGCCAGCATAATGGCACCTGCCTGTGCATCGGTCAGCACAAGATGAGTGGCATCGATTTGCGCTTGATTCCATGTCGGGTCCATACCGACCCAAGCGCCATCGAAGAACAATTCATTCCAGGCATGAAATACGAAACCTGGATTGGAACCGTCTTTGTAGACAAGCCCATACACTGTGCGTGCCGGAATATCGGCAGCGCGAGCCAGGGTGGTGAGCAGATCGGCAAAATCCGCGCACTCTCCACCACCAGTGCGTAAGGCCTCCACAACGCTGCCCGCCGGGCTGTTTGCCCGATATTGCAAGCGTTGGTAAACCGCACGTGCCAGATTTTCGGCAAGCTCGCGGTCATCTGCCGCTCTGGCTTTCTGATTTGCAACTATGCGTTTGATTTCCGCCAGCTCTATAGGGTAGCGCAGGGCCAGCCCCAGGAATGCACCCGGCTCGCCCAGCTGTGAAGCTTGGCCGGCGCGTATTTCGATGGTGGAGGGCAATTCCGGCAGGTCTTTGGAGACAAGGCTCAGTTTCAACCGGGTAACGTCGGTATGGTTAGCGATCCTGGAATCTGCGGCAAAATGATAGTTCGTTACAGATGTGGCCTGGTCCAGATCAATGGCGTCAACCTGGTCGGTGGCGACAAAATTAAATGTACCCGACATAAACAGATTGGCTGGGCGATAGTTGTGATCTAACTGGATTTGATGTGCCGCCAGGGGCGCATCGTTTTCTAATAAGTAACCCTCGGGGTTCACTGCAGCGACGCGAAACCCCTGTTGCGAAATGGTCAATCGTTCGAAGTCAGGATTCTTGGCGAGTTTCACAGCACCCGGTGCCGGACGCTTTGACTCAAGCCAGGTTTCCAGAGCCACAAAGTCATTCAGCGAAAATTGCCAATCCAAATTCTGCTGAGTGGTATGCGCACCATTTTCGATGGTTGCCATGTAGGTCGATCCTTCTCGCTGTATCGATACACTAATCAACTGATCATGTTCGCGATTGACGTAACGGGCACGATTCAGCGGGTATCCGTGTTCAGATGAAAATTCCAGGGTCTTGCTGATGGAGGTTGGCGCACCTGGATGGAGTCGGAAGTGGGTGGTGGTGGTGAAGTGGAATCTACCCTCTAGATCTGTGGTTGCGTAGTTGTGCATGAAACCCACATGGTCGTCCTGTAGCTCAATTCGATACCAGGTTTCGCCTAAAAGCTTTGTCGCAACTTTTAACGTGGGGGGCTGTTGGTGCTGCAACGTCAGGAAGGTGACGACAATCAAGGCCAGCCCGAAGGTAATGGCGAATACGCGTGACAAGAAGACCTCAGGCCTGTCTATTTACTAGACCTTACCTTACGGATAATCCGGGGAGGCGTAAACAGGAGTGGGTTAATCGAAAGCGGTTCGACTGAACTGTTCGATACAGCTCAAGAGCTCCTCGGGTGTTTCATAGGGTCGGCTGCGTGCGATGTGCCAATGATGTTTGCTGGGAGGCTCTGCGATCGATGCGCCGAAGATCCCGTGATGGGAGATAAATAGGGCAAAGTAGCCATTGCCAACCGCCTGTTCGGGGGCCACACAGGTTTCGAAATTGGGTAGCCCTTCGCGGTGCGGAATAAGCTCCATCGCGCGCATCTCGGTTTCCTCACCCTTAATCCACAACGTTCGTGCCAGGCGACTACCCCAGCCAGCCTCGGTCAGCAGTTCCATCAGTTGAGCACGCTCTTGATCGGCGGGGCTGAGATCGTGTACCACTTCATCGACGCCCTCTACCAACCCCACCTCTCCACCTTGAGCCAGGTCCTCCAGCGCGTTGTTGACGGCCTGCAGTTTTTCAAGCTCTATAGCCTCGTGTGCGACGACCTTGTCGAGATCTACCGCCTCCACCAGTTCGTGGGCGCGCTTAGCCCGCTCGATCCAGGCATTCAGATCGTCATCAGATTGATTGGCACCAGTTGGGGTTTGTTCTTCCATGTCTCTATCAGGGCTGTATTAGGGGTTTCGGTTAAGTAAAGTGTAGTGCAAGATGCGCTGTTTCAACGCCCTACGGCTAAAAGTGGGAAGTAGTTACCTTAAATGAGTGCCATGGATAACAGCGATAACGAACCGAAGGACTTTATTCGTCAAAGAATTGAACAGGACCTGGATCAAGGTCGTCTGCAATCTGGCGTGGTCACTCGCTTCCCTCCTGAACCCAACGGATTTTTGCATATAGGACATGCCAAAAGCATCTGCCTGAATTTTGGCGTGGCGGATGAATACGGCGGCACGACCTTTCTGCGGTTTGATGACACCAACCCGATCAAAGAAAGCGAGGAATTTGTTCACGCCATTGCTGAAGATGTTGCCTGGCTCGGATTCAAATGGACGGCCTTGACCTATGCGTCTGACTATTTTGATGAGCTGTATGACTTTGCTGTTGAACTGATCAAGCGAGACAAGGCTTACGTCTGCAGTCTCAGCGGCGAAGAAATCCGTGAAACCAGAGGTTCGCTGACCGAACCCGGCAGCGACAGCCCGTATCGCACGCGTACGGTGGATGAGAATCTGGATCTGTTTGCCCGGATGCGGGGTGGCGAGTTTGGTGATGGAGAGCATGTACTGCGCGCTAAGATCGACATGGCGTCGCCAAACATCAATCTGCGAGACCCGGTGCTCTATAGAATCAGACATGTCAGCCACCAGCGTACCGGTGACGCCTGGTGTATCTATCCCATGTACGACTTTACCCACTGTATCAGCGATGCGTTGGAAGGAATCAGCCACTCACTGTGCACCTTGGAGTTTGAAGACCATCGCCCCTTGTATGATTGGGTGCTGGAAAACGTCAACGTGAATTACCATCCGCCGCAAATCGAGTTCTCCCGTCTGGGGCTTGAGCATACGGTGATGAGCAAACGGCTCTTGCATCGGTTGGTCGACGAAGGTCATGTATCCGGGTGGGATGATCCGCGCATGCCGACCGTTGCCGGGCTGCGACGACGAGGTGTCACGCCGGCCGCCATCCGCGATTTTTGTAGTCGCATCGGTGTGACCAAGCAGGACAACGTGATTGAGATGAACCTGCTCGAGTTCTGTATCCGTCGAGATTTGGAAGGCACGGCGCCACGCGGGATGGGCGTTATTGATCCTTTGAAAGTGACGCTGACCAATTGGTCCACGGACCTTGTGCCTGATGATGATCCCCTGGAAGGTCCCTGGCATGCCCAGAATGAAAGCCTGGGGACCAGGCATCTGGCTTTTGGTGACACTTTGTACATAGAACGAGACGACTTCAGCGAAGACCCGCCCAAAAAGTGGAAACGCTTAGCTCCAGGCGCCATGGTGCGCTTGCGTTACGGTTTTATTCTGCGGTGTGACGAGGTCATCAAGGATAGCGAGGGTCAGATCATCGAATTGCGTTGTCACGTGGTGGCGGACTCGCGTAGCGGTCGAGACACCAGCGGAGTCAAGCCCAACGGTGTCATTCACTGGGTGGCAGCGAACACGGCTGTGGCGGTTGAGGTGCGCAGCTATGAGCGTTTGTTCAAAGTCGCGGCGCCCAAAGCAGATTCTTTTATCGACGACATCAACGAAGACAGTCTGGTGAGCCATCGCAGTTTTGTTGAACCTGCCATCATGGAACACGAAGCCACACGTTTTCAATTTGAACGCCAGGGTTACTTCTGCAAAGACCCCAAATTAGGTGGCGTGTTTAACAAAACCGTCTCGCTGCGCGAGGGCTTCTGATGGATCTGCCGGACAGTGTCAACGTGATGGAGGTCTCCCCCAGGGATGGTCTGCAGAACGAAGATGTGTTGCTGTCCACTCAGGACAAACTGACGTTGATCGATCATGCACTGGCAGCCGGTTGCAAACGAATTGAGGTGACCAGTTTTGTGCACCCCAAACGGGTGCCGCAAATGGCCGACGCAGAAGCGGTGTGCCAGGGGTTGCCCCAGCGAGGAGATGTTCGCTACACAGGTTTGATTCTCAATCAAAAAGGCTACGAACGACTGCGCGCCACCGAGCGACTGGACGAGGCAGGCTTGGTGATCCCGGCAACGGATACTTTTGGTGAGCGTAATCAAGGGCTGAATGTCGCGGATGCGCTCGCTATGGCACAGGCAGTGATCAGGCACGGTCTCAGTGATCACTTTCCCGTTCAGGTCACCGTGGCGGTCGCCTTTGGCTGCCCCTTTGAAGGCCGTTGGAACAAATCAAAATTAAGGGATGTCGTGTTACGTTTGGCGGAAGCGGGACCGGTTGAAATTGCGTTGGCAGATACCATCGGAGTGGGTGTGCCATCTCAAGTTTTCGAAGCCTTCAGTATGCTCGCCCAAGAGGTGGGTTCCGACATTCCCCTGCGCGCTCACTTTCATGACACCCGCAACACGGGCATCGCAAATGCTTACGCGGCGCTCCAGGCTGGGGTGGCGACACTGGATGCCAGTATCGGTGGGATAGGCGGATGCCCGTTTGCGCCGAATGCGTCGGGGAATATCGCAACGGAAGATCTGGTGTATATGTTGAACCAGGCCGAGGTGGAGCATGGCGTAAGCATGCCTCACTTGCTCGAAGGTGCCGCATGGTTAGAGCCCAAGTTAGGCAAGTCTGTGCCATCGATGTTGCTGAAAGCTGGTGACTTCCCTGCCTGATGCAGCCGGCATAGGCGAAATCAGAAACGAATCTCCATTACCGCAACAGGCAAATACAATTCATGAGTAGCAGCGACACTTCCTTCTTGGGTCACCCAAGAGGACTGGCAGTTCTGTTTTTTGCAGAGATGTGGGAACGATTCAGCTACTACGGGATGCGGGGCCTGCTGATCCTGTATCTCACCAAACACTGGTTATTCAGCGATGCTGTGGCGTCAGGGATCTACGCCAGTTATGCGGCCATGGTCTATTTGACGCCCGTGATCGGAGGACTTGTCGCAGATCAGTATCGTCACGGGTTTGCTTTTACTGGTGATGGCCCCGTTTCTGACTCGCTGGGTATTTGGCGACTCCAAACACTAGTTTTTCTGGGTAAAAAACTCTAACGCGTATCGATCTGCCCAACTGGAGAGCTGCCAACTGTCCAGGTATGCCCCATGTCCGCCTTGCTGGGTCATGTCGACGTTGATGGACTCTGGGAGATCAGCCCATTGGGATGACGGAATGACTGGGTCATCATGAGAGGCCAGAATCTGCGCGTTTACATCGGCCAAATAGTCCCCACTCAGGTCGTAGGCGGCAAAGTATTCTGTGGTGCTGTCATAGTTTGAGTGGTAGCGGACAAAGTAATCCGTCAGTGCGCTGACAGTGGTCAACTGCATCGCCGATCCAAAGTTGAAGGCATCTGGGAACGCAGCGCGTTTTGCTGCCCAGGTTTTGCGCCACTTTTGTACAAAGTATTTTTGATAGATCGGGCTGCTGTCGATCTGATACATAGTATCGCCAGGTTCGATGGCTGGACAAATCGCCAGGCAGCGCAGGATGCTGAGACGCTTTTGTACTCGAAGCGCAAAATTTCCACCTAGAGAAAATCCAACCAGTCCATTGTTTGAGTTGTTGGTGAAGTTGTTGCTTAAATATTCAACCAGGGCAATTACTTCCTCGATTAAAGCTGAGTTGAACAACCCTGGGTTCAAGTGGGCGGTATCGCCATGGTCGCGTAAGTTTATTCGCGCGACGCTGAATCCAGCGTTAAACAGCTCATGCGCCATGGAAACCACGTAGGAGGAATGGCTTGAACCCAGCCAGCCGGGAATAAAGGAAATCAGTGGACTGTCTGGATTTGTTTGCAGATTGAGATCAACTTTCAAGCGTACTCCTGACACTTGAATGATCTGGGTTGTTCCACCTTGTAGGAATTGTTGTACTGGCGCAGGGATAATCTGGCGCCGTCCTACACTGGATAAAATGGTTTGCACATGAGGGTTACCCAATCCCAAAGGGGGCTGGTAGGTTTCTACTGTCATAAATTGCTATACAGGTATCTGAATGGGGATTTATATCGGAGTTTACAGGGTTGAGTTGGATTGAAGGCGCAGACCTTCTAATCCGGACTTCTGGAGCAGCTCAATAATGTTGTTGGGGCCGATGTAGTGGCCAGCACCGATCAGAACGAAATAGGTGCCGGCGCCACGGGTCAGATAGCCCTGAATCTTCTCAGCCATTTTAACGTTCCGATCATCCATCAGACGACGCAGGTATTCGCGTGTGAGCTCGGAGGAACCGGACTGCGAGTTAAAGGCCGATTCAAAAGCGTCCAGGTCGCCTGCAAGATAGGCCGTTAACAGATCAGCAGTGTGGGTTTCAAAGTCTTCGAAGTTGTTCAGGGTTTCTTTCATGAGCGCGACCTGCATGTCGATGGGCTGGTTCATCAACACATCCAGTTGGAAGTCCAGGCTCTCTAGCTCCTCTACCTTGCGCGGCCCAAGTTCTGAGAGAAAGTGGTTTTCAACGCCTGATTCAGGACTGTATCCCACAGACAGCAAAGCCAAGACGGCCAGTTGTTGAGAGATCATAGCGGGCTTAAATCGCCCCATCTGGGTGATGGGTAACCCGTACTGAGCGCCGAGTTTTTTGAGATTTAGAAATGTGTTTGGCGGCAATACTGTGCTCAGTTGTTGGGGCTCCTGCAACATACCGTATTGCAGGGTTTTCGCTCGGATGACGTTGGGGTCTAGGGATGAGATATCCACCTCCACAACAACGGTTTGGGCTAGATCAAAGGCATTTGAGTAGGGTGCGGGTAGCGGATAGAAAGTTTCTTTAAGAATGTGTACGGACCCCGCCAGGAACACTGTGGATTGTTCAGTTGTATATTTCCACAGAAAAAGCGGGTGCGGCCCTTTCGGTAGCTTCGATTTAATCTGCGAGCTGGTAGTGAGAGGTGCACCGTCCAGCCTGATGAGCTCACAAGATGTCGCTTGTTGCGTGTTTGCCTCGCGACAGGCGGATAACGCGCGTTCTGCGGCAAAAGGTTTGTTAACCTGGCCACGAACGACATACTCCTGGCCAGGGTTGTCGATCACAGCTGCGGTTGCCGTGTAGCTATGCTCTCGGGCGGCCACCCCTGAAGATATCCAAATTGAACACAGTCCGGTGATGACCAACACTTTCATTGTTCTGCAGCGTATGTTCATGCTTTAACTCATTCCTCGCCCAAATCTTCCGGTGTTTCTCCGGCTTCGTTGACTGCTTGCATGATGGCAGAGGCTGCAGCCTCCAACTGATCTGCGTCGATGCCTCGAATGACCAGGGTTGTGCCATAACGATCTTGTTGGAAGAAGGGGTAGCTGCCGATATCAAGCTCTGGGTAGTCATTTTGGATGTCACCCAGCTGTGAGGAAATCTGGCTCTCACCAAGATAGGCTCTGATGGAGCGTGAGCGCACCACGGGACCGCTGTCCAGCTTGCCTTCAAGGCTCGACAACATACCTTGCATCACCATCGGAATGCCGGCCATCACATAGACGTTTTCCATCGAGAAGCCCTGAGGTCCGCCGGTGGGGTTCTCGATCAGATCTCCACCCTCAGGCACTCTGGCCATCAGCAGTCGATTGCGCATGACATCTTCCGGTGCGGGTCTTTTGCGGATGCGCTCGGCGATCGCTGGGTGTTCGTAAAGCGCAACGCCAAATGCGGATGCGACGCAGTCTGCGGTAATGTCATCGTGGGTTGGACCGATGCCGCCGGTGGTGAAGACATAGTTAAAGCTGACCCTGGTTTCGTTGATGGCGGCGACGATGGTCTCTTTTACGTCTGGGATCACGCGAGCCTCCCTGACTTGGATTCCCCAGCTACCCAGCGTGGTGGCTAAGTGATTGAGATTTATGTCCTGAGTGCGGCCGGAAAGAATTTCGTTGCCGATGATCAGGACGCAGGCGGTCACAGGTGTTTGCATAAATTCTCAACAGAAAAAAATCAGGGGCAAATGATAACAGTTGAACCACTCATCTGCCTCAGGCGCGATTTATTGTGACCTGCTTCTCATGCAGGTCGTGCCGGGGCGCGTTCAGTTCTGTTAATGAGTGCACAGTTTTACCTGCTGCCCACAAAGTCGTGAGCCAGATCACGGGGATCCCTAACTCGTCTACATACACTCCATCCTCAAGCGTGATGTCGGGACACATTGCGCGGGGACGAAAACTTAATTGCCTACGTAGTTCCTCAAGGAGTATGGCAAATGAGAGAGACGATTTCAGGTGCACGGCGCCTGTTGATTTCTGCATGTTTAGCTTTGGTTGTTGCCGGTTGCTCCGATGGCGGTAGTTCGAGTGACAACCCTGGTAGTTATTCTGTTTCTGGCAGTGTGGGTGATGGCCCCATTGTTAACGCGACCGTGATCGTGGTCGACGTCTTAGGCAACATCGTTGCGACCGGTGAAAGTGACGAATTTGCCAACTATCAAATCGATGTACCGCAAAATGCCGCGGCCCCCTTGACGGTCCGTATCCAGGGCGGTACTGACCTGGTGACGGGGCGCCCATCAGATTTTGAGTTGCTTTCCGTGATTTCAGAACAAGGGGATCAAACCGTTAACGTTTCTCCCTTGACCACTATCGCGATGCGGGCTGCCGAATGTAGCGACGACCTTTCTGTTGCTGGTGTTGATCGTCATTGGGCTGCGATTCGTTCCAACATGGGAATTGGTCTGGATGATATTGCGCTACCTAACCCCCTGACGGACGTTATTGATCAGAACAGTATCGGAACTGTGGTCCTTGCCAATGAAGCCTTGGGTGAATGGGTTCGACGCACCGGTGGTGGTTTGAACGATCCTGATGTTGATCTTGACGCGATTGTTGCCTCGATGGCTTGTGATATCGCAGATGGCCAATTCGATGGGGTAAGCGCTGACGGTGACGACACCGACGCGCGGGTGTTTGCCGTGGCGAAGGCGGTGGAAGCCAGCGTCAGATTAGAAGTGTTGGCTGATCGTCTGGAGGTTGACGGCACGGATTCCACCGGGCGTATGAACGACTCTATCCGTACGGTTATGCCCGAAGCACAAGATGCGGATGTGACCGAGGTTCCCGTAGACGCAGACGAAGTAGACCGCGCTCGAGATGCGTTAAGCATTTTGGTCGGTGTTGTAGAAGATCAGGCGTTGGAGATCATGTTGGACTCCCTGCAGGATGCAAATATGTCTAATGTCGGACCAAGGGTTGACGCAGCACTGGACACAACTTCTCAGATTGTCCTGCAAGGGCTACCTGCCCGTGTGGCAGCGTCTGACATGAGCACCATAGAATCTGTCACCGATCGCGCGGCAGCTGTTCTCGAGAGCCCGCTACCGCCAGTCATTTCACTGAGTGCAGACCAGGCCCAAGTGGACGAAGGCGCTGATGTGACCCTGAGTTGGGCGGTGAGCAATGCTGATCGGTGCGAAGGAAGCTGGTCTGATCGGCTGGCCTTCCAGGATGTCTTTGTTGTGTCGCTGCAGGAATCCACTCGATTCAGCATGAACTGTGTTGGCCTGGGCGGTCGAGCTTCAACTTCGGTGATCGTCAACGTAGTGGGCGCTCAAGAGATCGTCGAGCCAGCGCCTGCACCTGTTCAAGAGCCAGCGCCGACACCCCAGCCCGGCGCTGTTGTGGCACCCCCACCGGTCGAACCGGAGCCCGAAATTCAGCCCGAGCCTGTGACTCAGCCTGATCCGGTTGTTCAACCGGAACCGGAAGTACAACCTGAGCCGGAAGTACAGCCTGAACCGGAAGTACAGCCTGAGCCAGAAGTACAACCTGAGCCAGAAGTACAGCCCGAGCCTGAAGTACAGCCCGAGCCTGAGGTAGATCCGGAACCCATTGTGCCGCCACAGGTACCGATTGCCACGCTGAACCTGAGTTCGCCAACCGTGGATAGCGGTAAAGATGTGACGCTGAGCTGGCAGAGCCAACATGCTGATTCTTGCGAGGCTGGCGGTGATTGGAGTGGTACCCTGGCACCGAATGGCGAGATGGTGATTGGACCACTGACAGACCACAGCAGTTTCAGCTTGAACTGCGTTGGCGAAGGCGGCAGTGCCTATGTGGCGTCCGCGGTGCAAGTCTATGGGCAACTGTTATTGCAGTGGGCGGCGCCCAGCAGCTTTGTTGATGGGTCCAGCGTGGACTCCGTTGATGAGTATCGAATCTACCTGCGAGAGCCCGGTGCCGATTTTGAGCTGCCGGTGGTTGTAGATGGTGGAATCACCTACAAGGATCTGGATTTGTTGGTGGGTGATTATTACATCGCCATGTCCACGGTGATCGATAGTTTGGAAAGTGACTTGTCTACCGAGGTGTTGCTCACGGTCGACTAGGACTTTGGGTAAGCCGTAAGACAATCTGTTCACACTTTTGGAGCTTTATGCCTGATAAAATTGGGGGGTCAGCGTAAGTCTTTGAAGGAACATAGATGTCGTTTTCTATCCGTAATCTGAAATTTTCCGTCGTGATGTGTCTGCTGGTGGCTTTGACCGCCTGTGACAACACAACGCCTGATGAACACCTGGCGCTGGCGGAAGAACACCTGGCTAATGCAAAGCCCCAAGCCGCGTTCATCGAACTTAAGAACGCCATTGCCAAAGATCCTCGTCATGCACCAGCCAGAGCGCTGCTGGGAAAAACGCGTGCCATGCAAATGGACTATGCGGGTGCCTCGAATGACCTGGACAAAGCGATCGATAATGGGGATGACTCGGTTGAAACCCGCGTAGCTTATCTGCGCAGTCGTTTGCGCCAGGGAGAAATCAACGAGGTTGTCGGGGCGCTGGAGGACCGGACAGATCTTGCTCCCCCGGAGCAGGTCATGCTGGGTGAAGCGTACCTGAGCGCCGGTGATGTGGCCAAAGCAAAAGAGCTGATCGCTGACAAACTGAATCTAAAAGAAGGTTTGCTCAATCTGGCTCAAATCTCTTTCTTAGAAAATGATGCGAATAAGGCCCTGGCGTATGCCAATCAGGCGCTGAAGAAAGACTCCTCGTATATCGAAGCGCTGCTCTTAAAAGCGGAAGTCCAGCTGGTGCTTCAACAATCATCCGAAGCGGTTGAAACGTTCAATATCGCGCAACGTAATCCTGGCGCCCGGACCATCTCCAGACTCGGTGTGATCAGAGCACACCTGGTGGGAAATGATCTTGAAGCTGCCCTGTCCAGTGCCCAGAGCCTGACGAATCAGGCAAAAGGCTTGTTGGAGGCACACTATTTGAAAGGGTTGGTGTTGTTCCGCATGGAGCGTTGGGAGGAAGCTGAAGATGCGTTAAATGCGGTTGAGTTAGAAACGCGCGAACACCTGCCCACCATGCACTTGATGGCGGCCGTGAAATATCAACTGGGTAAGCTGGCCGAAGCCCAGGATCGCCTGGAGCGATATCTGAGCGAAGACGGTTCTAATGTATCCGCCAGAAAACTTTTAGCATCGATTGCCAATCAGCAGGGAGATTTCCAGGAAGTTGTGTCGTTGCTTGAGCCGATTTCTTTGCAGCAAAGCGACCCTCAGGTCTGGGCTATGCTCGGTTCGGCATTGCTGCAGGTGGCCGAACATGATTCTGCGACACAAGCGTTAGAAAAGGCTGTTTCTTTGGCGCCAGACATGGCGGCCTTTAGAAATCAACTTGCCCTGTCTCTGCTCACGGCTGGTGATCGAGACGGCGCTGTAGCGGAACTGGAGAATGCAATTGAAGTCGAAGATGGCTTTTTCCAAAGCGATTACATGTTGGCGTTGGTCCGAGCTCGGGAAGGTGATATGACCGGCGCACTTGAAGTTGTAGACGGACTGATCGAGCGAATGCCGGACAGCCCCGTTGGCTACAACCTGCTGGGTAACATTAACATGGCGGCTGATCGCAAAGAGGCGGCCAAGACTGCGTTTCGAGAAGCGCTGACTAAAGACCAGGACTTCTTCCCTGCTGCCCGCAGCTTGATGATTATCGGCCGCCAGGAAGGAGATGCTGCAGAAGGTTATGCTCTGTTGCAGGGCATGAGTGATCGCGGCGTCGAAAACGCAGTCCTGGGACTGATCGACCTGAAGGTCAGTGATTCGAAATTTAATGAAGCGTTGCAGCAGGCGAAAACCGCGGTCGAGCTGTTTCCTGAATCGGCCCCTGCCTGGACTGGTCTGAGTCGCTTACAAATGGCTATGGGTCAATTGGATCCGGCCGCAAGCTCCATTGAGACCGCACTGCGAGTTGGTGGACCCAATCTGGATACTTACCTTACCCAGGTCGACATCGCGCTGCGCAGAGGCAAAGGTGATGTTGCCAGCAAAGTGTTAAACGAGATTGATTTGCTGGCCAAAGGATTGAATCACGACCCTCAAGCCATGGCGCGTATCGCCCAAGCCCATCTGCGGATGAACAATCTGTCTACTGCGCGGCGCTTTTTCCAGCAGTCTATCAAGGCCAGCGACGAGCCTTCTGGTGACGTGCTTGTAGGCATGGCAAAACTGGAACTGGCGGATAACAATTTCAGTCGTGCCCAACAACATATTGATGCCTTAGTAGCGCGAGGTCTCACCACCGAGCAAGTCGGTCTGCTTCAGGGTGACCTACACATCGCTCGAGATAATTTTGAAGCTGCCCACGCTCAGTTCAGTGCTCTGGCAGATCAAGGATCGCGCACAGGTGCTACTCGACTTGTGATGTTGATGTTGCAGCGTGAAGAGTTTTCGCAGGCGCTGGCTACGGCGAACAAATTCCTGGAGGAAGCACAAGACGATCGTCTATTACAGAATCTGCGCTCTACCGCGCTTGTACATCTAGGAGATTTGGCGGCGGCAAAATCTCAATACGAGTCGATGATGCCAACCTCCGATCCGGTAGTCTTGAACAATCTGGCCTGGATCTACATGCGCGAGGGTGATCCAAAGGCCTTAGAGGTTGCAGAACAGGCCAATAAAGCGGCACCGAACAATCCAGATATCGAAGACACGCTGGGCTGGATCCTGGTCCAGGAAGGGCGCGTAGATGAAGGTCTGCGGTTCTTGGAATCCAGTGCGTCGACGCGGCCGGATAATGGTTCGGTTCAGTATCACCTGGGGATTGCCTATCAGCGTGCTGGTAAGTTACGCCAGGCAGAGCGTGCCCTGAAAAGAGCACTGAGCCTGGGTAGCTTTGATGAGATGGACGACGCTGAGTCGGTACTGAATAGTCTGTCGGCCCAGAGTTGATGAATCACACGAGTTAGCCAAATTACTTTCCAAAAAGCCCGGTTTTTCCGGGCTTTTTCTTACATTTATTAGTCCCCATTTACATTTACTTACCCGCCCAGAACAGCTTTTTAACCGCTCGCCACTGATAATTGTTTGCAACCCCACGGTAAGGAAACACAACATGGCAGTTAAAGAAGTGTTGAATAATAGCGAAACCAGCACGCCTCGCTTTGATGACAAGAAAAAAACAGAAAAGCAGGTTTGGCGTCGTACAAAAAGATTCTTTAACCATGAAGGTAAATGGTATTTCCAGACTCGAGAAGGCGTAGATGTTGGCCCCTATACAAGCTTCCTAGACGCTGAGATCGAAGTGAATATATTAATTGGCAAGTTGCGCGGTGCAGAACGAGGTCGCGCGCTTGAGGTGATCAAATGTCACAAGAACACTGGCGTAAGCAGCGGGGGTTACCTCAATGCACCAGAGTTCACCAGCTACGTTGTTGAAACCAACGACATGGAAAGTTCCGATGTGGAACTAATCGAACGGTTTCTCAAAGTAGGTATCGAAGCCGCATAAAAAACAAGAATAAGCGGCCCTTTTTGGGGCGGCGTGTCTGGGACAAATTTATTGTCCCTGGAAGTGTGGGGTTCTCTTCTGAGCAAAGGCACGCCGCCCTTCTTCATAGTCAGAACTATCGAAGCAGGCATCTACCATCTCCCGCACTCTTGTAACGTCTTCCTCTCGTGAACCTCGTTCCCAGGCATTTATGGCAGCTTTTGCGGCTTTTACGGTCAGCGGCGCGTTGCCGGCAATGCGCTCGGCATAGGCCAGGCACTCGGATTCAATGTCGTCACGCGGGTGGATGAAATTGACCAATCCCATCTCCTTTGCCTCATTCGCCTCCATGAAACGAGCACTGAACATAATGTCCCGGGCTCTGGTTGGACCCACAATGCGAGCCAGTTTCGACAAACCTTCAAACTCGTAACCCAATCCCAATTTGGCGGCTGGAATTCCAAATCGAGAGTCGGGGGTGGCAAAACGCACATCTGCAGACAAGGCGGTGGCGAGTCCCCCTCCAATACAATAGCCCTCGATCAGGGCGATCAGCGGCTTCGATATTTTGGCGAGCCAGATGGAAGCGCGCCCTGAAATTTGTGCGTAGGTGTCTTTCTGCTGTGCATTGGACCTTTTTGTATCAAACTCCGAGATATCGGCGCCTGAGACAAAGGCTTTCCCTCCAGCCCCGCGCATCACCACGACACGTACGTCGTCGTTGTCCTCAAAATGTTCAAGAATATCGCCGATGCCTTGCCACATCTCCAACGATAAAGCGTTGTGGCGGGCCGGGTTGTTGAAAATCATCCAGCCAACGCCATTGCTGATGTGGGCCTGCATACGCTCGGTTTTTAGTTCCAGGGTCATCTGTTATTCGCCAATCTGTTTTTGGATTTGTGCTGCGCGGTCGAGTAGGCGACGCGCGCGGGTCAAGTGAGGTACGTCAACCATCTGACCTTCGAAGCTGATGGCCATCAGCCCTTGTTTTTCCGCCTCTGCAAATGCTTCGACCAGACGTTGGGCATGATCAACGTCTGCATCGCTTGGGGTAAAGGCGGCGTTGACGATGTCAATCTGGTTGGGGTGGATCGTGATCTTGCCGGTGAATCCGCTCCAAGCAGCCTCCTGACATTCAGCCTGCAGGCCCTCACTGTCGTTAAAGTCGACAAAAACGGTATCTACCGGCTGGACGCCGCCGGCAACCGACGCCAGCAGGGTCATATTTCTACAGTGACGAAATACATCCAGATAAGTGCCATCTGGTCTTCGATTTCGAGGCGCGCCCAGCGATGCTGACAGGTCTTCCGCCCCCCATGACATGGATACCACTCGTTGGCACTGGGGAAAGGTCTGGATATTGAGCGCACCCAGCGGTGTTTCGGTCGCCACCAGGATAAGACCAACTTGTCCGTCTGGATGTCCGTACTCTCGTTCCCATCGGCTGATTTCGTCATGGATGGTGGTCAGCTCCTCCAGGGTTGAGACCTTGGGTACCACATAGGCATCTGGCGCATGGCGCATGGTCACCTCCAGGTCTTTTAATCCCCAGGGTGTGTCCAGTGGATTCATGCGCACCGTACGTTCTTTCCCCTCGAAGTTCACGTCACCCAACCAGTCTGCAACAATTTTTCGAGCGTCGTCTTTGCGGTCCGGCGTGACGGCGTCTTCCAGATCGAGGATCAAACAATCCGCAGCGGATGCAATGGATTTCGCCAGCATCTTTTCATTGGCTCCTGGCACAAAGTGACAGGAACGGCGCAAGCGATCTACTCCGGGTGTTCTACTCATGCGGGTTTTCTCATCATCATTGCGCCGCGCACGCAGGAACAGACAATCTCGCCGCGCTGATTCGTAGCCGTGTGCTCAAAGGTCACAATGCCACGGTCTGGTTTGGATTTACTTTCGCGCTTGTCGATCACCTCGGAGTGTGCGGTCAGCGTGTCGCCTAAAAACACCGGATTCGGAAAGGTGGTTTTGTCGAACCCCAGGTTTCCCAGCGTGGTGCCTAACGTGGTATCTCCAACGGACAAACCGACCACCAGTCCGAGCGTGAATATACTGTTAACCAGGATCTGACCGTGGATAGAGTCTTTGGCAAATTCCGCGTCCAGATGCAGGGGTTGCGGATTCAGAGTGAGGGTGGAAAACAATAGATTGTCAGTCTCGGTGACAGTGCGACTGGGCTGATGATCGAATTTGTCGCCGATATTCAGCTCTTCAAAATATTTACCAGGCACTGGTTTCCCCTCTATCTCTTTTCTGGTCAGACAAATTACAATGTTGGATTCGAAAAACCAATGGTTGGAAGGGTATGGATTTTGAATTAACCGACGAACAGGAATTGATTCGGGATTCTGTGAGCAGACTGTGTACTGATTTTCCAGATGAATACTGGTCTCAGAAAGACAAAGATCATGAATTCCCCTGGGATTTTTATAACGCCATGGCCGAGGCGGGTTGGCTTGGCATTGCCATTCCAGAAGCCTATGGCGGCTCTGGTCGTGGGATCACCGAGGCGAGCATTGTTCTGGAAACCGTTGCTGCCAGTGGTGCGGCGATGAACGGCGCGACACCTCTGCATCTATCCATTTTTGGTATGGAGCCGGTGGTGAAATATGGCTCTGAAGAGATGAAGCAGAAATATCTGCCGCCCGTGGCCAGCGGCGATTTGCACGTTGCCTTCGGTGTCACAGAACCTGATGCCGGGACCGACACAACAAGTATCGCCACTGCCGCCCGCCTTGAGGGCGATCAATACTTCGTTAAAGGCCGCAAAGTCTGGACCACAAAGGCCCTGATTGCTGAAAAGGTATTGCTCCTGGTGCGCACCACAGCCAAGGACAAGGTAGAAAAACGTACCGATGGCCTGACGCTGTTGTTAGCGGATCTGCAGCGCGATGAAGTAGATATCTCGCCAATAGACAAGTTGGGCCGCAACGCGGTTGCCACATGCGAGGTGGTCTACGACGATCTACCGGTAAACGTCACTGACCGGGTAGGCGAAGAGGGCAAGGGATTTAAATACATCATCAGTGGACTTAACGCAGAGCGTGTTTTGATTGCCGCAGAGGCGCTTGGGATTGGCCGAGCAGCCCTGAGGCGTGCGGTGAACTATGCTAACGAACGGGTGATATTTGGACGCCCAATCGGCAAAAACCAAGGCATCGCTTTTCCGCTGGCGGAGGCGAAGATGCGTCTGGACGCGGCAGAGTTGATGATCCGTAAGGCCAGTTGGCTGTTAGATAACGACCAGCCTTGTGGTGCGGAAGCCAACATGGCCAAGTGGCTGGCGGCGGATGCGGCGTTTATGGCGGCGGATCAAGCGGTGCAAACCCACGGCGGTTTTGGTTATGCCACGGAGTATCATGTTGAGCGGTATTGGCGTGAAGCCAGGCTGATGAAGATTGCGCCCATCTCGCAGGAGATGATCCAGAACTTTGTGTCAGAGCACGTGTTGGAGCTGCCCAGGTCGTATTAGGCGTTAGCGAAGTTGAGGTTAGCGCAGTCGGTCGTACCAGGCTGGTCGGCTATCAGCGCCCGAGTTTTTTTCGTTTACCTTCGACATAGTCCACCAGTATGTACTCGCCCAGTTGTTCGGGATCGGTGTAGAAAACGCGCCCGCCATTAATTCTGGCAACTTCCTGCATGAAGGCTCGCAGGTAGTCGCTGGATTCCAGCATAAACGTGTTTATCGCAATCCCCTTGGTGGTGCAGCGTTTGACCGCGCGAAAAGTCGCGCGGATCGTTTCCGGGGTAGGTGGATAGGCAAACATGGCCTCGCCGTTTTCGATGTGGGCGGTTGGCTCGCCGTCCGAAATCATGATGATCTGTTTGGAACCTGCGGGATGTTTAGCGAGAAGTCGCTCAGCCATCAATAGAGCATGTTGCATATTGGTGCCCAATACGTACTCGTCCCATTGTAGGTAGGGGAGGTCGTGCGGTTTTAACTCTTTCGCATAGGCTGCAAAACCAATGACGTAGAAGCTGTCTTTTGGGTATTGGCTGGTAATCAGATTGTGCAGCGCAATCGCTACCTTCTTGGCTGCCTGGAAAGATCCTCGCAAAGCCATGGACCAGGAGAGGTCAACCAGCATGGCTGTGGCTGTAGAGGTGATGGTTTCGCTGCGATAGATCTCAAAATCCTCAGGACTCAGCTTTACTGGCGCGCCGGGACCGTTGCGGTTGATGGCATTGCGCAGCGTGCGTGGCATATGCAGATGAAAGGGGTCGCCAAATTCATAGGGCTTGGTCTGCTCGATCCGCTCACCAAAGCGTCCTTCCTCCGGGATGGCGTGGTTGCCCAGACTTTGCCGTTTCAGACGGGCATATATTTCACCCAACGCTTTTTGTCCGATGACCCGTGAGCCGCGCGGCGTCAGCTCCCAACCTTTGTCATCGTTGGAGCGGACGTAGCCCGCGTCTTCCAGCATCTTCATGAGTTTTTCCAACTCATCCAGGTTGTCTGCCTGCTCGTCTCCGAGCAGATCGCGAACCAGGTCCCGGTCGATACCATCCAGATCGCCGCGCCGCTCGGCGCCCTGCATCTGCCCAAGCAGATCATCCGTCTCATGCATTTCACGCATCAGCTGCATAGCTTCGCGCAAGTCAATGGACTCATCGCCGTCAAAACGGTACCCCTGTCCGTCGGGATTCAGGAAGTCCAGCTCCTTTGCCAGTTTGGCCATCTCAGCTTCCAACTCTGGATCTCCAAAACGACCTGAGAACATATCCTGTAAAGCCTGGCGCTGTTCCGGGGACATGGAGTTTAAAAGAGATTGGGCAGCTTCCATCTGTTGTCGCATTTGCTCCAACAGTTCTTCAATATTTTGCGGCGGATTGTCGCCAAACATGTCACCAAACTGATCCATGAATTTATCAAACTCGGGATCTTCTCCAGAAATGTGTTTGACCAGCATTTCGTTCAGCGCTTTAACCATCTCCTTCATGCGCTCGATGTCACCATCGGACATGTTGTCGACCATATTTTGAATGTCGCTGAAAAACGTGTTGGTCATGGCTTGACGTAGTTCGTTCAGCAGTTCCAGAAATTTCTTCTGGGCGTCTGGGTTGATGAACTCAAACTTTTCCAACTCATTGATTTTGGCGGGCAGACTATCGGGTAGGTCGTTCAGTGTCTGTTCGTTGCGCTCTGCGATATCCTTAAGCAGATTGTTAGAGAAGTTGTCGCTGCCCGCCTCGGGCGCCTGGGGATTTTTCCACTCCTCTATTCGGTCGCGCTCCATTTGTATGATCTCAGCCAGGCGCTCTTCGAAGTCTTCAAATATGGAATCAAGGTTGAAGCGTTTGAGCTGGCGCTGTTTGCGCTCGCGCAATTCACGCATCATGTCCCGCAAACCCTGCATGTAGCCGCCTTGAGGGATGGGCATGCCTCGAGACATCAGATTGCGCATGGCCCAGCGCAGATCGCCATACTCCATGAGATCGTCAGCCAGGGCTTTCATCACCTCGTCTGCGTCCAGCCCGGACTCTTGCGATCCGTCCCAGGCGGAGTAACGATTACGACGTGATGAATTGGGCATGTTAGATCCTGCTGTTTATCCCGAGTAGGTGGCTCTGCCGGAAACGGCGTATTTGTTGAGCAACTTGTTTAAGTGTAACCCTTCCAGAATAAATTCGACTTGCGAGGCTCGCCCGGCGGGTGTGTCTGCGGTGATGCGCTCGGACAAACCTGGAATCTTCTCGATGATAATATCGTAGTCTTCAGCATACACGGCCTCACCAATCTCAATGGTCAGCCCTTCATTAAATGCCATAGCGATGGGTTCCAGATCCGCCAGATCATGATGGTGATCGAATACCGCCTTGGTCGCTGCCTGGATAATTCGGGCGGAAATTTTGTCTTCTTGCCCGTCTTCCATCGCTTCAAATTCCACCTTGCCCTGGAAAGAGCCAACAATAAAATCCAGGTCGGAGATGCGCGGTACCACATCTTTTTCGTTCAACACCAGAGCGCGTCGGTATGCGTTGGCCACAAGAGCTTCGTAGTTGCTGATGCTGCATCGAACCGACACACCAGAGCGTTGATTGATGTCCGGGGACTTACGCGCATGGTGAGTCACCTCGGCGATGATTTCCTGCATGAACTCAGGCACGGTAACGGTGTATTCAGGCAAATCCAGAATATTGGCTTCGGCATTGACGATGTCGATTTCCTGATGGATGTACTCTGGATAGTGTGTGCGAATTTGGGCGCCATAGCGGTCCTTCAGGGGCGTGATGATGCGACCGCGGTTGGTGTAGTCCTCAGGGTTTGCGGTGGCCAGGATAAAAACATCAATTGGCAGGCGGACTTTGTGCCCGCGTATCTGGACGTCCCGCTCCTCCAGTAGATTAAGCAGACCAACCTGAATGCGTTCCGCTAGGTCCGGTAGCTCATTGATCACAAATATACCGTGATTCATGCGCGGTACCAGGCCGTAGTGCAGTGTTAACTCGTCGGACAGATAACGACCTTCAGCAACTTTGATCGGGTCGACCTCGCCAATGATGTCAGCGATGGTGATATCCGGGGTAGCCAGCTTTTCACCGTAACGATCGTCGCGATGGATCCAAGAGACTTCCGTGGCGTCACCGTTTTCTGCCAGCAGCGCTCGGGCGGCAGGCGTGATGGGACTGAGTGGATTTTCAGGGATTTCGCTTCCCGCGACCGTGGGCGTCCACTCATCTAATAGGTTGGTCAAACTGCGCGCGATACGAGATTTGGCCTGCCCGCGCTCGCCCAGGAAGATGATGTCCTGTAAACCCAGTATGGCGTTGACGATTTGAGGGATGACTGTGTCGTCGTAGCCGACGATGTTCGGAAACAACACGTCTGCGTTCTGCAGTTTGGTGATCAGGTTGTACCTGATTTCCTCTTTGACCGTTCTTGCCTGGTAACCCGAAGCCGTGAGTTCGCCCAGTGTTTTGGGCAGATGATCTGGATAGGCCTGCGACACCAATTTCCCCCTGCAGGTATTTTAATGTGGTTTGAGTCTACGTGGTTTCTTCAGGAGAGCAAGTCGCGGACTCGTGCCTGTAGGTAAGGCACCACTTCTGCCTCGACAATCGGATTGCGGCGCAGCCACATCGTGTTGCGCGGGCTTGGGTGGGGTAGAGCCACAACCTCAGGACCAAAATCGCGCCAGCGTGTCACAAATTCGGTTAGGGTAGTGGACTTAGGGGGTTGCAGGTGCCAGTCAATGGCGTAACGGCCGATCACAATGGTGAGTTTGACGTTTTTCATGTGGGACAACAGGGGTGTGCGCCAGGTTTCTGCGCACTCTGGTCGAGGGGGTAAATCTCCACCTTTGCCGCGACCGGGATAACAAAAACCCATGGGAATCAACGCGATGGCGTGAGGGTTGTAGAATGTCTCTTTATCCACCCCCATCCAGGTACGCAAGCGATCGCCGCTCGGGTCGTCAAAGGGTATGCCGGACTTGTGTACGGCAGTCCCCGGCGCTTGACCCACCACTAGAATGCGGGCTTTGGGGTGCGCTTGAAAGACCGGACGGGGTCCAAGTGGCAGGTCTGCTTCGCAAAGGGTGCACTGTTTTATTTCAGCGCAGAGACGATTGAATGAAGCCATCGTCCTCGCCCGTGCGCCTTAGGCGTTGGCGCGTTGCGTGGGTTTTCCTAACAACCTGTCAGACACGATGCGCAGCTGAATTTCACTGGTGCCTTCAAAAATCTTGGTCAGGCGTGCATCCCGCCAGTAGCGTTCCACGGCATGGAGCTTGGTATAGCCGGCGCCGCCCAGGATCTGTAGAGCATCGGAGGTCACTCGTTCGGCCATTTCCGCAGCGAACCATTTCAACATTGAAGCTTCTTTGTCGCAGGTGAGTCCCGCGTCCATCTTGGTGCAGATGTCGTACATCAAAGCCCGGGCGGCTTCGATTTCTGACGCCATGCGAGCGATTTTGAAACGGGTTTCCTGGAAGTCGCTGATGGGAACACCAAACTGAACACGTTCGTGAGCGTAAGCTGAGGCGTCTTCCAGTGCACCTCGGGCTAGCCCGATGGATCGTGCCGCAGTGTGCGCGCGGGCGACGTTCAGCATATTTACTGTATTTTTAAATCCTTCGCCGCCGCCCCCTGTAATGATGTTTTCTTTCGGGATACGACAGCCATCAAAGGCCAGTTCGAAAGTGTTCCAACCGTAGTAGCCAATCTTTGGAATGGGTGATCCCTGGCACCCTGGCGGTAAAGACCCCCGTTCCTTTTCGATGATAAAAGACTTCAGACCGGTATAGCGGGCTTCCTCACCTGGTGCTTCAACGCGGGCGAGCAGATTGATGTAGTCCGCGTCGTCCGCAAAGGTGCACCAGTATTTGTTGCCGGTTATGACCCATTCGTCTCCGTCCAGCACCGCCTTGCAGCTGACTGCGGCGAGATCACTCCCTACGTTTGGTTCGGAGAGCGAGACAGCGGCCAGATATTCTCCCTGGGCTGCTTTGGCGGTCAGTTCGCGGCGTTTGCCTTCATCCCATCCGCCAACTGCCATCACCGATGAAGCTCGGGCGATAATGCTGGCCACACTCATCCAACCTCGGGCAAGCTCTTCGGAAATCAGGCAGTACTCAAACACCCCCAAGCCCATGCCGCCGTGTTCCTCGGGCATGCGTATGCCAAAATACCCCATCTCGCCCATCTTTTTGCGCAGATCCATAGGGATTTTGCCTTGCACCGGATCCAACTCGTTGGCGACAGGCAAAACTTCTTTCATAGTGAAGTCGCGTGCCACATCCTGAATCATCAGACGTTCTTCGGTTAAGTAATGGTCGCTCATGGATAGTTACCTGTAGGGTGTCATGAATTTAGAGGATCAGTCTTCGACAAACGTGCAGTTGCCTTGTTTTAGTTCTTGGGTGACGTATTTTCGCAATTGTGGCGTCAATATTTCCGGGTGCGTATCGCTGTTGATCGGTGCCCCAATCTGAATGCGATAGCGCTGCCCAGTTTTGTTCAATAGCTCTCTGAACAACGTCATGTCCTTTAGTTCAGTATTTAAGAACCACAGCAGGTAATACAGGACACTGTTGTGTCCGGTGATGTGCATGGGAATGATGGGACATTGATATTTTTGAGCCAGACCGACCCCGGTGGTCAGCCAGGGTCGCTCGATTAAGCCGATCGGCGTTGGGCGTGCCAGGCGACCGGATGCAAAAATCACAATAAGCCGTTCATCACGAAACGCCTGAACCATGTTGCGCACCATTTCTTTGGTTTTGGCGTGATTGCGACGTTCTTCCATCCACTCAACCGGGATGATGATCTCGTCCAATCGGGGCTGACAGCGTACAGCATCTCTATTGGCAAAAAACGCCATGTCCGGGCGGATGTCTTTAATCGCGTCGAAGACTGCGATGCCGTCAGCAATGCCTGCTGGGTGATTGGGCATGACCACGGCGCGACCATCCTTGGGCAGGTGTTCCAATCCCGTCACGTCCACCCGCATCGTGAGCAGTTTGCTTAGGTACTGAAAAACCTCGTACCCCGACATCCCTTGTACACTGTCCACCAGGTTGATGGCAGACTGGTAACCAAAGACAGGATAGAGATGGTCTTGGACGAATCGCCAGAAGCGCGGGTTTTGCTTAAGTTTGATGGCCCTTTCTTCGATCAGAGTATCGACAATGTGGGTGTCCAGGGCTGGGGTGTCCAAGGTCGATTCGCTCATGATGTAAGTGCCTGGATGAACGCTGTTGTGGCTTTGTTAAAACCATGATGGTCTTCCATGTTGACCGCGTGACCCGCCTCCAGGTCCACATGCTCAAGGTTTGGCATATGTTCAATAAGCCAATCCCGGGTGGGCTGAAACTTACGTTCGTGCTTGCCAAAACACAGCAATGCCGGAATTGGGTTGTCTTCTACCAGGTCGCGCACACTGGCCGCGGGGTTCGTGTGCAGGAGTGTATTGGCAATACCCATCGGCGACAGTTTGGCCGCATCCTTCAATAAAGCGTGTTTTACCGCCGGGGGCAGGCGCTTTGCGTACTTTGGATGTACCGGAATTTTCTCTATGGCTGCATGACCTTTTTCCAGGATGCGCTCAGCGGTTGCTGGAGCATCAGTCTGCCAGCGGCGCACTTGATCCTGGCTTGCGAAGGCAGATGCGCTGTTCGTAAAAATCACCCCCCTAACATGCGCGGGGTGAGTCATGGCGTAACGCATGATAAGACCTGCGCCGAGTGAATAGCCACAGACGATCCAGGTTTGGACCTGTAGTGCCTGACGGATCAGATCAAACTGCCGCGCATAGGCTTCGGGTGTGTACAGGTTAGTATCGTCTGGCGCTGGCGAATGACCGTGTCCCCATAGTTCGACAATCACAGGCCGACATACTTGGGCCAATGCGTCCAGATTCAACTGCCACTGAGCGGCAGACGACAACACCCCATGCAGCATCAGCACATAGGGCCCACGCCCGTCGTGAACTGTATAAGGAAGTTTGAGAGACTGAGCCAATTGAGGGGTCTACCGATCAAATTCGTTAACTATTTAACCCAATTCTATCACTGTCAGGACAAGTAAAGTGAAACCGGACGTAACCGTACTAACCACAGGCGGCACAATCGACAAAGTGTATTTTGATGCCAAGAGCACCTTTGAAGTGGGTGATTCGGTGGTGCGGGAATTGCTGCGCCAAGCACATGTGGAAGCGAGTTTTGAGGTTGTGGAGGTGATGCGTAAGGACAGTCTCGAAATTACAGATCAGGACCGGGTGATCATCACTCAGGCCGTAGATCAATGCGCGAGCCAAGCGGTGGTCATCACCCACGGTACGGATACGATGGCGGATACGGCAAACGCGTTGAGTGGCGCTCATCTGGAAGATAAAACTGTGGTTTTGACCGGTGCACTCTCGCCCGCCAGGTTCGCTCAGAGTGATGCAACGTTTAATGTAGGCATGGCGTTTGCGGCCGCCCAATGTATGCCGGTAGGTGTTTACATCGTGATGAACGGTCAGGTTTTTCAAGCTGGTCGGGTGGTCAAAGATACGGCGAATAACAAATTTGTTCGGTGTTAGACTGACAAAAGATTTTCTAGCGGTGGGTTAGGTGGTGCTTGTTTTGCTGACGTCCAACACGCTCGAAGAGACTTCCGGATTCTCGATGACACAGACGCCGTCTAGACCCTTGTTCGGTCCGTTGTGAGCGTTTCACTCTTCGGCGGGATTGAGGCCGGTGGTACCAAAATCCGCTGCGCCACAGCGCAGTTGATCAGCAATCCGGCTGGCTTAAAGCTGGCGGTCGTGCGCGACATAACGATACCCACAGATTCCCCGGCAGAAACGCTACCACGGATACTGGCGTTCTTCGCCGGTTCAAACCTTGCTGGTTTGGGCGTTGCAGCTTTCGGTCCCGTGGATGTCCAAGCCGGGTCAAAAGACTATGGGTTGGTGCTGGATACGCCCAAACTAGCCTGGCAGCGGTTCCATTGGCTGGACGCACTCGCATCGCTAAGGGTGCCTGTGGTTGTGGACACAGATGTCCAGTGCGCGGCCGCTGCCGAGCGCAACTTGCGACCGGAATGCGACAGTCTCGCCTATGTGACAGTGGGCACTGGCATCGGTCTGGGTTTGTCGACCCAGCCTCAGGTGCCGATGCTGAGCCATCCCGAGTTCGGGCACATACTGGTACGGCGTCGTGCGGACGATAATCTCCCCGGCATGTGTCCCTTTCATCAAGATTGTCTTGAAGGTCTGGCGAGTGGCCCGGCCTTCGCTGCGCGCGCCGCCGCCGTGGCACTGAATGAGGAGACTGGCGAGGAGAGCGATGAGCAGACGCTGGTTGAGATAGAAGCCGATTATCTTGCCCAAGGGTGTATCAATCTCTTGCGCATAGCGCCTGTCAGGACGCTTGTCTTGGGTGGTGGCGTGATGCAAACCCCAGCACTGTTTAAGGCCGTGCAGCAACGGGTGCAAGTGCTTAGCGGAGGTTATGCAGAATTTGATGTGCCGTTGTCGCAGCGACTCGAGCGGGCATTACTCGACCCGGATGCCGGGTTGATTGGTGCGTTAAACATGGCGGCAGACGCAGAATTGTCAGGCCTCGTTTAACAGCCAGTCTCGAAAAACTTGAGCGCAATCGGTTAGCGGCAGGTGTTGGGGGTAAACCAGGTAATAGGCTCCCTCAGGTTCGATATAGTGGTCGTGTAAACGAACCAGCGATCCATTTTTGATCTCGTTTTCCGTCAGGTGGTCACCAAGCAGTGCGACACCGTCCAAACCATTGCGCAGCGCGCTCAGCATGACCAGGGTGTCGGAAAAGCCGCGCATCAGGCGCTGTTCTCGCCCTGGCAGTCCAAGCTGGCCGAACCAACGGCTCCATTCTGTGGGTGTTTCAAGATCGTAATAAAGTGGCAGATCCAGGAGTGTTTCGGGGTGGTCTGCCACGTCTAAGGTGGCCGCGTAGTGAGCGCCTGCTGTGGGATATATTCTGTGGGCGAAAATTTTTTCGGCACGTAGCCCAGGCCACTCACCGCGGCCGAACCGAATCCCCAGATCAAACCCTTCCTCCGCCAGGGACACCACCCGCAACGTCGTATCGATATTCAGACGTACCTGGGGATATTTTGATTCGAAGCCAGGCAGTCGGGGCATTAACCATTGGGCGGCAAACGAGCCGAAGGTGGTAAGGGCAAGGATTTCGTCACTACGGTGGGAAACCAGCGCATCAAGCTCAGCTTCAACCCGCTCCAGGCTTGTGCGCACGCCACGATGCAGGCGTAATCCCTGGGTGGTCAGTTTTAGCGTTCTACCTTGTCGAAGGAACAAGGTTGTGCCCAGGCCATCTTCGAGCTTCGCGATCTGCTGACTCACCGCGCCTTGTGTGACGTGAAGTATTTGTGCGGCGTGGGTGAAGCTAAGCACGTCAGCCACCACGGCAAATGTTTTCAGGTTGTTTAGTGAAGGGCGCATCTTATTAGTTTATCTAATGGATAGGCCCAATAAAAATGGTTTGTTCGGCCGTTTTATATCATCCAATATGGCCGTGTCAGATCTGACTCTATTAGGAATGTTAATTAATCTAAACAACTAAGGAGTCGACAATGAGAATGTTGATTGTCATTCTGTGCCAAGTCCTCTGGATGTCTGCGGTTTCCGCCAAGGAGGAACGCTACGTGGTCACGTATTCGGAAAAGGAACTGCAGAGTGTTGCGGGCATGCGGCAAGTGCTTGAACGGATCGAGGCCAGTGCAAAACGCTACTGCCCGACCTATCTGGAGATTCGTTCGCGTGCAGACGTGCAAACGTGTATTGATGAGGTGATTCAGGACCTGGTTGCAAAGGTGCATTCGCCTGGGTTTACGGCCTACGTTGATCGCCGGCCAACTGAAGAATTCGCGTCACGCGAGTGATGACTGCCGCGCAGCCCTCACGGTCACACCCACCGGTCGGAATGCTTATCTGCTAAGGGAGTAGGTCAAAAAACTGGAGCAGAAAACGAAAAAGGGGCCGATGGCCCCTTTTTATAGATGGCGCGCCCGCAGGGACTCGAACCCCGAACCCCCAGGTTCGAAGCCTGGTGCTCTATCCAGTTGAGCTACGGGCGCTCTCAGAGGGGCGGGATGTTGCCGAAGATTTGGTTCAGAGTAAAGAGGAGAAGTTCAGTGGTGGATGAATATGTTTGACAAGCCTTGTTTGTCTGGCGCAATTTGTGCGATGCTTTGAATAGAAAGAGCTTTCGAGTCGACTTCAATGGAAATGGGGTGAAGTTGTATTAAGCTGTTTCGCCCGCGGCCTAAGCGGGCCAGTCGTTTGTGTCTTGGGTTATATATGCCTAACCGAATTTCTCAAGTCGTCGCTACCTGTGCGTCGCTGGTGTTACTCGCGGCCTGCAGCGAAGCCCCTTCAGGTTCAGCAACCGTTCCGCAAACGAGCGCGACCGACTCTGACACTACCTATCTGGATTGTGAGGTCGCAGCGCCATGCGCCACACCGTTTGCTGTCAAACTCGTCATCGTCACCATGTTTGAACGAGGCGAGGATGAAGGGGATGCACCAGGTGAGTTTCAATTCTGGAAAGAACGCTTTCCCCTGAATACCCGAGTCGCCATGCCCCAGGCGCACCATGATGTATTTGTGAATGAAGAGCAGGGTGTAGTTGGCATCGTCACCGGCATAGGGACCATGCATTCAGCGGCAAGCACCATGGCGATTGGCCTGGATCCACGTTTCGATTTTTCCGAAGCCTACTGGCTGGTTGCTGGCATTGCCGGAATTGACCCGGAAGATGCCTCCATCGGTTCTGCGATCTGGTCCGCCTATCTGGTTGATGGAGATTTGTCCCACGAAATAGACGCGCGCGAAAAACCACATGACTGGGATACGGGATACTTTGCCAGGCACACGAAGTTTCCGGGTGATCCCGAGCGGCCTCACCCGAAGGGTGAGGTGTTTAAGATCAACGAAGGCCTGCGAGATTGGGCCTATACGTTGACCAAAGATATTGTCCTGGATGATTCAGATGGGATAGCAAAGGCGCGATCAGCGTATACAGAACACCCAAATGCCCAGCGCCCGCCGTTCGTGGGTAAGGGCGGGCATATTGCCGCTATGACCTTCTGGCATGGAGCGCTGCTGAACCAGTGGGCCAACGATTGGGTGAGTTATTGGTCCGGTGGTGAAACAGACTTTGTCACCTCTGCCATGGAAGAAACCGGCACCTTTCAGGCCATCACCTATCTGGACCGAATTGGTAAAGTCGATAAAGAAAGATTCATGGTGCTCCGGGCGGGAAGTAACTATACAATGCCGCCACCAGGAGTAAGTGCTGCGGAAAATCTGCTGAAGGAGAACGAAGGCTACGCCGGCATGCTGGCTGCCTTAGAAGCACTCTACAAGGTGGGGTCCGTAGTCATTGAAGAAATTACCGGAAACTGGTCAGTCTATGCTGAACAGATCCCGGGAAATAGCGATGTAAGGTCAGGGATGCCAGGTCAGGAGAGGTAACACCCGATTAGAGGTTATGACACGTCGCAGGTCAGCATACGCTGACGATAAAAAGTTGGCTGCGCCAACTGAAAAAAGCGAACCATAAGAGTTCACAAAAAAAGTAACCTCAGCGCTAAGCTGAAATGTAAAACCTTGAAAGGGGGTATGTACTGATGATGAGTAGACTACTCGTCTTATTGAGTGCAATGGCGTGGGCAATTTTGCCCGGTCTTGCTACTGCAGAAGATGCAGATGATCCTTTGATCGAAGAAATTGTTGTAACCGGCGAGCTTCGAAGTCAGCCTGGTGAGAACGTTGAATCGGTGATGGGATTCCAAAAATCCTTGTTGGAACTGCCACGTTCCGCATCTACCATTTCCTTCGAACAGCTCGAACGCTTCAATATCAAAGATATTGACGAGTTGGTTGCGTTGGCACCTGGTTCTTTCACCCAGTCCTTCTTCGGCGTCGCTGGCGCATTGGATGTACGGGGGACGCCCGGTGAAACCTATTTCCGCGGGATCCGTCGTCTGGATAACCCGGGTAACTACCCAACACCCATTGGTGCTGCTGATCGAATTGATGTCGTGCGTGGACCCGCCTCGCCAATCTCTGGTCCTTCCAAGATTGGGGGTTATCTGAACTTCGAACCAAAATCCGCCCGTGCGGATGGTGGTCAGTATCTGACCGAAAATGAAGGTGAGATTTCTTATACCGGCGGCAGCTGGGACAAGAGCATTCTGTCTGCGGAAGTAGGCGGCCCTGGGGAACTCTTTGGTCGAGAATTTGGCTTTTATATCTACGGTGAACTGGAAGACAGTGACTCGTATTACAACAACTCCAGTACCGAGCAAACCTTGGTTCAGGCGTCATTTGATATGGACGTCAACGATCAGCTGCGATTCCAGTGGGGTGGTATGTACCATGACTTCAAAGGTAACCAGGTTGCTGGATGGAACCGTCTGACTCAGGACCTGATCGACGACGGAATCTATGTGACTGGGTCTCCTCTGCCTCTGGATACCGACGGCGATGGCTCCATCTCCCACCCGGAATACCTCACAGGTATTGGTAATCCATTTGTGCTTGTAGGTCTGGGTCAACAAAACCCGCCGACCACGTTTGCAGATCTGGCCGGCCAGGTCCCTACGCCAGCAAACATTCAATTGCAAAACCCTGGGATTGCCCGTCTGGATGGAGATGACGTATTGGTTGCGGCGGATGACACCTTGGAGAACGAGTCTATCGTGTTGTACTTCGACACAATCTACACGTTGGACAACGGCGTGCAGATCAAGAACCAGCTCTACTACGAGGAATACGACAACCTGAACGAAAACGCCTATGGTTTCTCTCAGTTCCACGATACCTGGGTCATTGAGAACAAACTGGTGTTCTCCAAGACCCATGAGTTGGATGGAATGGATTTTGCCTGGCAGCTTTCTCCGTCGATTCGACATACCGACTTTGAACACGGTGATGATTTCATCAACGAATACTTTGACCGCCGAGACCTGACCGGTCCGTCCACCGCACTTGATCGACGCTTGTTGTCCACCCGCAGCGGTGACAACTACTCTACCTACCATGTGGGTGAGTACACCGATCTCGGGTTAGCTGCATTGGTCAACCTGGATTGGGAGATGGGTTTGGATATCACCTTGGGTATCCGCTACGACGAAATTGATGTGGAGTCCAAGAGCCGGGACGATCTGTTGCTGTTCCCATCAAATGGTGGAGTACCAGTCACCGAAGACGACACCGTTGATGGTATTTCCTGGACGGCCAGCATCAGCTACGAAACACCCTTTGGCTTGACGCCGTATATCACGGCTTCAGAACAATCTACTTTGATTGCCGGACAGGGCGCTGAGCTTGATGCGGGTGATATCGCATCAGATGGGGTATTCGATACGTCCGATCTGATGGAATTTGGTGTCAAGGGTAGCTTCTTTGATAACAAGCTCTACATGGCGATTGCATTCTATGAGCAGGAACGTACCGACCGATCGGCACAATCCATCGTGACCAACCAGACCACGAACACAGAAGGGTGGGAGTTTGAAACACGTTGGCAAGTCACTGACCGTTTCCTTGCCACGATTGGTTACTCCAAGATCGAAGTCACCAACTTGGTTACCGAGCGTGATGGAAACCGATTCAGCTTTATCGGCGCCGATGATCTGCCTGGTGTGACCGGTGCGGATATCTACGGTACTGCTGTTTTTGGTCTGGTCTTCACGGACGATGCGCGTCGTGCAGGTATGCCGGAGAATATTTTCTCCATCACCGGTACCTATGACTTTACCGACAACTTTGCCGGTCATTTCAGCATCATCGATGTGGATGAGGTGAACTCCGGTCTGTCAGGTGCGGTTGAGTTACCCAGCTACACGCTGGTTAACATCGGTGCGGTTTACTACACCGAAAACTGGCAGTTCAGTGTGAACGCGAAGAACATCACCGATGAAGAGTACTTCCGGTCAAACTTCCCGAACCTGTTCGGCTCGACCATCGTGCTGCCTGAGTTGCCTCGCAACTACACGGCGACGATCAAGTACATCTTCTAGGAGATGTTTGATCAGATGTGTGGGTTCATACATGATCCCGCCTAGCTGCTTAAACGCCATGCTGATCATCAGCATGGCGTTTTTGTATCAGCCGTCCGCTTACGCCGGGAATCAACAGATCCCTGTTAAAGTGGTGGTGGTCACCATGTTTGAGCATGGTGAAGCCGCCGGTGATCGACCGGGTGAACTGCAGTATTGGGTGGAGGACTTTCCTCTGGATCGGTCACTGCCGTTCGCGATGGGTGAGTATCCTCTTTATTACAATGCGGATGATCAGGTCCTGGCGATCTGTGTGGGGGGTGGGATACCAAATGCTACCGCCTCGACGATGGCACTGGGTTTAGATCCCCGATTTGATTTCAGTCAAAGCTATTGGTTGATCGCAGGTATCGCTGGGGGTGACCCCAAGGACACGTCATTAGGTAGTGCGGTGTGGGCCCAACATGTTGTGGATGGCGATCTGCTGTATGAAATTGATGCGCGGGAGATTCCTGAGTCCTGGCCTTATGGCATCGTACCTTTAGGAGGAGAAGAGCCGGCCAGCACGCGGGAGGATATTGCCACAGGTTGGACGGTGGACACCGTTCACTATGCACTGAATCAGGATCTGGTCAATTGGGCATATGCGATTACCGCAGACACAAAGCTCGAAGATACCCCGGAGATGGCGCAGTTTCGGGCTCAATTCACCAATCACGATCAAGCACGACAACCACCTCGAGTGATGCTGGGTGATACCTTAGCCGCAAGCACCTACTGGCATGGCGAAAAACTTAACGACTGGGCGAATGATTGGATCCGTTTATACGCGGGTGATGATGCCAACTTCGTGACCTCTAATATGGAAGACACCGGTACGCTAACTGCGCTGCGCAGGTTGGCCAGAATTGGTCGCGTAAACGAGTCGAAGATATTGGTTTTGCGAACGGTAAGTAACTACACTTTGCCGCCAGCGGGAAAGGCGGCGGCGTGGAGCGCCACTGCAGAATATCCTAATCGCGGCCGACCCGCATTGCGCGCCGCATTCGAAGTCGGAAGGGCTGCCGTTAAAGGACTTGTTGAAAATTGGGATCACTTTGCACACTCGCCCACCAATCCCGTTAAGTAAACTGGTTAAAGAGTGAATAAGAAACGATCGCGAATATGAAGAAATACCGATACCGAAGAACACTGCTCACGTTTCTTGGTCTGCTTTGTGTGACGGCTTCTGCCTCGGCGTCCACCTCAGACAATGATCAATGGTTTGAGGCATTCAAACGCACTGCTGACGATGCGACCTTGTTTAAGTTTTTATATGCCATGCCGAAGGGTGGCGATCTGCACATTCACCTGAGCGGATCTATCCATCCCGAATGGTTGTGGCGTTTGAGCTTGGAAGCAGAAGCGGACGGCTTCCGATACTACACCAAAGTCAGAATTAACAATTGTCGCCACGCTACCAACGAATATGGGGGTAATGCCTATCTGCTTCTGTATAAAACGGTTGTGCACTACGACTATGAAAAACTGGATGCGTGTGAGCAGGGCGAGTTTGAGCTTCTTCAGGATCTGAATGATGAGCAGAAGGCGCGGTGGATGAACGCGCTGCGGCTGGATCAGGCTTTTGAAGGTCGCAATGAGTTTTTTGAAGCGCATTGGCCGCGTTTGGGGAGTCTTGGTAATGCCAAGATCATGGCAGAGACCATCTATCTCAATATGCAGCATTTTGGCGCGGAAGGGGTACGCTATATTGAAGGCCAAGTGCCGATCCATGGGTTTCGGGACCAAAATGGCGTACCGGTTTCACCGGATGAGGTGCTGGAGATTTACCGTGAGCGTATTAGCCGCGCGGACGCCAAAGCAACCGGAGTGACCCTGCGTTTTCAGGTGGCGATATTGAGGTTTCATCCGCAGGCTGAGTCGATTTTACGACACGACTATGCGTTCGCTTCGCGACATCCGGATGTGGTTGCACTCAACCTGGTGGGCCGAGAGGATAATGACAAAGGCTATCCGCTGCGATTTTTGGATACGCTGCGGGATATGCGACGCACTCACTCTGGGGTGCGTTTATCCATCCATGCCGGCGAAGTGGATGAGCCCAATCAGCACGTCAGAGATACGCTGCTATTGGGCGCGGAACGGATCGGTCATGGGGTTAACTTGATTACTGATCCTGACACCATGTTGTTAATGCGGCGTAACCAGTTTCTGGTTGAGGTAAACCTGGTGTCCAACCTGCTGTTGGAATACGTTAGCGACTATAGTCAGCACCCGTTCCCCGAATATCTGCGTACCAACATTCCTGTTGCACTTGGCACGGATGACCGGGGTATGTGGGATTCCACCATGACCGACGAATTTTTTGTTGCGGTTAAAGAATTTAACCTCAGCTGGTCTGAAATTCGGCTGTTGCTGAATAACTCGATCAAATTCAGCTTTGCTGAAGAAGAGGTTAAGGCGCGTTTGTTAAAGGCGCTGAATGACGATCTGGATAAATTTTCCGCTCGGGTAAAACGTAAGGGCGGAGCAGCGTATGCGACGGATAAGTCGCTGCAAAAGGTTGAGCCTCAGTATCGCGGATTTATCTGCCGGCAGTACGAGATCTGCCCGCCGTGAATGCGCATGAACTGGTTCGCAGGCTCCCCAAAACCGAACTGCATCTGCACATTGAAGGGACACTGACCCCCCAGCGTCTGTTTGAAAGGGCGCAAAAAAACAACGTGACGTTACAGTTTGATTCGGCCGAGGCACTTGCGGCGGCTTATGATTTTGACAGCTTGCAGGCCTTTCTTGACCTCTACTATCTGGGTATGCACACGCTGTTGGAAGAAGAGGACTTTTACGTGTTGACCCGTGACTACCTGGAGGTTTGTCACCAACAGAACATCACCTATGTGGAGATTGGCTACGACCCCCAAGGGCATACCGAACGGGGGATAGATTTTATGGTTCCGTGGCGTGGCATTAATCAGGCATTGGATGACGCGAAGAAGGAATGGGGTATCGAATCTGGCGTGATCCTGAATTTGCTGCGCCATCTGCCGGAAGAGAATGCCCTGGCCACGCTGGAAGCGGCAGAAGAGAGTGGTCTGGAGCTGTTGGCTGTCGGCCTGGATAGCAGTGAGCAACCCTTTCCGCCTGAGCTTTTTAAGCGCGCCTTTGCTAAGGCGCAGGCCGTAGGCTGGCGGACTGTTGCACATGCAGGGGAGGAGGGTCCCGCTGACTATATCTGGTCAGCCCTGAAGGATCTTAATATTCAACGAATTGATCACGGCGTGCGCGCGGATGAGGATGAGGCGTTGATGCAATATCTGGTGGAAAATCAGATCCCGTTGACGGTCTGTCCGTTGTCCAATGTTCGCTTAGCGGTTTATGAGCACATTGGTCAGCACAACATATTGAAGATGTTAGAACAGGGTGTTCTGGTCACGGTTAACTCCGATGACCCCGCTTATTTTGGCGGTTACCTGAATGAGAATTTTGATGCGCTGATCGATGGTCTGGGCGCAAAGGAACCCCAGATTGTGCAACTGGTGCGCAATGGCTTTGAGGCGAGTTTTTTAAGCCCTCATGAGAAAGCAAAATGGCAGGACAGGATCACCCAGGCGCTGGGATAACAAAAATTAAAACTATCTGGAAGTAAACAAGTGGACGAAAAGATCTATATTTCAGCGGATGAACTGCTGCGAGATTCCTTTCAATTGGCGTTGCAGGTCATCGAGAGTGGGTTCCGGCCTAATTTTATAGTGGCAGTCTGGCGGGGTGGAACGCCTGTTGGGATTGCCGTGCAGGAATTGATGAGCTATGCGGGTCTGGAAACAGACCACATCGCCATTCGCACTTCTTATTACCAGGGGATTGATCAGGTGGCCAATCAGGTTCAGGTGCATAATCTGGGCTATCTTGTAGAAAATCTGAATTACGACGATTCTCTGTTATTGATCGACGACGTTTTTGATCGTGGTCGAAGTATTCAGGCCATTCTGGCGGAACTTGAGCGTTTGACCCGACGTAACATGCCCAAAAATATAAAAATAGCCACGGTCTGGTATAAGCCAGAGAAAAACGTGACCGATATTCAGCCGGATTACTACATCCGCGAGACGTCTCAATGGCTGGTATTTCCCCATGAACTGGATGGATTAGCGTCCGAAGAAGTTGCCCAGAACAAATCAGTCGTCGCCGATATCGTGGCCGCGGCGTCCAAGGCGATGCAAACTTAGTTCAGGTAAGGTGCCAGAATGGCGTAAATCTCTGGACGGTGGGTTTCTATTTCTTCTGGTGTCAGTCCTTCCAGCGAATAAGGAAACTTCAGCCATTGTTCGGTTTCATGCAGGTAGTAGTCTGGCACCATGCTGGTCTCGTTGCGTGCCGGTTTGTAATAGGGCACGGCGATGCGGACCTCGTCGGGCATGTTTAGGCGCAGTTTGGCGCGCAGGTTGTCCAGTATGGCTTCGATAGAACGACCGGTATCAAACACGTCATCGACAATCAGCAGGCGATCGTTGGCTGTCAGGTTTTTAATCAGATAGCTGAGGCCATAAACTCTCACCTCGCGACTTCGATTGTCGATGCCTGCATATGAGCTGGTTCGAATAGCGATGTGATCTGTAGGTACACCAATCGCAGCAAAATATTCCTGAACCGCAAGTCCGATCGGCGTGCCGCCACGCCAGACCGCCACAATTGCGGTGGGATTAAAGCCATCTGCATGGGCCATGGCACCCAGCTTGAAAGAATCCTCTAACAGTTCTTGGGCATCCAGATAAAGTTTGGGGCTAGGTTTGTCCTTCATGTTGACTACGCTAGAATGCTTGGGATCCCAATGCAATCATTTCACTTGCCATGACGAAGATCTTTGTTGATGAAAGCGAGCACATACTGGATGGATATCGGCTGGGTACGCAAATTTACGCCAGCGGTTTTCGCCCTTCCTTTATTGTTGGTCTGTGGCGTGGAGGCAGTACGGTCGGCATTGTCGTGCAGGAGTGTCTGGCCACATTAGGCGTTGAAACAGACCATATTGCGCTGCGCACGTCTTACGAAGGGCGCGCTGAGTACGAATCTACCGCGAAGTTAAACAGGCAGATCCGCGTACATGGTAAGCAGTATCTCTTGGAGAGCATGAACTGTGACGATCGTTTGTTGATTGTGGATGATGTGTTTAGCAGTGGGCGACATACGCGCGCTGTGATTGATGCCTTGAAACGTGGGCTGAAACGAAACATGCCCGGGGATGTTCGGGTGGCCAGTATCTGGTTGCGCGGGCCCACCGGTTCAGAAGAGTCAGAACCCGACTTTTATTTGCACACGACCCGGGACTGGGTGGTTCTGCCGTTTGAAGTGCAGGGATTGAGCGCTGCAGAGATGGATGCCCATAAGCCCTACCTCAAGCAGTTGCTTCCTTCAGATGTGTAATCCAGATGTGCAATCTGTGCCTCACCAAGCGATCGCCCGGATTGGCACTGACAGGCTAAAGGTTTAAGGCTGACGCGCTGGCACTGGCGGTCGATTCATTTCTTTGTAGTAGATATAGCGACTGTTTTCTTTGCCGGTAGCCGCATACCACTGCAGCAGATAGGGCCCCATCCAGATCGCATCACCCGCGGTCACCGGGTACCACCGATCCCCAAGCCGATACACCCCTTGACCGGCAAGCAGCAATAATCCGTGTTCCATAAAGTGACACTCGACTTGAGGGAGGGTACCACCGGGCACAAACTCAAACAGATTGATGCCCCAATCATAGGCTGGGTCATCGGGGAGCAAAACTTGCAATAGAGCGCCTGGATCGCCGAGGAAGGGCTCGGCAGGCACGTCCTTCAGTGAGCGATGCAGCATGCCAGGTTGCGGTAAGTCGCAGGAGACGAAGGGTTTGCTGAACAGCAGCAGAGTGGCGCTATCGCTGGTCAGTTTCCAGGGCGTGTCAGCAGGTAGGAAAAAGAAATCATCAGCCTGGGCTGCGGTGTTCTTGCCTTCACATTCAACGACGACCGCGCCGCTTTGAACCAAAATAAACACTTCATCAGCTGAGCTTAGAGGGGTCATTGAGGCACCCGCATTGCATTTCACGAGCATCTGGGAAAACTTAGCGCCCATTTCTGGAGAGATCAGCACCACAGATTCGCAGCCTGGCCATTGGGGAAATACGATGGGTACGTGGGATTCCGGGGTGATCAAGGCGTGATCGCGATGGATTGCTGAGCGGGTGATCCCGGTATGGTTCGACATTTTATTCAGCCAGTTTGGTTATTGAATGATTGAGTACCGTCACGGCCCAGGCGAGATCTGCAACTTCAACAGATTCACTGGGGTGATGACTGATGCCGTCCTCACAGCGAACGAACAACATTCCGATGTTGCAAAGCTCAGCCATTACCATGGCATCGTGGCCCGCGCCTGAGCTCAGGTAGTGAGGTTCTTGTCCCAAATCTTGAATACAGTCAGCAAACACGGTTTGCAGGTCTGCACTGCAGTGTGCGGCGTCAGCCTCGTGGATCTGCTCCAGCTTAAAGGACAGACCCATGGCGCCCAGTTCACGGGTTAGCGTGTCGCGAAACTCGCTCACAAACTGCTCCACGAGTTTGATGTCCAGGCTGCGCACATCCAGAGAGAGCTCTGCCCGGCCGGGAATGACGTTGATGGCCCCGGGGCTGGTGGTCATTTGCCCGACCGTGGCCACAATCCCCAGATTCCGTGCCATGGCTTCAGTATGCAGCACACATCGTGCAGCACCGACCAAGGCATCTTTGCGCATCAACATGGGCACGGTACCGGCATGGCCTGCTTGGCCTGAAATCTCGATTTTGAAGCGCCGTGCTGCTGCTATGCCCGTGACAACACCTAATGGAATATTCATTTCGTCCAAAACCGGACCCTGTTCGATGTGCACTTCAAGGTAGGCCAGCAGTGGTTTGTCAGGACAGGCGGTTTGGATCTGTGCGGGATCCAGTCCAAAGGATTCAAAGGCGGATCTCAAAGTAAGGCCCTGATCATCTTCAATCGTCCACCAATCGGCTTGCCATTGACCCGCGCGGGCCTTGCTGGTCATCAGCGTTGTGCCAAAGCGAACCCCCTCTTCTTCACCAAAACCGATCACCTCAACGTTGAAAGGCAGCTTGGTGGTATCGATCTGGGACAAAGCCTCAATCGCCAGGATGACGCCCAGGATGCCATCGAAGGCACCTGCATTTGGGATGGTGTCTAAATGTGAACCGATGACCAGCGTTGGGTTGATGTCCGGATTCGATTGGCCAACGACACTGCCTGCGGCATCGATATGTACGCTAAGGCCTGCTTCCTGCATCCATTCGGTGACCTGCTCATTTGCCTGCTGGTGCATGTCCGTTAGATAGGTCCTATGTATCCGTCCGGGTACCTCGGTCAGGCCGGCCAAGGTTCGACAGCGATCATAGATTCGCTGTGCTGCGGACAGGTTTGCGGCAACCGGAGCCGGTAAATTTGGGTCAGCGCTTGGCATAAACAGGTTTACAAAAAAAGGACGGTGATGGCGGCGGATGCTACATGAAATAGGCGGGTGGATCACCCCAGGGCTGCTGGATGATCACCGAGGGACGCTTTGTTTCTCTCCTTTATTTCTCTCTCGGGAATTGGTTTGATGAGCGGGTTTGTTCGAGTAAACGAAGTTGAGGGTCACGCTTTGAAAGATTGGTTGGAACAACAATTTAAAATCACCGCCCAGGGCTCCACTGTTCGGCGGGAACTCACCGCGGGTGTGACCACTTTTCTGGCGATGGCCTATATCATCGTGGTGAATCCAACAATCTTGTCTGATGCCGGCATGGACTTTGGTGCTGTATTTGTGGCGACGTGTCTGGCCGCAGCGCTAGGTACCTTGATAATGGGTTTGTTGGCCAATTATCCGGTTGCCCTGGCGCCCGGGATGGGACAGAACGCGTTTTTTACCTATGCTGTGGTGCTGGGTGCCGGGCATCCCTGGCAAGTGGCGTTGGGAGCGGTCTTCCTGTCGGGTGTGTTGTTCATAGTCATCAGTATCCTGCCGGTGCGCGAGTGGGTCATTAATGCCATCCCCAGAAACCTAAAAATGGGGATTGCAGCCGGGATCGGATTGTTCCTTGCCTTTATCGGCATGCAGAATGCCGGCATTGTGGTGGACAATCCTGCTACCTTGATCGGTTTTGGAGATCTCACCAGTTTTGCCCCCATAGCCACCATGGCAGGTTTTGCCCTGATTGCGGGGCTCACCGCGCGAGGGATACCTGGGGCGGTGGTGATCGGAATTTTGGTGATCGCCTGTCTAGGTTGGGCTACGGGCCAGGCGGAGTTTTCGGGCGTGGCCGCGATGCCACCCTCTGCGGCACCCGTTTTTTTGCAGTTGGACATTGTTGGTGCGTTAAACCTGAGTTTGTTGACGGTGGTGTTATCCCTGCTGCTGGTGGATGTGTTTGATACAGCCGGCACGTTAGTGGGGGTGGCAACACGGGGTGGCATGCTTGACGAGGAGGGTAAGTTGCCGAGATTGCGTCGCGCCCTGTTTGCAGATTCCGGGGCCACCTTTTTTGGTGCTTTGTTAGGTACTTCATCCACAACCAGCTATCTTGAGAGCGCGGCTGGAGTGGAAAGTGGTGGCCGAACCGGGTTGACCGCGGTGGTGGTCGCGGCGTTGTTTATCGCTTGTCTCGTCTTTGCGCCTCTTGCTCAAAGCGTGCCTGCTTATGCCTCTGCAGCAGCGTTGGTTTTTGTCGCCTCGGTGATGGCTCGGGGGCTGGCTGATGTTGAATGGGATGAGGTTACCGAGGCGGCACCCGCAGTGATTACCGCGCTGGCTATTCCATTGTCTTATTCCATCGCTGATGGTATCGGACTGGGATTTGTGAGCTATGCCGCGATCAAAGTGTTTTCCGGCCGAGCTGGCGAGTGCCCGATTGCTGTGTATATTCTGGCGGCGCTGTTCGGCCTGAAGTTTGCGCTAATGTAAATTGGCGATAAGCTGGTTTGCCAGCTGGCCGTGTTCAGCCATAAGTTGCTCAAGGTCAGTACCTAACAAGACACCCTCCTGTACACGCCACTGGCCATTTACCATGACGTGATGGGCGTTGTGAGCACCGCCCAAGACCAGCCCTGCCAGCAGATCGTCGACGCCGGAAAAGCGCGGTTCGTCAACTTTGAAGAGCGCCAGATCGGCGGCACATCCAGGTAACAGTTTGCCTAATTTATCTCGATACAGGACGGCCGCGTTGCCCAGGGTTGCCAGGTTTAAGGCTTGGTGATGGCCAAACAGGTGATCATCCTGCGATGGATCTTCCAGGCCGATGCGAAGCCTTTGGATAAGCATGGCCTGACGAACCTCTTCAATGAGATTTGAATGATCGTTGGATGCTGATCCATCAACACCCAGACCAACGCGGACACCTGCTTCTTGTAGCGCCTCCACCTGGCAAATGCCAGACGCCAATAACATGTTGGACGACGGGCAGTGGGTAACACCTGCGCTGACTTCGCCCAAACGACGGATTTCTTCTGTTTCAAAATGAATGCCGTGAGCAAACCAGGACTTTTCATCCAGCCACCCGCAGGACTCGATATGGTCCAGTGGTCTGGCACCAAACTGAGACAGGCAAAACTCGTTTTCGTCCTGTGTTTCTGCCAGGTGGGTATGCAGGAGCACATTTTCTTTATCCGCTAAATGCGCCGTGTCTTTCATCAGTTGGGGTGTTACTGAGAAAGGTGAACAGGGTGCCAGAGCAACCTGAGTCATGCCCAACGGGTCTCGATCGTGCCAACGCGAGATGACTCGCTCGCTGTCGTACAGGATTTCGTCATCGGTTTGTACAATGTGATTGGGAGGCAGGCCTCCGTCATCTTGCCCCAGACTCATACTGCCGCGGGTTAACACTGCCCTGATTCCAATATCAGCGCAGGCCTCGGCCTGAACGTCCAGTGCGTCACTCAGAGTTGCAGAGTAGATATAGTGGTGGTCGCCAGCTGTGGTACAGCCGGAGAGTAGCAGCTCGGCGCAAGCCAGTTGCGTACTGACACGCACCATCTCAGGTGTGAGATTGGCCCACAGCGGATATAGGTTGGTCAGCCAGCTGAACAGTGGTTTGTTTAATGCGTGACGGTAGGCACGAGTCAGGGTCTGATAAAAGTGATGGTGGGTGTTGATCAGACCCGGTAGAAGTATCAGATCTGATGCGTCGAAGATGTCGTAGTTTTTGATTTTGGGAGATTGTCCTGCTGGGACGCGCTCGATAATCCTGTTTTCCTGTATGACCAACCCCCCGCCACAGTCTTCTGGCCCGGGTTCCGGGTCAAACACTGCGAGTGGCGATTTTATCCAGAGTTGTTTCACGTCTTTGCACTCAACGGCCTTAAGCCGCAACCTCTTAGAATGGTGTCGCTCAAAAAGTCTGCCGCTTTTTTTTGTGTTCGAGCATCATAGCGGGATTTGTTCATGATACTCAGCACCTGGGTTTCGAAGTCTGCGTAATGTTGGGTTGATGACCAGATTAAGAAAATCAGCTGCACTGGATCTGTTGCTGGCATTTTGTCTTGTTCGATCCAGCTCTGAATGACATGTGCCCGATCCTTAACCCATCTGCGCAGATCTGTCCGCATGTACACCTGCAGATTTGGGGCACCGGATATGACCTCCATGGCGAAGAGTTTTGATGTATTGGGGTGAGTAAACGAAATACGGACCTTTTCTCGGATAAAACCGTCCAGGGCCGTGGCCGGATCATCTTCGGCCTTAATTTCGTTAAATTGTGTGTTCCACAGATTGATCAGCTTGCTCAGCACGCTCTGGTAGAGGGTAGTTTTGTTCTTATAGTAATAGTGGATATTGGCCTTAGGCAGGCCGGCTGCATCCGCGATGCTTTGAATAGATGCCCCCTTAAACCCTCGTGCCACAAAAATCTCCTCGGCTGCATCGAGAATTCGCGCGAGATTGTCATCTCTTTTTTTTCCGGCTTTGTAGGTGCCCGTCGGCGTAGTGGTTGGATCGAAATCGACCGGCTCTGGGGGAATCAGAATGTGATTGTTGGGCGATGATTTCATTAGATTGGTCAGGTTTGTTTAGAGTTTCCTATCTCGCGTTAAGAGTATACACTTAAATACCTGACCGTTTGGACAACTTTTTGGTGGATTAACCCTTGCCTTGTGATGCTCAGAACCAGTTACTGATCAATAACCAGCCCGTCACGCTGACCGAAGCTCAGATGACCCAGAGTCTGCTTCAGGTGTTGCGTGAAGACTTAGGGCTTGTGGGCACAAAAGAAGGGTGTGCATCGGGGGATTGCGGCGCCTGTACCGTCGTGGCGGCGACCCCTGGACAAGGGCCACACAGCCTTAACAGCTGTATCGCGCCCGCGGGGAGTTTTATCGGCGGCAGCGTGTTGACAGTAGAGGGTGTGGGACAACCGGGTAATCCGCATCCGGTACAACAGGCTATGATCGAATGCCATGGTGCCCAGTGTGGTTTCTGCACACCCGGTTTTGTCATGTCGATGGTGGCAGGTCAGATCGCCCGTAATGGCGTACCCTGCGGCACACTGACAGAAGCGAGCACGGAAATCAGCGGCAATCTTTGTCGCTGTACGGGTTATCGCCCCATCCTCGACGCGGCCTTGTTGAGCGCCCCCGCGCCGTCGGATCAGTTCAACTGGTTGAACACGGTCGATTCTAACCAGACCAGTACGGATCGCTATTTGAATCCTTCGAACCAGGATGAGTTGGTTGATGCCCTGGCCCACTTTCGATCTGAGGATCGTTGGATAATCGTTGCGGGTGCCACAGATGCCTGGCTGGAGTGGTCGCAACGCTACCAGGATTTTGCCGGCGTGTTGGACTTGAGTCGTCTAGCCCAATTGCAAGGTATTGAACGACATGGCCAACAGCTGGCGGTTGGCGCCGGCACCAGTCATGAAGCACTGCTGGGTTTCTTTACCAAGCAATACCCTGTGGCAGATATCGCTGCGGTTCTGCATCGGTTTGGTTCACCCCAGGTCAGGGCGCGAGGCACGATTGGTGGAAATATTGGTAACGCGTCGCCTATCGCCGATTGGCCACCAATGTTGTTGGTGCTGGATGCCCAGTTGGTCCTGCTGAACTCGCAAGGTAAAACACGTCGCGTGGCTCTGAGTGATTTTTATCTGGGCTATCGTGAAACGGTCAGAGCGGCCGACGAGGTCATCACCCAAATTGAATTTGACCTGCCTGATCCTCAGACCTTTCGTGCCTCGAAAATCAGTAAGCGCACTGAGGATGATATCTCATCGGTGTTGCTGGCCTGCCAAATTGTGTTGGATAAGGACGGCGCGATTAAAACCTTGCGGCTCGCCATGGGTGGGGTAGCTGCAACGCCCGTAAGACTGCAGCAGGTGGAAGATGCTCTGGTGGGTCAACCGCTTGCAACCCTTCACCCCAACCAGATTGAAGATCTTTGCGATGTGCTGGACGGGCAAATCCAACCGATCAGCGACGTACGAGCGTCTGCGCAGTATCGAATGGCCATGGCAAAAAGTCTTTTCGCTGCGATGTTGATTGAAGCGGCCTACCCCCAGACGCGGGAGGATTTGCATCATGTCTGAGGCGGTGGATCGAGTGGGTTCAAACTATCCACATGAGTCGGCGATGGGACACGTGACGGGCACGGCGCGATATATTGATGATCTGCCCCTGCCAGCTGATACGCTGCATATCGCAACCGCTTATGCGGCAGAAACGTGCGGTAATGTGTTATCCGTAGACGTATCCAAAGCCAGTGTAATGCCTGGCGTGGTCGATATCTTAACCTGGCAGGATGTCCCCGGGGACAATGACATTGGACCGGTATTCGAAGGTGACAAGCTGTTGGCCCAGGGTGCAGTGGTTTTTCACGGACAGCCCGTAGTGGCCGTGGCAGCTCGAAGCTTTCGGCAGGCGCAGCAGGCTGCGGGTTGTGTTGAGATTCAGGTGGCGCCATCCTCGTCCATTCAAACGATTGCCGGAGCAATAGAGGCTGACAGCACGCTGTTGCCCGCCCGGGATTGGGGCAATCCAGATACGGTAGTAGGGGGTGCCCACACCATCGAGGGTGTCCTGGAGATTGGCGGGCAGGAGCACTTTTATCTCGAAAGTCAGGCGGCGCTGGCCATACCGGATGATGATGGCGGTATTCTTATTCACTCCTCCACCCAGCATCCAGACGATGTGCAACATCTGGTGGCCAAGGTGTTGGATCTACCCTTGCACATGATCACAGTCCAGTGCCAACGCATGGGTGGTGGATTTGGTGGCAAAGAAACTCAGGCAGCTCCCTTGGCCTGTATGACGGCTCTGTTTGCTAAGCGTAATCGGTGTGCGGTGAAATATCGGATGCCGCGGCGTGATGACATGATCCAGACCGGAAAAAGACATCCGATGCAGTGGTGTTACAAACTGTCTTGCGATAAAGCTGGCGTCTTAAAACAAGGCGACATACGCCTGGAGGCTAATTGTGGACATTCCCCAGATCTCTCCAGCGGTATTGTGGATCGTGCGCTCTATCACGCGACCAATTGTTATGCCTTTGAGTCGGTTCGATTGCGTGCGGAACACCGACGCTTGAATCAGGTGTCCCACACTGCTTTTCGCGGCTTTGGGGGTCCCCAGGGCATGTTGGGCATGGAAGCCGCAATGGACGAGATCGCCTACGCTTTGGCACAGGATCCCTTAGATGTCCGGTTAAAAAATCTCTATCGCCCGGGTGCGGATCGAACACCCTACGGTCAGCAAGTCGAAGGCTTCCTGTTGCCAGACATCATGCATACTTTGGCTGATCAGTGTGATTATCGTAGCCGTCAGATTGCGGTCGACGAGTTTAACCACGCTCACACCTACCTTAGAAAAGGTTTAGCCCTGACACCCGTTCAGTTTGGCATTTCGTTCACTACGACGCACCTTAATCAAGCTGCTGCGGTTGTGCTCATTTATCGGGATGGCACGATTCAAGTGAATCACGGTGGCACGGAGATGGGGCAGGGACTGCACACCAAAATAAAGCAGGTCGTGGCGCAAGCTTTTGGTCTCCCGCTTTCTGCGATCAGACATACGGCGACCCGAACAGACAAGGTGCCAAACGCTTCAGCGACTGCTGCGTCTTCGGGAAGTGACTTGAACGGAATGGCTGCATTAGATGCCTGCCAGCAGCTGCAACACAGGTTAACGCAGTTTGCACAAGCGCAGTTAGGTGCGCCGGAAAATATACAGTTTGCAAACGGTGCTTTGACTGGAGCAGGGTTCAGCATCTCCTTTGTAGAACTGGTGCAAGCCGCTTATCTGGGGCGTGTGTCACTATTGGCTAACGGGTTTTATGCGACCCCGGATATTCATTTTGATAAAGAAAAAGGATGGGGTAAGCCGTTCTATTATTTTGCCTATGGCGCGGCAGCCTCGGAGGTGGTCATCGATATCCGCACAGGTGCCTATCGTTTTCTGCGTACGGACATTCTGCATGACGTTGGCGCATCGCTGAACCCAGCCATAGATATTGGTCAGATAGAAGGTGGGTTTATCCAAGGGCTGGGCTGGTTAACCAGCGAAGAGCTGTCCTGGGATGACGCTGGCAGAATCACCTCAAACAGCCCCGCCAACTACAAAATACCCACGTCAGATATGTGCCCTGATGAATTTAATGTCCGTCTGTTTGATCGACCCAATCACGCTCAGACCATCCATCGCTCCAAGGCGGTGGGAGAGCCGCCGTTGATGCTGGCCATTTCAGCCTGGTCTGCTTTGCGTCAAGCGGCCGCATGGGGCGGCAACCGATTTCCCCGATTGTCTGTTCCGGCCACCCCGGAAGCGGTGTATTGGGCGGTTCAGGAGGCGCGACGATGACACCCATAGAGAGCTGGCAAACGGCGATATCTGAATTGTCTGGCGAGCGTACGGATCATGTTCTGGTTACGGTTCTGGCGACGTCCGGATCAGCACCAAGACCAGCAGGGACCAAGATGGTCGTCTGCACCGAGCGCACCTTTGACACAATTGGCGGTGGCCAGCTGGAATATGAGGTCATCCAGGCAGCCAGGCGGCTGCTCCAGGATCAGCAAGGTGGTCAAGTGATCAACCACTATCCGCTGGCGGCGTCCGTCGCGCAATGTTGTGGTGGTAGTGTTACGGTCCTGTTTGAGTCGTTTGTTTATCAACTTAAGGTCGCAATTTTTGGTGCAGGTTTTGTTGGACATGCGACCGCCGGTTTATTGCACGAATTGGCCGCCAGGGTGCGTTTGCTTGATACCCGCGGGCAGCTACCGGAAGGGTTGGATATGAATTACGAGCGATTTGAAGATGCCCGGGACGCGATTCAGTCTCTCAGTCCAGACACCCACGTTCTGATTATGACGCACAGTCATGAGCTTGATTATGCGCTGGTGCAGACCTGTCTTGAGCAGCAGCGTATATCCATCGGGCTGATCGGCTCCAGCACCAAATGGGAGCGGTTTAAAGCCAGACTGATCAGAGATGGATTTGATGAAGGCGCACTCGCACGTGTTCGCTCGCCACTCGGCGTGCCCGATATCAAGCGAAAGGAGCCTCTGGCGGTGGCGATCGCGATTGTGGCGCAACTCCTTCAGCTGGAAACCATCACGCAAACGGACCTGGCCAGTTTAAGTTGGCGGCAAGTGAAGGCGTCGTTGGTAACGGGGACAACTGATGACTGAGATCTCTGCGTTTAATAAATTATCAGAATCGGAAGCCGCGTCTGTCGTCGAACACTGGTGTGCTGCCAAATCCTGGGTGCGGGGGGTTGTCGCGGGGCGGCCGTTTGCTTCTATATCTGCCTTGTCGCAAAGTTGCGCCGATGTCTGGGCCACGATGGAAGAGGCAGATCTTTTGGAAGCCTATGCTGCACATCCCAGAATCGGCGATGTAGATCTGCTGAAACGCAAGTATGCTGATACCGCTAGAGCAGAACAGGGGCAGGTTGCCCAGGCGGATGAAGGGGTGATTACGCAGCTGGCGGAGTTAAATATTGCCTACCATAAGAAATTCGGATTTATTTTTATTGTGTTCGCATCCGGCAAATCTGCGGAAGAAATGCTGTCTATGCTGGTGACACGGATTGAAAACTCAAGGGAAGACGAGTTAGCCAACGCTGCGGCAGAACAGGAAAAAATATTTCAAAACCGCCTGGACCAATACTTCGCTCAGGCTCACTAACCTCCATCCCTCCCTCCTGCTTGGAAAAAGGCTGGAAAAGGGTGGAAAAGATTGAATAAGACTGGATTAAAAGATGAACGTTTCGATCAGTAGCCATGTATTAAATCTGGAACTCGGCAAACCCGCCGCTGGACTTGAGATTACTCTGTCTCAAGGGGAGGCTGATGACTTCGTATTGCTTGAGCGTGCCGTGACCGATGGTGATGGACGGGTTGGTCGTTGGGAGTTGGTCTGTAAAGCGGGTGTTACCCTGCGCATGAGCTTTGCAACTGCGGCCTGGTTTGAAGCCAATGGACAATCTGTTTTCTATCCTCAGGTGCACGTTGATTTCTGCCCCAACGAGACTGGCCACTACCACATTCCCCTGTTGCTAAATCGACACGGCTATTCCACGTACCGAGGCAGCTAGATGAACCAGCGCCTCCACATACGCGGTGCGGTGCTCAGTTTTTCAGCAGCCCCCGATCCGACCACTCATGCTGGTGTCGACTATCTGGAGGATGCGGTTGTTACCACGGAATCAGGTTTCATACGGGATGTGCTCACGCCCGAACAGTTTGTGCGTGATGGTGGCAACCTTGAGCATGTGCGAGACGTTCGTCCCGGGCTGATTCTGCCAGGATTTGTAGATACGCATATCCATTACCCTCAGATGAATATTATCGGCAGCTACGGTCGGCAGCTAATGGACTGGTTGGATAACTATGCGTTTCCAACAGAGCTTAAGTTTTCGTCCCAAGAGTTTGCCAAAGGGCAGGCAGAAACCTTTATGGACAGATTGGCTGAGGTTGGCACAACCACCGCGCTGACGTTTACCACTGTCCACCCCCATAGTACCGATGCATTGTTTGAAGCAGCTCACAGACGTAATGCTCGAATGATTGCCGGTAAGGTACTGATGAATCGCAATGGTCCGGATGGTTTGCTAGACCAAGGCGATGGAGCGCAGGTTAATGAAGCGTTGCTGGAGCGATGGCATGGAGTAGGTCGCTTGGCGTATGCCGTGACTCCCCGATTTGCGATTACCTGCTCGGACACTCAACTGCAGGCCGCGGGTGACCTGGTTGCTAGATACCCGGATGTTTATGTCCACTCGCACATTTCTGAACATCCGGATGAGGTTGCCGCAACCATGTCACTGTTCCCTAAAGCCAAAGATTATGCGGATGTCTACGCAAGTTTTGGGCTGATGACAGACCACGCGGTCTATGCCCATGGCATACATCTTTCAGATGAGGAGATGACCCGATTCAGAGAGCATGGCAGCAGTATTTCTTTCTGTCCGTCGTCGAATTTGTTTTTAGGGAGCGGTCTGTTGTCGCTGGAGAGGGTAGCGTCGTTCGGAGTAGGTTTGGGCGTAGGCTCGGATGTGGGCGGTGGAACCGATTTTTCCTTGCTGGCGACCATTGCGGATGGTTACAAGGTGGCCCAACTGGGTGGGTATAGCTGGCATCCTTTTCAGGCATTTCACGGGATCACTTTAGCTGGGGCTGAAGTGTTACACCTGCAGGATAGAATTGGTCGAGTAGCTGCGGGTTATGAGGCCGATATGACCGTACTGCGAGCCCAAGAGGGCAGTATGCTGGCTCAGCGCCTTGAGCATACTCAGACCCTGGATGAGCAATTGTTCGCATACATGTTTGTTGGTACAGATAATTCTGTGGCCGAGACTTACATTGCCGGTCAACGTCAATATTCCAGAGACGAGAGGGTTGTGAGCTAGACATGGAAGCACAGATTCTGGATTGGTTTACCTTTGTTTTACGCTGGTTTCATGTCATCACCGCGATTGCATGGATTGGCGCGTCGTTCTATTTCATCTGGTTGGATCTGAGTTTAGAGCCCCCTTCTGAAGAAAAGTCCCAGGCTGGAATTGGTGGCGGTTTATGGGCCATACATGGGGGTGGTATCTATGAGGTGGGCAAGTATCGCTCCCACCCCACGCCGATGCCCAAGGTCCTGCACTGGTTTAAGTGGGAAGCTTACAGTACTTGGTTGAGCGGCAGTGCGTTGCTGATTGTCATTTACTATTTCAAAGCTGACGCGTATCTGGTTGGCGCAAATCTTTGGGCAACCACCGCCCAGGGTGCCATTTTGATGAGTGTAGGTTACCTGCTGGGTGGGCTTGCACTGTATGAACTGTTCATGCGCTACGTGGTGAAAGAAACCTTAGGTCAGGCCGTGGTGGTCCTGGTCCTGGTCACTGTACTGAGCTACGTTGCGTTTCAAACGTTTGCACCACGCGCTGCAATTCTGCACGTGGGTGCGGTGCTTGCGACGATGATGGCGGCCAACGTTTTCTTAATCATCATTCCCTCTCAGAAAGCCTTTGTGGGCGCCATCGAGCGGGGAGAAGAAGCTGATATAGAACTCAGTCTAAATGCAAAAAAGCGCTCTACCCATAACAACTATTTGACCCTGCCGGTTCTGTTCTGCATGTTGTCTAATCATGGCGCGTTTATCTACGGTCATCCCCAGGCCTGGTTGTTCGTGGTGGCGTTTTCGTGCGTCGCGGCCTTTGCCAGGCACTATTTCAATGCCAAACATGCGGGGCGCCATCACCCCTGGATCTTAGTCGTGGCGGGCATATTGTTTGTGGTTTTGGTAGGACTTTCCATGGCCACCAGCCCTTCCAACGTACAATCCGAAGTTGGCGTCAGTGACGAGCAGGCGCAGATTATTGTCACCAGTCATTGTACCGGGTGTCATACTGACCAGCCCACGCTGATGGGTTTTACCGCGCCGCCTGGTGGCATGGTCTTTGATCAGCCGGATCAGCTTTTTCTGCACAGGCAGAAAGTCCTGGATTCCCTGCAAACCCAGTTTATGCCGCTGGGGAACATCACCGGCATGACTGCAGAGGAACGCACCCAGTTGATCGCCTACCTTAACCAGTAGATAAAACGTCCCACTGCTATTTGTGGTGTGTGTGCCAATGTCGGGCGATATCTTCCCGTCGACAGATCCAGACGTGTTCGTGGTTCAGCACGTGTTCGATGAAACGTTTTACCGCAATGGTTCTGCCCGGTCTGCCAGCGATGCGGCAATGTAGTCCGATGCTCATCATTTTGGGCGCGGTTTCACCTTCTGCGTATAGGTAATCAAATGTGTCTTTCAGATAGGTGAAGAACTGATCTGCGGTGTGAAATCCCTGAGGTGTGGCGAAGCGCATATCGTTGGCATCTAGCGTATACGGAATCACCAAATGTTCGGGATGGTCAGGGTGCCAGAAAGGTAGGTCGTCGCCGTAATAGTCGGCGTCATATAGAAAGCCGCCTGCCTCGACGACCAACGCCCGTGTGTTGGGACTATCGCGACCCGTATACCATCCCAAGGGTCGCCTACCCGTCACCTGTTCATGCACTTTTATAGCTTGGGCGATCTGGCTGCGCTCTTCCTCAATGTTCATAAACTGGTGGTCGATCCAACGATAAGCATGGGAGGCGATTTCCCAGTCCGCAGTCTGCATGGCAGCAACGGCGTCTGGGTTGCGGGCCAAGGCCATGGCTACACCATAGACTGTGAGGGGCAGTTGGTATTGGGTGAACAGTCGGTGCAAGCGCCAGAATCCGGCCCTGCTGCCATATTCGTAGAGGCTTTCCATACTCATATGGCGGGCCGGGTAAGATTGCGCGCCGATAATTTCGGATAGAAACGTTTCAGATCCAGAGTCGCCATGTAGTACGTTGTTTTCTGCGCCTTCTTCGTAGTTCAGTACAAATTGAACAGCGATTCTGGCTTGGTCAGGCCAATTAGGATTGGGTGGTTTGGCGCCATAGCCAACCAGATCACGAGGATAGTCTGCCACTTCAATTCTCGAGCGTTAAAACACTCAACTTACCTGAATCTTTACGTCAGGACGAGGCTTGTACGGTCCGATTGGAGGCCTGCTGCGCCGCCATGGCGTGAATGTGTTGAGCGCGTTGACCCGCGCCGCATAGAACCATCATGTGCATCAGAAAATGAAACTTGGAAGACTCAACCATTTGATCCCAGTCGGCAAAGCGTGCCACAAATGGGCCAAAGGTAATGCTGGGTTCGGTTGCAGACCAAGAAGATTTGATCAACCGGTCTTTATGAGCAACCAGCATCTGACAGTGTAAATCTGCTGCAAACCACAACGCGAATAGAGCTGGCAAGGCGCCGACGATTTCCACGCCGTTCAGTGCCTGTACGATCACGATCGCAAGTAATTGTGGAATGAGAAAACGACTCGCAACCCTTTGGACCAGCTGCCAGGGTGCACGAAAAGCGAGTGCACCTGATAAGTAAAACTGCGTAGATTCCAAAAGATGAACCAGCCCCAGTGAAAGGACGGCCCAACCCATTCCGTTTGAAAATGTCATGTGCCAAGGCGCAGCCGGTATGTCGAGGACGGCCTGCAACGCCCATCCGTAGGCAACCAATGCACTGGCGCCGAAGATACCCACACACGGCAGCAAAATGCCAACCTGTACCCAATCTAAGAGATGGCGGTAAGACCTGCAGACGAACGCAGCCCCTGCTGTAACCAGCGTGATACAGATCTGCCACCACAGCAGGTTTAAGACGTCGACGCTACTCCACTGCCAGACCGTCAGTCCGGTGAGCAAGATGAGTAACGATAGAGCCGATGAGCTGAGATAGACCATAGTGGGACTATCTTGTCATTTTTTACGTCAACTAATATGCCGACTCGGTCATGTTTTAGTCATTTGAAGCCTGATTACCCCAGCTGCTGCGGATAAATTCCACGACAGCCGAGACCTCGGCTTCGGACAGCGTATTGGACCAGCCGGGCATGCTGCCTGTGTACTGAACCCCTTTTACGATAAGGGGTCCGGAGACGCCTTCATTGATGATCTGTTTCAGGTGTTCGACGGGTCCCAACACCGTTGCTGTACCAATCAGCGGAGGAAAAACGCCGGTAACTCCTTCCCCGCTGCCCTGATGGCAGGAGGCACAACGTGTCTGATACACCTGTTCACCCAAACTCACGTGTGCCTGGGGTTCAACGCTCGCTGCCTCACCAGCCTGCCAGCGAAAGCGACTGACGTTGGAGTTGGGTCCTGCATCCCAGAACCCATCAAATTCCGCAACATACAAGCTGCCGTCTTCAGCCAATTCCATGGAAATTGGCGTGGTATTGGTCAGCTGTGCGAAGTCTTTAATATCGGTCAACCGGTAGGCTGGGAGTTCGACTCTCAGCGGCGGGTTGCGAACATCAGCCTTCTGGTCGTTGGTAAAAACACTTTGCTTAACGTCCGCCCACTTGATCCACCGACGCGACCAGTCGTAGACAAACAGCTTACCCTGAAAAACGTCTGGCAACTTGTGGGACGCATCCGGATGGGTTGAGTAGATCGGACCCACGGTTGCGGATCGGGCCCCGGTGGCATAGGTGTACTCCCATAAGGGTGGGGTGTAATTTGGGATATCTTCTGGCGTGAGGTCATTGTAGAAGAGCTTGCCGATGCTTCTGGGCCAGCCGTAGTTTTCGCCGCCGTTTGTTGAAATGTTATATTCATCATAGTCGTATCGTGCATCGGGACCCACAACGCCAATGTACAGATCGCCGGTATCGGGGTGGACTTTGAATCGGTAGGGGTTGCGCAATCCATAGGTATAGATTTCCCAACGAACACCTGATTGACCAAAGAAGGGATTATCCTTGGGGATGGACCCGTCTTTGTTGATGCGTAAGATCTTGCCACGCAGGTCCTGCAGGTTTTGGGAGGTGCGTTCGGAATCCACAATTCTGGACCAATGATGGCCTGTGAGATTGCGTGAAGATTCAAATTCATCAACCGCAGCTTCGGGGATCTCCCAGGTGGGCTGGGTTTCGCTCATGCCGGTATCGCCGGTGGACACGTACAGCGTCCCGTCCAAGCCCCATTCCAGATCGCCCGCCTGATGACAGCACTGCGGATCTGTAGGTACGCGCAGTATCACGGTCGGGTTGTCCCAGTCTATTCCCGTGACTGCATCGAAGCGAAACTTTGCCAGGGTATTGATAAAACTCATTTGCTCGGTGTAGAACAGGTAAACGTAGGGTTCACCCGCATAGAACGCCGGGTCCAGCTCAATCCCCAATAAACCGTGTTCAATCTTGGTGGGATCGGTTGTGGGTACGGTACCCAGAAATTGCGTAGTCTGGGTGAGTGGATCATATCTGTGCACCTTGCCGCGCAGCTCAGCTATCCAAACTTTGCCTTGCGGGTCGATGGCCAGATCATCGGGCCATACTCCCGGGGCCACGGTTTCTTTTGTGCGATGACTGGAAAAGTCGCCTGGAATGCGACCAGCGGCCAGACGCATGCCCTGTAATAGATGATGGACAAAAGACGGATTGGTCCACACGTCCGGAAAATGTCCCAGCTTGGTGACAAACACCTTGCCACCCTGGTACTCGCGCAGCCAGGAAATGGGGAAATCATTGCGGCTGTTGTCGGGCGGGCCTTGTTCTATGCCCACGCTCTGAGTATCTAACGAAGCTAATACGTGGCTGTTCCAACGCGGGTTTTTGTCCAGCACGTAGATTTCGTCGCGTATTTCAATGCCGTCACCCCAGTGGGATACAGCAGGATTGTCGGGCGCTTCAACCTTGATCTTAACGCTTTGGGTCCAGGGGTGAGATTCGAACAGCCCGCCACCCACCAGGTTGCGATACTCGGACCACCCGTACAGTGCGTCTAAACCAGCGTGGGCGCTGGCAAAGCCGCCGCCATTGGCAAGAAATTCCAGTATGGCGGCACGATGAGATTGGGTGATAGGGTTAGCAATGTCCCATTTGACTTCAGCGGCATCTGCAACTTCGGTAAGTGTTACAGGTAAGTTGAAATCACCGGCTTGTAAGGTACCGCTGTACCCGGTTTCGTTCTTGATGAATTGGGTCTTGATCGGTCCTATGTTGTCACCCCCAAACCAGTCCATATTCAGTTGGCTGTCTGTCATATGGATTTTCTCGATACGCTGGGGTCCGGCGTTAAATTCGGCCAGGCCGCTGAAGGCGCCGGTTGATGGGTCTTTGGAGATGGCCAGACGCCCGTTGATTTCCTGCTCTGGCAGGGTGATTACCCCGCGATAGTTTTTAAAATTGCCCGGACGGAAGATGATCGAACCGTCGGGGGCAGCGGGTGCTTCATCGGGCTCGTCCACTCGCAGCGTCGCGTTGGCGAAAAACAACACATCGTATTTGCTCAAGTTTGCACTGTTGAGATCGGCTACATCCTCGGTAATGTGGAAGTCAAACTCCGTGGTTTTCGAGATGGCGGGCAGCAATGCTTTGATGGTGTTGATTGCCGGTTTATGCCGAAAACAATGGGTTGCGGTCACGGTTAAGACCTTAATCGGATCTCCCTGGGGAGATGCAACCGCTTTGGCGACGTCTGTCATGCTTGGACCGGCGTGCTTAATTGATCTCGCGCGAACCTTACGAAACCAAACAACGGAATTTGGATCGTGGTTTTGGAGTCCGATATGACCGCGGAGGTTGCGTGAACCGGCAAACTCCGTGACCACTTGGTCGTTAAGCTTGATCTGGTAGTTTTGTCCCACGACTCGAATTAAGAAGGTATTCCATTCGCCCACTGGGTTGCTTGCCAACTGCGAGGGTGCGGCAAAGCTGTAGATACCGCCGGTTTGATGTATGCCGGATTGGCTGTCGTCGATCTGAATTTCGTAGCCAGCCTGCACAGCGTCCCAGGGAGAGCTGGGGCTCGGGAAACGCACAAAGACACCGGAATTGGTGTTCTCAGAACTGACCCGCCATTCGACTTCCAACTCAAAGTCATCAAAGGCCAGTGGAGCATAATAAAACAGCCCCATACCGCCTTCACTTTTGATTGTGCCATCTTCGTCCATGGTGAAATTGCCGGGTCCGGTCATTTGCCAGCCATCAAGGCTGCCTCGGCCTTCGCTGGCGTCAAATAAGGGAACCCACTCGGTTTTATCGGCGAGCGAGGTGGCGGGAAATATAAGTGCTGCCGTTGAACAAAATGTTACAAGAACGTGAAGAAGCGTTTTTGTCTTCATGCGGCGCTCCATTCTTGCAAGAGACGCCGGGCTGTATCCAATCCAGGGTTACCGTCACCGCGTCGGCACTTTCTGAGGAGGGAGCGCAGATCTCGAGCATGCTGTTTCGCAAGCTTCAGATCATCACCGTAGTTGGTCTTAAGAATATTGAGTGCCTGCGCGTAAACTTCAAAGATCCAACCGGTGTCTGCTGTGGATTGCCAGAAGCTGTTAGGTGCATCCCATCGATATGTTAAATCGATACGGGGTTGGCGTTCTGCCTTGGTTACCCCATCGTCGATCCGCATCCAGCCGATCACATTGTTCAGCGCAGCAATTCCTTCAGGTACCTGGTTGCCTAAACCCTGCATTACGGTTTGCCTGATATATCTTCCACGACCAACAAAACCCAGCTGGCTTGGTGTTAATGCCGGTTTGTCTGTGCCATAGCGGTGGGCAAACTCCGGGTCGAATTGGTCATAGCTGACCTGCCACTGTGACTTCCAGTCTGGATATGGCGTCTCAAGGTGATCCGCGTTCATGCGAATGCCCCAGACCATGGCGTGGATGTCTGCAATCTCCTGTTTTAAAGCGTCAAGAGATCTGGCGCGGCTTGCCTTGCGCGCCTGCCGTTCAGCGTTACGCAGCGCTCGGTGCATCCATTCAACGTGCTCCTGTATCGGCCCGTGATTCCCCACTTCGGGCTGGAAAACGTTGATGGTTTTGTCGTCTGAATCGCCGAGCACGGGGCAAACCAAAAGTGCTTGAGCGGTCCAAAACAGGACATGTGCAACGCAGCGGCGCTTTGTTGAGCGATGCATATATTTTCCTCTCCAAGTCTCCACCACCACTATCCACGGTTTTAGCAGGGCGCTCAAGCACGTATAGGGAACCATTGTGATGTTGATCAGTCTTAACATCAGCACACGATTAAATACAAAAATGGAGCGAGTTGGATGAAGCGTCAAAGTTTACTGGCGGCAATGGTTTTGTTGATTACGGGTTGGGTTCAAGCAGCAGACCCCAACATATTTTCCACCAAGAAAGGTGCGATCCGAGGGTTTGACCCGGTTGCTTATTTCAATCTGACAGACGGTGACAAAGCTGTGCGTGGCTCAGACGAAATCACCTATGAATGGATGGGTGCAACCTGGAAGTTTGCGAATACTGAAAATAGAGATGCATTTGCGGCAAACCCTGAGAAATTTGCCCCTCAATACGGCGGTTATTGCGCGTTTGCGGTATCTCATGGGTTCACCAAACCGGTGGATGAAGATGCTTGGCGCATTGTCGACGGCAAGCTTTATCTCAATCTGAGCAAGCGGGTGAAGAAAAAGTGGGAAAAAGACGTACCGGGGAATATCGCCAAGGGTGATGCGAACTGGCCCACTGCGCTTACCAGTTGTGAAGAACACGGAAACTGTCGCAAGATTTAAACGAGCCCAAATTGCGCTCGGCGGTGTTAGGGCAGATAATGCGCCAACACCGTTGTTGATGGCAGGCCAAGACATACGCGATGACCGAATCTCAACTGGATTCTGCGAATATTTCTTCTTCAACGATTGCTCGCGTGGCACCGAACAAGCTGCTCGCGACGTTGCGGGGATTGGCGTTGATCGTCTGGATCGTTTGCGGCGCATCGGTGATGGCCATCGCCCGCCTGTTCGGCATTAAACGTTGGATTCGCAATTTTCCCTTAATCTTCCATGGCGTGGTCGCGCGATATTTTTTTGGCATTCGAGTGGAATACGAAGGGACTTTGCGGACGGATCGCCCAACCCTCTACGTTGCAAATCATGCGAGCTACATCGACGTATTTGTCCTGGGTGGCAAAATTCCAGGTGCCTTTGTCGCTAAGTCGGAAGTCTCGGGTTGGCCTATTTTTGGTCAACTGGCGAAGTTGCAGAACACGATGTTTCTGGAGAGAAAATCTACCCGTGCCGCCTCCCAGATCACACAAGTTAAGAACTGGGTGCACAACGAAACCAATTTGATTTTGTTCCCCGAAGGTACCAGTACCAGTGGCGATTGGGTGGCGCCGTTTCGTAGCAGTTTGTTTGCTGCAGCTGAAAACGTTTACGTACAACCGGTGACCGTTGCTTATCTTGACTATCGGGGAGAACCCATGGGAAAGGCGGACCGGGATTATTTTGCTTGGTACTTGCCCGATCCCAAAGTGGCCGTGCCGAATACACCGTTTGCTGCCCACTTCTTTAACGGGCTTGGTCTTGGTCCCAGTCGCGCGAAGGTTGTGTTTCATGATCCTGTTTTGGTTGAGGTTGGAGGGCGAAAACAGGCCGCTGAACTCTGCGCGACTGCGGTTCGGTCCCGCTTGGAAGAGTTGCTTGTTTGATTCCGGTTTCGCACGCAGCCTGTTTGCAGGTTTGGCTGGTTTTGTAGGCTATGGTGCCTGGGCGTGGTATGCCAACCTTGGCCATGGTGATGATGTCGCTGTCCGGTCCGGTTTGGTACAAGGTGGATATAGTCTGGTGTTGACCTTTGTGATGACGCTGGTTACAGAACTGATTTATGCGCGCTGTCGAGAAGTACCTGGCGCTCATATTGTCTCGACCGGGTCGATCAGCGTGGTGTTATTTGTCAGTGCCTATAGCATCCATATGCTGGTCGGAACGCCAGAAATATTGATGACCATTTTACCCGGTTGGGTGATCGGTACGATTTACACATTCTTTTACATCATGGGGTTGAAGCGTTTGAGTCCAGACTGATGGACCTTAGAAAAGACGTACAAATAAAAAGATGAGCGAAGCCCAAGCCACAGTTTTACAGCCAGAACTGGATGATATTCTGGCCTATTTGACGACGGTCGCAATCAGCTTGCCGAAAGCGGTCACTGAGCCTGAAAACCTGCAGCCGATTGCAGATCAAACGCCCGTTGCGACACTGAAAGCCGAAATCAGCGGGCTTGCCCCGCAAAACTTATTGTATGAGTACAAACAGTACCGTGTTTATGGCGGAACCGCGCAGGAAATGCCCCATACGCTTAAGGAAATTACCAGACTGCGTGAGCTGACCTTCAGGGCCATGCAGGAAGGTAGTGGGTTGGCAGTGGATACGGATCGGCACGATCAGTCCTATATACATCTGTTTGTCTGGGACACACAGGAAGACAAGATTGTCGGGGGATACCGATTAGGCAAGACCGATGAGCTCCTGGCGTCGTATGGATCTGAGGGTGTGTACCTGGCAGATATGTTTGAGTTTGATCCATCGTTTTATGAAATCAGCCCAACTTTGGAAATTGGCCGTTCGTTTGTGGTGCCAGAGTATCAGCGTAATCATCACAGCTTATCGTTATTGTGGTGTGGTATTGGCCAGTACATTGTGCGTAATCCCAGATATCGTCGAGTCTACGGTGTGGTGTCTATGTCGCGGATTTATGACGCGACAACCATTGCGGCTATCCGCGATGCGCTGGTAGAGCCGGCTGACGACGTGCGTCCCAAGGCCCCTTATGAACCAGATCTCGGCAAACCATGGCAGGACTTTGTCGGGGATCATGGCCCATTGGGGATGAAAATCGTTTCACATCTGGTTAAAGCTCTGGAGGAGAACGAGCGTGATGTGCCCGTTTTGATTCGACACTACCACAAGCTGGGTGCACGTTTTGTCTCTGCAGCGGTAGACGCCAGTTTTAACAATACACCCGGTTTATTACTCTGCCTGGATGTGCCGAACATTCCGCAGAAGTACCTGAAACAGTATCTTCGGGAAGGTGCTCAGGCGTATGTGAACTACGGTGCGTCCTGATCTGATGCTTTTTGTTCTAATGCATCCGCATGGATTTGGTTGAGCAGGCTGTAGTTGTCTTTGGCGCGCTGCCAGATTTCTTGATACCCAAGCAGCAGCATAGGTTGGGTACGGTGTTCCGTTGCAACCTGCAGCAAATGTCTGCCATGACTTAAGAATATCCTGTACGCCTGTATGAGGGATTGGTCGGGATCAAACATGTGGGTTGGAAGGGATGCGATACCATTCACTTCAATCACGTGAAATCGCCCGTCTTGAAAGGCCACTTCACTGTCTGCTTTTACATCAAAACGGCCAAAGTTAAAGCCTGGTTGGGATGCGCATATCTCATCAAACGCTTCAAGGAGCTTCTCGCTAGCCAGATGAGTGTCGTTAGTGAATTTGCAACCCATGGTATGCGAGCCCACAAAGGACAACTGCACAACCTCTTGGACTTCAGGGACTCGGCTGGTGTCCAGATATCGTAGAAAAAGATCCCAGTGTGAGGTATAGCGGTAGTGGGCTCGGGCCAGGGTATCAATGTTGTCCTTGCCGTTGCCCACCACGGTTGGGAAGTGTTTGCGATTGATACCAGTAATCTGTCCTTGGTCCTCGCGACGCACGTAAAATACACCGTATTCAAAATTCGCCGGCGTGAACTTCTGCAGAATGCTTGGGGACTGCAGTTTTGAGACTGCGAGCTTTATCTCCTCTGCGTTATGCAGCTTTTGAATGCCCTTACCCACCGCGCCGATATCCGGCTTAAGTATCACAGGCCAGCCATGTTGTTCAGCAAACAGCATTGCCCGCTCGATTTCCTCAGGGGTGCCATCGGTTAACAAGATGCTGGGTAAAAAGTAGGCCTGATCAAACGCCATCTGGGTTGCGAACTTAGACCCTAGCCCCAGTTCACCATGATCCAGCGCGTAGTTCGCTTTCGCCAGATGTTTGGGCGGTAAACGATAACGCAGGCAACCCAGCAACAGATACAGGTAGTACGGGGCTTCAAATAGTCGTGGGTGCCAGAATTCAAAATGGGGTATTTTCAACGGGGACGCCACACAGGCTGATTGTCAGGGGTTACTCAGCGTGCTAGATAGTCAGTTGGTCATGAACTCGAAAGTTGCTTCTGCGTAACGGCCGCTGGTAACGATGTCCCGCATTTTCTTCATGGTCGTAAAAGGCGAGTCCACCAGCAGCCGATTGGTAAGCCAGGCTGGTGTTGCACCGCCCGGATCAACGTGGGCGTTGCTAATCACCGTAACTTCTCCGTTTTCGTGTGGCACAAAGGTCCACTGGGTGATGCCGTAGGGAATGCGTATCGCTTTTGTTTTTGGCATCTTGTCAGGTGCGACCGTCGCAACCATCGTGACATGACCGGATTCAGCGTCTTTTTCCCAAAGGATATGCGCAACCGCATCTCTATCTGAAACTGGCCAAGGCAAATCGTTCAACGTGTAGACATACATTTGGGTTTCGCTGATGACCTCCACGTGTTCTGCCTTCTTACACAGATCTGCCCATTCGGGACAGGCGTCTGCGTCTCGGACCAGTCCGATCAGCGCATTGATAGGGGCGTTAATCCTCATTTCAGACTTCACCGCCTTCAGCTTTGACCCTTCTATGTTGCCCGTATAAACCTGGATGCCCTCTTTGTCTCGTTTCAAATCCCACTCGATGTCAAAAAGATCTGAAGCGCTGACATAGGTAGGCAGGGCGAGGGCGCTGCTGATCAAAAACAGCAGTGCCTTCCTGACGGTTTTGGTTGTATTACGCTGCATTTGTACTCAGTTGTTCTCGGTTTAGGTAGATGGTAATCGCACTGGCTACCCAGACGCCACAGGCCATGAAAAATAATGCACCGCCATCTGTGTTGCCCGCTGCGTCCACCACCCTAACCACACCCAGCGGCGTGAATAGGTGAAAGAAGATGGCGCCGCTGATGGTGCCCAGTGCGATCAGGGCGCCCCATATCCGTAAGCGCGGAATGAATAACAAGATGCTCGCAATCAATTCGGTGATGCCAACGGTCCATCCACCATAGGCCTTAAAGGGCTCTGCCAACCAGGCTAAGGCGCCGATTCCGGCCATCCACTCCCCAATGGTGTTAAAAATAATCACGGTCTCTTCCGAGCCCGCAAATTTGAAGAACAAAGATTGGATAAACACAAATGCGATAAAGATCACTAATGCCCAAGGAAAGATTGTCTTGAAATTCATTCAGCCGCTCCCATTTTTTGTATTGTATTTTTTGGCTTGTTTTGTCCGACAACGCCGGTAGCAAAAGGTTCCAGATTTTTGGCCATCCGCAGAATCTCATCCACCATCATCTCGTGTTCTTCCCAGATTATGAAGTGGCCACGTTCAGGAAAGTGCAGAATATTGAGTTCGGCATTGACAAGTTGGGATCTGGCGAAATTCAGATTCTTTTCGTTCACCAGACCGTCTTTAGCCCCCTGAACTATCGTGACCGGCACCTTAATTTTTTGCAGTGTATTCGCCATTTTTTTCAGCTCGATAGCCAGCGGCATCATCTCTTCATTTGATGTACTCAAATCGTCCGGCAGAAACCAATCTACCAGCGGGAAATTGGCGGCATAGTTGTACCAGCGGGGTTTTGACAAGTCTGGATCGATTGCCGAAGAGATAGCGAGTACGCCGCCAATCTCGTCTGGATAATCCAATGCCACTCGGTAACTGATCGATCCGCCGAGACTGTGCCCGACGATCAATATCCTCCTGTTTGTTGTGTTTTGATGAAAGAGTTGTGCCACCGCCTGAGCTTGTTGGGCGAATTCCGGGGAAGGTCCCAGATTCGCAGAGCGGCCAAAACCAGGACGATCCAGAGCCAGCATATGCACTTCAGTTTGCAGTCGCGGGTTGGAAAGAAAAGCTCGAAATGCGCTCCAGGACCCCGGTGTGCCATGGATAAAGATGACCAGCGGTTTGTCTGGATTTCCAGCACTGACGAAGTGTAGGTCGCTTGTACCAAAAGGGGTTTGATGCCACGTACCGTACTGCGCTAGCGGGACAGGTTGTGATGGGTTCAGTGCGGGGCCACACCCCACCAGAGCAAACATCGCGACACATAACGTACATGCTTGTGATTTCAGACGCGCACCTCCTGAGGACCCCGAGCCAAGATGATCTAAATGATCAAGATGTTATGGGTTTTGAAACTAATTTTGCAGATCTAACGACTAATCATCTGACTGTTGAGTAATCATCAAGATTCAAACAGTCATGTTTATCCCTAATTTTTGAATCCATTGTTGATTCAACGCCATAGTGGTCCCGCTTTGCGTCTTTGCAGAGCGGGTTTTTCTCTTCAGCCCGCTTATCTTAACCTTGTGCCTGCAACGTGGTCATGTTGCGAATGTCTGCAATTCATCTGAATTGCTCCTCACGCTGTGTTAATCTGCGCGCCGCTTTTCTTCTGGTCAGGTAACAACATCATGAGCGAAACCTCTCAACAAACAGCATCAGACAATACGCAAAGCCAGTTTGATTCGATCGAAGATGCCCTTGCGGCCATTCAAGCCGGTGAAATGGTGGTTGTTGTGGATGATGACGATCGCGAAAACGAAGGAGATCTGATCATGGCGGCCAGCAAGGCAACCGCCGAATCAGTGGCTTTCATGATTCGCCATACCAGCGGCATCCTCTGCGCCCCACTTTTTGAAGACCAGGCTTCTGCGCTGCATTTAGATCCCATGGTTGCTCGCAATGATGCACCTATGAGCACCGCTTTCACTGTATCCATCGACTACAAACATGGTCTGACGACCGGTATATCTGCCGAAGAGCGCGCGGCTACAGTGCAGGCTTTAACCAACAGCAACGTCAGCGCTGGAGACTTTGTGCGCCCCGGGCACATTTTTCCGCTGGTCGCGCGTCAAGGCGGGACCCTGGTGCGCTCTGGTCATACTGAGGCTGGCGTTGATTTGTCGGTACTGGCGGGCCTGCCCCCGGTGAGCCTGCTGGCGGAACTGGTCAATGATGACGGCACGGTACAACGCTTACCCCAACTGCTGGAATTTGCCGCAGAGCACAAGATGAAGATCATCACCATCGCGGATTTGATCGCTTATCGCCAGACCCGGGAACAACTTGTTGAGCGTCAATATGAGTTTTCGGTAGAGACGATGATTGGTGAGGCCAGAGGTGTTGCCTATCGCACTAAGTTTGAAGACGCAGAACACCTGGCATTGGTGTTTGGGGATATCTCGAAGATGGATGCGGTACCCGTGAGAATTCATCGCGAAAAGCTAGTAGACGATGTTTTCGGCTCGCAATCAGATCATGAGAGTAATCTGATTTCCGCCGCCTTGAGCAAAATCGACAAGCTGGGTGGTGGCGTTGTGATCTATCTGCGCACAGGGTTTGTGGGTGTTCCAAACGAAAGTCTTGATGAACAAAGCAAAGAAGACGAGCGCAAGAGCCAATGGTTGGAAGTTGGCGTGGGCGCGCAGATCCTGCGCGATCTTGGGCTCAGTAAGATCAAGCTGATCGCGGGTCGTGAAGTCTCCTATAAAGGTGTGGGTGGGTTCGGACTGACTCTGGTTTCCACAGAGATTCTCTAACAACCCCGGGGAGGCACTATGTGGGAAGGCAAGGTTGAGCTCAATAATCGAAACGTTGTGATCACCGGCGGCGCTTCGGGAATTGGTTACGCACTTGCCAAAGTTCTGGGAGAGAAAGGTGGTCGAGTTCTGATTGCCGAGCCCAGTGAGCAGAGGCTGACGCACGCGGTAGAAACGTTGCGCGAACGAGATGTGGATGCCAGCTACGCAGTCTGTGATGTTACCGACCTCGCACAGGTCGAAGCGCTGGCGGAGCACGCCTGGTCTGAGTTCGGACGTGTGGATATGGTCTTCAACAATGCAGGGATAGGCATTGGTCAGACGCCTATAATCGAGACCAGCATCGAAGATCTCCATGCGGTGATTAACGTCAATTTTTTTGGGGTCTGGCACGGCTGTAAGGTATTTGGAAAACGCCTGATGGAACAGGGCACGCCCGCGGGGATATACAATACGGGTTCGGAAAATTCCCTGTTTAATGCAGTACCTAATAATGCCGCCTACCTGGCCAGCAAACATGCGGTCCTTGGCATGACCGATAACCTGCGCGAACAGATGCCCGACTTCATTCACGTTGGCTTGATCATACCGGGTTTTGTGAAATCCGGTCTGACCGAAGCTGTTGGTCACCTGGCCATGGATACGGATCAGTTTGCGGGGATCGTTTTACAACAGATCGGCGATGGCCGGTTTTATATTGTGTCCCATGGCTACAATATGGAGCATATCGACGACCGCTACGATGAGATTAAGCAGGCGTATGAGGCTTATGCCCCTCGTTATGACGGGGATGAGGAATACGACGTGAGGTATTTGCTTGCGAAGCTCAGGGGTGGCAGTTAATTAGATCGTCTGGCTTCGAGGTATGCCTACTTGACCCTGTTTGACCGAGAGGCGCTGGTAACTGATGTCGAATAGCTCGGTCTTTATCCTGGTCGCGCTTGGCACGGTGGTGGCATTGGCGGGCACTGACCTGGTACTTCCTGCAATTCCCAGCCTGCCCGATAGCCTGGGCGGGACACTACAACAATCTCAATGGGTGCTTGCTGCTTTTGCTGCGGGCACGGGCATCGGTCTCTTGATTTATGGAGAAGCCGGTGCCCGGTTCGGTATGGGCGGCTTGTTAGTTTTCTCTCTTCTGACGTATGCGGCCACTTCGGTACTGGCAACATTTGCCCGTGACCTTGTCGAGCTTACCGCTATTCGATTCCTGCAGGGTTTGGTCGCCGCGGGTCCTGCGGTATTTGCGCCCATGATGATCAATGCCCTGTACGATGCCAATCGAGCCGTAGCTATGCTGGGTCGACTGGGTAGTATCGAATCCATCACCCCCGCTTTAGCGCCGATTCTGGGTGCCTGGTTGCTGTATGAGTTTGGCTGGCGATCTTCATTTTATCTGACGGGGGTGGTCGCTGGTCTGCTTGGGTTTGTCTGGTTGGCCAGCCAGTCCACCCGGGCCCAGTTTGGTCAAGCGCGTCGGTCTACGGCGGGCTTTACGCCACTGCTCAAAAATGGTCCTTTTTTACGAGCCGCATTGAGTCAGGCATTTACCTTGGGCGCTCTGTTGATCGTCGTGTTTGCAGCACCTACGGTCGTAACCGCTTCTTTGGGGGGTGAACTGCGCGATTTTGTCGTCATGCAGGTCACTGGGATCTTATTTTTTGTGCTGATGGCCAATACCTCGCACAAACTGGTGCAGCGTTTTGGGGATCAGCGAACAATTTTTGCAGGCACTGCGACAACGGCTTTCGGCTGCATTTGTATTGCTTTGATGGGCGCTTCGCCGGACAGCCCTGTAGAATTGCTCTGGTTTTTCTCTGTATTTGTAAATATAGGACTGGGCATTCGCGGACCGGCTGGTTTCTACCGAGCGCTGCATGCGGCCGAAGATAATGAGTCTAGAGGTTCCGCCCTTGTCATCCTGGCGGTGATGCTGACCACGGCATTGGGCACGGTCATGGTAGCGCCGTTTGTTGACCAGGGACTTATGCAAGTTGGGATGCTTGCGAGCCTGGTTGCGCTGGTCGCCGTCTGGTTGTCAAAACCTCAGCGGGTATAGCGAAAACCGGCAGCTCGACCACCCGGTCCAACGTAGACGATGCGCATATTCCGAGTCCGTTGCCCGCATTGTTCGCAGCGGATGCGATGCCTTACGTCCTGTACCAGATAGTCGCCCCCAAGGATCTTAACCAGCTCGGGTATGTCGATTTGGTCCATGCGGTCACAGGGTTCGCATACGCCGTACAAATGGAAAGATTCCACTAATTCGCTTAGGGTCTGCATGGGCCAAAGTATACGGGGACACCAACAAGATGAAACCAGTAGCGATTACCCTGGGTGACCCAGCGGGTATTGGTCCTGAGGTTGCGGCGCAAGTGGTCGCAAACGCGCGTGGCCCAACAGACGAGCCCTGGATATTAGTCGGACCTCGATGGGCGCTGGACATTGGCGCTGAGGCGGCTGGTGTAAATTTGCCAGAGATTCCCGATCACCGTCCGGGTTCCGCGTCGAGTATCAGTCTGGTTGATATAGACGTGCCTAAACCTGCGGACTTTGTGTTTGGCCAGATTCAGGTGGCGTGTGGTCGCGCAGCGGTGGCGTCGGTTGAATGGGCGGCCCAGGGTTGTCTGTCTGGTGATTTGGCGGCCATGGTGACCTGTCCTCTAAATAAAGAGGCGATTCACGCTGCGGGATTTGTGGACGATCTGGGCCATCAGGAGATATTGGCAAGACTGAGCGGAGTTGAATGGACCGCCACGATGTTGATGACGCCTGGGCTGAAAGTGGCGCATTTGTCGACCCACAAGTCGCTGATTGAAGCGGCACGTTATGTCCGCCGCGAGACTATCCTGAACAAGTTGCAACTCATTAATCACACGGTAAAACAGTGGGGGATCGAAACACCCAGAATTGCGGTTGCTGCTCTGAATCCTCACGGTGGTGAGGGGGGGCTGCTGGGGCGCGAAGAGATTGAAGAAGTGGCGCCGGCGGTAGAAGACGCAATCGGGCAAGGTATCCTGGCCCAGGGTCCAATCCCCGCTGATTCGATCTTCAATCGTGCCATTGCAGGGGAGTTTGATGTGGTGCTGGCGCTGTATCACGACCAAGGCCATATCGCGATTAAAGTCCATAATTTTCATGAATCCACCACGGCAACCTTGGGCATCCCTTTTGTGCGCACATCCGTTGATCATGGCACCGCCTTTGACATCGCGGGCCAGGGGAGGGCGAACCCCCAAGGGCTGAGGTCTGCCATCGATACGGCGCAAAATATTGTCACAGGTAGCTTGAGCTAAGGTTCGCCAGTTGTGATAGGGTTCTGCCCATCTGAAAGTTAAAAGGGGACATCATGAAGGCTGCAGTATTCAGAGAAGTGAACAAACCTATGGAAATCGAAGAAATTCAGGTTTCCAAACCAGGTCCGAGGGAAGTTCTGGTGCGAACGATGGCAGCGGGGATTTGCCATTCTGACATGCATTTCTGGAACGGGACCTACCCGGGTCAGCTACCGATGGTCCTTGGGCATGAAAGCGCCGGGATTGTTGAAGAAGTAGGCAGTGACGTGCACTACGTTAAGCCCGGTGATCATGTGATTACCTGTTTGTCTGTCTTCTGTGGACACTGCGAAAAGTGTCTGACAGGGCACCTTTCTCTGTGCCAGGAGCCGGAAGTGAATCGCAGTGAAGATGAAGATCCTCGACTTGCTTCAGGCGAACAGGCGTTGGCGCAGTTTGCGCAGCTGGGTTCCTTCGCTGAAATGATGCTGGTTCACGAACATGCGGTGGTCAAAGTTCGCGAAGACATGCCAATGGACCGCGCGGCTTTGATCGGCTGTGGCGTCACCACTGGTGTTGGTGCTGTTATTCACACAGCGGCCGTGGAGCCCGGTTCCACAGTCGCGGTTATCGGCTGCGGCGGAATCGGCCTGTCAGCGATCAATGGGGCAGCCATTGCTGGCGCTTCGAGAATCATCGCCGTAGATATGGTGGCCTCGAAACTGGAACTGGCGCGCAAATTTGGGGCAACTGATGTGGTAGATGCCAGCGACGGTGATGCGGTTGCCAAGGTAATCGAGATGACCGGCGGAGGTGTGCACTATTCGTTCGAGGCGATTGGCTTAAAAGTCACCGCTGAACAGGCATTCCAGATGTTGAAAATGGGTGGCACGGCCACCGTCATTGGGATGATTCCGCCGGGAGACATGGTCTCGCTGCACGGGGTTGATTTCCTCTTCGAGAAAAAAATTCAAGGCTCCATGATGGGCTCCAATCGGTTCCGTGTTGATATGCCGCGGTTTGTGGATTTTTATCTCCAAGGACGTCTGCACCTGGATGATTTGATTTCGAACCGGATTAAGTTGTCGGATATCAATGAAGGCATGGCCGCACTTGAAACGGGTGAGGTGGCCCGCAGCGTCATCATGTTCGACTGATGCGCTGGCTTTCCTTTGCGGCCGAAGGCCAGGAGACTTTCGGCTACGTCACATCAGATGGGACGGGGGTTGTCGATGCAGGAACGAAGTCGGATTTTGCCTCCTTGCGAGAGGCGATTGCGGCGGATGCATTAGGTCGTCTTGCCGACCAATGCGGTGATCTTGCTGATTTCGCTTTAGCGGATTTAACTTTCCTGCCGACCATCACCGACCCGGCGAAAATTCTTTGCGTAGGCTTAAACTACAAAGCGCATCAGGAAGAAACCGGGCGCGGGGGCGAAGGTGTTCCAACAATTTTTGTTCGTTTTGCGGCGGCCCAAGTGGCGCACAATCAGCCTATGATTCGACCTCGAGAATCAAACACCTTGGATTACGAAGGTGAGATCGCCATGATCATTGGTAAGGGTGGCCGGCGCATTTCTCAGGCTGATGCCATGGATCATGTGGTGGGTTTTGGGATTTATAACGATGGTAGCGTGCGCGAGTACCAGCGCCACACCAGTCAGTTCACGCCGGGTAAGAATTTTGCGGCCACAGGTGGATTTGGACCCTGGATGATGACCCTGGATGAAGTGGGTGATTTGGACAAAATGGAGGTCACCACCCGATTGAATGGCGAAGTGATGCAAAACGCGACCTCAGATCTTATGGTGCATGGCTTCAGAGAGCTCATCGAATTTTGTTCTACATTTATTGAGCTGGAACCCGGTGATGTCATTGTGACCGGGACGCCAGGCGGGGTAGGTTCTGCCCGAAATCCGCCGGTGTTTATGGACGACGGAGATCACGTAGAGATTGAGGTCAAGCCCATTGGCACGTTGTCCAATCCTGTTGTCGGTGAACGTTGATACCCTGGTGAATGCCAACGGCGATTGCTCATTCGTCGCAATTAAGTACATTACGCTCTGACCTGAATTTTTGGGACTACTGCATGTTGCGCAATTTGTTGGTTTTGTTCTCCCTGGTGTGTGGTCTGGCTCAAGCGCAAACCGTAAATGTTGATACGTACAGAGGGATGCAAACTGTCGAACGGGGTCCCGGGGTGACGGTGGTTCTAGATATCGCTGCCCTGGATTCGCTGGACGCGCTTGGCGTGTCCGTGCAAGGCGTACTATCAAATTACTTTATTGACTATATCCGTACCGCCGATCGAGACGCTGCCCTTGTCGGGACCGCGTTTGAACCAGATTATGAGGCTATTTTTGCGCTGGGTCCTGATCTAGTCATCGCCGGCGGCAGATCGGCAGGTGCAGTCGATGATCTTAGCCGAATTGCGCCGACCATTGATATGACCATCTGGGAGCACACCATAGATCAAGGTTTAGCCAGACTTACGGCGTTGGGACAGATATTCGGTAAAGAACAATTAGCTGCCCAGCTGACCAGTGATTTTCTTAACAAACTTAATCACACCCGAGAGCTGGTCAAAGGTCAGGGTAAGGCGCTCGTTCTAATGACGAACGGTCCAAAGGTTTCCGCCTATGGGGCTGGTGGCCGTTTTGGCTGGTTGCATACCGCTTTGGATTTACCCCAGGCGGTTGAGGAAGTCGAAGCCGCAACTCATGGTGAAGCAGTGAGTTTCGAGTTTATCAGGGAATCAGATCCAGACATTTTGATCGTCATCGATCGCCTCTCTGCCATCGGTCAGGATGGTGATAGTGCGTTCACCACGCTGGACAACGTACTGGTCAAACAAACAAAAGCCTGGCGAGATAATAAAGTGGTCTTTATTCCCAGTGGTCCAATATACATCGCCGGAGGTGGCATCCAGGCCATGAACAAGATCCTGGATCAGATTATCGAACAGTTCGATCCGCAATAAATTGATGCGATACGCGTTGGGACTGTTGACGCTGTGCGTTCTGGCAACGATCTCAATTTTCATCGGTGTAATCGATCTTACTCAGGAAATTGATGCGTTAGCGGTAATCCTGGTCAGTCGAATTCCTCGTACTTTGGCCGTGATTATCGCTGGATCCGGACTGGCGATTGCCGGTTCTATTATGCAAATGCTAGTCCGTAATCGATTTGTGGAGCCGATGACAGCCGGGACGGGGCAAGGAGCTGCGTTGGGCATCTTGCTCGCCGTGTTGGTGTTTCCAGACGCTTCAGTGATTGCCAAGATGGTCATCGCATCACTCGCGGCTTTGTGTGCCAGTTTCATTTTCCTGGCCATCGTGCGCAAAATACCCCCAACGCAACCGTTGCTTGTGCCCCTGGTGGGCTTAATTTATGGCGGACTGATTGGTGCTGCCGTGACGTTTATCGCCTACCAGGCGGATCTTCTTCAGTATCTCGACGTTTGGCTTAATGGTGAGTTTTCAGGCGTGCTGCAGGGACGCTATGAACTGTTGTGGATTGCTGCAGCAGTAGCGCTATTCTCCTATTTCATTGCGGACCAATTTTCGATCTTGGGAATGGGTGAAGCCATCAGTGTCAATCTGGGACTCAACTATCAGCAGGTGATGGCGATGGGGCTATTGACCGTTTCTATTGTCAGCGCGCTCACGGTAGTTACGGTTGGTGCCATTCCATTTGTGGGGCTGGTTGTGCCTAATATTGTATCCAGACTGTACGGTGACAATTTGCGCAACACGTTACCGTTAATGGCGATCTGGGGGGCTGGAGCGGTATTGGTATCAGACATTTTGGGTCGACTCTTGCGTTACCCCTTTGAAATTCCGGCGGGTACGATGTTCGGGATCCTGGGCACCTTACTTTTTCTTTACCTGCTGTATGCGCCGCAGCGCCACATCAGCGATCCGCGTTAGTATCGAGGGTCAATCGACGTGTCGAATAGAACGATCATGATCGGTTTGGCGTTTACCGCTTTGGCATCAGCTGTCGCCTTCATGACGCTGGGGGTCAAAGCACCCTGGAGTTTTGTGTTGCCCTTCCGGGGTGAGAAGCTGGCTGCCTTGATGTTGGTTGCTGTGGCAGTCTCCACCTCTACCGTGTTGTTTCAAACCATTACCTTTAATCGTATTTTGACCCCTGCGATCATGGGGTTTGATGCGTTGTACATCTTGTTAATGACTTCAGCGGTATTTTTCTTCGGAGGCCAGGGGCTGCTGCACTTTCCGCCCATGGCGGTATTTGTAATCACCAGCATAGCTTTGTCTCTGGCTGGGCTAGGTCTGTTCGGGACGTTGTTGCGGCGATCGGGGGTTGATCTGCTGCGGATGGTCTTGACGGGCATCATTTTTGGCGTGTTGTTTCGATCATTGACAAGCTTTCTGCAGCGAATGATTGATCCGAATGAGTTCAGCGTGATTCAGGTGGTGTCCTACGCACGATTTAATTCCATCGATACGGAAATCCTCTGGGTCGCCCTGCCCGTTACGCTGGTCGCGCTGATGGCGGTTTGGCGGCTGCATCGTCGATTGGATGTGATCGCACTGGGTGATGCTATGGCAGCCAACTTGGGCGAAACGTCACAGCGCCTGCAGTTGCAGGTATTGTTCTTGGTTGGGCTGTTGGTTTCAGTGTCCACCGCCTTTGTGGGTCCTGTGGTATTTCTGGGATTATTGATCGCGAGCTTGACCCATGTGCTGTTGCGGTCGCCTTATCACCGTGTCCTGTTGCCCGCTGCGGGTCTTGTATCGATAACCGTGCTGGTGGGGGGGCAGACCATATTGGAGCGGGTACTCAGTTATGGCACCCCGCTGGCGGTTGTTATCGATGTGATTGGTGGTGTTGTGTTTTTGGTACTGGTGATTCGAGGCATGAGCAAGTGATTCAGATAGATCGAGTTTCCCATCATTATGGAGCGGCACAGGTCCTTCATGATGTATCGCTAACCCTTCCAAAAGGATGTGTTACGGCCATGATAGGCCCCAACGGCGCTGGCAAATCTACGCTTCTGTCTTTGGTTGCACGCCTGCTACCTTTGCAATCAGGCTCGGTGACAGTCGATGGCCTGAAGATAGGAGAGGTTGCGAATGATATTCTGGCCAAAAATCTGGCGATCCTCTCCCAGTCCAATGTCATTGCCCCACGTCTGACCATAGAACAACTGATTAGTTTCGGACGCTATCCTCATAGCCAGGGGCGACTGCGTGATGATTGTCGGGCCATGATTGAGCAGGCCATTGCCCGTTTCGAACTGGGCCATCTACGCCACAGAATGCTCGACACGTTGTCAGGCGGACAACGGCAACGTGCCCTGGTAGCGATGACATATGCGCAGGATACGGATTATTTGCTATTGGATGAGCCGCTTAACAATCTGGATATCTCGGCCTCTCGCTCTCTGATGCAGCTGGTCAGACAGATGGTGGATCAAAATGGCAAAACCGCGGTTGTGGTGTTGCACGACATCAATTATGCGTGTGCCTATGCAGACCAGATCGTGGTGCTGACCGATGGTCGGCTCATCGCTCAAGGTTCGCCGCAAACTGTCATCACGGAAGCGCTGCTGGCGCAAGCCTTTGATACAGATGCCCAAGTGGGTACTCACAACGGCCGTCCGGTCGTTTTTGCCTGAGCACTATATGATAATCATTCTCGTTTAGATAAAATTGCGATCGAGCGAGTAACGATCACCACCGGGCAACGAGGACTTGATTTATATGCTGGCCGATTCATCCAACATTCGACGCGATGCTGCCGACGCAGTATCGATATTGGTTGTAGAGGATGACCCGCAGCTAAACCGACAACTGGTGGATGCGCTCAGCGACCAGAAGTATGTGGTCGTAAGCTGTGCGGATGGGGAGCAAGGTTTGGTCTTGGCGACAAGCCAGCGTTACGACCTGATTCTACTGGACGTGATGTTGCCCAAGCTCGACGGTCTGTCAGTCCTCAATATTCTCCGGCGCACCAGTGAAACGCCTGTCATCATTGTTTCGGCGCGCCATGCAGAGGAAGAACGTATCAAAGGACTGAGTGCGGGGGCGGACGATTATTTGTCAAAACCTTTTAATATCGAAGAATTGCTCTTGAGGATCGACGCGGTATTGCGACGTAGTTTGGTCAGTGCCAATGATAGTGAAGACCAACTGGAATTGGACGATCTCATGATCGACCGAAAAGAGCGTAGCGCAAAGGCGTGTGGGCAATTGTTGGAGCTGACGCCGACACAACTCAATTTACTATGGACGCTAGCTCGGAATCTTGGCGAAGTGCTTCCCAGGGCTTATCTTTACCAGGCGGTGCTAAACCGCAGCCATAGTGCGTATGACCGCAGCCTGGATATGCATTTGAGCCGGGTGCGGCGCAAACTTAATGCCGCTGGCTGGGATGGGAGTCGGTTGAGAACCGTGCATGGCAAAGGATACTGTCTCACGTGAGCAGGCGGCTGTTATGGAAGATATGCATCACCATCGGTGCCGGTGTGGTTGCTCTGTTCTATCTGATCGATCTGGCCGTGTCTCAAATTGAAGATGATATGAGTTTGATTGCGGAGGTTGATCGCGCTGAACTCGCGTCCTGGGCTCAAGAAGCTGAATCATTGTATCGCAGTGGTTCCTATGAAGAACTTGAAAACTGGTTATCGCTTCTGCAATTGCGTGAAGAGACCTGGGCGGTGGTGGCCGAGGCAAAGGTCGCACGCATTGCAGGAAGTCTTGAGAATGCTGATTGGTATCTCGGCTACAATCTCGGCCGCAGTATCGATTGGCAAATTCATTTGTATTTTGAAGATAACCCCGTCATGGAGTTGCCGTTTGCTTCTGGACAAGCCAGTTTGTTGGTCGAGTTACCGCAACGCATGCGTCCTGGTAACTATTGGACCCAGACGCGCATTACCCTGCAAGTGATTCTGCCGCTCTTTATCCTGAGCTTTATGTCCATTGTTTTGTATCTGCACATCATGGGTCCGCTGAAACAACTACAACAGGCAACCCGTGCCTTTTCCCAAGGGGATTTTGAAGTGCGGGTGCGAGAGGTGTTAGGTTCCAGAGATGATGAGCTGGCCCAATTGGCCAATACATTCGATCGGATGGCGGAACGTATCGGCGATCAGATCATCAGCCAGCGCCAACTCATCACGGACCTGTCACACGAACTTCGAACTCCGTTGACACGTTTGGATATCGCCATCGACAGTCTTATCAAAAGTGCCGACAGTGAACCGGTGATCCAGTCCCAGCAGTTGCAGCGCATCCACAGAGAATCTCGTCAGATACGACGACTGGTTGACGATACTTTGACTCTTTCGTGGTTACAGAACGAAGGCTCGGAAGAACCGCGCGAAGCATTGGATTTGGTCGATTTACTCGAGGTATTAATCGATGATGCCAGGTTCGAGTACCCGGATAGAGTGATTGTCTCGTCACTACCCGACTGCGCCTTGGTGGCCAACAGCAATCACCGGCTTTTAGGCCAGGCACTCGAGAACATTCTTCGCAATGCCATGCGCTATACGCCGGTTGGCAAGTCTGTTTCTGTGCAGCTCGAGCGGGTAGATGGCGAGTACCAGATACGGATCGCTGACGAAGGACCCGGCATTCCGGAACAGCACCTGAACGCGATCTTCCAACCCTTCTTTCGAGTTGAAGCGGCACAACCAACCGACGGTACCAGTTTTGGCCTTGGGCTTGCGCTTGCGAAAAGACAACTAGCCGCTGTCACTGCGAAAGTGCGCGCCTTCAATCGAAGCCAAGGTGGCCTGGAGATGGTTGTTTTAGTGCCCCATGCCAATGGTTAAGCCGTCGGAAGTCGACAGATGACCACTGTTCACAGCCTTATCACTGATTAGGAACCTAAATGGGCGCGAAAATTATCCAGGTTGAAAAGGCAACCAAGGCATTTCAAACGGGTGACAACACCATACGAGTGTTTGAAGATTTGGATTTTGCCGTTGATGCGGGCAAGTTCATTGCGTTGATGGGCCCCTCGGGATCTGGGAAATCGACCCTTTTACACACCATCGGCGGGATTGAGCGCCTGACCCGGGGAAGAGTGACGGTGGCCGATCGGGTAATCAGTGATGCCAGTGAATCTCAGCTGTGTTCGTGGCGGGCAGCGTCTTTGGGTTTTGTTTTTCAGTTCTACAACTTAATGCCCATGTTGGATGCTCGATCCAATATAGAACTGCCTCTGTTGCTCAGTTCTGGTGGTGCCACGAAACGCAGTCAACGCATCCAGACGGTAGCAGATCTAGTGGGCATCTCGCATCGTCTGGGCCACAGACCAAGAGAAATGTCAGGTGGTGAGCAGCAGAGAGTTGCGATTGCGCGAGCAATTGTCTCAGACCCCCCTATTCTGCTATGTGATGAGCCCACGGGTGATCTGGATGGGGATACCTCAATTGAGGTGTTGGAGATCCTGCGAATGTTGAGTCAGGATCTAGGCAAAACCATCGTCATGGTGACTCACGACCCCATTGCGGCTGGCTATGCGGATCGTGTTTTCAACTTCAACAAGGGCCAAATTGAAGAAGCGCAGCTTCAAGGTCGGTTGACTTGAAGTTTGTTCTTTCGAGCTACCGCGATGCCTGGGTTCGATACCTCCTACTTGGTCTATCGGTGACGATTGCCTACCTTTTGTTTGGTACGCTGGTCGCCTTCGAGCGTGCCTACACGTCTGGTGCTGATGTGGGTGCGTTGAGGATGGTCACAACGAACAAGCTCAGCTTCACCAAACCATTACCTCGTGCTTATTTTGATGAAGTTCGAAGTCTTGACGGCGTTGGGGCCAGTAGTTTTGCCGCTTGGTTTGGTGGTTATTTTCAAGAACCTCGCAATCGGCTGCATACCATTGCAGTCGAACCCGCGAGCTATCTGCAGGTATATGGTGACGATCTTAAGATCAGTCCCCAAGAACGCGCGGCTTTTATCTCCCAGAGAGATACCTTTCTGGTTGGGGAGGCTTTAGCGGCGCGCTTTGGTTGGCAGGTGGGTGATCAGGTACCGGTTATAAACAAGCAAATCGAGCGACAGGACGGTGTGGCGAGTTGGAAGCTTCGGTTGGCAGGCATTGTTAGAGGCTCAACTGCTTTCATAGATACGAGTTTTGTCTATATCCACTACGATCTGTTGAACGAAGCGCGAGCGTACGACCGCGACACGATTGGTTGGATCATCTCAGCGCCTGCCCCGGGTCAAGACCCTAGTCTGTTGGCAGAAACCATTGATCGCCTTTTTGATCTTTCCGTCGAGCGCACGACCACCGACAGTGAACGAAGTTTTGCACTGACCTTTGTTGCCCAGTTTGGAGATCTGGCCGCCGTGACAACCATGGTGTTAGGTGCCGCGTTTGTGAGCCTGCTCGTGATTTTGGCCACGACGACGACGTTGGCCATCAATCAGCGACACAAAGAAATTGGCGTGCTCAAAGCGTTGGGGTATTCGCAATCTCGAATTCTGTTGCTATTCGTAGGTGAAAACCTGTTGATTGTTGTAACGGCTGGAGTTTTGGGCTTGATTGCGGCGGCGTGGTTGGTCGGTATCAGTTCGGACACGATGGCTTCTATCGCTCCTGGAATTGAGCTGACCGGGGGCATGTTCTTCTCCGGTTTACTCTCTCTGCTTGTTTTGGGGGCGCTCGCCAGTGGTCCGGCTACCCTTCGAGGAATTCGAACACCCACAGCGACTGCTCTGCGCAAAGGGTAGGCGTGTTCAAAACGATTCGACAAACATTCGAAGTGACCCGCATTTATCTGCGCAGCCTATCGGGTCGCAGCGGTTTGACTCTGGCGACGATGTTGTGCGTCGCGCTGGCGGTTGCCACATTGGTTGGCTTAGGCGCGCTTAATCAAGGACTGGTTAACGCTATAGAGCGGTCGGGTGATGCCGATACGGTGTTGGTCATGCGTGGTGGCACCCAGGCGGAGGTTAACAGCAATATCACCCGGGAACAGGTCGAACTTCTGGCCCGATCCATCGACCATGCCCGGTTCTCGCCGGAAGTTAATTTGATTGTTGATGGGTATCGTAAACAAGGTGATGAGCGAGCCAATATCAGCCTGCGCGGATTGACTGCCCAGGGTATTGAGTTGCGTCGCGCCGCTTTGACTGCGGGTCGTTGGCCCGGCGAAGGTCTAGCGGAGCTGGTCGTGGGTGCCAATATTGCACGTGACTATCAGGGTATGAAGATTGGTGATCAGGTGATCCTGGGGGCAACGATCTGGAAAGTTGTGGGTGAATTCGCGTCCGATGGTCGCCTTTGGGAATCCGAGATCTGGGGGGATCTGGCTGCGGTTCAGAGTCTCTTCGATCGTCCGAATCTGTATCAATCAGTGAGGATACTGCCCTCTGATCGTAATTCGGGTTTGTCTCGGTTACAGCAGAGTAGTAACAGTAATCCTCGACTACAACTCTCGGTTATCTCGGAGGCGGACTACTATCGCGCTCAGGCTGCAAAGACGACGGAACTCGCCCAGCTACTTGCCTGGCCGCTGGCTTTGTTGATGGCGGTTGGTGCGGTTGTAGGCGCTTTGAACACCATGTCGTCCATGGTCGTCGCGCGGTCGGTAGAGATCTCGACGCTTCGCCTGATCGGATTTTCGCGGACTGCAATCTTTTGCGGCCTGGTTCTTGAGTGTGTGTTGATCTGTGTGATCGCAGGTTTCCTTGGGCTTTGTGTCTCCTACGCTTTTCTGGACGGGTTGTTTGCCTCCACGCTTGGTGGAGGAATCACGCGGATAGGTTATGTCCTTGAATTTACGACCACAGGCACCTGGCAAGGCATGGGGCTCGCCGCGCTGATCGGCCTGCTTGGCTCTACTAGTCCCGCGATTTCAGCGTGTCTACAACCGATCTCCGCTAGAGTGGACTAGTTTTAGTCGAGTTTTTGTTACGAATGTAACAAATGTAAATCTACTCCAATCCTCGCTCGCAAATATTAATAATTATCATTTGCGAAAATTTGAGGAATTTCCATGAAGATGTTCGAACGATCCAGCTTAGCGGCGAAGGCTGCGCTACTGCTGATAGCTACTTTTGTTGCGGCTGTTAACCACGCGGAGGACGAGGCAGACCCGGGCAATTCGTACATTGAAACGCTGACCGTGGTTGGCGAAGCCACGAACGCGACCGTGACGTCTGATGACATAGAGCGCTACCAAGCAAATGATCTGGCAGATGTCTTTCGGCTCACGCCTTCGATCTCGGTGGGTGGTTCCGTGGGTGTGGCACAGAAGATTTATGTTCGAGGGTTAGAAGATGCACTGCTTAATGTCACCGTCGATGGAGCTCCCCAGACATCGACACTTTTTCATCACATCGGTCGCGTGACCATCGACCCGGAACTCTTGAAGGAAGTTGAAGTGCAAGCCGGTGCTGGTGAGGCTACCAGTGGCCCTGGAGCCATAGGTGGCGCGATTCGCTTTCAAACCAAGGACGCCGCTGATCTGCTGGTGGACGACAAGCGTTTTGGGGCGCGACTTAAGATCAACGAGTTTACCAACGACGGTACGCGTTACAGCGCCTCGGTCTATGGACGCCTAAGTGATAACTGGGGGTTTCTTGCTGCCTACAACGATATAGATCGAGAAAATTTTGAAGATGGAGATGGTAACGAGGTGCTCGGTACCGCTGCAGACCAGCAAATGGCTTTTGTGAAGATCAGTGGAAATATCAGTGATCAGCAACGCCTGTCCATCAGCTACGAAAGTCGCGATGAGGAAGGTTCTTTTAGTGCACGACCGAATTGGATCGTACAGCCTGGAGATACGCTCTACACCTCAGAGGCAGAGCGAGAAACCATTGTTGCGAACTACACGCTAGAGCTTAGCGAGTTGGTTAATCTCGAAGTGACCGGATATCGGACAGAGTCTTCTTTTCGCGGCGGACGTTTTGACTGGCTGTCCGAGATCACCACCAACGGATTTGATATCCGCAACACCAGCGTGATTGAAAATCATCGTTTTACCTATGGTGTCGACTATAGAGATGATGAGGTCGATAGCGGTTATTACAATCCTCAGCCTGAAGAAGATCATGGCGAAGAAGGCAGTGTCCTGGGTATCTACTTTCAGGGTCACTCCCAGCTGACAGATGCATTGCTGATCAGCTATGGGGTACGTTATGACGACTACGATTATGAGCAAAAGATTTTGCTGGCCGACTACTATGGGGATCCCATCCCGGATTCCGGGGCTGAGCAAAGCGATTCAGCCATCAGCGTTAACGCTGGCTTTATTTACGATTTCAACGAGAACTGGAGCGCCGGATTGGGGGTTGCTCAGGCGGTTCGAGGTAAAGAAATCGGGGACGGATTCACGATAGATGCGTATTTGTACGATAGTTCAACGGCACCGGTGGTAGATCCCGGTCTTGATCTGGAAAGTGTAACCAATGTTGAGGCATCTCTGGAGTACAACAACGACAACTTCAGCGCTAAATTTGCAATTTTCCAATCCGACATTGACGATGTCATTTTTGAGCGCCTGTATGGGAATTCGCTTTACCAGAACATAGGCACGGTCGAGACGGATGGCATCGAGGTGGACTTAGCATATCGTTGGGAGCAGCTAAGCTTGTTTGTTGGGTTTGCTACACACGATGCAGAACTCGATCCTGCGTCGGGTCTGTACGCAAACAATTGGGGTGCAGTAGACTTGAATGGTTACGAATTTAACGGACTGGGCATTTCCCGGGGCGATACGTGGGTTGTCGGCATAGACTATGAGGCTTCCGAGCGTTTGCAACTTGGTCTAACCGTCACTCACGTGAATGACCTCGACATAGATACGCTTCATCAAGACTTTGAGTTTGGGTGGGTACCTAACGTCTATCGACTGAACAAACCATCGTATACCACGGTGGATGCGTTTGTTGATTGGCAGGTTACAGACTACCTGAAGGCGAGTCTGGCAGTAACCAATCTGTTCGATGAGGAGTACCGAGATAGCTCCAGCGTAGGCGATTTTAGTGCGGTGCCTGGCTACGAACTTGTCGTAGGTCCCAGCGAAGCCGGTCGGGATGTACGCTTGACCTTGTCCATGGAAATTTAGAAGCAGTGTTTTGCGCGGGTGTCGGCTCCTTAAGCACCCGCATTTCCGCCTTTGCTGCTGAGCTCTTCTTGTGCAGCAATACAATTTGTTTTGTGATCAACTAGCACCACTTTTTTGATTCATAAACATTATGGTTTCTAAACGCGTCACTTTGATTGCCCTGATCATCCTGCTGGTCAGCGGCTTATGGTTTGTTTTTGCGCCTACCGAGGAAGATGCCTCCTGGTCTCCTGCCCAGTTCCGAGATCAACCCCATGAGGTACGTGACCTGCAGCTCCTTGAAGGGGAAACGGTGCAGGTTTTTCGCGGAAAAGTATCCGTGCCTGAAGTGCGAAGCAAACACAATAGCCGCGCGATCCAGATCGGCTATGCCGTGGTGGAGGGGGCGCCTGGATCGGGTGACATCCCGGTGGTTTTATTGGCAGGCGGACCGGGTGGTAGCCATATTCGTAGCCTTGATCGGCATTGGGTAAAAGAGCGAATAGCGCTGTTTCGCCAAATTGGTGACGTTATCATGGTCGACCTGCGGGGCATTCACACTTCGCAGCCCGGCTTTGAACTGTCGGGGATTGATGATCCCTGGCGGGCGATTCACAGCCACGGCGACATGTTGACGATGCTCAAAGACGTAGGTGTCGCTGGTCGGGCCAGCTTAGAAAAAGACGGGTTTGATGTGGACGGCTACGTGATCACTGAAGCTGCGGCAGATGTGGTCGATGTGGCAGACCATTTGAACTATCCAAGGATCAATCTGCAGGGTACGAGTTTTGGGTCTCATTTTACGTTTGCTGTGGTGCGTGGGTTTCCTGAGCGTGTCAATCGTTTCATGGTCACCGGGGTCGAGGGTTACGACCATACTTTTGATGATGGTGTAGCCGTTCGTGCGGCGGTTGCGCAAATTGCCGAAGAGGCAAAGGGTGTCTGGTCGCAATCCCATGGTTTCCCTGATCCGCTGACAGCGTTCGAAGACCTGCTTGTGCGGTCGAAGAGTGACCCTGAACATGCCTTTGGTTTTGCGCCTAACGAACTTGAACTGGTGTTTCTCAATGGCTCGATGTTGGGGTTTGACTACGGACTCAGCAGTCGCGAGGGTATGCAGACCTGGCCCCAGGATGTCGCCGCAATCTTGGAGGGTGAGGGAAGCGGGCGACTGCCGCTGATCCGCAGGCTGGGTGGTTTTTTTGTAGGTCGCGAGCCTTCTGATGCAGCTGTGGGCCTGTTTGACTGCTCGTCCTGGATTTCCGATAGGCGCGCTCAACAATTAAGAGACACTGCACCCCCTCATTTCCCCGACAACCTTCAGACAATGGAGGCGATGTGCTCAGGGTGGAACGTACCGCGTCTGCCAGAAGCTTTTCAGCTTGGAGAAACGTCTGCGGTGCCCGGCTTGTTTGTCCACGGTACTTATGATGTCAGCACACCGTATCAGAATGCCCTTGAAACACTGCCGTTCTTTCCGAACGCTCATCTGGTTACCGTGAAAGGCGGCTCTCACAACGTGTTGAGCGAAATGTTGGAGGCGAGCCCTGAGTTTTCGACACATGTTCAGGATTGGTTTAATGGTGGGGACCCGCCTGCTGATTTCAGCTTGCCGCCGCTTTCCTTCGTGCCGTTGACGCCCTGATCATAATGCGTGGGTTGTTGATGCGGGAAAGATTCGGAATGGCTTTTCTGACGGTAATGCTGCTAACGGCTTGCGATAGCACTCGCCCTCAGGATGCTGCCCCGGCCTCTGCGGCAGATCTGGTTTTGATGGGTGGCAACGTGGTTACGGTGGACGCCGATTTTCCCCGGGCGCAAGCGATTGCGGTCCAGGGATCAACCATATTGGCGGTTGGTTCAGACCGTGACCTTCAGGGCCTCATCGGCGCGAACACACAGGTGATTCAGCTGAAGGGTAGAACAGTCATACCCGGTTTGATTGAAGGACATGGTCACTATCTGGGCTTGGGCCGTGCACAGCAGATTCTCGATCTGAACCAAGCGGAGAAGTTTACCGATATTGTGAACCAGGTGGGTGTTGCGGTGGATGCAGCCCAGCCCGATGAATGGGTTTTTGGTCGTGGGTGGCATCAGGACAAATGGACTTTGGGTGATGAGACGCTGGTTGATGGGGTGCCGGTCAACCAGACGCTGAATAACGTCTCAGCAGATAATCCAGTGTTATTGGGACATGCCAGCGGACACGCCGCATACGTCAACGATGCGGCTTTGGCGGCGGCTGGGATTACCGCGCAGACTCCGGATCCACCGGGCGGCACAATTGTCCGGGATAAGCTTGGTCGGGCTACTGGTTTACTGCGCGAAACAGCCCAGAGACTTGTTCAAGATGCGGTTGCACAATACCAGCTTAGCCTTGGCGAGGATGAGTTACGCCGACAGATTGATGAACAGGTTTACCTGGCCGGAAAAGTGGCGCTCGCGCATGGCGTCACCAGCTTCCACGACGCGGGTGTGGACTTTGCCACCATCGACTATTTTAGACAGTTGGAAGCTGAAGAGCGCTTGCCCATCCGCCTTTATGCGATGGTGCGCGGTGAATCGAATGCCGAGATGGGTGCGAAGCTTGCGGACTATTTTATGCCGCTGGAGGGGAATGACTTTCTGACGGTACGATCGATCAAACGCCAGATTGACGGGGCATTGGGTGCCCATGGGGCTTGGTTGCTGAAGCCTTACGCCGACTTGTCAGGCGACTATGGACTGGTTTTAGAGCCGGTAGAAGATATCGAAGAAACCAGCCGCCTGGCAATCGAGCACGGTTATCAGGTGAATACCCATGCGATTGGCACGCGGGCTAATCGCGAGGTACTTGACCTGTATCAGCGTCAGTGGGAAGCGGCTGGCTTAGACGGGCGTGATTTACGATGGCGCATAGAACATGCGCAGCATATTCATCCGGATGATATTCCCCGATTTGGTCAGATGGGTGTGATTGCTGCGATTCAGGGGGTCCACTGTACCTCTGATGGACCGTGGATACCTCGTCGATTGGGGTTGGCCAGAACAGAGCAAACCTCCTATCGCTGGAGAGATTTGATAGATAGCGGTGCACGGATCAATAACGGTACCGACGCCCCGGTAGAGGCGATCAACCCTTTTGTGTCTCTGCAAGCGTCTGTGGATCGCGTCATGGCAGACGGCCAGGCGTTTTTCCCTGCCCAAGCCATGACTCGGGAAGAAGCATTGCACAGCTATACCCTGGGGAATGCCTATTCGGCGTTTGAGGATATGCACAAGGGATCAATCACGCCCGGGAAACTGGCAGACCTGGTGGTAGTCGATCGCGACTTAATGACAGTTCCAGCCAATCAGATCGGCGGCACGCAGGTGGAAATGACCCTGGTGGGAGGGCAGATCAGATACCAACGCTGAGTCCTGGCGGCTGTTCGGTTGGGAAAGCCGCAGCTTGACAGTCATTCTTTGGCTGGCGATAGTCTAGTGACATAAAAAAGGGGGGAAGATGGGGATAGCTGCCGATCTATTGGATCGGGCAGCCCGCACCTTCGTCGACGCTACTCACACACGTAAGGCAACAGCATGAGCTATACCGGTGCGGATTTAATTGCCCAGGCATTGGCCGATTTGGGCGTGGAACATGTATTTGGCATTGTGAGCATTCACAACATGCCGATGATGGATGCGATCAATCGGCTGGGAAAAACCAAGATCATCGATGTTCGACACGAACAAGCGGGCACGCATGCGGCTGACGGTTACGCACGAGCCACTGGCAAGCTGGGGGTCATGATCGCCTCCACCGGGCCTGGCACGTCAAACACCGTCACGGGACTTTATGAAGCGGAATATGGCTCTTCTCGCGTGCTCGTCATTACTGGACAGGCGGAAACCAAATTTTATGGTAAGGGTCTAGGCTACGTGCATGAAGCCGAGAATCAGGTACCTATGCTGGCTTCCGTGTGCCGTCGTGTTGAAAGTCCACGGCATATCTCTCAGCTAGGCCCAGCGTTGCAGGCTGTGATTACGGATATGTTCACCGGCCGTGGGGCGCCTGGAGCTCTAGAAATACCCATCGATCTTCAGTACGCCGAAAGCGAAACGTTCAGCGTTGCTTTCCCGGCCGCTGACTTTCAGGCAGACGATAAAGCTCTGGATGCCGCTGTAGAGCGTATTAAAACCGCCAGCCGACGCGTGATAGTGGCAGGCGGAGGGGTGATTGCTGCGGGCGCCACTGAGGAATTACAGGCGTTGGCTCGCACGCTGGATGCGCCGGTGATCACAACCGTTGATGGTCGCGGTGTGATCCCAGAGGATGATGAGCTGTGTGTGGGCAACTACTACAACAGCGCAGGCATCTACAACGCGATTCAGGGTGCGGATCTAACCATCGCAATTGGAACCAAGTTTGCCGTTGGTGTTGATGGCCAATTTGCGGTGCAAACACCACCTGGAGATCTCATCCAGATTGATATCGATGGCAACATGATCGGTCGCACACACCGGGCTGCAATTGGTGTGCAATCCGATGCAAAGATTGCACTGACCGCGATTAATGCACAGATGAAAGAGGTCTCTGCAAATGATGGCCAGTTCAATCAGGTTATCTGGGAGGCACGCGACGGGGTTCGTTCAGCCATGCGCAGCAGGCTGGGTGAAGATTGGCCCCAGGTGATGGATGCCATCCGCGCGAAGCTGCCTCGCGACTCTGTATTTGTGCGTGATCAGACCATCTCGGCGTACAACTGGGGTAATCAGCAGTTTCCGATTCTTGAACCACGCACCTCCATTAACCCAACCTCTGGCGCGATTGGCCCCGGCTTTCCCATGAGCGTCGGCGCAGCCATCGCAACAAACAAGAAGACGGCCGTGATACATGGTGACGGTGGCTTTATGTTCCACGCCACGGAACTTGCAACCTGTGCTCAATATCAAGTGCCTTTGATTGTCTGTGTCTTCAACGATTCTGGCTATGGCGTGCTGCGCTGGCTGCAGGACACGCGCTTTGGTCGTATCAACGAAACGGATCTGGGCAAGGTGGCGTTTGCCCAGATGGCGAACAGCATGGGGGTTCCAGCCGAGCGTGTTACAAGCGTGACAGAATTTGAAGCGGCGTTTGATAAGGCTATGGCGGCCGAAGGTCCATACCTGATCGATGTCGATATGGAGCACTTTGCACCCATGGAGATTTCTGTCATGCCCAAGAAAAAAGTCGAGGTGGACGTCCGAGACTAGGGGCTCAACTTCTGTGGCAACAAGACTCACCAAACCCTGGCTGCCGGTGGCCGACGTAGACTCAACCTTGAAGGGTAATATGGGCGTCTTTGAGCTTGCAGATGCCGAAGAACGGGTGGTATTTGTTGGATTTGCCGGAGGCAAGAGCCTGTTTGGCCTGAAGGGAGAGGTTGCTGCAGCGCTGCAGAAATACGAACAGGCTGCGCTGTTCAGAGTTGAAGTCACAACAAGTTACCACACACGGTATCGCGAGCTTCTGATGGTGCACGTGGCAGACCACGGTGAACTGCCGCCACTGAACGAGCTGATTAATCTTGGCCGCCTAAGTCCGGGTTAGCTCAGTTCTCAATACATTCAAGAAGACAAGTTATGGACCTGAATCTAACTGAAGAGCAAGACATGATCGTTGGATCCGTACGCCGCTACGTACGCGAAGAGATTTTGCCATTGGAATTACACCTTGATCCGGATGCAGATGAATTGGCGGCAGACGACAAGGCCAGACTGATCGAAAAAACCAAGCAAATGGGTTTGTATGGCTTGGATATCCCTCCGGCATACGGGGGGCCCGATATCGATCTGGTCACGCGAACTTTGATTGCGATTGAAATGTCTCAACATCGAGCCGGGCTATATGCTCCATGTTACGGCACGTTTGGGGGCGCGGGCCTCGCCCAACTGTTTGAGGCGACTGAGGATCAAAAAGAACGCTATCTATATCCCACGCTGCGTGGAGAAAAACGAGGGTTTTTTGGCTTGTCCGAACCGTCCGGCGGTTCCGATCCAGCGCGGGCTATCCAAACACGTGCGGTCCAGGATGGTGATGACTGGATTATCAACGGGGGTAAGTTGTGGATCAGCGGTGCGGACAAAGCGGATTACGGTCTGGTATTCGCGCGCACTGATCCTGACAAAGGCCGCAACGGCGTCACATGCTTTATTGTCGATACTGATAATCCTGGATTTCACGTGCGTCGTATTGTTCATACGCTGCGCTCTGCTCACTATGCCACGGAGCTGCAGTTCGAAGATATGCGTGTATCCAGCGCGAACATCCTCGGAGAGGTTAATCGTGGCTTTGCCATTGCCAACGATCGACTCACCCGTCAGCGCATTCCCTACGCTGCGGGGTGTATTGGCGTTGCCATAAAAGCTCAGGAGATGGCCCTGGAATATGTGCCCCAACGGGAGACATTTGGGGCGCCACTATCCACGCGGCAGTCCATTCAGTGGATGCTGGTGGACAATGAGGTAGATATTAAACAGTCGAGCTGGATTACGCTGGAAGCGGCAACCAAGGCGGATAAAGGGGAGCCCTTTCGTAAGGAGGCCGCCATGGCCAAACTTGTGGCCACTGAAGCGGCAGGTCGGGTAGTGGATCGTGCCATGCAGATGTTTGGTGGTTTAGGGGTAGCCAAAGACTTACCCTTCGAACGCTGGTACCGGGAAATGCGGATCCGTCGAATTGGCGAGGGACCCAACGAAGTGCAACGACATGTGATTGCTCGTGAGTTATTGGGTGCTTCTCTGCGCTAGGAAAGGCTGGGAAAGATAGTATGAAAAAACTGGTCTATTTGCTGGTGGCCACCTTGTCCAGCCTACCGATTTGGGCTGGCGATGCAGGCGAGGCTTCCCAGGCTGAGCTGGCGCTCTCCTTGGAAGATGATTACTTCTCGGTAGAAAAGTTTAACGCCTATCTGGATGGTGTGGTCAGCGCGCAGTTTAACGACTACCAGCTCGCCGGTGTGACCTTGGCTGTGGTGAAGGATGGTGGCATCGTCACTAAACGTGGCTACGGCTACGCAGACCTGGTATCCAAAGAACCCGTTGATCCGGATCGGCATCTGTTCCGGCCAGGGTCGGTGTCAAAACTCTTCACCTGGACCGCGGTCATGCAGTTGGTTGAGCAGGGTAAGCTGGATTTGAATGCACCAATTGCGGAGTATGTGGATCAATTTGCGATTCCTGATGCCTTCGATACTCCAATGACCATGGTGCACCTGATGACCCACGCGCCTGGCCTCGAAGATGGCGCTGCAGGATTCCTGTTCTCGGACGAGCCTGAGGATATCATTCCACTGGCAGAGTCCCTGGCCAAGCATACCCCCACGCAGGTCAGAGCCCCTGGCACTCATTCCGCCTATTCTAACTGGGCGACTGCGCTGGCTGGCCTGGTGGTAGCAAACATCTCTGGAAAATCATTTGAGCAATATGTAGCTGACCATATCTTCAAACCGTTGGGTATGCAGCAGGCGACGTTTGACGAACCGCTACCCGAACGTTTGACGGATGACATGGCCACAGGATATGTCGCGGAACAGGGCACGTTAAAAGCGTTTGGCTTTGAGTACATTAAAAATTTTGGCCCGGCCGGCGCTTTATCTGCCGCGAGCCAGGATATGGCCTACTTTATGTTGGCCCACCTCAATGGTGGGGAATACGGTGGTGGTCGGATATTGTCTGCTGAAACGACCATGCAGATGCACAGCGCGCTGTTTCGCCACGATGATCGGGTGGCCGCAATGGCGCATGGGTTTTATGAAATCTGGCGAGGTGGGCAACGATTTATCGGCCACGGGGGCGATACCATCGCCTTTCACTCAGAGATGGTCATCGATCCCGAAAACAACTTTGGCGTTTATCTGTCGACAAATGCGCCAGAAGGTGCCCAGGCCCGCAGTGCGATTATTAATGGCGTCATCGACTACTTTTATGGCAAACCCGAACCTCAGTTCGTCTACGAAGCGCTGGACGACAGTGCGCAGCGTATCGCCCAGGTCGCAGGTGCTTATCGATTTAACCGACGCTCGTATACAACGCTTGAGGGGATCCTGGCGCTCGGTGGTGATCTGAATGTCTCAGCAGCCAGTGACACTCAGATCTTTGTGCCCGGTGACGGTGGTGGCAGCCGGTATGCAGAAGTTGAACCCTATGTGTTTGAGAAAATTGGAGGTGACCGGCGACTGGTGTTTGCGACAGATAATGCGGGTCAAGTCACCTCTGTGTTCATCGCATCCGCCCCCATCATCGTGGGGGACAAAGTCGGTGCGTTGGAAACCGCCGCCAATCATCAACTGGTCATCGGCCTTGCCTTGTTGGCCGCAATTTTTGTGCTGATCAATGCGGTGCGAAATCGTAAAGATGGACTGACCGGTGGCGCAGCCATCGGGCGTCGAAATCTGAACATTGCTTCTTTGATGATCTTACTCTTCATCGTCGGTTTTGGCGGTATTGTGGCAGGGGTGGACATGAACAGGGTGGTGTTTGATTTTCCGCCTACCGGAACCGGGCTGGTGCTGTGGCTGCCCCTGATTGGTTTGGCGACCACAGTTGTGGCGATTGTCTATCTGCAACCCGTGTGGCGAGATAGCGCATGTTCCTTTTGGGCAAGGATTCGCTATACCTACGTGTGTCTGGTCTACGCGCTGTTTTTCGGCGTGTTGTACTACTGGAATCTACTGGGCTGGAACTATTAAAAAACAGTCAGGAACGATCAGTCATGTCTTGGGGTGATCTCTTTAGCCAGCGTAGCTTACCCGGTAGATAAGACCCTTTGCGTCATCCGAAATGAGCAGGGTGCCATCCGGGGCAACCAATACGTCGTTTGGTCGTCCCCATGGACTCTGCCCAACCAGCCAACCCTGGATAAACGGCTCATAGTTGAGCTGTCCCGTTGCATCTACTTTAGCGACAGAGACCTGATAACCTACTTTACTGCTGCGATTCCAGGAGCCATGCTCGGCAATGAACAGTGCATTTGAGTATTCTTCTGGAAAGTGATCTGCGGTGTAAAAGTCTAACCCCAGCGCTGCCGAGTGGGCCTGAATATTCAGAACTGGATATTCAAAGGTGTGATGTTTGCGGTCTTTGTGGTCTCCAAACTTGGGATCGTCAACGCCATCGGCATGCACAAAGGGATACCCAAAGTGTTGCCCCTTTCTCGTGATGACATTGATCTCTTCGTGGGGTACGTCATCGCCCATCATGTCTCGACCGTTGTCCGAAAACCATAGCGCCTGCGTATCCGGGTGCCAGGCGAAACCAACGGTATTGCGAATACCCTGGGCCCAGATCTCGTTTTCGCCGGTTTGCGTATCCATTCTCAACAGGCTGGCGAAACGTTTATCTTTGGACAGGCAAACGTTGCACGGCGCACCGACGGGGACATAGAGGTAACCGTCTGGTCCAACCTTTAGATACTTCCATCCGTGATGTGTTTTATCGGGCAGATCATCCACCAGAACTTGATGGGGTGGCTCCTCTTCCAGGTGGCTGTCAATATCTGCCACTTTGATGACCTCGTTCAAAGCGCCGATGTAGAGATCGCCGTCGTGCACCGCAATACCGCTTGGCATGGTTAGATCGTCAAACAGTTCTACGACTACGGGATTGTCGTCGGTCAATGCGTGCGGTATGGCGTATACCTTACCTTTTCTGCGGGTGCCGACGACCAGTGTACCTTTTTCGGTAAGTGCCATTTGCCGCGCATTATCCACCGCAAAGTTAAGCGCCTGGATGCTGAAGCCCGCGGGCAGGCTCAGTTTATCCACATCCGCAAGTGCTGGCGTAGATGCGGCCATGGTGAGGAGCAGACCGAAAGTAAGCGATTTTCGATTCATGGTGGTAACAACAGTCAGAAAACAAGGAAAAGGCAATGTCGCACACCCATGAGCGGCAGACAATAGTAGTGTTGGGTGTGTTGTACAAGTAAGCTTGCAGCATGAACGCGCCAGCCCATTCCGCCACTCATTCTGTGCATCTGACCGATGATCTGAAGGATGAAATTCAGGACGCCTACAGGGCTTGGCTTGCGGCACGCGGGTTTAATCCGCGACGCGGACAACGAGAGATGATTGCTCATGTCGCTCGATGTGTCACCGGTGACGCCCCCCGAATTGCGGTGATCGAGGCGGGGACGGGAACCGGTAAAACCGCCGGTTACAGTCTGGCGGTGATCCCGGCCGCCCGCAGCCTAGGCAAAACTGTCATCCTTTCCACCGCCACGGTTGCTTTGCAGGAACAGGTGACCCTGCATGACATACCCGATCTCAAAAACAACGCCGGGCTGAGCTTCAGCGTGGCGTTGGCGAAAGGTCGAGGACGCTACCTTTGCCTCAAACGGCTGGATGATCACCTCAAGTACCAAGGTCAGCAGGAAATGGCCTTGTTTGAAGCGACCGATTCGGATCATGTGCCGCTTTATCAGACCATGCTCGAGGCGTTTGCTCGCGGTGAATGGGATGGCGAACTGGATAGCTGGCCCGATGAGCTGCCCGAGGGTGCCTGGGCTGGTGTCACGACAGATCATCGTGGTTGCAGCAACAATCGATGCAGCTTTTTTAAACAATGCCCCTTTTTTCGTGCTCGAGGTGATCTAGAAGGAACAGACGTGATCGTTGCGAATCACGATCTGGTGTTGTCAGATTTGGCTCTGGGTGGTGGCGCGGTGCTGCCCGATCCAGAAGATTGCATATTTGTGCTCGATGAAGCGCATCACTTGGCGGACAAAACTCAGAATCACTTCTCCGCCAGGACCCGATTGAACGGCACCATGGCCTGGTTGGAGCAGGTGAATACCGTGCTTGGCAGTCTTGCTCAACGCTTTGCCCGGCCCCAGGAACTGGTCAGCGCTGCAACCGATGCAGCCGTAGAGTCAGGTGCGCTGCGCAGCGCGCTGGAGCGTCTTCTGGAAGAACTGCAGGTTCTGGACTTTGAACCCCGCGACGACGAGATCGATATTCATCGGTTTGTGATGGGTGACATACCTGCCAGCGTCAGTGAAAAAGCAGCCGCAGCGATACCACATATATCGAAGATTTGTGAGGTGATCGAAAAGACCCATGACAGCGTGCAAAAGGCTGTCTCAGGCGAAACTACCTGGCCTGATTCACATAGCGCAGAGGATTGGCTGGTACCTGTAGGTCAATTGCAAACCCGGGCTGAAGCGACCTTGGCTTTGTTGATGGATTATGGCCAAGGTTCGGCCTTTCGGCATGCTCGCTGGATCAATCGAAGCGATACGGATATGGAACTTGTTACAGCCCCGATCGAACCTGGCTACATACTAAAAGAAGTTTTGTGGGCCAGGGCGTATGGTGCGATCTGTACGTCGGCAACGCTGAGTGTGTCTGGTCGTTTTGATCGTTTTATGGAGCGTTCCGGCCTGGTGCCAGAGACTACCCAGGTCAAGATTCCGAGCCCGTTCAATTTTCCCGAGATCGCTACCTTCCGCGTGCCCAAAATGAATTCAGATCCACGAGCGTTTGAAGAACACAGTGCGGAAGTCACTGAGATGTTGCCGGATTTGCTGCAAACCGAGCGCAGTGCTCTGGTACTTTTTACGTCCTGGCGACAACTGAACAATGTGGTGCGTAGCTTACCTCCGTCGATCTCTGATGAGCTGCTGGTACAAGGTGAAGGAGCGAAGCAGGTATTGATTCGCCGCCACAAAGAAAAAATTGATGCAGGTGAACCGTCTTACCTTGTGGGCGTGGCCAGCTTCTCAGAAGGGTTGGATTTACCGGATGACTACTGCCGGCATGTGATTATCGTGAAGTTGCCCTTTGCAGTGCCGGATGATCCGATTGATCAGGCTATTGCCGAATGGGCTGAAGCGAGGGGCAGAAATGCCTTCTACGAAATCTCGGTCCCCGACGCAGCGCTCAAACTCGTTCAATCCTGTGGCCGCTTGATTCGACACGAAGGCGACTATGGGCGTATCACTATGTTGGACACTCGCATAGTCACCAAGCGATACGGTCAGGCGTTGATCCAGTCCCTGCCACCCTATCGCTTGCAATTAGAACGTTAGCCCCAGTCAGCCACCGGAGAAGCTAACTTCTCGCCAACCTCCGGCTCGTCCTCAAACTTACCCATGGTATAGATAATCAAGCGATTAGAATCCATCTGAGCGAGCAACGATTCAAAGTATTTCTGCATGTCCTGTTTGGTGAGTGCTTCAACCAGACTGGCGATTTGTTCACGACTGTCAAATGTGTCGTAGCCGCGACGTAAATCTGCCCAGTAGCGCTGGGATTGTTCATTAAGATTTTTCGGTGGCTCAAGCAGACGATTGATCAGGCCGGCTTTTTGCTGCTGAAAGATAATGTCATCTGTGTTCATCCAGTCTGCGACATAGTTGTTGAAGAACGTTCGGGTGGCCTCTTCAAGACCGCCTGGGCCTTTGACAGGCGATTGCACAACAAAGCTGATGCCGCCGCGATTGACCACTGGACGATTGGTCACGCTCACCACATAGCCTAACTGCTGGTTTGTGCGCAGATCTGAGAAGTAGGCGTTATGCAGTAGCTGCGAAGCCAGGGAGCTTTTTGCACGGCTGGAAAGCGCATCGTCTGGATCCTGCAGGTGCAGCACGATGGCAGCATCGTTGTGGTCTACAGGTACTTCCAAACGTAGAGATTCATTTACTTCGCGAACGTCTGCTCGGACGATATCGTGTGTTTGTATCTTTAAACTTTCGCTGAGCACATCCAGCAGCGACTCAGTCGTCGACGCATCGACATTGCCGTGCACCATACCTTTAACCGTAAATGCGGTAATCCGCTGATCCCGCCAGGTGGCAAGATCTGCGGCGGTGATCGGTGCAAGCGCATCAATCAACATGGTCCTGGGCCACCTACCGGTTCGTAATGTATCGGTCAGCGCTGTGAACGCCTGGCTGAACGGTCTGTCTTTAGTGCTGTTGCGCCAGTCTCGGATGATGCTCGCTTTAAACTGGGCAAACTTAGCTGGGTCGATCGACGTATTGAGCAGCGCGTCGATCAACTTTTCCAATAGACGCAATTGTTTGTCTTCGTAGCCGCCAATATTGATCTCGTAGCCTGCATCGGATACCCCGATAGAGTAGCCGAGACCCGCCAGATAAGCTGGGTAAACCAGCTCGCTCAGTCCGTCTTCGACCAGCATACGATAGACCTGGGACATGGCGCGTTCGGCAGGGGTGACAAGACCGTCCTGCACGGCAAATTCAAGAAAGAGGTTTGCGCGAGGGGCGCCAAAACGGACTTCTGTATCCTGCCAGATTGAGATGCCCGGTATGTCGATCACCTCAATAATGCCTTGATTATCGGATTCGACCAACTCGAGCTGTTCGGGCAGGTAGGGGTTGGCCGGTGGTATCGCCAGTGCATCGGTTTCTACTTTGGCGCTGGCAAACTGCTGGCGTTCCAGTGAATAAGGTACCTGGAACCAGGGCTCTACCTGAGCGCCCTTGACCTTAGGTCCCGCAATTTCCACCAGCATGTTGTTTGGCGTGACATACCGCAGATACTCCTGGATCAGATCCGGATCAAATTCCTCCATCAGATAGGGTGCAACCAACAGGTCTTCAGGGGGGAACTCATCAAGTCGAGGTGCCATGGAATAGACAAACCCCATGGGGTTGGACTTCTCCTGAAAGCGAAACCCCAGCTCGGCTACTACAGCCTGCTCGTCATACAGCCACTGTTGCGGAGGGGTGTTTTTCAACAGATCGATGTATTGAAACAGCAGGTCAGTGATTTCTGCCTGGTGTTCCTCTCCTTGAGGGGTGAGCTCGATCTGCACCGACAGCATACTGTTGTTTCGATCAAACTCGCCCACAGATGCGGCCAGACTCTCAACGTAGCCCTGTTTGTTCAGCAGTTGATAAAGGGAACCTTCACCTTCGTGACCAATCAGATTGGAGAAGTAGAGTTCGGGCTTCTTCTTATAGTGCTGACGGGTATTGGGTAATGGAAAGTTGTAAGTGAGCAGGGTGCCCTCTTTCTGGGTTTGAAAGCTGACAGTGGCTGGCAGTTGATCCTTGGTATAGATCGGCACATCAGGGTAGTCTGGCCCTATGTTGTTGTTCTTGATCATGCCAAACAACGGGGCGATCTGATCCTCCAAGGTGTCCAGCGTGTCGTTAGAGAGCACCACCAGACCCATCTGATCGGCTGAATATTCTGTCTCAAAAAAATCGACCAGGTCTAATTGAATGTCTCCCTTCAAAGTTTCTAATGATCCGATCGTGAACCTTGAACCGGGATGAGCTGGATTGAGCGCCTGTTTGCCCACCATGTAGCCGCGCCAGCCGTCATCCTTAAGCTGCATCTGGTATTCCGAATTCACCGCATTCTTTTCTCTATCGGCATATTCTGGTGCCAGCACGGGGTCGATAAAGAAGTGCGCAAAACGATCGAGTGCCTCCGGAAACGCCTGGGGCGAAATATCAAAGAAATAATTTGTATGGTCCAGGGCTGTGTAGGCGTTTGAAGAGCCACCGTTGCCACTGATATGGTGTTGGAATCCGTCGATTTCAGGATAGGTGTGGGTCTGGATGAACAACATATGTTCCAGAAAGTGTGCAAGTCCCGGTCGTTCCAGGGGCTCATGAAAACTGCCTCGATAAACGGATAAGGCGGCGGCAGATTTCTGGGTGGTCGGATCCGATACCAGCAGCACCCTCAATTTGTTGGGCAGTACCAGATAACGATACTCTCGTTCATCATTGGGACTTTTGCGCACCACGATTTCTGCGCTTTCCTCCTCTCCTGGAGCGGGGAGTAGTTGGGCACAGCCGGAAAGGAACACGGCCAGTAAAGATCCGATTATGGCGATCTTCGAACTGCGGTGGAGAAAATGATGTGTCACAAATACCTCAAGTCAAATCAGTCAATTTAGAAGCTTAGTTGATGGGTTGATTCTGCGTATGGTCGTGGGTCTTAAACTTTTGGTTTCAGTATCAACGGCATCAGGGGTGCGGTGATGAGCAGGTCATACAACACCACGCCGTAGGCGATAGATTGTATGGTCCACCAGTAGGGTAATTCCACTGGTAAGACCAGCACCAGAGCGATGGTGATTGCGCCTCTCATGCCAAGAAACCCGGTCATGCGGATGTCCGACCATGAATAAGGGGAAGCTAAGAATCGATTCTGTGGTGCCAGCACAAAACACACGCTGATAAATCGCGACAAAACAACCGCGCCAATGGCCAGCAGCATCGCCAGCCATCGCTCGGCGAACATAGACCAGGTGAGAGTGGCACCCATTAGCACAAAAAGCATTCCATTGGTGGTTTGACCCACAAAATCCCAGGTTGTTGCAGCTTGTGAATCGGTCTTGGAATTCTTGCCCAGCATCAGACCGAGGATTAAACAGGCGATCACGCCCGAGGCGTGCAGGCTTAAACTTATATGGTAAGCGCCCAGTGCCAGGGACAGTCCCAACCACAGTTTGATGTTGTGTGTAGCCTTGCGCAGTACCAGTCGAGCGATAGAGCCTGTGACTGATCCGACAACAGCCCCGCCGGCTAATTCCAGAACAAAGGTCAGCGCAGCCCCGCCCAGCAATTGTGATGTGCTCACCAGGGTTGGAGACGTTGCGGTTGCGACGCCCAAAATGACAGTAAACAACACCACCGCGGTGGCGTCGTTAAACAAGCTTTCGCCCTCCAAGAGCAGGGCCAGTTTAGGCCTAACATGATGAACCCAGCTTTGACTGGTGACCGCTGCCGGATCGGTTGCCGCCAAGAGTGCTCCGGCCAGCAAAGCAGCGGTCCATGGAAATCCAGTGGGGTGCGCGATGGCGTAATAAAGTACGGTGGCAGTAAGGAACGTGGTGATAAGTAGGCCGAGAAGGGCCAGGGCAGCAATACCCAGCAGATTTTTTTTCAGCTCATCAACGTCTACTGCCCATGCTGCCGTATAGACCAGTAGCGGTAGGAATAGATAAAACACCAGGTCATGAAAGTTATCGAAGCGCAGCCCGGTATCAATGCCAGCGGCAACAACCGCGTTGGTGATCACAACGCCAAGCAGCAGCTGCATTGTGGGCGTGGGCAATCGGATCAGTGGTGCCAACCATTGGGCGGCAATGAGAATGACGCCAATGGCAGCAAAGGCCACAACAATCAGTTGAATATCCATAGCGCCTGAAGGTGTGGCCCTGCGTTGCGAGTTAGCTCTAGCGAGTCAGTCGGTGCGGGTTAGTTGTCGGATCTGCCGAGAAAGAGTCGCAGGTAGTAATCCAAACTGAAGTAACGCCCGCCGCCGATCATCAGCAAAGCCAGGATCATGGCAAAGTAGATCATGGCAAACTCAATGCCATTGTTCAGCTTAACGATGCTGCCGCTGCCATTGAGATATCGGTAGTTGCCGTGCTCTCTAAGTATGGATTTGGCTCTGGACAGTCGTTCAGATGCTTCTATCGTGCGCTCATTCACGTTGTAGCACTTGATGTAGCGCTCAAATACATTGGATTCGGCATTCGCCTTGCTGTCTGGGACACACACAGCGGGTGGGTTTGAAGGCGCGATGGCGGGCCAACCGTTGTCCCAGTGTACAGAACCTGCCGCTACCAGCATGGTGATCGCCAATGGAATGGCCCACAAGCGCGTAGCCAGACCCAGCAACAGACAGATACCCCCTATAAACTCGGTGTAGCTGGCCAAAAACCAGGACAGATCAGTGGGCAGCACGCTGAAGGGAAATGGCAATAATTCTGGGCTGAACCAGTTGTTGCCCGTGATCTTTTCCCAACCTGCGCCGATCATAACGGGTGCCAGAATGAGCCGCAGAGTGATGGAAACCACCCCGTCCAAGTGTTTTACCCAACTGACACCCTGGTCGTACCAATCGTTAAAGGTCGCAATTATTTGATTCATATTGTTAGCTCCTATCTGGCATTCTTAGACAGGTTGGTGAGCAAAGGTTCCCCATAAGATTTTTGCCCAACCTGGATTGAGACACCTCTCCCTTCACTGTACAGGGTTTATCTGAAAGCGCATGTCAATCAAACACCAACAAGTGTGGAATCCCGTGGTAGAGCAAGTTATCAGCCAGCTGGCGGGAATGTATCCACCTGTGATAGGTATCAGCGGGGCCCAGGGTAGTGGCAAATCTACCCTTGCCACACTGTTGGGTGCGCGTCTGGTGGAAAAAGATGTTCAAGCGGTGGTGGTGTCTCTAGACGATTTCTACCTGACGCTGGAAGAGCGTTTGCAACTGTCTAAAAACGTTCATCCTTTGTGCCGCACGCGTGGGGTGCCGGGGACCCACGCCAGCGAGCGGTTGGTGCAGATGTTCGATGCCCTAGCCGGAGGTCCTGCTGAGTTTACGGTGCCGCGTTTTGACAAAGCTGTTGACGATCGGGTTAGAGAAGAAGTGGTCATGGCAGATTGTGTGATTCTGGAGGGTTGGTGTCTTGGCGTCACCGCTCAACCCGGAGATTTGCTGAAGCTGCCGGTGAATTCGCTCGAAGCCGAGGAAGATCCTGATTGCATATGGCGACATTGGGTCAACGAACAGATTCACCAACGTTACGAGTCTCTATGGAATCGTGTGGATTACTGGGTCTATTTGCAGGTACCGGGTTTTGATCAGGTTTATGAGTGGCGTGCACAGCAGGAACAAACCATCAGCGCCACACAACGCATGTCCGAAGATGAACTGACGCGCTTCATCAATCATTACCAACGACTGACCCAATGGGTCCTCAATCATCCATTTCCGCAAGGTCCGGGTATCCAGGTTGCTCTGGACGCCCAGCACCAGGTCCAGGAGATTACTGAGTTAGGATCTGGATAATTTTTTCGCCGTTCAGATGGCGTTCAGTTGCATCAGCCTAAGATAGCGCCCAGATTGATCAAAGGACAAACCTGATGTTATTCAAAGGCGATACCAACAATTCCGCGGCTCCGACACTGGCTAAACGATTGGCGCGATGGAGTGCGCCGGTGTTGTTGATACCAGCGGTCAGCTTCGCTGCAACCTCCTACGAAAGGGCACCGGTGACCGGTGTTGAACCGATTTTCGAAACGTATCGATACAGCGTGCCGGTTGAGGTTTGTTCTGAACAGGAAGTGGCGTATCGCGAGCCGCGTCATCGTCGAGCGTCCGCTACGGGTCCGATTATCGGTGCGATTATTGGCGGGGCGTTGGGTAATGCCGTTGGGCACAGCAAACGCAATAAACAGGTGGGTACGGTGGTTGGCGCGGTGCTGGGTGGCAGTATTGGTGCCGACGTATCACGTCACAATCGCCACGCGCATACGGATGAGGTGACCTACCGAACCGAGGAAGTTTGTCGCACAGATCGTGAAGAGCGGGCTGAGGAACGCCTGGCAGGATATGACGTAACCTATGTCTATGCCGGTAACACTTACACCACGCGAATGAAACGTGACCCGGGCGATTACATCCGCCTGAGGGTCCGGGTGACGCCTGCAGGATAAGCGTGTTTACGGGTATTTGATGCAATCGTACAATGTCTCCCAGGTGAATGAGCGCAAGTTATGAAATTTAGATCGATTCGAAGATCTCAAAAACGACAGCATGGACCTAGCAGTACCCTGGTTGGGCTTGGTCTGGCCCTGCTCCTTTGTCTGGGTCAGATTTCTGCAGTCCATGCTGCGAATGGCTTGCCCACCATCAAAGAACTCACGCAAGATGCTTCAAACAGTAACTTCGCGCCGCAAAGTCGGGTGTCGCTGAAGCAGGCGACGGCGATTGCCAGAAAGCACACGGGTGGTCGTGTCTTGTCAGCCAATACCAAACAACGTGGTGCCCAGGTCGAATACCGGGTTCGCATGCTGGTCAACGGAGAGCGGGTGGTAACCGTTACTGTTGATCAGGCCGGACAGGTGCGCGACCGACGTTAGCCACTGAAAGTTGTGGATCTTGCGTCTGTCTCATTCGGGTCAACGCCATCGAGAATTTACCCCATCGAAAAAAGGAGTATCGCCATGCGAGTACTTGTTGTTGAAGATGATCAAAACCTGAGAGAACAGTTGGCTGGCCACCTGAAGTCCGATGGCTATGCCGTGGACACAGCAGAAGATGGCGAGGAAGGTCTGTACTACGGTCGCGAATATGAATACGACGCTGCGGTGGTCGATCTGGGATTGCCGAAGGTTGACGGGATAGAGGTGATCAAGCAACTACGCCAGGAACAGCACAGTTTTCCGATTCTGGTTTTGACCGCCCGCGGACATTGGCAGGATAAAGTTGAAGGGCTGGAAGCAGGTGCTGACGACTACCTGGCAAAACCGTTTCAGATGGAAGAGTTGATGGCTCGAATGAATGCGCTGATCAGGCGGACGGCTGGATATGCCTCGCCGGTGCTCTCGCAAGGCGATCTGCAGCTGGATACGGCAAAAAAAGAGGTGCGAGTTGCAGGCAGCTCAATTGAGCTTACCGCCTATGAATACAAAGTGTTGGAATATTTGATGCTCAATCCCGACCGAGTGGTTTCCAAATCAGAATTAACAGATCACTTGTACGAGCAGGATTTTGATCGAGACTCAAATGTGATCGAGGTGTTTGTCGGTCGCCTGCGCAAGAAAATCAACCCGGTCGATTTCATTCGGACCGTTCGGGGTCAGGGCTACCGATTTGTGACTGAAGGCTAACCTGGCAATAATGCGCCTGGGATAGTGAGGCGCGTGGTGTGAAGCACTCAATACAAAATAGACTCCTGTATACCACTACCGCGGTGCTGGTTCTGTTTTTGGCACTGACCGCCTGGGTATTGGACCGCACCTTTACGGCCGCGGTTGAAGATGCCGCGCGCGAACAGCTGACCCAGGTAATCTACAGCCTGATGGGCTCTGTAGACGAAGTCGAAGGCCGCCTGGTGTTTAATGATGACCTGTTTGAGCCGCGCTTGAGCCAACCCGAATCAGGATTGTATGCACAAGTTTCGACGGAACTTGGGGACCTGCTGTGGCAATCTGGTTCTGCAGTGACCACGGCTGTGGAAATCCCTCAAACCAATGCGGAACCCGGTAGTTTTGTTTTTGGCGAGACCCATGATGGACGCGCGCAGTTTCATCTGAGCTATATGGTGATCTGGGAGGGGGTGGATACCGAGCAAGTCACCTTTGCAGCTGCAACAGATCAGGCCCCCTATGACGCATCGATCAATCAGTTCCGGCGTAATCTGGGCTTAGGGTTGGGTGCGGCAACCCTGGTGTTTATTTTGGCTCAGCTATTGGCTTTGCGGTGGGGACTTCTGCCCTTGCGCACCATGGCGGAAGAAGTGCGCGAGTTGGAAGCAGGGGAACGGTCTGCATTAACTGCAACCTATCCAAAAGAGCTTGGTGGGTTAGCCGGCAATCTAGATCGATTTGTGGCTCACGAGGAGCGCAGTCGGACCCGCTATCGGAATGCCCTGGAAGATTTGGCCCATAGTTTGAAAACCCCATTGGCCGTTATGCGTAATGCATTGCTGGATGCTCAGCCGGACAAAACTTTGGTGGAAGAGCAGCTCACCCGGATGCAGGCCACGGTGACTCATCAGCTATCCAAAGCCTCCGCTCAGGGACCGGTGGTGGTTGGCAAGCTGGTGGATATCAATGAGCTGGTTCAGCGCCTGACTCGTGCTTTGGAAACTGCTTATTTAGAACGCGGCATCGTGCTGGAACTACGCCTGGCTGACAAAGTCCACGCGCTGGGTGACGAACGTGATTTTTTGGAAGTGTTGGGAAACCTTTTAGAAAATGCCTACAAGTACACCCATTCCCGGGTAGCGGTGACAACGTCGATGAATGCCCAGACCGGGATCCGCGTTTGTATCGAAGACGATGGGCCCGGCATCCCAGAAGCGATGCGCGAGGATGTGTTAAATCGCGGCAAGCGCTTAGATGAAATTCAAAATGGACAGGGCATAGGGCTGGCGGTGGTGACGGAACTGGTAGCGCTCTATCAGGGCCAACTCGGCATTGACGAAAGTAAGTTCGGCGGCGCGGCCATCAACTTGCAGCTGCCGCGCTGAGCCCCTGCTGTATGGCATCAAAGAAACGTTCGATCAGAGCCGGGTCAAGCTGAGTTTTAGGCCCACTAGCGCACCAGGTCTGAACCAGATCATTGAGCTCGTTAGCTTCAAAGCTGCGCTTTCCTTGATTCATCAGCTCCACCTGCAGGGCCATCCTTGCGGCACCTGCGTCGGCGGGACTTGGGATATCGCTGGCGATTTCTGCGGTGAGCACCAATTGCTCATAGTCGACAGGAGCAGCTTCACCGGAGAATCGAGGCGCAAACATGGCATCAAATGTAGTGGCGTCCAGTTGATCCACAGACGCATCGGTTTCGGCCTGACTGATGGTCAGATCAGCCGCCTTCAGCATTTGTAGTCGCTCGGCGGCCTGTTCAGCACGCGCCTGGCGCCGTTGTTGCGCAAACGCTGCCTCTGCGGCATCAATGCGCCTGCGCTGACCTTGGGGGGGGCGCATCACTTCAGTCAGCGCATCGAGCTGAGCCTGCACGGTATCTCGGGCCTGACGAAATGTCTCTGGTGTCGGCGTTTGATTGACGACCTCTTCGAGGGCGCCGATGGCCTGGTCAAGTGCGTCAACCAGATTTTGTTTTTGTGCTTGCTCAGACGATCGAATCTCGTCCCGACGGGTGAAAACAGAGTCGCAAGCTGCTCTGAACTCCTTCCAGAGTTTCTGATCTATCCCTCTGGGAACAGGACCGACCTGGCGCCATTCACTTTGTAGCGCTTTAGCCTGGTCAACCTGTTCTGCAACGGCTTGCGTTTCTAACTCCTGGGCCCGTGCAATGATTTGTTTACGCGTTTCGATGTTCGCATCCCAGCCGCGCTTCAAGTGGGTATGGAGTTGCTCCTGGAGTGACTCAAACTCTGCCTCCACAGGCTTTAGTGCGCGGCGATCGCAAGGGTGATGTTCACGCCAGGCGTGACGTGCAGTGCGCAGGATGGAGTCTGCAGCCTTCAGATCGGCGGTGTCCCAGTCTGTACTGGTCAAATAGGTCTTCAGCTGTTCGCAGATTGCCTGCCTCTCGGTCAGATTGGCCGCGCGGATTTCGCTTTGTTTTTCATAATAGGCCTTGCAAGGTTCGTAAGCCTTGTCTGCCCATTCGTTGAATTGGTCCGCCAGGTTACGATCAGCAGCACTTGCTGGTGCGCCCAATACCTGCCATTCGTTGCGTAAGGTGCGAATCTGCGAGCTCTGTGAGCTCGGTTCCTTTGGTGCTTCCGCAAGTGCCTGCATTTGCTCCACCAATGCGCTTCGTTTAGGAGAGGTGGCAAATTTTTGCCAATCTCTTAGTTCGTTCAATCGGGCGGATAGCGTGTTTAGCTGTTTATCTAGGTGGGCCGGTAAGCTGGTCTGCTGGCTCAGGTTACGTATGGCCTTGAGGCTTTTTGTCGCCGCTGACGTTTGACCCTCGTCGATGGCTTTTGCTGCTGTATTCAGCAGTTGTTCTGCTTCTTGGGCAAAGGTTTTTTGTTGATTTGCATCCGAGCGAATGGTCGATTCAGTCAGCTCTATGGCGGCGCTGAGTTTTGTGATGTCTTCTGGCAGGGCGCAATCGGGGGGCCAATTCAGCTGTTTGATTTTGGCGCGCCAGTGCTGAAGCCATTTTTTGTCGCCGTTTGTCTCTGCGTAGGCGGATTTCCAATCCTGTGCTTGAAATCTATTCCAAGCTGAATCATAGGCGTTGAACAGGCGGCTCACGGCCTCAAACTGTTCGTGCTGTGCCGTTGTGGGCGGGAATTTGTCTGCTTCTGTCAGCCAGCGACGAGCGATGTCCTGTTGCACGGGCTGTATTTCCTCGATGGCAGGTGAGCAAATTATTTTGGCCTTTAATGCCTCCAGCTCCTTGCATAACGCATCAAAAGGGTTGTTGTCGGGCGCGGGCAAATAAATGTCCACGTCTGCCAGAGGGTCTGCGGGTATGTCAGCTGAAGGGTCCAAAGCTGACAGCTGATTCGATGCTTCCGTTCGCAAGGTGGTGAGCTTTTTCAGCTTGGTTCGTTGAGCAATGACCGCTTCCGCACTTTGGGGGTTGGCTTTCAGCTCTTTGTGAATGCTGGTGTCCAGTTCATCGATTCGCTGGCGCTGTTCTGCCAACAAGGTCTTAGTCTTTTTAATTGTTTCCAGTTTGTCTCTGGCGAAGCGATTGCACTGCTTGTCTTTGCCACGGCTGACTTTTTCCAGAGTGGCCAACCCTCGCTCGGTTTGCAGCGCAGGTTGATTTAAGACCTGATCTCGATGGTCACCCTTGAGTCGCAGTGCCAGGTCAGCCAGAAGCATCGGATCTTCCATTTTCGCGCTCAGCTCCACCAACTCTTGTGGTGTGGAAAGATTTAGCCGGGCATTCAGGACCTCAGGATGTTCAGCAAACTCGACCGGGACCTTAGTTTGTCCAGCTTGTTCCCGCTGTATCAGGGTTGTCGCACATGCATAGCCTATATTGGGATCATCCATGTGCTGCACGATGACATCAGCCGAATTTATGAAGGCCAGTGTCGCCAAGCGGATTTCCACGGACGTATCGTTGGCCAGCAAATTGCTTAGCTCAGCTTGTTGTTTGGTCGCTTGAGGCTGGGTTAAACCCTTGATGGCCTCAAGGCGTACCTTGGGGTCGGGATCTGACAGGGGGTTACTGCGTTGAAACCATCTGCGAATCATCAGTTTTGACCTGTACTGCTTTGCTTATGTTTCGGGGGCTATGAAAATTTCTCTTCGTCCCACCAGGGGAAGTATTCTGGCATATCTTTAGACACCTGCATGGTAAATTCTGCAGGTCGCTTTTCTAAGAATGATTCAACCCCTTCTTTTGAGTCTGCAGATCTGCCTCGATGATAAATACCTCTTGAGTCGATCTTGTGCGCATCCATCGGGTGATCTGCGTTCATCATCTTCCACATCATGTGTCGAATTAGTGTGACAGATACGGGGGCGGTGTTGTCTCTTATGTCTTCCGCGATGGCGCGGGCTGCGGGTAGCAGGTCGTCCTTGGCATGCAGAGATTTTACCAAGCGGCCGTCGAGGGCTTCCTGGGCCGGAAACACGCGTCCCGAGTAGCACCATTCCAGGGCCTGACTGATGCCCACCACTCGAGGTAAGAAGTAACTGGAGCAGGCTTCTGGCACGATACCCCGACGCGCGAATACCAGGCCGAATTTGGCGACGTCAGCCGCCAGACGGATGTCCATTGCCAAAGTCATGGTCACGCCTACACCGACTGCAGGTCCGTTGATGGCGGCGATGATGGGTTTATTCACGTCGTACAGGCGTAGGGTCAGCAGCCCACCGCCGTCGGGTTGCAGGCCGCTCTCTCGGTCGCCACGGGAATCGGCGTCGAATGTATCACCCCCGCTGGAGAGATCAGCGCCTGCGCAGAACGCACGTCCCGCACCGGTGACAATAATGGCCTTGATGTCATCATCTGCGTCGGCGCGATCACAAGCATCAAGCATCTCTGACAGCATCTCGCGATTAAATGCATTTAAGCTTTCCGGTCGGTTCAAGGTGAGGGTAAGAATCCCGTCTTCAACTTCGTATAAAATGGTGCTGTAGGACATGTACGACCTGTGTAACGATTAAAGTTCAGTATGGTGCCTTGTCCGTAAAAAAAGACAACTATGTATTTTTGTTGTGTCCGATCAAGCGTCGGCGACAACAATGAACAGTGATTAGGTATGCAACTGCAGCGCGAAGACGCAGAATTTTTAGCCTACATCGATGCTCTGATTGGTCAATTCTGGCCGAGAGACCGAGTTAGCCCGGGCGATCTGCAGGCTTGGCGCAACACGCTGATTGAGCGCGGTCTGACAGTCCCGACCTGGCCCGAATCTGCTGGCGGCTCAGGCTGGTCAACCACCCAAATCTATCTGTGGTTCCGGCAATGTCGTCGACTGGGCGCACCCAGCCTTTGGGATGCAGGTTGCCATGTGATCGGCCCCGTCCTGCTTGAGGCTGCTGCCCGATCGCCGTCTGATCTCTTTTTCAAGCAATGCCTGGAAGGTATTCGCAACTTGGAAGAGACATGGTGTACCGCCGCAGCTGACGATGCCACCGCTCTAGACATGGCGGCGGGCTCTGATCACCGGCTAGCTCAGCTGTCGGGACAAATCAGCTCCGTGGTAGGGGGAATGAACGCGGATTGGGTAATGATACAGGCGTCGCAAAACAACGTCGTCATAGTGAACTTGCGACAAAGCGGAATAACGCGTGTGCAAAGTACGTATGACGTGGCCGACGCTGCAACGATTAAGTTTGACCAAGTACCTGTAGCTGCCGTTTTGCCACGCGCTCTCCAACTGGATCAGTTACCCCAGGGCACCACTGCAGGCGTACTCTTAGGCATGGTCGATGTGGTAAAGCAACAGCTTACTGATGAAGCTGACAGCCAGTTGTCCCTCATAGAGATTGAGCTCCAGGCGTTTAACGTGATGGAGCTGCGCTATCTGGATGCCGCAGAACGGGGCGTGGACTTGCCGTTTCCGCGCGAAGTGCTGCAGGTTCGGGGTGAAGAAATTTACACCCAACTTGGTGACCTACTCATCGATACTTTCGGGTATTATGCGCTACCCAGCGTTGCTGAGCAGGCGCATCACAATGAGCCTGGGTTTGGACCCAGGGGGGAATCTGGGGGATACATTCAAAAGATCATCGCGCAGGTATTCGCGCGGACTGGAATAATGGACCCTTTGATCAGAGACAAAATTGCCGACTTATTGGCGCGTGAACGAAAAAATTAACCTAATAATATTGCTAGACCGAACGGAGAGAAGTGCATGGACTTTTCCTTTAACGAAGAACAAACCCTGTTGAGTGAAAGCGTTGAGCGATTCATTCAAAACGACTACGACTTTGACTCACGCCAGAAGCTGGTGAAGTCCGAGCTGGGATTCAGCCAGGATAACTGGTCAACCTTTGCAGAACTCGGCTGGCTGGCAGTTTGTTTTTCTGAAGAAGACGGTGGCTTTGGCGGTGGTGCTGTGGAATCCATGCTGATGCAGGAGAATTTTGGTCGCGGATTGTTGGTTGAGCCTTATCTGGCCACGGTGGTACTGGCCGGAGGCGCGCTGAAATACGGGGGCAGTGCTGAGCAGAAGGCGGCGTATCTCGCTGGTGTGATTGACGGTAGCAAGCAGGGTGCGCTGGCTTATGTAGAGCCCCAGGGCCGATTTAACCTTGCGGATGTGACAACCACCGCCACTGCCCAGGACGATGGTTATGCGATCAATGGCTACAAGGCGGTGGTGCTGAACGGACCCGCAGCTGACTTTATTGTGGTCAGTGCGCGCACCGGTGGTGATGTTCGTGATGCAGATGGGATATCTCTGTTTGTTCTGGATGCCAACACTTCTGGCGTGTCCCGTCGAGATTATCCAACGGTAGATGGCATGCGCGCGTCCGAGATTTCCTTTGAGAATGTGGTTGTGGGTGCTGATGCGCTGTTAGGAGAGGAAGGTCAGGGGCTTGCGATTCTGGAACAGGTGATTGACGAAGGCATCCTGGCTATTGGCAGTGAAGCTGTAGGCTGTATGGAAGTGCTGTACAAAGATACCGTTGAGTATTGTAAAACCCGTGAGCAGTTCGGCCAGCCGATTGGCAAGTTCCAGGTATTACAGCACCGTATGGTGGATATGTTCATGGAACACGAGCAGTCAAAATCGTTGATGTACATGGCTGCCATGCGCATGGATGAGGGCTATTCTGATGAGGCTCGCAAAGCGGTTTCTGCGTTCAAGGTCCAGGTGGGTAAATCCGGGCGGTTTGTGGGTCAAAATGCTGTACAGCTGCATGGTGGCATGGGTATGACAGACGAGCTGAATATCGGTCACTACTTCAAACGACTCACCATCATAGATACCCTGTTCGGTAATGTAGACCATCACCTGAAGCGGTTTGGAGCGCTCTAACGATCCAGAAAGATGGCTGGCAAACCAATCGACCAAGGACAAAGACCGAGGACAAAGACCGAGGACAAAGACCGAGGATAAAGACCGAGGATAAAGACCAAGGTTAAAGACTGAAGATACAGACCGGGTAAAATAGGAGAAGACCGTGGCACGTTGGGACAAGGGGGAGACCGGCAGCACCATTCCGGACTGGTTCTGGAAGGCCATTGAAACCGAAGCAGACACCCGTTCTGTTGAGGTCGACGAATGTGACGTGGTTTATCGCCACTACCCGTCTCCGGGCAAACCGGGCATGTTGCTCATCCACGGGATGAACGCCCATTCCCGCTGGTGGGACTTTATTGCTCCGCAGCTACTCGACGAATATGAAATCGCCGCCATGGATCTCACCGGTATGGGAGATTCTGACTACCGATACAGCTACTCAGCGGATCTGTTTGCGGAAGAAATAAAAGCGGTCCTTGATGACGTGGGTTTTGATCAGACCGCGACAGTGGTGGCTCACAGCTTTGGTGGCTATATGTCAGTGCACGCTGCGAATGTCTACCCGGATCGATTTGAAAAGCTGATCCTGGTGGACTCGGGTATCCGACATCCCGACGATCCGCTACCCGATAGAGTAAATATGGGCGGGGAGCGCTCTAAAGTGTACCCGGATCGAGACAGTGCGTTGAATCGCTTTCGACTGTACCCGCCACAACCTTGTGCTAACGAATATATCACTCAGTACATTGCGCGAAACTCTTTGATGTCGGTCGATGGTGGTGGTTGGGCTTGGAAGTTTGACGAGGATCTTCGTGTATCCATCGACGGTGCTGAACGGGATGCTGATGACTATCGGAACCTTAAACTCAAACTTGGATTGATCTACGGGGAAGAAAGTGAGCTGTTCAGCCAGCGCACACTTTAGTATATGCGCGAGCTGGTACCCACTGAGTTTCCAGCATACGGTATTGCTCAAGCCCAGCATCACCTGTTTCTTGATCAACCCCTTGCCTTTATCGAAAGCCTGCGTAAGTTGTGCAAAGAGCTGGATGGCTAGGGTTTAAGACCGGTTGTAGCGCCAGTTCTGCAGCATCAATACATCCCACAGACGGGCAGAGTTATCGACTCGTCCATCCAGGTGAGCAGTCCAGTACTGACGCACGGGACCAGGGTCGAATACCCAATCCAGTTTTTCTTGTGCCAGGAGATCTTCAGCCCACTCTCGTAGTGGTCCCCGCAGCCAGGTATCCATAGGCACGCCAAAACCTGCTTTAGGCCGATCGGTGAGTGCTTCCGGCACATATCGAGACAATAGCTGCTTCAACAACACTTTTTGCCTGAATACTTTCGCAGAATCGGTGGGCTGAGCCTTATTGCTTGGGGGAAGCTGGGCAGCAAATTCGACGACGCGTTGATCCAAAAGAGGCACTCGAGCTTCCAGGCTGACATTCATGCTGGCCCGATCAACTTTAGTGAGAATGTCGTCGGGCAGGTAGGATAGAAAATCCTGGTTGGCCATCATCGACCAGAGTGGTTGGGAACGTGTCCAGTGATCGACCTGACTATAGATGCTATCTCCCTTTTCCTCCCACGGTGTGCTTAGGATCTCTTCCGGGCTTCGCCAATGACTGACAAGCAGGTCGTACAGGGTAGGTGCATCTGGTGCCCACATGAATTCGCTGGCGGCTTTAAACTTTTGATCCAGCGAACCGGTTCTACCACCTAGCGCCAGCCCTTGTATGGGGTGTCCGAGATTCTGCACCCAGGGTGCCGCAAGAATTCCCGCAGCCAGACGGCGCAGACCAGTCGGCCATGCGCGCAGGCTGTGCCAAAGCCTGGCCGTTGTCGCATAACGAGTGTATCCCCAGAACAATTCATCCCCACCATCTCCGGATAGCACCACTGTGACGTGCTCTGCAGCCAGTCTGGAAACCAGCAATGTGGGGAGAATAGAAGCGTCAGCAAAAGGTTCATCGCACAGTGCAGGCAACTTCTGCACCGTATCTAATAAGTCCTGGTGGCTGACATACAGCTGGGTATGATCGGTGCCAAGATGTTTCGCGATGGCTGCCGCTGCAGGAGCTTCGTCCAGCGCTGCATCCTCAAATCCGATGCTGAAGGTGCGCAGGGGAGTTGAGGTGTGTTGTGCGGCGATAGCACATACCAGCGAACTATCAATCCCGCCGGACAGGAACGCGCCGATAGGCACGTCGCTAACCAGCTGTTCTTCGATAACCTGATGTAGCAGCGCATCCAGAGTGTCCGCCGGCTCGGCTTCGCGCGACGCAACCGGATGAGTGGTGGCCACTGCCGCCAGATCCCAATACGTCTTCAGTTCTGGCTTGGCCGTGTGCGCCGAACAGTCAATTTCTGCAATGGAACCCGGGGTAAGCTTCTGAAAACCCTGGTAGACGGTGGCTGGTCCAGGGATGTATCGATAGCGTAGGAAACTATGGATGGATGATCGATCGAACGCGGTGTTATCGGGTTGGCAGGGGAGTGCGTTCAGTTGGGATGCAAAATAAAAGTTGTTCTGGTGGAACCCGTAATACAGTGGTTTGACGCCAACGGGATCGCGCACCAGATACAATCGGTTGTCAATTTTGTCGTATGCCGCAAAGGCAAAAATACCTCGCAGCTTTTTACTCGCTTCGTGAACGCCCCAGTGTGCGATGGCTTCTAAGAGTACTTCGGTATCTGATTGGGTATGCCAGGTGATATGGGAGAGTTCATTACTCAGATGTTTGAAGTTGTAGACTTCTCCGTTGTAGACCAGCACCCAACGATCGTTCTGTGAAGTCAGCGGCTGTTTTGCTGCATCGGAGGTATCCAGGATGGAAAGGCGACGATGCCCCAAGGCGACCGTTTCGTTCAGCCAGTGGCCGTGTTGATCTGGTCCGCGGTGAGTCAGCCGGTCTCGAAGCGTAATCAGGTGATCAACATCTGGTGTTGATGCTGATACAAAGCCAACGATACCGCACATAACCTGACGCTACCTGTCAGTCGCGGGCTAAGGGACGCAGGATCAATTCGATTCTTCGATTGGTGCGTCGGTTTTCAGCACTGTTGTTGGGAACGCGGGGTCTAAAAGGGCCGTAGGCGCGGGCCTGCAGTCGTTGTGGTGCGAGGCCCGCACTCGACAATTCATGCACCACATTTAGTGCCCGCTTGGACGAAAGTTCCCAGTTGGTAGGGTAAGTGTCAGCCAGAGCCCCCGTGATGGTGATATCGTCGGTGTGCCCTTCAACAATGACTTCCAGTGTCGGATCTTCAATCACAGAGGCGGCGATCTCCTGTAAGACGGCTTGCCCTTCGTCCGACAATGTCACCGAACCGGATGAAAACAGAATTTCGGTACCCAGAATAACCTTGATGCCATCGGACGCCTGTTCCACATCAACGTGTTGCTCGTTCTGCAACTGATCACGCACGCTGGTGAACGTATTCTGACTGACATGACGATAGCGCAGTTCAAATGTCAGGTCGTTCACGTCGGATGCAAAAAACGTGAGCGTATTACCTCGACGCACCCACTCACCCTCTCGATTGCCGTGGTACTCGATAATCTGAAAATTATCAGGTAACACCCAGGCGATAGCGAAAGTGGTGAAATTGTCTGGCATGTTCCAGAAGCCATAGTGTCCGTTCCCTTGTTTTTTTCTGTCCCAGGTCTGCAGAGTGAATATACCGTCAGAATCCCGGGTGACCAAAGAGAGTTCGGGTTGGCTGTGGTTCACATAGTCCCCAACGCTGATTAAACCATAGCTGCCTTGATCGAACCTCAAGACGTTTGCGCGTGGATCAGTTTCCTTGTATTCATATTGGTTGGGGTTGATGTAGAGGTAGTCATCCAGCGTGTCGGTCTTGTCAAAAAAGACTTCGTACTGGCTTTGTTCTGAGCGGGTGGTCGTGTATCGGGTGTAGGTGTGTCCGTCACTGTTGAGGAAGGTAATAGACTCATAGTTTACGCGCTCGGGTTCCCGCCCATTTGTCTCGCTGATCGAAAGCAGGCTGGTGGCAATCGCCACCAGCCATAGGTAGTTACTTTTAGCGCTTATCATCTGTGGGTAAAAGGGTGATTGTGAATTCCGTATGTTCTTGTATGGCCTCTTTTGAGAACAGCATAGGGAACTGACTCTCTGTAGCCCAGTTTTCCAGCAGATTGTCGTAAAACTTGGATCTGGGATCACCGGACTGACCGGGCGCATTGTTGGTCAGCGCTGCATCCCAATTGCCCACATCGACAACCATGCGGAAAGATGCACCACCCCTGACCAGAAAGTCGTCGGCCCGATAGCCGGTGTTGTTGGTCGTGTTGGCGCTGCCTCCTCGCGGATAGGGTGCGATGGTCATTTGTTCCTTAAGTGCTCCTTCGGCCTTATGCAGCAATGGATGTTGAAAGCGGATCTGGTGTAAATCACCCCAACGCCAGGCGTCTGGATCTGGGCCCAATAGCTCAATCGCTTCGTCCCAGGCAGTGGCCAGGGAAGCATAGGCCACCTTTCTACCCGCTTTGTCCTCCAGCAGACTCAAGACGGTCAGGGTATCCAGTGGGGTAGTTGGCTCGTGATCTTTACCTTGAACCAACCATGCGCCTAATTGAGGCTGCAGATGTCGACTGGTCCATATGTTCCATAGCGCTGCTGCCGGAGAATCCGCCTCCAGTGTAAAATCCCAATTGCTCAACATTCTACCGGGTGCCCCGTGGTCGCTGAGGTCTTCTAGCGCGCCAATGGTTCTGCGCGCATACACTGACAAGTAATCCCGTTGCAGCGCCAACGAATCTTCTATGCTGTGTTTGTTCTGTTCTTGCAATACCTCCCACAAGCGAGCATAGCGCCAGGGTGCGGACCATTCGAAGCCCACTCTATAGTCGTTGATGGGATAGTCAGGAGGCAAATTCATGGAGTTGGCCGTGCCTGTAAAGCCGCGTTCCGGGTTGTACTCTTCGGGTAGTACATCCATATCGAAGTAGCCATCCCATTCGTAGGAACCATCTCCTGGAACGGGCAGCAACCCGTCCCAGTTTCTGCGCACCGGAAATCTGCCTGCGGGCTTGTAGCCGATGTTGCCTTGGATATCTGCGTATACCTGATTTTCTGAAGGTGCGCCCCAGCGATTGAGGGCGCCTACAAATTCGCGGAAATTTTCGGCGCGCATATATTCAATACTGCCAAAGTACGGCGACATCCCTGGCTCCAGCCACGCCGCTCGAATGGCAAATACGTGTTCCTTGGTTTCGGCGATCACGGGGCCGTGGCGGGTGAACTTCATCCGCAGTTGAACAGGGTCTTCGCCAGGAATATTCAGGCGTTCGCTGATCACTTCAAGAGACTCAGTTCGATTCTGGTATCGATATCCATCCCCGCGTCGCTTGTAGACGTATAAGTCTTCTTGATCGATAGGGAAGATCGTTAAGCCAAAAGCAATCTTTTCATTGTGGCCAATAGAGATGCCAGGCAGCCCCGGCTCGCCGGCTCCAATGACGTTTAAACCAGGTGCATTCAAATGCGCAATATAGCGCAATGATGGGACCGCATGGCCGCGATGGGGATCGTCTGCGAGGATCGGTCGCCCGGTCGACGTGCGTGAAGGTGCCACCACCCAGTTGTTACTTCCGAGCGATGCGCGAATTTCAGGATCGTCTTCGGAAACAGCGGTGACCAGTTCATCGAACACAACCGGTGCTTTGGCCAGGCGATAAAGCTGGAGAACGTTTTCTGGGATACTGCAAGGATCTAACCCCTGTGGGATTTGCGCAACCCAGTCAGGTTCCAATTTTTTCCATGCGGCAGCCAGGGCCAGTTCTCCATCACACGCAAGCCGTGCTCGCCAAACCTCGGTCACGACGTTACGCCACAGACCGTTGCTCCGAATCCGTACCACATCCTCGGGTGCCCACTGGGATGGCTCGTAATTCAAAAGTGTGAATTCTGGTGGCAACAGCTCGGGTTTGGTCCTGGTCAGATTGATGTAGGCATTAATTCCATCAGTGAACGCCACTGCAATCTTCTTTGCGTCGTTTCCGTAAGACAGCCATTCGGTGTACATATCTTTGCGATACAGGAATAGTCGAGCAGCCAGATCCTGGGTCGCAAATCGTTTGCCAAAGGTCTCGGAAAGCTGGCCCAGTCCCCGTTTACGCCAAAGATCGATCTGCCATAGCCGATCACGAGCCGCATTAAAGCCTTGTACAAAAAATGCGTCGTAATGATCTTGGGCATAAATGTGGGGTATACCCCATTTATCGACAATGATCTCCGCGGAGTGGTTCAGGCCATCGATGTGATAGGTGGCGCTGCGGTCGATGTCTACTTGTGCCCAACTGGTGGAGAGCCATAGGCCTAAAAACAAAGGGCCGCATAAGCGACCCCTGATTTTTATTCCTGAGCATATCGTGATGCGTTTCAGGATTAATCCCAACTTAGTGCTCCTCCGGTCTGGTATTCGGTGACCCTGGTTTCGAAGAAGTTTTTCTCTTTTTTCAGGTCCATGATTTCTGACATCCAAGGGAACGGATTCTTAGAACCGGGGAACTGTTCGGCCAAGCCGATTTGCGCCAGGCGACGATTGGCGATGAACTGCAGGTATTCTTCCATCATATTTGCGTTCATGCCGAGCACGCCACGCGGCATGGTGTCTCGGGCGTATTGCACTTCCAGTTGGGTGCCTTCCAGAATCATATGACGCGCGTGTGCCTGCATGGCTTCGTCCCAAAGATGAGGGTTTTCCAGCTTGATCTGGTTAATCACATCAATACCAAAGTTCACGTGCATAGATTCATCGCGCAGAATGTACTGGAACTGTTCAGATGTCCCCGTCATCTTGTTACGACGGCCCATAGACAAAATCTGCGTGAAACCACAGTAGAAGAAAATCCCTTCTAATACACAGTAGTAGGCGATGAGGTTACTCAACAGTTCCTTATCGGTTTCCTCTGTACCGGTAGTAAAGGATGGGTCGTTGATATCATTGGTGTACTTCAAAGCCCAGGATGCCTTGTCTGCCACACAGGGGATCTCGTGGTACATGTTGAAGATCTCACCTTCATCCATACCCAAAGACTCAATACAGTACTGATAAGCATGGGTGTGAATAGCCTCTTCAAATGCCTGTCTTAGCAGATACTGTCGGCACTCCGGATTGGTGATCAGTCGGTAGATGGCCAGTACGAGGTTATTTGCAACCAGAGAATCTGCGGTGGAGAAAAAGCCCAGGCTGCGCTTGACGATAGTTCGTTCGTCATCGGTTAAGCCGTCTTCTGACTTCCACAGCGCGATATCCGCGGTCATGTTCACTTCCTGTGGCATCCAGTGGTTGGCACAGCCATCCAGGTATTTCTGCCAAGCCCAATCGTATTTGAACGGTACCAACTGATTCAGATCAGCACGGCAGTTGATCATGGCTTTCTGATCTACTGTGACTCGCTGGTAACTCTCAGGTTCAGCGGCTGGGGCTTGAGGTGCTGTAAACGCTTCCACTTCACGCTCTACCACTTCCGGCTCTTCTACCTCAGACTCTTTTACCTCTGGAAGGGGCAAATTGGTTTCAAAGGTTGCCGGCTGTGGTGCCGGATCTACAGCTGTTGGCTCAGCTACCTCTACTGCGACCTGTACCTCTATTGAGGGCTCTGGAGCGGGTTCTGGGATTGCAGGCTCTGTAGCTACCGGTACCTGAACCGTCGCTGGTTCAGCAACGGGCGCTTTGGCTTCGATAGCTGGTGCCAGGGCTGCTTGAGCCGCTAACCCCTGGTTGTCTTCTTCGTTGTAGTCGTCCCAACTCAACATAGTGTGTAACTCCTGATAACTGTTATTGGCAGGCTTCGCAATCGGGATCATCCAGAGAGCATGCTAATGGCACATCTGCCGCCTCTCCCAGGTTGATATCGATGCTTCCAGTGGAAGCGCTGACAGCTGGTTCTGGTGCTGCGGCTGCTGGTTCAGCAACCGACGCGGTGGTGTTTGTTGTTGTGGCTCCTGCGTTGACATCAACGGCATTTAAGGTGCCTCGATCCAGCGTAGATTTTTCTGCGCTGGTCGCACCCAGTGCACGCAGGTAGTACGTCGTTTTTAAGCCACGCAACCAAGCCATACGGTAGGTGATATCCAGCTTCTTACCAGATGCACCCGCGATATACAGGTTGAGCGATTGTGCTTGATCGATCCATTTTTGACGCCGACTAGCCGCATCTACCAACCACCTTGGTTCAACCTCAAATGCGGTGGCGTAACGCTGCTTGATGTCCAGCGGTACCCGTTCGATCGCCTGCAGACTGCCGTCGTAGTACTTCAGGTCATTAACCATGACCTTGTCCCAAAGTCCCTGCGCTTTCAGATCGCGCACCATGTAGGGATTAACAACGGTGAATTCACCCGACAGGTTCGATTTCACGTACAGGTTTTGATACGTAGGCTCAATGGATTGAGATACGCCAGTGATATTGGCAATGGTTGCCGTTGGTGCAATTGCCATAACGTTGGAATTGCGCATGCCGTTGGTCTGTACTTTGCCGCGCAGCTTGTTCCAATCCAGAGTCTCGTCGGTATTCACTTCAAGATATTGCTCACCGCGTTCCTGCTGCAGCATTTGCAGCGAATCGATCGGTAGAATGCCACGGCTCCAGAGCGAACCTGAGAAGCTGGCATAGCTGCCGCGTTCTTTGGCCAGTTTGCTGGATGACTCGATGGCATAGTAGCTGATCGCTTCCATCGAACGGTCGGCGAAGGTCACCGCTTCATCTGACGCGTAGGAGATGCCCAGCTTGTATAGGGCATCCTGGAAACCCATCAAGCCGAGGCCAACGGGTCGATGACGCATGTTTGAGGTGCGTGCCTGTTCAACCGAGTAGTAATTGATGTCGATGACGTTGTCCAGCATGCGCACTGCGGTGCGAATGGTTTTCTTCAGCTTTTTCATGTCCAGCTCACCATCTTTGATGTGCTGTACCAGATTGACCGAACCCAGATTACATACAGCGATCTCATCACCTGAAGTGTTGAGTGTGATTTCTGTACACAGATTGGATGAGTGCACCACACCGGTGTGTTGTTGTGGTGAACGGATGTTGCAGGTGTCTTTGAAGGTGATCCATGGATGACCTGTTTCAAACAGCATGGACACCATCTTGCGCCATAGCTCGACTGCCTTTATACGTCGGAACAGTTTGAGTTGCCCGGTACGGGTTTGTTCTTCGTATTCCGTATAGCGACGCTCAAAGGCGAGACCGTAAAGGTCGTGAAGGTCCGGTGTATCCGCAGGTGAGAACAGGGTCCAGTCACCATCTTCTGTCACCCTCTTCATGAACAGGTCTGGTATCCAGTTAGCCGTATTCATGTCGTGGGTTCTGCGGCGATCATCCCCAGTGTTCTTGCGCAGCTCAAGGAATTCTTCGATATCCAGGTGCCAGGATTCAAGGTAGGCACAGACCGCGCCCTTACGCTTGCCTCCCTGGTTAACGGCCACTGCAGTATCGTTCACGACTTTTAAGAACGGCACGACCCCCTGTGACTTGCCATTGGTGCCTTTGATGTAAGAACCCAGAGCGCGTACAGGTGTCCAATCGTTGCCTAATCCACCAGCCCATTTTGAGAGCATGGCATTGTCATGGATCGCGCCATAAATACCGTCCAGATCGTCAGGCACAGTGGTCAGGAAGCACGATGAGAGTTGTGGTCGCAGGGTGCCAGAATTGAACAGGGTGGGTGTCGAACTCATATAGTCGAACGAACTCAGCAAGTTGTAGAACTCGATGGCGCGCTCGTTTGGATCATCTTCTTCCATGCTCAACCCCATGGCGACGCGCATGAAGAACACTTGTGGAAGTTCGAACCGTATCTCATCGCTGTGGATAAAGTATCGGTCGTACAGTGTCTGTAGTCCCAGGTAGGTAAATTGAAGGTCTCGCTGTGGATTAAGAGCTGCACCCAATTTGGCGATATCAAATTCCAATAGACCAGGATTCAGCAGTTCCAATTCGATACCACGATGGATGAAGGCTTCCAGCACCTGGCTATAAACCGTATCCATTTGGGTTTGGGTTGCACTTTGGGTGCCCCCGGTGCCGCTAACGTTCAGGAAGGTCAGCGCTTCGGTGCGCAGCTCATCCAGCAGAAGTCGGGCGGAGACATAGGTGTAGTTTGGTTCTTCTTCGACCAATGTTCTGGCGGTGATCAGTATTGAGGTTGCCACATCTGTAGCCGAGATACCGTCATACATGTTATTGATTGATTCATCGAAGATACGATCCGCATCCACATCGCTGAGTGCTTCACAGGCTTCGTTGATGATGGTTTTGATTCGGACCACATCCAGTGGCGCGCTTGAGCCATCTGCATGCACTACGTTAATAGGTGTGGGCAGTTCAGGTACGACTATCTCTTCAACCTGGGCAGCTTTTTCTTCCCGTACCCTGGCGCGATCAGCTCGATACAAAACATAGGCTCTGGCGACCTTGTGTTCACCGGACCGCATCAGTGCTAACTCAACCTGATCTTGAATATCTTCTATGTGTAGGGTGCCACCGGACGGCAGGCGTCGATGGAAGGTGCTGGATATCTGGCCGGTCAACGTGGCGACCAGTTCTCTGATTCGCGGCGATGCGGCTGCTGTACCACCTTCTACAGCGAGGAATGCTTTGGTAATAGCGACAGATATTTTGTCATCGGTATAGGTAACAACTGTGCCATTACGTTTGATGACCTTAAGCTGTCCCGGTGCCGTGGCTGTGATGCTCGGCGACAACGGTTGCTCCGTTGGGGTGGTTTCTGTGAGAGGTTGGGTGGTGCTGGTCGATTCGGTCTGCCGGTCGGTTTGCATGTTCTTTCGCTCGCTCCTGTTAGCGCGTCTTTTGTTACGTTTCTTAGCTTGTCCATTAGCCGTAGGTACACTGCTGGCTTTTGTTAGCGTTGTGAACGTTGTTTTTTAAACGTTTTGCATTGAGTGGTTGGAAACACCGGCAGGACCCGCTTTTTGTATTGCGTAAAGCGTGCTTAAACAATACGGAGCAGGTATATCTTCAACCTCTACAAAGCTTCAAATTTTTGCTCTGATTAATCTGCTTGTCGGGTGACGCACCGTTCGTGTGGCGAAGGTGCGGCCTTGGTAAGCGGCGATCACACTTGTTTCGCCAGCCACCCGATAAATATCGATTTTCAGATCACAGAAATTCTCCCCCCAACTTGAGCCTGTCTCTTGATCTATTTACTGATCTACTTACTGATCTACTTACTGATCTATTTGCAGATCGCCCTAGATCTGTTGTAGATCCGCTTTGAGACACTTTTCTACCCGCTTCTAGACCCGTTTTTTCCTCCGTTGCTTTACGTGCTGCCAGATCTGCTTTCCTGACCCGTATTGCCGAATAAATCTGGGCTAATTCTGGGTTTTTGGAGCAGTGCGGTTGCTTTTTTAAGTAAAAAAATAGATCAAGTCTAAGGTTTTTAGGGCGATATTTCGTCCAAGAAACCCTATATATGGGCATTTCTCAAGTTGGTCCCACAAGATAATGGGATAGGGGGTTCAATGCAAGGGTTTGTTTGTGGATAACCTGTGAAAAGGTGTGGAAAATCTTGTGGGCAACGTGTGAACGTAAAAAAGAGTGCGTTTGCACCTGAAAAAAACAACATAAATAGAGAAATATAGAAGAAAAACGATTCAGCCGAACGTGGTTTTCGTTGCACTCTCTCCTAACTTGACGGCAGCATACGTCATCAGTCCGGTGGTGCAATTTTGAACAGGAGTCCTGGAATGACCGAATACATCATGAGCCTGGATCAAGGGACCTCCAGCAGTCGTGCCATCCTCTATACGCTGGCGGGGGAAGTGGTCGCCTCTGCCCAGCATATGTTCGATATGACGTTCCCGCACGACGGCTGGGTTGAACAGGACCCTGAAGTCCTCTGGCAAACCACGTTGGCGTCCGGGCGTGATGCGATTGCTCGGGCGGGTATTCAAGCAGATCAGATCGCCTGTATTGGAATCACCAATCAGCGGGAAACTACTTTGCTGTGGGACAGCGCGAGCGGCGAATGTCTCTACAACGCGATTGTCTGGCAGGATCGACGTACCGCAGCCGCGTGTGAACAAATCAGACAGACCCATATTGGTGATCGTTCGGCAGCTGATGTTTTTCGTCAGGTCACTGGGTTGGTGGTCGACCCCTACTTTTCCGGGACCAAGCTTGCCTGGCTTTTGGACAACGTACCTGATGCCCGCGCTCGTGCACAAAAGAGCGGGACAACCTTGCGGTTTGGTACGGTCGATACGTTCTTGATCGATCGTTTGACCAAGGGGGAGGTACATGCAACCGATGCAACAAACGCCAGCCGCACGGCGCTGTTTGACATCCATCAGCAGCGATGGAGTGAGCAGATGCTGGACTTATTGAACATCCCTGGGTCCATCCTGCCTCAGGTGCGGGATTGTGCGGGTAGTTTTGGTAATGCCGATCCAGCTTGGTTCGGTGCGCCCATTCCAATCACCGGAGTGGCCGGGGATCAGCAGGCTGCACTGGTGGGGCAAGCCTGTTTTGCGCCGGGCATGAGCAAAAGTACCTACGGTACTGGTTGTTTTGTAATGACCAATACCGGGGCGAACGCGATTGCATCCAACAACCAGCTTTTGACGACCATCGCCTACCAGCTTGGTGGTCAAGCGACCTATGCCTTGGAGGGTAGCCTGTTTGTTGCTGGTGTAGCGATCAAATGGCTTCGAGACCAGCTAGGTTTGATCGACGATGTTCGCGAGACCCAGGCGGCCTTTGATCGCACCGGGGGTGATAGTGGTGGCGTATGTCTGGTACCTGGATTTACCGGTCTGGGCGCGCCTCATTGGAACCCCGATGCCCGGGGTGTTTTGAGCGGGCTGACGCTGGATTCAACGCGGGATCAGGTGATCACTGCATTTCTCCAGGGTATCGTTTACCAGAGCGAGGAACTATTGACCGCCATGGCAGGAGACGGAGCAGCGGTTGCGCGACTCCGTGTAGACGGTGGAATGGTCGTCAATGATGCGTTGTGTCAGTACCTGGCTGATATCTTAAACGTGGTCGTAGAGCGGCCGGTGGACGTGGAAACCACCGCCCTCGGGGCAGCCTTGCTCGCTGGTGTGGGGCACGGGATTTATCGAGACCTGGAGCACGCTTCGGGTAGCTGGCGGCTGGAGCAGTCATTTGAATCAAGCATGAGTGAAGCGATTCGCAGTCAGCGTAAGGCGCAGTTTGCTCGGGCTACCCGGCAGGCTAATCTGCTGTGATCTTCTGCTAATTGGCTCCGGCGGGTTAATTCGGTCAAAAAACCATGATCCAGGTCGAATTTAGGCATAAAGTCCCGCCGACGAGTCGGGATTCGCAGTAGAATTACTTATGCTTATCGGACGGATCTGACCGAGTCTTCAAAAAATAGATTCGGTAACTTTATTTACAAGTGACCAAGCCGCTATTGGACAACAAGCTGATCTTTAACCTCAGGCCGTTAGCCGTTCTGATTGGCTTGGGCGTGTTCAGTGCGTTTTGCCATCGTTTGTTGTCACAAAATCTGGTGGGACTTGAGCCGAACCTGTACCTGGCGATTTTGTCCGTCTGGAGTATGGGGTTGGTCGTTTTAATCGTCTGGCCAACCTGGATCGCCTCGCGTGAGAATAAAAGGTTTGACGATGACACGGTGGTGATGTGGCGCGCAATGTGGTGCAACACCGGAGCGGTTTGTCTGGCCATGTCCATCCCGGAAACGATCCGATTTCTTTTGCTCGTCATTCCCGTATTCGGGGTTTTTTACGCAGCTCTGCATCTAAGCCAACGAAATGTCTTTGTGGTGGTGGGTGGCACCTGGGTTGTTTATGTCCTGTGCCTGGTCTTCATGGTCGGTAGCTATATTCAACCGGGAGAGGCGGCAGCCTATCAGAGTTCAAATTTTGAAGCTCTCTCGTTCACGGCGTTTACTGTTATGTTAGTGAGCGCAGCGTTGGTCAGTGGTGAGGTGCTGCGAGTGCGAGGTAGCCTGGCGGAGCAGAATAAAACGTTAGAACGGCTAATGGATCAGTCCAGGGAGCTGGCCTCCCGTGATGAACTGACCGGCGTCCACAATCGTCGTTATATGTTGGAAATCCTTGAGCGTCAGAAAGAACTTGCGGATCGCGACCAACAGAAGTTCACCGTTTGTTTCTGTGACCTGGACCATTTTAAACAGATTAATGATCGGTATGGACATGCTTCCGGCGATAAAGCGCTGCGCGAGTTTGCCGATCTGGCCAAAGCTACGGTCCGCCGAATCGACTATGTTGCCCGTCTGGGCGGCGAAGAATTTTTGTTGGTTCTGGTTGGCGTGGATGAGTCCATCGCGCGAGGTGTCGCCGACAGGTTGGTGCAGCGAACCAGGCGCCTTGTGCCCGAAGGGTTTATCCCAGAAGGCAGCGGACCAACAGGCGTGGTTTCAAACAGTACCACCGGAATCGAATCCAAGGGATTGAGTGTCTCCATTGGCGTCACGACCTACCGCAGCAGAGAAAGCATCGATGAGTTGTTGAGGCGTGCTGATGGTGCGCTGTATTCAGCCAAACAAAAAGGCCGAGATCAGGTGGTCGTGGTGCATATTGATGCGGCATAAGCCTGGTTATGGGACACCCCCAAGCGGGCAAGCTTGTTTCGAAAATTGCCCATATGGGTTAATGTTTCTGAGTTGGCTCAGGTGAGTTGTTGTTGCCCAAGCGATTGGACGAACTCAACTTGCCTACCCAGAACTGGGACACCAAACAAAACTGGTACAACAAACAAAACTGACCAAACAAACAGATAAGGACAGATGACAGAAACGCAAGCCATGCAAGGCGCAGAGCAGTCTGAGCAAACGGATATAAAAGAAAATCGACGTCGGTTCATGCGGCAACCGATCTCTCTTTCTGCCCTCGTTCATCCCGATCAGGGACGATCCTGGCTTTGTTCCATACGGGATTTTTGTCAAGACGGCATGCTGTTAAGCGGCGGTCGCGGTTCCAGGTCTTTTGCGGCCACGGGGGCCAACGCTTCCGTGGGCGACACGGTGGCGCTGCATTTCTCTGTTGCTACCCCAACGGGACAAAGTCACTTTCGAACCCGCGCCAAAATTGCGCGCATGATGGACGATGGTAATGGCCTTGGAGTGAGTTTTGCAGAGGGCCTAGACACTGAAGCCTTTGACGCGTTGATGGAGTTTGCTGTAGCAGCAGGTACCGCGGTTCCCGAGGAACTTCCAGAGCCCGGTCTTGAACATCTGGAATCAGAAGCCACCCCTCCCGTTTCTGCCGGACCTGGGCGAGCTGGGGCTGTGCAAACAACAACCTCCCCAGCGGGTGCCCCTGCCTCACGATCAGGCAGGATCGCTCAGGATGCTGCTCAACGGCTGATGGTTAGAGTCCGCGCCGTTGCGGAGCGGGCCAGCGGGCGCTTGGCGACAAACTTCGTTAAAGCGACCAGTGAAAGTCTGTTGATCAGAGCGCGAGATGCCGGCACAAATGCGGTTGAAGCGCGGTACCTCGAAACACTTGATACCTTTGAAAAACAATCAACCACCTTCACCGAAACGTTCACCACCGCACTGGTTGGACAGGTTGAGAAAGTATCAGACCTTGATGCCGTACTGGAGCGACGCCGTAAACGGGAATCAGGCAACAGCACCAAACTTGAGCTGGTAGATACCTCAATGTTTGAGGAATGGCTGCTGGTGGCAGAACTGATTTCCAAAGCGGAAAACCGGTTTGCTGATCCCTTACTGGATATGCGGGCTCAACTGGGTGAGATTGCCAAACCCTGGAGCCATAAAGACGCAATTCCCATCGGTCCGTCTGCCATATGTTGGGCTTTTGATGATGCGCAGAAGGTATTCAATCTGCGTGACGATATTCGCAAAGAAATATTTGTGCTGTTTGAAGAAGCCTTACATGGGATTCTGCCCAATCTCTACAGTGCCATGGCAAAACTGTTTGATGACAGTGGGTTGTTTGGTCCAATCGAAGAGCTGCGAGAAGGTCTGTTACCCAAATACACCGTACGCAATCGGGCGGGTATCCGGGTTTCCCCAGCGGTCTATCAGGATATGGATCACAACGTGCGTGAAGCGGCCATGGCTGCAGATGGGGTTGGGCCAGCTCGGGTGGATGATAATCCGTTTGTGCGTTCCGGAGGTTCAGGTAGTCCCGCATATGCCGCCGCCAGATCTATTCTGAACGTAAACCGGCAGAAAGCTCAGCTGGAAGGTAAGCCTCGAAGCGCTGATCTGGCGGCGCCGGACGCCGCTCCAAATGAGATTTTTCGACCTAACGAAATTGTCTCGGCATTGAGCACCATTCAATCCGAGCTTGGGGATGCTTCCTTATCTGACATTCGCCTTAAGCCGCGGCTGCTGGAAGTGCTGCGAGCGCAACACGGCATAAGTAAAGGGCTGACAGAAGAAGACTATGACACGCTGGAAATGATGGAAGGTCTGGTCGATTCTTTGACCGATGACCGATTGATCACGGAAGGCGTGCGGGAGTGGTTACGTCGACTTGAAATTACTCTGAACAAACTGGCTGCCGCTGACCCAGACTTCTTAACCAGCGATCCTGATAATCCACACAGCGCGGTGCAGATGTTGAACCAGCTAGCGCGGCTGGGTAACGGTCAGGATCTTCGCGAAGGTATTGATCGTGAGGTTGGTCGCCGGGTTGATGAGCTGTTGCAGCGCGTCATCCGAGATTATGACCAGAACCCACAAGTATTCTCTGAGGTGGTCGATGAGCTGCATCCATTGATCGACCGTCAATCGCGCACCTATCGAGGTAATGTTGAGCGCACGGTGCGGGCTAGCGAAGGTCAGCAGAAACTTGCTCGTGCTCGCCGTATGGTGGCGCATGAAATTCGGGATGTGATCGGTGGTCAGGATGTTCCGCAGTTGCTGATCGATCTTTTAACACCTGGATGGCGCAACCTCATGGTGCATACCTATTTGCGCCACGGCTCGGACAGTTATGAGTGGCGTGATCAACTAGCTACGATCCGCTTGTTACAGGGTCAGCTATCACGTCAGATTAACTCCGACGATCCGGCCTGGGTTGAACCGGAGGCTTTGTTGCGTCGAGTGGTTGATGGACTGAACAGCATCTCTTTTGATCCCAGCAAACGTACTCCGCTTATTATGCGGTTGTCCGAAGCGCTCGTAGGCGATACAACGGGCAAGAAAGCCCCGGTCACAACTATCCCAGTGGCGCCAGAACAGGTGGAAGAAGTCCTGGATCTGAAAGACCTGCTGCCAGACCTTGATCCTCAGATAGAAACTGAGGACGAAGGTGCCATGCAGACCTGGTCGCAAGCGGTAGAGCGGGCGCGTCGGATTGGGGTTGGTGAATGGCTGGCAACCTCTGATCGTGCAGGGCGACCGTTGATCCTGACGGTTGCTTTTGTCGGGGATGATTCCGCAAGCTTTGTTCTGGTGAACCGCAAAGGGGTTAAGTCCCAAGAGCTTTCTTTGAATGATATGGCCGACGCATTACATCAGGGTAACGTCACACTGCTGGATGACTATGATCTGCCGCTTATGGAACGTGCCTCTCAGCGCATGCTGGAAAACATGCATAACCAGCTTGCCTTCCAGGCCAGTCACGATGACCTGACGCAGTTGATGAATCGTCGAGAGTTTGAACGGGTGGTCGAATCGGCGCTGCAAGACGCAAAATCAGATGCCTCCCAGCACGCATTGCTTTATCTTGATCTTGATCAGTTCAAGATAGTCAACAACACCAGCGGTCACAGAGCTGGAGATGAGTTGTTGAGAGTGGTGTCCGGTGTCCTCGCAGGAGCGATTTCAGATGGTGACCGACTGGCACGTCTGGGTGGTGATGAATACGGGGTGTTGATCGAAAACGTCGAGAGTCACGAGGCTCGCGAAGCCGCAGATAAGCTGCTGGAAACGATTCGCGGGATTCGATTTGATTGGGAAGGTCGCAGCTACTCGGTGACGGCCAGCATGGGGCTGGTCTTCATCGATCAAAGCACTGAAAGTGTTGATATGACTATGCAGTTTGCTGATGAAGCCTGCTTCTCTGCCAAGGATGCCGGCCGTAACAGAGTGCAGGAATATGAGCTGGGTGATACGCGAATGGCAAAACGCCATGGTGCAATGGAATGGGTTACCCAACTCGATCAGGCGCTGGAAGAAGATCGACTGATTTTGAATTGCCAGAAAATTGCCCCGGTAGCGGATACAACCAGTCAGCATGATGTGCACTATGAGATATTACTCACCATGATTGACGAATTGGGTGACGTTGTGGCGCCAACCGAATTGATCAACGCTGCTGAAACCTACAATAGAATGACCACCATCGACCGCTGGGTCATTCGCAACGTATTGCAATGGATGGCTGACAACCGACGTATTCTGGATGAGTTTGGCGGATTTGCGATCAACGTTTCGGGACACTCGGTGAATGACACCACCTTTCCAGATTTTGTTCTGGAACAATTCAGTCGGACCCAGGCTCCCACAGGCAAAGTGACCTTTGAAATCACTGAAACCGCAGCGATTGCAAACTTGGAAAATGCGGTGGATTTTATGAATCGTATGCGCATTATCGGATGTAAGTTTTCGTTGGATGATTTTGGTACGGGCTTGTCCTCCTATTCGTACTTGCGCAACCTACCCGTGGACTATGTGAAGATCGATGGTGTATTTGTAAAAGACATTGCAGAGAATCTGGCAGATTTTGCCGTGGTCCGATCCATCAACGAGATTGGACATTACATGGGTAAGAAAACCATCGCCGAATATGTCGAGAACGACAAGATCCTAACCAGCCTTAAAGATATTGGCGTTGACTATGCTCAGGGCTTCAGAATTTCCAAGCCTGGCTTGTTAGCGGAAATGGCGCCTTAGCCCTCAACCCGCCCGATCAACAGAAATTCCATCAGTGCTTTCTGGGTGTGAAGGCGATTGCCGGCTTCATGCCAGACCACACTGCGTGGATCATCTAACAGGGTGTCACTCACCTCTTCCCCACGGTGGGCTGGCAGGCAATGCATAAACAACACGTCCTGACTGGCGCCTTCCAGAAGCGCTTCGTTGATCTGGTATGGTTCAAACACAGCCCGGCGATTACCTTCCTCACCCTCGTGACCCATTGAGGACCACACATCTGTCACAACCAGATCAGCAGCTGCGACCGCTTCTGCCGGCGTTGCAACCATTTCGGCATTGTTGGTGCTGTTCAGCATTTCTGCGTTGGGTAAATAGCCCTCGGGGCAAGCGATTTTTAAATGAAATCCCCACTGCTTAGCCGCATTGATATAGGAATGGCACATGTTGTAGCCGTCGCCAACAAAAGCCACTGTCTTACCGCGTATGGATCCGCGCAGTTCCTCAAATGCCTGAATATCCGCCAGAAGCTGACACGGGTGCAACGTTGAGCTCATGGCGTTAATCACCGGGATGGTGGCATATTGGGCCAGCTTCTCGATGTCCGCTTGTGAAGCCGCTCGAATCATGGCGATGTCTACCATTTGAGAAATTACGCGAGCAAAATCTTCGATAGGTTCGCCGCGTCCCAACTGGCTGTCATTGGTGCCTAGAAAAATACAGTGGCCACCCAGTTGATTTAGTCCTGCCTCAAAGGCCACCCGAGTGCGGGTGCTGTTCATTTGCAGGATTAGAATCGCGGTTTTCCCAATCAGGGGTTGATAAACCTCGCCGCGTTCATGCATCAGACGAAATGTGCGGGCGCGATCGATCAGGTACTCAAGTTCCTCAATAGAAAAATCAAGCAATGACAGGAAATCCCGCTTAGCCATTGTAATACCTTCTTTAAGTGTGGTTGTGTCAGCCCTGTATCAGGCCAGTTACCTTGGTGACAAGTTCGTCGGCTTCTTCGTCTGACAACGTTAAGGGCGGCAGCAGGCGAATGATATTGCCTTGGGTGACGTTGAGCAGAATGCCCGCGTCCAGGCCAGCGTTCACCAGTTCCGGTGCGTCTTCATTCAGCTCGATGGCCAGCATCAAACCGTGTCCGCGCACTTCCTTAACCCTATTGTTGCCGGCCAAATTGGTTGTGAAGGCAGAGACAATACGCTCACCCAGCTCGCTGGCTCGGCTGGCTAGATTCCGCTCTTCGATTTCATCGATGACCGCGTGAGCGGCAGCACAGGCCAGGGGGTTGCCGCCAAAAGTTGATCCGTGATTGCCTGGTGCAAAAAGCTCTGCTGCCTCGCCGGAAGCCAGGCAAACCCCAATGGGCATCCCGTTACCCAGACCTTTGGCGGTGGTAACAACATCGGGAATGATGGAAGCGTGTTGGTAAGCAAAGTATTTGCCGGTTCGCGCATTGCCCGTCTGTACCTCATCCAGCATCAACAGCCAGTTGTTGTCATTGCAGATTTCTCGGAGCGCTTCCAGATAACCCGGGTCCGGAATGGCAATACCACCTTCGCCCAGTACGGGTTCAACCAGGATGGCAACTACATCTGGGTTGTTTTCGGCTACATGTTTTACCGCATCGACGTTGTTGTAGGGCGCTCTCACAAATCCGGACAACAAAGGTTCAAAGCCCGCATGTACTTTCCGGTTACCTGTTGCGGTGAGGGTAGCCATGGTACGACCATGAAAACTGTTATCCATCACCAGCACATCTGGCTTTTTAATGCCCAGATTGTTGCCACGAATACGAGCAAGTTTTATTGCGGCCTCGTTGGCCTCTGCGCCGGAATTACCGAAAAATGCATTGTCCATGCCAGAGATTGCGCATAGGCGATCCGCCAAGCGCGTCTGGGCCGGAATTTCGTATAGATTTGAAGTGTGAGTAAGGGTGCCTGCTTGTTCAGCCAGTGCTTTAGCGACGCGTGGGTTTGCATGACCGACGCCGACAACGGCCAGGCCCGTTAAACCATCAAGATACCGTTTGCCGTTCGTGTCGATAAGGTACGAACCTTCACCCTGTGCAAAAGCGACGGGTAAGCGAGCATAGGTATTCATTACATGATTCACGGTTCCCCCCACTTTTTCGAGATAATATCCATGGCCAAAAAAATTAAAGGCAGCATAAATGCTGCCTGTGTGTGTCCTGCTTAGTTTGCGTCACTGTTATGAACGCTTTTGATTGCGTCTGTCTTTGATCGCGTCTTTGATCACGTCGTTAGCGCCACTGTCGTTAGCGCAACTGTGTTCGCCGCCAAGGGCGAAACATTACTAGGACTTTAGTGCAGCGGTCAAGCGTCGTAAACCTTCTTCTAAAGTCTGTTGAGGGCAACCAAAATTAACTCGAATAAATGCGTCGTCTCCAAACTGCTCACCGGGTGAGATGCCAACGCCATGGTCTGCAAAATAAGCCTCCACAGCATCAGCTGCACGATGTTCAAGTACATCATCAATCCGGATCCATGCCAGATAGGTTGCTTCCAATTTGCTGACTCGAGAACCAAGCTGCTGCTGGATCAACCCATAGTTCATCCTGAGCTGTTCTAACAAGTCAGGTAACCAGCTGCTGCGCTCGGCAAAAGCTGCTTCTGATGCCACAAAACCAAGCGGACCAATACCTGGAATCAAACCTTTGCGCGCGTTCAGAAACGCTTCTCTCACCTGAGGGCTGGGAATAATAGCTGCAGCGCAGCTCAAGCCTGGAATATTGTAGGTTTTGGTCGCGGCCAACAGCGTAATGGTTTGTGGTGCGATGTCGGGGAATGCTTTGGCGATGGGGATATGCCGGCAGTGGGTGTCCAATATGATATTGGCGTGAATTTCATCACTGACCAGAAGTAGATTATTACGCTGGACGTAGTCTGCGAGGTTTTCAAGCTCGGTTGCGCTATAACACCGTCCGGTCGGATTTTGTGGGTTGGCGATAGCGAGCATCCCCTTGGTCTGGAGAGCATTAGGGCGTGCATTTGGGTTGATCCCCGCCTGCATCGCGTCCCAATCAAATTCGCTCAATCCTGTTGCATGATTCAGTGAGCAAGAGACCCGCTTTTCGGCCAACCTGGCAAACTCAGCCACCTCAAAAAACGGATGGTACACCGGCGTGGGGATCACTAAGTCCTGGCCCGCAAGCATAGTCTGGGCTGCTAGATTGATGCCGGGTACAACCCCCGGAATCCACACGATCCAATCTTCCGGCACCACCCAGTCGAAGTGGTACTCAAGCCAGCCAAGGAACGCCGCGTTGAGCGAATCGGGCCGGTCGGTGTAACCCAATATTGGATGATCAAGGCGCTTTTGTAAGGCGCTCATAATGGACTGCGGTACGGGAAAATCCATATCGGCAACCCACAAAGGCAACACATCTGGACCAAATTTCTCCCACTTGGTACTGGAAGAATGGGTGCGGTCAATCAGACGAGTAAAGGCATTGTTGTCGTTCATGCAGGGATCTTAAGAAGGTCTGCTTGCAATTGCACTATTCATCTTTGCGCGCTTGGTGGTGGACTAACAAAAGCCGTTTTGAATACGAGCTAAGACCGGAATGCTCTAAGCATTTGGTAAAAAAAGCGCTACAATGCATAAAATTTTGGTGAGATCCTGCTATGTCTGACAGCGCAGCAAATGAAAACCCGGTGGTTGAGGCCATCAAGCAACAGATCGAAGAAAATCCGATCATCCTCTATATGAAGGGCTCGCCCCAGGCGCCCCAGTGTGGTTTTTCGGCCCAAACCGTGCAATGTATGGTGGGCTGTGGCCAACGCTTTGCCTATGTGGACATCTTGAGCAATCCGGAGATTCGAGCAACCCTGCCAGAATATGCTCAATGGCCCACATTCCCGCAGCTGTGGGTTGAAGGCGAGCTGGTTGGTGGGTGCGACATCGTTACCGAAATGTTCGAAAGCGGCGAACTGCAAACGTTGTTGGAAGAGACCAGCGCAAAGCACGCCTGAGGGCCACTGCTAGTCGGGATCAGATAACCCCTGAGCCTGCTCGGCATCCGACGGCGCCGCATGCGGCCCATCGAAGGCCACATCATAGGGCCAAGCGTTTACAATCTTGCAAAACAGACGCGCAGTTTGTTCAGCGTCATAGGCGGCACGGTGCGCGCTGGCATTTTCAAATACAATACCCGCCCGACGGCAGGCTTCGCTGAGTACTGTGTGTCCGTAAGCGACTGCGGCTAGAGAAGCCGTATCAATTGCGGTAAATGGATGAAAGGGTGATCGTTTAATGCCGCTCCGTTCACTGGCACTCAATAAAAAACCTTGATCAAAGGCGGCATTGTGGGCCACCAATACCGCCCGTCTGCAACCAGCCTGCTTCATCCTTTGGCGGACAAGCTTAAAAAACGTCTGCAGTGCTTCTTTTTCCGGCATGGCGTTACGTTCGGGGTCGTCCAAATCGATTCCGGTAATTTTTAGACTGGCTGGATCTGCTTCGCTCCCGCAAAACGGTTCCACGTTCCAGGCATGAGAATCCTCAAGGCTCAGGGTGTCGTCTGACCAGTTCAGAAACGTACAACCGATTTCCAGCAAGGGGTTTCGATCTCTATCAAATCCGCCTGTTTCCAAATCTACAACCACCGGAAGGTAGCCTCGAAAGCGCTCCGCAAATTCCATGTGATTATTCTTGTTCCCGCATTAGATTTTGGTGCTTCATCATCTGATCGGCACCTTACCATAGGTGTGGCGGGATTTTGTCGGGACCAGCATGAGCAAGCTTAGGGTGCACGGACCCTCAAGTTTTTTCTGCGCTCGCCGATGAGTACGCTGTGAGTCTTCAATTCAAAAATTTTTTCCACCTTTTGCTGGTGACCATCAGTGCCGGTGCGTCTGCGGATGTTCTGGCTGACAGCCTTGTACCGGCAGGGATGACGTTTGGTACCTCCTGGGATGCACGCTGGCACTTTTCCTCGCACGAAGGGCACTGTGAGATGAGCCGTCCGATTCAGGATTACGGCGTTGCGCGTTTTGTTGCCAGTGCACCGCACGCGGTCTCCTTTGAGCTCCAGGCTAACAAAGATCTCTTTGCACCGAGTGGTGTTAAGGTCAATCAAACAGCCCCGGCCTGGCACAGTAACTCCCCGAGCAGTCCGCTGGGCCAGGTACTGCATATTCCGGGTGGCGGGTTTATTGCGGATGGTTCTTTGGCTAGAAGTATGTTCTGGGCATTAAAAGACGGAGATCTTGTGACCATGTCCGGATCCAGTCGTTTTGATCGATCAAAAGGGGTGGAAATTCAGCTCAGCAGTATTGGATTTGGTGAGTTGGTGGAAGACTTTCTGAGTTGTGCAGCCACCATGGTGCGGGTCTCCTGGCAGCAGCTTTCTCGGACGCGAGTTATGTTTGAAACCAATGAACACGCGCTCTCCAATGATGGGCGACGTCATCTGGATGCCATCGCTCAATATCTTGAGCACGAGACCGGCATCAAACGTTTGTACGTAGATGGACACGCGGACGCCTCAGGTCAGGAACGCGCCAATCACGCACTTTCCAAACGTCGCGCTCGTTCGGTGATGGACTATCTGGTGTCCAAAGGCGTCAACAAAGAACGCATTGTGATGCGCTACCACGGCGAACGTTATCCCGTTGCGGACAATGCAGACATCACCGGGCGTGCCAAGAATCGACGCACCACCGTACGCCTGGAAAAAGACGACTCCGTCTAAGACTTCAGCAGGGGATAGGCTAGATGGGCTGTACCAACAACGTGAGGGTATCGGTATAGGTGTCTGGTGTTGCGGCGTTGAAGGTTGGCTCGTGGATTTCCAGAATCAGTCGAGAATTTACGCCCCCTGAACAGCTGTCGCTGACCGTATCTGCGTTGTTGTAAACCGAGGACGGAACATTGTGGGTTAAGCCGTCGCCATTCTGGCTGAACGTATCGTCGCGGTATTCTACGAAGTAGCGTACAAATTCAGTAGATGTCGCGCTGGTCATGCGAAATTGAGTACCACCGGATCCATTGCCGTTGCTGGATGCGGTAATCGTGTAAGACCCTGTTGTGGAGTAGATGCAGATGTCGTCGATCTGTTTCAACGGTACGCTCAATCCTGCGCCAAAATTGAAATCTTGCAGGTCTGAGATACGTGCCCCATCTCCCTTCACCAGTTGCACCTGAGCACTGCCTGAAGATGTACTGCCGGTGCTGCCATCCACGGCGGCATTGGCCGGCGCGGAAATCAGCACCGATGCGCTGCACAACGCACCAATGATCGTGATTCGGTTTGCGATATGCCGCAATCTTGTTTTTGTTGTACCAGTTGTCCGCATTTTCAGTCCCTGTGCTGCCGATTATCAGGCTTTGACGCCGGGATTTTGGCGAAAATCCCCCGCATAAACCGTGCACCAGGTCCGATTTACGTCAAAATCTTGAACATTTAAGAAGTTGATCTTTTGCGCTACATGCATAGCATAGCGCTCCCGCATTTGATGGGCTGCTGTCCGCATTGGTCTGCCCAGGCCCGCATCAAGTGTATGACAATGAAAAAGACGCAAATCTAGACGTGGAAAAGATATGAAGATTGTTCTGGCTTATTCAGGTGGGCTCGACACATCGGTCATCTGCCGATGGCTCCAGGAAACTTATAACGCCGAAGTGGTGACCTTCACCGCTGATATCGGTCAGGGTGAAGAAGTTGAGCCTGCTCGTGCAAAGGCTCATGCCATGGGTGTGAAAGAGATTTTTATTGAAGATCTCACAGAAGACTTTGTCGCCAACTACGTTTTTCCCATGTTCCGCGCCAACACGGTCTATGAAGGCGAATACCTGTTGGGTACCAGTATTGCGAGGCCGTTGATTACCAAGCGAATGGTAGAAATTGCTCGGGAAACCGGAGCTCAAGCGGTGGCGCATGGCGCTACGGGGAAGGGTAATGACCAGGTCCGTTTTGAACTGGGTGCATACGCGCTAGATCCAGGGATACAAGTCATCGCGCCCTGGCGTGACTGGGATCTGCATAGTCGTGAAGCGTTGATGGCTTTTTGTGAAAAACATCAGATTCCCGTGGATTACAAGCGGGGTGATAAGTCACCTTATTCGATGGATGCCAATCTCCTGCACATCTCGTATGAGGGGGGTGGTCTGGAGGACCCTAATCACCCGGCAGATGAAGGGATGTGGCGCTGGACCGTGGCACCAGAAGATGCACCTGATACAGCAGAAGAAATTGTGCTGACTTACGAAGCCGGAGATCCGGTGGCGCTGAACGGCGAAACGCTGACGCCCGGCGCCATGTTGAGACGTCTCAATGAGTTAGGTGGTAAACACGGTGTTGGCCGCAGTGATATCGTGGAAAATCGTTTTGTTGGTATGAAATCCAGAGGTTGCTACGAAACCCCTGGAGGCACAATTCTGCTGAAAGGTCATCGGGCCATCGAGTCCATTACATTGGATCGTGAAGTGGGCCATCTGAAGGATGAGTTGATGCCTCGCTACGCCAAGATGATATACAACGGCTATTGGTGGGCGCCTGAGAGAAAGGTCATGCAAGCTTTGATTGATGAATCACAGAAACCTGTGAACGGCGAGGTTATTCTAGGTCTCTATAAAGGTTCTGTGTCTGTAGTGGGACGTAGTTCTCAATCAGACAGCCTGTACGATGCTGATGTGGTCACCTTTGAAGACGACCAGGGTGCCTACGATCAACGCGATGCAACCGGCTTTATCAAGCTGAATGCGTTGCGGTTAAGGCTTGGCGCCAAGCGTGGAAGAGATTATTCCTGAAGTCTGGTAGCTGATCTCGTCGCAGGCGTGCGGACGATTCTGGAAGCAGGTGTTTTTGCAGACCTGTTAAAAAGCAGAACCTGTGGATTAATTGAATGATGAGCGACTGCAGGCCATGGCTAATTTTCAGGTCCTATTTAACGGAGAAGTAAGTGACACCACTGACGTTGACCGCGTCAGGGAAAATCTTGCCCGTGAACTGGGATTGAATGATCAGAAAGCCAAGCAGCTGTTCAGTGGTCGCACGGTGATCATTCGCAGTCAGCTGGATGCCGGTGAAGCAAAAGCTTGGCAGGCAAAGCTGGCCGAGTTGGGTGCTGTATGCAGGATCAAAGACCTTACACCCAAAGAGAGCGCAGCCGACTATAAGATTGATAACGCGGCCACCGATCGTACCTTGCGCGATTTGACCGCGGCTCACATAGAATGCCCACGTTGCAGCCATATGCAACTCGACTCCAGTCACTGCGCGCGTTGTGGTGTGGACCTGGAGCAGGCGTTTAAACAAAAACGCAAAGAAGATCTTCTGATCGAAAAGAAGATTCGCGATTTGCGCAACAAAAACAAACCTTTGGAAGCGATCGCGCCAACGGTCGAAGTAGAGCCTCAGGAAGCGCCGAAGAAAAGTCTGCTGGGTTGGCTTAAGCGCGGCTGATCCGCTACCTCCTAACCGTTTTACGACCTTGTCCGGATTGCTTTGCGCTTCCCCGACTGGATACACTGCGCTCACTTTAAAGTGAGTAGAAAACCCTGACCGCAAAAGATCTTCCTATCGGTGTATTTGACTCTGGCGTTGGCGGACTGACCGTTCTTGCGGAGCTGGTCAAAGCCATGCCCAGCGAGCAGTTTATGTACCTCGGTGACACCGCTCGCCTCCCCTATGGCACCAAAAGTCCAGCTACGGTGAAGGCGTATGCCTTGCAAGCCGCGGGATTGTTGGTGCAACGTGGCGTAAAAGCCCTGGTGGTGGCCTGTAACACAGCCTCAGCATTTGCGCTGAATGCGCTGATTGAGGCTTATCCGGACTTGCCAGTCATTGGCGTTGTTAATCCTGGGGCCCAGGCGGCAACGGCTTTGAATTCACCGAATGGCATTCTGGTCTTAGCTACCGAAAGTACCATCAAAGGTGGGGCTTATCAGCGGGCGTTGTTACGCGGGCGTGCCCAGGTTGCGATCTATGGTCGCGCGTGTCCGCTCTGGGTGACGCTGGCGGAAATGAGTTCACGCAGCAAGAACCTTGTGGACACAATATTAGCCAACGATCTGCGCGGCCACCTCGGTCCGAACTCGCCGGATACCGTTCTACTGGGGTGTACTCACTTTCCGGTGTTTAAAACTGCCATTGCAACACTATTCCACCAAGCCGGGAGAACGGTGCAGCTGGTGGATTCTGCCACCACTACAGCCAAGGTTGTACATCGAACCCTGCTTGAAATTGACCAGCTGAGCACGCGAGACGATGCGGGTTCTGCTCAATTCTTAGCAACCGATGGCGTGGCGCGTTTTGTTGAGGTAGGTCAGCAGTTCCTGCCTGCTGACTTTCCACTGGGCGAAGTTGAGTTGGTGGATTTGCGTTAACCACGCTGCTTCAGCGATCGATGCAGCCCGTGCTCTCAGGTGACCTGCATGCCTGGCTCAGCACCGCTGTCGGCGCTCAATAGAAAGATATCCTGCCCGCCCGGTCCCGCGGCGAGGACCATGCCCTCAGAGACGCCAAACTTCATTTTTCTGGGCGCCAGATTGGCAACCACGATGGTTAAACGTCCAACCAGCTCCTCGGGTTGGTAAGCCTCTTTGATACCGGAAAAAACCTGACGTTGATGGTCACCCACATCCAGGGTGAGTTGCAGAAGCTTGTCAGCGCCATCCACGTGATTTGCGGCGACAATCTTGGCAACCCTCAGTTCAACTTTGAGAAAGTCGTCGATCTGAATGTGCTTGTCAGGCTGCGGTGCCTGCTCGACATCGTCATTAGGGATTGAGCTACTGTTCTGGTTGCCCTCACGGCTGGCTTCCACCAGCTTATCGACCACCTTGGACTCCATGCGCTGCAGCATGGCTTTAAATTTTGCGATGGTATGCCCCTGCAGCGGCTGGCTCACATCTGACCATTGCAATGGCGGAACCTGCAGGAAGGCTTCAGCTTTTTCTGCCATCTCGGGCAGGATCGGTTTCAGATAGATAGCCAGAATTCGAAACAGGTTGATGGCCTGGCTGCAAACCAGCTGGACCATGTCGCGCTGGTTGGGGTCTTTAACCAGATTCCACGGCTCATGTTGGGCAATGTATTGATTAGCCAGATCCGCAAGGCGAGTAATTTCCCTGATCGCCTTACTGGAATCATCCGCCTCATAAAAAGCGGCAATTTGCTCTGCGGCCCCGCTGAATTCCTGTAACAGCTCATTGTCGTGGATGTCCGCATGCATCCCACCGTCAAACTGTTTGGTCAAAAAGCCCGCACATCGACTGGCGATGTTAATCACTTTACCAACGAGATCGGAGTTGACCCGTTGTACAAAATCTTCCAGGTTGATATCGATGTCGTCCGTGGTGCCGTTCAGCTTGGCAGCGTAGTAATAGCGCAGGTACTCGGGATTCAGGAACTTCAGATAATCCTCTGCCATGATAAAAGTACCGCGAGACTTGGACATCTTGGTGCCGTCTACAGTGATAAAACCATGGGTGTGGATGCGGGTAGGCTTGCGGAAATTTGCAGCATCCAGCTGTGCCGGCCAGAACAGCGCATGAAAATTGATGATGTCTTTGCCGATAAAATGGTGCAGCTCACAGCTGCTGTCGGGTGCCCAGAAGTCATCAAACGCGATTTCGTTGCCCTTATCGCACAGGTTTTTGAAACTGGCCATGTAACCAATTGGAGCATCCATCCAGACATAAAAGTATTTGTCTGTTGTGCCGGGAATCAGAAAACCAAAGTAGGGCGCGTCGCGGGAGATATCCCAGGCGCGCAAGCCATCCTCCAACCATTCGGACAGCTTGTTAGCAACCTCGGGTTGTATGGTTCCGGACCGAGTCCACTCTTTGAGAAACTCCGTGTATTGGGGCAGGTCGAAGAAATAATGTTCGGATGCCTTCAATATCGGAGTGGTCCCCGAATAAACGGATTTTGGTGCTTTCAGCTCAGTAGCTTCATAGGTAGCGCCACACTTTTCGCAGTTGTCACCGTACTGGTCTGGCGCGTTGCAGCGAGGGCACTGGCCAACCACATAACGATCGGCGAGGAACAATGCCTTCTCCGGATCGTAGAGCTGCTCAACTTCTCGGGTGAATATCAAACCGCGTTCCGACAGTCGATTAAATATCAATTCTGAGAAGTGTCGATTCTCTTCTGAGTGTGTCGTGTAGTAATTGTCGTAAGAAATCTCAAACCCACGAAAATCCGCCAGATGACGCTCTCGCATCTCCTCGATTAGCTCTTCGGGTGTGGTACCCACCTCTTCCGCTCGAATCATGGTGGCCGTGCCGTGAGTATCGTCTGCACAAACGTAGTGAACTTCGTTGCCTCGCATGCGCTGAAAACGAACCCAAATGTCCGTTTGTATGTGCTCCAACATATGGCCTAAGTGAATAGGACCATTAGCATTGGGCAGCGCGCTGGTAACTAAGATTCGACGTGCCATGGGAAGATTCGCAAGCTCTTGAAAAAAGGGCGGGTATAGTACCTTGAGTCGTAATCTTCACAAAGCACATTTACCAGCACGACAAGCCCTTCGGAGGGAAAGGCGCAGGGCAGGAGCGGTCTTGCAACATGCGCGGTTTGCGAAAAAAACAGATGAGCTTTTCTACACGATTCAAAGCCGTATACTAGCCGGCCGTCGGTGATCAGTGGGCGAGAAGCACACGTATGAAGCTGGAAGAATTTAAAGACCCGTATCTCAATCGCAGCTGGGCAGACCTGGGAGCGCGGGTGCTATCGTCGAGTAATCGTGTGTCTGTGACCCTGGGATATCCCGCTCAGGGCGCGCACGATGCCATTGCGGCTGCCCTGGGTGAGTACCTGGGGGTGAGTGATTTGGAATTGGAATTGCGTTTCAGCCCACCTGCGGGTCGTGGATTTCAGCACGTAAAACACATCATCGCGGTAGCCTCGGGCAAGGGCGGGGTTGGTAAATCTACAACGGCGGTTAACCTGGCCCTGGCGCTGGACGCTGAGGGTGCCAAAGTCGGATTATTGGATGCGGATATATATGGGCCAAGCCAAGGCATGATGTTGGGCGTCGAAGAGGGGCGACGGCCAAACATTAAAGATGGCAAACATTTTGAACCCATTCGAGCCCACGGGCTGAAGGCCATGTCGATGAGTTTTATGGTCGATGAAAATACACCCATGGTCTGGCGTGGTCCGATGGCATCCGGTGCTCTGCAACAGATCTTGACCCAGACAAACTGGGAAGATTTGGATTACCTGATTGTAGATATGCCACCGGGTACCGGAGATATCCAACTCACGTTGTCTCAAAAAGTGCCGGTCGCTGGTGCCGTCATTGTCACCACGCCCCAGGATATTGCGCTGCTCGATGCATCCAAAGGTATCGAGATGTTTAAAAAAGTGGATATACCCGTGTTAGGTATTATTGAAAACATGAGCATGCATCAATGCCCGGAGTGTGGTCATGTCAGCCATTTGTTTGGCAGTGGGGGAGGGCAGGAAATTGCAGACCAGCAGGGTGTTCCTCTGGTTGGACAGTTGCCCCTGAGCATGGATATCAGAGAACAGGCGGATGGTGGCACACCCAGCGTGAAAGCAGATCCTGACTCAGCCATCAGCCAGATCTATCGTGAAGCTGCACGTCATATCGCTGCTCGTTTGTGGCAGGGTGATGTTGTAGCGTCCAGTGGACCGGTGATCTCCATGGTGGATGACTGAACCGGCGTATTTTCAGGAGACAACAATGACAATCAAATCAGATCGTTGGATTATCGAGCAGGCCAGACAAGGCATGATCGAACCCTTCGAGGCCCAGCAGGTACGCGGGAATGAAGGCGAACGGGTGATTTCTTATGGCACATCCAGCTACGGCTATGATGTTCGCTGTGGGTCCCAGTTCAAAGTCTTTACCAACATCCACTCCGCTACTGTGGATCCAAAAGCATTTGACGAGCAGAGCTTTGTAGATGTTGAAGGAGACGCCTGCATTATTCCGCCAAACTCTTTTGCGCTGGCCAGTACCGTTGAGTACTTCCGCATACCGGAAGATGTCCTGACGATTTGTCTTGGTAAATCCACCTATGCACGCTGTGGGATTATTGTGAACGTCACGCCTTTGGAGCCCGAATGGGAAGGGCACGTTACTCTGGAATTTTCCAACACCACTACCTTACCCGCAAAAATTTATGCCAACGAAGGCGTGGCACAAATGCTGTTTTTTCAATCCGATGAACGCTGTCTGGTCAGTTACAAAGACCGTGGCGGAAAGTATCAGGGCCAGCGAGGAGTCACCTTACCCAAACCCTGAGCAACATGATGCCTTAATGGGTGACCACAATTGAGCCAGCCGGCGCCTGGGTGTCCGCAGGTACGATGCTGCCAATGATGCTGGCGGTCTCGCCCGCAGCATTGAGCGTCTTACAGATAGCGGCGGCCTCGTTGGTATTAACCACCATCATAAAACCGACACCGCAGTTAAAGGTGGTGAGCATTTCCGTTTGCGCAATTTTGCCCGCCTGTTGCATCCAAGCGAACACGTCAGGCCACTGCCAGCTGTCCAGATCCACAAGCACACCGTGGTCTTTGTTGTTCAGGACACGGGGGATGTTTTCAAAAAAACCGCCTCCAGTAATGTGGACCATGGCATGGACCTGATCCGGGTGGGCGGTGCGGATCACTTCCAGTACAGGTTTTACATAGATTCGGGTGGGCGCCAGCAGCTCATCCAGCAGGTCTTCGTTCGGTGACATGCCCTGAGTCTCCAGCACCTTTCGGATGAGCGAATACCCATTGCTGTGGGGACCCGAACTTGCTAATCCAATGACCACATCATCCACGGCGACACGACTGCCGTCGATAATATTCGATTTTTCAACCACGCCCACACAAAACCCGGCAAGGTCATACTCCCCTTTGGCATAAAACCCGGGCATTTCGGCGGTTTCGCCACCGGCCAGTGAACAGCCCGCCAATTCACAACCTTTTGCGATCCCTGTGATCACTTCCGCCGCAACATCACCATCCAGTCCGCCAGTTGCGTAATAGTCCAAAAAAAGAAAAGGCTCTGCGCCCGTCACCAGCACGTCATTGGCGCACATCGCCACAAGATCCTGTCCCACACCGCCGTGACGACCGCTGTCGATGGCCAGCTTCAATTTAGTGCCAACCCCGTCGGTACCGCTTACCAGAATGGGCTCCTGATAGCCGCCTGGAATGGCGGTCATGGCTGCAAATCCACCCAGTCCGCCTAACATCTCTGACCGATGGGTCTGCTTACAGGCGGCAGAAATGCGCTGCACAAGCTCTGCCCCGGCCTCGATGTCAACGCCGGCGTCTTTATAAGTCAGACCGGCATCAGAGGCCTGTTCCAAGCTGCTGTTCGGCGCATCTTCGTTCAATCTGGCAGGTCTCCGGGTAACGTGTTGATAAAGCGCGCAGTGTAGCATTTTTCAAACTGCATACGGTGACGCATCCCATTCGGTGAATCTATGGAATTGGATTTTTCGCTTGTTTGCGTTTTTTGGTTAAACTGCGGCCTGTCCAGAAACCAGACTGACTGACCAGGTGAACTCGATACTCGCAACTTCAAAAATTATTCTCTTGAGGCTGGTCGCGTTAGCGCTGCTGAGCTCTTCAACGGTCCCTATGGCCATGGCGGATAACGCCTGGCTCTTCACGGCCGAGGTGCCCGTGGCCGGTCAGTCTGCGGGCGATCGTAAAGAAGCGGCTGGACAAGGCTTACTGCAAGTGCTGACGCGCCTCACAGGCCTGCTCTCGGTACCCAGAAATCCCGCGGTTGTGAGCGCGATCAGCAACCCTGAAAGTTACTACAACGCCTTTGACTACGTGGCAGCCCAGGACCGAGGTGCCAGCAATATGGTTCGGGTGACGTTCCAACGAGAATCTATCCTGGATCTGCTGGAAGCGGCCCAGTTGCCGGTGTGGTGGGAAGAGCGCCCCAGCATCCTGTTTTGGGTTGTTCTGCAGCAGGAGGGGGTCAGGACGTTGCTGACGGATACCGACAGCCACGAGTTGATGGCCCAATTGAAGGCCAATGCCCAGGTTCGTGGCTTGTCTGTGCAGTTTCCGGTCATGGATTTGCAGGATGCCTTGGAAATTTCTGCCGCCGACATCTGGGGGCGTGCATCTTCCAGCATCGAACGGGCCAGCAGGCGTTATGAACCCGGTGTGATCGTTGTCGGTCGGTTTAATGTAGTCGATCAATTTGGGAATGCGTCGCTGAGCGGTCACTGGGAGATATGGAATCAGGAGTTACCTGATGTACTCCAGTTTAGTGGGGAAGGTCTCACCGATGTAGCCAGCGCCGGTATCAATGACATTGCCGCACACCTGATCGACGGCTATGCGGTGTTGCCCCGGGGGGCGCGACAAACCTCGGTGACCATCGAAAACGTAAAAACCATGGCAGATTATGCTGATCTGATGGCGTATCTTGGCGAGCTTACCTTTTTGCGGGGTGTAGAACTGCAGAACATGCAGGGTGAACGTCTGGTCCTGGGGCTGAACAGCCAGGCCCGATCTGAGCAGTTGGAATTCTTATTGACCCGCCAGGCGCGATTAGCCGCCAGTGGACGCGACCTTGGGGCGGTCGACAGTGAACTGGTGTTGGTTTGGCAGGGTTGAAGCAGATTTTCAGATGAAAGCCGCACACATCCCCAACATCATCACAATCCTACGCATTCTCCTGGTGGTGCCCACGGGTTGGCTCTTGTGGCAGCAGCGCTATACCGACGCGTTCATCTTAATGGCAATTGCCGGAATCTCGGATGCGCTTGATGGCGCGTTGGCCCGTCGATTTAACTGGATGAGCAAGCTGGGTGCTGCTCTGGATCCGTTAGCGGATAAGCTTCTGGTAGCAGTGATGTTTGTGGTATTTACTTTCCAGGAGTTGATTCCTTTGTGGGTGGCGATCATCGTGCTGATTCGCGACTTTGTGATTGTGGCCGGGGCGGGTGTCTACAAGCTGTTGTACGAGGAGGTAGAGATTGCGCCAACCTTTGTCAGCAAAGCCAATACGGCCATGCAGATCATCGCCCTGTTGCTGCTTATGGCAAGCTTGCTCAACGTAGAGTTTTTGTCTTCCCTGGCCGGGCGGTTAGTTGATCCCTACTGTTTTTATATTCTAGCGGTCCTGGGTGTCAGTTCTGGAATCGACTATGTGGTGAGCTGGGGTTCAAAAGCTTACCGTCAAGGCAAACAACGCAAAACCTATAAGCACGGTCCTAAATCCATGCGACCAAAAAGCTAAAGTAGGCGATAAGAAAGTAGGCGATAAGAAAGCGGGTGACAAAAAGAAGTCGAGGAAAATGAAACCACCTTACCAAGTCCCATTGGCGATTGACCGACCGTTAGAGCAACGGCTGGACAATTTTGTCGTGGGCGGAAACGCAGAGCTGCTCGGCATACTGTCTAAACCAGCTTCGGACTTCCTTGGTTTGTGGATCACCGGACCTGAGAAAAGCGGGCGTACTCATCTGTTGCGAGGCTGCGCGCAAGCGTTGCAGGATCGCGGACACAAAGCGGTGTTTGTCGATTGCGCGCACAACCCGGCACGTGCCTTGGAAAGTCTGGCCTACGCGGTCGAGTGGTCTCTTGCCGTATGTATTGATGATATAGAACGGTTGGTGGATCAGCGGGAAGCAGAAGGGTTGCTGCTGGCGGCGTATCAAAGTGCGCTGGCGAATCGGAGTCTGTTTGTCGCCAGTCACACGGTCTCTGCACACAGTCTCAACTTCAGCCTGGCTGACCTGAACTCGCGAATGCGCAGTCTGATGCACTTCTCTGTGGTCCCATTAAACGATGTCGAAAAAGCCCAGCTGCTGCGGAACCGGGCAAAACGTCGCGGCTATCACATCAACCAGGCTGTGCTGGACTACTGGCTTGCCCGAGCGCCGCGAGATACAGGTACCCTCCTGACCGATCTTGATGTGCTGGATCGAGCCACGTTGGCGCGTAAGCAGGTGGTCACCATCCCGCTTCTAAAACAGGTCCTGGGATACTGAACGTGCCCCATCTTGTTGTCGTGGGTGGCGGTTCGGCGGGCCATGTTATTCCCGCAGTACCGGTGATACAGGCGCTTGTCGATGATGACTGGCGAATTACTTTTATCGGGACAACCTCGGGATTAGAGCAGGAACTGATCAAGGACCTGCCGGTCAGATTTAAGGGGATCGCTGCTGGGAAGCTGCGACGTTACTGGTCCTGGAAAAATTTGACGGATCTGTTTCGCATAGCGCTGGGCGTGCTGCAATCTCTGGTGCTGTTGATCACCGATCGCCCGCAGGTGGTTTTTTCAAAAGGTGGTTTTGTGTCTTTTCCCGTAGCGCTTAGCGCCTGGTTGCTGAGGATTCCTGTGGTGGCACATGAAAGTGATCTGACGCCGGGTTTGGCAAACCGCCTGGTACTGCCATTTATTCGATGTCTGTGTACCTCATTTGAGGCCACCAAGGTGGAAAAACGCGGTGTGCGGGTAGTGCATACTGGAACGCCGATTCGTGATGTCTTACTGGATGGCGATGCGAAACTCGGTCGGCAGCAACTGGGTTTGGATGCAGACCAGAAACTCCTTGTCGTAACGGGAGGCTCGCTGGGCGCAGATTTTTTGAATCAGGTGGTGCGCCAGACCCTATCCCAGCTGACCCAGGACTTTTTTGTCTTTCATGTCTGTGGCGCGGGCAAAATCCTGGATACAACAGCAGACAACTATCAGCAGGTCGAGTATGTTGCTCAGGGGTGGGGAGATATCCTCGCTGCAGCAGATATTGTGATTTCCCGTGCGGGTGCAAACGCGCTGTTCGAACTGCTGGCCCTGGGTAAACTGAATTTGCTGGTACCGTTGTCCGCCAAGGCATCCCGAGGGGATCAGATTGAAAACGCCGCTTTTTCCAAGCAACAGGGTTACAGCGTGGTGTGTAAGGAAGAGGCGCTTACCCCTGAGGCTCTGATGGCTGGTTTGCAGAATCTGGATGCCAACAAGGCCAGCTTTGTCGCAGCCCTCGCAAAATTTCGCCATCCTGATTCAGTTTCACGAATACGTGAGGAAATTGTGCGTTTCGCCTCTTAGACATCCTGTTGGGTTTCCTGGGTTGTTTCCCCTTCAGAGGTGGCTGCGCACCATTCCGTGGTATTAAGACCATTCACAATCGCCACTCAAATTTTTCATGAGCAAACACCTAAAGTCAGGGGTGCCGATCTTGACTTTACTCCGTCAGCCTCATACCTTGCGCGCCTCATTTAAATTGGCTCCCGGACAGGTGAGCACAGGATCAAATAGGCTTTTCTCGCATGAATCACAAAGTACGTACGTATAACGCCATCGCCGCAGTAGGCCTGGAGCGGTTTAATGCCGATCATTACATCGTAGATGCCCAGGTTTCGGCTCCAGATGCAATGTTGTTGCGCAGCCATAAGTTGGGTGTGGATGAGCTTAATGATGAGTTGCGAGCCATAGCGCGAGCTGGTGCGGGCACCAACAATGTGCCCGTGGAGGAGTGTTCTAGCCGAGGCATCGTGGTGTTCAATACGCCTGGGGCGAACGCTAACTCGGTTAAAGAGCTGGTGATCACCGCGTTGCTGCTGGCTTCACGGGATGTCTTTGGCGGCATCAGCTATGTGCGGTCTCTTGCAGAGATCGCAGACGAAGCAGAACTGAACAAACTTGTAGAAGCTGAGAAAAAAAGATTTAAAGGAAAAGAGTTGGTCGGCAAAACGTTAGGCGTGGTGGGCTTGGGCGCCATCGGGTCTATGGTCGCAAGGGCGGCTCTGGACCTGGGTATGCGTGTGATTGGTTACGACCCTGCGCTGTCCGTGGAGGCGGCCTGGCGTGTGCCAGCTGAGGTTGGTCGTAAGGAAAACCTGCCCAGCCTCTTCACCCAAGCCGACTATGTCACGCTCCACGTACCTTTATTACCCGCCACCGAAGGAATGATCGATGCACAGGCTCTGGCCGCCTTTAAGCCGGGTAGCGTCTTGTTGAATTTTGCTCGACAGCCCATCGTCGACGAGGCGGCTCTGGCCCAAGCGTTAGAAGATGGTCAAGTGGGTAAGTATGTGGCTGATTTTCCAGTACCGGGATTGATCGATCATGAGCGTGTGATGTTGACGCCACATCTTGGCGCGTCCACCGCTGAAGCCGAGGAAAACTGCGCCGTGATGGCCGCGGATCAGCTGATGGACTTTCTGGAAACTGGCAGCATCCGTAATTCCGTGAACTTTCCTACCATCGCCATGGAACGGACCGAGGGTTTTCGCATTGCGGTGACCAATCGCAACGTCCCGGGGATGTTGGGGCAAATGACTTCGGTCCTGGCAGACCGCGAAATCAACGTGATCGATCTGATCAATAAGAGTAGAGATGATGTTGCCTACAATCTGATCGATCTGGAACAAGCTCCAGATCAAGGTTTGCTGGATGCCATCTGCGGCATTGAAGGGGTCATCAATTTGCGCGTGATTGAGGGCACCAGCAACTGACTATGTAGGTGTCGCAACCCAAGCGCCATGAAAGCCGGCTGGAATGCGTCGATTTAGAGTCAGTCGGGCAATGGGTGGGCCACTGATATCCTGGGCGTTCAGCACTAACAGTTCGCTGGTGTGGCTCTTGCGCCGATAGACGCACACCAAAACCCAACCATCATCTTCCTCCCGGCCATCAGGGTGTGGCACAAAAATCGGTTCACTATTTTGATCGCCAGGGGGAATGAAGTGTTCCTCCAGGGTGCCGGTACGTACATCGAAACGCACCACGCCGCGCATTTCCACATCACTGGGCTGAGCGGCGGCGTAGAAATATCGATACGCTCTCCCTGTATAGCGATCGTTGATACGAGGCAACTCAAGGCAATGATCGCTTAATTCAGTTTCGCTGACCCGACCGTGGGTCAGATCAATCTCGTAGCGCCATGGAATACCCAGCGGGTTTCGTGTCATCTGCATCTGGTTGTCCAGTTTCAAAAACCAGGGGTAACGCACAACATCCAGAATAATCCTGCCGTGATCGGGTTCGTATGCATTAATCACATGCTGGATAAAGCAGGGTTCAATCTCGACCCAGTGCACCCGGTTTTCGCCCTCGCGTGCGGGTCTGGGCACGATGCAGAAACGAGCACCACGATCCGGTTGCCATTGTATGGGGATGCGAAAGCCGTGCTCCAGCATGCTGAAGTCATACCCCACCGCCAGATCAAACAGCACGCTGTGATGTTCAGTGATGGCCATATCGTGGGTCATGGGCGGGGTATTGATATGCTCGGGATATTGATCCAAAGGTATTTCCCGATGTACCTGTTCATCCCCTTCTGGTGAAAACTCGCTGTAGTCAATAAACAAGTTTTCCCAGCTGGACCTGAAGCTCATCAGCGTCTGAGTGTCCGGATCGATTTTCGGATGGGCGCTGGCACCCTTGTGCATGGCTTGATGAGTGGTTGGCAAACCCAACGTGGCTCCCTGCTCGGTAACGCAGACAGGCGGACCACCTTCTGCCAGAGCCAGGATAGAGCCGGCATGTTGGATGACCGCCACATTGGGGTTGGATGCGACCAGGTGAGCGGCTTCTTTTTGGTGGTAATCTGCCCAACCCACAGTACGAATCCAGCGATTGGTATATCGTGCGGGTCGTCCCTGGTTGAGGGTGATGCTGTGCAGCATGGCGGCCTCGGGCCACCAATCCAACATGTCATTGCCCGCGAACGTGCCGTTGAACGGGTTGGGGCCGTTGCGTAGCAACGTGCCATTTAATCCGCGAGGTATGACACCTTCGACGAGTTCGGCACGCATGGACACCTCATCTGCCACAGGGGCTAAAGCGCCCTCATTCAGGCGATGCCCTTCACCGGCAATCATCTGGAGATATTCAGCTGTGAGAGGATGTGTCGCAAAGTGTCCACTTCTTGCGGACCCAGATCGTTGAGTGCCAGGCCGCTGAAATAGTCTTGCAGAACGTTCTGAGCATCATCCAGCAGCGCGCGGCCCGAAGTCGTAATGGCAGCTCGGTTCTGTCGTGCGTCACGCTCGGACTTCACCGTTTTGATCAGTCCCAGTTTTTCCATGGGCTTCAGCGCTCGGGTCACCGCAGAGGCGGTCACTCCCAAGCTGTTGGCTAATTCGATGCGCGGCAGATCGCCGCTGAAGCTTAAGGCCAGGGTGCGCAAGAGCCGGTATTCGTTAAAACTGACGCCTCGCGCGTTGGACAGCACGCTGTCCAGGTTGCGCTCCAATCGGGCAGCAGCGTCTAAGATCTGTAACACGGTCTGTTCGGTATGAGGTGCTGTATCTGGGGCAATTTCGCTTGTCATTATTGCATGATACTTGATTAATCAAGTATATAGCAAGGAATGGTTCGACGCAGAGTTAACGCCTGTCCCGGCGCAAGGTTGTTTATAGGACCGGTGGTGGTAAGAGTGCCCCCTGGCGGCGCCCGCGACGGACTTGGCGATCCTGGAAGCGATAGGGGGAGAGTGTTGCAAGGATCTCGGATGTTGCCGGTGCCGCCCATCCGCACAGCTGGTTGCTGATGATTGCTGCCAGATAAGGTGCCATGACTGTGCCCATAGAACCTAAGCCCGTGGCGGCCCAGGCCTGGGATCCGGGAATGTGACTGAGCGGTCCTGCCACCGGCGTACGATCGCTGGAAACGGTCCGGGTACCGCGGGTGTAGTGCGCGATGTCGCGTAAACTCGGCAGATTGTCACCAAACCAGGCCCGATTCTGATCCAGATTGTGTTGCTGGGCCTCGTCTGTATTCCAAGGCGTGTATTCGTAGCTTGCGCCCAGGGTAAATTGCTGTTGCTCAATTTCCGGAACGTAGTACCCGTTACCCACGATGGGCACGCTAGGCAGCGAGTTTGTGTTGGCTACTTTGTAATGATCCAGTTGACCTTGGATCTGGGACAGCTCCAGCCAATCCAAACCAGGTAGCTGCCGCAGGTATGCACCATTGCAGAATATGGTTGGGTTAGGTGGAATTTTGTCCAGCGCCTCGGGTATGCATTCAATGTTGGCGTGTGCGGTTTGGATCTGACAATAGCTCGGGATATCCAGCGTGCCTGCGGTAGGAAACCAAAGCGTATCGGATTGAGGCGTAAAACCGTGAGAATCTGTCCCTGCAGCGACAAGTTTCAGCCACCAGTGTTGCTCTGCATCATGGATCTGAAAGGCGGCGGCAATTCGCTGGAGGCGTTTGCCATCAAGATTAGGTCCCTGTAGCTGCAGCACACCGGTTCGATTGAACGCTGGATGTTGTGCCAGTGCCGCTGTGGCGTGATGAAATGCGTGTGCTCTCAAGGCTGCTGTGGCCGATTTTTCCGCCAATAAGCGAGGATGAACCACCGCCTGTCGTACCTTTGAAGCGCCGCTTTCACTGCGGATCTGGGCAATGCCGCTCGGGTCGTACAGCAGAACCTGACTACCCAAATCGGCCATTTGACGGGCCATGCTGCAACCCATAATCCCGGCTCCGACAACCGTCACTTGTGGCGGCGCTGTGCTGGGCCGTCGGGGATTTTGATGGTCTGGGCTGAGTTGCGCCACCAGTGCTTCGCGTTTGTAAGGCAGTCGTGGTTCTTTCAGGGGAAGGAAGCCGGCCTGCTGTAACCCCCTTCGTACGTCTCCTGCGGCGGTGAACGTGGCTACGCGGCACGTTGGGCTTGCCGCCTGGGACATGGCACGGAGCAGCTCGGCTCTCCACATCCCCGCGTTTCGGTCGGGGGCAAATCCGTCGAGAAGCCATGCGTCTATCCCTGCGGACGCTGTCTGGTTCCATTCTGCCAGGCCCGCGGCCGCATCACCGTGAAACACAGACAAGCGAATCCTTCCATTGGCGTAGACCCGGTGATGCCAACCAGCGAGCAGCGGTAAAGGATGAGTACCCAGCTGTTGGCTGATCTGCAACTTTGGTCGCAGCAGCGCACATTGTTGCCAATCGGCAAAACTTAGCGGATGGGCTTCAAAGCTCACGAATTGCAGCGTGGCATCGGTACCGGACAGAAAATCTTCGGCCAGGACAGCAAAATTAAGCCCCGTCCCAAACCCAAGTTCACCTACCGTGACAATGGACCGGGTTTTGGCTTGCTCCACCAGGCGCAGTGGGCGTAAGAAGAAAGCTTGGACCTCCTCAATACCCCCGTCGTCCTGATGATCGGTAAAGTAATGATCAGCATACTCTGTGGCGTAAGGGTGACCCTGGCGCCACTCAATCCTGGCTGGCTCGAGCAACATGTCGCGCTAGTCGATCGCTACGGGACGATTGGGATTGGTGATCCATCCGCTCCAGGAGTCCGCGTACATCCCGGCATTGAGACCCGCGATCTGCATGGCCAATACGTTGTGCGCGGCGGTCACGCCGGAACCGCAGTAGCACACCACCGGTTTGTCGGAAGCAAGCTGCGCGGCAAACCGCAACCTTAATTCTTCTGCGGATTTAAAGCGTCCGTGTTCGTCCAGGTTGTCTTGAAAGACCTTGCACAGAGCACCAGGAATGTGACCTGCCACAGGGTCGATAGGCTCTTCCTTGCCGGCAAATCTAGGGTAGGCTCGGGCGTCGATAAGCATAAAGTCCTCTTCAGTCAGGCTCTTGTGCACCTGATCGACCTGAACCAATTCAACCAAGGGCGCGTGCAGGGTAAACGAAGAAGGCGAAGGTTCATGCACCTGCGCCGTCGTAGCGAAATTATTGGCACACCACGCACCCCAGCCGCCGTCCAATACGGCCACGTTGGCATGGCCTGCCCATTTGATCATCCACCATGCCCGTGCGGCAAAAGCGCCACCAGCATCGTCGTAGGTCACGACCTGGCTCTGGTTCGTGATTCCCCAGGATTGCAGTGTGGCCTGCCAGCGCGCCAATGATGGGAGAGGGTGGCGGCCGCGATGGTCGGGAGGATCGGCTAAATCTGCATCAAGATCGGCAAAAATTGCCCCCTCGATGTGATTTAGTAAATATTCTTGCCTACCTTGGCCGATTTGTCCCAGAGTTGCCCGACAATCCAGGATCACGCAGCGCTCCCTGTGTTCTGCAAGCCACTCTACGTCTACGAGCGTATCGGACATCTTCTATCATCCATTCGTACTTTGCGCAGCATGCCACATCCGTTTTGGTGATGCTGCCCTACACTTAAAATATCGTCATGCGCAAGATAAAACAGCTGAAAAAAGTGGCAAAGGAAAGTGGTAATGGACATCCCTCAGCGCCTACAATTCGCTCTCACGCATAGGAGTACCCCATAGTGACAATTTTGGATTGGCTGCGTCATGGATTACTTGACCTGTCTGCATGGCAAGTTGTGGCGTTTGCATTGGCGCTCACACACGTCACCATCGTTTCTGTAACCGTTTATCTGCATCGATACTCAGCACATCGATCTCTGGAGCTTCACCCAGGCTTACAGCACTTTTTCCGTTTCTGGCTTTGGTTGACTACGGGCATGGTGACCCGTGAATGGACAGCCATCCATCGTAAACACCATGTGGCCTGCGAGACAGAAGAAGATCCGCACAGCCCCGTGGTTAAAGGGATTGGTGAGATTTTCTGGCGTGGAGCTGAAGCTTATGCTGAAGCTTCCAGCGATCAGGCGCTCCTGGACCGTTATGGCAAAGGTTGTCCTGACGACTGGATCGAGCGGAATCTGTACACGCGCTTTTCGGCCATGGGCATAGTACTCATGCTGACGCTGAACGTTGCCTTGTTAGGAGTGATCGGTATCACCGTTTGGGCGGTCCAGATGATCTGGATCCCGCTGTTTGCCGCTGGGGTCATCAATGGCATCGGCCACTGGTGGGGTTATCGAAATTTTGAATGCCCCGATGCCGCGCGAAACATACTGCCCTGGGGAATTCTCATCGGCGGTGAAGAGTTGCATAACAACCACCACACCTATCCCAACTCTGCCAAGCTGTCGGTAAAACCGTACGAGTTTGATATGGGCTGGGCCTGGATCAAACTGTTTTCGCTCTTTGGCCTGGCCAAGGTGATCTCTACCGGACCAGTGGTGGCCCGTGTGCCCGACAAAGAACAAATCGATAAAGACACCGCCTGGGCTTTGTTGAACGACCGTTTCCGCGTGATGTCCCGTTATGCAGATGAGGTGGTCAAGCCGGTACTGGAGCAGGAATATAATCGGGCCGATGCGGCTTCGCGCAAGATGCTGAAGAAAGCACGACGCGTATTGGTTCGAGAAGAAACTCTGCTGACCGCCAAGAGCCGCGATCGTATTTCTGCCGTGGTAGACAACTTTGCCGAAATCAAAGTTGTCTATGACATGCACAATCAGCTTCAGGCCATCTGGGCCAAGCGTGGTGGTAATGTGGATGAGGTGATCAATGAATTGCGAGAATGGTGTAACGCTGCCGAGCAATCAGGTATGCAGGCCGTGCGAGAATTTGCCGACACCCTGAAATCTTATACGACACCGGGTGCTCTAGCGAACCCTGCGTGATCCATCAGTGGTCGATCGTTTGTCACTACATTCGATCGACCACACCAATACCCAGGAGATCCATCCCGGCCTTCAAGGTTAAGGCTGTATTGTGCGCCAGACTCAATCGCCGATGTCGCACCTCCCCCTCGCTTGGCAGTATCGGGCAGGCATCATAAAACTGCGTGAATCGAGTGGCGATGTCGTACAAATGTCCACACAGATAGTGGGGGTAGCCCTCTGCGGCAACCTGTTCTACCACATCAGAAAACCCTGCAATAGCCACCGCCAGGCGACGCTCCTGAGGCTCAACCGGCACAGGGTGGCTTGCTAAACTGGCCACATCGATCTCGCCACGGCGAAAAATACTCTGGATGCGAGCATAGGCATACTGCATGTAGGGTGCGGTATTGCCTTCAAACGTGATCATCTGATCCCAATCAAAAACGTAGTCGCTGGTGCGGTTTTTTGACAGCTCTGCATATTTTATTGAGCCAATGCCGATGATTGTCGCCAGGGAACGAAGCTCGTCTTCCGATAAATCGGGATTGTTCTGGGTCAGTAGCTTTTCAGCTCGAAGCTCTGCTTCATCCAGTAGATCGGACAGCTTGACCAAACCACCCGCTCTGGTTTTGAAGGGCTTGTTGTCCTTGCCTAACATGGTACCAAACGGCATATGTTCCAGTGATGCGCCGTTGCTGTTGAAGTCTGCCGCCTCACTCACGGCAAAAATTTGTTTGAAGTGCAGAGCCTGGCGCGCATCAACAAAGTACAGGACGCGGTCGGCGTTCAGCGTTCGGGTGCGGTACCTGATTGCGGCCAGGTCGGTGGTGGCGTACAAAAAGCCACCATCCGCTTTCTGGACGATGACCGGCAACACCTCTCCTTTTTTTGTTTTGAACTCATCCAGAAAAACACACTGGGCCCCTTCTGATTCCTGCAGCAGACCTTTGGCCCGGAGGTCGTTAATGACGGGTACCAAATCGTCGTTGTAGCTCGATTCACCCTGAGTGTCTTCGGGTCTCAGAGTCACATCCAGGCGATCATAAATCTCCTGACAGTGATGCATGGAAATCTTGATAAAGCGCTGCCATTGGGCCAGGGCCTGGGGATCGCCAGATTGCAGCCCGACCACCGCGTGCCGAGATCGATCTTGAAAATCCACATCTTCATCAAAGCGTTGTTTTGCGGCACGATAGAAGTCCTCCAGATTGGCCAGCTCATCGGAGTCTTCACCGGTATCGGCCAGGTAGGTCAACAACATGCCAAACTGGGTGCCCCAGTCGCCGACATGATTCTGGCGGATGACGCGGTTGCCCTGGGCCTCCAGAACCCTTGCCATACAATCGCCAATAATTGTGGTGCGCAGATGCCCCACATGCATTTCTTTTGCTAGATTGGGTGCCGAATAGTCCACCACCACGGTTTGTGGGTCAGGGGTTGTTGAGACCTGTCCAGCCATCGCCTGGCTGACAAACTCGGGAAGCAGGGTGATGTTTAAAAACCCAGGCCCCGCAATCTCTATGGGTTCGGCGATATCGGCCAGGTCCAGGTTAGCCACGACGTCGGCGGCAACCTCACGTGGTTTTTTGCCGGCGCGTTTGGCTGCGGCCATGATGCCGTTAGACTGGTAATCCCCGTATTCAGGACGACCAGCGGCTTGAATGAGCGCTGCACCTTCAAGACCCAGTTTGGCAAAGGTGGCTTCAATGCGTGCGGCCAGAATTGATTTGATGTTCATACTTAACTCACATCTCAATCCAGAGCTTTGACGTTTTCGGCCTGGTCACCTTTTTCCTGTGCGCTCACCACAAAGCTGACCCGCTGTCCATCTCTCAGCGCCGCGCGGTCGCGACCGTCAGATTGGATCGAGCGCTGATGGACAAAAATCTCTTCGCCATTCCCGCGAATAATAAATCCATAACCTTTGGAGCGGTTGAACCACTTAACTTCACCTTCTTCCACCGGGCCGGAAGGAGGGTTAGACGGAGGGTTTGTGGACTGTGTTTGCTTACGCTCTGCACGATCGTCATTTCTGGTGCGCCCTTTGTCCTGCCCTTTGTCTTGGGACCGATCCCTGTTCTTGTTCCTGTTTCGCCCGCGTTCCTGGTTGGTCTGGCGATTTTTTTGTCCTGAATTGTCCCCTCGGCCGTCGTTGCGGCCACCAGATTTTTTGCGCCGATCCTGTTGCCGTGAGTTGTCTTTCCGTGGGTTGGATGAGCCAGACTCGGTGCTCTGATTGCGCACGGCGACGCGGGTGTTGATCAGACCGTTGATCAATAACGCGGCTGTTAAGACCAGAAAAAAGGCCCAATAGTTGTTGGGGAAAAATCGAGTAAAAAGCTCGGTGACGAGAACGGCGAGCAATAAGGCGCTCGCGACTGCAGTTATAATTTTTGGCATTGTTGTATCGTTATCTTAAAAAAAGCGGCGCATTCTAACCCCGGTGCTGGTCCGGGTTCACTAGTTTACGCGTTCAATAATCGAGATGATTATGGGATCTTCTGGCACGGCAACCATGCCGCGTTTTAAATGGGTGTTGACCAGTTCGATCTGATCGACGGTTTCCATACCTCCAATCACACGGCCGAAAACCGCGTATCCGGGTTTACCAGCCTGAGCATCCAGATGGGTGTTGTCTTTAACGTTAATGAAAAATTGGGTGTCAGCGCTGTCGGGGTCGCTCAACCTGGCCATGGCGACGGTGCCCCGCGTGTTACGTAAGCCATTTGAGGACTCGTTGGGGACGTTACCGTCGCCGGGTTTGTAGGTGAGGTCCGGTGTGTAACCACCACCCTGGATCATGAAATTGGCGATCACACGGTGAAAAACCAAGCCGTTGTAAAAGCCGTCATCCACCAGTTGCAGAAAGTTGGCCACGGTTTTGGGCGCCAGCTTTTCCAGCAGTTCGAGCTCGATGTTACCGTAGTCGGTTTTGATGACGACCCGAGGATTATCTGCATAAGCCGTCTTGGCGAACACGGTTACGAAAACAGTGGCGCAGATACACGCGAGCAGGCGCATCGATCTGGCAAGCTTAGAAGGTAGTTTCGATTGATTCATTGGTCATTCATTACAGGAAACGATGTCGCGCATGATAAAGGAGTGATGCCATAGGAGGGAATTGGAAATTTTACCTGTAAGCGCCGCTTCAGGTTGCGCGGTCCATCTTATACAGTTCGAGGATGCTGACAGCCGGTCGTTCCCAGCCCTTGTTTTTCAACGCGTTCTTGTGGTTCCCATTACCTGGGGCGAGACTACTTGTGGCGAGAGTACTTGCGGCGAGTCTACTTGTGGCGATGGCGGGGTGTGACGCCGCGCCCGTCGAGAATGATCTATCGGCCAAGAACCTGGTGCTGGTGATCAACTCTGCAGATCCCGACAGTGTTAGGGTGGGGGAGCTGTACGCTCAAGTCCATCAAGTCCCCTCCAAAAACGTTCTTTACGTAGAGACCCCGGTCAAAGACACATTGACCATGCAGGAGTTTCGTACACTGCACCGCCGTGTGGAAGCCGAGTTACCTCCGGGCACATCAGGTGTGGCCTTGGCTTGGGCCAAACCATTCAGGGTGGCGTGTATGTCCATCACCTCTGCTTTTGCGTTTTCCGGCAATGTAGGCGCTTGTGCCCAGGGCTGCAAAACAACGCTTGAAAACCCCTGGTACCTGGACCCGAAAGGCACTCAGGCGACGACACGCGAGTCATTGCGTACGATTTTACTCACCGCGGGGGAGGTTGCCGCAAGTATTCGGTTGGTCGAGCGCAGTCGGCTTCTGTTGCCTCGGGCAGAGTCCCCGCATGCGACGGAGCCGTCAGCATTGCGGGCTGTTGATGCCGATGCGCTGCTGGTGCTGTCTGGGGATAAGAACCGAGATCGACGGACGGCGAGTTTCAATCGCCTGGTGCAACAGCCCCCAGGACAAGTTGTGCTCAGAAAACTGCAGGGATTTCCCAGTCGCGCGGATGGGGTCATGTTCTATTTTACCGGTGCGACCTCGGTGCCTAATCTAGACCGGGTAGATTTTTTGCCGGGTGCAATTGCGGATCATCTGACCTCGCACGGCGGTGATTTGTATGGCAACAAGCAAATGTCAGCCTTGGCGTGGATCGAAGCGGGGGCGTCCGGCAGCTATGGTACCGTCAGAGAACCCTGTAACTTCCCTGGAAAATTCCCAGATCCAGACATCGTTGTGCGACGTTACCTTAATGGAGAGGCGCTGCTGGAAGCCTATTGGGCCAGTGTTCGAATGCCTGGACAGGGGTTGTTTATCGGCGATCCGTTGGCGCGTCCCTTTCTTTGATGCGGGAAAACCTGAGGCCCTTAACCTGGCCAAACCTCTTTGTTCCGCCGCAATAGTTGCTCATTTTGCTGTTGCAAACTGATACACAATGTAATTGGTGCTTCCGCTTGGCCGTGGTTATTTTGTCCGGCTCGCTGGGAGAAATTGTTTGGCGCGTTCAGGACATCGAGTATTGCTTTTACTGCTGTTGGTCAGCCTGGCGGCCCATGTCATTGTGGTCATGTCGGTGCGATGGCAGGAACGCGCTTCGCCGAGCGTCATTGAGAAACCCTCACTGCAAGTGCGTTTACAACCACCCGATCAGAAAGCGTTGCCCACGCCGCGTGTTGCACGGGCGGATAGCCAGGCCCCAGAGCCAGCCCCAGAACCTGCAAAAGAGCCGGCCCAAACACCTGCGCAGGTGCCGGCCGCACCGGCGGAGTCCGTGGTGATGGCTGACCCGCCGTCGATTGAATTACGCGGTCCCACAACCATTTCTGAATCCGCTGAATTTGTCGTACCACAAGTTTCTGGCACGTTTAACGTCTTAAGCCAGGCAAGAGATCTGTATGGAAAAGCCTGTAGCGAAAAAGAAAAGCTGAGTGCTGCGGTGATTTGCTTGGAAGAGGCAGATCCAGGCCGTCGCCGATATGCAGATCTTGTTGCCAGTTTGACGCCGCGAGCGGCAGCCGCGCCGTCACTGAAGGCAAGTCTGGACAGAGTGGATGAAATTATGGCGGAAGTTGATCGATTGGCTGCGTTGGATCCGGATGATCCTGCACAGGCTGCTTTGCTTGCCCAACAGCGACGTCATCTGCGGGAAGAGATTCTTTTGATCGATCAGCGGCTTGCGTCAGTCAACCTGTTACGGTTGGTTCCAATGGCCAGAAAATTTGTTTCTGGCTTGGATAATATCGGCGACTGAGCCTTGCCGGCGTCAGCAGACGCCCTGCGCGACCATGGCATCCGCTACTTTGACAAACCCAGCAATATTCGCGCCACGTGCGTAGTTTACGCCGTCTTTGTCGTCCCCATACGTCAGACACTGCTCGTGTATGGAAGCCATAATGCCCTGTAGCTTTTGATCCAGTTCGTCGTGGGTCCAGGCGTAACGCAGGGAATTTTGACTCATTTCCAGCCCTGAGACAGCCACACCACCCGCGTTTGCTGCTTTTGCAGGGGCCAGGGTAACTTGGGCCTCATCCAGCACTTTTACCGCACCAGGCGTGGTCGGCATGTTGGCGCCTTCGGAGATCGCTTGGCAGTTGTTTTTCGCGAGCGCCGCCGCATCCACTTCGTTCAATTCGTTTTGAGTGGCGCATGGAAACGCCAGATCACATGGAATCTGCCAAGGTCGCTGACCTGCGTGGTAGGAAGCACCAAATTCTTGAGCATATTCCTCTATTCGACCGCGTCGGTTGTTTTTCAAATCCATGACCCAGGCTAGTTTTTCCGCATCGATGCCGTTCGGATCGTGGATGAACCCACCTGAATCGGATAGGGTTACGACGTTGCCACCCAGCTGGGTAAGCTTGTCAACACAGAAGGTGGCCACGTTGCCCGAACCAGATACCACGCAAGTTTTCCCATCAACGCTGTCACCGCGGTGTTGCAGCAGGTTCTGCATCATGTAGACGGTGCCGTAGCCAGTGGCTTCCGGACGCATTAATGAGCCGCCATAGCTTGGTCCCTTGCCCGTTAAGACACCTTGAAACTGTGTGGTCAGTCGTTTGTATTGGCCAAACAGGTAACCAATTTCGCGTCCGCCCACACCGATGTCTCCGGCAGGTACGTCACTGTCCGGTCCAATGTATTTGACCAGCTCGCTCATAAAGGCCTGACAAAAGCGCATGACTTCCGCCTCGGATTTCCCTTTGGGGTCAAAATCAGATCCTCCCTTACCGCCGCCCATGGGCAAGCCTGTGAGGGAGTTCTTGAACGTTTGCTCAAAAGCCAGGAACTTCAGGATGCCCTGGTTTACTGAAGGATGAAAACGCAAGCCACCTTTGTAGGGGCCAATGGCGTTGTTGTTTTGAATGCGATAGCCGCGATTAACATGGACTTTGCCATCGTCTGCCTGCCAGCTGACTCGAAAAGAGATCACTCGATCGGGTTCAGCCATACGCTCTAGAATGCCCATTTCCCGGTATTCGGGTTTATCGGCAATAAAAGGCAGTACGTCCTGGGCAACCTCATGCACAGCTTGAAGAAATTCTGGCTCGCTTGGGTTGCGGGCTGCAACCTGGTTCAGAAACGCCTCTACGTTACCTGACGCCTTTGGAAATTGGCTTGTGGCCGGTTGGGTGTTTGCAGACATGTGCTGGTCCTTCAGCTAAAACTTCACTGCTTTAGATTAGCTACTGTCTGGCGAGTTATCCTTCCAAGACTTTCAAATATGAGCACACGGTCTCATGTAAACCGTGTTCCAGTGCATCCGCGATCAACGCATGCCCAATAGAAACCTCTGATACCTCGCTGATGCTTCTAAACAGCGGCAGATTCTGAAGATCAAGGTCGTGTCCGGCATTCACCCCCAGCCCGATCTGGACGGCGTACCGGGCTGCGTCTGTATAGGTCTGCAGGGAGGCTTGGCTGCGCGGGTCATCCAAACCATGGGTCCAGACCGCTTCGGCAAACGGCCCGGTATATAACTCAATTCGATCTGCGCCATGGGCCTTGGCGGCTTCGATCTGGGCCGGCTCGGTGTCCATGAACAAACTGACTCGCGCGCCCAGCGCTTGGTAACGGGCAATACAATCGGCCAGCGGCTGATTGAAATGTGTCAGGTCCCAGCCGTGGTCTGATGTGAGTTGATTATCAGAATCAGGTACCAAGGTCGTCTGGGCGGGCTTGGCTGATTCGACTAAAGCGCTGAAGCCCGGATAGCCATTCTCGCGCGCTTCGGCGAACGGATTGCCTTCGATATTGAATTCAACGCCGCTGTGTGCGGTTAAGAACTCCGCTAGGTCGTAAACGTCCTGGGGACGGATGTGGCGTTGGTCTGGTCTGGGATGTACGGTGATCCCAAGACAGCCTGCTTCAATGACGGTTCTGGCCGCCTCGACGACGCTCGGTCGATGGCCTTCACGTGCATTGCGCATTAACGCAATTTTGTTCAGGTTGACACTCAAAACCGTCATCGGGTGCGCTAATTCCAGGCGCTGCGCTGAGGACGGCTTTTGATCAGCGCGCCAGCAATCAAGCCCAACAGTATCAATCCGGCACCAATCAAAATTGCCTCGTTGCGTACGTTCGCCTCCAGACGGTCGTAAGCTTCGGCCAGGTCATCCAGCTCGTCTCGCAAGCGTGTGTTTGTTTCGTTGAGCAGTTTGTTTTCTTTGTTGGTTTCCAAAGCTGAAGCGGAGATTCTTTTTATCTCCGCAAGCTCTTCCTCCAGGGCATCAATGCGTGAGGCGCTTTGTTCGCCAGCGCTACGCTGGGAGGCATTGGATTGTGACAGGCTGGAGTTTTCTTCGCGCACGGTTTCCAAAGTATTGCGCACGCGAATGAGTTCAGACTGAACCTGGGCCAGGCGCATTTTGGCGATGGGTTGGGTCACCAGGTACTGGCTGCGTATCCAACCCTCGGTGCCGCGTTGAGTACGAATCTCGGTGAATCCCGCGTCAACGTCCTCGCCAACCTTTTCTAATACGGTACCGGATGGCAGACCACGATGCAGAATACGATGCTGGCTGGACGGGCCGCTTCGCAAAGGGACGGTCAACTCATCAGAAATATAAAGGGTCTCTGCGTGGGTGAAACCGCTGAGGATTGTGCCAACGCACAATATCGAGATTGTTCTCAGGGTGTCTCGCATAGTTCTAGTCTCCATCCTTGGCTGCGATGAGGTCTGTGTCCGTTTCTTTAGATTTATCAGCATCAGGATCCTGTAAGTGCTCGTCGGTCAGCCACCCCTTGACCCCGAGGTAGGTAAAGGTTGCGATCAGGTACAGAATATTGAGCCCCATCAGGCCGACAAATTTGAAGGTAACCCAGGTGTCCATGGAATAGTTAAAGGCGACATACAGGTTGACCATGCCAGCAAAAACAAATGCGCCAGCCCAACCGTAAGTCAGCACAAACCAGGCCTGATCCGGTAGCTTCAGGACTTTCCCCAGCATTTTCTGGATCAGATAAACACGTCGCCATAGATGTGCCACCACGAGGACCAAGGCCAACAGCCAGTTAACAATGGTCGGCTTCCATTGAATAAAGGTTTCATCGCGCAAGATCAGGGTCATACCGCCCAGAATCATGCTCGCCCAAAACGTCAGTTTCAGTTCGTTTCCGATCGGCTTTTTAAGAAACCAATAGGCGGCCACCTGGATGGTGACACCAACCATCAGGACACCGGTGGCCAGGAAGATGTCACGAGTAAGAAAATAGATGACAACAAACGCCAAAATGGCGATGTAATCCAATAGCTGTTGCATAAAAATTCTGTATCCTTGCGCGCGCGATCGTCACATGCACTCATTCGAACTGGGCGTATGCCGGATGCCGCTGATTGATGGGCGCTACTTGGCACCAATAGGTGCGCTGAGCGCGAACAATAAAGGCGCTAATAATAGAGAAAGTGGTAGGACGGCGGAACCGTCTGGCGCCTCTATTTTAATAAAGTTCAGGTTTGGTGAATGACACAGATTCTCGATATACACCCCACACATCCCCAGGGGCGTTTGTTAAACCAGGCGGTTGAAGTGCTGCGTCGCGGTGGGCTGATTATCTACCCCACTGACACAACCTATGCGCTGGGTTGCCACATCGGAGATAAGGCGGCGCTGGAGCGGCTGGTGGCGTTGCGAAGATTGGCCAAGCGCCATCAATTCACCCTGGTATGCCGGGATTTGAGTGATCTTGGTACCTACGCTCGAGTAGATAATGCCGAATATCGGATATTGAAACGATTTACGCCGGGACCCTATACCTGGGTTTTAAAAGCCACCCGCCAGGTGCCGAAGCGCCTGGTCCATGAAAAGCGCAGAACAATCGGTTTGCGAGTGCCCGGCCATCCGATCGTACAGGCCTTGCTTGAGCTGCTGGATGAGCCGATCATGACCACCAGTGCGCGTCTACCGCAGCAAGATACTGTGGCGACCGATGCGCGTGATCTTGCTGAAGCGTTTGGGCGGCAGGTGGATCTTGTATTGGATGGCGGCTACTGCGGGTCAGAGCCTTCTACCATGGTTGATTTAACTACGCACGTCCCGGAAATTATGCGGCCTGGTATTGGTGATCTGGACGGCGTGATCTAAGGCAATAAAGCGGGCAAAAAGGCAGGTTTAAAAGCGGGTTAAAAGCGCTCCGAGGCCTCGCGAAAGCGGTGCATTCCGCCGTATAATGCGCCGAAGTACCACTTGGAAAGGCTCACTTGAGCACCAATGAATCGAATTCCCGGGTTTTGTCCGGGATGCGACCCACCGGTCGTCTACATCTTGGCCATCTGCATGGCGTCTTAAAAAACTGGGTGCAGCTGCAACACGAATACGAATGTTACTTCTTCGTGGCGGATTACCATGCCTTGACCACAGCCTATGACGCCTCTGAAAACATCGATCAATTCACCTTCGATACGGTGGTGGATTGGTTGGCCGCCGGGGTCAACCCAGGCGCTTCCACGGTTTTTGTGCAAAGCCGTGTCCCGGAGCATGCCGAACTGCATCTGATGCTGTCCATGATTACGCCGTTGAGCTGGTTGGAGCGCGTGCCAACCTATAAAGATCAGCAGGCTAAGCTCAACGACAAAGACCTTGCCACCTATGGCTTTCTCGGTTATCCGTTGCTGCAGGCGGCAGACATCCTCATTTACAAAGCTGGTTGGGTCCCTGTGGGGGCGGACCAGGTGGCGCATGTGGAGCTGACTCGTGAAGTTGCTCGTCGTTTTAACCACATCTATGGGCGAGAACCAGGATTCGAAGAACAGGCGCTTGCGGCACAGAAAAAGATGGGTAAGAAAGGCGCGCGCCTGTACGGCAATCTGCGCAAGGAATACCTGGAACGTGGCGATACAGAGGCCCTGGATCGCGCCCGGGCGTTGTTGGCTGATCAACAGAATCTGTCGATTGGGGATCGTGAACGTTTGTTTGGATTTTTAGAGGGTGGAGGACGTATTATTCTGCCTGAACCACAGGCGCTGCTCACAAAGGCGGCGAAGATGCCAGGATTGGATGGCGAAAAGATGTCCAAGTCCTACAACAACTTTATCTCGCTTCGTGAAGCGCCAGAAGTCGTAGAAGAAAAAGTACGGACTATGCAAACTGATCCGGCGCGGGTGCGTTTGCAGGACCCCGGCAACCCGGAAAACTGTCCGGTCTTCGCGATTCATGAGGTGTATAGCGAGGAGGACACCCGGGCCTGGGCCGCTGAGGGTTGTAAATCTGCAGGCATCGGCTGTGTTGACTGTAAGCGGCCTTTGATTGACGCCATAAACGAAGAACAGGCGGTTTATCGAGCCCGAGCGGAACAGTTTGAAGAAGAACCTGACTTGGTCCACGCCATCATTCAGGAAGGTTCCGATCGCGCACGAGCGGTGGCACGTGAAACATTGGAAGACGTAAAAGAAGCGGTAGGCATGGGGCGGCGTTAAGCCACCAACAACAGGGGTAATAGATGACAACCGATCAACCGCAGGCGGCAGGCGAACAGCTACAAAAAGCCCGAGCAGAGGATGCCAACACCATCGCGTTGGTCGAGGGGGAGAGCGTCTCTGAGTTACCCACGGATCTATATATCCCACCAGAAGCCTTGGAGGTTTTTCTCGAGACCTTTGAGGGTCCGTTAGATCTCTTGTTGTATCTGATACGACGGCAAAACCTGGATATTCTGGATATCAAGGTGGCTGCAATCACAGAGCAATACATGCGTTACATCGAGCTGATGCATGCGCTACAGCTGGAGTTGGCTGGCGAATACCTGGTGATGGCAGCCATGTTGGCAGAAATTAAGTCCCGCATGCTGCTACCCCGACCCGACAGTGCGGACGAAGACGAAGATGATCCACGAGCAGAGCTGATCAGACGCCTGCAGGAATACGAACAGATTAAAAGTGCTGCGGAGGGTATTGCCGAGATTCCCCGCATGGAACGCGACATTTATCTGGGGGCTGCAACCAAGCCCGAACTGGTTAGGCAATATGCGGAGCCGGAAGTCGAGTTGAAAGAAGTCCTCCTGGCCCTGTCCCACGTGTTGAAACGAGCTGAGATGTTCACCTCTCACGAGATCAAACTGGAACCCCTTTCCGTCCGGGATCGCATGACAGATATTCTCGGGCGCGTCCGGGATCATGAAGAGTTTACTGCCTTTAACTCACTGTTCCGCTTAGAAGAAGGACGTATGGGGGTGATCGTCACCTTTTTAGCGATCATGGAGCTTGTTCGTGAGTCGCTGCTGGAATTTGTCCAGAACGAAGCGTTTGCACCAATCCATATCCGGGCGGCCTCGAGTGCAATTGACCGGGCGGATGGCGAAGTGCCCACATTCAACACCAACTATGGTGGTGAGCAGTACGAAGAAGATATTTCATCCGAAACAGATGAAAAAGGGGAGCGCACCGATGGCTGATAAACCAGACCAACAACTTGAAGCTAAACAGATCGAACAAATTGTAGAGGCAGCACTGTTAGCGGCGGATAGTCCTCTGACCGTGCCAGCGTTGGGGCGGTTGTTTGCACCAGGTGAGCTGGATGAAGAAACCGCCGGCAAACAGATTCGTGATGCAATTAAAGCCTTGACCGAACAAGCCCAGGAGCGAGGTATCGAGCTTAAGCGCGTGGCATCGGGCTATCGTTACCAGGTGCGCCAGGAACTCAGCCAGTGGATCAGCCGATTGTGGGATGAAAAACCGCCCCGCTACACCCGGGCGTTGCTCGAAACCCTTGCGCTGGTTGCGTATAAACAGCCGGTAACGCGTGGTGATATTGAGCAGGTGCGTGGGGTGAGTGTCAGCCAGAACATTATGCGCACGCTGATCGAACGGGATTGGATTAAAGTCGTCGGACATAGAGAAGTGCCCGGTCGGCCTTCCGAGTATGGCACGACCAAGGCGTTTCTGGACTACTTCAACCTGAAAAGCCTCAACGAATTGCCGCCTCTGGATGAGATCAAGGCGATTCTTGACCCCGCGGTGGAAGCCATTGCCCAAGCCCAACAGGCTCACTCCGAGAGTGGTGAAGCGGGCAACGATGGGCGTGACACGGATGAGACCGACACGGCTGAGACCGACACGAATAAGGGTGACACCAGTGCTGATGATAATTCGTCGGAGCCTTCTTTTCAGGCACACGTAGAGCTGCCGCAAGAAGGTTCAGCTGGGGTCGTGGCTGACGAGTCTCAACCGTCTGCCGAAATTGTTCAGTTGCACGGCAACCCCAACAGCTAAACGCCTTTTCATAACCGCCGATTCAAATGACACCAGGTAAACCGAGAAGCCCCGGGCGTTCCGCAAATCCTGCGGGCGAAAAGCTCCAGAAAGTGCTTGCGGATGCGGGCTTAGGCTCGCGGCGCGAGATAGAACAATGGATTGCCAATGGCCGGGTTGTGGTGAACGGTGAAGTTGCGCATCTGGGGCAGCGGGCCCAGCTCAAAGACGAGGTGCGAGTGGATGATCGTAAGATCAGCCTGGGTAAGCGAACGCCCACTCAGATTCTCATTCTGAACAAATCCGCCGGGACAGTGTGCGCGCGCCGGGACCCGGAAGGACGCCCCACAATCTTCGAAGAGTTACCCAAGCTTAAGCAGGGACGCTGGATCAGCGTGGGTCGTCTGGATATTCAAACCACCGGACTTCTGTTGCTGTCTAATGACGGAGCCCTGGCCAATAAAATGATGCACCCCTCCACGGGTTTAGATCGGGAATATGCGGCGCGAATTGATGGTCGCCTTGATGATGCGGAGATAGATCTGTTGACCAGTGGAGTAGAGGTAGAGGGTGAGTTCCTGCGGTTCAGCGATATTCAGTACTACGATGGTGGTGGACGCAACCACTGGTACCACGTGGTACTCATGGAAGGTAAGAACCGCGAAGTTCGGCGCCTGTTTGAAGCCTTGGGACGTACGGTCAGCCGGCTGAAACGGGTACGATATGGGCCGGTGATTTTGCCGAGCTGGCTGAGACTGGGTCAGTGGGCCAGTCTTCAGACCCAGGACATCAAGCAGATTTCAAAGCTGCTCAGACTCCCCTATTCTGCTCCTGCCAACCCCCGCCAACGCCTTTCCCGAACGGCAAAGACCAGCTGTTTGTTACCCTATCCAGATTTGGAATAGTTCAGCCTGCGTTTCGCTCCTCGTTGGGGTCGAACAGCTTAATCTGATTCGCGCCAGACACCCGAGCTTGGGCCAGGGCGATTTTGGCGTTTGCCATCACGTCCTCCGCTGTCCTGGCGTTGGATGAGGAACTGATACCCATAGACGCCGTGAGCTGATTTTTTACTGCATCTCCGCGCAGGTGCAGGCTGGCGATCAGCACCCGAATTTTTTGTGCCACCTGCAGGGCTTGATTGCCCGTCGTTCTCGGCAACAGTACAGCGATCAGATCATCACCAATGTGGTAAGCCCCATCAGCAGACCGCAATCCAGTGGTCAGCTGTTGGTGCACGCTGGTCATCAGGATGTCTGCCCAGTCTGCGCCGTCACGCTCGACGATAGTGGGGTAGTCATCCAGGCTGACCAGAACCAGGGTATCGGATTTAGTCTGCGCTGCGTCCGGGTCGGCGGTGACCGAAGCCACTTCCGCCAAAGCCAGCTTTTCATCCGTAGACAGATGGTCTGCCAGCTCCTTTTCCTGGGCGGCGACCGGCTTATGCAAATCATACAGTTTCACCGCATTGCGGATCGCAAGCATCGCCAGGCCGATCAAATCTTCGCCGGTTTGTAGATCCGGTTCCGACTGAGGTCGGGCAAAGTAGCGGGTCAAGGTGCCGATGACTTCGTCCCGAAATTTCAGGTTGTACTCAGCATGGTGGCCTCGGGTCTGCCCAAACGCCATGTCGATGTTTTGCGCTGGGTTGGCAAAGTGTAAGCCAGTGGTGGCGCATGTGGCGCGCATTTGTACAAACAGCAGACGCATCAGTTCTTCCAACCTGTCCTGCTGGGCAAAAACCTGAGAGAGCTTCAAGGCGGTTGCTTCGTCGAAAAATACGGGTTTGGTGGGCAATGTTGCAATTGTGTCGGCCATGATGAAAGCGTCTTATGTTTGTGGATTGTTGCAGTTCAACCGTTCTAATAACGCGTTTGATAAAGCGGTTACCAAAGGATCTGCTAGAACCGTGCCACTTCATCAGGGCCTTTAGAATCAATGATTTACCAGGAAGACGGCGTTAGCCTCGTGCCGATTCGTCAAGATTGTGACGCTCGGACAGGCGGATTTTTGACAAACCGCACAGAAATGCTAGCTCATTTTCTCGAACGCTTGGTTTCCCCGTTTCCGAGTCAGACGTTCAGTGCAACTATTGGCCGCCCAGGTCGGGCGACCAATCGCGGGCATCCAGTTTAGTGCCGGTAGCCGGCAATGTTTTGCCGGGTGTGTTGGCCATTAGAAAAGTAAACAAATCCATGTGTGCCTCAGGTGGGGGCACGCTCATGGGGTCCTCGGCGGGATAAGCCTTTGCACGCATGGCCGTGCGGGTGCCGCCTGGATTCAGGCTGTAGACCCTGATGCGTCCTGCAGATTCACATTCGTCGGCAAAGGTTTCGCTCAATCCCTCCAGGGCAAACTTTGAAGCACTATAGGCGCCCCAATAGGCGCGACCCTGTCGACCCACGCTGGATGACACATGGATCACACAGGCATCTTCAGAGGCATTCAGCAGCTCGAACAGCCCCTTGTTCAACAGGAAGGGTGCATGAACGTTAACCTGGAACACCTGGGGCCAGTCCTGAGCTGGATAGTGTTCGACGCTAATCTTGGGTCCCAGGAGCGACGCGTTGTGCACGATGCCCTGCAAGCTACCGTAGGTCTGACTGATGGAATCTGCCAGGCTTGCCACCACATCTTCGTTTAGCTCCATGAGGTCGCACGGCACGATGACGGCTTGGGTATTGGTGTGGGTTTCAATCCAGTCGAATACCTGTTCCAGGCGACTGCGTGTTTTTCCCAGCAAAACAATGTTGGCGCCATATAGCGCGTAGGTTTTGGCCAGGGTTGCCCCGATACCAGCACCAGCGCCGGTGACGAGAATGGTGCGCCCGTCCAACGCGCCGGGTTCAGGGAGCCAGCGCCATTCGCCCATGGCGGCGACCAGTTCGGGATATTGATCAAGATTCATAGTGGTTTACTGGCGTGCACGATGTAGTTGGCGTCCATGTCGCGTCCGATCGCGCCTTTCCGATTGAAAGGGTTGTAGGTCATACCGCTGATATCCTGAACCTCTAAACCGGCTCGTCGGATAGCAGAGGCAAGCTCGGATGGTTTGATGAATTTGCTGTAGTCATGGGTGCCTCGGGGCAGAATATTGAGGATATATTCAGCGCCCAGTACCAACAGACCGTAGGCTTTCAGCGTTCGATTGATGGTCGAGAAGAACAGCTGTCCACCGGGTTTGGCCAGGTCTGCACACGCCTGAATGGTAGATGGGTAGTTGCTCACGTGTTCCAGCATTTCCAGGCAGCTGACGCAGTCATACTGCCCTTTATGAGACTGAGCGTGCAGTTCGGCCGTGCCTTCCACGTAGGTCACCTCAACGCCACTCTCCAGCGCATGAAGTTTGGCCACGTTCAATGCCTTGCCAGCCATGTCTACACCGGTAGCCTGAGCACCGGCCTGAGCCAGTGCTTCGGTGAGAATGCCACCACCGCAGCCCACATCTACCGCCGCTGCTTGATTCAGATTGCAGCGTGCTTCGATATAACCCAAACGAACGGGGTTGATGTCGTGTAGCGGTTTGAAGTCACCGTCAGGGTCCCACCACCGGGCGGCCAGAGCGTCAAATTTAGTAATCTCTTCGTGATCAACGTTGTCTGTTGTACTCATTAGAAGTTTGCGCTTTTAGAAGTTTGCACTGTTTGAGTTTTGCTAGAAGGTCGCACTTTGCCAGTGTTCAACACGCTCTAGCAGCGTATCCGTTTCAATATTTTGCAGCATGCCTGCCGCGAGCTGCACTTTACCATTGACCCACACATGATCCACCCGAGCACCACAGTTGCCGTGAATCAGCGTAGCAAAGGGATCCAGAAGCGGCTGCAGGCTGGGATTGTTGATGTTGACCGAAATCAAATCCGCCGCCTTGCCCGGCTCTAGTGAACCGATCTCATCACCCATCCCCATGGCGTTGGCGGAGCCCAAGGTGGCCATGTGGATCATGTCTTTTGCGTTGCCGCGCTCTGGGTCGGCGGATTGGTGTTTCGCCAACAAAGCGGCGACATGTACTTCTTTGAACATATCCAAACCATTGTTGGATGCGGCGCCATCGGTGCCCAGACCGACGCGAATGCCCGCATCGGTGAACCTGCTGATGTCGCAGTAGCCGGAGGACAGTTTGGCGTTGGATGAGGGGCAGTGGATAACGCTGGCACCGCTGGCGGCGAATAATTCAAAATCGTTCGCCTCAAGCTGGGTCATGTGGACTGCCTGGACACTCGGCGTTAATAAGCCCTCGTCTGCAAGTTTTCGAATATAAGACATGCCGTATTGATTGTGGGCATCTATCAGTTCCTGAGCGTTTTCATGCAGGTGAATCTGAATACCCGCATCCAGCTCATTGGCATACATGGCGACACGCGCCAAAGTGTCCAGATTCACCGTGTAGGGTGCGTGGGGTCCAAAAGCGATGCTCACCAGACTGTGGTGACGATACAGGTTGTAGAGGTTGATGCCCTTGTGCAGCCCATCTTCAGAGCTTTCGCTCCAGGCGTTGGCCATCTCGAACACTGGAAAGGCGATCTGGCATCGCATACCCACGGTGGCCGCACAATTGGCAACCACGTGCGGAAAGAAATACATATCGGAAAAGGTGGTTGTACCGCTGCTGAGCATTTCTGCCATGGCCAGCTCACATCCTAAAGCCACATAGTCTTCGGACATCACCCGACCCTCCAGCGGCCAGATGGTCTGAGTTAACCAATCCTGGAGTGCTTGATCCTCGCCGCTACCGCGTAACAAAGCCATGGGCGTATGCCCGTGAGCGTTTACCAGGCCCGGCAGCAGGATCTGCTTCGCAAGATGTATGTCCTGCGTTGCCTGATAGTCGCGGCGGATTTCATCCATTGGTCCAAGATGAGCGATCAGGCCGTTCGTGATGGCGACCGCATGGTCAGACAGCACCTCGTTTTTGGGGGCGATGGGAAGAACCCAGGGGGCACTGATGATCAAGTCGCAGTTCTGCATGGGCGGCAAGTATACCCCGGCTGTAGCGGCGATGAGGGGGTATTTCGAAAGGTCTTGCAAAGCGCCAGTTTGAGGTCCGGAACCAAGCCAAAAAAGTGCAGAAAAAGCCGCTTTGAGAAATTGAACGTGTTAAAATTGCCGCTTTTATTCCACCGATTTTTGCATGTCCGAAACAGGCCCAGAACCGAGCAAAGATATCCTGCCGGTAAACATTGAAGACGAGCTTCGTCAGTCCTATCTCGACTACGCTATGAGCGTCATTGTCGGGCGTGCGCTACCTGATGTGCGTGATGGCTTGAAGCCGGTGCACAAGCGCGCATTGTTCGCGATGAACGAGCTGAACAATACCTACAATCGCCCCTATGTGAAGTCTGCCCGCGTGGTTGGTGAGGTGATTGGTAAATACCACCCGCATGGTGATTCTGCGGTTTACGAAACCATCGTGCGTATGGCGCAGGACTTCTCCATGCGCTACATGTTGGTGGATGGTCAAGGTAACTTTGGCTCGATCGATGGCGATCCACCCGCCGCCATGCGTTACACCGAAGTTCGTATGGCCAAAATTGCCGGCGAGCTGCTTGCAGATCTGGACAAAGAAACCGTCGACTTTTCGCCGAACTACGACGACACCCTCAGTATGCCGGATGTGCTGCCAACCCGGGTGCCTAACCTGCTGGTGAACGGCAGTTCCGGTATTGCGGTGGGGATGGCCACCAATATTCCACCACATAACCTGACCGAAGTGATCAACGCCTGCCTTGCGCTGTTAGAAAACGGCGAGATCACCATCGATCAGCTCATGGAGTATATCCACGGCCCAGATTTCCCAACGGCGGGGATCATCAACGGGCGTGCCGGAATTGTGCAGGCCTATCGCAGCGGTCGCGGTCGAATCTATGTCCGCGCGCGAGCTGAGGTCGAAGAAGACAAGAACGGGCGTGAGCGGATTATCGTTACCGAGATTCCTTTCCAGCTGAACAAAGCGCGCCTGATAGAGAAAATCGCCGAGCTGGTCAAAGACAAAAAGATTGAAGGTATCACCGAACTGCGTGATGAGTCGGACAAGGACGGCCTGCGCATTGTGATCGAGATTCGGCGTGGCGATTCGGGTGATGTGATTCTCAACAATCTTTATGCCCAAACACAGCTGCAGTCGGTCTTTGGTATTAACTGCGTGGCGCTGGTTGACGGGCAGCCCAAACTTCTAAATCTCAAGCAAATGCTTGAGGCGTTCCTAAGTCATCGCCAGGAAGTGGTGACCCGCAGGACCTTATACCTGTTGCGTCGGGCGCGGCAGCGTGGGCACATCCTGGAAGGTCAGGCGGTGGCGTTGGCCAACATCGACGCGGTGATAGAGCTGATTAAGAATTCTGCTTCTGCAGCGGAGGCGCGTGCTGCTCTGATGGAGCGACGCTGGGTTGCAGAATCCCTGCAGGCGCTGCTTGAAGAGGTGGGTAGCGATGCCTGTCGTCCTGACGGGCTGAGTGAAGATTTTGGTTTTGGTGATGGGGGTTACCGCTTATCAGAAGAGCAAGCCCAGGCTATCCTGGAGATCCGCCTGCATCGCCTGACCGCGATGGAGCAGGACAAGCTCATGGAGGACTACAAAGGGATCCTCGATGAAATTGCCGACCTGATGGACATCTTGAGTTCCCACGAGCGATTGCTGTCGGTCATCCATGACGAGCTGGTGGACGTCCGGGATACCTACGGTGATGAGCGCCGTACCGAGATCGTCGCCACCCAACAGGATCTATCTGTTGAAGATCTGATCACCGAAGAAGATCTGGTGGTGACTATTTCCCATCAAGGCTATGGCAAAACTCAACCGCTGGAGATTTATCAGGCCCAGCGTCGGGGAGGGCGCGGTAAAGCAGCCACCAGCGTAAAAGACGAAGACTTTGTGGAACATCTGGTTATCGCCAACTCCCACGACACCATGTTGTGTTTTTCCAATGTGGGTAAAGTTTATTGGCTGAAGGTCTTCCAGATTCCTCAAGGCAGCCGTAATGCCAAAGGCCGGCCCATGGTGAACATTCTGCCGCTGGCTCAGGATGAACGCATCACGGCGATTATGCCCATCAAGGAATATGCATCCGATCATTTTGTGTTTATGGCAACAGCCAATGGCACAGTGAAGAAGACACCGCTGGAGCAGTTTTCTCGACCGAGACCCAGCGGCTTGATTGCACTGGATCTGGAAGAAGACAACACCCTGGTGGGTGTTGCCATCACCAACGGCACCTGTGACGTGCTGCTGGTCAGCAGTGCGGGTAAAGCGACCCGATTTAAAGAGAGTGATGTGCGCGCCATGGGACGTACCGCCAAGGGCGTGCGCGGCATTAAGCTGGGTGCGAGGCAGCGTGTGATCTCGCTGATTATCCCAGCCCAGGATGGCTACGTGCTTACGGCCAGTGAGCATGGCTATGGAAAACGCACGGCCATTGATGATTTTCCGGTTAAGGGTCGAGCAGGCCAGGGCGTAATTGCCATGCAAACCAGCGATCGGAATGGCCAATTGGTGGGCGCGGCCCAAATCTTTGCCGGTGATGAGCTGATGCTGATATCGAATATGGGCACCTTGGTTCGTACTTCGGGTGATGAGGTATCGGTGCTGGGGCGCAACACCCAGGGGGTCCGTTTGATCAATCTGAAATCCGGGGAGCTGCTGAACAGCGTAGAGCGCATTGCGGAACAGATTGTTGATGAGTCAGTTGAAGGCGCCGATGATGATGAATCCGAGGGCGCCTCTGAGGACGCATCGGACGACTGATTGCGCCGCCAAACCCGCGCAGAATAGATCTCGAACAAGAGACTGCAACAAAGAGCATTTAATACATTAGGTAGTGAAGTGACGCGTACGTTTAACTTTTCCGCGGGTCCGGCAGCTTTGCCGGAAGCGGTTTTAGAAAAAGCTCGAGCAGAAATGCTCGACTACCAGAGCACTGGCATGTCGGTGATGGAAATGAGCCACCGCAGTGCAGAATTTGTGGACGTGGCGGCACGCGCTGAGGCAGATCTGCGCGAGCTGTTGCAGATTGGTGATGATTATCACGTGCTGTTTCTGCAGGGCGGGGCTACCGGGCAGTTTGCTGCCATTCCGCTTAACTTGACCCAGCCCGGTGACGTGGTGGACTACGTGGACACGGGGTCCTGGTCCAAAAAAGCGATTAAAGAGGCTGGCAAATACTGCGATGTGAACGTGGTTGCCTCCAGCGCGGAGACCAACTACGACCGCATCCCACCCGTCGATGATTGGCAGCTCAGTGCCGATGCCCGTTACCTGCACATCTGTGGCAATGAAACGATTGGTGGCGTGCAATTTAAAGACATCCCGGCCAGTGCGGTACCCGTGGTGACCGACATGTCGTCGGAGATTTTGTCGCGCCCGATTGACGTCGGGTCCTATGGCGTCATTTATGCTGGCGCACAGAAGAATATTGGTCCTGCAGGGTTAACCGTGGTGATCGTGCGAAAAGATCTGTGTATTGGCGCGCGGCCGGAAACCCCGACCTTTCTTGACTATCAGGTGCAGGCCGATGCGGACTCCATGTCCAATACACCGCCGACCTATACCTGGTATCTGGCCGGTCTGGTATTTGAGTGGCTCAAAGAATTGGGCGGTCTGGAGGCCATGGCGGCGATCAATCAGCGTAAGGCGGATCGTCTCTACGGTTTGATCGACGGCAGCAATTTCTATCATTCTCCGGTCCAGGCAGATCAACGTTCGAGCATGAACGTGCCGTTTACAATGCCAAATGCAGATCTGGACAAAGTATTTTTAGCCGGTGCTGAAGCGCGAGGCTTGATGAATCTGAAAGGACACCGCAGTGTAGGTGGTATGCGGGCCAGTATTTATAATGCAGTGCCCGAAGAGGCAGTAGCCGCACTCACTGACTACATGCGAGAATTCGAGCGTGAGCACGGATGACGAAAAACTAAAACCCATAAGGGAACGTATTGATGCCATCGACCAGCAGTTGTTAAAGCTGCTGAACGACCGCGCTCAATGCGCCATAGAAGTGGGTGAGATCAAACAAGCGTCGCAACACAATGACGAGCATGAGCCGGTCTTTTACCGACCCGAGCGAGAAGCTCAGATTCTGACCGCTCTGATGGCACAAAATCCTGGCCCGTTGCCCGACCAGGAGGTGGCAGGGCTCTTTCGCGAAGTGATCTCATGCTGCCTGAACCTGGAGATGCCACTGACGGTGGCCTATTTTGGTCCTGAAGGTACCTATACGGAAGCGGCGGCGATTAAGCAATTTGGACACTTTGCTACGACCAAACCTTTAGCTTCCATTGATGAAGTCTTTCGAGAGGTAGAGTCCGAAGCGGCACATTACGGAGTAGTGCCGGTAGAGAACTCTACCGAAGGCATGGTCAATCACACCTTGGATTGCTTCTTAACCTCCAAGGTCAAAATCTGCGCCGAAATTGAGTTGCCCATCCACCATGCCCTGATGCGTGCGGTGGATGACAAGGGCGAGGCGCCGACCGAGATCCTGTCCCACGCGCAAAGCCTGGCGCAATGTCGCGGTTGGTTAGATCGCAACTACCCGGGTATCCCCAGAACCGTGGTGGCCAGCAACGCCGAGGCGGCCAAACAAGCGGCTGCCAGACCGGAAGTGGCTGCCATCGCCGGGGAAATGGCGGCGCAGCGCTACGATCTGCGGGTGGTCTCTGCAAGCATTGAAGATCAACCAGATAACAAGACAAGGTTCCTGGTGCTGGGTCGTCAGGAAGTGGGACCATCAGGCAAGGACAAAACGTCGTTGCTGGTTTCAATGCGAAATGAACCCGGTGCGTTGCTACGCGTGTTAGAGCCATTCGATAAGTTCGGCATCAGTTTGACTCGGATCGAAACAAGACCTGCACCCACAGGTAATTGGTCCTATGTCTTTTTTATCGACTTTGATGGACACGAAACAGATGAGATGGCGTGCAAAGCCTTGGCAGCAATCCAGAGTATCGCCTTTGAGGTGCGTTCACTGGGCTCCTATCCGCAAGCCTTGGGAGCGCGTTAATGTCCCAACTCGCTAACGTCCACGCCGGTATTGCCGGACTTCAGCCTTACAAGACGGGCAAGCCCATCGATGAGCTCACTCGAGAATTGGGCATCACGGATATTGTGAAACTTGCCAGCAACGAAAACCCCCGGGGGCCCGGACCTGAGGTGCAGGCTGCGGTGGCAAAAGAAGCGGCCGGTTTGTCTCGGTATCCCGATGGCAGTGGCTACTACCTGCGCGCAGCGCTTGTCGAGCACCTGGGCGTGGATGGAGATCAGATTACCTTGGGTAATGGCTCGAACGACGTGCTGGACCTGATTGCCCGGGTCACCGTAGAGCCGGGCTATGAAGCCATTATTTCCGAGCACAGCTTTGTCGTGTATCGCCTGGCTGTGGCCTATGTTGGCGGTACTCTGGTAGAAGTACCGGCCAAGGATTACGGTACAGATCTGGATGGAATCCTGGCCGCAATCACACCAGCTACTCGCACCATATTTATTGCCAACCCGAATAACCCGACCGGCACCTGGGTAGGCCGAGAGGTACTGCAGGGATTCCTGGAACAAGTCCCTGCACACGTTTGGGTGGTGTTGGATGAAGCCTATTTTGAGTTCGGCAACGACACCGCGTATCCAAACGGCATTGAGTATCTGAAAGCGTATCCCAACGTCATCGTGACCCGCACGTTTTCCAAGATTCACGGGTTGGCAGCACTGCGGGTGGGGTACAGCGTTTCGACGCCAGAATTTGCTGATTTGCTCAATCGTGCGCGACACCCCTTCAACGTCAACAGCATGGGTCAGGCAGCGGCGGTTGCAGCACTGGGTGATACAGAATTTGTTGCGGCCAGTCGGCAGATTAATCAGGCTGGTATGCAGCAGATTACCGAAGGATTGGATCGTCTGCAGCTCAACTACATTCCCAGCATGGGTAATTTTGTCACTTTCGACTGTGGTGGTTCCGGTCCGGCGCTCTTTGAAGCACTGTTGCGCCAGGGTGTGATCGTGCGCCCTGTGGCCGAGTACGGCTTACCAAACCACGTTCGGGTCAGTATCGGTCTGGAACACGAAAACCAGCGGTTTCTGGCGGGTCTTACCGAAGTTTTAGGTCGCTAGGCGTGTCTGTTCCCGTATTGACCATCGACGGCCCCAGTGGCTCAGGCAAAGGCACTTTGGCCCAGGCGGTGGCAGACAGTCTTGGCTGGCACTTTCTGGATTCCGGCGCTTTGTATCGAATTATTGGCGCCATGTGCCATTACCGGAAGGTTGCGCTGGCCGAGGACAACGAAGCGGCGATTGCGGGTATGGCCGCTGGGTTGGATATTGCCTTCGCGGACGGTCGAGTACTGGTGGATGATTTAAATCTTACCGACGAGATTCGCACCGAAGATGCCGGTGTGGATGCTTCGAAAGTTGCGGCTCTACCGATGGTACGAGATGCGGTGCTGGATCTGCAGCGCAGCTTCAGGAAAGCGCCGGGTCTGGTGGCCGACGGTCGGGATATGGGCACGGTGGTGTTCACCACCGCGCCGCTGAAAATTTTCCTGGAAGCAAGTGCTGAAGAACGTGCGCAACGTCGCTATAAACAGTTGAAAAACAAAGGCTTAAGTGTTAGCTTGCCCGGCCTTCTCGAGCAGATCCAAGAAAGAGATGCCCGGGATCGAGGACGCGCAGTAGCACCACTGCGGCCGGCGGACGATGCCATTGTTATAGACAGTACGCATTTGTCCATCGACGAGGTGTTATCGCAGGTGCTGGCACTGGTTTCTGAACACGGTCTAAATTCTTAGATTCGACACAAACTGGACCAGTCCCCATGTGATTGGCTACGACGCTTGTGTTTAACCAACTAACTTAAAGGAGCGCTTTCGCCAGTATTCATACTGTGCCTCGCCTGCTAAGCGCGCTGCAGAAAAAGAATCCCGCCAAAGCGACATACAACAGTCTATGAGCGAATCATTTGCCGAACTATTTGAAGAAAGTCTACAAACCATCGAGATGGCGCCCGGCTCCATCGTAACCGGCACGGTGGTAGAGATTGATGACGACTGGGTGGTTGTCCACGCAGGTCTGAAATCAGAAGGGGTTATCCCGAAAAATCAGTTTTTGAACGAAGAAGGTGTTTGTACCTTAAACATTGGAGACCAGGTCAAAGTGGCCATGGAAGTGGTCGACGATGGTTGGGGTGAAACACGTCTTTCCCGAGAAAAAGCACGTCGTGCAGAATCCTGGCAGCAGCTCGAGTCTGCCCACGAAGGTGCAGAAGTGGTCACCGGTATCATCAACGGTAAAGTCAAAGGTGGCTTTACAGTGGATATCAACGACATCCGAGCGTTCCTGCCCGGCTCATTGGTGGATATACGCCCGCTGCGCGAAACCGCCCACCTGGAAGGCAAGCCGCTGGAATTTAAAGTCATCAAGCTGGACCAGAAACGCAACAACGTCGTCGTTTCTCGACGCGCGGTGTTGGAAGAAGAAAACAGCCACGAGCGCGAAGCCCTGCTGGAATCGCTGCAGGAAGGTCAGGATGTGAAGGGCATTATCAAGAACCTCACAGACTACGGTGCTTTCGTGGATCTGGGTGGTGTTGATGGTCTCTTGCACATTACCGACATGGCGTGGAAGCGCATTCGTCATCCGTCCGAAATGGTCAATGTGGGTGATGAAGTGTCGGTACGTATCCTCAAGTTTGATCGCGAGAAGAATCGTGTCAGCCTGGGTATGAAGCAGCTGGGTGATGATCCATGGCTGAACATTGTGCGCCGTTACCCAGAAGGCTCACGCGTTCTGGCCACGGTCACCAACCTCACCGACTACGGCTGCTTTGCCGAGATCGAAGAAGGGGTTGAAGGCCTGGTGCACGTCTCTGAGATGGATTGGACCAACAAGAACATCCACCCATCTAAAGTGGTCAACGTGGGTGATCAATGTGAGGTGATGGTGCTGGATATCGACGAAGACCGTCGTCGTATATCTCTGGGTATCAAACAGTGTCGACCTAACCCATGGGAAGAGTTTTCCATCAGCCATGCCAAGGGCGACAAGATCCGTGGCAACATCAAGTCCATTACCGACTTTGGTATCTTTATTGGCTTGGATGGTGGCATCGATGGTCTGGTGCACCTGTCTGACATCTCCTGGAACGAACCAGGCGAAACTGCGGTACGCCGTTACTCCAAGGGTGAAGAGATCGAAACCTTGATTCTTTCTGTTGATCCAGAGCGTGAGCGTATCTCGCTGGGTGTGAAGCAGTTGGATCAGGACCCATTCTCTGACTTCACCAACGTTAATGATCGTGGCAGCATCGTCACCGGTACCATCATCGAAGTAGAGCCCAATGCGGCACAGATCGAGTTGGCTGAAGACGTGGTTGGCTTGTTGAAAGCCTCCGAAATCAGCATTGATCGTGTAGAAGATGCGCGCAATGTGTTGAACGCTGGTGATAGTATTGAAGTCAAGATTATCAGCGTAGATCGCAAAAACAGATCCATTGGCCTTTCAATCAAGGCGAAAGAAATTGATGAAGAGCGTCAAGCGGTGAAAGATCATCAGCGACAAGAAGGTGACCGACCTGGGGCGGCAACCTTGGGTGATCTGATCAAAGCACAAATGGATCAGAACGAAGGGGACTAGGAAATTCGTCAACGACGTCTTTTCTAGACAGCATAATAATAACGATACGAATCTAGTGGACCGTAATGGATAGATTTGAAGGGAGCCCGGACGGTGATGCGCACAGCAGAGCCGAGGGTAAACTTGACGAAAGCATGACCAAGTCAGAGCTGATTGAGCGGATTGTCACCGCTCAATCACAATCTGCCGGGTCGGCATTGACCAGCAAGGATGTTGAGCTGGCAGTGAAAACCATGATCGAGCAGATGTCTCAGACCCTGGCGTCCGGAGATCGCATCGAGATCCGTGGTTTTGGTAGCTTTTCTTTGCATTATCGTGCGCCACGCATCGGTCGTAACCCCAAAACCGGCGAATCTGTAGGACTAGCGGGTAAGCATGTCCCACACTTCAAACCGGGCAAGGAACTTCGAGACAGGGTCAATGCGGCCCTGCATCGAGATGCAGAACCTGCGTCTTCATCAACTTCGGGTGGTGAAGGCGGCGGTTCTAGTTTCTAGACCTTCCAGAATTTAAAAACTTCACAAAATCGTGCGGGCTCGGCAGGTCTGCGGTTCCCTCTTGTGAAGGTTTAGGCTAACTTTAAGATATGAAATGGATTCGAACCCTCCTGGCCATTGTCACGCTGGCATTGGCATTTGTTTTGTCGGTACTGGCGGTACGTCAGCCCGAAGTGGCATTGAACTTTGTCTACTGGCAAACCCCTTTTGAGCTGTCGGTGTTCTGGTGGCTGCTCATGGCGTTTGTGCTGGGCATAGTCTTAGGGTTTTTGAATCTGGGTTGGGTGGCGACGAAACACCGTCTGGCAAATCGGAGATTGGAGAGAACCGTGGCGGAGCAGGAAGCTGAGCTCACGCGACTGCGAGGCACCACGCCCTAACGAAGGGTCTTAACCGTAAATGGAACTTCCCCACAACGTACTGTTGTACATCTTATTACTGATCGCCGTTGCGGCCGGGTATTTGCTGGGCCGGCGCGAGCGGCGCGTTGATACAAGCTCTGAAGAGAGCATTCGAGAATACTACCAAGGTCTGAACGTCCTGCTGGAAGAGCGCTCGGAACTTTCCGTGGAGCGTTTTGTGCGTAGCGCCGAGGTATCTGAGCAGACCCTGGACGTACATCTGGCCATGGCGGCGGTCGTTCGTCGCCGCGGAGAGATGGAGAAGGGGATTGCCATCCATCAGAATTTGCTGGCTTCCACCATGTTGACCGCGCGCAGTAAGCAACTGGTGGAGTTTGAGCTGGCCCGAGACTATCAATCCGCTGGATTGTTAGATCGAGCGGAACAGCTGTTGGTCAAGATCATTGGTGAGAAGACCCCCCAACAAGACGCCGCGGTGGAATTGCTGATCCAGCTCTACGAACAGGAAAGGGACTGGCGTAAGGCGTTGGACGCCAGCAAAGATCTGACTAAGCCAGATGCGGCGATGCGCGTGAGGTTGGCGCACTTTCATTTCGAAATGGCGGGAGACGCAATAGCCGAACAGGACAACCATTCGGCGCTCAAGCACATTCGACGCGGCGTGAGCCTGAGTCCGGGCCAAGCCAGAGGCTATTGGTTGCGCGCCCAGGTAGAGATGCAACGTAGGAACTACAAAGCGGTACGACGTTTCCTGCAGAAAGCCTTTGAACAGCAGGGTGATCTGGTAACTGGCCTGTTGCCCCTCTATCGTCAGGCTTGTGACGCAATGGAAGACGATGCGGGCTTCGAAAGCTTCCTGCGTCAATGCTTACGTTCGCACCCTTTTCCCAGCGTGCTCCTGGCTCTGCAGAATCACGTGCGTCGCAATGGCGGCGTGCTGACTACCAGCGAGCTGTTGGAGCAGATGCAAGCTAACCCCCAGATTGGCCATGTCCCCATGTTGATTCAGCTGATGCAGGTCCAATCCAACCCGCCGGATACCGAAGCGAGGATCGAACAGATCACCCAGCAGATTCTGAAATCACTGGATGACTCTGTGGCTTTTAAATGCGGCGAATGTGGTTTCAAAAGCCGCTCGGTCACCTGGCATTGCCCAACCTGTAAGGCCTGGGGTTCGTTCGGACAATCCTTACCGTCCAATTCCGCCTAGAATTCGCATCAATTTCCCACGCCGGTTCGCACGGTTACGCCGCTGTGTTAAATGCTGCGGCCTCCTACGCTAGGTGTCCCTAAATTAGTTGGATTGTTTTGCATGAAAAAAATTCTGAAAAACCTGGTTTGGATGGTTGGCCTGGTGATGGTTTGTGTGTCTTCAGCCTGGGCTGTTCCCGAGGGCAAGGTCAACATCAACACCGCTACTCCCGAAGTGTTGGCAGATATGCTGGTAGGTGTGGGTGAGAGCCGTGCTGACGCGATTGTTGAACATCGTGAAACCCATGGCGATTTTGCAGAGCTGGCGGACCTGTTGGCCGTAAAAGGCATCGGTTCACGTGTCTTAGAAGACAATGCGCAACGGATTGTGTTGTCTGAATAACGTGACAGGTCACACATCATCATAAGATGGTGTGACTTTTGATTCGGTTATGGGGACAATGTCGTCCCCATGGCCAATCGACCCGTTATCTGTCATATCATTGTAGGTGTCGCTATTGGTGGCGCCGAACGCTGTCTGTCGGATATTGTTGCGGCCACAGAAGAAATCTTTGACCACCGGGTATTGTTTTTTGATCGCAGCCCGGATGCCGACACCCGAATCGCAATCCACGGCATCCCCATACAATATGTGACGGTCAATCCTGCCAATCCATTAAGCTGGATAAAGGCGGTGTACCTGGCCCGTCGCGAAGTTCGTGAGCATGAGGTGCATCTGGTTCAGGGGTGGATGTACCTGGGCAACCTGCTTTCGAGTCTGGTAGTTACAGGTATGCAACAACCCCCGGCGCAAGCTTGGAATATTCGATCTAATGTCACGGACCTGACCGAGGAACGATGGACCACCCGTGTGGCGATCCGTCTGGCGGGTTTAAAACCGTTGTGGCCTGATCTTGCGATTTATAACTCTCACGCAGCCCAGGCTGGCCACGCCCAATTTGGTTTTGGCGACATTCCTGACGCGGTCATTGTGAACGGCATCGACCTGACCCGTTACGCCCACGACACTGAGCTGCGCCAGCAGGTGCGACAAGCACACGGTATCGGGCATGACGAGTCGGTGATTGGTATGATTGCGCGATATGATCCGGTGAAGGATCTGGGCACTTTTTTTCGGGCGATAAAGCAGGTGCTGACGCAACGGCCGCCGACTCGAGTGTTGCTGATTGGACCTGGAATGGAGCCAGAGAATGCGCAACTGATGGAGCTGATGGCGGTGGCTGGTGTGGATCCCTCTCAGGTCATATTGTTCGGTCCCACGGCTGATGTGCCGCGTGACATTCAGGCGCTGGATGTTTTGGTGGTTTCATCTCGCAGAGAAGGTACACCGAATGTGATTTTGGAAGCGTTGGCCAGCGGCGTAGGTTGTGTGAGCACACGCGTGGGTGATGCGCCTAGAATGCTCGACAACGGCGCGCGAATTTGCGACGTGGGAGACCATTCTGGATTAGCCGAATGTATTAATCAGGCGCTGGACGCACAGGGTCGGTGGGCTGATGGCGACCGCCAGAGATTGAAGAACGAGTACTCTATGGACGCCTGTATCTCAAAATACAGGGAAACATATGCCCGCTTACTGGGTAGCTAACGAAGAGGTTAAGCAGGGTTCGAGAAAGAGCCGCCAGATCAAGTGAAACTGTTTTACGTTGTCAATGAAGCCAATTTTTTCGTGAGCCATCGGCTCTCGCTGGGCCTGCGTGCACTGCGTGAAGGCCACGATGTGACCGTGGTCACGGCACCCCATACTGGCGAGGATCAACTGCCTCAGCACGGCTTTAATCACGTTTCCATACCGCTGTCGCGCAGCGGCTTCAATCTGTGGCAAGAGCGCAAAAGTTATGTGGCGTTAAAACGTTTATATGCCGAGCAAAAACCTGACCTGGTGCATCACGTTACCATCAAGCCTGTGATCTACGGATCTCTGGCTGCCACCGAGTCTGGGGTCAAAGCCGTGGTGAATGCGGTTCCCGGCATGGGTTTTGTGTTCAGCCGAGAAGGACCCCTGTCAGGTCTTGGACGATGGAGTGTTAACCTCCTGTATCGGTGGGCTTTTAAGCACCCGCAAATGCGCGTGATCTTTCAGAACACTGAAGACATGCAGGCATTTCTGGGCCACGCCATTGTCAGCCGAGAGCAGGCCGTGCTGATTCGTGGCTCGGGTGTCGACCTGGATGTGTTTGCTGGACCGCGGGTAGAAAACGAGCAGCCGGTATTTCTGCTGGCGGCGCGTATGCTTAAAGACAAAGGCGTGTATGAATTTGCTCAGGCCGCAGCGAGAGTGCTGCAACGCCATCAAGACTGGCAGTTTCTGGTGGCGGGGGGAGAAGATCTGGGGAATCCCAGCTCGCTCAGTGATGCAGAGCTGCAGCGTTTGGAAACCGAATATGGCGTGCGATGGCTTGGCCATGTGGACGACATGCCGAGTTTGATGAAACGGGCGGATGTTGTCTGTCTGCCTACCTACTATCGTGAAGGGTTACCCAAATGTTTGCTGGAAGCCTCGGCGGCCGGCTGTGCCATGATCGCTTCGGATATTGCCGGCTGCAGAGAGGCGGTCACGCCTGGCGTTACTGGCTTGCTCGTGCCGCCCAAAGAAGTCCCACCCCTGGCGCGAGCCATGATTACCCTGGGTGAAGATGCGGATTTAAGAAAAAGACTGGGTGAGTCTGCACGCAAGAAAGCCCAGGCAATTTTTGGTGTGGATGATGTGGTGGAACACACCTTTCGCGTCTACGAGGAGGTGACCTGACGTGCGGGTGTTAGTGACCGGGGCCAATGGGTTTATCGGGGGACACCTGGTAGAACGTCTGGCCCAGGCTGGCTGGGAAGTCGGTGCGGTGCAGCGCCAGGGTACGATCACCCGGCTTGCCCAGGTATTTCCGAACCTGGACCTGACACCGGAACAGATGGAAGGTTATGACGTGGTGTATCACCTGGCAGGTGCAGCCCACGCTCGCGTCAAAACCTCACAAAAAGCGTTGGATGCGATCAATGCGGGTGCCTCCGTGAAATTGTTTGAAAGCGCAAATCAGGCAGGCGTCCAAAAATTTGTGTATCTGAGCTCGATTAAAGTTTTGGGAGACGAGTCCCAAACCCCGTTTGCAGAAGACGCACCCTTTAACCCCGGTGACAAATACGCACGCAGCAAAGTGGCGGCGGAGCGTGGCTTGCGTGATGTGCACGAAAGAGTCGGCAAAACACAATTGGCCATTGTCAGACCCCCGCTGGTCTACGGCGTTGGGGTAGGGGCCAACTTTGCGCAGCTGCTGAAGTGGGCACTGTCAGGTTGGTGGTTGCCACTGGCACGGGCGAGTGCGCCGCGGTCCTGGGTGGGGGTGCGTAATCTGGTGAACTTTCTGCTGCATGTGGGCGGGCCGCAATTGGCGCGGATTGATGGCGTCTGGCACGTCAGGGACGAAGAAGAATCCAGCGTTGTGCAGATGATTGATAAAATTGTGCACTGTGCTGAACAGCAGCCGCGAGTTTGGAATCTGCACCCGGGTGCGGCCATGATTGGCGCTACATTGCTGGGACGTCGTCGTACCGCTCAGCGCCTGTTTTTGCCCCTACAGATCGACATGCAGGCCACCCAAGCTGCTCTGGATTGGCATCCCACCTATCGTCAGCATGAAGAGCTGGAGCAGGTTGTAACCTGGTTCAAAAGCCTATGACCGGGCTGGCCTGGAGTGTTGGTGGATTTGTTATAACGCTGCTGTTGGTCTGGGTTACCCTAAAGCTGGTTTCTGTCGCCGGCTGGTTGGTCGAGCCCAATCAACGCAGTTCTCATGTACAAGCAACACCGACAGCGGGTGGCCTGGGATTGGTGTTGGTGGTGCTGGCGTATCTGGTGGCCATGTTCAGTGCCGGTGTGACGCTGGCCGGTTCCTGGGCGTTTGCTTTGGTGGGACTTGCCATGGTGGGTTTATGGGATGACCTGGCTGAGTTGCGTGCGCGCTGGCGTTGGCCGGTCCAGGTGTTTGCCAGCCTGCTGACCCTATGGGCTTTGATGCCAACGTACGAGGCGGCATTTTCGGACTGGGGTGCTTGGCTGTGGCTTTGGTTTGGCCTGTGTTTGATTGCGCTGGTCTGGTTTATCAATCTGTTCAATTTTATGGATGGCATTGACGGGATCGCCGGCGTTCAGGCGTTTACCTTCGCTCTGGGTACGCAAATTGTCAGCGGCGGCCTGGTTGGCTGGAGTGGTGATCTGGTGTGGCTCCTGGCTGGCGCAAGTCTGGGTTTTCTGTGCTTTAACTGGCCTCCGGCAAAAATTTTTATGGGGGATGTAGGCAGTCAGGCCCTGGGCCTGTTGATTGGTGGATTGGTGCTGCTCTTGCATGTAAAAGGTAGTGTATCTATACCTGCCAGCCTGATTCTGTTGAGTGTATTCTGGGCAGATGCCACCTATACGTTAACGGTCAGATATTGGAGCGGGCAGAAAGTTACTCAGGCGCATAGATCCCACCTGTATCAGCGTTTAGCCCAAAAATATGGGCATTTTTACGTGACAGTTGGCTTTGTTGGTCTGTGGATGGTTTGGTTGCTACCGCTGGCATGGTACGCTTCGCACCTGAGCCTTGATGGCAGCATCTGGTCGCCATGGATTCTGGTAGCCGTAGCCATCACCCCGCTTGTGATCCTTTGTCAACGGTTTGCGGCGGGTCGCGTTATAAACGATATACGTGATGTAACCTAGAACATACAGGAAGTGACCTAGTACCCATGCAAGACCTAATCGACGAGCTATCACGTCGCAAAAAGCAGGCCATCGCTGTTACTGCAGATATGATCATGCTCCCCATTGCGCTTTGGAGTGCTTTTGCCTTGCGGCTGGGTGAATACGCCCCGGATGTCGCACCCTATTGGCCAGCCTTTGTCATCTGTGTCTGTGTGGCCATACCGGTATTCGGTCGCCTTGGACTGTATCGTCAGGTCATTCGCTACATGGGTAATCATGCCATGCTGGCGATACTGGCCGGCTGCACCATTGCCGCGGTGTGTATTGTGATTGTGCCGTTCATGATGCGCTTTGACGGTTTTCCGCGCTCAGTGCCTGCGATTTTCTGGATGCTGGCACTGCTTTATGTCGGCGGTACCCGATTTATTGTGCGTGCGTACATTCAACGGCAACAGCGCTCTCGGAATCGACGTCCGGTCGTGATCTACGGGGCGGGGAATAAAGGGGTGGAACTGGCACGCTTGTTGGTGCAGCAGAATGAATATGTACCGGTGGCCTTTATCGACCAAAACAAGAAGCTGCACCGCAGCAGTATCGATGGCGTCTATGTATTCCCACCCAAAGACCTGGGCCAGATCATTTCTGACTCGGGGGTCAGCGAGGTGTTTGTGGCCATCAGCCGTGACCCGCGCGGCCGACGTGAAATTATTGACCATCTGGCAGATTTTTCCGTACGTGTGCGGTTGATCCCTGACATCAGCGAACTGGTCACCGGCCAGTTAACGCTCGCCAATGTGCGGGACGTAGGCATTGAAGATCTATTGGGTCGCAACGAAGTAGAAGCCATTCCAGATTTGTTGGAAAAATCTGTGAAAGGCAAAACCGTGCTGGTTACCGGGGCGGGTGGATCCATTGGCTCCGAGCTGTGTCGCCAGATTTTGCGCCTGCGACCCAACGTGGTGGTGTTGCTGGATCAGTCAGAGTATGGCTTGTATCAGATCGAGCGCGAGCTGTCGGCAATTGCCGAAGCGGAAAGCATAGTCACACCGATTGTGGCGGTGTTGGGGTCAGTGACAGATCCTGCGCTGCTCAGCCGTACCTTTGAGCGTTACCAGGTGGAGACGGTCTATCACGCTGCAGCCTATAAACATGTCAGCCTGGTAGAAAACAACGTCATTCAAGGGATCAAGAACAATACCTTTGGCACGCTCTATTGTGCTCAGGCAGCCATGGACTGTGGCGTAAATCAGTTTGTTTTGATTTCCACAGATAAAGCGGTACGGACCACCAGCGTGATGGGCGCCAGCAAACGCCTGGCGGAGATGATATTGCAGGCATTGCAGACAGAAAGCTCGGATACCCAGTTTTCAATGGTGCGTTTTGGTAACGTGCTGGGCTCTTCTGGCTCCGTGGTACCGCTGTTCACAGAGCAGATAAACAATGGCGGACCCGTCACGGTCACCCATCCCGAGGTGACCCGCTACTTCATGTCCATCCCGGAAGCGGCGCAGCTTGTGCTGCAGGCGGGTTCCATGGCCCAGGGTGGCGATGTGTTCCTGCTGGATATGGGCGAGCCGGTTAAGATTCTGGATCTTGCCCATCGTATGATTCGCCTGAAAGGGTTTTCGGTGAAAGATGAGCTGAACCCCGATGGTGAAATTGAAGTTGAATACACCGGTCTTAAACCTGGTGAGAAGCTCTACGAGGAGCTTCTGGTGGGTGAAGATGTGATCGGTACCGAACACCGCAAAATTATGCGGGCAGAAGAGCGATTCTTGCCTTGGTCTGAGTTGCGCGGTGCGCTCAACACCATAGAGCAGGCGTGTGACACCTTCGATTACGAAGCGATCATGACCTTTATCGAGGGGCTGGTTGAGGGTGGTGACATCGAAGTTCAGCTGGGTGGGTTGTCTCGTCAAGACTCAAAACCTTCGGTGGTCACCTTGCCCACCATCAAAGAGCGCGCCACAGACTAGCGTTTCGCAGCGTTCAACCCAAATTTTCACATTCGAGTGAAACTTGGGTGAAATCCGCCGCACCCAATTTTCACCAATACTTCATCGTGCTCCGATAAAAATGCGCGACTTCAAAAATAGCGCAAACAATACGGAGCAAGCTCATATGCGATTTGGCACTGGAACCCTAAGTTCATTGGTCATCATGATTTCCCTGATTCTTTCAGGCTGTGGGGGCGGCAGCAGCGGTTCAGGGCTGACGGTCCCCGATGTCACCGTCCCACCACCTGCCTCGCTTGAGGTCTTACACGCCTCTCAGGACGCGCCAGCGGTAAACATTCTGGTAGAGGACAACGCGGTCGCCTCAAATCTTGATTTTGGTGCCAGCGCGAACGTCACCGTGACGTCTGGTTCGTTCGACATACAAGTAGACGGCATCTTGCCGACCACCACCACAACGGTGATTGGACCTGCAACGTTGGATGTCGCCGGGGATGACCGAGTGACGGTTATTGCAGCAGGGCCTGTTGCCACGATCGAACCGTTGATTTTGATTGAGCCCCAAGCTGAAGTCGCAGCCGGGGATGTGCGCGTGCGTGTGGTTCACGCAGCGTCAACAGCGCCGATGGTGGACGTGTATGTCAACGCTCCGGGCACAGACATCACCACAGTAGCCCCGCTCGGCACCTTTGAGTTTCGGGGCACGTTGGGGCCCGTGACCGTGCCCGCCGGCGATTATCAGATTGTGGTTACCGTTGCAGGAGATCCTGCAGCCGTGGCATTTGATTCTGGGTCTGTGGGACTGGCAGGCGGTTCGGATCTGGTTGTAGCCGCCATTGCCAATGTGGCAACCGGTGCGGCTGCGGTGGAATTGGCCGTGCTGACTGGAACCGGTTCGCTGAACATCTTAGACGTTAATGCCACCGCCGATGTGCGCGTTGTCCATGCCTCCCCTGATGCCCCCGCGGTAGACGTAGTGGCGGCGGATAACTTCGCCGCGCCTGCGGTCAGTAACCTTGCGTTTCCTGAAGTCACGCCTTATTTGAACCTGGCGCCTGGTGACTTAAACGTAAAAGTTGTGCCAACCGGGGTGACCACGCCGGTAGTGATCGATGCAGATTTGAGCCTGGTTGCGGGTACCGCGACTACGGTCATGGCGGTCAACACCCTGGCTGAAATTGAACCGCTGTTGTTGAGCGATAACCTGCGACGCATTGGCACCGAAGCTCAGGTGCGCATCGTGCATGCGTCGCCAAGTGCGGGCGAGGTGGACATATATGTGGTTGCGCCTGGTGCCAGCATTGACGCTGTGGATCCAAACTTCTCCGCCGTACCGTTCCTGGCCGACACGGGTTACGTCTCGCTGGACGCTGGAGATTACGATGTGGTGGTGACCCCAACCGGTACCAAGACGCCAGCCATTGGTCCGGCTACCATCACCGTTGCAGCAGGCGGAATCTATACCGCAGCTGCGCGTGATGAAGTGGGTGGTGGGTTACCCCTGGGTTTGATTCTGTTCGACGACTTCTAGGCAAGCGAATCAGGCCTTTGCAGGGCGCCTGGCAGCGGGCGTCCTGCACCATTTTTTTACCTCTGCGGCTTTTCGATCCAACGCTTAGCCACGTCTCTTCACCACTGTCTTATCCAACTCTCTAATCGGATCGGTAGTCCTGTACCTGAGGTGCTGTGACCCGCAAAGTGCGCACCGCGTCAGCGCCATCTGCGTCGGTATGCTCAATGCCACAAGGTTGACCGTTGCAGTTCAGGGCTGGTGAAGAAAAGATCGGTAGAGGGGTTGCGTTAAATTCTGCGGGGGAAGCCATGATCGTGGCGAAATCATTGTCCATCCCGAATCCGCGGGCATAGGGATGTGTGCCTTCCGGATCGTTTTCTCGTCGTGAGTGAGACAAGCCCAACAAGTGTCCCAACTCGTGGGAAAGTACGTAGTCGGTGCAGTTGGATGACACCACAGCATAGGCGTAGTCGCTGTATGCGCTAAGGTCGCCTGAGGTTTCGGAACCGCCCAGCCAGGCATAGCCGCAATAACCATCATTGGCGTACGGTCGCACCAATAACACCACATCTGCACTGTGGTCATCTCTGAGCTGGTGAACCGAATCGAACACCGGGTGGTTGGCCAGGGTGAGATGTTCCAAGGCTGCTTCAGCAGTGTGTCCGTCCGGATAGTCCACCGTGACCAGATGCGCAAGGCTGAGTTTTACGCTCAGCTCACTGTTGGAAAATATATCGTTGGTCACGTTGATCAGATGATCAACGCGCAAGCTCGGATCTGCAAATTGTTGTTCAACAGATTGGGCCAGGTAAACCAGGGCTTTGATGTTCGTTTGAGCAACCTCTGGAGGGGGCGTGACCACCTGGCTTGGTTGATTGGCTTGTCCGCTCACCGGTGCAGGTGCGGGGTCTGATCCGGATCCACTGGCTGCGCTGCCGCCGCCACCACCACCACCGCCGCAGGCTCCAAGAACCAGACAGGCAAGGACGGATAGTGTGTATCGACTTTTACGGAGCATTGACTGGCGCGTGGACGTGTGGGGCATGAATGAAATCCTTTTCGTACAACGTGCGGGAGGATGAAATTTGAGTATGCGCAACAGCCTGGGCGTGCGTGCCTTGTCCCTGGATGCGCCATACCTCTGTGGTAGTGGCCAGAGTGGCAAAAAACGCAGACCCCTTGCGTGTGATAGTGCCGGGCAGGCTACGTCGTCCGTCGAAACTGGACAGACGAATATGTTCAACGCCATCTTGTTCTAAGTAGCTGACCAAGGTCAGTTCCAACTGTTGACCGTGGACATCCAAGGGCAGGGAGCCATGTTGCAGCAGATGACCAATGTTGGCTGCGCCCAACTGCAGGGAATAGCTTGTCACGTCTGGTTCGGCGAACAGATTGTTTGACAATGTTGGAGCGGCTGTTTCGTCAGTATCAGGAAGATTTTTGACAACTTTTGTGTCAAAATTTTGGCTGTTTGGGTCGTCTGACGCTGAAGTGCCCTGAAAACGAGCATCTTGTTGCTCATGGATGGTGTTGAGGGGCAGGCACAACAGCAAGCCCACCAGACACCATCCTGGCAAAGATCTGGCGCCCATAAATGCAGTGTAGTTAGACAATTAGATCTAGCCAGACACCAGTGATACACTGGCTGGGAAATCGACCATAAGATCGATTCAACAAGACGGCAGAAACGTCGAGAAGTACCAATCCCGGGGGGTGTCTGGATTGCAAGGTTCGCAGCCTAGACACAGGGAAAGAAGGACTCTGAAGTGAAACGACAGCAGGAAATTGCCATTATTAAGCTGTGGCGCCAGTGGTGCCGCATCTGGCCGCAGCAGTATGGCCACAGCTCACTGGGCGTAGGAGAAGGTTACGATCCTGTGTTCGACGTCATACCGGCGCGTATGTATATCGACTTCTACACAGATGTGACCCGCCGTCACGTTGGTCTGAATGAGCTTAACGTCTTTGAAGTGGTCGACACCGCACTCAATCAAACGCCGTCCCCCGAAACACTGGTTGCAGAAGATGTTCTGGTGGTGGATGTGGAAAAAGCGTTGGCCAGCGAAGATGAACATCTGCCGCTGCCGGTCGTGACCGTTGAACTTGAAGAAATCACCAACGATGAAGTGATTGTTCAGTCGGTACAACCAACAACCAAGCGCCAGGCCAAAAAAGCCAACAAGGTGGGTGTGAAGAAAAGCGCCTGAATCCCGTTCAGAAGAGAACCCCATTCTCCCATGACTCCGCTTAACCTTTTCTTTTTCTGCTGATGACCAGGATCTGGACACCAATCTGCGACCAGCTGGGTATTGACGTCCCGATCTTTGGCTTTGCTCATGACGTGGCCACCGTGGCGGCCATCAGTCAGGCGGGGGGGTACGGCGTGTATGGCGCTACCCGGCGCTTTCCTCAAGAAATTGTCGACGAGCTGGCGGACATCAAATCCCGGGTCGGAGACCTGCCCTTTGGCGTAGATCTGGTCCTGCCGCCGGGGATGCCAGAACATAACTCCCGCGAAGCCATCGAGGCAGAGATACCTGAAGCACATAAAACCTTTGTGCAAGGGTTGATCGACAAATACCAGGTGCCTGATGCCACCGAGCCCGGCATGCGTACACGCTTTATTCGCAGTACAGAAATTGAACAAGACCAGCTGCGCGCGGTGTTGGATTCGGACGTGAACATGTTTGCCTGCGGTATTGGCGCGCCACCGGATGCAATCGCTGAAGCCAAAGCCAACGGTAAAGTTACGCTGGCCTTGATTGGCAGTCCCCATCATGTCCCCCGGGCGATTGGTGCCGGCGTAGATATCCTTGTGGCCCAAGGTTATGACGCCGGTGCACACACGGGTCCCATTGGCACCTATAGCCTGGTGCCACAGATTGTGGATGCGGCCGGTGACGTGCCGGTACTGGTGGCCGGTGGTGTGGCAACCGGCCGACATATTGCCGCCGCCCTGGCCATGGGCGCCCAAGGTGTCTGGATGGGTACGGCTTGGCTGTTCAGTGAAGAACATCAGGGACATATGCATCCGGTAAACACCCAGAAGCTCATTGAAGCGGGCAGTGGCGACACCGTGATTACACGATCAGAAAGCGGCAAGACTTTCCGCCAAGTACGCACCGCCTGGAGCCAGGAATGGGAAGCAGATGATGCACCCGCGCCGCTGAAGATGCCTTACCAGGACGTATTGGTGGGTGATCTCTTGGGCGCTATTGAAGAACATGACATCGAACCCTTGATTCATTCCGGCGCTGGTCAGTCTGTAGGCTATTTCGACAAGGTGGAATCTGTCGCCACCATTATGAATCGCCTGGTGCAGGAAGCCTCAGACGTGGTCGCTCAACAGAGCCGCAACCTGCGCTGATCCCATTACGCTTTTGCCTGATCTGTAGTAGATTCGAATGATGGGTCATTCGAGGGGACGACGTGCAGCTGCCTGAAAAAGCCTTTGCCATGGTGCAGACCGCCAAGCGCGAACTGACACCCATGGACATTGCCATTCCCGACATCAACGAAGACGCTGCCATTCTGCGGCTGGAAGCCTGTGGCATCTGCGGTAGTGACTACGAACAGTTTGAAGATATGTTGCGCACCCCCATGCCGGTGATTCCCGGTCATGAACCACTGGGTGTGATTGCCAAAATAGGTGATCGTGCCGCGGCTCGTTGGGGGGTTGATGTGGGAGACCGGGTAGCGGTGGAAACGATGTTGTCCTGTCGCCATTGTGATCCTTGCCTGGGCGGTAGCTATCACCTGTGTGACAGCCGCAAAATATATTCTTACGTACCCCTGGATGAGTGGCCGGGTCTTTGGGGTGGGTACGCCCAGTACATGTATCTGCATCCCAATTCGGTGATCCATAAAATGGATCCTGCCTTGCCAGCGGAGCTGGCAGTGATGTTCAATCCCTTGGGTGCCGGGTTTCGCTGGGCGGTGGAAATGCCGAATACCCAACCGGGTGACACGGTCGTGATTCTGGGACCAGGTCAGCGCGGCCTTGCCAGCGTGGTGGCCTGTCGCGAGGTCGGCGCGGGCACCATCATCGTGACGGGCCTGGCCGCGGACCGGGACAAGCTGGACGTAGCAGAATCCTTTGGGGCGGATCACTGTATCGATGTAGACAACGAAAATGCGGTGCATCGGGTGAAAGAAATCACCCAGGGTCGTGGTGCGGATGTGGTCATCGATGTCAGCGCTTATGCCACCCAGCCCGTGAGTGATGCGCTGAAGATGGTGCGTATGGGTGGCAAGATTGTGCTGGCCGGCGTAAAAGGGTTTAAGCCGGTGGATAACTTTATCTCCGACTATATTGTCACCAAAGAAATTCAGGTGATGGGCGCGATGGGCGTGACGTCAAAAGGTTATCGCGCGGCGATCAACTTGATCGAGGCACAAAAAATAGATTTGATGCAGATGCATACTCATAATTTTGAGCTACCCCAGGCGGCGCTTGCCATTCGTACGCTGGCGCGGGAGATTGAAGACGATCACTCCATCCACTCGTGTCTGATACCACAGCACTGAATTGGGATAAAATAAGACAACAAGGAAAACCACATGGCTGAGATTGCCTTCAACGAAAAAGTAGCCGAACGCTTTATTGGTCCAGCCGCGGGCCAGGGTGGCATTGTTGAATTTTTGGGCTTCGAGATCACCGGTGCCAGCCAAGGCAAGATGGAAGGGCAGTTTGAGGTGAGAGAAGAATTGATCACCGCCTTTGGCAACATGCATGGCGGTGTGCTGTCAGCCTTTTGTGATCACATGCTGGGCTGTGTGTGTTACCCAGCTATGCAGAAAGGTCAGTGGGCTGCCACTACAGAATTTAAGATCAATCTGACTCGACCGGTGTCCAAGGGTAAGGTCACCGCAAAAGCTGAGATCTTAAATATGACCCGTACCCAGGCCGTTATTCGAATCGATGTAAAAAACGAAGGACGTATTTGCGCCATGGCCCAAGGCACCTGCACCATTCAGGATCCACGTTAATGCGCCGCCTGGCTACACTCGTTTTAAGCCTGAGTCTGTTAACCGGCTGCAGTGGTATTGAGCTGGATGAAAGTAACCCGGCTGGCGCAGACCCCAGCGGAGTATGGATATTGGATTTTGCCGAGTCGGATCAGGTACCAGATTTGCGCAACCATCGAGCCAGAGAGCGCAGACGAGTACCTGACCTGGCTGATTTACGTCGTCGACCAGCCGGCGCGGACCTGCCGTTTGTGGTGCACGACTTTCAGGTGCTGAGCGCCGATAAGATCACCATAGAGCTGAATCACGATTCCATGGGGGTGCAATACGAGCCGGGTGTTTATCGCGACGTATCCTGGGGTAAGCGCGAGCGGGGCTTATGGTCGGTTTACGCAGGCTGGGACGCCGGAGACTTACGGATCTTGTCAGAAACCAACGACATCGACGTGGACGAACGATTCATCCTAAGAGGCGACACACTGACGGTGGTCGTGGGCATTGTGGCGGACAACGATGAGTTCAGCTATCGGCGGGTGTTCAACAGAGCCAGATAGCTGAACACTTCGGCTGCGTGTCTAACAATCTCTCTTGAGCCGCCGATCGGACCAGACTATATTCATAGGCATGAGTCTGGAGCGAACATTTTCTGCGGTTGTGGCGCTGCTGCTGTTGAGTGGCTGCGCAATGACGCCGCCGGCGCCCTTTACCCCAGAATATAACCCCAACCTGATCGATGGCACCCCAGCGTTTGGCTACACAATTAAAGCGGCGCAAGCGCAGAATATCCTGGCCGCAAGCCCGGAAATGGTCGCCTTTGTTGATCCAGCGAATACCCTGCAAAAAAGTGAGTACAGCCGCTTTCGTGGACTGATGCGGCGCTTGGTAGAAAACGACTTTTTTGTGGACCAATATGACGCCAGCGCCACCTACGGTGCGGCAGAAACCTTCGCCGCACGCAAAGGCAACTGCGTGTCTTACACCACGTTGTTTGTCGCGTTGGCAAGAGAAGCAGGGCTTAACGCCAACTTCCAGCTGGTGCGGGCCAAGCCCACCTGGAATGTGGAATCCGGCTATCTGATCAAGAACAATCACATCAATGTGTTTGTGGAAGACATCGCCATTCCCGGCTATATAGTGGATGGCATTACCGTCGACTTTAATGTGGTCCGCCCGGATGACGACGTGGACGCAGAGATCATCACAGACGCCCACGCCACCTCTTTATATTTTGGCAACCTGGCCATCGATGAGATTCATAAAAAAGACTACCCCCGTGCCTTCGCCTTCTTGAAGCGTGGCATTCTGACAGAACCTGCCAACCCAGATCTGTGGGATAACCTGGGTGCGCTGTACAACATTGTGGGAAAGCCCATTCTGGCAGAGCAGGCCTATCGTGTGGCGCTGCAGATTGATGAGAGTGATCAGACTGCCATTGCCGGTATTGCCCGCAGCTTGGAGCATCAGGGCAGGGTGGATGCCGGCCAGGAGTATGTGGCCCAGGCCACGAAGTATCAGCAAAGCAATCCCTACTACCACTATGCGGTGGCTTATCACGCCTTTAACAATCAGCTGTTTGATGAAGCGCTGACGGCCGTGAGCCAGGCTATTGAGTTGAAGAAGAAAAGTAAGTTCTACGCCCTGCAAGCTGCCGTGGCAAAAGAATTGGGGGATGAAGGGCTGCAACAGAAAAGTACCCGCCTGCAGCGCAAGTATTTAAATCGTAAGCCCCGTCGCAGCAGCCCGGTCAGCTATAACTATTTCTAGATCAGGTATTGGCCGCGATGGCCGCGCGTAGATCTTCCATCCGAACGGGCTTTGCTAAAAAGTCATCCATTCCGGCATCGATACAGCGACTTCGATCTTCTGCCATGGCGTTAGCGGTCAGCGCGATAATGCGTGGTTGGGAGATGTCTGTCAGTTCGCGAATCTTGGTTGTGGCCTCCAGACCATCCATCTGTGGCATCTGCAGGTCCATCAAAACCAGATCAAAAGGTCGCGCCTGCGCTTCTTTCACCGCCTCAACGCCATTGTCCACCACCACGGGTTCAATGCCTAGACGCTTCAACATACGCAGCGCAACGGTCTGATTTACCGGATTGTCTTCTGCCAGCAGAATGCTCAAGTTCTGCGCAACGTCAGATGTCTCGATCGCCTGTTCAGTCTGATCTGCGGCCCGCGAGCCCGTGTAAGGCAGGGTCAGTGAAATGGTGAACCTGGTCCCCTGATTCACCTCGCTGGTGACCTCCATGCTGCCCTGCATCTGGGTAACCAGCTGATGAGAGATGGTCAGACCTAGACCAGTACCGCCGTATTGGCGAGTGGTTGAGGCATCTGCCTGGGTAAAAGGGGAAAACAGATGCTCCAGCGCCTCATTGGGGATACCGATTCCGGTGTCTGACACCGCCAACGTCAGGCTTCGGGAATTTTGGGTAGCTTGGGTTACGTCTGCGTGTATTGTAATACCCCCAGTTTCCGTGAACTTAGCGGCGTTTGATAACAGATTCACCAACACCTGTTGCAGTCTTAACGGATCGCCCTGCAGGTCAACATCCAGCGCGTTACCGCTGATGGTCAGATTCAAACCTTTGTCATCAATGGTTTTCTGCACCACGCTGGTACTTTTTTTCAGCAGCTCACCCACGTTAAACACGCGACTTTCCAAAACCACCTTACCCGCGTCCAGTTTGGTGAAATCTAAAATATCGTTGATGGTGGCCATCAACGATTCACCGCATCCACGAATAATGTCGACGAAGCGTTTCGCTTCCGGCGGCAGCTTTTCTTGCTCTAACAAGGACGTCATACCAATCACGCCATTCATGGGTGTGCGAATCTCATGACTCATATTCGCTAAGAACTGCGTCCTCGCCTCTGCAGCGGCTTCCGCCTGCTCCCGCGCAACTTCCAGGGCCTTCTCACGCGCTACGTGCTCCGTGATATCAGAGAATACGCCGAACTTTCGCGCGGGCTCTCCTTTTTCGTACAGCGTCATCCCCTTGGAATGTACCCACAGCGTCTTCCCACTGCGGGTAGTCATTTGACCAATGGCGTCGAAGCGATCGCCGCCGGTAAAGAAGTCGTCTATGGCGTTTATGAAAGGTGCGTTTTCCTCTGTCTGGGCAAACAAAGTATCTCGGTCTGGTAAGGCTTCACCGGGATCATATTCAAAGATGTCGTAGGCGGTTTTGGACCATGTGGGCATCTGCGTGGCTGCATCCCATTCCCAGCTGCCCACTCGAGCAAACCCTTGTGATTCATCCAGCTCTGCAATCTTGTTGCGCAACTGGGCCTGGGCATAGTGCATGTTGGCTGCAATGATTGCGCCGAAGGTGCTGATGGTGCAGGTGACCATCACATAAGTCACCGGAGACGTGACCGGTTCGGTAACCGCCACAGCGGTTCCGACATAGCTCAGGTTCCACATGGCAGTCTGTGTTCGAAGCCACACGTTTGAATCGATGATGATACACATCACCAGAAAGATGGTGAGGTTGATGATGGCGGACTCTTGGGCAAGGCTTGAGCCATAGGACATAGATGCGGTGTGGATCAACAGCGGCAACATGGCCAGTGCCCCAAAGGCGTGATGATGCGCCCGCACGTAGGACGACAGGGGCGCAAATAAAGCAAACAGGGCCAGGCCAGCCACGGCGCTTACCCGGGTCACCAGATTGTCATCGTCACCGGCATAGAGCCGGCCGACGGTACCCGCCGCCAACAACAACGCCCCTATACCCATCAACCAGCGGTAGCGCGTGAATGATGGTATTTCGAATAAATTCAACACCTTACAAGTCAAATTCCGGATATTGACCTATTTAGTGTAGACAAGCTTCGCCAGACCACAGCCTCTTGACCGCAGACCTGTGACCCAGACCAAATTTCCAAAAAAAGACACCGATTGCATTCACCCGCCGATCAATTACTCTGCTTGGCTTTTTGGAAGTAGAACCATGACCAACCTGCTGAGCCCGCTGTCTTTCGCAAGGGGCCCCGACATGAAGAATCGCTTTATGCTGGCCCCGCTGACCAACACCCAAAGTCATGATGACGGCACCCTGTCTGATGATGAATACAATTGGCTGGTTAAGCGTGCAAAAGGTGGTTTTGGCCTGACCATGACCTGTGCCGCCCATGTGCAGGCAGCGGGCAGAGGCTTCCCGGGACAGCTAGGTGTGTTTGGCGACGAACATCTGCCCGGCATGAAGCGATTGGCGGACGGCATCAAAGTCAACGACAGCGTCGCCATCGTTCAGCTTCACCATGCGGGTATGCGCTCCCCGGAAAAGCTGATTGGCCAAGCGCCCCTGTGTCCCTCTGATGACGAAGAAACCGGTGCACGCGCGCTGACCCCAGATGAGGTTCAGCAGTTGAAAGAGGACTTTATCGAAGCGGCGGTACGTTCGGAACAGGCAGGATTCCACGGTGTAGAGCTGCATGGCGCACACGGCTATATCCTGTCCCAGTTCTTTTCCGCCCGATACAACAAACGCACGGACGAATATGGCGGATCGGTTGAGAATCGCTATCGTATCCTGTTTGAGATTATCCAAGGCATACGCCAGCGGTGTGGCGACAACTTTTCCCTGGGCGTGCGTTTGTCGCCAGAACGTTTTGGTCTACACCTGCCAGAGGTGGTCGAAGTGGCCCAGGAACTGATGACAAGCGCCAAGATTGAGTTTTTGGATATGTCGTTATGGGATGTGTTTAAAGAGCCAGGCGATCCAGCGTATAAGGGTAAGTCGCTGATGAGTTACTTCACGGAGCTGGATCGAGGCGATTGCCGATTGGGCGTGGCTGGCATGATCCGTAAACCAGAACACGCCATCGCCGCAATGGACGCCGGCGCAGATTGGATCATGTTGGGCAGAGCAGCCATTCTGCATCATGATTTTCCAAATAAGTTTGTCCACGATCCCGCGTTTGAGCCGGTGGAGTTGCCGGTAACTCGGGCGTACTTGATGAATGAAGGGCTGTCGGATCAGTTTGTGAGCTATGTAAAAGCCGGGTGGCCCGATTATGTGGCGGATTGAGGCTGAGCGGTGCGCGAAATTCCGATATAAATCCGCTTGCAAATGGAGGCTGGAACCCTAGAATATCGCTCCTCTTAAGGGTTTCCCTGAAAGAGCGACCAATTCCGCCTTAGCTCAGTTGGTAGAGCAGCTGACTGTTAATCAGCATGTCGCTGGTTCGAGCCCAGCAGGCGGAGCCAAACATAAAAAGCCGCGCTAGTCGCGGCTTTTTTGTTCCTGGACATCTGGTCGCGATCCGAATGTTCTTTCCCGGTGGCAATTGGCGCAGACGAGGTCGCACTTCGCAAGCTCTCCTTTCACCTTTGTCCAGCTTTGAAGGGTATAGAGTCTGGTGGGTTCGTAGAGCTTTATCTCATCTGCCCTGTGATCAAAATCCATCACGTAGTGCGGAAACGATTGGCCACAATCCATGCACGGTTGATCTTTTTGAGCCTGCACCCAGAGTTTGATCTTCTGCTTCTTCTCCAAGTTTCGCGCAAGATAAGCGCTTTTGTTGCGTTCGTAGTAGCGGCGGGCTGATTGCTTTTGGCGGGGGTCGTTTCTGTTTTTTTACGGCATCGCGATATAATTTATAAATATACAGTATATATTACAATGAACTTGGATGTTGCTTTGAACTGCAGATTACTTCGAAGCTGGCGGGCCGCGCTAGTGGAACATGCTAATCCGGCTGAATTCGTGATTTGGAATCCAGCCAGATTGCCGAGGAGTGAATGTCTGTGATCGACTGCGGATGGCGGTCATTGATTGGTTAGCTAAGACTGCTGGAGGTGATTCGCAATCAGACCACCCCGCTGATTTAGTGTGAGCGGGCGGTGTTACGTCTGCTTTCGACCCAATGCTGCCATTCGCCGTGCTAAACCAGCCGCGTTATTCTTGCTCCATTAGTGAGAATGACATGTGGCTCTTGAGCCAGGTTATAAAAACCGTGATTGGGGTACACGCTTTTGGATTTGATGATTCAGGTACGAAGCGCGAAACAAACCACGATCCAGAAGATCCCGATGATCTAGAGCGTGAGCAGGCGAGGCAATTTGCTTTGCAGGCGGCGTATTTCGTTGCAATGCCAGGACAACCGACACTAGCCGATCCAGTGCCCCATGACTACAACGTTAACACAGTGATTTGTGAGATCTCGCAAACATGGTGCACGCTCGCGAACATAGCATGTTGGGGTAGGCATTTTCATGCACCGCGCGACGACGAAGACTACAGTCAACCCGCAGAACATGGTGATGATGTGGATCTTGAAGGGATAGTAACTCCAAACCCGATACGGGTTGGCGTTGGCGCTGATGCTGGTCTGCCACCAAACGCAATTGGTAACGTCACGCGACCTGGACATATTTTCCATGACGTTGACGGCCCAGGATGGCCGACGTGTCCACAAACGGTGACAGATCAGGGCGCTGGTACCCCACCACCGGTGGATACGTGTTCCCAGGTGTATCGGGAGCCGGATCAGGTGGGCAATCAAATCCTGATGCGTACGCGCGGCACGGGTGATAATCCATTCGGTGTAATCAATCAGATCTTCGGGCCTGGTGTGTTCGAAGAACTAGACGAGCTGATGAAACAAGCGATCCTAGAATCTGGGGATGGTATCTGCCCGTCCCTATAGTTAAAGTTGCAAGCGGGAGAAGGCTGCGTATGTGGCCTTCTCTACTTCTTGGAGGACATCGAAGTGTTGATATATCTAGCCGGGTGGGTTGCTTCTTTGCTTATTGTAATCGCGCTGTGGCGGCCATTCATAAAACACATGGGTTGGTATTCGGCGCTATCAGGGCTGCTTTTAGCACCCGTCCCTGTGTTTTACTCTTTCTTACCTGGAATCATCCAACTTTGGCCACTTGCATTGTCTGTTCCTGGTTACTTTTTGTCAGATCAGTCTGAGGGGATACTATTTTTAGCGATGATTCAGTTTGTCCTAACTCCGTTCCTTCTGAGTTGGTTGTTGTTATTTTGCGTGTTCGCTGCAATCCAGCGATTTTTAAACAATCGCGCGGCGTCCTAGTTCAAGCTATCACCGCTACCAAGAAAACGGTTTCGACATCTCTTAAAATCTTACCACGAGGTCTATTAGCTGGATCTGGGTTTTCAACGACATCGATCACACGAAGACAATAGTGAAGTCACCACAGACCAACGGCATCTGCGAGCGGTTCCACAAAACGGTACTGCAGGATTTTTGTACTCATCAGGGTAAGATGTGTTGTGGTCGAACGCCAATGGAGACACTGGAAGACGGCAAACAAATCTGGAAGGAGAAGTTCGTAGCTTAAACTTCAACTGACAGTCACCTAACTCAAAATCGTTAACTGTAAGATTAAGTCGCGACTACTAGAGATGATTCAGCAATTTTGAGGTCCGCTTTCTTCGAATTTCCGACAAGTCAGTTCAACCCCTGGAGCGGACCCAGGCATTTTGGTGTTATGGTATTGATCGAACCTATTCCAGCGACACACCACGTCTAGCGGCATACTTCGCGTCGCTGAAACGGCGC
>JBCCIU010000007.1:0-199306 GCA_039028095.1 Pseudomonadota bacterium
CGACATAGTCGTCAATACGTTCGGGAAAAAGGGTCGACTGGTAGCGGTTCTCTCCCTCGATAAATCCGCTCATACATCTCCCCTCAACTGGAAAGTTATATTTTACGCTTCAACAAGAGTTTTTACACAGCCTCGGCCAATTACAGACGGATGAAGATCGATGGATGAAGGACTGCTATCGACCCCAAGCGGTCATTGGGCGGCAGCGTGAATTTGTTGGATCAACCACTCCGTGCCCTTGTCGCGAAGACCTTTACGGAAAGCTACAGCGATCTCAAGCGGTTCTGGTTCAGGGAGGTCAAGCACTTCTAGATTCATTAGCTCAGCTTGGCTCTCTGCCAAACGTCTTGGACAGGTGGCGATGTAGTCCGATTGCGCTGCGATGATTAGTGCTGTTAACCACCTGGGAACGATGCTGCCACGATAATCAGAGTAGTCGAATTCCGCGTCGCGCTCTATTGTTTCGCTCGGCGCGTTGGCCCAGATGTGTTTCTGAGCTTTGTATCTTTTCTCTGTTAGCTTCCGACCCGCGATTGAATGCCCTTGTCGGCAGGCAACACAGAACTCGTCTAAGTACAGCGTCGCCTGATAAATGTCGACGTGGGAACGATCAAAACGACCTATGGCGACGGCAACCTCGCCTCGCCGTAGTTGGTCAAAGACTTCGGGCTCAGGCATGTGCACAAACGATATGCCGACGTTGGGTGCCAGGTCTGACAAACGATGGAATAACGGCGTCGCCATAGTCGCGGTAACAAATTCCGGTGCAGACAGAGTGAAGTGGCGGCTTGATTGGACAGGATCGAAGGACTGGCCAGCGTCGAGTGTGTTGGACGCTAAATCGATGATGGCGGCTATCTGAGGTTCTAGCTCAAGTGCATGTTGTGTCGGTTCCAGACCGTGAGGCCTGCGCACAAACAGGGGATCTTCGAATAAATCCCGTAGGCGCCCAAGCGCCTGGCTGATTGTAGACTGACTCAAATTTAGGGTTTGGGCGGTTTGGGTCACGCTTCCCGAATGCAAGAGTTCGTGCAAGATGAGTAGTAATCCGCCATCGAGCTTTCTGAATTTAGAAATATCGATATCTGTATTCATACATTATCATTAACATAAATATCTATGAATTGGTACGGTGACTTCCAACATTACGGGAGGTCGCCGTGAAGTATTGGTTACTAGCTATATTGAGTGCATTGATCGCTGCAAACGCTCGTGCCGAACAACAAGAAGTTCCAGCGTGGGGTGTCTTGCTACCTGCCATAAGCTTGTCGAGCGACTACCGGTTCAACGGGATGAGCTTAAGTGACCGAAAGCCCGCACTTCAGGGGTCGCTGCACTTGTGGCGACCCGACGGGTACTACGCAGGACTTTGGGTGAGCCAGGTAGATTTCTTAGATGGTGAAACCAGCTTGGAGCTTGATTCCTATGTGGGACGCGACTTTGCGCATGGGAAGATCGAATCCAAGATTGAACTGATGTACATGGCATTCAACGATGACAACGTGCCTGGCCCTACCTACGATTTCTTCCAGGTTAAAACAGCGGTCAAGCGAGCTTTCGGTGATACTGCCCTTCGCGCAACTGCCCTTTGGTCGCCGTCAGGTTCTGCTGGGGCTGGACAGGTAACTCAACTTCGAGTCGATGTCGAGCAGCGCGTCAGCGGATTTCTCAAGCTGAGCGGGTTGGTGGGGCGGCGGTGGACGGACAAGGCGATCGATCGCTCCTACTGGGATATTGGATTAACACTTGAGTGGAAAACCTGGGACTTTGATATTCGCTACTACGACACGAATCTGGATGCAGCACAATGTTTCTACACCGACTGGTGCGAAGGCGGTGTGGCAGCTAAATTGACGCTTGCGTCGTATTGATTGCCCACTTGTTCGACTGTCGGTTCATGGCCGACCTTGGCTATCGCAACGTCCTGCAGCAGCGTCAGCTTTGCGGAAGAGTTAAGGTCAATTCTAGGGCTTCCCAGAACTCGAAACTCATTGCCCCGCATTAACCCGCAAAATTCTACCCAATCCGCCTTCCCACGCGTGGGTTGGACGAATATTTTTCGTTAGCTCAGCCTGTGCTTTTCACAAACTTGAGTATCTCTGCCCGGACTTCATCTTCGTGGTGCCCACTCATCATCAGGATGACATTTCCGTGGGTTCGCCCAGTCGCATCAAAGCGCTTCACGTTGCCTCGCTTTGCTGTCCTAGCCGCTTGCACGATCTGCCGGGCATAGCGCTGAAATCCGGCCTGTTCCTCAACCACCACCAGAATCGGCACCGTCGAGCGATCCAGATAACGGGTAGGGGACGCATCCTCCCACTCTTCCAGCGTTTCGCCAAAGACCGCTTCGATGTGAGCTTGCCCCATTTCTAGCTCGCCCTGGGTTAGTGCAGCGTGGTAATCCGGGATGTCATACGTTCCCCCAATCGGCACCGCCCCGGCAACGTCCCCTAAACTCAACCCTCGCGCCTTAAGGTAACGTTCGTCGGTGGCGAGTAACGCCGCAAGATGTCCGCCAGCGGAGTGTCCTCCAACGAACAGCGCCTCGGGATCCAGACCAATATCAGTTCCTTTGTCGTGCAGCCAGCGGAAAGCATCGGCCACATCGTTTACGTGCGCAGGGTGTTGAAAGCCTTTCTCAGGCGCGTCAGGGTCAGCCCATCGCCCTGAGCTCAAACGGTAGCTCATGGAAGCGACCACTACACCGCGCTCGGCCAGGCGGAGCGCGAGTGCGCGATCTTGACCCCGATTGCCAAAAGACCAGCCGCCACCATGAATCCACAGGAGGGCCGGTGATGGTTGCCTCGTTTCAGGCACATAAAGGTCTAGATAGTGTTTTTCATGAGGGCTCTCATCTTCGACGTAGGGCACGCCTTCATGCACGGTCACTGCAAACAAGCCCGGTCCGGATTGTGGTTCGTTGGCGTTTTGCCACGGGTTTGTACCCAGAACAATCTGCAGGCGTTTTTTCTGGTTGCCGCGACTGAATTCCACGTCGATGCGACTGCCCGCGCCACTCTCACGAATCACCTGGGCAAAGGATTTGGCATCGGCCGGAGATTTACCCGAAACGCTCAGAACATTATCACCGACCTTCAAACCGGCGGCTGCGGCTGGGGAACCGGGCAGGATCGCTACTACATCTACACCGGCATCAGCCTCTGTCGGGCCCAGCTGCGCACCAAAATACCCTTCCGTCTCGGCGAGTGCAGGACCAGCCGAGAAAATCAATGCAAGCTTTGCGAGGTAGATCCATGAGCTTCGACACGACATATAGGTATCCCCATCAGTTTTTCTATACCTTAACCTAATGCACTGGGATTGCTACATGATCATCATTTGCTGAGGCCCTTCAGGAATTCCAGCCGTGGCAGCCGACAGGGCGATGGCGTTGCGGAAGACACGAGGTAGATTTGCAATACCTCACAAGCAGAAAGCTAGAATGGATCGTCAAGCATCTGCATGCTGAGGGTCTGCAGGTTCTCATCGACAATTTTGTCAACGTGTCTTATGAGAGTGTCCAAGTCATCAAGTGCGTGAATAAATCTACCGGCTAAAACGTCCGCTTTTCCCGAGGCAATCGCCACGACCAGCTCACCGGTTTTCTCGATAGGCACCCATTGGTCGTCTGGGATACTTGCAAACTGTGGTATGTCGGTCATGTCGGTAGCCACCAATCCGGGGCTGATTATAAATACGGATACGCCAAACGGTTTCGCGCCCTCAGCAAGACACGAATTCCATCTGAATAGCGCAGCTTTGCTGGCAGAGTAGGGTGCGGCAGTTGGATTTGGGTACGTCGCCACCATGCTACCGACATCGATGATCCGTCCGGCACGCTGCTTGGTCATATAACGCATAGCGGCTTGCGTGCAAATGTAGGGTCCTTTGACGTTGACTTCCTGCACCGCCCACCACTCCTCGACAGGAAGATCCCAGGGGTTTGCGCTTCCGGCACCAATGCCAGCATTGTTCACCAGCAGGTCGATCACGCCATGCTGTGTGACAATCTCATCTACAGCTGCGTTGACCAGAGATTGATCCGTCACGTCGAGAACGACGCTCTGACACCGACCACCGGCTTCTTCGATCCGCCGTTGTACGGGTATCAGACTGTCTATGTTTCGAGCGGAGAGAACAACCGTTGCTCCTGCTGCAGCTAGATCAATAGATATCTGGCTGCCAATGCCGCGGTTGGCGCCTGTGACCAGGGCAACTTGGCCCGTTAGCGTCTCTGTCAAGACTGTTACTCCATCGCGTGAATGTTCTGGCAAAGAACAAAGGTCCGCCCCATTTCAGGAGTCTATCATCGTCCTGAGTAGGCACAACCAACCTTAATCCCGCGACATCTGCGTCTACGCGTTTAACGCGCCTAAGATCGCAGTGGCCTATGATCCCCACCAGGACCCGGTGTCATATGAATGATCTGGGCAGGTTCGACCACATCTACCTTGTGCCATTCTCCAGCCGGTACAATACATCCTTCGCCAGGCCCCAGAACCAATGGTTCGTCGGGCGCGCTATCGCACACGACAGAAATTTTCCCGGAGATCACATACAACAGTTCATCACCATCCGGATGCATCTCGCCATTATGCGGTGCCGATTGTTGCATGGTCACAAACCCCATGGTCATACCATTGATGCGCGTGGGGGCTCCCGGATTTCTGGGGCGTTGGTGGATCTGCCAATCAGAAAGAATGTCTATGTTCTGGCTTAGGTCTAAGGGTGTCGGCTTGGGCATGGTATGTGCTGGCAGATCGGCTACTGCACCTGCCTCACAAATTCCCTCCGGTCCAGATTATCCCCCGAGGTTAGACCATCCAGCGGATACACCGGGCGGCGCACGTTCTCAAATTGCAGCTGGCTATAGTCTGATGTGCAAACACCCACGCCAGCACACTCGATTATCTCTTTGGCGATATCACGAAAACCAACCCGGTAGTGGATTCTGCTTTTCAACATGATGAACTTACGCGCCGTCGGTTCTAACCCCAGACTCCTGAAACACTCGGGGTCGTAGGGTTCGATGTGTCGAGAGATAATCGCGATGTCCACGCCACCGACACTGAGCACTGCGCTGCGTCCCATGTTGATGGTGAGTCCGCGAGCCATTGCGACTTTGGCTGTGAACTTACCATTGGAGATCAGCTTTACTTCACCGGTGATCTCCAGGGGTTTACTTTGTTCTTTTAATGCGGGCATTGGCAGCTTGCCACCAAGTTGTACAGTCACGGTTTCGCCAACGCCTGCCTGGATCATTTGCTCAACAACCTCCGGGTCATAAAACCCAAAAACCGCTACGTCATCCAGCCCCGCCTCCAACACTGCAGCAAGTACTTCGGTGGTATCCATGGTGCCACCGGATGCCGTGTTGTCGTAGTGATCCAGGATAACAACCGGACCCTGACCGGGATTTGCCACAGCATCTTGTGCTCTAGCCATTGAAGTTGCCAGGGGTTCCGGGTTGTAGACAAATTTATCGCGGTCCTGCCAGGCGCTATCGAGCAGTTCATCACAAACGAGTTGTGCATGCTGTGCTTGATCGTTTGTTACCGTGACAACACTCAATCCCGCATCCTGTATATCCGCGTGAGGAAAACCTGTAAACAAGCTTACGGCAAGACAATCCTGAGCTTCGAGCGCCATGGCTCGATCCTGGAGAGATTGATTGGGATAGTCATCGGTACCTTGGCGCATGACGTGCGGCAGCATGGGGGCATTGCCCCAGCGCATGACCGGGGTTACCTTACTTTCCAACATGTCGAAGAAAATCCGTGCGCCGCGTCTTGCGGTTTCGTCCATATCGATATGTGGGTAAGTGTGGTATCCCGTTAGTACCGAGCAGTTGGACACCATTTTTTCAGTGATGTTGGCGTGCATGTCCAAACTGATGGCGATCGGTAGGCTTGGGAATTCCGTGCGGATTCGGGCTAATAATTCACCTTCGCCATCGGCGTAGGTCGTAGTCGCCATCGCGCCATGAAGATCCAGCAAGAGTGCATCCACGCGTCCGGCCAAGTCAGTAATAGCGTCCGTCATGTACTGGTAACAGTCGTCCTCTACGGGACCGCTAGGTGGTGCGTTGGCTGCAATACCCATGACAATTTCAACGTCTTTTGTTTCGGCGATTTCGATATAGCCACCGAGGCAGCTGGCGGTGCCTCGATACGTATTCAGGGCGGTTTGCCCTGACATTGGGGTTTCTCTGCCCCCCGAAAAACGGGCAAGATCGGTAACAACCGGCGAAAAGGTATTGGTTTCGTGGCTCATCATGGCGATGCCGATTTTCATTGTTCGTTCTCCAAGAACACACAGGTTGGACATTCCGATTGCGAAGCAGCAAGATGCGCATCCTCGTCGTTCTGGTATTGGGGCGTATCAAACCTTTGCACTCGATCGTCTTCGTGAGATGAGTTTGATTTGGCCGTCTCCGACGATGGACGCATGACTTTGTCCTTCCAGGCGTCGTCCTGCTGCCAGAGAAAAGGCAGATCCACGATGCCAGGTTTGCCCAGTTGGCTAAACGCCTCTAGCGTCGCGCGCATCACCTCAAGCTGATTGGCTGGATCATCAGGCTTACCCGCGGTGCGTCCCAATGGGTAATCCAGATACACCGCTCTGGGCGGATTGACCGCTGCGGTGATAGAGCGTGCGCTGGACATACTCAAGGTGGGTATCCCTCTGGATTCTATTTCTCTAGCGATCAATCCAACGGATTGGTGACAGACGGGTCAAACCGGGACTAGCAGCACTACGTCAACTTCGTCCCGGACAAAACGATCTGCTATTGCTGGCGCCAGAAGCTCTTTAACCTTGCGAGACGAATAGATCCCCCCCATAAACGCATAGGCGGTATCGCTGAGGTTGCCCAACAATCCCAGTTCAACACATCGTTTCAATGGGTCGATGGGGAAGACCACGTTTGGATCCCGCCGAGCATCTGTCAGATCGTAAGCGAAGTGTGTGGCTCGGAGTGAATTGACAGATTGGTTGGTGTCGATTTCGCGATAGCTCAGATCGTCTTTGTAGTGGAAGGCGATTTGGCCGCTGCTATACACCCCGCCTGATCCGGCCAAACCTAAACGACAGTGTGATAAGGGTTTTTTGATCCGAGCAAAAGCTGGCATAGTTTGGTTGTAGACCCACTGGTAGGGGGGATACCCAAGGGCGTCATACTGGGCACGTGTCCGCTCAATGTAGTCTACAGGCGGGCGAAGACCACTCATGGTTATCCTCCTTTGGGTTAGGCTGGGCTGACGTTATCAACGGATCGATAGACGCGCAACCTGGATGAATACGGCTTGCCATGGTGAGCATGATCCGGGTGGTGGTCGAATGAGTGCATTACCAAGTTTGACCACACTGGGAAGACTCAGAGGATCGATCGGAATTCAGATAGAGAACAAAGGGGAAAGAATAAAATGAGCGAACATGACTTGTTGTACGAGGTGGATGACCATGTGGGAGTGATCACCCTGAATCGCCCGGAGGCGATGAATTCGCTGACCTATCAGCTCTATGCTGACCTGGAAGATACCGTGCGCGAAAGTCAGGCTCGGTGTCTGGTTATTACCGGTCGCGGGCGTGCTTTCTGTGCTGGTGATGACGTAAAACAGATTCTGGGCAATCCACAGCCAGCACCGGCGGAGTTTGTTGCTCGAAGCAAAAATACAGGTGGTCTGACACCAGCTGCAGATGCATTGCTTCACACTGATATTCCAGTAATCGCCGCGGTGAATGGCCCCGCCGTCGGATGGGGTATGGAGCTTGCCTTGATGGCGGATATTCGTGTTGCTTCGGTGAACGCCAAATTCGGCGAACTGTTTGTGGTGCGCGGGTTGTGTTGTGACGCCCCAGGCCTTGGCAGACTGGCGCAACTTGTGGGACGTGAACGCGCGGCTGAATTGCTCTTCACAGGAGAAGTTATTGATGCTCGGACTGCGCAACAGATTGGTTTGGTCAGCCGATGTGTTGAGCACGAAGAGCTGTTGCCAACCGCAATGGAGATTGCGGGTAAGATCGCCCGAAATCCACCTCTGGCTGTACAAGCTTTGAAGGCGGGGTTACGGCGCACCGTCGAACCCGATTGGAGGGACACCGGGCGTTGGGCGATTGATCAAATCCAACGGTTGCGGCAAACGGCAGATTCCAAAGAAGGCGTTGCCGCGTTTCTGGAGAAACGTGAGCCTGTTTATCAGGGCAAATAGGCCGATCGAGACATGTCTTATAACGGTTTGCCGTCGATTTTTACCTGCACTTTGTTTGTATAAAAGGACGCGTAGCCTTTGATCGGTAAGCACTCATCATAGGGTGAAAGATAAGCCCAGATGGCATCGTCGATCGTTTCGTCATCGGTGACGATACTCCAATAGCTTGCATGGCCTTTGAATGGGCAAAATGTTTCAGAATCTGTGGGTTTGATAAAATCACGAGACACATCCTCCAACGGGATGTACCAGGCTGGATGATGTCGAGTCTCCAGCAATTCCACGGCGCGGGTGCTTCTCGCGATCTCGTGTCCGGCGGCTTCTACCGTGAGCGTGATTGACTGAGGATTTATATTTACCTCATAGTCTGGGTATTTTTCGAATCCCGGTGCGGGGTTTGCCTCAGTTTGTTCCGGCATGGATACTCTCCTTTTGAGGACTGTGATGTTTTGGCATTGGTCAGAGCTTGGCTCATTTCATAAAGCAACACAACAAACATAAATAGCCAAAGGAAGAGAACATGGTTGCAGAAGCCAAACCCGTTGGAGAACAGCGATATCGAGAGTCGTACGGCAGGTATCTAGAAGACTTCAATGTGGGTGATGTGTACGAGCACCGCCCAGGCAGGAGTATTACCGAATCGGACAATACGTGGTTTACTTTGTTAACAATGAACCAGCATCCGCTGCATTTTGATCGGGAATACGGTGAGAAAAGCGAGTTTGGTCAGGTGTTAGTAAATTCCTGTCTGACGATTTCTATCGTCACCGGCATGTCGGTGTCCGATATCTCGCAAAAAACCGTGGCAAATCTGGGATGGGATAAGGTTCGATTGACTGGACCGGTGTTTATTGGAGACACGATTTATGCTGAAAGTCGGGTGCTTACCATTCGTGAATCTAATTCTCGACCCAATCAAGGGATCGTGACTGTTGAAACAGTTGGTAAAAAACAAGACGGCTCACAGGTGATCAGCTTTGAACGTTCCATGTTGATCCCCAAGCGAGGCCATGCGGTAGACGATGTATTGGATTACTGATGAGCGATGATCAAATTATTTTAGATGCGGTCGATAAGTTTCTTGCAAAAGACGTTGCGCCGTATGCCAAAGCGCTGGAGTTGGCTGACGAGTATCCCCAGGATATTGTGGAAAAAATGAAGGCGCTGGGGCTCTTTGGCGCCACCATTGCAACCGAATATGGTGGCATGGGCCTCTCTGCGTCCACATACGCACAAATTGTCGAGCGAGTTTCTGCTGTCTGGATGTCCATCAGCGGCATATTTAACTCTCACCTGATCATGTGTGCGGCGCTGGAGAAGTTTGGCGATGAAAAGTTGAAAGAACTTTATCTCCCCCGCATGGCAACCGGTGAACTGCGTGGTGGTATCGCATTAACCGAGCCTGATTGCGGAACAGATTTGCAGGCCATACGAACCAAAGCGGATAAGCGAGGGGAGACCTATGTGATCAATGGGACAAAACAGTGGATTACGAATTCCGTAAAGGGGAACGTGCTGGCTGTTTTGGTGAAAACCGACCTTGATGTAAATCCACGACATAAAGGTATGAGCCTGCTGATCGTGGAGAAACAGATGGGTTATGCGTCACATAAACTCACGAAGCTTGGTTATCGGGGTGTTGATACAGGAGAGGTCGTGTTCAACGACGTTGCCGTACCTGCTACCAATCTCATTGGCTTAGAAGAAGGCCGAGGTTTGCAACAAATTCTCTCCGGACTTGCACTGGGGCGGATCAACGTTGCGGCGCGTGGGGTGGGTGTGGCGTGCGCTGCGCTGGATGCGAGTGTCTCGTATGCCCAGGTGCGTCAAACTTTCGGACAACCCATCGGTCAGCATCAGGCGATCCAGATCAAGCTGGCAGACATGGCCACCAAGGTCGAAGCCGCGCGGTTATTGACTGCCAAGGCCGCTGCAGCTTATGACAGTGGGGAGCGATGCGATATGGAGGCGGGTATGGCGAAGCTCTTTGCCACCGAAGCTGCAATGGAAAATGCCAACGAAGCACTGCGTATTCATGGGGCCTACGGCTACTCACCAGAAAATGAGGTGGAGCGATATTATCGCGATGCGCCATTGCTGGTGGTGGGTGAAGGGACAAATGAGCTACAGCGTCTGATCATCGCCCGGCAGTTACTGGAGAGAAATCCAGTCTGACAGTCAGCAGAGGTTTGAAGGCTTTTACAGCCTTAGACAGCGTAAGAGAATTGCTCTGCCAGCGTTGAGTCGATGACTTCCTGTGTAAATTCCCGGCAGGTGCCGCAGCCGGTGCCTGCGCCCAGCGTATCAGCGATGGTTTCGAGGTCTTCAGCACCCTGCAGAACAGCGGCTTTGATGTCTTTGTCGGATATTGCTTTGCAGATGCAAACGTACATTTCTGAACGTCTCATACTTAGGCTCAGCCAGTATTTTAAATACAAATCATTCTTGATTGCAATCTTATTATCCATCGTTTTGTAATTTGCCGATGATAATAATTTTTGTTATAAATCAATAACTTACAACATATTTTCCTTGCAAGAAACGCTTTCCTCAGGCACAGTGGCGCCCGTCTTTAGTTTTGCCTGGAGGGCACATGCAACCTGTGGATTCTGCGGTTATCGATCACCTGAATGCTGCACTGAAAAACGAGCTCACGGCCATCAACCAATACTTCCTGCACGCCAAAATGTTCCAGGATTGGGGGTTGAAGCATTTGGGTGATAAAGAGCATGAAGAGTCGATTGATGAGATGAAGCATGCAGACAATTTGATGGAACGCATTCTATTCTTGGAAGGCCTTCCTAATCTGCAGGACCTCGGTCGTCTGCGTATTGGTCAGGATGTTCAAGAGATGTTGGAGTGCGATCTCGAACTGGAAATGGACGCTATGCCTGATTTGAGAGATGCCATCGCCCATTGTGAGCAAGTTGGTGACTATGTCAGCCGTGAACTGTTTGAAGCCATTTTAGAATCGGAAGAAGAGCATGTAGATTGGCTTGAAACCCAACTGGGCTTGATTAAGAAAATGGGTATCGAGAACTATGTGCAGTCCCAGACGTTTACTGATTGAAATCCACCTGCTGGTTAAAATTCGATACGGATCCGGTGAACTTCACGGCGGTTGTGTTCAAAGAATCCAACCACCGAAACACTTGATGGCGCCCAGTCCTTAGGAATGTTTCAAGAGATTCAACGCAAGAAGATTTTCTGAGCAGCAAATGCAGGTTTTGTTGGCGTTCTTCATCGCAGGTGACCACCGCCGCCAACGCTCGGTTGGATGCCATGGCCTGTTCCAGACGTTGTAACCATTGGGGTGGGAGCTTGGGTGCATCACCCGGAATGACGGCGACATATTCGGTTTTTGCGAGCGAGAGACCAGCAAGAATGCCGACCAGAGGTCCCTCGCCTGGTAAGCCCTGGTCGGTGACAACGGTTGCTCGACGTCGGTATTCGTCCACGTTTCTATTGGCACTGATTAGTAGTGGCATGTCCTGGGGGACTTGAGCGATAACCCAATCCACCAGAGGTTGCCCGCGCCACTCCAGGAGCGGTTTATCTGCGCCTTCCATACGCGTTCCTTTCCCACCGCAGAGAATAAGTACGCTGACGTCGAGATTGTTCACCGCGTTCTAGTCATTGTTTTCCAGCGCCATGCGACCCCAGTTTTGTGCCTGAGTAGACCAGTTCAGAGCCGCATGGTTGCAAGCCGCGTTTACATCCCGCCAGATCCTTTGTATGACGTTGGTTTCCTGTAGAGCGCTACCACCCGAGTTGGCCATGATTTGATTCACCGCCTCCTGCATCAGGGTGGCTGCAAAGGCGGCATCGCGATTGATCTTTGCAAAATCAGCAGGCGTTCGCAGCAAGCCCGAATCAAGGGTCTCCATGATTTTGTGCATGATCAGTTCAGCGGTATCCACTTTTGCACTGACATGGGCCAATAGGATTTGCGTGGGGGTCTGTTCGGCTTGCTTAGCACCGGTCATTTTCATCACTCGGCCCGCTGTATAGTCTGTAAACGCCTTCACGGCCATCTTCGAAGCGCCGAGGATGGGAATGGCCAGTACCGCGATCAGGGCGGGTTGAAAAGGAGTTTTGAACGTTGCGCCTTCATGCAGATGCACGCCGGGACCCTTGCCGGTGCTCAGGTGCGGAAGAAACGCGGCCCGGTGGAATGGGATATGAACATCCTCTAACACCACATCTTTACTACCTGTTCCGCGCAGACCGCTGACATTCCAGGAATCATGGTCTATCTGCAGATCTTCAATGGGCACCATCATGAACCAGGGTCCGGCTTGGCGATCCGGGAAATTTTCGTCTTTATCCACAAGCGCTGCCACAAAAGCCCAATTCGCATGATCGACGCCGGAAAGGAAGCCCCATCTGCCGGTTACGGTAAATCCCGCCTGGGTCATGTAGGCACGTCCCGTTGGCGCAAAAGAAGCGGCTGAGTAAACATCTGGGTCTGCAAAATACTCATGTTGAGCGGCTTCTGAGAATCCGGTTGCCATCCAGTTGTGTACCAGGCCCACGGTTGCGACCCAGGCCGTGGACATACAGCCTTCTGCAAGTTCGGATGTTGCTGCCAGCACGCTGGCGAACCCTAATTCCGAACCTTTGTAACACTTGGGTGACAGCAGATTTAGCAGGCCTGCGCTGCGTAACTCTTGCAGGGTTTGTGGAGCGACCATCCCCGATGCTTCAACCTCCAGGGCATGTTCGGCAAGCTGAGATTTAAATCCTCGGGCGCTGTGTTGTATGGATGTATTCATCTTAGACGGCTAGCTGATCGTTTTAGCAAGTCGTTCTGCTGCAGCTGCGTAATCCTCCATGAAGTCATAGACGACAGTGCGAGCGCTGACGGACTGGTTCATCAGGCCAACGCCTTGACCAACCCAGTAAGTTGCAAGATTTTTTGCCTGAGCATCGCCCGATTCTGCGAGTTTATCGATTTTGCCCAGCGCTGGCTCACTGACCAGGCTTTGCAGCGGCATGGGCAGTGGCGATGGTGCTTCTTCAGCCTGCCAGGCGTCGGTCCATGCGGAGCGCAGCTGCCGTGTATATTTTCCGGTTCGGCTTTTTGAACGGACCGTTTGGCGAGAGTTCGCAGCTAACATCTTTTCTTTCACTGCCGGATTGGTCTCTGCTTCGATGGTGGTCAACCAGACGGAACCCGTCCAGACACCCTGGGCGCCCATTGCCATGCAGGCTGCCATTTGCTTGCCGGTGACAATGCCCCCCGCGGCCACGACAGCGGTATCGGGAAACGCCTCAATTGCTTCCAGCACCTCTGGTACCAGCACCATGGTTGAGACTTCACCACAGTGACCTCCGGCTTCGGTGCCGGAAACAATCAGCACATCGACACCGTTTTCGCAGTGTTTGATGGCGTGTTCTTTTGCACCGGTGAGTGCGCCTACCGCAACACCCGCTTCACGTGCGCGTTCCATCATGTAGGCGGGCGGTACGCCCAAGGCGTTCACGATCAGTTTGATCGGGTGTGAAAAAGCCACATCGAGGATCGCGGTGGCGCCGCTTTCACGCATATTGTCGCCAAAATTTCCTCGAGGTTTCTTCCATAAGTCTTTGGTATCTATACCATTTTGCGCGAGTATGGACTCTACGTATGCTTTATGTTCCGGTGGTATGCGAGCTTCAACTTCTTCCGGGGAAAGCTTGGGACCATCTTTATTGTCCATACTGTTTGGCACGATGATATCCACCCCGTAAGGCTTTCCATCAACGTGCTCATCCAACCAGGCGAGTTCCACCTCCAAGCTCTCGGGTGTATGGCCGGCTGCGCCTAAAACGCCAAATCCCCCAGCTTTGCTCACCTCAGCGATCACGTCGCGACAATGACTGAAGGCAAACAGTGGAAATTCGATGCCAAATTTCTCGCAGAGATCCGAAATCATTTAGTACTCCCCTAACTTTGTCTTGTTGCTTATTATGCCAGCCATTCCAGGTAGATATTAAGTGGGCAGACGTGGCGGATGGACAGCACAACCGACTGATCGATGAGCCGGTGGATGTTTTGGTGGTTGGGGCAGGCAGTGCAGGGTGTGTGGTCGCAAGTCGAGTCAGCGAAGATTCCAACAAACATGTAGTGTTGGTGGAGGCTGGTCCTGATTATCCAGATTTAGCCGCCACGCCATTTGACCTGATCAACAGCCACAACAACTCCTATACCGCACACGACTGGGGCTTTAATTACCAACCTACCTCAACTCGCTCGGATCGATTTCCGCGCGGCAGAGTTGTTGGCGGTTCAAGCTCCGTGAATACCACAATCGCTCTACGCGGCATGCCCGAGGACTATGATGAATGGGCAGACGCAGGCAATCCCGGATGGACGTGGCCTGAGGTGTTACCGGCTTTTAAACGCCTAGAGCGAGATCTGGATTTTCCCAACGCGGACTATCACGGTGACAGCGGTCCAATTTCCATTCGCCGCTACCCCACGGAGGAACTTTTACCCCAGCATCAGGCTTTTTTGGAATCTGCGGCCGCCCTTGGATATCCGCATTGTGCAGATGCCAACGATCCGGAAGGGTGGGGTGCAGGACCGCACCCAATGAACAAGCTGGGTCGGGTGCGCGTGTCAGCTGCGGTTGGATATCTGGCGCCTGCCAGAATCAGACCTAATCTGACCATCTGTGCCGATACCACCGTATACAGAGTGATCGTTGAGCGGGGTAAATGTACGGGTGTGGAAGTGGAGCGGCATGGAGAGAGGTTCGTTATTCACGCGCGACTGGTGGTTCTGAGTGCGGGCGCACTGATGACGCCCAGTTTACTGCTGCGCAGCGGTATCGGGGCGGCAGCTGAAATATCCAGATTAGGGGTGGATCTTGTCCAGGACGTCCCCGGTGTTGGTGAAAATCTATCCGACCACCCGGCTTTGTCTGTGGTGTGTCAGGTCAAGGACTCAAGTCTGATCGATTTTGATGCGCCAATCATACAAACCATATTGCGCTATACCGCGCCGGGATCCGACAAACGTAACGACCTGCAGATTGAGCAGATCAGCTTTGCCGGACGCCCGGGTGGACCGCCGCTGTTCGTCATTGCGCCGGTGCTCGAGTATCAACATGGTCGGGGGCGACTCAGCCTGGCCGACGCAAATCCTGCCACACACCCAACCATTGAAAATCGATTCTGTGAGAATGATCTTGATTGTGAGCGTCTGGCCGGGTGTGTTCAGGATACCCTGGCGTTTACCCAGGTTGGTCCGCTGGCGGAAATGATCGAAAGTGTAACTTTTCCAGACCCGGCCCGGGGCACGGAGCTTGATGATATCAAGTCGCTGTGCCGCAAATTCTCAGGCAGCGGCTACCATCCCTGTGGTACGGCTAAAATGGGACCCGTTGAAGATCCGATGGCAGTGGTGGACGCTAAGGGTCGATGCCACACGGTGTCGCAACTGGTCGTTGCTGACGCCTCGATCATGCCCAGCGTACCGCGTGCGAACACCAATTTGAGTTGTCTGATGATTGGTGAAAAGATCGGTGAATGGATTCGAACACAACCAGCAGATTACGGGCTTTGATGCGATGCATGACATAGCGATAAGAAACGTCAATATCTTAGACGGAACGGGCCAGGAAGCTTATGCCGGTGATCTGGGTATTACAGACGGTCGAATCAGCGGCGTTGGTTCAGTAGGTGAGGCGCTTGAGGTTGTTGATGGTCAGGGTGCCTATCTGAGTCCAGGCTTTATTGATACTCATGCCCATGATGATGGTGCTTTTTTTCGTCACCCAGGTATGGAGTTTAAATTGGCCCAGGGGGTGACCACAGTGGTCAGTGGAAACTGTGGGTTCAGTGCCATCCCAGCAGATCCCGCCAGAGATTCGGTTGCCGCTAGCGGCGGAATCCTCGCTGGTTTGGAAGGTGAGTTTACAGACCTCGAAGGCTACTTTGATGCTGTGTTGGCCAAGAAGCCAGCGATCAATAACATGATGCTGGTGGGTCACAATACTGTTAGATCACTTGTTATGGGTGATGAGAAAAGAGCGCCAACGACCGCGGAGCTTGCACAGATGGGCGGCTACGTCCAACGTGCCCTTGAGCAAGGCGCCAGCGGCTTCTCCAGTGGATTGATCTATCGTCCAGGTCGATATAGCGAAACAGATGAGGTGACGGCGCTGGCCCGCTATGCCGGTGATGTGGATGCGTTATACACCACGCATATGCGCAATGAAGGGGATCGGTTGCTGGAAGCTGTGGAAGAAAGTCTGACCATTGCCAATGACGCTGGCGTGCATCTGCATATCTCCCATCATAAATCAGCGGGTAAAGCCAATTGGGGGAAGGTGAGCCAGTCTTTGGCGCGAATAAATCAAGCTCTGGCGGAGGGCCAGCGCGTAACTCTGGACGTTTATCCCTACACCGCTGGTAGTGGTCGGATGATTGAGTACTTCAACCTGGATCGAATCAGCACGGACCTTGCTGAGGTCATTCGCATTGCTAGCTGTCCGGCCTTTAGAGAATACGAAGGGAGAATGTTGGTGGATATCGCCAAAGAACAGCATATCTCCCTCGAAGCGGCGGTGAAACATATACTCACTGCGCCAAAAGGAGACCGAACCATCTGTATCCATTTTATTATTGATGAGGCGGACATCGAAACCAACTTAAGACATGCTGACATGATGGTGGGTTCAGACGGCATTCCCGATTTGCGGGGACGACCCCATCCGCGATTGTTTGGTACTTTTCCGCGCGTGTTGGGGCACTATGTGCGCGATCGTGGCGTACTTTCGCTTCCCGAAGCCGTTCGCAGGATGACCTCGGTGAGCGCGAGCACCTTTGGTATGCTCGAGCGCGGATCTCTGAAAGAGGGGTATTGGGCTGATCTGGTGCTGTTTGATCCGGATGTGGTTATTGACAAGGCGACGTACGACGACCCGAAAACAGAGCCCGCAGGGATTCATCAAGTGTACGTAAACGGCAAGCTTGCCTGTGATCATGGCCGCCACCTGGGTGTTGGTGCTGGCCAGATGCTCAGATACCGCCGATCAGCACACGGCTCTGACGAGATCAGATAGAACCTCAAGACGATAAAAAAGAGCAACAGACCAGCCATGATCTGTTTGGAATAACATAATCAGCAACCCGCTTGGAGAACAAATGAGCTTCCTAAAAAGAGAACAAGACGGTCATGTCCTGGTCCTGACCATGTCCAGCCCAGAGACGCGGAATGCCTTAACGGGCGAAGAACAATTCGGTGAAATTGAAGCCGCTTGCATCGAAATCAACGATGATGTTTCCATTCGAGCCGTTGTTTTGACCGGAGAAGGCAGCGCATTCTGTGCTGGCGGCAACGTCAAAGACATGCGTGATCGCACGGGTTTGTTTGCTGGGGATCCTTTTGATCAAGCGGACGCCTACCGTAAGGGGATTCAGCGCATTCCGCGCGCGATCTATGGGCTGAATGTCCCGATCATCGCAGCCGTAAATGGACCCGCCGTGGGCGCAGGGTGTGATCTGGCAACGATGTGCGACATTCGCATTGCCTCGGAACGAGCAATGTTTGCAGAGAGTTTTGTTAAGTTGGGCATTATTCCTGGAGATGGCGGGGCGTGGTTTTTACCGCGCGCAGTGGGCTACTCAAACGCATGCAAAATGGCCTTCTCAGGTGAACCAGTAAAGGCTGCTGAGGCCCTCTCGATGGGTTTGGTGTCCGAGGTTGTGCCGGAAGATGAGCTCATGTCTCGCAGCCTGGCCCTCGCAGCCAGTATTGCATCAAATCCGCCGCACGCGGTCAGGCTCACCAAGCAACTGATGCGCGCCAGTCACAACGCGACATTGGACGAGCTGTTGGACAAGTCTGCGGCATTTCAGGCGGTATGCCACGCAGAGCCTGATCACAAAGAAGCGGTCGATGCATTCTTCGAAAAGCGACCCGGAAACTATCGATCCCAGTAGCGTAATCATTCCAGCACGGTGGGTGTCACAGATCTGATTCAACCTCTGATTGCGAGTTTTGCCTCGCAAAAACCGCTGCGTACGGGATCATTGATCGTTACGATTTTTGGCGACGCGATTGCACCTCGTGGCGGGGTAGTCTGGCTGGGGAGCTTGATCAGAATACTGCAACCCATAGGTTTGTCGGAGCGTGTGATCCGAACGGCGGCATACCGTCTGGTCCAAGATGGGATGTTGAGTAATCGGCAACAGGGTAAAAAAAGTTTTTATACCTTAACGAATTCGGGACGGGCGCAGTTCGACGAAGCTACTCTGCGGATCTACGGCACGCCGAATGAAACCTGGGATGGTCAGTGGTGTATGGTGCTGACACATCAGCTCCAGACCCAGGAGCGCACCGCGGTACGCCGTGATCTTAATTGGCTGGGCTTTGGTCAGTTAAATACCGATACCCTCATCCACCCCAACCCGGAAATGTCTCGGCTGGCAGGACACCTGAAGCGACTGGGTGTTGCAGAAAGCTGTCCGGTGATACAAGGGAGTCTGCAGGATCTGGGTACGGATTTAAGTGCGCAGCTAGTGGCTACCAGCTGGGATCTGGCAGCGTTGGAGGCTGCCTACGAGCGAATGATCAACCAGTTTGCTCCGATTTTGGAGGCAATACAAAATCTGGGTACCATTGCGCCAGCTGATGCGTTTTATACCCGCACGTTTCTGATACACGAATATCGCAAGACCTTGCTCAGAGATCCGCAGCTCCCGTATGCGCTGCTGCCTCGATCCTGGCGAGGGCGTGCAGCGTACGAGCTCACCAGAGATCTGTACCGCACGGTCGTTGCCGCCTCCGAACAGTTTGCCGAGCTGAATCTGGAAAATGAATCGGGCAGGCTGTCGCAACCTTCGCGGTCGTTTTATGCGCGCCTGGGTGGGCTACAGGCGGATTGAAGCATAGTCACCCTTGATCAGCGTGAACCTTGTCCGTCATCTATCTTGATGTAAGTGCCGGTTACCGCTTCACTTGCAGGTGAGACAAAGTACATCAAAGTGCTGTCCATCTGAGCCGGGTCACAAATCCGACCACGCGGAAAGTGCTTTGCGATATCCCCCATACGGGACAACATGCCATCCATCATTTCGGATGCAAATGCACCCGGCGCAATCGCGTTGACGTTGATGTTGTACCGTGCCCACTCTACGGCGAGCGCCTCTGTCATCCGGATGATCCCTGATTTGGTGATGGAGTAGAGTGCAGCACCGTTGCCAGAATAGTTAAATCCGCCTACTGAAGAGATGTTGACCATACGTCCTGGCTTTTCGGCAGCGATGAGCCTGCGTGCCACTTCACATGAAAGCACAAACGGCCCGCGCAGATTGGTATCGAACACATCATCAATCAATTCCAATGACATTTTATGAGCGCGTTGCGCATCGGGAATGCCTGCGTTGTTGACGAGTATAGTAATGGTACCCAGCGCTTCTTCAGCTTGTGCGACACAATCTAGAATAGATTGATTGTTCGTCATGTCCAAGGCGATGGGTAGAGCGGTGCCACCGCCCTGTCTTATTTCTTCAGCCAGCTCCTCAAGTCTTTCGACTCGGCGACCAGTAACGATCACGCTTGCGCCAGCTGCTGCCAGGACTTGGGCAAATCGCTTTCCAAGACCAGAGGTTGTACCTGTGACCAGAGCAACCTGTCCGTTCAGGTCGTTAGAGACGTTGGGTAGTGGATAGTCAGCCATGAGGATCTCCGCTGCAAAAGCCAAAAATAATGGCAGATCTTGCGCCTCAGGCCCAGCTATAATTATGCGGGAGCATCTTTGACGAACACCACATGACCGGATCACTTTCTGCAGCTCAGGTCGAAGAGTACGACCACAACGGATACCTGGTGCTACCTGGTCTGATTTCTGCCCAGGAGCTGGACGACTACAACCAACGATTTCTTGCGATTGTGGAGGGCGAAATATCCTGCGCTGACGGCATGAAAATTATGCGGGATGTTATGGTGGTAAAAGGAGCGGTGGCGCCTGCCACTCCAGTGCATGCGGTGAATAAGCTCTTATGTCTTGAGGAAGATCCCAGATTATTCGCATTTGTTCGTCACCCCATGTTGGTGGGTGCGATCCAGAGTCTGTTGGGTGAAACGATCTACTCGCTCGCCTCCAATGTATTCAACAAGCCTCCGGGTGTGGATGGTCGCCACCCGATGCATCAGGATTTGCGCTATTTCAAGCTTTCACCAGCAGACGGCATAGTGGGTGTGTGGACGGCTATGTTACCGGCGACCCGGGCAAGCGGGTGCCTTGCTGTGTTGCCTGGTAGCCACAAAGGTGATTTGTTGCCTCATGCCAACCCGGACTGGGAGTTCGTCAATCATGGGTTTTACGGTATTGATCAACTGGATCTGGCGAGTCGCGTACACGTCGAGCTGCAGCCGGGTGATACCTTGCTCTTTCATCCATTGTTGATTCATGGATCGGGCCGTAATCGGAGCGACAATTTCAGGCGCGCCATATCAGTCCACTATGCTGCCGATCGATGTACCAGCCCTAAGGATGATTGGCGACAAAATACCTTTACCCGACAGATTGCCTGACTCTGGTCAGGATCAGATCAGATTCAATCGAACCACTTGATCGCGCGAATTAATTCGCTGTCGTATCCCGCGCTGTTATACAACGAGCGTGCTCGGTGGTTGTTCGCGAATACATGCAGGCTGAGAGACTTTGCACCTCGGTGTTGGGCGCATTGTTCAGCGTAGGCCAGCATTTTTCGACCCAGACCGGTACCCCGCGCATCTGCGGCCACCAGTAAAGTTTCCAAATGGGCACTTGGTGCATGACTCATCAACTCTTCGCGCATGGTAATCATGGCCAGCGCAATGACGCCACCTGCCTCGTTCAAAGCAACTTCACAGAACGTGTTGGGATGCTTACCGGCAAAGATTGCCTGAAAGAGCTCTGCATCACCTTGCCAAAGATGCTTGGGCTCTCGACGCTCGGGAAGATCAAAGTCCGCAAGATCGGGTAATAATTTGAGTACGGCTGGTACATCGGAGGATTCAGCCGGGCGTACGTTTAACTTTTCTGTCATGATCTGGACCCTGCCTAATTTGAGAATTTTGTTCAGTGGCCAATAGCTATTTTTCCAGGTCCACCGCTACCAGCATTGTGATCGCAAATATGATTGGTACCGGAGTATTTACCAGCCTGGGTTTCCAGCTTGTAGATATCGACTCTGCCTTTGTGATCCTGTTGCTATGGGCGCTTGGCGGGCTCTTAGCCTTTTGCGGCGCGCTGTGCTACGCAGAACTTGGCGCAGCGTTGCCAAGATCGGGTGGCGAGTATAATTTTCTGGGTCGAATTTATCACCCGGCGGCGGGTTTTATCTCCGGTTGGATCTCCAGCACCATTGGCTTTGCAGCACCCACGGCCTTGGCTGCAATCACAGCCGCCACGTATCTGAACACGGTGGTGGAATCCGCGCCGGTCAAATTAGTGGCGGTGGTGTTGGTTGTTGTGGTCACGGCGGTGCATCTCGGCAGCAGGCGCCAGGGTGGTGGCTTTCAGTTTTTGATGACTGCCGTAAAGGTGTTCTTGATCATCGCGTTTGTGCTGGCCGCCTGGATCTTTGTGGAAGCACCACAAGCACTGCATTGGGGGCCGCAGGCATCGGACCTGGGTTTGATGGGGACGGGTGGTTTTGCAGTGGCTTTGATCTACGTTAACTATGCCTACACGGGTTGGAATGCGGCAACTTATCTTGCGGGTGAAGTCGAAACACCCCAACGGAACTTACCCTTCATTCTGATGGTAGGTACCCTGCTGGTGGCGGGCTTATACCTTCTCTTGCATGTTATGTTCTTGACTGTGGCGCCCATGGACGCGATGCGAGGTCAGCTGGAAATTGGCTATGTGGTGGCTCGCTATGCTTTTGGAGAGCTGGGCTCTCAGGGAGTTGCGGTCATGTTGAGCGTATTGCTTGTTTCCACGGTCAGCGCCATGGTGTTGGCCGGACCGCGCGCCCTGCAGGTCATCGGTCAGGATTTTAAGGTGTTATCTGTGCTCGGTCGTGAGAACCGTCATGGTATTCCGCATGTGGCCATTCTGACTCAAGCAGCGTTCACGATTATCCTCATCGTGACCTCATCTTTTGAGGCGATTTTAGTATTTGCAAGTTTTACCCTGGCGCTGAACACACTCTTGACGATTCTTGGGGTGGGCGTATTGAGACGCAAGCAACCCGATGTACCACGCCCATTTGAGGTGCCATGGTACCCGTTGCCGGTCATTATTTATGTGGGTATCACATTGTGGACTTTGGTTTACGTGGGTATCGAACGCCCGGTGGAGGCAGCCTTTGCTGCTGGTTTGATCGCAAGCGGATGGTTATTCTATTTGGTATCAAAAGATCGGGTTACTGGTGAAGAATACAAACAGTCTTAAGGAGGGATTATGTCTGATCATCTAATCGAAACAATAGAAAACGGTGTGGCCACGCTGACCATGAATCGACCCCAGGCGCGCAACGCCATGAGCGGTGAGATGATGTCCCAGATGCAGGAGGCCTTACCGCGCCTGGCGGCGGATCGATCTGTTCGTTGTGTTGTGTTAACCGGTGCGGGTGGGGCTTTTTGCGCAGGCGGGGACGTAAAAGGTTTTGCCTCGGAAGCAGGCGGTGAAAAACCGTCGGCCGAGGCAAGTGGCGGATTTGATCTTGAAGGGCGCGCAAATGGTTTGCGGGCTGGCATGGAACTTTCCCGAATCCTTCATGAAATGCCTAAACCCACACTTGCCGCAATCCCAGGCCCAGCTGCGGGGGCTGGATTCTCCCTGGCGTTGGCGTGTGACCTGCGCATTGCCCTCGACACAGCCAAGCTCACAACCGCCTTCTCCAAAGTCGGGTTGTCCGGGGATTATGGTGGTTCCTTTTTTCTGCCCTATATCGTTGGTCAGGCTAAAGCGCGCGAGCTGTATTTCTCGGCTTCCGTTATTTCCGGCCAAGAGGCGGGAGAAATCGGTCTCGTGAATCGCGTGGCTTCGGCGCAAGAGTTTGAAGCATCGGTGTCTGAGTTTGCCGCAGAACTTGCGAGCTTACCGACCGTAGCTGTGGGCTATATGAAGAAAAACCTAAACAGTGCCTATGGTGGCTCTTTGAGCGATACCTTTGACCGGGAAGCTTTGCATATGACACGTTGTTTTATGACGGATGATCACAAAGGCGCGGCTGTAGCCTTTGTTGAAAAACGCGCGCCCGAATTCACCGGGCGATAGCACACAATAGGCAGGACCTGAGCCATGGCCGCGGTACAAGCATGGAGTTCTCGTTTCGGGTTTTTAATGGCCTCGATCGGATTTGCCGTGGGGCTTGGAAACATTTGGCGATTTCCTTATGTCACGGGCGAAAATGGGGGCTCCGCTTTTGTCATTGTCTATCTGGTATTTGCGTTCGGGATTGGAGTGCCGATCCTGATGGCAGAAATTATGCTCGGCAGACGCGGTGGGATGACGCCGCCCAATTCAATGGGCGAGGTGGCGGCCTTGTGTGATCGTAGTCGCAGCTGGTCTGGCGTTGGTTACCTGAACCTGGTCACCGCTTTTTCAATTCTCATCGGCTACGGCGTGGTGGCTGGCTGGGTCTTGTTTTATCTGTTGCAGGCTATTTCGGGAGGCTTCAGCAACATTAGCCCAAAACAATCGACCCTCAACTTTAATAATATGTTGGGTGATATCACCACGCTTATCTTCTGGACCGTTGTAGCTTTGGGACTTGCTTGCGCCATTATCTATGCCGGCGTGCAAAAAGGGATTGAGCGCGCAGTCACTGTGTTGATGCCTTTGTTGTTCGTGCTGCTGATTGGTCTTGCGGTATTTAATGTTTTTGCTGGGGGCATGGGGCAGGCGCTCAGTTATTTGTTTGAGCCTGATTTCAGCAAGCTCAGTGCAGATATGTTACTTGCTGCCATTGGACAGGCGTTTTTCTCCATTGGTGTCGCAATGGCCGGAATGATGATGTTTGGCGCCTATCTACCCAAAGAGGTATCAATTGGCCGCAGTGCGTTTATTATCGTAACGGCAGATACGTTGGTTGCGTTGTTGGCCGGTTTGGTGATTTTTCCAATGGTCTTTAACAACAACTTGGATCCTTCCGGGGGCGCTGGGCTAATTTTCCAGACCTTACCCGTTGCGTTTGCTCATATGCCCGGCGGCATGGTGGTTGGTATTTTGTTTTTTCTGCTGTTGTCGGTGGCGGCGGTGACCTCGGTGGTTGGACTGTGCGAGCCGGTGGCGGCCTGGCTCTGCGAACGATTCCAGTGGACTCGACCCAGGGCAGCCGTCACGCTGTGGGTTGTGTTAGTGATTTGCAGTCTGCTCAGCGTACTCAGCTACAATGTTTGGTCAGATGTCAGTCTGTTTGGGCTGTCCCTTAACGCTGCTCTGGACTATTTCCCCAATCAAATTTTCCTCCCCCTGGGTGGGTTGATGATCGCTTTGTTTGCTGGGTGGCGCTTGAACCGCGCAATGGCGTCTGAGGAACTGGGCCTGGGTGATTCGGTAGGCTTCACGGTGTGGTACAACGCGATCAGATATTTGGTTGTGCCTGCAGTTGCCCTCATATTGATTACCGGAGTAGCAGGTTAATTGATCGTCACTTATCGCGGCAGCGTGAACCGGTGGGAATGTGATGAGAATGACCATCTCAATGTGCGTTTCTTTGTCCAGCGTCATTGGCAGACGCTGCAGGCTGGGTTAGAAACACTTGGCGTTTCGATTTCAGCGGCGCAGTTAAGCACTCTGCACATCCGTTTCCTGGCAGAGGCCAGAATTGCTACACCTCTAACTGGTAAGTTTGGCGTTGTCACCGATTCTAGGGGTGGTACCACCGTGATATTCACCCAACTGTGTCATTCGGTGACCGGTCAGTGTTTGAGTAGCGCGTTACACGACGTGCGACTGCAGTTAGATCATGTGCCTGAAGAAACAGAATGTACAATCGACTCGGACCTGGGTCCGCGGGGTATTCCCGAAACCCACAGTGCGTTTGCCGATCTTCCGTACGCTGACTTGGCGGCTCACAACTTCCAGTTGATCGGCAAAGGCATAATCAGCGGTCAAGAGGTCACTCCTGATGGGAGCCTTTGCGTGCATCATTATATGGGCCGTCTATCTGACTCCATGCCTCATTTGTGGATTAATCTGTTCGGCGGTACGTCAGGTTTAGACAGTGGACAGGGTGGTGCGGTGTTGGAGTATCGCATGGGATTTCATCGATTTGCCCAATTGGGCACCAGTTATGAAGTTTGGTCGGGATTGTCCCGAGCTGGTCGAAAGGTCCAGCAGTTTACGCACCTGATGTTCGACGCTGGATCGAAACAATTGATTCTCGACGCGCAAGCGGTGGGTTTGCGAATGGATCTGGAGTCAAGAAAATCCGTGGACTTACCAGATGATGTATATGCGCAAATGAAATCCAAAGTGCTGCTGCCTTAGGTTGATGTCTTCTTTACGAACTAATTCTTGAGTATCGATATGAGTATTTACGACAAAGACTTGGATGCAAATCCGGCGAATCATACGGCCCTTTCACCTATTTCATTTTTGCGGCGTGCAGCGGCGATTTATCCCAATCGACCGGCGAGCGTGTATGGGGAGCGTGTGATCAGTTGGGTGCAGACATGGCATCGTTGTCTTGCAATCGCAAAGGCACTCAAGGCGATGGACGTTGGCACCGGTGATACGGTTGCTATTCTTTCCGCAAATCTTCCTGAAATGTTCGAGGCACACTTTGCGGTTCCAATGACCGGTGCGGTGCTAAACGCAATCAACATTCGTTTAGATGCATCGACGATCCGTTTTATTCTTGAACATGGGGAAGCCCGAGTTTTTATGGTCGATCGTGAGTTCGGTCCGGTAGCCGCGGAGGCGCTCGCAGGGCTCTCTAACCCTCCTGAAGTCATCCATATCGAGGACGCTTCTTTTGCAGGGGGGGCTCTGATTGGAGATCAGTCCTACGAAGAATTGGTTGAGCAATACCTGGAAGCGGGTAGCCCGGTTCCGGTTGATGCTCAGACCTATTTGCCGGCAGACGAATGGGATGCCATTGCGCTGAACTATACGTCAGGTACCACTGGTAACCCAAAAGGCGTGGTCTATCATCATCGCGGCGCTTACTTGAACGCCGTGTCAAACGCCCTGACCTGGCACATGGGGGAACATCCTGTCTATCTTTGGACCTTGCCCATGTTCCACTGTAATGGATGGTGTTTTCCCTGGACGTTGGCGGTCAACGCAGGCACTAATGTTTGTTTGCGTCAGGTACGTGACAATCTGGTGTATGAAGCGATCAGCCAATATGGGGTCACTCACTTCTGCGGAGCACCGGTTGTGTTGAACACGCTCTTAAACGCACCCGAAGAACTAAAATCTCAAGTCCAGCACGAAGTAAAGGTGATGACAGCTGGTGCAGCGCCACCCGCAGCGATTATCGAAGGGATGCAAGCCATGGGCATGGATGTCACTCACGTCTATGGCCTTACAGAAACCTACGGTCCCGTGACGCTGTGTGCCTGGCAAGCTGACCTGTGGGGGGATTTACCGGCTTCGGAGCAGGCGTCGTTGAAAGCGCGTCAAGGGGTCGGTGGTCAGATGCTGGAAGGACTGATGGTTGCAGATCCTGAAACCCGGGAGCCGGTGCCCAGAGATGGCAAGACGCTGGGCGAGATCATGATGCGAGGTAACAATGTCATGAAAGGCTATTTGAAGAACCCAACTGCTACTGCCGAGAGCTTTGTCGGAGGTTGGTTCCACAGCGGCGACCTGGCCGTGTGGTATGAAGATGGCTATATCCAGATAAAAGATCGTTCTAAAGATATTATAATCAGCGGTGGCGAGAACATTTCGTCCATTGAGATTGAGGATACGCTGTTTGCCCATCCGAAAATTCTGGAAGCAGCGGTAGTGGCCAAGACTGATGAAAAATGGGGAGAGGTGCCCTGTGCATTTGTCACCCTGCGAGCGGGTGAACAATTAACTGCGGACGCTGTCAGAGAATATTGTCTGGAAAAGTTGGCACGGTTCAAAGCACCTAAGGTTGTCATTTTTACAGAGTTACCCAAAACGTCCACTGGGAAAGTACAGAAGTTTGCCCTGCGAGAACTGGCGGAGAATCATAATTGAATAAAGCAGTAATATTTGGGGTCGTGATTGTAGCGTTGTTTGCCGCAGCGTTTTTTCTGCCGGTGGCAGAATGGCTGGGGGTCCTTTTTGCCTGGATCGAAGAAAACCGCAATGTCGCATGGCTTGTTTTTATCCTAATTTATATTCTCGCCACGGTGTTGTTGCTTCCAGGAAGTCTCTTGACCCTGGCCGCGGGATTTCTGTTTGGTTTGTTTGCCGGCTACGCGATCGTCGCGGTCAGCAGTGTTACCGGCGCTGCTTGTGCGTTTTTGGTGGGCAGATTCTTCGCCCGAGATTGGGTGGCGCAAAAGCTTGAGCAGATGCCGCGCTTTGCTGCCCTGGATCGGGCGATTGAAAAGCGAGGTGGGCTAATTGTCTTGTTAACCCGTCTTTCACCGCTGTTTCCATTTAACCTGCTCAACTATGCGCTTGGGTTAACCAAGGTTAAATTTTGGACGTATGTGGGAGTGTCCTGGGTTGGCATGATCCCAGGTACTCTGTTGTACGTTTATCTTGGGTCTGTGGCTTCCGATCTAGCGAGTCTTTTGGCTGGGGAAGTTGGAGAATCACCCATCGGCTCGTGGCTCTTCTATGTCGGATTGGTCGCAACACTTGTGCTGACGATCGTCATTACGCGGATCGCTGGGAAAGAACTTGGCCAACAACTGGATGAGGTAAGCTGATGTCTCTTGCGAATGACTATCCTGGGGCGGAATTCGACTCGATCACAAGAGGTCTTTTGCTGCCTGAGGACTATGAAAATCCCTCGCCAAAGCCACGTTATCACGTGGCGGTCATCGGTGCTGGGCCTGCTGGGTTGATTACTTCAATTGCTGCTGCGGGGTTAGGTGCAAACGTCGCCCTGATCGAACGGCACAGAATGGGAGGTGATTGCTTAAACGTAGGGTGTGTCCCCTCAAAGTGCTTGTTGGAGTTTAGTAAGCATAACCCAGGAGATTTTGATGGCGCGTTTGAACACTTACGCAAGGTAATTTCAGAAATCGCTCCACATGATTCTGTTGAACGGTACAGCAACGAGGGGGTGGACGTTTTTCTTGGCGAGGCTGGCTTTAGTGAAGGTGGCGAATTGGTTGTCGACGGTAAAACAATTAACGCGCGCAAGACGGTCATTTGTACCGGAGCTCGCGCGGATATCCCGCCTATACCTGGGTTAGCCGATGCAGCCCCCCTGACCAACGAGACGGTGTTCGATCTAAAGGAAAAGCCAGGATCCCTGGGTATTTTGGGTGCAGGTGCAATCGGTTGCGAACTGGCCCTGGCGTTTACTCGCATGGGAGTGGAAGTCCATTTATTCGAACTCGCACCACGGGTGTTACCTCTTGAGCCCGAGTTTGCGAGTGATGCGCTTGCTGAGTCTTTGATATCGGCTGGCGTCACTTTGCACTTGGGCCAAGGTGTGTCCAACGTGACAACAAACGGTTCTGAAGAGGCAACCATCACCGCTGGCGACTCGCAGGTTCAGGTGAACAAGATTATGGTCGCATTAGGACGTCGACCCAACACCGAAAGCCTCAATCTTGGCGTGGTTGGGGTTGGCGTAGACGAACGGGGTTTTATTTCTACGGATGCAAAGTTACGCACCGCGAATAAGAAGATCTACGCTGCCGGTGACTGTACTGCCCAATTGCAGTTTACCCATCACGCTGATGCCCAGGCTCGAGCCGTTGTACAAAATACGCTGTTTGCTCCCACTGCAAAAGTAGACACTCTGGTGGTGCCCCATTGCACCTATACAACGCCAGAAGTTGCTTCTGTTGGGCAACTCCCAGATGAACTAAACGCCAAGGGTTTGGCTTTTGATGAGGTGTCGTTTGAGTTTGCCGAGCTTGATCGCGGCAGAACGGAAATCGATGGTGGCGGTCGGGCGGTGGTATATCTGGCTGCCGGTTCTGACAAAATTTTGGGAGCCTGCATCGTGGGACATGACGCTGGCGAACAGATAGCCACAATTTGTTTGTTGATGAGCAACAAAATGGGGCTCAGCGCGGTGGGAAGCACCTTGTTCAGTTATCCAACACGCTCAGAATTTTTAAAACGCCTGAGTGACGCTTACAATCGTACTCGGTTAACGCCCCGCGCAGCGTCGCTGCTGGCGCGGTGGTTTAAGTTCACAGCATAGCCAACTGTCAGTTCACAATTGTAGAGGGTGTGTACCGGGTGAACAGGCGTGGGTGGGGGTGAGTGGAGGTGAGTGGTGGTGAGTACGGCTAACATGAATCACAGATTAAGAAACCTAATTTTTCTAACGTTGGCAGCCATGCTGAGCACAGGCTGCGCTGAAGAAGAGATGCAGCCGGATGTGCGCTATCAATCGACGGCGACTGTGCATGATTTTATGTATTGGGTATTGGAACCCGCCGCGGATGTCATCTGGGATAGTGCTGGCTATATCATCACCGTAGAAGGAGAGGTCGATTTGCAACCGACCACACAGGATGGGTGGGACAAGGTCAGGAACGCAGCGACGGTTGTTGCAGAGGCGGGTAATTTGTTGAAGATGCCCGGTTATCGGGCTGACGACGGGGATTGGATCGAATATGCGGCTGGAATTACCCAGGCCGCACTATTGGCGCGTGCCGCAGCTGAGGCGCAAGACGCTGATGCCTTATTTGATGCTGGAGGTGCACTCTACAATGTGTGCCGTGCCTGCCATAATCGGTACATTGTCCAGCCGCAATAGGCTGGGTTTGAGATTTCCCACAGGCGACAAAAAAATGGCGGAAAGAAGTGACAGAAGTTAGTGTGACGGCGAGTATGTTGACTCGTTCGGTGTTGGTGAGTATCGGCATTGCGCTCGTCGCTCTGGTCTTGTTTGTGCTACCTGCCGAATATGGGATAGATCCCTTAGGCGCGGGAGAACTGATGGGGATTGATGGCATGGCGGGTTATTCCGTTGCTGCTCTGACCAAAGAGGAGGGTGCTTATCACTCTGATCGTGTGCAGTTCCCGCTCGCTCCGTTTGAATCCATCGAATACAAATACACTTTACATCAGGGGCAAGCGCTGGTTTATCGGTGGTGGGCAGATGGAGAACTTGTTTTCGACCTGCACGCCGAGGAAGAGGGGACTGATCCTGAAGATTCAGTCAGCTTTTCGGTAGGGCGTGGGGCTGAAGAGCAGGGCACTTATTCGGCACCTTTTGATGGGGTACATGGGTGGTTTTGGGAAAATCGTGGCGCAAAGGAAGTGATCGTCACGCTGGAATCAGTGGGGTACTACGAAGACTCGACAGTCTATAGCGCCAGCGGTGAGTTCAAGAAGTCTTTTCCTCAGACGACTGAATCAGATCAGAATTAGTCTGATCGATGGCCTGTTTTAACTTGCCCATAGAAAACGGTTTTGCCAGAAAATTCACACGCTCGTTACCTGTGGGCATATTGATCGCCGTCTCCTGGGTGTAGCCTGAAATAAAAAGTGCCGCCAGATTCGGTTGTGTTTTTAATGCCTCCTGATAAAGCGCGGGTCCACGCATTTCGGGCATCACCACGTCGCTGATAAGTAGATCCACCTTTTGTTGCTCCAATATTTCCAATGCCTGGGCTGGTGTGCGCGCCACCAGAGGTCTAAACCCCAGGGTGTGCAGCATTTTTGTTACCACATCTCGCACGGCTTCTTCGTCTTCTACGAATAAAATGGAATTTGGCCAGGTTGAACGCCCCTGGGTCACCTCGGATTGTGGCTCGGTCTCGCGCCAGGGTGCTTCGAAAACCTCGGGAAGCCAAACTTCAAAACAAGATCCATTGATGGAGGTCTGCGTGCAGCTCAAGGTGCCCTGATGTTGTTTGATTATGCCCAAAGAGATGCTCAAACCGAGTCCCGTACCCACATCTGCTTTAGTGGTGAAAAATGGATCGAAGATGCGCTTGGCAACCTCGGTTGACATTCCTCCTCCTGAGTCGGTAACCGAGACCCCAATTCGGTCGCCCGATTTCAAGACCTCGATGTTTAAAACGCCGCCATCGGGCATCGCGTCCATGCCATTGATCACAAGGTTTAGCAGAACCTGCTCGAGCAGCGTGTAATCTGCAGATACATAGTGTTCCGTTGGCAGATGTTGTATCGCGACCCTGATGTCTTCTCGAATAATCCCCTGGGTCAGATCTTCTAACCCCTCTATTAACGCTCTTATGGAGATGGTTTCGAGTTGAAGTTGCTGTTGACCACCAAAGGCCATCAAGTTTTTTGTGAGCTTGCGGGTCCTATCGCTAGCCTCGTTTACCATCTGCAGGAGTTTCGCCTCACGTCCCTGGGGGGGGGTTGCGCGCCTGAATGGTTTCGACAGCGCCGGTGATGACCGTGAGCAGGTTGTTAAAGTCGTGGGCGATGCCACCTGCAAGTCGACCTAACGATTCCATCTTTTGAGATTGAATTAAAGCTGTCTCAGCAACGGTTTTTTTTGTGACTGGCTAAGGCAATGGTTGCAAAGTCTGCCAACGTACCAACAAAGTTCGCCTCCTCTTCTGTCCAATCCCTTTGGTTGTGCATTTGCTCAAGGCACAGCACACCCACGACGTTGCTATCCAGTCGAATCGGCGCATCCAGCATAGAGTGGATACCATTGGGGGTCAGATAAGAATCGGTAAACTCTCTGGTCCGAGGATCTGTGCGTGCATCAATGGCAAGGATTACCCGTTCTTCTCGCAGTGCCTGCACATAGGCTGGCACTTCCTCGGCCTGAATGGTTTGTCCTCGAGTATGCGAACTTGTTTGGGCCTCGTACTGGTCCGCACAGACAAGCAGGTTGGGTTTTGCTTCATCAAACAGCCAGATGTTGCTTCTGGATACACGAAGGGTTCTGGTTGCACGCTCTGTGATGTTTGCAAATATTGTATTCAGGTCACCTGATTTTCCCACTGTGTTGTGAGCGAGATCTCCGATCACATCGCTGTAGTTGAGCGTCTGGTAGTTTGGTTTACGCAGGAGTTCTGCGACATGCGGCTGAGCGAGCACCGCAAGCGTACGGAGCAACTGTCGTTGAGAATCAGAAAAACCATCAATCTCGCGGCATTCACAATCTAATACGCCGAGCAGTTCTCCTCGGAATATCAAAGGAACCGCGTATTCACTTGCACCTGGATAGACATCTGCAATGTAGCGTTCATCGTTGCGGATGTCCGGAACATAAATCGGGCGCTCGTTCGCCGCTGCGGCGCCTACAATTCCAGACCCGACAGGCAATCCAATGCGGTCAACAATCTCCCTGGAATCTGGTGTGACGCGTTTTTCGCCCAGGGCTGACATCTGTGTGAGAATGTTTCCCACGCGTAGATAAACAACACAGTCATCCAGCCCGCAAAGCTCGCCTACCCAGTCGGTGAGTGCCCAGCATAGATCTTCAATTCGATCAATCTGCTCCAGTCGCTCGGTGATCTCGTGCAGCAGAAGCAGGCTGCTGATATCAATTTCAGCTCTGTTTTCGGAAACGTACATGGATAAAATTACCCTACCCCTAGGTGCGAGGTGCTGGATATACTAAGTACCATAGCTTAAGCATAGCTCCAATAGCGAGGGTAATATTTGGAACGCTGCAGGGTGGCTGGCAAGTATCTGTAGAGTAGCTAGAGAGAGTAGCTAGAGAGAGGGAAATATGGATCTGGAAACATCACAACGGTCCACTGGCGTGACCATGCGGGCAGATGCTTCAAAAAACCGCGAGCACCTCAGTAGTCGAGCTGCTCAGTCCAGCGGTTGGAAATCTTCCCGTCGACGTCGAGTGCCGGTCGATCCGTCGATCGACCCCTATGATCTTCCTCTGGAAACACTGAATGTGGCAAACCCAGAGTTGTTCAAACACCAACTTCAGTATCGGTATTTCCAGAGGTTGAGAGAAGAAGCACCGGTTCACTATTGTCCAGAAAGTCAGTACGGACCTTACTGGTCCATTACCAGATATCACGACATTATGGCGGTGGATAAAAACCATCAGGTATTTTCCTCTTCCTTTGAGCTGGGTGGCGTGACCATTACCGGAACGCCAAGTTCAAGTAACGAAATTCCAAATTTCATATCCATGGACCCACCAGATCATCACCCTCAGCGTAAAGCGGTCGCACCCGGTCTTGCGCCGAAGCGTCTGGCGGAGTTGGGCGAGCTGATTACCCAGCGCGCGCGCACAATTGTTTCAAATTTGCCAGTAGGGGAGACCTTCGACTGGGTGCCGACGGTATCTGTGGAATTGACCGGCAGAATGCTGGCAACACTGTTTGATATCCCACAGGATGATCGACACTTGCTTATCAAATGGTCTAACGCGATTTCGAATGCTGATGATCCCAAATACGCAACCTCCGCAGCGGAGTTTTATCAAACCCTGGCTGAGATCACGGAGTACTTCCAGGAGGTCTGGGCTGAACGACAGAGTCGGACAGAACCGGGCGGTGATCTCATGTCGATGTTGGCCTGGAATAAGGCGACTCGAGACATGGATGCTAAACAGCTTCTAGGCAACGTTATCCTATTGATGGTTGGTGGTAACGATACGACTCGAAACTCAATTTCGGGTGGATTGCTAGCGCTGAATGAATTTCCCGATGAATATGAAAAACTGCGCAAAAATCATGGGTTGATTGCCACCATGGTGCCAGAAATTATTCGGTGGCAGACACCTTTACTGGGCATGCGTCGTACCGCGGTTAAAGACTTTTCCATGCATGGCCAACAGATTCGCAAAGGCGATATGGTGCAGATGTGGTATCTGTCTGGTAATCGGGACCCTGAGGCAATCGAATCGCCCGATCAGTTCATCATCGATCGTTTGCGGCCGCGAGAACATCTGTCCTTTGGCTATGGGATTCATCGATGCCTTGGGAATCGATTGGCAGAAATGCAACTGCGAGTCCTGTGGCAGGAGTTAATGAATCGGCATCCCGCTATTGAGGTGGTTGGAGAACCTGAACGCGCCAGCTCCACCGTATTTCACGCAATACAATCGTTGCCGGTCAGAATTCCGGCCTAAGGTATGATGGCTCAGGTGGGAATCCACGCTGAGCCATACTTGCTGGACTGAGTCCTAAGCTGCTCTTTCGATCAAAGTTCCGGTTCCAATACCGCCGCCGCAGCACATGGAAATAATCCCGTATTGACCTTGCGTTCTGATCAATTCATGCACGGCTTTGGTAATCAAAAAGCAACCAGTGGCGCCGAGTGGATGCCCGAGCGAGATGGCCCCGCCATTCGGATTTACCTTAGCCATGTCAGCACCGACGGTTTTTGCCCACGACAGCACGACCGAGGCGAATGCTTCATTGATTTCAAACACGTCGATGTCGTCTATGGAAAGTTTGGATTCATTTAGCAGTTTTTCCGTGGCGGGAATTGGTCCTTCCAGCATCAGCACAGGGTCACAACCAACCAGTGCGGAGCCTTTGATGGATGCAAGTGGTTTGAGACCCAGCGCTTCAGCTTTGGCTGCACTCATCATCAATACAACGGCCGCGCCGTCGGCGATTTGTGAAGAGGTCCCTGCAGTGTGGATGCCGTCTTCCCGGGCGACGGGTTTCAGGCCAGCCAGCGCATCCAAATTGGTATCTCGAGGGATCTCGTCTTTCGTGACCGTGACTACTTCGCCGGTTTTTTCGAAGTTCTCATCCATAACTGGGGCTTCTACGGGGATAATTTGGCTGGCAAAGTGGCCGGCGTCAATGGCCGCGCGCGCACGTTCTTGAGATTGAAGGCCGAATCCATCGGTATCCTGTCGGGTAATCTGATACTTCTCCGCAAGCCTTTCTGCGCCTTCAAACTGGCTGGTGAATTCATGCTGCTGGAAGTAGCTCTTTGAGATGGGCTTACCCATACGAGCGTCCTTGCCCACCGCATCGCTACCGATGGGTAAACGCGTCATGTTCTCAACGCCACACGCCATCACGACATCCGCGTGACCTGAAGCGATGATGCTGTGAGCCAAGGTTGTGGACTGCTGAGATGACCCACATTGAGAGTCGATGGTGATACATGGGGTTTCGATGGCACCGCCGTGGGCCAACCAAGCTGTTCGGGTGACGTTCATGCCCTGGGCTGCAACCTTGTTAATACACCCGCCGACAACCTGGTCTACAACACCGCTTTCCAAGCCGTTGCGCTGTAGCAGCTTCATCATTACTTGACCCAATACGTCGGTTGGGTGGGCGCCGCCAAGGCTGCCATTCTTCTTGCCCACGGGTGATCTCCCGGCATCCACGATGACTACTTCTGTCATGAAATTTCTCCCTTGTTGTATTATCAGTGACTGACTCAGGGATTATATGCGAATGGGCCATGACGTGGTAATTTGCACGTTCACCTTATGCCGAGTCTGAACAAAGTGAATGCCAATCTTAAAGAGGATTCCAGACGCTATTGCAGTGTAGAGGCCAGCCAGGAAAACGCCGCCCTGGTTGGTACGGCCGTAGAGGTTCAGTATTGGCTGCTGGTTGAATACAACCGAGCTTGGAAACCAAAGGCGTTACTGGACAATGATCTTGGTGATCTGATCAATACGCACCTTGACGAGCTGCCGCGCGAGTTTGCAGCGTTGTCTGGATTGAAGCTCAGGGTCCAGTTTGTCAAACAGGCGTCAAGTAGGATTCGAAAGTACCCCAAGATTCTGATTGCCCGTGGAATCGACCATCCATCACTCTTTGAGCGACAACTTGTGCAGCCGGATGATCTGTTACATCTGAGCTGTGAGCAGATCCTTGATCCAGTTACCGCGGGTTTTACGCCGCTGCAGGACTCCATCGTCTTGGTCTGTACCAACGGTCAGCGGGATGTTTGTTGTGCAAGGTTTGGTCTACCCGTGTATGCGAGTCTCGACGCGGATCTTGGTGATCGAGCCTGGCAAACCACCCATGTGGGTGGTCACCGTTATGCACCCAATATCCTGCATTTACCCAGCGGTCTTCTACACGGATTTGTGTCGGCGGAAGAAGCACCCGAGGTTGTACGTGCGCTGGACCAAGGCAAACTTACCCTGGACCGACTGCGCGGGCGTAGTGCGTTGCCACCAGCCAGTCAGGCAGCAGAGGTCTTTGTTAACCGGGATCGCGAGCAACGTGCAAACACCTACTTGACCTGGCTGGATCAGGTAGAGTTGGATCAGCATACACACAAGGTCAGATTTCTCGATCCACATCAGCAAATGGTGACGGTTGAGCTGCGAACCTCCTTGAGTGAACCGGTGTTAGCCAGCTGCGAGGGGAAAGCGAAACCGGTCAAAGAATTCGAGCTGATTGCCATAGAGTGAAGAGCGCTGCATGCGTTTCAAAAATTGAATAACGACTAAGTGAATAGGAGAAAACATGGAAATTGCGGGTAAAAAAGCCCTGGTATTTGGGGGGACCTCCGGGATTGGCCTGGCCACAGTTGAGAAACTCAAAGCGAGCGGTGCTGAGGTGGTTGCGATCAGTCGAGATCCAACAAAAGCAGGCGATATAGAAGGGGTGACTCTGGAGGGCTGCGATGTTCGAGACCGCGATGCTCTGGCCGGCTTGTTGGAAAAACATTCACCTTTTGACATTCTGATCAGTGCGGCAACCGGCGGAGAGCGCGCTGCTGGTCCTTTTATGGAAATGGATCTGGATGCGTATCAGGGGTCGTTTGATAAGCTCTGGGGATATACAAATGTGGTGCGATTGGGCACGACACATGTGTCTGACGAAGGCTGCATTGTTCTGGTAAGTGGCTCACCAGCTCGTAAATCCAAGCCAGGGCAATCAGCATTGGCTTCGGTCGGAGGTGCCGTTGAGCAATTTGTCAGAGCGGTTGCGCTAGAGATAGCGCCGAAACGGATTAACGTGGTCTCACCCGGCGTGATTTCGACGCCGATGTTTGGTCCCGATGTGGAAGCACGAGATAAGATGCTCGCGGGAGCAACAGCGGGTCATCTCATCAAACGGCCGGGAAAGCCTGAGGAAGTAGCTGATGGAATCATGTTTATGGTGACCAATGATTACGTCACGGGTACCACCATAGATGTTGATGGCGGATGGTTGCTCAGCTGACCGCGTAGCCTGTGAGTTGGTAGCCTACCAGAGTAAAGCCTGCAGCCATCAGTAGCATATTGGTGGTTGCAGCCTGGGTCTCAAAGCGGCCAGTGAATCGCCAAAGATTCATGAATGCGATAATAGCGAACAGCGCCGCCAATTGACCGGCTTCCACTCCAACATTAAATGCGATCAAGTTCCCAAACAGACCCTCCTCGGAGAGAGACAATTCTTGAAGTTTTGTCGCCAGCCCAAACCCGTGGAATAGACCGAAGACCCACACCATCCATCGCGTATCGACAGACATACCCAGGTGTTTGAAACCTCCTAAATTCTCGAACGCCTTGTAGACCACACTAAAGCCGATTACCGCGTCAACCAGATAGGCATTGGCGGGAATATCAAACCACACGCCGGCCACCAGCGTCAGGGAATGACCCACGGCAAACAAAGTCACGTACATGGCGATATCTGAAAGGCGGTATAGAAAAAATATGACGCCAGCCAGAAACAAAAGGTGATCGTAGCCGGTCACCATATGCTTGGCACCCAGGTAAAAGTAAGCCCAGAAGTGAAAACCAGACTGATTCTGGAGGAAATTGGCATCGCCTTCGGCAACGCCGTGTGCCAGCGCTGCCGCCGGCGCAAGCACCCCGATCACGAGTGCACAGAAACTTAACCAGTACCAGCTAAACGATGGTCCGATCCAGTATCCGTTAGGCTGTTTGCCGAGCGAATCTGGAGCTGAGGGTTTCCTCAGGTCCAGATCCAAGAACGTGCAACTGTTCATCGCTAGCCCTGCAGGCTCGCGAACCCTTTACCCTCGGCAACCAAACGTTCCAAAAGTGGTGCGGGTTCCCAGGCATCGCCACCATATTCGGCTTGGAACTTTTTGATGTCCGCAAGGATGTTATCCAGGCCTTGATTATCAGCCCAGAACATTGGACCACCTGTGACCTCCGGGAAGCCGTACCCATTCATATAAACGATATCGATATCGCAGGGTCGAATGGCAATACCGTCTTCCAAGAGGCGAGCACCTTCGTTGATCAATGGATACAAGCAGCGCTTGAGGACTTCTTCGTCGTCAATTTCACGTCGGTTGATACCCAGCTCAGCGGACGTTTGCTCGACGATCTCTACCACCTCAGGATCTGCTTGTCCGGCCCGGCTTCCCTCTGGGTAGATGTAAAACCCACGATTGGTCTTTTGGCCAAACCTTTCCATTTCACACAATTTGTCGGCCACACGCGCGGTGACCGGCACATCTTCTGGCTTCATCCCGGATAATTTGCGAGCTCTCCATCCCAGGTCCAAGCCGACCAGATCGTTCATCTGGAACGGCCCCATGGGCATCCCAAATTGCAACAGAACATTATCCACCTGGTAGGGGGTAGCGCCCTGCAGGATAATTTCGGCTGCCTGTTGTGTGTAGCGACCCAACATACGATTACCGATGAAGCCGGGCGCGTTCCCGGAGAGTACAGCGATCTTGTTCAGGGTTTTGCCTAACTTCATTGACGTGGCGATGGTTTCTTTGCTGGTGGCCTCTCCACGTACTACCTCTAAAAGGCGCATCACATTTGCCGGGCTGAAAAAGTGCAAACCGATCATATCTGCGGGCCTGCTGGTTGCTTGGGCCATCTTGTCCACGTCCAGTCCGGATGTGTTGGAGGCAAGAATAGCGCCGGGTTTGGCTACCGCGTCTATCTTCTTAAATGTCTCGACCTTGACGTCAATATTTTCGTAAACCGCCTCGATAATGACATCAGCCTGCCCTAAATCTGCGTAGTCCGTTGTACCCGACAGCAAGCTCATTCGATGATCCACTTCCTCGGCGGTCATGCGACCTCGTTGAACTTGAATGTCGTAATTCTTTTTGATGACTCCAAATCCTCGATCCAGTGCTTCCTGATCTACTTCCAAAACGGTAACCGGCAACCCGACGTTCAAGAATGACATAGAAATGCCGCCGCCCATGGTGCCACATCCGATCACCGCGGCCTGTTTAATGTCCTTGGTCGCGGTGTCCTTGGGTACGTCCGGAATCTTGGCAACTTCGCGTTCGGAGAAGAAGGTGTGAATCAACGCTTCTCGTTGTGGGTGGCGTAGACATTGGGCAAAATTTTCTGCCTCAACCTGCATGCCTGCATCAAAGTCGCCTAAGTTCACGGCAGCTTCAACACACTGGATAATCATTTCAGGGGCGAAGCGATTGCGCATTTTGCGGGCGGCATTTTTACGCGCGGCATCAAAAACGGCCGTGTTATCGCGATCTGCCAGGAGTTGATCGTCTTCATTGCGAATACAACGTACCGGGCTGCCGTTGGCCACCAGATTCTGGGCATAGCCGATCGCGCCCTCGACGATATCCCCCTCAACCACTTCGTCCACAATACCCAGCTCTTGTGCTTGAGGGCCCGGGATGCCGTCACCACTCAACATGAAATCGAGGGCTTTTTCTGCCCCCACCAGTCGAGGCAGGCGTTGGGTACCACCCGCACCAGGAAGCAAGCCAAGTTTAACTTCGGGTAACCCAACCTGGGCTGAGGGAGCGATCACTCGATAGTGGCAGCAAAGTGCCACTTCGAGCCCGCCCCCAAAGGCGGTGCCATTGATAGCAGCGACGATGGGTTTGTTGCTAGCGTCCATGGCGTTAAGGCAGTCGTGTAAGCCGGGACCTTCAGAAGCGCCGCCGAATTCTGAAATATCTGCCCCGGCGATAAATGCCCGTCCTGCCCCAGTTAACACGATGGCTGCTACGTTCTCGTCAGCCAGAGCTTGACCGATCCCGTCATGTAACCCCTGGCGTACGCCGGATGACAATGGGTTGACCGGTGGATTGTCGATGGTCATAAGCGCGATATTGTCCCGCAGCTCGTAGTGTACTGTGCCTTTCATATTCCCCTCGTAGAGACTGGTGCAAAAATATTCTTATCAGATTGTCTTCGGCAAACAGACTGGGTTCGCCGCAGGAGGGCTAGTTTGCCCGATCTTGGCTCCTAAGAGTAGTCAGGGTAAGCTATCGGTCTTAAGGATTTCTTTTCCATGACTTAATCTTGAGAGGTACAGAGTGAGCAATCGCACCAAGTTCTACATCAACGGTCAATGGGTTGAACCATCAACCACCGACACCCTGGACGTGATCAATCCCGCAACGGAACAACCCATCGGTCCCGTGGCCATGGGTGGCGAAGCGGATGTTAACGCTGCTGTTGCGGCAGCAAAAACAGCGTTTGAGACGTTCTCCAAAACCACCAAGGAAGAGCGGATTGCTCTACTTGAGGCCATCATCGCTAAGTACAGTGAGCGTCTCGGCGAGATCGCTGGTGTTATCAGCGAAGAAATGGGCGCTCCTCTGGCGTTGGCCAATGCGGCCCAAGCACCAGCGGGACTGGGCCACTTCATGACCACGCTCAATGTGCTCAAAAACTATGAATTCGAAGAAGACATTGGCACGTCGCACCTCATTAAAGAACCTGCCGGTGTCTGTGCGCTGATCACACCCTGGAACTGGCCAATTAACCAGATCGCGTGCAAGGTTGCGCCAGCGCTGGCCGCAGGTTGCACCATGGTGCTAAAGCCTTCCGAAGTTGCACCTTTTAACGCCACTCTGTTCGCTGAGGTATTACACGAAGCGGGCGTACCGGCGGGGGTGTTCAACCTGGTGAACGGTGATGGCGTCAGCGTTGGGGCTCCTCTGTCTGCTCATCCCGACGTAGACATGGTTTCCTTCACAGGGTCAACGCGTGCCGGCGTGGAAGTCGCCAAGAATGCAGCACCCACAGTTAAGAGAGTGGCCCAGGAATTGGGTGGGAAATCAGCCAACATCATTTTGGATGATGCAGATTTTGCCAAATCTATCTCTCGTGACGTGTTCGGTATGTGTATGAACTCAGGTCAAAGCTGTAATGCGCCAACCCGGATGCTGGTGCCTACGGCGCGCATGGATGAAGCCGCGGCCATCGCAAAAGCTGCTGCAGAACAGGTTAAGGTGGGCGATCCTCAAACTGAGGGTACGACCATCGGTCCAGTGGTCTCAGGTGTGCAGTTCGACAAGATTCAAAATCTGATACAGAAAGGGATCGACGAGGGCGCCAAGCTTGAAACCGGTGGCACAGGTCGACCTGATGGTCTGAATGCCGGCTATTACATCAAACCTACCGTGTTCAGCCACGTGACCAATGACATGAGCATTGCTCAGGAAGAGATCTTTGGCCCGGTGCTCTCTTTGATCGGCTACGAAGATGATGCGGACGCAGTTCGCATAGCGAATGAAACCCTCTATGGTTTAAGTGGATATATCTCGTCAGCTGACCCTGATCGCGCAAAAGAAGTCGCGCGTCAGATCCGTACCGGAAACGTTCATTTGAACGGTGCTCCAGTGGATAACAACGCGCCATTTGGTGGTTACAAACAGTCTGGTAATGGTCGTGAATGGGGCTTGCATGGTTTCGAGGAGTTTCTCGAAGTTAAAGCCATTCTGGGCTACAACGCAGCGGGCTAAACAAACCGCCGCCGCTGTAAAAAAAGAGGGCCCGCAGGCCCTCTTTTTGTTTGTGTTTCACCACGCTGTGCGTGACTATGAAGTTTAAGTTTTGCAAGTCGGTAATATGGGCAAGCAGGGAGAAATCGACTATTTCGGCGCCTTAAGTGAGCACGCGCAACAACACGCCATCGGAAAACCGTTCAGCGATGCGCAATGTGGAACGTTGATTACGCGAATTGGCCAGGTGATGGCGTTGTTACCACCGACCCCTGCGCGCATCTTGGACTTAGGTTGTGGTACTGGTTGGACCAGTAGCTTCCTAGCCCGTCTTGGCTATCAAGTTGTTGGGGTTGATATCGCCCCTGACATGATCCAGGTTGCAACACAAGCCAAGGATCAGATGGGATTGGAAAACCTAAGCTTTCAGGTTGCAGACTATGAGTCATTGCAGGAGGACTCGAGCGTGGACGGCGTTGTTTTCTTTGACTCTTTACACCATGCTGAAGACGAAATGATTGCCTTGGAGGCTGCCTTCTCAGCGCTGCGTCCAGGTGGTGTTTGTGTGGTTGCCGAACCTGGCATCGGTCATCACGAGACTGAGGCATCGCTCCACGCCGTTGAAGCCTTTGGCGTTAACGAAAAAGAAATGCCACCTACCAAAGTCATTCGAATGGCACGCAACATCGGATTTTCCAGCTGGCGTGTACGACCTAATCACGGCCAGCTTCTTTCGCTCTTGAATGCAGCAGACCTGGGTGATCGCAAAGGATTGCTCGGGTTGATGTTGCGCTTGTCCATCACCCGGCCGTTGATTGCCAGCGCTCTGATCCTAGGTGGCAAATACGTCTCTGGCGTTGTGGTTTTGGAGAAATAGCTGTATGCCCGAGTTACCCTTAGCTGGTGTTCGCGTCGTAGCGCTTGAGCAGGCAGTTGCTGCCCCCTTATGTTCAAAAAGGTTGGCACTGGCTGGGGCTGAGGTCATCAAAATTGAACGGCCTGATGGAGATTTTGCTCGTCATTACGACCAGGCGGTCGCAGGGCAAAGTGCCTATTTTGTCTGGTTGAACGCAGGCAAAAAATCTGTCGTTTTGGATCTGCAGAAGGCTGCGGACATGGAGCGGTTGCGTAAGCTGCTGAATAGCACTGATGTGTTGATACAGAACCTCAAACCCGGTGCGCTGGATAAGCTGGGATTGAATCTGCGCCAGCTACATCAAGAACTCCCCGGTCTGATTTCCGTTTCTATCAGCGGATTTCATGAGTCCGGCCCTGGTGCGCAACGTAAGGCCTATGATCTGCTGATGCAGGCCGAGGTAGGGCTGGCGGAAATTACCGGTTCACCTCACGCACCAGGTCGCGTGGGCGTCTCCTTGGTCGATTTATCGACTGGCATGTTTGCCTACGAAGCGGTGCTCGAATCTTTGATGGTTAAATGGCAAACAGGTGAAGGCGAAGCCATTAATGTTGCGCTGTTTGATTCGATCGCGGAATGGATGGGAGTCCCGTATCTGCTGCATCAACACACCGGCAAAGCACCGCAACGTGTGGGGCTTGCACATCCGGGTATTTGTCCCTACGGCGTATTTAACACGGCTGACGACGTGTCTTTTGTGTTGTCCGTTCAAAATGAGCGAGAATGGCAAAGACTGTGCGAAGTGGTGATCGAAAAACCGCAGCTGGTGGCTGATCCGCGTTGTTCTGACAACGCGACACGTGTTGCTAATCGAGCCTTTGTGGACGGGCTATTTGAACAAGCCTTTGGCACGCAGAGTTACGCTTCTATCAAGCAGAAACTGGAGGCAGCAGATATGGCCTTCGCCCCGGTAAATCCGGTTGCCGCCCTGGCTGAGCATGGAGATTTTCGCACCACAAAGGTAATGGTTGACGGGCAGGTGGTTGAGCTGCCTGTGGTGCCCGGCCGCAGCCGCCCGCAAACGGCTCAGGTGCCTCAACTGGGTGAACACACCGAAGAAATTCTGGGGCAGCTGAACCCCTCAGACTAAATCTGGCTCGACGACGTCCGGCTCAGGACTCGAATCCCTGTGGTTTCCATGCGACACTCTGGGCTCATTTTCGTAAAAAGAGAGAGAGAGAAATGGCTGCATATTTTATTGCTCAATATGTCGTAAACGATGTGGACGGCTATCGTGAGTACCAGGCGGGGGCAGGTCCTACCATTCAAGCCCATGGTGCAGAGCTGGTAGCGTTTGATGTTGCCGCAGAAACTATTGAGGGCACAGCACCTGGTCCCCAGACGGTCATTCTTAAGTTTGAATCCACCGAGGCGGCAAAGGCCTGGTACAACTCCGATGAATACCAGGCAGTGGTTGGGAAACGTCTGGCGGCAACCGAAGGATTTGCCGTCATCTCGCAAACCATGAATGCCGGCTAGGGCGCCTTTATACCGAGTGCTGGGCATATGGGATGAAGTGTTCAGCACTTGGCATGACGCTTGAGCTTCGCACGTGCCCCGCGGACATCTGCTGACCAAATGATCCAAGCGTTTTTTTTGCCGATGCTGCAACCATATTGACACGTCAAGGCTCTTATCCTTAATCAACCAACGCCAGGTGAGTTATGGATTCAGTCGAAGTGTTTATCCCCATTGTCATGTTCATCGTGATCGGTGTTTCTTTGGGCATGTTCATTTATTTTCGATTTCGCGCCCGTCAGGAGTTGCAGCTAACCGTGCGTGCAGCACTGGATTCCGGTCAGACGGTATCTAGCGAGATTGTTGCAGAGATAACTGCGGCCCTGCATCCCAAGAAAAATGACCTGCGGCGAGGTTTAGTCTTTGTTGCAATAGCATTGGCCTTTGTTGTGTTTGGTTTTGCTGTCCAGGTTGAAGAAGCGCAACAGATTTTGAGCGGTTTAGCCGCCTTCCCGTTTTTTGTGGGGGTTGCTTATCTTATTCTTTGGCGCATGGGTCCTAAAGATGAGAAAGCGTGAAGGCCATTGCCTCCAAGGTTAGTCATAACCCCATCCAAGCCTTGAGCGATCAGGCTGACGCTGTACGTTGGGCGCAAGATGCCCAATGCGTGGAGAAAGCTCGTTCTGAGGCCAGTGCGGAAAGTCATCTGGCATTTGCTCAGCTGGTTGAGCGGTATCAGGATTATCTTCGGAATATGCTGTTTGGGTTGTGTCGGAATCAGGATCTTGCTGACGAGCTGGCTCAGGAGACCTTTGTAACCGCGTGGCAGAAACTTGACACGCTGCAGGAGGCGGTGAAGTTCCAAGGCTGGATTAAACAGTTGGCTTATCGGCAGTTTTTACACCATCAACGCCACCAGAAGGTGGTTAGTGCACATCTTCAGCACACTCGTGAAACAGCGAATGCAGAGCTTGAGATCCAGGAACCAGACTGGCAGCGTCTGTTGAAGCCCTGTAATGAGCTGGAGCGCGAACTGCTGGTACTGCTCTTTGGGTTTGAATTTACCTATGCCGAGATTTCATCTCTACGTGGTATCCCGCTGGGGACGGTAAAGTCTCATGTGCGTCGAGCCAAGTCTAAAATAGCGAAAATGCTAGAGGAAAGTTCATGAAAAACAATGAATTAGACGATTTATTGCATGAAAAATTTAAGACCTTGTCGACGTCGACTCACGAGCACTCCATTGTTGCGTCCGTGATGCAACGCTTGGATACCTCGACGCAACGTAAAGCCGCTGTAGGTGGCATTAACCGTGAATGGACTCTGGTGCTGGGCTTATTGTTTGGATTAGGGGCCGGTATGCCAGCGTTTATAGATCTAACCCAATGGTTGCCTTCCCTTAGTGGACCGGGTGGTGTTGAGCTGCCGCAGTTTGCGGTACGGGAATGGATCGGATCAACCATCAACTCAATTAAGACAAGCTTGAGCGTTCACGGCTGGGCTGCGGTGCTGGCCTCCCTGGTGACCATCACGCTTTTGCTTGTGCCTGCACTGGAAGATTAGGGTTGCAACGAGCGGTTTCGCACGCGTGATGGCTTAGAGTACCGCCCCTATCTTGCTTGGAAGACTCGCCGTTTTGGCGCAAAATCTCCGCTTGGTGGTAAAAGCTTAGGGGAAGGTTTGTGTCAGAGGAAAGAGCATCGAGAGTCGAGAGTTCGATCGTGACGGGCGAGGGAGAATCAGTCCAACAGTTTGACGGGGTGATTGTCGGCGCTGGGTTTGCCGGTATGTACATGCTTCACAGACTCAGACAACAAGGCCTCTCAGCACGGGTTTTTGAGGCCGGGGATGGCGTGGGTGGTACCTGGTATTGGAATCGCTACCCGGGTGCTCGTTGCGATATTCCCAGCATGGAATACTCCTACCAATTTTCGGAAGAGCTACAGCAGGAATGGGAGTGGTCCGAGCGCTACGCCACCCAGCCGGAAATTCTCAAATATGCCAATCACGTCGCTGACCGCTTCGACCTGTGGCCGGATATGCAGTTTAACACCCGTGTGGTGGGCGCACGTTTTGATGAAGAGCAAGATCTCTGGCGGATCACCTTGGATGAGGGTGGTCAGGTTACGGCGCGTCATGTGGTGATGGCAACGGGTTGTCTGTCTGTACCAAACTTTCCAAACATACCGGGTATGGATCAGTTTTCTGGGCCGGTTTATCACACCGGTATGTGGCCTCACGAAGGCGTGGACTTTACTGGCAAGAAAGTGGGTGTGATTGGCACTGGGAGCTCGGCTATACAAAGTATTCCGATCGTTGCCTCTCAAGCCGAGAGCGTGACCGTCTTTCAGCGAACCCCCAATTACTCCATTCCAGCGCACAACGCGCCTCTGGACCGGGAATACGTGGCAGACATCAAGTCTCGGTATCGCGCTTACCGGGATGAAAATTGGCAGCGTGGATTTGGTGCGGATTTTAACGACAGTGAGTTGTCTGCCTTTGATGTGGATGATCAAACACGAACTGCTGAATACGAATCGCGGTGGAAGGTGGGGGGTTTGCAGTTTCTGGCCGCGTTCAACGATCTGGTTTTTGATGACAATGCGAATGCCACGGCGCGCGATTTCATCAAAGAAAAAATCCGCTCGGCGGTTGGCGACCCGCAGCTCGCAGAGAAGTTGGTGCCCAGTACGCCTGTCGGCTGCAAGCGATTGTGTGTGGATTCAAATTATTATGAGACCTATCGGCAGGATCACGTTGAGTTGATCGATCTGAATGAGCAGCCGATCAGCCGTCTAGATCAGGGTAGCGTGGTGACGACTTCCGCTGTCTACGATGTGGATTGCCTTATTCTGGCGACCGGATTTGATGCCATGACAGGTGCTGTCACAAAAATTGATATAGAAGGTGTGGGTGGCCGTAAATTGACCGACAAATGGTCTGCGGGTCCCAGAGCCTACCTTGGTTTAGCGACAGAAGGTTTTCCAAATCTCTTTTTGGTGACGGGCCCTGGAAGTCCGTCAGTCTTATCCAATATGCTACCCTCGATTGAGCATCACGTGGAGTGGATCTCGGATTGTATCGAGTATCTGAACACCCATCAGAATACACGTATACACGTACATAACGAGGCAGAGGACGCCTGGGTGTCGCACGTTAACGAGGTGGCGGACACGTCGGTATATCCACGCTGCAACTCTTGGTATCTGGGCGCTAATGTGGAAGGAAAAGAGCGTGTATTTATGCCTTATCTGGGCGTGCCACCCTATCGCGAAAAGTGCGCCGAAGTTGTGCAGCGTGGTTATGAAGGGTTTGAGATTTCCTGATCCTAGTTTGCAATCCAAAATAACAACAGGAGCTTTTAGTGGCTTATGATACGGATAACATCTTCGCGAAGATCCTTCGTGAAGAGGCACCGGCGTTTAAGGTGTATGAAGATGAGTTTTCCCTGGCCTTCATGGATGTCATGCCTCAGGTTGAAGGCCACACCTTGGTGATCCCAAAAGACGATGCCGAAAATCTACATGACGTCGATCCACATATCTTAGGCTGTACGATTCAGACCACACAAAAAGTTGCACAGGCGGTTAAATCTGCTTTCGAAGCGCCAGGAATTATGATCGCCCAGCTGAACGGTCCAGCGGCCGGCCAAACCGTATTTCATTTGCACTTCCATATTCTGCCTCGTCATGAAGGGTTGGAATTCAAGATGCACGCGAGAGATATGGCTGACTTTGACCTACTGGCGTCCCATGCCGAAAAAATTCGTGCTTGCCTGTGAGCCTGGATCAAATTGCCCAGCAGCTGGCTGAGGATAAACAGGAATGGGCGGAGGCGATTGAGGCGATCTTTGCCGAGTATGGGGAGGATGGTGTGCGCGAGATTTTGCGTCACGTGCAAGACCATGCGTTAAGCTTGAATGTGCCTTTAGCAGAGGCAACCTTGAACACCCCCTATATCAATACCATTCCTCCAGAGCTCGAACCAACCTACCCGGGTGATTTGGATATAGAAGAACGCATTGAAAATATTATTCGCTGGAATGCGGCAGCGATGGTGTTACAGGGGCAGGATCAGGGTACTGGGGTTGGTGGTCACATAGCGACCTATGCATCATGTGCCACCATGATGGAAGTCGGGTTTCATCATTTTTTCCAGGGGTTCGACGAAGGGCGTGACCCGGACATGGTGCTACCCCAGCCCCATGCAGCGCCGGGGATATATGCCAGAGCCCACCTCGAAGGTCGCCTGAGTTTAGAAACACTTAAAAATTATCGTCGGGAACTGGCGGGTGAGGGCGGCCTTTCATCCTACCCGCACCCTCGCAGCATGCCAGATTTCTGGGAGATGCCCAATGCGTCCATGGGTTTGTCAACACCTGCGGCCATCTACGAGGCACGATTTGCCAAATATCTGGAAAATCGCGGGCTTAAGCCAAAGAGCCGACGCAAGATCTGGTGTTTCATTGGCGATGGTGAATCTGATGAACCCGAAGTGCTGGGTACGATTAACATTGCGGCAAGAGAGAAACTCGACAACCTCATTCTGGTGATCAACTGCAACCTGCAGCGGCTGGATGGTCCTGTGCGGGGTAATGGCAAGATCATCCAGGAGTTAGAGCGTACCTTCCGTGGCGCTGACTGGAATGTAATTAAGGTGATCTGGGGTAGTGGATGGGATGGTCTTCTGGCACGCGATAAGAATGGTGTCCTGCGCAAGCGTATGGATGAATGTTTAGATGGGGACTACCAGATGTATTCGGTGTTGCCTGGTGACGTTCAGCGTGAGCATTGGGTGGAGGGTAATCCGGAACTTGAGCAAATGATGAGCACGCTCACCGACGCCGAAGTGAAAGAGATCAAGCGGGGTGGGCAGGACCGCAAAAAAATCTATGCTGCCTTCGAGCAGGCCATGTCCAATCGAGACAAGCCCACCGTGCTCCTGATCAAAACCGTGAAAGGGGATGGCATGGGCGCTCAGGGTAAGAACACAGCGCATCAGTATAAAAACATGTCGGCGCAAGAGCGTGTCCAGTTGGCCAAGGAACTTCACATAGATCTGACAACGGAACAAGCTGCAGCGGCGGAGTTTTATGTGCCGGGCGAGGATAGTGCGGAGATTGAATACCTGCGCAAGCGCCGATCCGACCTGGGTGGCCCCGTTCCTCGCCGCCGTCAGGTTTGTCCGGACTTGATTGTTCCGGAAGTAGAAGCTTTTGCCGATTTTCTGAAGGGCAGTGGTGAACGTCAGCAATCTACTACCATGGTCATGGTGCGGTTGTTGTCCAGTTTGTTAAGAATGTCTGAAATCGGGCAATACATTGTGCCGATTGTGCCAGATGAAGCTCGCACGTTTGGCATGGATGGCTTGTTCAAAGTGGCGGGTATTTACTCCCCTCAGGGACAGATGTATCGACCGGTAGATGCGGACACGCTGGTACCCTATCGTGAAGCTGCGGACGGACAGATTCTTCAGGAAGGGATCTGCGAAACGGGCGCGATGGCTTCTTTTATGGCGGCGGGTTCTGCTTACGCTGTTCATGGTCTTCCGATGGTTCCGTTTTATATCTTCTATTCCATGTTCGGCTTTCAGCGTGTTGGCGACATGGTCTGGGGCTGTGGGGATATGAAATGTCGAGGATTCCTCCTCGGGGGAACAGCAGGGCGTACAACGTTGAATGGTGAAGGGCTCCAGCATCAGGATGGACATTCCCAACTGCTCGCCTCCACCATTCCCAATCTTTTCAGCTATGATCCGGCGTTCGGATTTGAATTGACCTTCATCGTTCGTGATGGCATGTATAGAATGTATCAGCTGCAAGAAGACCGCTTCTACTACCTTACTTTGTATAACGAAAATATGCCGATGCCCGATGTGGCAGAGGTCGCTGCTCGCACTGGACAATCTGTCGAGGATATTCAGCACTCAGTGCTGCAGGGTGGTTACTGTTTCGACAGACCCGAAATGGAAAACGATCCCTCAGATACCGTACACCTCTTAGGTGCGGGGGCGATAATGCAGCAGGTATTGGAGGCTCGTGACAAGCTTTCCGCAATGGATCTGCACGTTGTTGTTTGGAGTATCACCAGCTTTATGGAGTTGGAGCGCGAAGCCCAGGCGTGCGACAGGTTTAACAGGCTTAATCCGCTCGAACCCCCGCGACTGTCGAATGTTTCCAGGATGTTCGGTGAACAGGCAGGTGTGTTTGTTGCGGTGTCCGACTACATGAAAAAGATACCAGCAGGCCTCGCTAAATGGATGCCGGAGCACTATGAGGTGCTGGGTACCGACGGCTATGGGTTATCAGAGGCCAGGCCTGAACTGCGAGCTCACTTTGAGGTGGATGCAGACGCAATTTGTCAGGCGGCGATTAGCACCTTGTATCGGAGTGGTGCCAGAGACGGTCAATGGCTTGAAAGCCAACAACAGACGTTGCATATCGATGTGACAAAAATAGATCCAGTTTCAAGATAGGGGTTATACAGGTGAGAGAATTTGCGGGAAAGATAGCGGTTGTTACCGGCGGCGGCACCGGCATGGGCCGCGAACTTGTTTGTCAACTGGTTACGGAAGGTGCTCATGTAGCCATGTGTGACGTGTCTGCGGAAAACATGGCTGAAACTGCCGCTATCGCTGAGCCAAAGGAAGGGGTTCGTGTGACACAACATGTCTGTGACGTAAGTTCCGAAGAGCAGATGAACAAATTTCGCGATGAGGTGGTTGCCCAACATGATACGGACCACATAAATCTTCTATTTAATAACGCGGGCATTGGTGGTGGTGGCGAGTTTGTGACCGGTGATCGGGCGGATTGGGAGCGTACATTTGGCGTTTGCTGGTACGGTGTTTATTACGGCTGCCGCGCCTTTATGGATTTGCTGGTTGCCAGTGATGCTGGACACATTGTAAATACCAGCTCAGTCAATGGCTTCTGGGCTACGATCGGCCCCAGCGTCTCTCACACGTCCTACTGTGCTGCCAAGTTTGCGGTCAAAGGGTTTACGGAGGCACTGGTCACAGATCTGCGGTTGAATGCCCCCCACGTGAAGGCGTCAGTGGTGATGCCCGGACACATTGGGACGTCGATCGCCATTAACAGCAGTATTGTGCTCGGTAAAGGTTCTGCCCTGGAGATGTCAAACGAAGATGTGGCGGAACTTCGGGAACGTCTGTTAGCTGCTGGTGCACCCGTAGGTAACGTACCGGATGATCACCTGCGCGAGATGATGCATCAAAGGGGTCTGGATTTTCGTGATAAAGCGCCGACCAACGCAGCCGACGCAGCCACGATTATTCTGGACGGTGTGCGAGAAGAACGCTGGAGAATATTGGTGGGAGAGGACGCGGTGGCGTTAGACGCCATGGTTCGAGCCGAACCAGAAAACGCCTATGAACCTGATTTCCTGGAACGCTTTAAGGGACAAGGGCATTTTCAGGAGCTGATCCAGGCCACCGACGAATCCCAGACCAGCTAGACTTGCTAAGGCTATCCAGTTGGAATAATGACGTTTGCCGTGCCAAATACCCGAGTTTCTGAGGCGTCGTTGGTCACCGTCAGATCAATTTCCACTGCGCCGGTGTCCTCGTCGATGTCGGTGACAACACCGTTAATGTGGTAGGTCTCATCGACAATACAGGGTGCGCGAAAGATGGTGTCAACCAATCTCACTTCGGCATCGGGTGCCCAGCGGTGAATCATGGCGGACAGAAAGCCTTGGTTCATGATGCCGGGTACTAACGCGCCTGGTAATCCCTCTTTTTTTGCAGCTTCGTGATCGGTGAATCGTGGACCGTTCCAACCTGCTGCAATGGCAAATTTGCGGACATTGTCCAGGCTGGTGTCGGGCTGGAAGGCGGGTAGTTCTTCACCAAACTCTACGTCTCCAACAATGCGAATGGTCATGTCTGCGGTTTCTCCCGAATCACTACGCTGGTGTCTGCTGAACCCAGTAGGGTCCCGTCCTCGTCTGACAGTTCCATGCGATTAACAAAAAAGACCATACGCCCGGAACGACCGGTTTTTGTATAGATATCATGCATATGGGTTTTGGCGGTAATTGGCACGCCGGCACGCATGGGTTTGTCAGGCGCTACCGCTTTGCCTGCGTCCATGCCAAGTCCTTTGAATGTTGGAAACCCTTCCGGATAGCGCGTCTTGGATTGAAAGCTGGATGCGATGGTGGGTGGTGCCTGAAAATCCGGATCCTCTGGGTTGGTGTATTTGGATGCGGTCTCTCCGCAGGCGGAGGCATAGTCCGCCAACCTTTGTGAATCCAGGGTAAAGGTGTATTCGTCAAATACCTGTCCCAGGAACTGATCCCTGAGTCCCTCAACGTCAATCGGTTCGCTCATCTTACCTCCTGTCTTGTTCCAGCCTGTTGTGTTTCCTGCGGCTTTTACTTTGCACGGTCGGATTATTTCTCTTGAGGTATTTTCATGGCCTCAAAGTCGGAACCGCGAAGTGCCTCTACCAGTTCCAGTTCGTTTTGAATGGGCGCGCTGAAGCGGGTTGCGCAGCGGCCAATATGGCTGACGATATGCGCATCGCTGCCGCCAATGCCCAGGTAATTCTGGTCCTGGGCCAATTGATGGGCCACGTCATCTTCGTCGCCCCTTGAGCCTCCGTTGAAGACTTCAACAATTCTAACGCCCGCGGGGATGCCAAACTCCTCAAGGTGGGCTGCCATACCCACGCGCTTCCTGCCAGGGTGGCAAGGGACAGCCACTGCGTTATGTCGCTCGCACTCTTCGAGTACCTGTGCGAGGGGAAGGTGTATGTTGGAAAAGTCAAAAGCTTCCTGTAGTGGCGGTGTGACGCCAAACACCAGCACATGGCCGTATTCGGTCTCCACTTCAGCACCTTTAAGGATGGTGATGTTGTGCTTAGCGGCTAAATCTGAATAGTCTGATTCGTTGTCAAATTGACGGTGTTCGGTGAGTACAAATCCATCGATTGGGATGTTTCTGGTGGCGATCCACTGACAGTAGTTGGAGACCTTGGCGCGGCCATCATCGGACTTTATCGAATGCGCATGTAAATCTAAAATCATGAGAAATATCGTATAACTAATTGATAATTATGAAATTGTATCCCAAAGCTCTTTGAGCTGGGCGAGTAATTCTGCCTCAGAGCCATTGTTGGTGATCACCCGGTCAGCGTTTCGAGTGCGTTCCTCATTGGTGAGTTGAGCATCAATTCTAGCCTGTACAGCGGTTGCATCCACGTTATCTCGGGCACTGGCTCGTTCGATGGCCAAGGTCGGGTCAACAACGGTGACCCAAACCTCGTCGGCGATGTCCTGCCAGCCCGCTTCGATCAACACGGCAGCTTCCAAGATGATGGTTTGGTTGGGGTTTGAGATCTGAACCTGCTGGATTTCGTCAGCCGCCATCTGACGAATAGCCGGCCATACGATCGCGGTCAGCTCATCCAAGCGACTGCCCTCACCAAACACTTTTGCACCCAGCGCCTGGCGGTTGATTTCACCATCATCGCCGATCACTTCTTCGCCAAAAGTTGCCACCACCTGATCAAAAGCAGTGGTACCAGCAAGGTAGGCGCGGTGGCCCAGCTTATCTGCATCGATCACATGTGCACCCCATTCGCCAAACAGGCGCGCAGCGGTAGATTTTCCTGAGGCGATGCCTCCTGTTAGCCCGATAATCAAGGTTGTATCAGCCTAGAAATTTGCGCAGCCGATTATCTTAACTCGCTGAGGCCATCTGTCCCAGAACTAATACTGCGCGATTGTCTTCTCTGTAAGAGCCCGGCACACTGGTTTGATGGCCCAGATAGTCCCTATTCATGTCACCTTTGAGTTACCTGACGGCGAACGCGTTACTCACGTTGGTGCGCCAGGTGACACTGTGATGGATGTAGCGTTGGATAATGGGGTCCCTGGCATCCTTGCTCAGTGCGGCGGCGGATGTACTTGCTGTACCTGTCACTGCTGGATCGCCCAAGACTGGTTGCCAGCAGCTGGTCCAGCCCATCAGGATGAGCTGGATTTGCTGGAATATGCCTGGGGCAGGAGCGCCAACAGTCGCCTTGCCTGCCAGGTCAGTCTGACACCGCAGCTCGATGGCATTACGGTATCGGTGCCGTCGCAACAGAGTTAGGCTTGCGCGCGCTTGGTGAACTGTATTGCCCCGAACACCAACACGGCAGCGCTTGCAATTTCCACCACGATAAAGACCGTCGCAAAATCCGCGCCGTGAGCCGCCCAGGCGATTGTGCGGGTGATGGCGGTCAGGCCTAGGAGTATGGCTGCCGGATAAGCCCAAGCAGCACTCTCTTTCCAAGCGCTGTACAGGCAGAAGCCCGCACAGCTAAGAAAGAAAGAACTCATGTCGCCAATCTGTGTACTCCGACCGACACCCTCAAGCAGCGGCATACCCAGACTTGCGGCGGTGGCGCCAGGATCGACCAGCCAGTTAACACCATTCATCAACATCAGCAGACCGATCAGACCTACCAGAATTCTTGCCAACATGATTATTCCCCGTTGTTGTTCTTATATACTGATCCTAACTTAATTGGGGGAAGATGTTTTGTTAGAACACAAAGTGTGTGTGGTGACCGGCGGTGCCGGTGTGTTGGGACAGGCTGTGGCCCAGACTGCAAAATCTTATGGGGCAGAAGTTGTTCTGTTAGACATTGTTGCAGAATTTGAGTCAGGACTCGGGCGTTACGTGCAAGTAGATCTTACCAATGCCGAGGCTGTGTCTCAGGCGTTAACCGAAATTGGTCGCATTGATGTGCTGGCTAACATTGCTGGTGGATTCGATATGGGACCAACGGTTTATGACACGGAAGATGAGCTCTGGGAGCGAATGTTCGAAATCAACGTCACGACGTTACGCCGTATGGTCCGCCACGCCGTACCCCTCATGGTGCAACAAGGTCGCGGGAGCATTGTCAACGTCGGCGCCGCAGGCGCTTTGAAAGGCACTGGTCATATGGGTGCCTATACCGCGGCAAAAGCCACCGTTATGCGGATCACCGAGGCTTTGAGTGAGGAGGTAAAACATGCCGGCGTGAATGTAAATGCAGTCCTGCCCAGCCTTATCGATACCCCGCGAAATCGGGAAGATATGCCAGATGCAGATTTCGCAACCTGGGTGTCTCCAAAGGATCTGGCCGAGGTGGTTTGCTTTTTAGGGTCTGATCGAGCGAGCGTTATTCACGGAGCCCTGGTACCAGTTACCGGGTTGTTATGATTCGTTGGCTTTCTGCCGGGGTTATCGTGTGTCTGTCCGTCTTTTGGGGGCAGGTTTGGGGTGCCCAACCCAACATGATATTTGTACTGGTTGATGATCTGCGCTTTGATGGCATGGGATTTGTCAATCCAGCACTGAAAACGCCGCATATCGATCAATTGGCTAAATCTGGCGTCTATTTTCCCAATGCCGTAGTCACCACCTCGCTGTGTTCGCCCAGTCGGGCAACCATACTGACCGGTATGAGCACGCGAAATCATAAAATTTTCGACAATAACAACACCAGCGAAGCGCACCTGACTTTTTTCCCAAGCTATCTGCAGGAAGCTGGTTTCACCACAGCCTTTGTCGGAAAGTGGCACATGGGGCGTGCTAAAGACGATCCACGCCCGGGCTTTGATCACTGGGTGAGTTTTAAAGGACAAGGGTTTTACAATCCGACAGATCGAATCCCCGACCAAATGGCTGCAGCGGGCGTCAGGCATCAACTGAACGTAAACGGACAATCTGTCCCGCAAACTGGTTACATCACCGATGAATTGACCGACTGCGCCTTAGCGTGGTTGGACGATGTGGCCAATGGCAACCAACCGTTTTTTCTATACCTGTCTCATAAGGCCGTACACTCTGACGCGACACCGGCACCACGCCACGAAGGCCAATACGCAGAAGTAGATATTCCGTTACCAGATCCGAATGCTGACGCGGGCGCGCCCGGAGCGGGAAAGCCGATGTGGGTGCACAACCAACGTAACAGCTGGCATGGTGTCGATTTCGCCTACCACCGAGGTGAGGGATTTGCAGATTATGTTGGTCGTTACTACGCCACTCTTTCTGCGGTGGACGATTCGATTGGCCGCTTAATTAAGTGGCTAGGTGATAATGACAAGATGGACAACACAATACTTGTCTTTTATAGCGACAACGGCTTTTTGTTTGGAGATCACGGACTGATTGATAAACGCAATGCGTACGAGGCGTCTGTTCGTGTCCCCATGGTGGTATGGGCACCCGGCCGGGTAGATGAGGGGCAGGTGAACAGGGCTAGAATTCGCAATCTGGATCTTGCGCCTACCTTTCTTGATCTTGGGGGTGCAAGCAAGCCCGAGCAGATGGAAGGTCAATCATTTAAACCCCTGCTGACGAACAAACCCGCCCAAGACTGGGACAGTGGGGATTTTGTCTATGAGTATTATTGGGAGTGGACCTTCCCCCAGACACCGACCACGTTTTCAATCACACGGGATGAGGTGAAGTACATTCAATATCATGGCTTGTGGGATCTGGATGAGCTGTATGATCTCAAGGCAGATCCTCAAGAACGGGTCAATCTGTTGCATGACACGACCTATAGAAATCGGCTGATCGATCTACGGGCCGCTCTTTTTGCTGCGCTTAAGCGACCCAGCGGGGAGGGGATTGTGCCATTCAGCGAAAAGCGCGCCCAAGGGTTACGATTTCGTAACAGGCAGGGTTCGGGCGCCGCGCAGTTTCCCGAGAGTTTTATGAAATCCGTAGATGATGAGGGGCTGTTCGAAGGATTTATGCCTCCGGCTCGAGTTGAACAACAACAATAAACTGGAACAATCCCTGGTCTTTTAATCGCGTGCGGGTCTTCCTAGACGGCCGCGCTACAAATCTTCCCTGACCCAGCCACCGGGTTTTTTTTCGATTTGGTACGCTGGCCAGTAGCGCGGATCTAAACGAATCGTAACCAATGCTGGGTTCTGATTCAGGTGGACAGCTCGAATCCGCACCACTCCGTTGGGTTGCTGTCGCACGGCGGCGACAAAATCGCTGATATCTTTGATGGGCTGGTCGTTCACCTCGGTGATCGTCAGCGAAGCCACCAAACCTGCCCGGGAAGCAGGAGAGCCGTAGCGATAAAATGAGACATAAGCCCCTTCGGTAGGTAGCTGTCGTTCCTGCGCCAGGGTCAGCGGTGTAGGTTGGATCAGGGCCCCAGCCCAGAACACAATATGATTCAATCCCTGATAGCTACGCGGTGTTGTTTTGATGTTTACTTGCGATATTTTTTGCTCTCTGAGAACTGTAAGTTCTACTTGATCGGTTTGCGAAAGCAGGTCTAGATCAATAAGACTTTTTACCGGGGCTTTGTTCATCGCGAGCAGTATGTCCCCGGTTTTGAGTTTGTCCGCCGCTTCTGTGTTGTGGGTGATTCTGCCTAGCAGGTAGGGACGGGTATTTGCCTCAGATAGTCGGTCTCGCCACTCACTTGGCAACCCCACCTTGGCAGCATTAGCGATGGTGGACGGTAACCACTGAGTGCCCAGGTCACGCCAGGGCTTACCGCTATCGATGTCGCTGATGAACGCTTCGGCTAACCGAATATCGATACCACGCTGCCAGGCGCGAGTTCGATTGTTTATGTGCTGCTCAAACTTTTGCCATAGCGCAATGACTCTGTATTGTTCATCAACAACCACGCCAGAATAGTCGGTAGGCCCATTAATGAACTGCAGCAGTTCGGTATTCTTTGATTGAAACCGGGGTGGTGACGATGTGCCAAAACTGACCGGTTCTTTTTCGGCCAGGATACCCTGTTGCTGACGCAGTTTGAGTTCCCGGTCTAAACCAATAATCTCATAAGCCTTGCCCGGGATGGTTGGGGTAGGGTGCAATATTGCAGACTGGGTATCGATGCCATCCAGCAAATCTGGGTTGTAGCTCAACATAACAAGGTTATGTACGGGGTGCACATCGGCCACTTCCGCCGCAATTTCCTGTTTGTTATCGAAGGTTAAGTAAACGTTTCCAACTGCGGAACTGACGATGCTACGGCTGGTCAGTACTTTACCTTTTGAGGCGTCGACAATTAAACCAACGCCAGTCCTGCGATCCGCGGGTGTCCCGGAAAGTGGATAAGGTGGATTAAACCTTACGTATACCAGCGCCTGATCCAGGCGGTCCAAGCCCGTGACGGCCTGGTTTGATGCTGGTTTACTTTGCACAACTGGCTGGGCCGATGTGAGTTTGAGAGGGGTGCAATCCCATACCCCTTCTCCGGGTACAGGCTGACACAGGTTGGCTGGAAACCAACGTTGTTCCAGCGACATGGTGGCGTGTTTTTCGGCTCGATTGGCAGCCAGGGTAAGGTAACGCACGCTGAGTTCTGCACCCTGAGGTGTGTCTTCCAAGACCTTCTGCACGTCCTGAATGTCTTTGATTTTTTTACCTGCCAGGTAGGTGATGGTTGCCCCCTTTGGTAGCCCCGCCTGGGAAAAGCCAAAACCTGGGTCAGCCAGGTAAACGCCATCTCTGGGTCGGTTAAAATGTCGGGCACGTTGGTAAGACAGATCATGGATGACCGCCCCATCAAACTCGAGGTAGGCCTGCGGCGTATGCTCATGCAAGTTATCAACCGGTAGCTCAAAACATTTCTTAGCCCCCGCTCGCTCTACACAAGTTGTCAGTTGCTGACCAACCTGGTTGTCTAAATGGGTCGCCAACGCTTCAAAATCCGGGATCAGTTCATTGGCGATACTCACAAGAATATCGCCAACTTGCAGTCGATCAAAACCTGGCCCGCCTGGCAGGATATGCCTGACGACAAGGAGGTTTTCGTTGTCTTGAAACGATTGACGAAATTTCGTTTCAACCTCGCTTCTCAAGCCCAGTTTTTTCAGGTCGGCAAACGGCGCTGCCTCAAAAGTTGTTAACCAGGTGCCCCGTGGAATAGGTTTCTCTGATTGAAGGTAGTTCAGAGCTCTGACGATCCTGTTGAGTGGTAAAAAATAGGATGTGGCAGCTGAGGTTCGGGAGCCTGCGTTTAAAGCCACCACGCGGCCACTCTCGTCTATCACCGGTGAGCCCGAGGATCCTCCTGAAGAGCCGGATGCAGCCTGTAGATAATAGGTATTAAAATCGTTGTACTTACCGTACCCATAGCTCGGTGCTGATCGGTCCAATCTTGCCAGAGTGCCATCCAGGATTGAGAGTTGTTCCCCTGCATCGTTGCCGATCAATCTGATTTCCACACCGATCTGAGCGCCATCCGGGTGCAACTGTGCCGAAACAGGCTCAAAACGCTTCAGGTCGTCAGGGTCGTACTGATAAAACCCGAAATCATGGACCGGATCACGGTAAAGGGGGACCAGATCAACCTCTTCTTTGTTTTGAAACACCGCCTGTGCAGTAGAAGGTCCCGGGCCAACCACGTGACGATTGGTGAGAATAATCCCACGCTCATGGTCTACCACAAAGCCTGTGGCATGGGTACTTTGGTTCCAGTTTTCGTCGAATGCCCGAGTGTGATCAATCTTCAGACTGACAACGGCAGGCGTGATGGCCGCCACCGCATCTTGCCAATCGTCTGACTCTCCTGCCCAAATCTGGGAGACAAACAAACTGCCCCAGATGATCCATGTGAATTTGAACGTCTTATTCGGCAACCAATTCACGCCCAATTACAAATTTCATAATTTGACTGGTCCCTTCAAGGATCTCATGAACACGCAAGTCTCTGAGGAAGCGCTCCGCGGGGAAGTCCATTAGAAAGCCATAGCCACCGTGCAACTGCAAGGCATCATTGACAACTTTGGATCCAGTTTCAGTTGCTAACAGTTTGGCCATGGCGGCCCACTGGGTTTTGTCGATGGTGGCGTTAGATACTTTATTTGCGGCGATGTAGAGCAGAGCCCGCGCTGCTTCAAGATGAGTTTTCATTTCAGCCAGCATGAACTGGGTATTCTGAAAATCTGCAATACGTTGTCCAAACTGCCGGCGTTGTTTGACGTATTCGATCGCGTCATCCAGGCATCTTTGCGCGCCACCCAGCGAACAGGCGCCAATGTTGATGCGTCCACCGTCGAGTCCCTGCATGGCAATCTTAAAGCCGTCACCAGGTTGGCCAACCATGTTTTGGGCAGGTATTCGGCAATCGTCAAAAAGGACGGCAGCGGTCGGCTGAGAATGCCAGCCTAGTTTTTTCTCTTGAGCACCAAAAGACAGGCCGGGCGTGTCCTTGTCAACCACAAAGCAGGAGATTCCACCGGCCTTGGAGCCTTGATCGGTCCGCGCCATGACAACATATACCTCATTAACCCCGCCACCGGAAATGAACGCTTTCGCACCGTTTAACACATAATGATCACCGTCCAATTCTGCGGAGGTTTTGAGCGATGCAGCATCGGAACCCGCACTTGGTTCTGTCAGACAATAACTTGCTATCTTCTGCATACTCGCCAGATCGGGGACATACCTTTCGCGTAGCATGTCATTGCCAAAATTGTCGATCATCCACGTTGCCATGTTGTGAATTGATATGAAGGCAGATGTACTTGGGCAGCCGTAAGCCATTGATTCCATTATTAATGCAGCTTCTACACGGGTGAGTCCGATGCCGCCAAACTCAGGGTCGACGTAGATTGATCCGAACCCAAGTTGGGCTGCTTGTTGCAGCGTTTCCCGGGGGAAGATGTGTTCTTCGTCCCAGCGCCCGGCGTTGGGTGTAATTTCGTCTGCGGTGAATCTGTCAGCCATATCTTTTATGGCAACTTGTTCCTCAGAGAGTTCAAAGTTCATGATGATCCCAGCACTTTTCTACGTTTTGATGCGTTTTTGACCCCCACACGCGCTTCGATTGAATTGGCGGTGTAGTGTCTCCCCAAAGCTTAGTATATTCGACGCAAGCTTATTAGAACACGATGGCAAATATGCGGATCCTGGTAACGCGGCGATGGCCGCAAGAAGTTGAGCGTGAGTTGCAACAGTACGGTGAGGTTACCCTTAACGAAGAAGACGAACCGCTGAGTGAAATGCAGCTGCGTGCTGCGTTGTCAGACTTCGATATTGTGTGCCCAACGGTAACCGATCAGCTAAACGCCCAGGTACTTGCGAGTGTGTCTGATCCTCGTACGAAACTGCTGGCTAACTTTGGTGTTGGCGTCAACCATATCGATTTACAACAAGCGCGACAGATGAGTATTCAGGTCACCAACACCCCCGGCGTGCTCACCCATGCAACCGCGGAAATTGCCATGGCACTGTTGTTGATGTCCGCACGTCGAACCGGTGAAGGTGAGCGACACCTCAGGGCGCAGGCTTGGACCGGGTGGCGACCCACGCATATGTTGTCACATCAGATCACGGGAGGGACGTTGGGCATTGTTGGCATGGGGCGCATAGGGATTGCCATGGCACGCAAGGCGCATCATGGATTTGGCATGTCCATCCTGTATTACAGTCGCAGCCCGTTAGATGATTCAATTGCGCTGGAGCTTGGTGCGCGCCAAGTTTCCCTCGAGGAACTGCTGTCGTTATCACAATTTGTAAGCCTGCACTGTCCCGCAACGCCCGCAACTCACCACCTCATTGACGAGCAGGCCCTCAGATTGATGCGTAGTGATGCCCATCTTATTAATACTGCGCGTGGAGACGTCGTGGATGAGGTTGCGTTGGTGAACGCGTTAAAGAAAGGAGAAATTGCCGGTGCGGGTTTGGACGTCTATGAGATGGAACCAGCGCTATCCCCAGGGTTGATGGCGCTGGAGAACACCGTGTTGTTGCCACACATGGGAAGCGGCACATCGGAAACCAGGATCGCCATGGGACGGTGCGCTATGGACAACGTGGCAGCCTTTGTTCAAGGTATCCCCCTGCCGAACCAAGTCGAAAAAGTCTAATCAGCTGGCTGCTGTCTCAGGAGTTCACTATGACCAGGGTATTGGGTGCAATTAAACACGACTGGGGTTTACGGCCCTGGTGGATGAATCTGATTTTTTATTTCTGTGTATACATGACCATCATCTATATGCCATTTGACCTATTTTACAAACCCGTCGCAGAAGACGAAGAAATCTGGTTTGGATTCACCCTTTATGGATGGTGGGCCAAAGCAACTGAACCGCTACATTGGCTGATTTATGGAGCTGGAGCATATGGCTTTTGGAAGATGAAGCGCTGGATGTGGCCATGGGCAGGGGTTTATGCCGCCCAAGTTGTGATCGCCATGGTGGTGTTCAGCCTGATCAATGCCAAAGGTGGGGGCGTGGCTTCGGCGTTAATCTCCGGATTTGTATTTGCCTTGCCTATGGCACACCTGTTTCTTGCTAGAGACAAATTCGTAAACTGACGACAACAGGGGGGAGGCGTTGAAAAACAGTAATCCGATGAACGGGAAAGTTGCCATTGTGACGGGTGCGGGTCGCGGCATCGGTGAGCAAATCGCCTTGCGCTTGGCAAGAGACGGTGTACGGGTTGTGGTAAATGATCTCGATGCGCAAGCCTGCGACTCGACGGTACAGAAGATTCTGGATGAGGGTGGGCATGCGTTACCTGTTGCCGTTGATTTAACTGACGAAAACGCGGCAGACCAGGTTGTTGATGCCTGTGTTGAGGGCTTTGGAGGGATCGACATTGTTGTGAACAACGCCGGGTATGTATGGAACTCCGCCATGCATAAACACTCAGACGAGCAATGGCAAGCGATGATAGATATGCATGCCACAGCACCATTTAGACTCTTGCGAGCGTGCTATCCAGTGTTTAAGGCACAAGCGGAACAGGAAGCCGCTACACCGGACGGTTTACGGTGCCGCAAGGTAGTCAACATTTCTTCAGTATCCGGCACCGAAGGCGCTGCGACTCAAATTGCGTATTCAGCAGGAAAGGCGGCGGTGGTTGGAATGACAAAAACGCTTGCTAAAGAGTGGGGTCGCTTGAACATTACGGTCAACTGCGTTGCGTTTGGTCCCATCAGTACACGCTTGACCCAGACCTATGATGGACCACCTCCGACCATCGAGGTGGCCGGGCGGGACTTCAAAGTAGGCCTGAGCCAGGATCAGGTGGACGCCATGATTCCCAGCATTCCCTTAGGTCGAGTTGGCCAGCCTCACGATGCGGCCGGGGCAGTCTACCTGTTTTGTATTCCGGAATCTGATTTCGTTACAGGGCAATTGCTAATCTGCTCCGGAGGCCTGCGTGGCTGATCACGCTAAAGTCGAAATGCAGTCCTTGGAGGAGAAGGTTGAGAACGCTTCATGATTGCAACGGTTGTTTATCTGCTGGGCGTGATCATTGGAGGCGTCACATTCAGCTGGTTGATTCACGAGTGGATTCCCGTCCCCTATGAGAAGGTTCTGTCACGAAGCATCTTGTTATTCGCCGCGATTGGTCTGGTGCCACTATGGCGCAAGCTTGGTCTGAACAGCCAGGGCATCGGCTTAGCCCCGTTTGACCGGGCCGTGTTGAGGCCAGCCTACCTGATCGGAGTCGCTTTGATTCTGCCTTTGCTCCTGTTCTATGCGGTGACCGGGTTTCGAGTCTGGAACACTGCAATTGATTTATCTGGACTGGATTTCTGGCGATTTGTGCTGGTCGCTTTTGTTTCCGCCTGGCTTGTGGGAATTTTTGAAGAGTCTCTGTTTCGCGGTGTTTTTTTTGGTTCGGTATTCGAGAAGTTTGGATTCTGGTTTGCCGCTGTGTCGAGCTCAGCCTTCTATTCTGCGGTGCATTTTATCGGTGGTGTCGACGATGTAGTGGTCGAAAACGTCGGTTTTACAACTGGCTTTAAAATGGTTGGCCTGGCTTTTACTCAGTTCACCCAAATGTCTGAAATCTGGGACTCGGCCCTTTCGCTGTTTCTTCTGGGTATGCTCTTTTGTGTGGTCCGTGTCCGGGTTGGACTGTGGGCCTGCATCGCACTCCATAGTGCTTGGGTATTTGGCATTCGTACCTTCAAAGAATTGACCGTAAGAGACGTAGTGAACCCATTTGCAAGTTGGACTGGTGAGTACGATCACTTTGTAGGCAACTTGGCCAGTGTCTGGTTGATCTTCATTTTTGTGGTAATCGCTTTGGTTGACCAATACCGCCAAGGCAGCCAGAGCCTGCCTGGTCGAGCTTAGGGCGCGCGGTCCGACTCGTTTACGGGTGTATTGTTGGGTTTGTCCTCAGGTTCTTTCCTAGTCCATAGAAAAAACAAGACGATGGATAGCACCCCGGCTTGCGTGAAGATCGCCCATTGGGGAACGCTCATCACCAGACTAAGGCCAAATATTACCGCGACACTGACCGTTGCAACCACCTTAGTGCGTCTGGAGATGGCACCTTCGTTCTGCCAATCGCGAATCGGTGGTCCCAGCTTGGGGTGTGAGACCAACCATTCGTGCAGGCGTTCAGAGCCACGACTGAATGCGTAGGCTGCCAATAGCAGGAACGGTGTGGTTGGGAGCAATGGAAGAAAGGCGCCCAAGAGGCCCAATCCCACGCACAACCATCCCAGGCTGATCCAGAGGTACCGCATGGTGGGTTCACGAATAACGTATAGGGCGGGTATATTGCCAAGTTCCTCTACACTTGTGCAATTCGCTATTATCCCAACCGGTGAGTGGGGACTAAGAAGCGGGTGCATGAAGAGGGTGCATGAAGAGGGTGGATAAAAAGGCTAGAACAACAGGGGTGACAATGCTGAAAAAAAATTCTCCGTCCAGAAGAGAGATTCTTAAGTGGCTGGCGGCGACGATGGGCGCCGGGATCAGCGCAAGTTGTACCCAGGCTGCGCTGAATTTCACATCACAAGACGACCACATCGTAAGCACCAGCGAACTTCAGGTCCGCGTGGCCCAAGCCTTTGCCGATGTGATCATACCCGAAACGGATACACCGTCAGCTTCCCAAGCCGGCGTAGGAAAATTTCTGCGCTACGCGATCAATACTTGGTATTCAGAGACTGAAAGACAAACCTTGTTTACAGGGATCAACGAGATCATCAGCATGCACAGCCGTTCTGATGGGCTGGCTGTCCTGGAGCTTTCTGTATCACGCAAAGCGCAGTTGTTGGAAGCTTTGTCAGAATCTAATCCTGACGCTTTTGTGGCTCTTCGAGAGCTTGTGGTCGTGGGCTATTTCACTTCACGGGTTGGCGCAACTCAAGCACTACATTATTTACCTATGCCTGGACACTACGATGGTGATTATCAAGTCGATGAGGCGTCTCGCGCATGGTCAAGTTAGTCCCTGAGGTAGATGCCATTGTCGTTGGTTCCGGGATCAGTGGAGGCTGGGCTGCCAAAGAGCTGACGGAAAAAGGCTTAAAAGTTCTGCTTTTGGAACGTGGACGCTATATCGAACACGCCAAAGACTACGTGGGTGAGCATCGACCTCCGTGGCAGCAAGGGACCATGGGTCTCGAGCCCAGAGCGCTTTACCAGGAAGAGTATCCAGTACAGTCCACATCTTACGCCTTCGATGAAACCACGCGGCATTTTTGGAATAACGATGCGGCCAATCCTTACGACTTTAACCCTGAAGCACCTTTCCACTGGATGCGAGCTGATGTACTGGGGGGAAGGTCTTTACTTTGGGCCAGGCAGAGCTATCGATGGTCGGACCTGGATTTTGAGGCCAACAAGCGAGAGGGTATTGCCATTGATTGGCCGATCAGATACGCGGACATCGCGCCCTGGTACGACTATGTTGAGCGTTATATTGGGGTCAGCGGGCAACCCATGGGCTTAAGCCAGCTGCCGGATGGACAGTTCCAAAAGCCCATGCCGATGAATGTGGTCGAACGCCATGTTGCACAGTCCATCGCCAGCAATTTTGAAGACCGCGTCATGATGATTGGGCGTACCGCAACATTAACGGAACCTTTGCCCGGGCGCGCGCCCTGTCACTATTGTGGGCCCTGCCATCGAGGCTGTTCCACCGGATCCTATTTCAGTTCGCTATCCAGTACGTTGCCTGCAGCAAAGGCAACCGGGCGGCTGACGATCCGTACGGATGCGGTGGTTTCAAGATTAAATTACGACACGGCAAGTCAGAAGGTCTTGTCCGTGGATGCTGTCGATACACGCACGAAGGAGGGGTTTCGAGTCAGCGCGCGCCTGATCTTCCTGTGTGCATCGACAGTTGGCACTACCCAGATCTTGTTGAATTCACCTGATCCACGTGGCCAGTCGAGTTTTGCTAATCGAAGCGGCGCCTTAGGGCGCTACATGATGGATCATACCTATGCCGCAGGCGCGCGAGGCATTATGCCCGGGTTTGAGCAGTACTACCCCTACGGCTTCCGGCCCAACGGCATCTATATACCGCGCTTTAGAAATTTGCGCGACGGGGAAAACTTGAATTTCACTCGTGGCTATGGATACCAGGGCGGGGCTGGCAGGTTAACCTGGCGCGGTGCGATGAACGGCGACAAAAAAAGCTTTGGTGCCGAGTTCAAAGAACGACTCAGCCGGCCGGGTCCCTGGTACGTGAGTTTAGGTGGGTTTGGCGAGATCTTGCCTTATGCGCATAACGAGATGCGCTTGCACCCTAAAAGAGTGGACCGGTTTGGTATACCGCTGGTCAGTTTCAATTTTACTTTTGGTCAAAATGAAATGAATCATCGCAAGGACTTGATCGAGCAGGCGGTGCGCATGCTCGAATCGGCGGGGGTCACGCAAATCCAGACCTATAACGCGCCGATGGTTGGTGGCGCCGCAATTCACGAAATGGGCACGGCGCGAATGGGTGATGATCCACGGGATGCGGTGCTCAACAAATTTAACCAGGCCCACGCAGCAGACAATCTTTTTGTAACCGATGGTGCGTGTATGACGTCTGCGTCGTGCGTCAATCCTTCGTTGACCTATATGGCGCTCACCGCCAGGGCGGCAAACTATGCTGTAGAGCAAGTACAAAGCGGTGCGATCTAGAGAATTCGCTGGAGCCGCACTCTAATATTGATTAGATTTAGGGATTATTAGTAATTAGGGGAGGGCATGATGAATTTTGATATCCCACAGGAAATGCAAGATTACCTGGCTGAGCTGGATGATTTTATCGAGAAAGAAATTCTGCCACTGCAGATGGAGAATGATAACAACCGCTTTTTTGATCATCGGCGGGAAGATGCCCGAACCGACTGGGAGCGTGGAGGATTGCCGAACGAAGAGTGGGAACAGCTTCTACATGAAGCCAAACGTCGCGCAGATACCGCGGGCCACTATCGCTATCCATTTCCAGAAGAATACGGTGGCAAAAATGGCACCAATCTGGGCATGGCGATTATTCGAGAACATCTTGCAGTAAAAGGTTTGGGGCTGCATAACGATCTGCAAAACGAGCACTCAATCGTTGGTAACAATGTCGGTCTGCTGTTGATGATCAATTATGGAACTGAACAACAAAAGGCTGAATGGGTGGATGATCTGGCGGAAGGGCGTCGCGGCTTTGCCTTTGGTATTACGGAGCCTGAACATGGTTCAGATGCGACACACATGGAAACCCACGCCATCCGTGATGGAGACGAGTGGATCATCAACGGAGCAAAAACCTGGAATACAGGCATTCACAAGGCCAAATATGACCTGATTTTTGCGCGCACTAGTGGCAAACAAGGTGACGGTGACGGCATCACAGCATTCCTGACGCCCACTGACGCCGAAGGCTTTAAAGTTGAAGAGATGATGTGGACTTTTAATATGCCCACGGATCATGGACGCATCTCCTTAAAGGACGTGCGGGTGCCAAATGACGCGATCTTTGGTGGTGAAGGCCGTGGATTGCAGGTTGTTCAGCACTTCTTCAACGAGAACAGAATTCGTCAGGCCGCGTCCTCCCTGGGCGCCGCACAATTCTGTGTCAATGAATCGGTTGAATATGCCAAACATCGCGCGCCGTTTGGTAAACCATTAGCCACCAATCAGGGGATTCAATTTCCGCTGGTAGAGTTGCAGGCTCAATGTGAGATGCTCAGGGCGTTGATCCATAAGACCGCCTGGCAAATGGATACGTACGGCGCGTTTTCGGTATCCGACAAAGTATCCATGTGTAACTACTGGTCCAACCGCCTGTGTTGCGAAGCAGCGGATAGAGCGATGCAGGTACACGGTGGATTGGGATACTCCAGACACAAACCTTTTGAGCATATCTATCGCCACCATCGTCGCTATCGCATCACGGAAGGCGCTGAAGAGATCCAGATGCGCCGTGTTGCCGGCTACATGTTTGGCTTTATGAGTCAACGCGCACCAAAAGGTGTCCGCGAAGAATAGAATTTATGAGTGCACAAGCTGAATTTGAGTCGCGGTTAGCGTCGGTGCTATCCCGCTACATTCCGGACTGTCAGGAGCTGGTCAGCGTCGAGCGATTGTCGGGTGGAGCCAGTCAGGAAACCTATCGGATCAAGATTGCAAGTTCCGACGGGGAGCGTTTATTGGCTATGCGCCGCGCACCAGGAGGTGAAACGGTAGAGCCCACCCCGGGTCATCCTGGACTCGCTGCAGAGGCGTTGCTGATGCGGGCGGCGAAAGCGAATGGCGTTCCAGAACCTGAAGTCTTCCATATCCTGGAACCAGCCGATGAGTTGGGAGATGGTTTTATCATGGAATGGCTGGAGGGTGTTGCGTTAGGGGCGCGTGTTGTGCGCTCTGAAGAGCTCGACGACATCCGGCCTCAACTTGCCTATCTATGTGGGGAAATCCTAGGGCGTATCCATGCGATAGATCTTGGGGCTACGGGATTAGATTCGAAGCTTGATGTTATCTCACCTGAAGATTACGTAGAGCAGACCTGGTTGCGATACAGAGAGTTCGATACCGCTGCGCCCATGATCGACTATGCCGGCCGGTGGTTGATGGATCATCTTCCAGATGGGTTTACCCCTGCGCTGGTTCATAATGACTTTCGTAACGGCAACATCATGTTTGACGCACAGGGTGTTGTCGCGGTCCTGGACTGGGAAGTGGCTCATATCGGGGATCCTTACCGAGATTTGGGTTGGATCTGTACGAATTCCTGGAGATTCGGCCGGTCCGATTTGCCGGTGGGCGGCTTTGGTAGTTACGAAGATCTTTTTGCCGGTTATGAAAGCGTGACTGGAGAGCCTGTAGATCGTGAGCGCGTCAAGTTCTGGGAGGTTTTCGGATCCTTCTGGTGGGCAATTGGTTGCCTCGGAATGGCAGAACATTATCGGACAGGGCCCGATAAGACGGTAGAGCGACCGGCGATCGGTCGGCGCTCTTCTGAGTGTCAGGTCGATTGCGTGAATTTATTGATCCCGGGCGCTGTGAACCTGGTTGAAGCGCAGAATCATGACAACGAGTTGGATATGCCGCGGATCAGTGAGTTGCTGGAAAGTGTTCGAAATTTTCTGCATGGCGATGTCATGGAAGCAACCCATGGTCGGAACAATTTTCTCTCCAGGGTGGCAGGGAATTCTCTTGATATTGTGCTGCGTGATCAGGCCCTGGGTGGCAAAGGGCGAGCGCTTGAACTTGAGAGGCTGCAATCCATCCTAGGTCCTGGGAACTTGACCCAGCTGAGGTGGAAGCTTGTCCACGGTCTTAGAGACGGCTCTATCGACTTAGACAATGTGTCTGTCCAGAATCATCTGCGCGATACGGTTGTCAATCAGGTGGCGATAGATCAACCAAAATATTCCGGCTTTAAGAACTCGCTGGAAAATTAGGCCTGTTTTAAAGTCACTGGAATACCAGTCATGTGGGACATATTGCTCAAGGGGTCGTAGCTGCCAGGACCAGTGGGTAGTAGTTCATTTACATTGGTGCCTGGATGGTTGCTGGCAACACGCAGGTGCGAATTGCTGCCATGCCCCCAGCCATGGGTCATGGCGATTACGCCGGGCATCAAAGAGTCGTCGGTCCGTATGGTTGCGATGATCTCACCAAATTTGCTTCTTACGCTCACCTCAACACCTTCGGCGAGATCCAGTTGGGACACGTCGTCTGGATGGACGTGGATCGGGTTGTCCAGCGCCGTGTCTCTTTTCAGCGCTGGCAGGTTATGCAGCCAGCTGTTCATCATGTAGTTGGTTCGTAAGGTGATGAGTTTTAGCGTAGACGGTGGTTGCTCACGCAGTTCATGAAATTGAGCTACTGCCGCTGAAATGCCGGTTTGAATTAGCCATGGAAAACAATCCATCTTCTGGTCTGGAAGCTGCACACCCAGCTCGAAAGTATCGGTTGGATCAGGCAAGGGTAGCACCACCGTTTGCGCAGGTTCGGTTTGCACTTGTTCCAAGGTGATGCCGCTGCTTTGAATCTGTCTGTTCAGTCGTGCCAGCGGATCTGCATCGTTACCGTCTAAAACACTGGGTAGCCCAAGCTGTTGTAGCAGTTTGGCGAATATCCACCATTCGGGTTTACGTTCGTGTTTGGGTGGTACAACCGCTGGTGTGTATTGAATGTATGGCTCTGGTTGGAAACCGACCGAAACCGAATTGACATCCTCCCGTTCCAGCCAATCCGTCGCGGGCAGAATAAAGTCGGCGTAAGTTGAGGTGGCGTTCGGGTAAATATCCACAACCACCAGCAGTTCCAGATTTTCCAGCGCTTTTGCCATTCTGGTTTCGCCGGCAACGGACAGGAGCGGATTGCCGGACATGCAGACCAATGCCTTAACGTGCCCGGCTTCCATATAGTCGATCAATAGATTGCCAGGCAGATTACCCGCGATCTTACGCATATGCCCAAACTCCCCCTCGAAGAAGGGGTCTTGCTGCCTTGGTTTACCTACTGACGCCGCAGGGAAATATCCCGGCGAATATATGTTGCCGCCACGCCGACCAAGGTTTCCGGTGACCAGGCTCAATAGCTGAACCAACCAATAAGCCAGGGTTCCCTGGCGGCCCATGTTGACGCCGGTAGACATGTGGACGCTCGCGCTGTTGGCGTCGGCAAAGGCATAGGCTAAACCACGGATCTCATCAGCGCTTAGGCCTACGACCGGGGCAACCTTGTCGGCACTGAACTGTGCCACAAAATCCCAGGCTGGTTCGATGTTGGTGCTGTGCTTGTCGATCCATGCCTGATCCTGCCGATCGCTCACCTTAATTTCGTGAATCAATGCGGCAAGCAGGTAGAGATCGGTATCGGGTTTGATCTGGACCAGTTCGCCTGTTGCCGAGGTAACCGATTCGATGTTCCGTGGGTTCACGTGTTTAACCTGGCCTCCACGTGCTACGATCTTGCGCAGAGCGCCCATTGGATTAGTCATGTGGACAAAGCTTGCGTGTGAAATTTTGGGATTACTGCCCAGGCTGAGCAGGAAATCTGTGTTCGCGTAGTCTGGAATCGGATGTAAATTGGCGGTGCCAAACACCGCTTCGGACGCGGCAAATTTGTTGGTGCAGTCTTGGGTGCCGGAACCGAACCTGTAGTTCACGCCAATGGCGGTGGCAAATTTTCTCGCGGCGTCTCTGCCAGCACTATTAAACGCACTGGGATTACCAATGTAAGTTGCGATTGCGTCTGAACCATAGCGAGTTGAAACATCAAGCAAACGTTGGGCAATCTCATCGGTAGCCTCATCCCATTCAATTCTTTTGGTCTGGCCGTGGGAGCGCTTTAATGGGAAGTTGTTTCTGTCCTGGTCATGGTGCAGCTGAAGGAAGTTCAGACCCTTGTGGCAGGCAAAACCTTTGTGGATGGGGTGGCTCTTGTCTGGTAGGAGTCGTTCAACGTCTTGCCCATCTTCGCTGAGTTGGGCAACCAAAGCACATTGCGGCTCGCAGATTCGGCAATAGGTGTGGATTCTTTTTCCTTTGCTTTCTTTGATTGTTTTGGACATGTTGTTCCCTCCAACCCCAAAGTAGACTGTCCGGGCATATTATCAGCATATGGCAAACACACACGAGCAAAGTGGCATGAACCTAGGACAAGCCCCAAATGCGGATGAACCATTTGAATACTTTGATGAAAATGGTGTGCTGCTTGGGGTGAAACCGCGAGCTCAGGTGCATGCTGAAGGGCTGTGGCATAAGTCCGCGCATGTTTTTGTATTTAATGATCGCGATGAACTATTGATTCAAAAGCGTGCTGCTGACAAAGATCTTTATGCGGGTGTGTGGGATTACAGCGTGGGTGAACACCTTCAACCTGGAGAGGGGTTTGAAAGCGGGGCCCATCGGGGTCTAAACGAAGAACTGGGCATTTCAAACGTGCATCTTGAGCCCCTGGGCGATGTGCGTTGGTCACGCTGGCAGGGGACAAAATCCGGGCAAGGGTTCATCGACTGCGAGATCCAACAAGCATTTTGCGCCAGATATGTTGGACCTGTTAAACCAGATCCGATCGAGATCGCTCTAGTCTGGCAAATCTGTTCGACAGTGTTACGGCGGTGGGTTGCACTGTCCCCAGAGAGTTTTACACCGTGGTTTGTAGATGAAGTCTCGCGGCTTGACTGGTTTTTGAAAGGTTCTTGACCGTTTTTCGTAAGTTGGGGATAACCTTTGGGTGTCAACCTAATACGCTTTCCTCATAGACATTCAGAGCCACCGCCCCCCCTGTATGAATCAGTACGACGTCAGAGCTGGAGGACAAATTCCCAAGCGTGACTTGGTCGATCAATCCTGCCAACGCCTTGCCCGAATATACAGGGTCAAAAAGAATCCCCTCCGTAGTTGCCAGTAAGTTCAACGCGGCCAGTGTTTCAGGCGTTGGGATCCCATACCCATCGCCGAAGTAGGCGTGGTTTATGTGGATTTGGGGTAGGGTAGGAGCGGGTTTAAATTGATCCTGCATGGCGTTCAGAATGTTGTCGATTCGCTCTTGCAAGGATTGTGGGTTGGGGTGGAAGACGTTGATTCCGTTGATGGTGATTGATGGATCATAGAAACCAAAGCCGTAAATTAGACCAGCCTGGGTGCCACTGGAAGCCGATGCATGGAACACATGTTGTGGTGAGATGTTCAGTTCTCGAAACTGAGTGTGCAACTCCTGGGCGCAATTTGCGTAACCCAATGCGCCAATGGCGTTGGAGCCTCCTGGCGGGATGAGGTACACGGTTTCATCGTTTTTTTCCAATTCTTTGACGAGTCCGCTGGTGTATTCATCCACGCTGTCATTTTCCAGTATGTGCACCTCGGCCCCTAACATGCGATTCAATAGGACATTGCCGCCGCTTTCATAGTTTGCAGCCTCGTTGGGTACCCTGCGACTCAGGACCACGTGGCAGGCCAAACCGTAGCGCGCACAAGCGGCGGCGGTCTGTCGGGCATGATTTGACTGAATGGCACCAAACGTAATGACGGTGTTGCTGTGCAGGCTTAATGCTTCCCCGAGTAGATATTCCAACTTACGTGTTTTGTTTCCTCCGGTCGCAAGCCCCGTACAGTCGTCTCGTTTAAGCCAGATTCTGGGACCACCCAGTTCCTCTGACAGCCTGTCCAGCGGGTGTAGAGGCGTTGGAGTAAAGCCCAGGGGGGCTGGGCTGAACTGCGTGCCGATCACTTCGATTCGTTCTGGTGTGGTGTGCAGCCAAGGTGCAAGTTCAGGTGCATTCAATTTTTTTTCTCAACGTTGGTTAGCTTGCCATACTGTTTTGTGTGTGCGTGATTGTTAATAACTTTGACAACCTTCGCTGGAAAGACATTCTTGCGCAAGCTTGCATGCACTGTTGACAGCCGCTCTGATTGAATCAAGGTGGCGGTCAGATTGCTTTTGAATTGAGGCTTTGGTCGCGATGTGGCACGCAAGCCCTGCGAGTAATGCATCTCCACAACCTGTTGGGTCCATCACCAGTTTACTCTCAGGGACTGTGATTGCCTCCAGCACCTCCTGGCCTTGCATGAGCTGAATCGGGTTGGGTCCATCAGTGCAAATCGTCAGGTTTTGCAGTTCGGGAACCTCACTAACGATGTGTGTAATTTCCCACCGATTTCCAACCAGAAGGTCGGCCATGGGGAGCAAGCTGCGCAATGCGTTGGCATCCAACATATCTGCATATTGTCCTGGACACCAGATTGTATAAGGTCGATTGGCTTGTTTCTGAATGTGCTTAAGTGCGGTTTCAGATTGATCCATCGGATACGCTGCCAGGACAAGCACTTTGCTGGAAGCGATAGTTTCCGTCAGTGATGCCAGGTGCGAGTGCCAGGCAGCCTGGTCCAACGAGGGGCCTGGATAGAACCCGGTAAATTGGTCACCATTAGGGTCGGTAATCACAATCCCTCTTGGCGAATTTCCTTCCAGGAAAAGGAGTCCGCTGGTCGGAATGTGCAATCGTTCAAGGTGATCGACATAGGGCTGACAGTCCGCTTCGCCCACGCAACTGATTGGGAAGCAGGTGGCGTTTAATCGAGCACAGCCATATGCAATGTTTCCTGCGCAGCCGCCAAAGTCCTGCCGCAAACTGGATAACTTTGCATTCCGCAGGGCTTCCAGGTCTAGATTGCGCCGGGTTGTGGCGATCTGGTCATAGGCCAAAGCCCCGATAATGCTGACTGATGGAGGTGCTGTACTGCTCACGTTGCGTTTATAGCACGTGGAATATTTCCTCGAAACCCACGAATTGGCCGTGTGCGCAGGCGGTTATGCTAGACGTTCAGCGGCGAGGTTTCTTGACGATTGCCTCCAGGCTTGCGTAAAACGTCATTTTGCACTGATCAAAGAAACTCAGCCGTTCTCCCGCATCAATCCGGTCAAAGAATCGTGCCAAACGTGGATGTCGACCCAGACGATGACGCAGACTGGGGCACAGCTGTGCAAACAACGCGGCAGCAAGAAATAGAAAGAGGATGCCAGGGATCACGGGAATGAGCAGACCGATCATGCCGATCCCGAGAAACAAGATGCCCAGGATGGTGAGGAAGATGGGTTTCATGAAAAGCAAATTCTCCTGACGGTGTTGGGTATCGCGACGGTCATGCTCCATGGGTCTGCAATGTGTATGCCATTCTCTAAAAAGTCGTTAAATTATTGAAAAATAAAGATAAAATATTTCCGATGCTTCACTGTTAATCGGCAGGTTGGCCAAATTCTAGCGAAATTGACCATTACAAGTTCATCATAACCTGTAATAAATTTGTGAACTTTCAGCCTTATGCTAAACCTTAGATGTGCTCGAAGGCGACTTTCACGCTGGGAGAACTAGATATGCATGAACTGATTGGTAGAACCTTTAATCTGGAAAACATCCACTACTCGGTGGTAGACGTACGCTCTCTGGGTGGGGATGTGATGATTTATGCGTTGCCGCAGGTGACCGGAAATCAAACTCAAAATCCTCAGAAGGCAGCTTTTCGATTTGCCGATATTGAACCGCTGATCGAACCGGTCGCCCACGCAGGCTAATACACGCCTGCATCAATGTTCTCCTGAATGGGCTCTGATGGATGAGCAAACATAAATAACCACTCAGTCGAGAGCTGAATCACACTCTAATTGTGCGTTGAGTCCGGGCGGTTGCGTTGCGGGCCACATAGACTATCCAGCGGGAAAGCCTGTATCTGGCTTTTTGAGGGGCAGTGACACCCCTTGGAGTGAGAAGAGACGCACATGAATTCTGAGTCGGTTGATAAGAGCCCGCCATCCTCTGCTGATAAGCCCGCGCGCGAAGTTGTTTATTTCTTCGATGCGACCGAGGCGATTGGTGCTGAACTGCGGCTATCCGATTTTTTGAAGCTGGCTCGTGCCAAGCGCATACACCCGTTCCTGAAAGCACGGGCGGCAAGCCTTGTGCGCGCGGCCTACTGTGTTGTGGGTAACGAACACGAACTGGGTGCCATCGTGTTTTTCCAATTTCAGGTCGAAGACAGCGGCCGTCTGAACGCCAAGTTTAATTTGCCGCTGGCCTATCTGGCACGCCAGGCTGGTCGTTACGAGAACTCTGGTATGAGTTTGCGTAAAGCCTCTCGTGGTCAATGTCCGGTACCCTGGCACGCGGTAAATCTATGGGAGCCGGAAAGTGCTGCTGTGATTGATCAAGTTCAAGCGCAGCTGCAAGCCAATGCGCTCAAGCTGCCTGCCCAGGTGTTTGCAGGCGAGGATGATTTTTTTGATAAGCACGATTGCGACAGCGGCATCGAACTGACGCCTTTATCTGATTTCCAGCCTGAAAACATCCGACCCATTAAGCCTGCGCCACAAGATTATAGTGATCGATTGCATCAAGTGTTTGGACCCTCCGGTAAGCTCTCCATGCAGGATATGATCCGCATGCATGCAGAACAGTTAGATGAGCTCAGGGACGAGTTTCAGCGGGAGATACAAGTCCAGCAGCTAACCTATCTAGATCAGATTCGCCTTGCTCAGGAAGAAATTGCCCACCTGAAAATTGCCTTGAAACAAGAGCAAGGTCGTAACCATCGCTTGCAACAAATGTTGCGAGGGGATTTGTAAGCGGCTCACGCTTCCTAATAAACTAGATCTGCAATAAAAAAACTTGCGCGCGGATGGGATACGTATCCGCGGCTTCGAGCGCACGCGTCGAGCCGCTGAGAGTGACAGAGAGCGCGCGGGCGTTGGGGCGAGTCGGGGAGGCCAATTGAATCAAACGCATAGTTATAAACTGCTCACGGATGCTCATATCCGTGGTCGTGGTAGTCGCAGTAGCAATAGTAGTGATGGGGATCTTACCCTCGGCCCTGTGCTCGCCAGCATCGCCGAGCATGCGCCGACGACCGACGAAACTCGAACGGTTCCAGACGTGGTTATTGACGCCATCAAGGCAAATCCGATTATGTCATTTACCGCCTCGGAAAATATTGGCGGACTAAATCGCACCACGGTAGACACGGGGCTCGAACTAGAGGCGGTGGCCGCAAGATGTGCATCTACCGCTTGGGTGCTTTGGAACCACCTGTGCACCTTTCATTTGTTTGCTGGATTGCTGGGGCCAGATCATGCTTCGCAACTTCGAAAAATTGTTCAATCAGGTGAGTGGGTCTGTTTTCCTGCAGGTGCGAGTACCGGCGTGAGTGGCACGGTGGAAGGAGATCAGATCCTGTTGCATGGTAAGGGCGCGTTTGGATCCGGTGCTCGATACGCGGACCATGCGGGGGTGTCATTTGTGATGGATGAACCAACCAAGCCGCGCTTCAGTTTGGTCAAGCTTGTGCAAAACAACGTGCGAATTGATGCGGATTGGTATGCGATGAGCTTACGTGGCAGCGCGACAGACTCCGTCTATTATGAAGGTGCAAGGATCTCGACGGACACCGTGGCACCGTTTCCGATGATGTATAGAGTGGCTTTTCGCGACCCCGATAGACCCATGCTGCATGCTCGCTACCGAGAAGACTGGGTGGCGCTGTCGGATCTGTGGCTGGGTCTTATGGCAGTCGGGCTCGTGCAGGCGAGCTTGGATGACGTCAGCTTTGGCATACGGGAAAGGGTCGCCATTATGGGAGTACAGGTCGCCCAACGACCACTTGTGCAGGTTAATCTGGGGCAAGCTCAAGCCAATATCAATGCGGCTCGAGATACCGTGCTTGGTGCGCTGGTTCAGACGGATCAGCGAATTGCATCGCAAGAGATCCCCACCGAGGGTGATTATCTACGCCAGTTGGCAGCATCGGTTGTTGCGCTTCAACTGTGCAATGATGCGCTGACGTTGCTGCAACGGGTGATGGGTGGAAATGGTCTCCGGGAAGGCGTGGCTTTTGAGCGGCGGTTACGTGATTTCCAGGCCATGCCGTTGCATATTAACGCGCATCAGGATCGTGTAAATGAGCAGGTTGGCCGCAATCTGCTGGGGCTAGAGAGCGAAAATCCATTCTAGGCGGCGGGCACCTGCGTTCGCGATCATGGAAGCGAGTGCTTACGAGCTGTGATTCTCCCGGGGGTCGACTAGGATTTTTACCTCGCTTGGCTGGTGGGATAGCGTTGCGAACGCCTCATTCAAGTTGTTTAACGTCACGGTACTGGTATGTAGTGAAGCAAGGTCGAGACGCCCATCGGCCGCCAGGTATTTACATATCTCGAAGTCTTCGTGTTGATAGGCAATACTGCTCACCAGACGTACCTCTTTTACCATCCATAATCCCGGGTCAATACTGGCGGGGTGATTGGCAACGCCAACCAACGAGACAACGCCGCCGCGGCGGACCAGCTCTACAGACTGCTGGATTGTCGCCGGAATACCGGCGCATTCGAATACGATATCGGGATTTGTGATGCCTGCCGAGCCATGAGTGCTGAGATAGTCGCCGACCCGTTCCAATACGCTGCCGTCCGTTGGATCAATGCAGTAATCTGCGCCCATTTGTTCGCCTAATTTACGGCGTGCTGGCTCAGGCTCGACGAGGATTATCTGACCTGCCCCGCTCAGACGTGCGGCTTGCAAAACAAGTAACCCAATGGGCCCTGCCCCCAGGACGACGACACTATCTCCCAGGTTGATGGGCGTGCGCCGTAAGGCGTGTACGGCCACCGTTGCGGGTTCCAGTAAACCCGCCTGCTCATCGGTCAATGCGCCAGGCACCAGGTATAAGCGGCTGGCATCAAAGCTTATCGCTTCGGCGAATCCACCATGCGGTGCAGCCATTGGCCCCATGCCAATAGCACCTGCAAATGCACTTTCGCAGTGTGCGGCGTCACCCCGCTGACAGGTTGGGCATCGTCCGCAGGCACTGGCCACACCGATCGCAACCCTGTCCCCCTCCTTGCAATTGGACACCTCGGGACCCAATGCGCTGACATGGCCGACCCACTCGTGTCCGCAGATGGCAGGGTTGTAAGGTTGACCGCTCTGGTATGCGTGTAGGTCCGTGCCACAGATCCCACAATAGGAGATCTCTACGACAGCTTTGCCGATCTCCGGCTGGGGGTATGGCATATCAACCAGGCTGATCTCGCCTTGTCCTGTAACTAGTCCTACTTGCATTTGGGACCCTTGTGTCGCTCACTCATCTGATAGTATCACTTCCAACAGTTGTCGAGAGAGCGCAAGCGATGCAAATAGAAATTTTTTCTGACGTCATTTGTCCTTGGTGTTTTATTGGCAAGCGGCGTCTGGACGCAGTGCTTGGGACGTCAGTGGGTGATGATGTTGAAGTGCGGTGGCGGCCCTATCTGCTGTATCCCAATCTGCCGCGGGAAGGGGTGAATCGTGGTGATTGGTTGCGCCGTCGCTATGGTGAAGGCGCTGATCCTGGCCGCATTCCGGAGCGAATAAGAGCAGAGGCAGAAGCGGAGGGAATTGAACTGCGATTTGACCTGATTCAGTACACGCCAAATACCCTGTTGGCACATCAACTTCTGGAATTTGCTTACATAAAAGAGCGACAACATGAGCTTGCCGAAGCATTGTTTATTGCCTATTTCTGCAAAGGGCAGGACATGGGTGACCTGGACACGCTGTTATCGGTTGCCGCAAATGTTGGACTGGATGAGGAGGGTGCGCGGGAATACTTGTCCAGTGAATCCGGGCTTGCAGAAGTTCAATACCAGCTGGAAAGGGCACCTGAATTGGGGATCAGTGGTGTACCAGGATATTACCTTGCGTCCAGTTTCCTGTTACCCGGGGCGCAGTCTGCAGAAACCATGACGCAAATTTTGACACGCGTAAAAAACAAGCTTGCGAGTCGCGCATAAGCCAGGCAACAACAAGTAGATTATTCAGGTGGGCTTTGGAAGCACAAAATTTGGCGTGACGGTCTGGCTGAACGTATGTTTACTGATGGTGTTGTACACGTGACCACATTCAGCACAATGAACAATATAAAACCAGGGTTGTTTTGCTCTGGAGCGCTCGCGGCTCGGCGTTGAGACAATCTTATCGACTCCTGTCGCACTGCAACTAGGACATCTGGGGGGTGCAATATTCCCTGAGCTGTTGGTTGGGTCGTTTGTTCGCCTGGTGTCGGCGTCGGGGGTAAGGTCGGTCATACGATAAACACTCCATGGACGGAAGCTTTGCGCACGAAAAAAAGTGCGGATAAAAATGTGCGGACCATATTGTTTTGGCGAAAAATTACAGGATGTTGTGATCCATATTGTGCGCCGGTATTTCATTGTGCAGGTGTGAGATAACTTTTGCCGGTACACCCGCGACAGAAACATTGGGTGGGACGTCTTGTAAGACGACGCTTCCTGCACCTACTTTTGCATTCTGGCCTACCTCAATATTGCCAATGACTTTGCAGCCGGCTGACAGCAAAACACCGTCGCGGATTTTTGGATGCCGGTCGCCACTGGATTTTCCTGTTCCCCCGAGCGTGACAGAGTGCAGGATGGATACATCATCACCGACCACAGCGGTTTCTCCGATAACAATGCCGGTGGCGTGATCAAACATAATGCCTGAACCGATCCGTGCAGCAGGATGTATATCCACGCCCAGGGTCACAGATATTTGATTCTGAAAAAATTGAGCAAGGGTTCTGCGCCCCTGAGACCAAAGCCAATGTGCGACCCTGTGTGCTTGCAGGGCATGAAAGCCCTTGTAGAAGAGGAAAGGCGTGGTGAGGTCCTCACAAGCTGGGTCTCTTGTGAAAGTGGCCAAGATATCAATCTCTGCCGCGGCGAGCAGCGCCTTGTCCTTCTGCATAGCCTCGCTGATCACATCTCGAATCAACATGGTTGGCAGCATGGGGTTGTCCAGTTTGCTGGCCAGCCGAAAGCTCAATGCGTCGCCCAGGGATCCGTGATTTAGAATTGTCGCGTGAAAATAACTGCCGAGAATAGGCTCTTCTTCCGCTTTTTCTTCCGCCTCCCGACGCATCAGTGGCCAGAGATCCCCTGGACCACCGATACTTTTGTCTGGCAGATCCGAATCCTGGAGTATTTGTTCGAATCGATGGCTGATCGATTCTGTCAGGTTGCCGGAGTTACTATTCATGGTCATGACAATGGCTGGACAAAGAGTGCGCTAGGGTAGGGATTTTTGTACTGAGTTGCCACACATTCACTAGAGCATTTTCAAATAAGTTAATGAGTCAGTGGTTGGTCGAATAAATGCCACCCGATCACGAGAGTGTCCATCTGATGAATGAGGATTGTTCATCACGATCAGCCCATGTAGGCTGAAGAATTCGTTGAAAGGATCTGAATCAGTGAAATTTCGCACCGTTGCAATTGTTGCCCGCCGCCGCCGGCAGGACATTGTTCAGACGGTTTTATCGATAGAAAATACCCTTAAAAAACATAATGTTAAGGTTATTTTTGAAGATGATACTGAAGCTTTTTTGAACCAGACATCCACCAGAAAAACCCTTGCGCGTAGCAAGCTGGCCGGGGCCTGTGATCTGGTAGTGGTGGTCGGAGGGGATGGTAGTCTTTTGGGGGTCGCCCGTGATCTTGCCGAGGCTCAGCTCCCTTTACTGGGAGTCAACCGGGGTGGTCTGGGCTTTCTTGCGGGTGTATCGCCGGACAATCTAGAGTCTGAGCTGGAAGATATTCTGTATGGCAGTTTTGCCAGTGAAGATCACTTTTTGTTACATGCACAAGTGGTGCGAGACGGCGAGGTAATTGCGGAGTCTACTGCCCTGAATGATGTTGTTGTCCATCCAGGCAGCATGGCACACATGATGGAGTTCCGATTGTCGGTCAATTCCAAATTTGTCTACGATCAACGGTCTGAGGGAGTGATTGTTGCCAGTCCAACCGGTTCAACCGCTTATAGCCTTTCTGCCGGTGGGCCGATCATGCATCCAAGCCTGGATGCAATTGTAATCGTGCCGATGTTTCCGCACACGCTCACATCAAGACCATTGGTGGTCCGAGGAGATGCACACATCGAGGTCGAGGTGCTTGCCGCCCCAAAAACTGCCCCCCGAGTAAATTGGGATAGTCAGGTTAATACCCGATTACGCCGAGGGGATGTGGTGAAGATTAGCAAGTACGCCCAGCCGTTAACCCTGCTGTATCCCACCGGCTACGACTACTTTGAGAGCTGTCGGAGTAAGTTGGATTGGGCGTCGCGTTTGAGTCGACGACCCGAATAGGTGCGCTAGATATCCTCGGGGTGGTCAATATCCCGATAAAGGCCCTGATCATCAATGTGCAACCACAGTGTTCTGTCGGCGTATTTCTGCAGCAGTAGCCTTGCGCCTTGATCTCCGCGGCAGGCAGCCAGTTCCGTATGGGTTTTTTCGTGCCAGGCGATTGGGTGTGCCGGTTCGGCACCGGGTGGTGAAGAAAATCTGGTGACCAGCCACTCCTTCGGCTCTGCGATCAATGTCTCTTGCATGGTCGTTAAGCTGGCCCGTTTGATAAACGGCATATCCAGCAATCCGATGATCAACCACCTGCGTTTGCATTGTATATGCCTGACCCCTGAGGCCAGCGAATGCCCCATACCCAGGTGTGCATCTTGAGCCTGGACGGATTTGCAACCGAGGTCGGCTAAGAGTGTTTTAAGCTCGGTATCTTCGGGTCTGATCACCACCGTCACGTCTTCAAATACGGACTGGTACTTGGCGATTGTGATGGCAGCGACTGGCTGCCCATCGATCTTGTGTAGGCGCTTGTCAGATCCAAATCGACGTGAGAAGCCGGCCCCGAGTAAGAGGATAGAGGTGTTCAACGCAACCGATGAGTTCAGGCCGCACTCACCGAAGCTAGAGCCGAGCTGACCTGAGCCATCTGGTTTTTCCTCACTGCGGTGATTTCCGCCAGAATGGCAATTGCAATTTCTGGAGGGGTTTTGCTGCCAATAGGCAATCCAATGGGCGCATGAAGTTTCTCGATGTCCGTGTCCGCAATCCCCAGTGCGCGTAGTCGATCTCGGCGATTTGCTGATGTTCTGCTGGATCCCATAGCGCCTATGTAAAACGCGTCGGTCTCCAAGGCCTCCATCAGACCCATATCGTCTATACGAGGATCGTGGGTCAGGGCAACGATGGCTGTGGCGGGGTCTTTTGCATACTCGCGAACGGCATCATCCGGCATGTCGTTGATTTTAAGAACGCCAGGAATCTCAAAGTCTTCCAGTAATTCGGCGCGGGGGTCACAGACGGTAACTTCGTAATCTAATGTCTGTGCCATGTCTGCTAAATATTTCGATACCATGCCAGCGCCGATAATGAACAGCTGGTGCCTTGGGCCATAGGTGTGGGTCAGGAGTTGATTGTTTTCGTCCCAGGATAGTGGCTGAAATTTTTCGACGGCCTGTACGACGGTGGATTGATCGGCCAAGTTGACGCGTCTTTCGACACACGTTCTCTCTTCAAAAGCCGTTGTAAGCTCCGTGAAATGCGCAATGGTTTGAGGGTCTGGTCGTTGCGGCTCTACCACAATATAAAGATGACCGCCGCAGGGTAATCCAAGTTTTTCGGTTTCCTCGGCGGTGATGCCATATTGGAAAAACTGTGCCTCGGTGGCGGCCAGTTCACCCGAGGTTAGTTTCTCGAGCAGATCGTCCTCAACGCAACCACCGGACAGCGAGCCAACCATCTGACCTTGTTGGTTGCAGGCGAGCAGCGAACCCACAGGGCGCGGCGAGCTCCCCCAGGTTTGCACCACAGTCGCCAGCCAGCACGACGTGTTGGACCTCAGCCACTCGAGGACCTGATTGAGAACTTCTCTGTCTACCGCTTGCATCGCATCTTCCGATTTCGCATATGGAATGGTTCTGAATACATCTGAGGAGTATTATTTTACATCAAAAATGACCGCCAAGAATGCCGTTGTTGTATGTACGCTGATATTGAAATTTCGGACCTGGCTCGTGCTTGGACGACACGGATATCGCAGACAGATCACACGATTAATGCACGTTATGTGTTATCGCTCGACACGCTTGAAGTTGATTTAGAGCAGCGCTTGGGTTGTGGAATAAGACTACTTTGGCATGGGATTCGCGATTGTACACACTGCGGCACGCCCACCGAACGCCATTATGGTGGTGAGTTCTGCTACGAATGCTTCACGAAGCTTGCGCGGTGTGATCTATGTGTGGTCAGTCCGGACCGTTGTCATCATCATCTAGGTACGTGTCGGGATGAATCCTGGGCTGCGGGATTCTGTATGGATCGGCACGTGGTGTATCTGGCGAAAACCAGCGACGTTAAGGTAGGTATCTCGAGCGCCAGTCGATACCCGCGGCGTTGGGTGGATCAGGGTGCAAGGCAGGCTATGGTATTGGCAATTGCTCCCAGCCGGCGAGCGGCAGGCATGCTGGAAGCCTATTGTGCTCAAGTGACACAAGACAAAACTGACTGGCGTAAATTGGTACGTGGGCATCGATCAAATATCAATTTGCTTGATCTACGAGAGCAGCTGATGCGCAGAATGAACGGTTTTCAAAATCTGCTGAAGCAGGGTTATGTAGCACAACCCGAGTTGGCTGAACTGAATGAACTTGAGTGGACTGGACAAACCGGAGTGATAGACATACATCATCCGATCGAGCAATTCAGTCCACCAAACCGAATTCAGTTAGATGCGCAGACATCGCAATATCAGGGTAATCTCATGGGTGTGCTGGGGCATTTCCTGTTGTTCGAAGACGGCGCATTTGATCTATCAGCTCATCGTCACAGCGCCATCGGCTGTCAAATTTTTTCCACAAAAATTGCGCGGCCGGAAACATCCTCGCACCAGGCAAGTTTGTTTTAAGCATGGCAAAATGCCGCGCAAGACTTCAAACGAAAATGAAAGGAGCATGTCTTGAAGGACGGCGCACCGCAGGAAATTCGCTTATCCGACTACCAGCCACCAGGGTATGTCACGACCGATGTGCATCTGGATTTTGATATACACGAGGGACTGACAACCGTCACCAGTACGCTGAAGGTTTTACGGCAGGATAACCAGGCCAGCAGCCTTTGTCTGGATGGCCAGGAACTGAAGCTCATCAGTGTGGAAGTGGATGGTGAGCTGCTCTCTGACAATGAATTTCAAGTGGATGATGAATCGCTGACGATACATGGTTTGTCTGATCAACATCAGATTCGAATCGTCACGGAAATCGTGCCGGAAAAGAATACCGCCCTGGAGGGTTTGTATCGCTCCAGCCAGATGTACTGCACCCAGTGTGAGGCCGAAGGCTTTCGGAAGATAACCTATTACCAGGATCGACCGGACGTTCTGGCCAGATTTACCACTTCCATCAGTGCAGATCAGCAGAGCTATCCTGATTTGTTGTCGAACGGGAATTGTATTGACACCAAGTCTTTGCCGAACGGACGTCATCAGGCAACCTGGGAAGACCCGTTTCCCAAGCCCAGTTACCTGTTTGCTCTAGTCGCAGGCAATCTTGCAAGGCTGGATGACACATTCACCACAATGAGCGGACGAGAAGTTGTGCTGCAGATTTTTTCTGAACCGCACAATATCGATCAATGTCACTATGCGATGGATGTTCTGAAGAGGTCAATGGCCTGGGATGAGCAACGATTTGGTCGCGAATACGATCTGGATATCTTCATGATCGTGGCGGTTGAAGATTTCAACATGGGCGCCATGGAGAACAAGGGGCTCAACATATTTAACACCTCATGCGTACTGGCAAGCCCAGATACGGCGACCGATTTGGCATACCAGCGCGTTGAGGCAGTTGTTGCACACGAGTATTTCCACAATTGGTCGGGCAACCGCGTGACCTGCCGGGACTGGTTTCAGCTGAGTCTTAAGGAAGGTTTTACGGTCTTCAGGGACGCGGAATTCAGTTCTGATATGAACTCAAGAGCGGTCAAGCGTATTGAAGATGTCGCCTTTTTGAGGTCTGTGCAGTTTGCCGAGGACGGAGGACCACTGGCGCATCCGGTGCGCCCACAGTCTTATCTGGAGATCTCAAATTTCTATACTGTGACCATCTATGAAAAAGGTGCTGAAGTTGTCCGGATGTATCAAACGCTGCTAGGTGAAGAAGCGTTTCGAGCAGGTTCGGATCTGTATTTTGATCGACATGACGGACAAGCGGTCACGACTGACCATTTTGCCGCTGCTATGGAGAGCGTGAGCGGTCGCGATCTGACTCAATTCAAACGCTGGTACGAACAAGCCGGCACACCTGGATTAACGGTATCCCAGTCATATTCAGGTGATACCTTGATACTGGATATCGGACAATCGTGCCCAGCCACACCGGGGCAGGAAAACAAAGCACCATTCCATATCCCAATATTGCTGGGTCTGTTGGATGCTGAGGGTATTGCAATCCCGGTGGCAGGTCTGAGGTTGCCCGATGATGATGCAGTCACGCCAATCGGTGAAAGCACCTTGCTGGTGGAGATTACAGATAGTCAGTGTCAGATTGAAATTGGCGGGCTGACCAATGAGCCCATTGTCAGCTTCTTGCGAGAGTTCTCTGCTCCGGTGAAGGTTGAGTTTCCTCGCAAGTCACAAGACTTGGTGTTGTTGGCGCAACATGATGAAGATGGGTTTGTTGCGTGGGATGCTCTGCAAACCTTGTGGCTTGGCTTGTTTGAAGACTTGGACGCTGACCCAACTGAAGTCGTGTCACTGGTTGGAGAGCTAGTGCGCAAAGCGTTGGGCGTAGTGAATGACCCCCAACAAGCGTTACTGGCAGCCACTATGCTGAGTATTCCGGAAGAAAACTATTTGCTGGAGTTACTCCAAGGTTTTGATGTGCTCACAGTATTAGATCGCCGTGATGAGTTGCACGCTTTGGTTGCAAGTCGTCATTTTGATCTTTGGCAGACGTTGTATGACGCCACCGCAACCGCCGTGGCATTCAAACCTGATGCACACGGTATCAGCCGGCGCAGCTTAAACAACATTGCCTTAGGCTATCTGGCGGATGCGCTGGAGGGTGATGGTTTGGACGATCTGGTGAGGTCACACTTTACCAAGGCCGACAATCTGACGACCCGAAGGGCAGCGTTGGCCCAGGCTTGTCGGAACCCTCAATTGAGCGAAGCGTTGCGCGAGGAGATTGTGCAGGAATTCTATCGTGCCTGGCAGCATGAAGCGCTGGTTTTGGATCAGTGGTTTAACCTGCAGGCGTCAAGTCCGTTAAGTCGCGTTGAAGATCTCCAGGCGCTGGAAGCGCATGAAAAATTTGATTTGAAAAATCCAAACCGAGCTAGATCAATTTTTGGTGCATTCGGTATGTTGAACAATCGTGTCCTGCACGCAGAGGATGGGTCCGGGTATACCTATCTGGCCCAGGCTGTTGCAAAGATGGATGACTTGAATCCGCAGATCGCGGCGCGCCTGGCTGTGCCTTTGACCCGTTGGCACAGATATGATGTCAAACGTCAAAATCAGATCAAGGCGTGTTTAGAGCAATTGGTGAACGCGCAGGGCATCTCCAAGGACCTGTACGAGATTGTTTCGAAAAGTCTGGCCTAGCAGCGCTTTAGCTTGCCAGTTCTGCCCGTTGGTGCGGATAGAGGGGCGGTAGATCCTGTTCTTTGCGTTCATTTTTCGTGGGCAACTTAGCAAGATAGCTGGCAAGGGTGGCGGCAGCTTGTTCCGCGTCGCTTGCTTGGGTTTGTGTATCGCTCATGAGCGGATCGGCATAGGCTGCCCGATTTAAGGTCTGTAGAGCCTGTTCTACTGCCGGGTGTTGTTCTGCGAAGCGTCGACGAGCGAGGGGTGGCGATACCTGGTAAAACGCGCACAAATACCTGTCGACAGCTTCCAGCAAGGTTTTCGGATCTGCATTGCCTTGTTTCAGTAGTTTATTGAACGCCTCGTAATATGCTTTTGATGTGCCGGGTTCACTGTGAGCTGTCCGGTTTCGTCTCTGTATGGCCAGCAAGATGACGCTCAGCCCAGCGCCCAGTGCCAGGAGGATCAAAAGGTAGTCTCGAACGTTTTCATTCATTGCTGTGATCGAAGTCGAAACATCAGCGTTCTCGGTCTGGTCCGTGGGCTGGGTCTCTGACGCGGTTGCTTCTGTTTGTTTATCTACCACCGCGGAATTTGTAACAGATTCGCCAACCACGTTTATTCTGGTAGGAGACCACCGAGCAACCTGCACCGTTTTTGAATCTATATCCCACCAGGTGAGGGTTGATTCCGGTATCAGATGGGTGCCGCTCTGCAAGGGTAGTACGGAAGCTGTTTGCAGCCTTGACCCCACTACGCCGAGCCTTTGAGGGTCGTCGTCTATGACAGGACTCTGCGGATAGACGCGGAATGTAGATTCATCGATATTCAGCGGGATGGGTGGTGCAATTGAACCCAGATTGCCTTCAACGTAGACGAGCAGCTCGTATTCCAGCGTATCTCCTACTTTGTATTCCGTGATATCCGGTGTGACCACCTGATGCAGCTGCACGTCTTTAGCCGGAATCCAGGCTGCGTCCTTGGGGTACTCCTGAGGGACCGGTAGTACATTGATAGATGCGGCTTCAGTACCCACCCGGACACCTTTGCGGGTGACGCGCCCGTTGTTGATCAAGCGTACGCTCGCTGTCAGGCTGATTGGCGGGATGGTTAACAAGCCACTTAATTCCGGGAATACGGCGTAGCGTTGTTCGACAACCCCGTAGGTCTGTCCATTTCGCTCCACTTTGCTAGAGACCGGATCGCCCAGGGTAATCACAACCGCTTGGTCCACCTCTGGTGCTCCGGGTAGGTCGGAATAAAGTTGGACTCCGTTGGAATACAAAAGTCGTCGCGTGATCAGCAACTGGCCTTGCACATAGACGTCTTCGCCGGAGAAGTCCTGTTCAAAGAACACAAGCTCATCGATCAGCTGGCGAGTTTCATCGGTCAGTGGCCTCACGGTAAGGGTGATGGTTGGTGTGGCGTCCTGACCCACTGTGATGCTGGGTATTGTCAGATCTCCGGTCCGTTTCGGTTGCAGGGTGATCTGGTAGTCCACCCAGCTGCGTTCCCTGCCATTGACGAAACTGTATTGGCTGGAGGTGTTTGTTCCCATTACGTGAAAATCTATTTCTAAGGCGGTGAGATCCAGACTCTCGGTTTGTCGAGTTTGAGAAGCACGAATCGTCAGCCTGACGGTCTCAAGTTCATCGATAATCTGCTCTGAAAGACTGGCGGAAACAGCAGCCTGAACCGAAGTCGCTGCGGTGCAGATAATGGCGAACATCAGCAGCGCAATCAGACTCCTTGGCATCGTGTAACTAGACATCACCAGATTTTCTCTCCCTGGCGGTTTTCGTAGTCTCCGCGTCGCAGACGCTGCTTGGTTTCGTGAGTGAACTTGCGCTTCAGCAAGCCACCAGGATCATCAGGCACGCGTCGCAACCATTGCTCCAAGGCTTCCTGTTTTTCATCGCGTTCAGCTTGATCTTCCTCGACTTGAGCTTGCTGTTGTTCGCCTTCTTCTTGTTGTTGCTCGGCCTGTTCCTCAGACTCTTGTTCGCGTTCTTCTGACTGGTCCGAATCTTGTTGCTGATCGGACTGCTCTTGCTGCTGGTTTTGTTGATCCTGTTGTTCTTCGTTTTCGTCGTTGTTTGCCTGGCTTTGTTGGTCTTCATTTTGCTCCTGCTCGGCCTGCTGTTGCTCTTCCAGCAGACGTTCAAGGAGTTCTTTGTTAAATGTTGCATCTTCATGTTCAGGTTGACTGCTCAGCACCCGTTCGTAGTGTTGAATGGCTTGTTCGTATTCGCCTAGTCGTGCCAGCGCATTTCCCTGGTTGTAGGTGCCGGTGACACTTTCGTCCAACAAGAATTCCTGATGCGCGGTAGGGTAGTCACCCGAGCGGTAACGTGCTGCGGCGCGCCACTGAGTATCGTCGAACAGTGTTGCCGCCTTTTCTGGCTGGCCGTAGCGCATGGCTGCATGACCGCGTTGATCGTCATTCATCCATAAGCTGTCCCACCAATCCGAGAGCGGTGTGCTGACGGTGCTGGCTGGTGCTGCGCCAGCCGCCGCGGTAGCTTGGCCAGGAACGATCGTGACAGCGATCGCGCACGCCAAATACACGGCGACGGGTGCCAATGCAGCAGGGGTGAGTACCACGCCTTTGCGAAACGACAGTAGCGCAAGAGGCACCAGTAACACCGCAAGCCAATGTCCTTGATCAAACCACGTATCAAACTCGCGTTCCACTTCCAGGGTTTCGTCTTCACCGGGTAGGCGCGTGTCGAGTGCGCTGAGAATATCTGCATCTGACAGAACCGCAGGTTCGTAGCGGCCGTAAGACAGACTGGCTACCTCATCCAGTCTCTGATGGTCCAGTAACGCCACAACCTGGTTACCTTCCTGGGTCAACAGGACTTTTCCCGGTTGGCGTAATTTGTCCAGTGGGATGGTGCCCCCCTGCGTGGTGCCAATGCCGATGATTGATATTGGGAACGCTTGATTACGATGCCGTGTAACGCTGTTAATCGAGTCAATGCCGTCGGTCACAATCAAAATACGGCCCTGTAGCAATCCACTGTTGGTGAAAAGCTCGTGTGCGATCTCCAGCGCGTGGTCGGGATTGGAGCCGGGTACCGGCATCATCTCGGGTCCCAAGGCGGCTAACAGATTTTCTATGGTCCCTACGTCATCTGTCAGCGGTACAACCGAATGTGCATCCCCCGCGTAGGCCACTAATCCGGTGAGTCCTTCATCGCGCAGACGCAATACATCAGTTATTTTCTGCCTGGCACGCTCCACGCGCGACGGTTGCACATCCTGGGCGAGCATGGATAGAGACAGGTCCATAACAATCACAAGCGCATCGTTACGTTGTTCAACATTTTGCGGCAGCTTTTCCCACGCTGGACCTGCGATTGCGGCACAACCGAGTACGACGCCCGCCATCAGCAGTCGTCCCAGCCAGCGGTGACTGGTTTTGTGCGTTTCATCCATCAGAGCGGAAAGCAATTGTGCATCCACAGCCTGTTGCCAGCCGCTGTCTGATTGTGTTCTTTGTAACCAGTACCAGATCAGCAGCACGCCGGGAACAATCGCAAGAAGCCATTCGGGTCGAAGGAAATGAAAGTCTTCAAGCATCTGCATGTGTCCTGATCGACGTTCGAGGTGACGGCAAAATCTGAGAGATGAGTAAGATAGAAAATATCAGCAGGGCAAGGCCCAAAGGCCAGAAATACAAGGCCTGAATCGGCCGGTAGGTTTCTGGATCTTGATCTATAGGTTCCAGTTCGTCGATCAATGCGTAAATTTCCTGCAATCCCTGGGTGTCCCTGGCTCTGAAGTACTTTCCGTCGGTCGTCTGCGCAACCGCCTCAAGCGTTTCTTCATCCAGGTCTGCTGAAGGGTTTGTGATGCGGGACCCGAGAAAGCCGAAGCTAGGCATGCGCATCTCGTCTGCACCCACCCCGATGGTGTATATTTTGATGCCATCAAAGGCGGCAAGTTCCGCTGCCTTAACCGGCTCTACTTCACCCACGTTGTTGGCGCCGTCGGTCAGAAGTATGAGTATTTTGTCTTCTTGAGGTCTTTGGCGTAGCCGTTTAACGGCCAGTCCAATCGCATCACCAATCGCCGTTTTACCTCCCGCGATACCGATGGGTGCCTCGAACAACAGACGATTGACACTTTTCAGATCAAATGTGAGCGGTGCTTGCAGGTAAGCATTGGTGCCAAACAGGATTAAGCCGACCCGGTCACCCTGGCGAGCATCAACAAAATTGGTGACGACGGCTTTGACGATGGACAAGCGATCATAAGCTTCTCCGTTTGCCTGCATGTCCTCGGTTGCCATACTGCCGGAAATGTCCACGGCTAACATCAGATCTCGCCCGGAGGTCGGTAATGTGATGGGCTCTCCCGTCCATTGGGGGCGCGCGATTGCGGTGACCAGAAGGCACCAGGCCAGCCACAACATCGCAAGTTTCCATATGGACGACTGAGTAGATTTCTCGCGATCCATGATGACTTCAGAAAAAATACTGGTGGTAGGTACCGAGAGCGCAGCCCGCCCCGCCTCACGCTGACGGCTGTACCGTCTGAAAAAAAACGGTAGTGGTATCAGCAAAAAGGCGACAGGCCAAAGCCACTCAATCATGATTCACCTTAACGCTGCGAAGCAGGTCACTAACACAGCCGTGTAAAGCTTGGGCATCAAAATCTGGCTGCCGCGCGAATCGCGCGTGTCCTAATATCGCGCCGGGACCACTTGAGAACTGTATTGAGTTGCTCTCCTGGTCCAGAACTTTCAGCCAATCCTCGCCGGATAGCGGCGAGTAGTGTGTTCGACCCAGCGCATGCACCAGCAATCGTTTGAGCAACTCATTGGTTTGGGCTACATAAGCCAGGGGGCTGGCCTGACCGAGGTTTGCGTAAAGCACCGCGTGCTGAGCGCGTGCAAGTCGCAATGGGCGTCGCGCCCGATAGGCGTTTATGACAATCATAATTGCCCAGCATAGCGCGATCACAACAAGCACAGCCAATATCCACCAGCCTACTGCAGGAGGCCACCAGCTAGGATCGGGGGGCATGTGTACGTCTCTTAACTGTTGTAGAGGGTCACTTTCCATGTCACACCCAATGCAACCGGTCCAGATTAACGTCGTCTGTTGAAACGCTCTGGAAGCGCATCGCATCGTGTGCGCAAAGGGCTTGCAGTTCCTTCAGATGGTGAGCGTAGCGCTTTTGGTAGCGGGTACGTAGTCCAGATTCGCCGGTGTAAAACTGCAATCTGGATTGACCGTCGCTGACGGCGTAGTGATCGGCCGGCGGCAGGTCTGCATCCAGGGGGTCATTGATATGCACCATAAATACCTCGTTGGATCTGGCCAGTTGGTGCAGGTGTTCTCCCCAGAATTCACTTGGAAACGAAAAGTCACTGATCACAAAGACTCGGTAGTTTGTTTTGCAAAGTCGCCGCAGCTGCAGTAGGCCATCCTGTACGCTCTGAAAAATAACATCGCGACTCACCGCAGGGTGATCAGAATCGTGACGGTGCAGCGTGTTATTCTGGTCGCAAATTGTATTGAGCAAGCGGGCCACAGATTTGGTTGATCTGACGGGTTTGTGAACAAGCTGAACGTTATTGCCAAAAACGATACCGCCAATCCGATCGCCCGCAGCAAGATTTGCCCAAGCGATCCTCGTTGCAATTTCCGCTGCGGCAACCGACTTAAGCCTGACTTTGGACCCAAAAAACATGTTTTGAGTTTGGTCTAGCGCGATTAGAACTGGACGCTCACGCTCCTCTCGAAATACTTTGGTATGGGGTTTGTTTTTGCGCGCGGTAACCCGCCAATCCATCGTGCGCACATCATCACCCGGTTGGTATGGCCGCACTTCGGTGAAGTCGACGCCACGCCCCTTAACTTTGGAGAGTTTTTGGCCCGCGCGATTGCCGACGATTCGGCTCTGCGCGTTCAGGGATTGATATTGTTTGTGACGCAAACCAAGCAGCTGATCCAGATTCACGTATACGCCCGTCAGCACAGCCTGTCCGGAGGCTCTGGGGGTGGGACTTGCTTGAGTGGTGGATGTGCTGCTCACAGTTGTTTTGGTTCTGGGTCCAGTCTGGCCTACGGTACGGGCACACTGTTGAGAAGTTCATCGATCACATGGTCAGAACTAACGCCTTGCGCGTCTGCCTCAAAAGTCAGTATCAGTCTGTGCCTCAGTACATCGTGGGCCACACTTTGAACATCCGCAGGGCTCACAAAGTCCTGATGATTAAGCCACGCATGAGCTCTGGCGCAAACATCCAGACTGATCGTCGCGCGCGGGCTTGCGCCGTAATCGATCCATTTCGCCAAGGATTCAGGCGCTGTTCTTGTGGCCATCACAAGAGCAACAAGATATTCCTCAACCTGGTCTGCCATATGCAGATTTAAGATTTCTTTGCGCGCTGCGAACAGCGTGGTCTGACTTATTTGTTGCGCTGGCGCTCCAGGGGGCACGCCCGCTTCATTGCGCACCAGACGAAGGATCTCGGCTTCAGCCTCTGCGTCGGGGTAGTCCACCACAAGATGCATAAGAAAACGATCAAGTTGTGCTTCGGGTAATGGGTAGGTGCCTTCTTGTTCGATGGGATTTTGAGTTGCCATAACCATAAACAAATCGGCCAACGGGTAGGTTTCTCTCCCGACGCTGACCTGATGTTCTGCCATAGCTTCCAGCAAGGCCGATTGGACCTTGGCCGGTGCACGGTTAATCTCATCCGCCAGAATCAAATTGTGGAAGATAGGGCCTGGTTGAAATTTAAAACTGCCGTCTTCAGGTCGATAAATTTCTGTACCCGTTACATCACTCGGCAACAGGTCAGGCGTGAACTGAATACGATGAAAATCACCCTCGATTACTTGTGCCAATTCTTTGATGGCCCGGGTTTTTGCGAGACCTGGTGCGCCCTCGACCAGGAGGTGACCGCCGCACAGCAGTGCCATAAGCAAACGATCGATAAGCGCAGATTGACCAATGATTCGTTGAGTCAAATGTGTTCTGGCCTCATTGATGACGCTGAACGATGACTGAGATGCACTAGTGTTCATGTAGTTCCAAGCATGACGGGACGCGGTATTGTAGCGGTCTCGGCAACAAGGTCCAGCCGGGTCTACACTTGGTGTATCGTTTTGCGTCTATACTTTTTACATGCCGTCCGTATCTTCACAGCCGCGCCGCTTCACGTTCAGCCTGTCTCTGAGCAAAGAAAAACTCGCCCACTACTATGCAGGTGCAGCCCAGGATGTTCAGGTACGAGAAGAGGGCGGCTTGCTGATCCGCTTCCCTCTTAGCCAGCTACGTGCCCATGTCTCCCATGAAGGGGTTTGCGGTCGATTCGAGTTGACCGTGGGTGCGGATAATCGTGTGATTGAATTTAGGAAAATTTCCTAGCCCCTTTTAAGAAGGTCATTGGTATCCCGATCATCGGCTAACTTCTGTCATGTTCACCACCATGCCTACAACATCACGCCTGTATTGCACCATTATGGTGCTTTTCGGAAAGACTTGATCAAATAGTTGAAACGAATTTTTTACTTCGCGTTGGGTATTGCACAAAAATGTGGCATTTATTGGGTTGATCCGAAATAATGCGACCTGAGCGATGCATCTATCAGGGGATTAAACACATGCAATCAAAAAAATTTGCAGCGGGACTCGCTGGTCTGCTGACACTTATAGCGCTGCCTGCTTATGCAGATGGCCTTGAAACAGGGGATACGGCCTGGATCTTAACCGCCACCGCATTGGTGCTGTTCATGACCATTCCGGGACTGTCTCTCTTTTATGGCGGATTGGTGAGAAGTAAAAATGTCTTGAGCGTACTTCTGCAGTGTTTTGCCATAACCTGCTTGATGTCGATTTTATGGCTGGTCGCCGGTTATTCGCTCGCCTTTGGAGACGGTGGTGCGGCGAACGCTTTTGTGGGTGGATTGGGTAATTTCCTGCTGGGAAACATTGGTGAAGGCACGCTGAGTGGCACCATACCGGAAAGCTCGTTTGCGCTGTTCCAAATGACTTTTGCCATTATTACACCCGCGTTGATTGTAGGCGGGTTTGCCGAACGCATGCGCTTTTCTGCAGTGATGATTTTCAGCGCAGCCTGGTTATTGCTGGTGTATGCGCCCATATGCCATTGGGTTTGGGGCGGCGGCTGGTTATCCCAGCTTGGTGATCGAGGCGTGATGGACTTCGCCGGCGGGACGGTAGTGCATATCACGGCGGGTGTTGCCGCTCTGGTGGCTGCGGTTGTGCTCGGTAATCGTCGCGGTTTTCCCAGCCAGGCGATGCCACCACACAATATGACGCTGACCATCATCGGTGCCGGTATGTTATGGGTTGGATGGTTTGGTTTTAACGGCGGAAGTGCACTGGCTGCGAATGGTGATGCAGCCATGGCGATGCTGGTCACCCACATTTCTGCCGCTGCGGGCGCGTTCACCTGGATGTGCGCAGAGTGGGTTAAGTACGGCAAACCCTCCGCATTGGGCGCCGTGACTGGCATGGTAGCTGGCTTGGGAACCATCACTCCGGCCTCGGGTTTTGTTGGTCCTGCCGGGGCATTGATCATTGGGATTTCCGCCGGGATCGTCTGTTTTGCCGCAACCAACTACATCAAACGCAGCTTAAAAATAGACGATTCTCTGGATGTTTTTCCCGTGCACGGTGTCGGCGGTATCCTGGGTACATTGTTGACTGCTGTATTTGCAAGCAGCGCGCTTGGCGTGTTCAGCGGACAGGAGGATATCAACATAGTCTCCCAGCTTGGTGTTCAAGCCGTAGGCGTGATCGCAACAGTCGCTTACACCGCCATTGTCACCTTTGTTCTACTCAAGGTAACCGACGTCCTGGTCGGTAATCGTGTGGATGAAGACGAAGAGGTCGAAGGCCTTGATCTGGTCTCTCACAACGAACGGGGATACGACTTATAGGTCGGTAAAACATGATCTGAGGGGTGCCGGATGTACCCTTAAGAACAGGTAAAAGGCGCACTGAGTCACTCTTTGCGCCTTTTTTTTCTTCTTGTCGGCACAGGTCGTTTTCAGCACTCAAGTTTCTTTTTCGCCAGCCGATGTCCTCTAGGCCAACCTCGATATACATTGTGGAGCTTAAGGACACATGAGCGTCAGTTTCCCATCTTTGGCAGGTTTATCAGCAGCGGGTATCCAAGTCGCCCAACGCGGTACGCTCGGCCAACCCCCGAGTCTTTATGACACGCCCGACCGCGGCGACAATGGTGTGCGAGTTCGCGATATTGAGACCAGATCAACTCAATACGAAGTTGATCAGCAGGTCGATCTCGATCTGGCGCTGACCACAGCGGAGGGAGACAAAGTTTCTATTCGTTATGATTTCGATCGCTCGCAATCCTATTTCAGCGGGACTGTTCGCACCAACCTGCAGCAGGCTACCCTGCAAGAGTCGACCGAAGAGACCGCAAGTAGAGTACAGCTGCGTATTGAAGGGGATCTCAACGCAGAAGAGCGCGCCGCCATCGATGGTTTGCTCGAAAAAGTTGAGGCCACGGTGAGCCAATTCCTTGGATCCGAGGATGGTGCTTATGTTGATCATGCCTTAGCGCTGGGTGCTGACCCAGCCGTGCTGAGTGCCTTCTCTCTGAACCTGAACGTCACTGAAAGCATCACTGCAACATCGACTTATCAGCAGCTCTCAGTCGGCCGAGCTCCAGGGTACGGGCAGGCTGGACCAAGCATCGGTGGAAATGCCAATCACGGCCTTCTTGCGAGTCTTGCCGAGCTCGGAAAGTTGCACAAAAATTTGGTAGACGTGGCTCAAGAGAAGTTCCAACAGCAGGACAGCGCGAGGTTGATTGGTGCAACCGTCCCCTTATACCTTTCTTCTTATGGACAGGACCTGGTCTGATCAGGTTCGGGAGAAAGCTCGTCTAACCAGATAATCCATCAGCGCTACAAAGTCAAAACCGATGTGGGCTGCGCCATCGGGATACAGACTGGTTGGGGTCATGCCCGGTAATGAGTTCACTTCGAGTAGATAAATATCATTGTTGTCAGTAACCAGGAAATCCGCTCGGGAAAGGTCCCTCAAACCCAACACCTGATGTGCCTTAACGGCAATTTGTTGCAGCGAGACGTTTGTATTTTCCGGTAAATCCGCAGGAATAATGTGCTCACTTTTGCCCGTAGCATATCTGTTTGTGTAGTCATACCACTCGCCCAAGGCTGTACGGATTTCGATCACCGGGTGCGGCATGCTGCCTTCGTCGTTATCCAGAACGCCAACGGTTATCTCTTTGCCCAGGATATAAGGCTCAACCAGCGCTGGACCGAATTGCAGCGCTTTCTCAAGCTCGGTGTGAAGGTCTCCGCCGTTGGGTAGTAGTGTCACGCCAATTGCTGAGCCCTGACTTGTGGGTTTTATCACCACTTGACCACCCAGGCGTTCGGTGATGGCTTCGGTGGCTTGGTCCAAATTGTCGGTTGCTTTTACCACCAGTTCGTCTGCAACGGGCAGGTCAGCGGTGCGAAACAAGTGTTTGGCAATGGCTTTGTCCATGGCTACCGCAGACCCGTGCACACCACTCCCCACATAGGGCAGGTTCAACATCTCCAGACAGCCCTGTACGGTACCGTCTTCGCCGGGTGGTCCGTGCAAGGCGGGAAACACCACATCTGGTTTGACTTTGATCAGTCGTTCAACAAACGCAGCATCCAGTTCGATCAGCTCGACTTGGTGATCTGCGGTGATCAATGCATCGCTGACCTGGGCGGCTGAATTTCTGGAAACGTCCGCTTCAGCAGATTGGCCGCCCATCAATACGGCAACATTTAAAGAGGTTGGATTATCGGGCATGTTTTATCTTCAAAATGTGCAGGTTAATCTGGCTACTTTGCTAATTGGGCCTTAGCGAGGTGCGGTCAGCAATAAAACACCAGCGAACATGATCGCGCCATTCGCCATTGATGTAGAGGAAGTTTTTTGAATACCCTTCCTTGACGAAGCCGCATCGCTCTACGAGCTTTTGACTGCGAACGTTCTCGGGTTGAATATTTGCCTCCAGGCGATGCAGTCCTAAGGTTTGGGTTGCGTAATTTACGACCTGTGTCAGGCCAGACTTCATGTATCCCTGGCCCTGGAATTCCGCTCCTACATAGTAGCCAAGAGATGCGCTCAGGAATGAACCTCGGACGATGCTGTTGATGTTTACCGCGCCAACGATACGCTGATCGGACGTTCTGCAAATCGCCAACCCTTCATGGTCGGGTGTGGCCAGTCTTTGCATATAGTGTCTGTATAAGGTTCGGTTGGTGGGCGGGCTGATCCAAGGTTCGTGCAGTTCGGCGCTGTGTTTCATCAGATCGACAAACTCGCTCTCGTCTGCACGCGTGATTTTGCGGATGTAGGTGGTTTGGTCTCGGGCGATGGAGTTTGGTTGTTCTGATGGCCCCACATCGTCAATCAACTTATTTTCAAGCTTGGATTCGATCACTGCTATCTGTCTGCGGCGATGGTTGTATTTGCGCCGTCTCGGTATTTTATGGTGTCTAATGGCCGGGCCAACCGCGGATTAATATTTAATGTCATGGCGATTGATCATGGCCTTTGCTGTCCCGCAGGGTATCTTGTTCTTTGGCAGTCTCAAACACAAATATTTCCCATACGGACGGGGGTATGAGGGCAAGCCCAAGAATCAACATGTAGATAGGATGCAGGCCATACCTTTGCGGGTCTCTAATAGAGAAGTCAACCGCAAAACCAAGCTGATGCCAACCCAGTATGCCATAGGTTGTGAGGGCGAAACCGATGGCGAGAAGGGTGAAGCGAATCAGCAGACGAATGTGCATTTCAGTGGGGCGAATGTGACGGTTGGGGTGGACCAATGATATAGGCCGCACCGCGATATCCAAGCCAGGCTTTAGAAAACTGTTCGGCCGGATATTCTCGAACCACTTCTTCTGTACTGGCCGCAGCGGGGTCCAGGACGTGAACTTTGTCGTTGTTAAGATCGCTACCTCTCACTACGACAAGATGTCCAGCGCTGTGTTGTCTTGGTGCGCCGTCGAGCTCGCCGTCTTTCCATCGAATACTGGCCACAAAGGGGAGTCCGGCCTCCAGCAAGGACGCCGCGCTTGCCCAATCGCTGAATGCCTCAACGGCAGCCATACGCTCATGTGCTGCTGCACACATTACTGCCAGCGGCCAGGCACCATAAGCTCTTGTATAGGGGTCGTAACAGGCTTCGACGGTGTGTTGCCAGTTTGGCTTGGGTGCCCAGTAGGACATTGCCATGGCCAACGCGGTTGGTGAGCAAATACGGTTAGCGATGCTGGCGTCTGCCTGCATCTGGGAATACAAGGTCGTGCGCTCGCTGGGCAAGCAGGCATCTGTCTGTAATTTGAATGGCTCATTTAATTCTAGAGGTCGCACTGTGATGGTGATCAGGTGGGACGCTGAGGTTGGCGGGCGATCACCGGTGACCCAAAGTCTTAACTTGGCGCCACTGATTTTGGTTTTTGAGTGCCAACAATCAATTTTAGGGGTGACAGTTTCAGCATTGGTCGCAGGTGGCTCATAGGATTGTGGCGTTGGGAAAGGGTGAAGGTGGCAAAGTGCCTGATCGGTTGCGAGGGAAAACTCAAACTGGTACTTCGAGGCATGTTGGCAATAGCTCGGCACAACAATGTGGTCTGGCGGAATTTCAGGTAATTGCAGTGATGTGGTAGAGACAAATTCCTTGTCATTACCTGTGCTTGCGTTGGGAGGCGCTGATCGGCTCTCCCAATCCGCACCACCGTGAATTGGGAGGGGGTAATGTATTGTGCTTTGGGGATCTCCCAGTCTTAGGGTAAATTGCATTGGGCCATGTTAACAAAAAGTCCAGAGGGGTGGATGACTGTCCTGACCTTATACAGCACCAGTGGATGCGGTTTGTGCGAACGACTGTTGGATATCTTGCTGAGCCTGCCAGAGGCTGCCGGATACCAATTGCAGGTTGTAGACGTGGCCTATGACGAAGGGTTGTTGGCGAGTTACGGAGAACTGATCCCGGTACTGGGGTTTGGGTCCGGTGCTTCGTTCCAGCGTTATACCGGTCCTTTGGAAAGCGAGCCGCTTGGCGAATGGCTCAGTCGAGGGATAGGTTAAAGCCAAACAGCCGGCTGGCATTTCGGGTTGTTTGGGCAATGACGTGATCAACCTCCTGGTCACGGGCATCAGCAACGGTTTGTGCGACATAACCCAGGTGGGCGGGCTCGCAACGTTGCTTGAATTTTGAGCCCAAACCCCACTGTGTGTGGAGTTGGGGAGGTGTGTTCTTGGGCTTAAGGAACGGAGCGTCGGTTTCTATCAGTAAGCGCTCCTGGGGAATCAGCTTGACCAGTTCATAAAGTTCAAGCCCTCTGATTGGGTCGGTTATCCAACCGGTAATCCCAATATAGAAGTCCGCATCGATGTACGCTTCTAGTTCTTGTTGTGAACCGGTAAAGCAATGGATGACTGTGGCGGGTAAATTTTTTTGACGCGACAGCATCTCCAGGACTGTCCCGTCGGATTCGCGATCGTGGACAAACATCGGTTTGCCTGAATTCACAGACATCTCAATCTGAGCTTCAAAGACCTCAATCTGATCTTGCCTTGGCACAAAGTTACGATAAAAGTCCAAGCCCGTTTCACCGACCGCACAGACCTCGTCATTTTTGATTAGCCCCTCTAGTTCTGTCTGCCATGCAGCAGGTAAGGCATCATCGCCTTGCAATGATGCATCATGCGGGTGGATACCCGCGGTAGTGAGGCAGGCCGGCCTGCTCCTATGATCTTTCGATTGGTGGCTGCAGAATTCGATACCTCGTTTCGAAGTATCCAGGTCAGAGGCGGTCAGTACGGCGCCGACGACATCAGCCTCGGCAGCCCGCTCAAGTACGGATTCGATATCATGTCTGAACTGGCCGTTGAATAAATTGACGCAAATATCGATGAGCCCTAAGTTACTTTTGTTCACGAACGGTGAGTTCCTGGGCAGTCAGTATGGGAATTGGTGCGTTCAATCTTTGTGCGTAAACATGTCGAAACGCCAGAACGTTTTTCACGTAATTGCGGGTTTCACGGAACGGTATGGTCTCTATCCATACGTCCATGGGCATGTCCTGGCGATTCTTGATCCAGCGATCCACCCGGTGCTCACCAGCGTTGTATGCAGCGGCCACCAAAGGGAATTGTCCTTGGTAACGTCGACCCAGCCATGCCAGGTGATATGAACCCAGAGTGATGTTGGTGTTTGGATCGTACAGATCATCTGCGGTGGGTACTGGCCGCTTAGCACGACGAGCAACCAGTTTTGCCGTGCTTGGCAAAAGCTGCATCAATCCTCTTGCGTCCGCGGTCGAGCGCGCATTGGCCTGCAATGCGGATTCTTGTCTCGAAATTGCAAAGAGCGTTGCTGGGGGTAAGCCACTGCTCAGGCTGGCAAAGCGAAATGCGGGTTCGTGAGCCAGCGGGAATCGTAGGTGCAGGTGATCCGTCGCATCTGCAGTATTAGCGCTACGAATCGCTAAGTTGACCATACCGGCTTCTTGTGCCAAAGCTGCTGCAATCGCCTGTTCGTTAGGGGACAGGCCTCGTAGACCGGCAAACCATTCCCGGCGTCCATTGAGGTCATCTCCCACTGCAAAAAGCTCCAGTGCCCTGCGCAAATGGGGATTTTGCCGCACCCGGTTAGCCTGCAGAGGATCATACCGTTCGTTCGCGGCATTCAACTGGCCGGGCAGACCAATCAGTCTCGCGGCCAAAAAACCGTAATAATGACGTTCCTGCGCCAGTGCTCGGAAGTCTTCAGACGGTTTTTTGTCCTGCATCAAACGCGCTTGGGAGTGCCAATAGCGCCACTGGTTTTTGTCGCGTTCAATGGAGGGCAATGCTGATATCCATTGTTCAAGCTCAGCCCAGTTTTGGTTGTGGATTGCAGCCTTGGCCAGAGCGAGCTGGAATTCTGCCTGGTGGATCTCGTCTAGTGGTGGAAAGTTACCAATCTCCAGGGCTATTTCCGCAGCAATCTTCTGGCTGAGTAAGGCCGCCGTCGTGTTGTCAAACGTGTGTGACTTGCGATAACGCTGCCAGGCGTTAAGTGCTTTTTCCGGGTCCCGTGTCGCCAATCGATTGAGTCCGTGCGCAAGTGCATAGCGCATGCGCTTGGAATCGAGGATGTAGCGGGCGTAGTTAGTGATCCGCGAAGGTGAGCGGTGTAGGGCGACCAATGCATCCCCGGCCACTCGATTGTGGCCGGATAGGTAGCGCAGAAGATAACGAGCCAACGTGATCTCGTTTGCAGAGACGGCGGCGGTGATTCTCTGCCACGCCACATCCTCTGTAAAAAAACGACTGTTCCGCCAAACATCGAACAAAGGATCACAGGCCTCAGGTTGTGAAGTGGGTTGGGTCCAAAGCGGAGCGGTTTGGCTGAGTGCCTTGTTTCTTTCACCAGAGCGGTAGACAGCTCTTAAGTAATAGCATTGCAATCGCGCATCTGTCGATGGCTCATAGAAAGTTTCCAGCTGGTCCCACTTGCCGTTCTGGCCCAGCTTTATCAGCCACCGCCGATAGACAATGTCGCTGACGGGTAGCGTTGGATTTTCCTCGCGGAAGGCATTGATCTCTCTGGCCGAGACGGAGCTGATGCGTCGGTTTAGATCATAATATTCCAGGTAGGGATAGAGTAGATAATACTGCAGCGCTTTCTTGTTCTGCTTAAAAGCGCTGATTCGGCCAAGCTGAATGTTCTCTCGTGCCTGTTTGAACAGGTTTCGCTGATCGAATTGGTCCGTTTGAGCCGACACTTGCATTGCTGCTATGCCAAGCAGAAAGCTAAGCGCGGCTGCGCCAAGGAGTCTGTCGACCCTGGGCGTTGAACCGGGATAGCAGGTCTTCCCAAAGTAGCGGACGGTGGGTCGATTAGTTCTGATCACCAACCCTTACGGCCAGAACGTCACAGGTGGCGCCGTGCAAAACACCATTGGCGGTGGAACCCAGTAGCAGAGCGAGCCCGTGTCGGCCGTGACTGCCAACGACAATGAGGTCTGCCTCAAACTCATTGGCAACCCTTTGGATTTCACTTTCTGGACGCCCGAATATGAGATGTTGATGTTCTGCAGGTATGCCCAGACGCGCTGCAAACTCGCTCAAATGAGACTTGGCTTGCTCCTGGATCTGATCTTGAACCGAGGATAGATCCATCGGCACGTCACCGCCGTAGGCAAGGCTCAGCGGTTCAATCACGTGGACAAGATGGATGGTGGCTTGAAAGCGCTCGGCCATGGCCATTGCTCTATCGGCAACCTCGTTAGATTCCTCTGTTAGATCAACGGCAAGCATTATGTTTTGATAACCGGCCATCAGATATCACCTTATCGGTCTCTCACTTCCGGCGAAGATACAACGAAGTATCGGGCTGCTCAAGGCTTTATCTCTAGCCAGGATGCAGGCGTATCCTTCATAATTTTCCGGATTGATTGTTCTAAAAAAAACGGCCTGGAGACGGTCGTGCTAGTTAGAGGTGGGTATGACCTGGGTGATCATTGCGCTGGTGTTAATCGTGGCTGTCGGTCCGGTGTTATATCTACTCCCGAGTGCCAAAGACAAAAGACTCATGAACTTGCGCCAGGCGGCCAGACAGCAGGGACTGGGCGTGCGCATGACGTGCGTTCCTAATCTTGCACCTGAGTTATCTGAGCGGGTTAACGCAGCGGGTGAGCGATTAGATCCAAGCATCAACTGTGTGGCCTATGAGCGGCCCATCCGTGCCAATTTGCCACCTTTGAAAGATCTGCAGCTGCTTAAAGTGCCGGACAATCCAACCATACCGATCGTGCCTGCCATCGAGGGTTGGGCCTACGGTCAAGCAAACCCGGGTCGTGAACAGGTGGGTGATGAGCCTCAAGACAGTGGTGGTGGAAGTGCTGGTGGAGCCGGTGCTGATGTCCTGGGAGATCCGGACCTAGAATCGCAACTCCTGGCGCTGATCGCTCGATTTCCCAGCGACACCTTGGCGGTGGAAATCAACAACAAATACATCGCCTGCCTCTGGCTGGAGCGCTCAACGGCAGAATCTGAGGTCGTGGATCAGATCTCGTCAATTGGAGAGCAACTCGAAGCGCTGTTGAATCGGCATATGAACGGTTGATTGTAAAAATTTTTGTCGAAAAGGATTTGTTTAGTCAAAATTTTTCACATCTTTTTTAGGCATTTCTTGACAGACCCAGTTATCGCGCCTATAAACCGCGCAATCCGGCATATTGCTGGAGTGAGTTGATATACAGAGCATCTGTTGAATATCGATGTCAATAAATCGCCTGGAGCACTATGGCCCGATCACTCGTTATCGTTGAATCCCCCGCTAAAGCGCGAACAATTAACAAGTATCTTGGCAAAGAATACATCGTTAAATCCAGCGTGGGTCACATCAGGGATCTACCGACTTCGGGTCGTGCTGTAGACCCTAAAGCCCGAGCTGCGGAAGCTGCCAAAACCAAAGCGCTATCCCCAGCGAAGCGGGAAGCCTATAAAAAGAAGCGTGCCCGAGATCAATTGGTGCGCCGCATGGGCGTAAACCCGGACAAGAATTGGAGCGCCACCTACGAGGTATTACCCGGCAAAGAAAAAGTTGTTGATGAGCTGAAGAAATTGGCTGGAAACGCCGAAGCAGTATACCTGGCGACTGATCTGGATCGAGAAGGAGAGGCCATCGCCTGGCACCTCAAGGAAACCATTGGCGGCGAACCGGATCGTTATCGAAGGGTGGTATTTAATGAAATCACCCGTAAGGCGATTCAGGAGGCTTTTGAAGAGCCGGGTGAGCTTGACATGGACCAGGTGCATGCCCAGCAGGCTCGAAGATTTCTTGATCGGGTTGTTGGATTTGAGCTCTCTCCACTGTTGTGGTCCAAGGTGGCCAGGGGTTTGTCTGCCGGGCGAGTGCAAAGTGTTGCAGTCAAGCTGATCGTTGAACGCGAGCGTGAAATTCGGGCTTTTGTGCCTGAGGAGTATTGGGAGGCGTTTGCTGACGTATTCCGAGAAGGTGAATCCGCTGAGGATAGCGTGCGCTTTCAGGTTTCAAGACATAATGGCGAAAACTTCCGGCCCAATAGTGAAGAGATTACCAATGCGGCGCTGGAGCAATTGCGCCAAGCCGAATACGTTGTGTCGAAGCGTGACGACCGTCCTACCAAAACACGCCCCAACGCACCTTTTATCACGTCTACGCTACAGCAGGCGGCCAGCACTCGATTGTCGTTCTCCGTGAAAAAAACCATGACGATGGCTCAGCGCCTCTACGAGGCTGGATACATCACCTATATGCGTACCGACTCAACTAACCTCAGCAGCGAGGCGGTCGAGGCGTGTCGCGGTCACATTCAATCCGAATATGGTGATGACTACTTGCCCGATGCTCCGCGCAAATACACCAGTAAGGATGATGCTCAGGAAGCGCACGAGGCGATTCGACCGTCCAATGTGGGCACTACAAAAGATCACCTGACCGGTGTGGATGATGATGCGGTTCGTTTATACGACCTTATCTGGCGGCAGTTTGTAGCCTGCCAGATGACCGATGCCAGGTACCTTAGTACGTCAATTACTCTCTCCGCTGGTGAGTTTGAATTGCGCGTGCGGGGGCGTATTTTGCAATTTGATGGCTATACCAGGGTGCAGCCACCGGCTGGACGTAAAGATGAGGAAACCCCGCTGCCGGATGTGGCGGAGGGGGAAGTGTTGAAGCTACAGGAGGTTGAAGGCGTACAGCACTTCACCAAGCCACCGCCGAGATTTGGCGAGGCGAGTCTGGTGCGGGAGCTCGAAAAGCTGGGCATCGGCCGACCGTCGACCTATGCAGCGATTATCTCAACCATCCAGGACCGTGGCTATGTCACCCTGGCCAATAGACGTTTCCATGCCGAGAAGATCGGCGAACTGGTCACCGATCGTCTGACTGAGAACTTTTCAGACTTGATGGACTATGGGTTTACCGCATCTATGGAACGTCAATTGGACCAAATCGCTGAAGGAGATACGCGTTGGCAATCAGTGCTTGATGAGTTTTATGGGGATTTCTCCAATAAGCTGGACGTGGCGAAAGATGCTGATGGCGGAATGCGTCCAAACGAACCCACGGATACAGATGTCGAGTGCAGCACCTGCGGGAGACATCTGCAGATTCGTACGGGGTCCACCGGCGTTTTTCTGGGCTGTTCTGGTTATGGACTGAAGCCGAAAGAACGCTGTACCACAACGGTTAACCTCATCCCAGGCGACGAAGTGGTCGATGTTGACGAAGACGATGAGGGCGAATCCAAATTGTTACGCCGGATGCATAACTGCCCCAAGTGCGGCAGCAATATGCTGAGCTATTTGATCGATGAGGATCGCAAGCTGCATATCTGCGGAAACAATCCTGACTGCGCTGGATTTGAGATCGAAAAAGGTCAATTCAAAATTAAGGGTTATGACGGCCCGGTGCTTGAATGTGATAAGTGCGGTGCCGAAATGCAGCTTAAATCAGGGCGATTCGGCAAATATTTTGGCTGTTTGGAGTGTAAAAACACACGCAAATTACTGCGCAGCGGAGAGCCTGCCCCGCCAAAAGCAGATCCGGTCCCCATGCCGGAGCTGCGCTGCGAGAAAGTCGACGATTACTACCTGTTGCGTGATGGCGCATCGGGTATTTTTCTTGCTGCCTCACAATTCCCCAAGCATCGTGAAACCCGTGCACCCAAGGTTTTGGAAATTAAACCGCACGCCAACGAGTTAGATCCTAAGTTTTCTTATCTGGTTGATGCGCCCGAACAGGATCCTGATGGCAATCCTGCCCTCATTCGCTATAGCCGAAAAACAAAAGAGCAATATGTGCAGTCGGAGATAGACGGCAAGGCCACTGGGTGGAAGGCGTTCTACAATGATGGAAAATGGGAAGAGGTCATTCCCGCGCCAAAGCCTAAAGCCAAAGCGAAGGCCAAGGCCAAAAGCAAGACTGCAAAGCGAAAGACACAAACTAAAGCTAAGTCGGCAGCTAAACCGTCAGAAGACTAGGGCATCGCTTGGGTGGTCTGGTCGTTACGCGATAAGAAAGGCGGTGAGGGCAAGGTTGGACAGATGCCCCCACCGCAAGAACCAGCAGGAGGAGAATGGGGATTACATTTAGATCTGCTGGCGTATAACTCCGACCGATAGGCCTTCGATTGCAAAGGCCTGGGATGCCAGGTCGACTTCGATAGGTTGGTAGTCTTTGTTCTCAGGGAGTAAAAGTATCTGGTTTCTGCGGCGGGTACGTTGGAACCTTTTTACAGTCACCTCATCTTCTATCCGCGCAACAACAATTTGCCCGTTGGTGGCCTGCTGGGTCTTGTGAACCGCCAAAAGGTCACCGTCCAGAATGCCGGCATCGACCATACTGTCGCCTCTTACGCGCAGCAGATAGTCTGCTCTGGGTTGGAAGAATCCTGCGGGCAGGTCTACTCGATCCTCTATGTTCTCTTCTGCCAGGATGGGGTTGCCCGCTGCGACGCGTCCCACCAGCGGCAATCCTGGTTCAGCTAATTCCGGAAGTCTGATCCCGCGAGAGGTGCCTGGAATAATTTCGATGGCACCTTTGCGTGCTAACGCTTTGAGGTGTTCTTCCGCTGCGTTCGGTGACTTAAAACCCAGCTCCAAGGCAATATCTGCACGTGTGGGCGGGTAGCCGGTTTCATTGATATGGCGTTTTATCAGGTCAAGAACCTGAGCCTGCCGGGAAGTCAGAGAAGCATTCTGCATAGAGAAATTCCTGTTCAAATATACAGTTGACTGTCAGTATATACAGTGAAGTGTATATTTGCACAGGTTTTTTTCATCCCTTACCATGCGCGCCTGACTATCTATGGGTAGTAGGCTATGGGTAGCAGGCTATGGGTAGCAGGCTATGGGTAGTAGGCTATGGGTAGTAGGGCGTTCTCCGTGATCCCGCGCGGGCAAGTTCGATGTTCCGCGTTCTAACGCCCTGGATAACCAACATCCAGCGACACTATTTTGAAGTAGGATGAAAAAACGAATTAGACCCAGGCATGCATTCACACTGCAGGTTTGGGGTAAACATATCTGGTTGATGCTGACTGAGTGCGTATCGGTGATCTCCCCTAACTTGCGCACGGTCGGCAAGCCGTTACGTGGTGCCTTTTCGGCGATGGGGGCAATCTTCGCCTCAATTGTGGTCAACGTTTTGGGCGCAGTCCCAGTGAGCGGCTATGCCGCGGTTAATACCGAGCACACGAATGCTCTGCTTGACACAGGTTATGCTGTTTTTCAGGCGATTGATGCACGCCACAATTCGAACTATTTAGATTTTGAGGTCAATTTGGAGATGCTGTTGCAGCGCAAGCCCCAGGGCGCACCTGTGCAGCGTCGCTTGCGAATCCAACAGCTTGAGCAGGTTAACGGAGATCAAGTTCTGGTGGTGTTCGAGCAACCTGCGCCTATTCGAGGCACGGCCCTGTTAACGCACACCTATGCAGACAAAGACGATGATCAATGGTTGTATTTACCGGCTTTTAAGCGCGTAAAAAAGATTACCACGCGCAATAAATCGGGTTCGTTTGTGCAAAGCGAGTTCAGCTACGAAGATTTATCTGTTCCAGTGGTTGAGAAATATAGCTATCAGCTGCTTGAGATTGAGGCTTGTGGCGAACTCACGTGTTACGTCGTAGAGCGGCGGGCGAAAGCTCAAGGCACGGGGTACAGCAAAGAAACCTTCTGGGTAGATACCGATTATTTTCGCACGTTGAAGGTAAACTACTTTGACGAGCAAGGGGAATTGCTCAAAACCCTCACGTTAGAGGACTACCGACACTACTTTTCTCAGCTCTGGAAACCTCACCTACTGACCATGACCAACCAGCAAACCGGCCGGGTTACGCGCCTGAATTGGGGTGAGTTTCGATTCGGCACGGGTCTACAAGCCCGCCGAGATTTCAGCGTCGCGGCATTGCGCAGGACACGCTAGACGATGCGCTGGTGGTTGCTTCCTGCGATATTCGTCGCTGCGTTTTATGTCCTGACGCCACTGCAGGCACTCGCTCAAACGGAAGGCGTAACAAACGGTCAAACAGATGGTCAAACAGATGGTCAAACCCAAGACCAGGCAGGCGGATCGGCGTCGTCGCAAGCGCTGATTCATCTTGCTTTTGGTAGTTTTGTGCGTCAGGAAAACGCCGTTAATTGGGCTGGAAAACTCACCGCTTTGTTTGGCATTTCGCTGGATGTGGAACTTATTCAGGACGGCTCCCGCGTCCTTCATAGGGTCATTTCCGCACCGCTACCGGATCACCAGCTGCGTAATCTGATGACCAGGGTGAGGCTTGAAGGGATTGAATATTGGCGTGTAATTCGAAGCCCAGTAGAAGAGATTGTTATCCCTGCGCAGGATGAGGTGGCACGAGAATCAAATGCTGGCACCACACGAGAAATAGAGCGAATCATCCCTGCAACCCCCGTGGCAATATCCGGAACCGCAACGGATGCGATGACACATGCTGGAGCCAGCGGGCGTTTTGAATTCGATTGGGAGCTGGGTTTACAAAATCGACTCTTCGCCCAATCAGGCGTCGCTGAACAATCCCAGGCAGAGGCCAGTTTGAGCCTGGAGTTTGAGCTTTATTATGGCTGGGACGACGAGGCCTCCAGTATTACGTTTAACCCGTTTTTTCGCTATGACACCCAGGATCATCGTCGCAGTCACGCAGATGTTCGGGAGCTCTACTACACGTTGGTGGGATCTAATTGGGACTTGCACGTAGGCGCAAAAAGGGTGTTCTGGGGTGTCACGGAGTTTCACCATCTGATCGACATTATCAATCAGACTGATCTTGTGGAAAACATTGATGGCGAGGATAAGTTAGGACAGCCCATGGTACACGGATCGGTGGTGGGTGAATGGGGTCTGCTGGACGCTTATATTTTGACCGGTTTTCGCGAACGGACCTTTCCCGGCGAAAATGGCCGGCTGCGGCACCCATTAAGAATCAGCAGCCAGGCTACTTATGAATCCGGAGCGGGAGATAAACATGTGGATTGGGCGCTACGATGGTCCCATTCTCTAGGTCCTGTGGAATTCGGGCTACACCATTTTTCGGGGACCAGCAGAGACCCGACCTTTAACCTGGTTCCGGTCAACGATCTTGAAGATAAATTGGTGCCGCACTACTTTCAGATCGAACAAAGCGGCCTGGATGCACAGGCGATCCTGGGGAACTGGATATTGAAGTTCGAAGGACTACATCGGGAGGGCTTTGGGCCCAGCTACTATGCGGCCAATGCCGGTGTGGAGCGCACCTTTTATAGTCTCGGTAATAGCGCAGCAGACGTAGGATTGGTGCTAGAGTACTTGTATGACGATCGCGGTGACAATGCGTTTAACACGCTGTTTGAGAATGATCTTGTGATTGGTGGAAGGTTCGCGCTCAACAACTATGCAGATACGCAGATGCTGGTTGGCCTGATCACGGATCTGGATACGGATGAGCTTATATTCAGTATTGAAGGAAGCCATCGCATTGGGCAGGATTGGCTTTTCTCCCTTGAAGGACGTGGTTTTGCTGGAGGTGAATCCTACCGGGATTCGTTACTGATCCCCTCGTTGACGCAACGCGAATTTAAATCGTCCTGGTTGGGCAGGGAAGACTACATTCAATTGGAACTGACTAGATTTTTCTAACCATGATCGATTCTCTACAAGCGCTGATGACGGAATATGGCTGGCAAGCCAATGTATTTCTGGTGATGATCGTCACCGCAGGTGTGCGTTTGGTGGCAAAGCTCTTTTTTGATCGCCTGGCTCGCCAATTGGAAAAAACCCACAACCTTTATGATGATGCGCTGCTCGCCGCTGCGCGCAGGCCGCTCGGGTTTGGGATCTGGGTGATCGGGACCACTTTCGCGGCTGAAATAGCCGGCTCGCACACAGATTCGGATATCTTTGCGTATGTCCCAACCTTGCGCGATGTGACCATCGTTTGGCTACTCATCTGGTTTGCGCTGCGTTTCATCAAGTTCATAGAGCAGCACGTGATCGAAGCGGGCTACCGCGCGAAGGAAGTGGATCAAACCACGGCGCGTGCGGTTGGTAAACTGCTGCGTGCCTCGGTGATCATCACCGGCATTTTGTTGGTATTGCAGGCCTTCGGCATTTCGGTATCCGGGGCTTTGGCGTTTGGGGGTATCGGAGGTATCGCAATCGGGTTTGCCGCAAGAGATCTGCTGGCGAACTTTTTTGGCGCGCTGATGATTTTTATGGATCGCCCGTTCTCAGTTGGCGATTGGATTCGAAGTCCTGACCGAAATATTGAAGGCACCGTTGAGGAAATTGGTTGGCGATTGACCAGGATACGCACATTTGACAAGCGCCCCCTGTACGTTCCCAATTCTGTCTTTACCAGTCTAGCGGTAGAAAACCCGTCTCGGATGCAGAATCGACGGATCTATGAAACCATCGGAATTCGCTACGACGATATTCAGGTCATGGAAGCGGTGGTGAGGGATGTTGAAGCGATGCTGCAGGCACACAATGATATCGACACCTCGCAGACCTTGATGGTTAATTTTGTAGAGTTTGGTCCGTCCTCCGTGGACTTTTTTGTTTATTGCTTTACCAAAACCACAGTTTGGACCGAATTTCATAACATCAAACAAGATGTCCTGTTAAAAATCTCGAACATCATTGATCAGCACAATGCAGAAATTGCGTTTCCCACCAGAACGCTACACTTGAAGCCTGAGCCGGATAGCGGCCCGCAGGACGCTCTACCCAACGGGTAGGCATTGCCGTCGTGCAGTCTGCACTCAGTGCCTATCTCGACAGCGCGTTGCTACCTCAGCACGTCAGGAAGCAACTTCGTCAGGCCAACCAGGTTGCTTCAAGCACGGAAATCGACTTTTACCTGGATCAGCTCGCAATCCGCCTGACGCTGCGGTGGCAAGATGAAAACCCGCTGCTGCTGGGTTGTAATGGCAGTGGGACGGTGTTGGTCGGTATGTTATTGAGACGTTTGGCTTTTGTAATGCAGTATGTTGACCTGATTGATTTTGATGCGCCGAGCGATGCAACGGGGTTGCCTCGGCCGGTGGTGTTGCTTGCGGGGTGTTTTGACGGTCAGCAACGCATGAACGAACTGGCGGCAACTTTGGCCACCGCCGGCGTTGACGAATTTGCCTGTGTGGCGATGGTTTCACACGGTAAAGAGCTCATCGACGCGGCAGTGCCTGAATCGGTGTTTGTTAAAGAAAGCGGCGTTTTACTCGGCTGTGGGTTTGACGTTGATGGATACGGAGCGAATCTCCCAGATTTGTACCATATCCCATGATCACCCAGCGTACTTCGCTTAAGGTGCCTCGTCTAACAGGCGCTTGGTTTCAGTGAAAGCAGTGGCGAGAGGGTCGGGAATGACCAGCGGGTCAATTCTAATGATGACTCCGAACTTGGGATGATCAAGGTAGTGCAACTCTTCGCTGCGCATGCGCCGGCTTTCATTGAGTTCGAAATACGATGCCACATCATTCACGCTATCTCGCTCCAGATGATTATCGCCGGTTTCCCGTCCGGACGCCGCTTGATCAGTTTGTAAACCCAGCAAAACCGGTCTTTGTCCCAGGGTGTCTGATTGGTACCAGATTCTGGAAGACACATGTAGGTATCGTTGCACTGTCACATCAAGGTAACCCGAGATTTTTGCATGACCGCGTGTGGTCATGCCATCACCAGGGGTTAGTGGCGTCTCAATCATCAACGGTATGGGTGAAGAACGCTCGGGGACCGGTTGAGTCCAGCGTTTGTGCAATACGGGTCGAAGCGCCGACCGCCTATTGATGGCCTTCACCGCATCTGTGAGCTGATAGTCGGACAGATTCATGAAGCTTGTCGCGATGAGCTCTGCCTCAAATTCGTCTGCCTGTTGCCGCAGGGTGTTGAATGCTGTCAGCCACGGTTCGGGTTCCGGCGCTATGTCTGGCTGTTGCGACAGTGCACTTGGATCGAGATCGTTTAGCTTCTTGTCAAGGCTATTTTGGCCCGAGTTCGGTTGCAAATCTTGCAAGGCCGCCTGGGCCGAAAAGAGTGCGTCGGTCAGATCTACTGCATAGTTTTGCATGACAGATTTAACACCACCGGGCAACAAAGGCGCTAACAACCGGTTCGCATAGGCCTGCACCGGTGAAAGCGGCAGCAAGCTTGGATGAATCGGATCGGCCCGCTCAAGCAGTGGATATCCGAAACACTCCGCTGCGTGTGCATCCAACAACTCGTAGGCGATTTCCAGGTCTAGAGAGAATCCATCTTCCAACCAAGGCGTGTTCTGTCGATTCAGGTTGTGCCTGATGGGGCTGACCCCGATGGACTTTTGTCTCGCGGCGGTGCCCGGACTGTCTCCGGCAGGCGAGGCGATTTGATAGGTAGGCAAGGCAGTCTTGGACAACATGCTCAGATTTTCAGGCCAGCTGCGAGGTTTTGATCTACTGAGGGTTTCATCATTGTTCAGGTCTAACACCGCCAAACGCTCAAAGACGATCAATTCGATCGTGAACCAGCGATGTTCAAACAAGTCCTCGGGATCATCTGGTAATTCTGGCGAAACCTGTGCTAGCGGGGTGTTTGAAAAGGCTGCGATGAGCACCACTAACAGGACCTTCACCGACGTTCTAAAAGTTTGGGCCCGTCCTGACTTTGCCCCGAATACCGGGTAATTTGCATTCATTTTACGAAGATGCCGCCGCTGGTTGTGGCTGTAGCGTAAGCCTCGCCAGGAGCGCTTGGGCAAAATTCACCCGCTCCTCAAAGCTCAAAAGATTTGCCGTGGTTCTTAGCGTAGTCGCACCATCCATTCGGTAGGTGTTGGGTTCATTCTGTACCAATTGGATGATGTTGATGGGGTCGATCTGAGTCTGGGGATTAAACTCAACCTTACCGCGTTGCTCGCCGATGTCCAGTTTCAAAATGCCCATGGACTGACTTTTAATTTTCAATTCCGTGACCGCAAACAACCGCTTCAGAGGCGGTGGCAAGAGACCAAATCGATCGATGATCTCCACCTGCAGTTCGTCCAAAGCCGTTTCGGTCGCGGCGTTTGCAATACGCTTATAGAGGATCAGTCGCGTATGGACATCGGGTAGATAGTCCTCTGGGATTAACGTTGCCGCGTGCAGGTTAACCTCTTGGCTGACGGGTTCGAGCGGCGTCTCCGGATCTGGCACGTGACCTGCCTTGATGGTGTTAATCGCCCGTTCCAACAAGTCCATATACATTGAAAATCCGACCGATTCGATTTGGCCGGATTGATCGTCGCCGAGCAGTTCCCCAGCGCCGCGAATCTCCATGTCGTGGGTGGCCAACGTAAAGCCCACGCCAAGATCGCCTGCGGCCTCTATGGCCTCCAGGCGCTTTTGGGCATCTCGTGTTAGGGCTTTTGGATGCGGCGTGAGCAGATAGGCATAGGCCTGTCGATGACTGCGCCCAACTCTGCCACGCAGCTGGTGCAATTGCGCAAGTCCAAACTTGTCTGCGCGTTCGATGATGATGGTATTAGCATTCGGAATGTCGATGCCCGTTTCTATGATTGTTGTACAGACCAGGACATTCAGTCGTCGGTGATAAAAGTCTGACATCACGGTTTCCAGCTCGCGCTTTGGCATCTGGCCATGGCCGATGCCAATTCTGGCTTCCGGAATGAGCGCCGTCAGCTTGTCTGCGGTCGCCTGGATGGAGCGCACTTCGTTGTGCAGATAAAAAACTTGTCCGCCACGGAGTAGCTCTCGACTGATGGCTTCTTTTATCTGAGACTGTTGTGACTCTTGGACAAAGGTCTTGATCGATAAGCGCTTGGCCGGGGGGGTGGCTATGATGGATAGATCCCGGATGCCGCTCATCGCCATGTTTAAGGTGCGGGGGATTGGCGTTGCCGTGAGCGTCAGCACATCCACTTCAGCGCGCAGAGTTTTCAATTTTTCCTTCTGTCGGACACCAAAGCGATGTTCCTCGTCGATGATGACAAGGCCCAGATCCTTAAACGTAATGCTGTCTGACAGCAGCTTGTGTGTGCCGACTATGATATCGACTTTGCCGCTGCGCAGGCGGCCCTGGATGTCTTCGATCTCGGCCGGTGAGCGCAGACGACTCACCGACTCGATGGAGATGGGCCAGTTGGCAAAGCGATCTCGCAAGGTGTCGTAGTGTTGTTGCGCCAGCAATGTGGTTGGGACGAGTAGGGCGACCTGTTTCCCACCTTGGACCGCCACAAAAGCCGCGCGCATAGCCACTTCGGTCTTTCCAAAGCCCACATCCCCGCACACCAAGCGATCCATGGCACGGATGGTTGTCATATCTGCCAGCACATCCGCGATCGCCGTTTGTTGATCTTCTGTGACCTCAAAAGGAAACTCGGCGGAAAAGTTTCTGTACTCTTCCTCGTTAATCGTGAACCGATGGGAGGTTTTGAGTTCTCGCCGGGCATACACATCCAATAGCTCAGCGGCGACATCTACAACTTTTTCGGCGGCTTTGCGTTTTGCTTTTTCCCATTGGTCAGAACCCAGCCGGTGCAACGGCGCATGCTCTTCATCGCTGCCCGAATAGCGACTGATCAGGTGCAGAGCGGTAACGGGTACATACAATTTGTCGTCATCCGCGTAGGAGAGCATCAAAAATTCGTGCGAATCCCCGTCTATGGTTAACGACTGCAATCCCTGGTAACGACCGACGCCATGTTCCACGTGTACCACAGGCGCGCCAATAGACAGCTCGGTCAGGTTTCTGACGATCTGATCCGGGTCGATGATGCGTGTGCTGCGGTTAACCGCTTCGTCCGAACTGCGGGTACCCAGCACATCCGCCTCGGTGATGATGATCAGATCATCCCAGATCAATCCAGTGTGTAGATCGCCGACGGTGATGCAATGCCCTGTCTGTTGCAGATATTCTGGGTAGCCGTCAACCACCGTCGCGTGTACGCCGGATTTGCGTAGCATCTCATCAAAAACTTCCCGTCGACCTTGGGATTCAGCGACAAACAAAATGTTGGTGTTGTTTTGGTTGGCAAAGGCTGCAAGGTCAGCTGAACCTTCACGAGAACCAGAGTGAATCAGCAGGTCAGGCAGCGGTTGACTCGCCATGGGCGCGCGATGTTTGTGTGAGGTGTTTTCATCGCCCTGGGCAGAGAGATGGATCTGACGGTAGGTATTGAGGTGAGCGTTTAAAGCTTCAGGCTGCAAAAAAAGACGATCCGGGGGCAAGATGGGTCGTTCAATGTCGTGCCTTAGCGACTCGTAGCGCGTGTTCACCTCCTGCAGATGATGGATGGCCGCATCGCTGACCCCATGTTCAACCACCACCAGCACATTTTGCGGCAGGTAGCTGAATAGCGTATCCAGCTCCGGGAAGAAGAAGGGCAGGTAGTACTCTATGCCGTTGGGCGTGATCGCGTCAGAGACATCCTGGTAGACGCTGCAGCGACGCACGTCCACATCAAAAGTGTGATGCCAACGGTCCCTGAAATGACGTATTGCGTCCGCGTCAAAAGGGAATTCTTTGGCTGGGAGAATCGAAAGCTCATCGATACGTTCGATGGTCCGTTGGCTATCTGGGTCGAAGGTTCGCAAAGTGTCTATTTCGTCATCAAACAGATCAACTCGAATCGGGTGTTCGGCGCCCATCGGGTAAATATCCATCACCGAACCGCGCACTGCAAATTGCCCTCGTTCGGTGACCGTATCCACGCTTAAATAGCCTGCGTCAATCAGAACCTGACGTTGCACTTGGGTGTCTAGAGTATGGCCGACCTTAAACTCAAACGTAGACCCAGCAAGGAAGCTCACCGGCGCTATTTTTTGAAGCAGGGTGGCAACGGGGACTGTCAGCACACCTTTGGTATGTTGACTTAAGCCGGTAAGGGTTCGCAGCCTTTCGGAAATGATGTCCTGATGCGGAGAAAAAGCGTCGTAGGGCAGCGTCTCCCAATCAGGGAAGTGCAGTACCGCAGGTGCTCCAAAAAATTCCAGCGCTCCGTTAAAACGCGTGGCACTGGCCGAATCTTTTGTGACCAGCAACACCAATGCCGCTTCTTTGTGGGACAGTTCGCAGATCGCAGCGGCGTCCGCGCAGCCGTGTAGAGAATCCCAGTACAGTCGGTCACCTGAACGTGGCGGGAGCGGAAGTGGGTCAGGGAGTAAATTAGGACTTGCAGTCACGTCTTAAGCTACGAAAATCTAATAATTGGCGGTGGGTCTGAATGCGGGAGTATTCTAGATGAATGTCGTTGGGTTTTGTGAAGATATTCTGAGCATCGAGGCCTGCGGTGGGTAATTGGGTTGGAAAGCTGAGGCCGATTCTTCTCGGTTGCGCACTGATCGCGTCGGGTTTTGGACTGGGTGTCTGGTATACCGAGTCTCGCTTGGATCTGGGTGAAACCGCACCCCAGATTCAAATTCCAGAGCAGCCGAAAGCAGGCGGGTCTGACAAAGCCTCGCCCGGAGTAGCACAACCAACTTCTTTCTCAGCGATGTTGGCCGCTCAACAGTGGTATCAAGCCGCTGCCTGGCTTCAAACCGAAGGTGAGCGTATTACACCTGCGGACGCGGATCTGTTGATCGAGACAATCCGCCAGAACGTGAATAAATATGATGCGTTGGCGATGCGCCGTATGCTCAGTCTTTACAGCGGCAACCGTCCTGACGATGTACGCAGCTATTTTCTGCTCGCAGACTTGAAACTACTTGAAGGGTTACAGGACGCCGCATTGGATTCACTGCTTCAGGTGATGGGCGGGGGGTTTCCCGATGACCAGGTTGCCCAGGCCAAACGAGAAGCGGATCGAATCATTACCAACATCACAAATCCGCTGAAACAGCGTAAGGCACACGCCGAACTCGTCGATTTCTGGCAGTACGTGAGTCAGCGTTTTACGGTGAGTGATGCCTATCGCTACGAGTGGGCAAACAGCCTCTATCTCGCCGGTCGTCTTGATGAATCAAGCAGACTGCTGGCAGAAACGGGGACAACTGACATAGCCCAATCGGCGCTTGATGAGCTTGCTCGGTTGATATCTCAAGCCAGAACAGGCCCGGGTTTTGAAACACGCGGTGGCCAGCTCATTGCCAGCATCGCGGCGCAACCTGATGGAGTAGATACTTTTGAGCTGTTGGTAGATACCGGTGCAAACGTCACCTCACTGTCCCGAAGGGCGCTGCGCCAACTTGGAGCAACACCGACCGGTCGAAATGTCAGTGTCCGCACCGCTGGCGGGCCGGTTGAAACCGAGATCTACGTGTTACCCGTATTTTTTGTCCAAGGGCAACAAGTCTCCAACTTGAGGGTCTTAAGACTCCCCACTGAACTGCCTGGGATGGATGGATTGCTCGGCACCGACGTGTTGCAACAGTTCAACTGGATGCCTGTGGATAGTTTGTGAATAAGTTTCGCGTAGGGTGATGGAAAATCCGGCTGCAGGGCCTATCACAGCGGCATGAATCACAGATCAGTTATCGGTGAATAGAATCCCAGAAGGCTGGCCAACGTGTCTATAAAAAGCTAAAGTGATCGGGTCTTTTTGGGAGGAGTGTACCTCCGCTTGAGGGCGGGTGGTGATCTATGCAGCCTATGGATCAAATGCAACCGACAGATATAAAAGATCCCAACTACTTCCATAAAGTAGTGGATTGCCAATGGGCCTGTCCGGCACATACGCCGGTGCCTGAGTACATCCGACTCATCGCCCAGGAACGCTATACCGAAGCCTACATGCTGAACTGGGACTCCAACGTCTTTCCCGGCGTGTTGGGTAGAACCTGTGACCGGCCCTGTGAACCGGCCTGCAGGCGGGTCAGGACGGAAGAACAGCCTGTGGCCATATGTCGCCTGAAACGCGTCGCAGCTGACAACAAAGGTGACGTCACGCCCTTCATGCCCCGAGTACCTGCTAAAAAGAATGGTAAGCGTGTCGCTCTGATTGGCGCCGGGCCAGCATCTCTTGCCGTGGCCAGGGACCTGCTTCCGCTGGGTTATGAAGTACATCTATTCGAGAAAGACCCGTTTGGCGGTGGCATGATGCGCAGCCAGATTCCAGCCTTCCGCTTACCGATTGAAGTGTTGGATGAAGAGGTAGACCGCATACTGGACATGGGTGTGGTATGCCACTTCGGTGAAGAAATCACCAGCATGAAAGCGATGTTGGATCAGGAATTTGACGCCTATTTTGTTGGCACAGGTGCACCACGCGGGCGGGATCTGGAATTACCCGGTCGAGCTGAGGTGGATGACTACATCCATATTGGTATTGATTGGTTGGCCAGTGTGGCCTTTGGCCATATCGAATCCATTGAAGGAAAAGTGATTGTCATGGGTGGTGGTAATACCGCCATGGATTGCTGCCGCACGTCGTTGCGACTTGGTGCCGAGTCGGTAACGGTTGTGGTGCGATCCGCTTTCCATGTGATGAAGGCCTCTGAGTGGGAAAAAGAAGATGCGATGCGGGAAGGCATCCCGATTATCAACAACCGTCCACCCAAAGAGTTTGTTTATGAAGACGGTAAGTTGAAAGGTGTGTTGTTCGAGTGTGTGGAACCTGTAGAACAGGATGGTCGCTTGAAGTATGTGCCGACAGGCGAACCCGATGTGTTTATGGAATGTGACCATATCCTCATGGCCATCGGTCAGGACAATCACTGCCCCTGGATTGAACGAGATCTGGGAATGGAGTTTGATAAATGGGATTGTCCTGTCCTAGACGAGGTCACTTTTCAATCCACCAATCCAAAAGTTTTCTTTGGTGGCGACAGTGCCTTTGGACCAGAGAATATTATCTGGGCTTCAGCCCATGCCCACCAAGCTGCCATCAGCATCCACCTGTTCTGCCAGGGTAAAGATCTGAAAAAAGATCGCCCGCCCGAGGGAGTCAATCTGATTTCGACCAAGATGGGCGTTCATGAATGGGCTTACGATGCCGAACATGATCCTGCTGAACGGCATCTTGTGCCTCTGGTAGAAGACAAGGCCGCGCTGACCAACGTCACCATGGAAGTTGAACTGGGCTTTGATCGGAAGCTGGGTGCGGCAGAAGCACAACGATGCCTCAACTGCGACATACAAACTGTCTTCACCGAGAACCTGTGTATCGAGTGCGATGCGTGTGTCGACATCTGCCCCATGGACTGTATTACGTTCACCCCGAACGATGAAGAAGAACGCCTGCGTCTTGTTTTGAAAGTGCCGGCGCAGAACACCGAGCAGGATCTTTATGTTTCTGAAGACTTGCCAACCGGGCGGGTGATGGTGAAAGACGAAGACGTTTGCCTGCACTGCGGCCTTTGCGCAGAGCGCTGCCCGACCAATGCCTGGGATATGCAACGATCGGTTGTTCATGTGCCCCAGCTTGGATCCTTTGCTGAAAGATAAGAGCGATACTTACCTATGTCTGTGACGTATAACGACTTTGTGATCCGTTTTGCCAACGTGAATGGTTCTGGCTCAGCCAGTGCCAACGGCATGTTCGCAAAAGCTATTTTTCGCATGGGCATTCCGGTAGCGACCCGCAATATTTTTCCGTCAAACATTCAAGGCCTGCCCACCTGGTTTGAAGTACGCGTCAGCGAAAAAGATTATCTTGGTCGACGCGAGGGCGTCGACATCATGGTGGCGATGAATGCAGAGACCCTGGTAGAAGATGTCGCTTCTGTCAAACCAGGTGGTTACCTGCTTTATGACAACTCCAAACCTTTGGCTAAAACGCTGCAGCGAGATGACATCATCGAGATTGGAATTCCCATCTCAACCATGCTGCTGCCCGAGTTTTCGGACCCAAAACAACGCAGCCTGTTCAAAAACATCGCCTACCTGGGTGCGCTGGCCGGATTACTCAACATCGAATTTGATGTGATCACCGGCATGGTGGCAACGCAGTACAAAGGCAAAGACGCACTGATCGCGCCAAACATCCGCACCCTCGAGATCGGGCGCCAGTACGCGTACGACTATCTTGAAGCACCGCTACCGCTTCAGGTTAAGCGATCTGATCGCGTGGGTGATCGAATTATGGTCGACGGCAACACCGCCGCGGGGCTCGGCTCGGTTTATGGTGGCGCGACCGTTTGCGGATGGTATCCAATCACGCCATCCACGTCTGTGGCGGAAGCTTTTGAACAGCATGCCAATAAGTTGCGGGTGGACCCCGAGACCGGTCAGAAGAGGTTTGCCTTTATTCAGGCAGAGGATGAACTGGCCGCGATTGGTATTGTGATTGGCGCGGGATGGAATGGGGCGCGTGCGTTTACCGCCACCAGTGGCCCAGGCGTATCACTGATGTCTGAGTTCCTGGGTCTGGCCTACTTTGCAGAAATCCCCGCAGTGTTATGGGATATTCAACGCTCCGGGCCATCTACAGGAATGCCTACGCGAACGCAGCAGAGCGATATTCTGGCCGCGGCGTATGCATCCCACGGCGACACCAAACACCCGGTCCTGTTCCCTTCTACTCCCAAGGAATGCTTTGACTTTGCCGTGGATGCGCTGGATTTAGCGGACAGATTACAAACGCCGATCATCGTACTCAGCGATCTCGAACTGGGTATGAATGACAATTTGAGTGAACCTTTCGAGTGGGATGACAATCGTCGATACGATCGGGGCAAAGTGCTGGATGCTCAGGCCCTTGACGAACTGGAAGTATTCGGGCGTTACCTGGACGTTGATGGAGACGGTATCGGTTACCGTACCTTACCGGGTACGCATCCTGAAAAAGGTGCGTTCTTTACCCGAGGAACCTCGCGGGATGAGTTTGCCGCCTATACCGAATCGCCGGAAGTCTATGAACGAAACATGGAGCGTTTGCTGGTTAAGTGGGAGACAGCTGCCCAGTTGGTGCCAGCACCGGAAATAACCTCGGAAGGACATTCTGTTGGGGTAATCTACTTTGGCACCACGGCCCTGCCAATACCCGAGGCCATTGATCAATTGGCGGAAGAGGGGATCGCGCTGGATACGTGTAGGATTCGAGCGTTCCCATTTAACGAAGACCTTGAACAGTTTGTGAACGAACATGAGCTGGTATTTGTGATCGAGCAGAATCGAGATGCGCAGATGCGCAAGTTGCTGATCAACGAAAAAGAGTTTGCACCCGCGAAGCTGATACCAATTACCTACTACGCGGGATTGTCTATTTCGGCCGACTTTATTCGCCAATCAATATCCGAATATTATCAGGCTAACAAGTTAGCGCGTCTAACGGAGGTTTCCTCATGACATTTGTGGCAAAACCAAAAGCACATCATCCGCTGCTTTCTGTCAATGAGATTGGCCTGACCCGAAGAGATTATGAAGGTGCGGTTTCGACCCTGTGTGCAGGATGTGGCCATGATTCGGTGAGCGCCGCGATTGTTCAAGCGTGTGCTGAACTGTCGCTGCCCCCACATCGCTTTGCAAAAGTCAGCGGGATTGGCTGTTCCTCGAAAACGCCAAGCTATTTTTTGAGCAAATCTCATGGATTTAACTCAGTCCACGGACGTATGCCATCGGTGATGACCGGCGCAAACATGGCGAACCGGGAACTCTATTGTATTGGTGTTTCCGGTGATGGCGACAGTGCGTCAATCGGTATGGGGCAGTTTGCTCATATCGTCCGGCGGCGGATCAACATGTTGTATATCGTGGACAACAATGGAACCTACGGGCTGACAAAGGGGCAGTTTTCCGCGACCAATGACAAGGGCTCCACCTCAAAAAAAGGTGTCCCGAATTTATATGAGCCGATTGATCTTGCAAGTATGGCCCTGCAGTTAGGGGCAACCTTCGTAGGACGAAGCTTCTCAGGCGATAAGAACCAACTTGTGCCGCTGATTAAGGCGGGCTTGCAGCACAAAGGTATGTCCTTTATCGATGTGGTGTCACCTTGTGTTGCGTTTAACAATCATGCCGGTTCGACCAAGAGTTATGAGTATGTTCGAGGCCATGGCCAGAACGTGGTAAATGCGGACTACATCGCTGACCACGAAGAAATCACAGCCGACTATCAGGAAGGCGCCGTCGAAGATGTAGCGATGCCTGATGGCTCCACCCTGCGTCTGTACAAACTTGATGATCGGTATGATCCCCATGATCGAGTTGGTGCGCTGAGTTATGTTCAGTCTCGTCAAGCTGAAGGCGAGGTTGTGACAGGACTTCTCTACGTCGACCCGGATGCGTCGGATTGCCATGAAATTTTGGATACGGTGGGTAAGCCTCTGAATGAATTGGACGAAGCAGACCTTTGTCCAGGTGGTGAGGCGCTCAAGGCAATCAACGAGAGTTATCGCTAAGTTTCACGCAAGCACGCAGTGCGATGGTTCACATCGCGACAGGGTACTGCATCACACCTAAAATCTGCTGTTTAGATTAAGTTTATACTCACAATTTCATAACGAATTTGTGTCGTATTTTGTTGCTCAGGACAGCACAGACCCTATAATGCGCCGCAAATTCCTACTGCCAACATGAAGAGGACCTGAAGTGGCACTACCTTCCCTGGACGATTACTTCCCTGATTGGAAAGAACGAGAGGCGTTAGCCGAAGCAATGATCCCGTTGATCGGTCGTTTGTACCGCAAAAACGTCGTGACCTATTGTTACGGACGAGCCATGTACAACCAGAGTGTTACCGCGCTGATGAAAACTCACCGGTATGTGCGTCAGATCGCTCAGAATGAATTGTCTGAATTTGAAAGTTTTCCGATTCTTGAAGCCATGAACGAATTGGATCTCGGCCCCAGCCATATCGATATAGGAAAACTGGCCACCAAATTCATGGAAGAAAACGAAAACGGTGACCTTGACGTTAAGACGTTTGTACAAAATGAATGTTCAGAGGTACTTGGCCGGCATGTGCCGCCGCTGCCCGAACCTCAGGATGTGGTTCTCTACGGTTTTGGTCGCATCGGTCGTTTGCTGACTCGCCTTCTGGTTGAGAAAACTGGCAGTGGGGAACAATTGCGCCTCCGCGCTATTGTAGTGCGCAAAGGTGCTGATGATGACTTGATCAAGCGCGCGAGCTTGCTTCGACGGGATTCTGTCCACGGAAGCTTTCAGGGGACTCTGCGTGTGGATGAAGAAAATTCCTGCATCATCGCAAATGGCAACGTGATTCACGTCATCTACGCTGGCAGTCCAGCAGAAGTGGATTACGAATCCTACGGGATAAAAAACGCCATTATTATCGATAACACTGGCGCTTGGCGCGACATGGATGGCCTGGGTGAGCATCTGAAGTCCAAGGGTGCGGGCAAGGTGGTTCTAACCGCACCCGGCAAAGGCGCAATGAAGAACATCGTATCCGGCGTTAACTCAGAGGAGTTAGCCGCCGATGATGAGATTATTGCTGCTGCTTCTTGTACAACCAACGCCATTGTGCCGGTACTCAAAGCGATCAATGAGGAGTTTGGGATCGAGCATGGTCACATGGAGACGGTGCATGCCTACACCAACGACCAGAATCTGATCGACAACTACCACAAGAAAAACCGCCGTGGTCGGGGTGCGCCTTTAAACATGGTGATTACCGAAACGGGCGCTTCCTCTGCAGTTGTTAGGTTGATGCCCGAATTAGATGGAAAGCTGACTGGCAATGCAATCAGGGTGCCTACGCCGAACGTATCCCTGGCGATACTAAATCTGACCTTAGCTCGTTCCACGTCGCTTGAAGAGATGAGTGGGTTCCTACGACATACCAGTCTGCACAGCGATTTACAGCGTCAGATTGACTACACCACTTCACCGGATATCGTTTCGTCGGACTTGGTGGGTAATCGTCATGCCTGTATCGTTGATGGTGAAGCAACCATCGTCAATGATAACCGTGTGGTTCTGTATGTCTGGTACGACAATGAATTTGGCTATTCTTGCCAGGTTGTGCGGATTGCACAAAAGATGGCGGGCATTAAATACCCGCTGATTCCACAAGACGTTGACAAGATGGGCTTTTAACCAAAGCCCATCTATTTTCAGCGCAGCGCTGTCGGGGGGCAGAATTGAGCGTAAGAACACGCATAGCGCCTTCGCCAACCGGTGACCCACATGTGGGTACCGCTTACATGGCCTTGTTCAACTGGGCATTTGCCAAATCTCAAGGTGGCGAATTTTTGCTTCGTATCGAAGACACCGACCAGGCCCGGAGCACACAACAATCCGAACAAGCAATTTTGGATGCGTTGACCTGGCTTGGCCTGTCTTGGGATGAAGGGCCAGATAATGGGGGCGCTCATGGTCCGTATCGGCAGAGCGAGCGTCGTGATATCTATGATGCCCACATTCAGAAGCTGCTGGATGATGGCAATGCCTTTCACTGTTTCTGTACCAAAGAGAGATTGGACGAATTGCGTGCCCAGCAACAAGCCGCTAAGCAAACCACCGGCTACGACGGTTTGTGCATGGGTTTGTCGACTGAAGAAGTGGCGCAGCGCAAAGAGGCTGGTGAACCTTACGTCATTCGTCTCAAGGTGCCCCGGCAGGGTGATTGTGTTTTTCACGACCGTCTGCGGGGAGAGATCTCCATTCCGTTTGAGCAGGTGGACATGCAGGTGCTGATCAAAGCAGACGGGATGCCAACCTATCACTTTGCCGTAGTAGTCGATGACCATCTGATGGGCATCACGCATATTTTGCGGGGTGAGGAGTGGATAAATTCGGTTCCGAAACACATTCTTTTATATGAGTATTTTGGCTGGCAAAAGCCTGAGTTTGTACACCTGCCTTTGTTGCGTAATCCTGATCAAAGCAAACTTTCCAAGCGCAAAAATCCCACCAGTGTGACCTATTATCGTGATGAAGGGTTCCTGGCACCGGCGCTTTTAAACTACCTTGCACTTATGGGTTATTCGATGCCGGATGAGCGGGAAATTTTTTCCCTTCAGGACATGGTTGAGGCGTTCGATCCAGATCGCATTTCCGTTCGAGGTCCGGTATTTGATATCGAAAAACTGGCCTGGATGAATGGCCAATACATACGCAAACTTAACGTCGAGGAGTTTGCTGATGTGGTGAGCAGCTGGATGTCGAAAGACGACCGGTTGCAAACATTGATCCCCTTGGTCCAGGAGCGAACTGAAAAGCTATCCGATCTGATACCTGCGGTTGGCTACCTGCTTGGCGCTCGACGTACACTGTCTGAGGAAGATTTCCTCCACAAAAAACTTGATCGGGATGCTGCGGTGCTTGTTTTACACCATAGCCTGGCTGCTTTTGATGCCTTGCGGCAGTGGGACGGGGAAACGTTGATGCAAACTTGTCAGACATTGGCTGGCGCGATGGATATGAAATTCCGCGACTTCCTTTACCCGCTTTTTATTGCGATCAGTGGCCAAGCAGTTTCCTTGCCGCTGTTCGACTCCATGGCCTTTTTAGGTGCCGATCTTTCCCGCGCGCGACTGCGAGATGCGCTATCTGTTTTCAGCGTTTCCGGAAAAGAGAAAAAACGCCTGGACAAGGCCTATACCGCACTTGATTTGGATCTTGTGCAAAAATCCTAGAACACTTGAAGCATCATTGACAGATCTGGCCTGCACACCTAGTATCTGCCGCTCTTTTTCGGGGCCATAGCTCAGCTGGGAGAGCGCGTGAATGGCATTCACGAGGTCGGGAGTTCGATCCTCCCTGGCTCCACCAATAACCTAGCGGTAAACACCTGTCCAGGCACGAAGGTGTCATTTCCAGGTGTTCCTGCCGCATCCGGCGTTTTAAGGAAAAACAGTGGCAGAACTTGCAGTGCCAGCGGGCTGGGTTCTGAAGGAATCCTTCGAATCCAAAGATGGGCAAAACGCGCTATATCGAGAGTGGCAGTTCGAAAACTTCATTGAAGCGTTCGGCTTTATGTCCCAGGTTGCGTTGCTCGCCGAATGCGCCGACCACCATCCAAATTGGAGCAACGTTTACAATAAGGTTGCCATCTATTTGACCAGTCATGATGCGGGCAACACAGTCACCGATAAGGATGTCGGATTAGCTAATAAAATCAATGCGTTAGCGGGGTAAGTCAGAATTCACCAAATACTGACAAATGCGCATCTGAAAAGTAGTATAAGTACTATATAGCCAGCATCAGACTGGGTTAAAAAACTTGGGAGAATACCGGGGTAAATACTCAAATAAGCTCAGTAACTACTCGGGATGTAAATACTCAGGATAGAGATACTCAGGATAAAGATACTCAGGATAAAAAGAGAGGAACACACGAGATCATGACAAAAATAATTTTCATCGAGCACGATGGCACAACACATGAGGTAGAGGCCAGCGGGGGGTCGCTGATGAATGCCGCGTTGGACAATCTTGTTCCCGGTATCGATGCAGATTGCGGGGGCGAATGCTCCTGTGCCACCTGTCACGTCATGGTCGATCAGGAGTGGGTGACCGCCGTGGGTGAGCCCGGTGAAACAGAAGAATCCATGCTCGATCTAAATCCCGAGCGACAGGAGAACTCCCGTCTGGCCTGTCAGGTTGCAATTACTGACGAGCTGGATGGATTGGTCATTAACCTACCGGAGTTTCAGTTCTAATGAGTGAAGCCATCGCCCTGGATATGCTGGATTTTGATCCGAAGTCTATTCCGCTGGAAGATATCGATGTCAGCCAGCGAGGACTTTGGTCGCAGAACCAAAAGTGGGAATTCTTTCGGCGGCTGCGAAATGAAGCGCCGGTGCACTTTTGTAAAAGCAGCGAAGCGGGACCTTATTGGTCGGTTACGCGCTACGCTGACATCATGGAAGTGGAGCAGAACTGGGACACTTTTTCATCTGATCCCGCCATTGTTATTGAAGATCCGGATGCTGATTTTACGCTTCCCATGTTTATCGCCATGGACCCGCCGGTTCACGACGATCAGCGCAAAACGGTACAGGGTGTTGTCGCTCCGGCAAACCTAAAGAATATGGAAGGGTTAATAAGATCGCGTGTGCAAAGTATTCTTGATTCGCTGCCAATTGGTGAAACCTTTGATTGGGTAGATACGGTCTCAATTGAGTTGACCACACAGATGTTGGCCACGCTTTTTGATTTTCCGTTTGAGGACCGCCGCAAGCTCACGCGCTGGTCTGACGTTGCAACGGGAAGCCCCGAAACCGGCATCGTTGAATCCGAGGAACAGCGCCGTGAAGAGCTCTACGAATGTCTGGAATATTTCACCCGCCTTTGGAAAGAGCGAGAGCATCAGGACCCCAGCGAAAAGCAAGGTATAGATCTGGTGACCATGCTCGCCCACGGCGAGGCGACCAAGAACATGGGTCCATTGGAATACCTGGGTAACCTGGTGCTTTTGATTGTAGGCGGTAACGACACAACGCGTAACTCCATTACCGGTGGCGTGCTGGCGCTCAACGAAAACCCGGGAGAGTACGCAAAGCTGCGCAACAACCCCGCAGTCATTCCAAATATGGTGTCGGAAATCATCCGTTGGGTTACACCCTTAGCGCACATGCGCCGAACGGCGGTTAAAGATTACGTACTGGGTGGGCAACAGATTAAGGCGGGTGACAAGGTGGTGATGTGGTATGCATCAGGCAACCGTGACGAGCGTGCGATTGAACGCCCGGACGAGTTCATCATAGACCGCGCGCGCGCCCGCCAGCACCTATCTTTCGGTTTTGGTGTCCATCGCTGTATGGGTAACCGACTCGCAGAAATGCAGCTGCGGATCCTCTGGGAGGAGATCCAGAAACGCTTTCACATGATCGAAGTGGTCGGGGAGGCGGTGCGGGTCCCTTCAAATTTCGTACACGGCTTTATCGAAATGCCGGTTAAGCTGCATCCAATCTAGGAAAAGTCAGCGCTGAAAGGTGGGCTCAAGCGCCCACCCATGCTCCTAACAAATCATGAAAGTGGCGTAACTTCGTCTCCTGATAGCGGGCAAATACGACATCATCATACTGTGCAGCTTCCAGACCGGTTTGCACCTGAGGTAGGTTAAACGTGTCTTGCGTGAATACTTTGGCCAGCATCCCTAACTCTGGCGCATTGGTCCACGGTTCGTCTTCATCTAATAGATGCAGCGGTGCAGGGTCGGGGCGTTCGCCTGTAAACGGACTCATAAAATAAGTTTCCATCAGACAGCGGTCATGCCGGTCTTGCCAGGGTCTGAAGCGATAGACGATACGATTCATGCCGCCCCAGGGGTGGAAGTTAGGGAATAACGTGTAGTAGATGCTGTCGGACAGTTCAGCATCACTCAGTACCACGTCATCGCCAACGACGCTTTGTGTGTTGGCGCGAATACCAGCAGCCATGGCGCTGCGAGCTCTAATGCCGGTGGGTAAAGCCGGCATATCAGGATCGTCCAAATCATGCATTGATACCGCCTCTAACAGATCCTGTTCTGTCGGATCCCATTTGATATGTGGGCTTGGAGTTCCGTTGGGCGTGATGGCGCGAGACATATTGCCCCAGACATCGTACTGTGTGTTTTCATCACCAATTCCGGCCAGGAGCTGCGGGTGTGTGGTAATGACGTGAAAAGCTTCCATAAATGCTTCCTGACAAGCTTTCCAGTTACATTTCATGACCTTTCCCACCCGGGCTTCGATGTATCGGGATTCAGGGTCCCAGATACTGAAATGATCTGGCAGGTCGCCAAGGAAGTCGGCCAGTGACTCGGCCTGGACATCCATATTGATAAATACCCAGCCGCCCCAGGTGTCCGCCAAGACAGGGGTTAAGGCAAAGTCTTTTTTATCCACATGGGGAAAGTCCCATTCGGACGTGATGCTGCGCGACGAACCATCCAGGTTCCAGGAAAAACCGTGAAAGGGGCAGATAAAATTTGCCGCATGTCCATCAAAGTCCTTGAGACGTCGTCCGCGGTGTCGACACACGTTGTGATGGGCTTTGATGCCCTCTTTGGTGCGCACGACCAGGATGGAAAAGCGCCCGATATCGTAGACGATATAGTCTCCAACCTTAGGGATTTCTTCTTCTCGACAGGCCATCTGCCAGACCTTGGACCAGACATGGGTCATCTCTCGATCATGAAACTCACGGCTGGTATACCGGCTGACAGGTACGGAGGTCAGACCCTGGTTATAAGGACTTTCTAGGGTCAAGACTGCGGGTGGCGGGACGGCGTCCTGTCGCAACAAATCCTGATAGCTGATCCCTTTGGAGCGCAGATCTTCGGCGGTGGTAGCCATAATCTATTCCTTATTACTTCTTAACTTCTTGATTCCTGATATGTACAAGCGATACCTCAGCCGCGGTGTTTGCGAGCTGATTCGATGTTGGTGGGCAATTGGGGTCCGGCCAGCCAGACCAGCATATGCGGGTCGGCGTAGGTGAGTGATCCTTCCTGATGTTGTCCGTCCCAGGAAAAAATACCCTTGAGCCCGTTATTTTCCACTTCGACGTGACCATCGTCTCTTACCGTATACATGGCACCGTTTAGTGGATGTTTAAGCCGAGGCATAGACAGCCCTCCGCGATATTCACAAATCTCAGGTGCCTATGAAACAGTCAAACCTGACGGTTTGCAAGACCAAGGTGCTGATTTTTAGGCAATTTTGAAATCAGAAATCTGAATTTCGGCGCCATTATCTGCATAGTCTCCCGCACTCCGGCCCGCGCGGAAATGTCCCCAGTTGATGGGGCTGTAGCGTGGCGTTTGATGGTTTACCAGTGGCGCATAGCTGTATTCGTAGGCCGGGTTGAGGAAATAAGGAACAGAAATTCGGGAGAATGAGTCGTTGGCCAGGACGCGATGCACCGGCGCTGGGTAAAGATCGTTGGACCAGACCTGGACCACGTCACCGATATTGATGATCAGCGCATCTGGCTGAGCAGGAACATCTATCCAATGGTCTCGGTGTTGCACCTGCAGACCAGGATGTTCGTCCTGAACCAGCACCGTCATAGCGCCTGCATCAGTGTGATGACTGATCCCCAATTCACCCGCTCGCACGTCGCTACCGTGCTGCTGAGGATTGTAGGGTGTCGGGCACGGGGGGTAGAAATTCAGTCGTAAAAAGCTGGTGTGTTTGGCAAACGCGTCACGCAAGTCGACTTCAGCGTCAAACGTGTTTAGAACCAATCGGGTCACTTCGATGGAGGTATCGTGCAGTACCCGACGTAGAGCCTGCACAGCCTCAACAAATTCAGCATCCTCCGGCCACTGTGGATTTGCGCCAGCCATAGGACCCTCGGTCTCCACTTCACCGATGTCCAGGATCTCTTTCCAATCCTGACGGTTTTTGGTGAGCTCGTTGTCAAAGTAGCCCCAGCAATTTGCATCACTGCGTCGAATCAGATTCTTTATGGACTTGGGTTGGTCAAAAAAAGCCTGAATTTTCGACATCGCCCGGCTGCGCAGGGCGGGCGTTAAGTCGTGACCCTGCAGGACAAAAAATCCAAAGTCGCGGCATGCATTGGAGAGTTCTTGCGAATGGCAGTTCTGCAGATCAATGATAGGTATGCTCATGAACGTATTATGCTACAGTTCCGCTCATTCAGCCCCCACGACACCGAACGAGAATGGATCGGGGCGAAAAACGTACACCACAAACGATTTGCGCTGAAAACTTTCAGACAAGCGAATTCCAAGGGAACACACAGGGTCCAACCGAGGGGTAAGTAATGCCAATTTATGAGCGCGAAGGTGCGCACATTAACTATGAGGTGCATGGCGATGCCGAACAAAGCCTCCTTTTGATTGCGCCGGGTGGGATGAAGTCCGCAATCGGGTTTTGGAGCGGAACACCCTGGAATCCCATCGATCAGCTGAAGAACAGCTTTACCGTGGTGGCCATGGACCAACGTAATGCTGGGGACAGCACCGCGCCGGTCAGCGCGGATGATGGCTGGGACACCTACACTCAAGACCAGTTGGGCTTAATGTCTCATCTTGGCATTGAGCAGTTCCACGTGGCAGGCATGTGTATCGGTGGGCCCTATTGCTTGGGACTGATCGCAGCTGCGGTGGATCGAATTAAATCTGCTACGTTGTTCCAGACCATTGGTAGAGACAACAATGCCGATGCGTTTTACGCCATGTTTGATCAGTGGGCCGAACCGCTGATGAGTGAGCGTCCGGACACGTCCGCAGATGCCTGGCAGAGCTTCAGGCAGAACATGTACGGTGGGGACAAGGTCTTGTTCAACGTTGATGAGGTCTTTGTTGCCGGTTGTCCCACACCCCTGCTGGTATTGATGGGCGATGACCTCTACCACCCTCAATCCAGTTCTCGTCTGATTGCTGAAACGGCACCCAACGTAACCTTCATAGAGCGATGGAAGGAGGGTGAAGATCGCGCTGCTGCAATGCTGCAGTTTGAACAATTTCTGGTCAGCAACAGCTGACCTGGATTCTCTCACTTCGGAACTGGATATGAACACCACAGACGTCGAAAACTCGGTAAGACTATACGAAGCCATGAGCACACTGCGCGCAGTGCGCAGATTAAAACCAGACCCGATCCCAGACGACGTTCTGCAACGAATACTGCAGGCTGCGGCCTGGGCACCCAGCGGCGGGAATGTTCAACCCTGGCGAATCGTTGCGGTTCGTGATCCCAGCCTGCGCACTGCGATTGGAGACCTCTATCGTCCGCAATGGTCGGTTTACGGGAAAAACGCACGAAAAGGTTTAGCAAGCCTGCATGGAGAGGCTCTGGCCAAGCGAGAACGGATGTTGGACGCCTGTGATTATCTAGGGGAACACATGGGTGAAGCGCCTGTGCTGCTGGTGTTCTGTTTTAATCCCGACCATATGGCCATCACCGACAGTGATCTGGGACGGCCCTCGGTGGTCGGGGGTGGGTCGGTTTATCCGGCGTTGCAGAATGCGATGCTCGCATGTGTGAGTGAAGGCATCGGCTGCACTTTGACCACGTTGTTGTGTTACGACGAAGATGCCATGCGTAAAATTCTGCAGGTTCCCGAAGATTGGTATACCTGTGCCGTCATGCCCATTGGCCATCCGATTCGCGGCGGACATGGCGCTATTTCCCGACGCCCGGTCGAGAAACTGGTTTTTGAAGACACATTTGGGAACAACATTGCGCTTAACGTAAGCGGATAGGGGGCGATATGGATATTCCAAACTGGTGGGCGGTACTGGTCGCCACTGCGCTTGCGTTTGTGCTGGGCGGACTCTGGTATGGGCCAGTATTTGGTCAGGCCTGGATGAATGCCATCGGCAAGACGGAAGAGGATATAGAGCCCACCCCCATGCCATTTATCGTCAGCTTTTTTACCGCAGGGATAACCGCGGTGGTCTTGGCGATGGGTATCAGTGCGTTGTCTATTGCCGGTGCGATTGACGGTGCCATTTTAGGGTTGGCGGTGGGCATTGGCTTCATCGCCACGGCCATGGCCTCGGATACAGCGTTTTGCGGTTGGGGCATGCGCTTGTTTCTGATACAGGCAGGTTATCGTGTGACCTACAGCATCCTGATGGGCGCTGTATTAGGCGGGTGGCAATAAGAAGAGTTTATGACAAACACAACTATGACAAACACAACTAGGAGAAATTAATGTCATTGGTAGCAGTATTTGAAACAAGCAAAGGCACCATCAAGGCTGATCTGTATCCAGAAAAAACGCCGATGACCGTTGCCAACTTTGTTAATCTGGCTGGTCGCGGTTATTACAATGGGCTGAATTTTCACCGTGTAATCAGCGATTTCATGATCCAGGGTGGCTGTCCTCAGGGTACGGGAACAGGTGGTCCAGGGTACAAGTTTGGAGACGAGTTCGATGCCTCTCTGCGTCACGATGCGCCGGGTAAACTTTCCATGGCAAACGCAGGACCGGGGACCAATGGTTCACAGTTCTTTATCACCCATGTGCCTACTCCCTGGTTGGATGACGCGCATACGATCTTTGGTGCCGTCCAATCTGATGCAGATCAGGAAGTGGTAAACGCCATTGCTCAAGGCGACAGCATAGAAAGTATCACCATTGAAGGTGACACCGAAGCATTGCTCTCCAGCGTGCCAGAAGTTGCACAGTGGAATGAGATATTAGGTTAGCGTGCAAGATCTCGCCCACGTGAACGGTGGTGGTCTGATCTTTGCCGTTCTCGTGGGCTTTGGGATTGCAGGTTGTGGGGAGCAGGCGGCGTATCAACAGCGGGTTGTTATGCTTTCGGCAGAGAGCTGCTTTGATGTGCGCTTCTCGGGCAACGTCAGCGCAACGCTCAATTTTGATGTCAGCCCACAGCTTGTGCTCACCAAATCCAGTGAAGTGCCAGAATCGGTTGTCGAGCTGAAAACCGATGGCAAACTAAACGTCCGCTCCACCGTCCCTGTGGAAGTCAAGCTGAGCTGCCCCGAGTTTGGCGCACTGCAATTACTCGGTGATAGCCGAGTTAAGATCGATTCTTCCAAGCCGGTCTATATACAAAGAATAGCGGCTTACGGAGACGCCCAGATCGCCCTACAGTCTCTGGAGATGGACGAGCTAGAGGTGCGAGCTTCTGGAGATTCGCAAATTGCGCTGGAACAGGTCTCCACAGATCAACTGTCTATGTTTGTGGCCGGGAATGCTGCTGTATTCGTCACCGGTGAATCTTCTCGAACCGCGATCCAAGCCTCTGGTGGGGCGGAACTTGATGCCGGTGGTCTGCGCAGTCAGTGGGTCACAATCACCGCAAGAGGTCAGGCGCAGATTGCTGTTGACGCCTCCGCGCATCTTGCAGGTGAGCTGTCAGGGAGCGCAGCGGTTGTTTACTCCGGCAGTCCCGACCTTTCGATCAACGCGAAAGATGCAGCCACGCTCAGTGCTAAGGACTAACCTGCGCTGCTTGGGGCGCTCTCCAATTCGTGCCGGTCGAAGTGGTCATCCGGATGGCCGCGATTCAGCTTGAAGTTCACGTCCTGAGCCACGGCAAAGAGCACAGGAATCACAAATAAGGTCACCAGCGTTGAAAACATCAACCCCCAGCCTATGGCGATGGACATCGGGCTGACAATGGTGTCGTAGCCCCCAATGCCATAGGCCGTCGGCATCACACCAAATAAGGTCGTCAGGGTGGTTACCATAATTGGTCGCAAGCGGGACACAACCGCTTCCTGCATGATCTGTATCGGTGGTTTCTTACCCCGTTCCTCTTTCAAGCGCCTATGGATCGCATCTAACATGACGATGGATGCATTCACCACCACGCCCGATAATCCGATGGCGCCAAGCAGGGCGGTCATCGACAGGTCCAAGCCGTGCAGAAAGAAAGCCAGAATCACGCCGGCAAATGCGAAGGGGATGACGATGAGGACAAACAAGGCCTCTAGCAATGAGCCGAGCAGGATCCAGATAACCACCCCGATGCCAATCACAACCAGAGCACCTACCGCGCCCATTTCGGCCGTCACTTCCTTAGTATCTTCGGCTTCTCCCCCCACCAGGATTTCGACGCCCTCCAGCCCCTGGAAGCGTGGCAACACTTCGTTTTCCAAAATTGCGGCATAGGAGAGTGCCGTATGGGGAGAGTCGGGTGTGAAGCTGGCACGTACCGTGGCCGCTCGCTGTCCCTCGCGATGATAGATGCGATCTAAGCCGGGTGTTTCTATGGGGTTCACCACATCTCGCAAGCGCACCAGGCGACCACTTTGGGCACGCACGGGCGTGTCCAGGAATTCATCTATATTGCCACGTGCGCGTGGGTCGAATTGCACTCTCAGTTCCGTGGTGTCGTCCATGTCCCGATGTTCGGACGCTTCGATCCCAAAGAATGAAGCCTGCACCGTTAAAGCAACGGTCTGGGGATCCAGGCCAAGCAAAGCCAGCTTCTCGTAATTCAAATTCAAGTCAAGCTTCGGTGTTCCCTCACGCTCATCAATCTGGATCTCGGTGGTGCCTTCTGAAGCGCTAACAAACTCGGCAATCTCCAGCGCGATGGCTCGTCGTGTTGCGTTGTCATTAGCCAGAACATGTACGGTAATTGGTTGATCTGTGGGTGGACCTATGTATTCGGACTGCAGGGTCATGGTAGTACCGAGTGGTAATGCCAGGTCCTGCTTCAGGATCTGGATCCACTCGGTGTTTGTTTTTACTCGATCCAGATCTCTGAACACGACGGTCAAGAGCGCCTCGTTTTCGCTTTCTCCACGTTCTTTTTCACCACCTGCTACATCTTGGTGACCAATTCTTGCGGTGATCGTTCTAAAGTCCGCAGCGGTAATTTGTGCGATCTGGCTTTGCAATTGGGTGGCCAAAGCTTCGGTCTGTTCTAACGGCGTACCCAGAGGAGTGCTGATCTTCACAAACAACAAACGTGCGTCAGATTGTGGAAACTGTATGAAGGGTACCAGCGGGCGTATGACCGCCATCACCAACAGCAAAACGGCCAGTGCCACACCCACGGTCAATGCGCGATGTTTTAATACAAATTTCAGCGCCTGGGTGTAGTAGCGTTCTAGGGCGACCATAAACGCTCGGCGTGGTGGTGGATTGCGATCGGCCTTGGCGGTTGACATATGTGCGGGCAGCACCAGAAACGATTCCAGTAGCGAGAACACCAATACCAACACCACCATGGTGGGTATTTGCCACATGATTTTGCCCGGCATACCGCCCAGGGCCACCAGCGGTCCAAACGCTAAAATCGTGGTCAGTGCGGCGGCAAACACGGGTTTGACCATTTCTGTTGCACCGACGATGGCGGCTTCACGCGGGGCCAATCCACGTTCTCGCGCGCTGACGATGTTCTCTGCAACCACCACCGCGTCATCAACAACCATACCCAGAACAATGACCAGACCGGTCAAGCTCATTAGATTGAATGAGATCCCGACAGCGGGAATGCAGGCGATTGCACCACAGAACACGATCGGTATACCGACTACTACCCAGATAGCTGAGTCCCTGCGCATAAAAGCAAACAGCACCAGCGCCACAAATAGGCCCCCGATAAGCCCGTTACTGGTCATCACCTCCAGGCGGTTCGACGTATAAAATGTCCTGTCGTTAACGTACTCAAACTCAACGCCAGCGGGTAACTTCTGTTGGGACATCAATTCCCGAATTTGGCCCACCGCGGTAATCGCGTCTGAGTTCTCACGCTTGTTAACCACGATAGACAAACCAGGTTTACCATTGGTATGGGTCAGCAGGCCGGTGTCCTCTCGTGCTCGTTCGACACGTGCGATGTCCCTGACCCTGACCAGTCCAACGCCAGGCTGACTGCGAATAATTGTATCCGCCGCTTCGATGGGGTCTTCATAACGACTCCAGACAATGACTTGCTTGCGATCCGAGGGTGATTCCAGGACGGCACCTGTGGAGGAAACATTCCGACGTCGGACAGCATCCACCACATCCAAGACCGTAATTCCGTGGGCGTTTGCTTTTTGGGGGTCGACCAAGATACGCACCTCGGGATCCTGCAAGCCAACGATTGTGGCCTGAGAGGTATCTGGCAGACGTTCTATTTTGCGCTCCAGATCTTTGGCAAATCCCACCAGAACGTCCATGGGTCCAGACAGAGCAATTTCCACGATGGCCCACTTGCCGGGATTAAACTGGGTGAGCACCGGTTCATCTTCCATTTCAGGCGGGAATTCGGTGATGCCGTCGATTGCATCGCGCAGATCCTGCAGGGCAACATCAACCTGCTCATCCGTGGAGTCCAGATACAAATCAACGGTTGTCAGCGAGACGCTGTCCGAGATCGTTGTATAAAACTCATCCACGCCATCCACGGTTTCGATGGCCTCCTCAATGGGGATGGTGATCTTAGTTTCCATGTCGCGTGCGGATGCCCCGGGAAGTTTTGCAACGATTGTGATCCGCGGCATGTCGATACTGGGAATGTATTCGCGGGGGACGCCTTGAGCAAAGTAAAAGGCCAACACGACTGTGGCCAAAGCCAACACATTGACCATCAGGTGACGGTCGACGAAATAGGCAATAGCTCCGTTCATGGCTTGCGTTTGTCTGCCTGTTGAGCTTGTGTCGAGTTGGTGACCTGTACTTTTGCGCCCTCTCTTAGGGCGAACTGACCTCGGGTGACCACTTCGTCGTTCAGTGCTAGCCCCTCGATGACTTCAACGCGTTGTCCGTCGCTGGTGCCGATACGCAGCTGTTTCAGATGCGCGGTGTCGCGCTTAACTACGTAGGCACTGATTACCCCAGCATTGCGCAGGAGTGCGGATGCAGGAATGCTGAGCGGAATCTCTCCCCTTGCGGGGGAGATGTCTGACCACAACACCGTAGCAACCAAGCCTTCGCGCAGATTGATGGCTTCCTCATGGGTGATGTTAAGTTCCACAGGATAGGTGCCGCTGACCACATCACGTACGCGTCCTACGCTGGTCACCGTGGCTGGAACACGTAACCCGCCCAGGTCGTCAAAGAGTACCGTGGCCATTTGGCCTGCCGTTAAAAGCGTCACCGCCGAAGCAGAAACCCCGGCGATAATCCTGGCAGCCGAGAAATCTGTGATGGTGGCAACGGGTTGACCGGGATTTACGTAGTCACCTACCTGGACGTGAACCGTTTCAATCTGTCCCGAAAATGGTGCCAGTACCTGTGCGTCGGTGACCATTTTTTTTGCGGTTGCCACGGCAACCTGGGCCGCCTCCAATTGGGCACGTGCTCCCCGTTCGGCAAAACCAAGATCGTCTAATGTGTCCTGGCTGATGACTTTTTTGCGGTATAGGTTTCTACCTCTCGCCAACTCGTGCCTGGCGTGATCAAGATCTACCTTACGGGCGGTGGCCATTGCTTGGCTGCGCTGCAGTTCCAGGGTTGACCGCGAGCTGTCCAATTCGATTAAAAGCTGTTCCTGTTTGGCGACGGTGCCAGGTTCTGCCAGGCGCGCGATTACCCGCCCGCCAGCTTCTGCAGCCACAGTCGCTTTTCGAAAAGCCGCAACCTGGCCAATCACCTGGGTTGCCTGACCCACTGGAAGCCGCTCAGCCTTGGCGACCTCAACACGCAAACCCACTGAGCCGTTCTGCGCGGATGAGGCGGCTGTTACTGGATTGATGCACAATGCAAACAAGCACAAGCCGCCTTTTCTCAGGAGGCCTGTTATCATCATCTTCGGTGTAGGTTGTCTTTGTTTTTGTTCCACGTTGACGCTGTATCTGAGGTGATCGTTTGTTGACGTGTTCAGGATAGCAAATGCCGGGTTAAGTAAGCAGTGCTTACTTCAACTTTTTTAAACGGGGGAAGTCGACCAGCCTGGGTGGTTGACCTTTTTTGGAGGTTATTTTTTGTCGCAATTGTTGTTTGACGGTCTGAAGGTATTGGATGTGGGGAGCTGGATTGCTGCGCCCGTCGCCGCGACGATGTTGGCTGACATGGGGGCTAAGGTCATTAAGGTTGAGGTGCCCGGAGCGGGGGATGGTTATCGCAATTTCAGTGCCTCCCCGGGTGCTGCAGATAGCGATGAGAACTATGCCTGGCAGATGGACGCGCGCAATAAACGCTCGATGTGTCTGAATCTGAAATCAGAACAAGGGCGGGAGATCTTGCTGCGAATGGTGCGTGACGCTGACGTTTACATCACAAATCACACGCCGGCTATGCGGGCTCGGTTTGCCACGGGTTATGATGACCTGCGACAGATCAATCCTAAATTGATCTATGCCTCGTTGACAGCCTATGGTGAAGCCGGGCCAGAGAACAATCGGGAGGCTTTCGACCTGGTGGCTTATTGGTCCAGATCTGGTTTGATGGACCTGGTGCGCGCGCCCGGTGCTCACCCTGGTCCGGCGCTGCCCGGCATGGGAGACCATCCTACCGCGGTCGCCATGTACGGCGGTATTGTGACGGCTTTGCTGCGTCGAGAGCGCTTTGGTGAAGGCAGCTATGTCCACACCTCACTGCTTGCGAATGGTATCTGGTCTGCATCGTGTATTGCTCAAGCCGCCTATGCGGATGGCGATTTTGAGCGATATAGACGCGATCATGGCAACCTCTATACTCGGGTGCTTTATGAAGCAGCGGATGGTCGTTGGATTCAGTTCTCCATGGTTCGTACTGAACAGGATACGGAAGCCATGCTGGCGGTTCTTGGCGTACCTCATTTACTGCTCGACGAAAAATTTGCCACACCCGAAGCGCGATTGGCGAATGGTGCTGAACTGACACTTGAGTTGCGTGAAGCGATTGCCAAAGCGTCCAGCGAAGTGTGGATGACGCAGTTTCATCAGGCGGGAGTGCCGGCAGCGCTTGTTGGGCGTGTGGAAGATCTACCAAATGACCCCCAGGTCCAGGCCAACCAATTTTTTGTCGATCCTGGCAATACAGGTCTTGATCGATTGTTGAAGCATCCGGTCAACGTAGAAGGTCTGGAGCGCGCGACGCCGGATCGAGCGCCAGAAATGGGTGAGCACACCCATGAGATATTAGCAGAGCTCGGTTTTACCTCGGATCAAATCAGCGACTTCCAGAAAGGTGGTGTTGTCTAAACCTGATCGGTGAAATCGTTAGTTGATGTGACCTAAGGGCAGGGCTGTAGAGGATTTAATGCGCTCCATGGCAAAAGAACTTGAAACATCGTGCATTGGCGCCACGCTGATCAGTTTCTTGTATACCCGGTCGTAGTCTTCAATATCGCTCACCACAATCTTGAGCAGATAATCGATATCACCACTCATGCGGTAAAACTCCACCACCTCAGGTATGTCTTTGACCCCCTGGGCGAATTGGGTCAGCCAATCATCGGTGTGCTGGCTGGTTTTCACGCTGACAAATACGGTGACCTTTAGACCAAGCACATGTTCATCGAGCAGAGCCACTTGTTTGCGGATTACGCCTTGATCCTGCAAGCGCTTGATTCTGCGCCAGCATGCATTGGTGCTCAAACCAATGTGTTCTGCAAGATCGGCTGCGGTAATTTCCGCGTCGGTTTGTAAGCGGTCCAGTATGCGGTGATCAAAGCGATCCAGCTTGAGTTGTTGTGCTTTTTCCACAATATTTTGACTATCTTGGGATATTATTACGATTGTATACCAATTATCGATGGCGATTGAGACGTTTTTGCCTGTTGCTTCGATAATATGCTAAGACTGGGTATTTAGAGTAATCCAGGTAGATCAACGCTATGCACATCACGATCCATCCGTTTTTCGAGTCTACTTCTGGTTCATTCAGCTTTGTTGTCGCCAATCCCGAGTCAAAAACCTGTGCCGTAATCGATGCGGCGCTGGGTATTGCCGAGGCTGACGATGACATGAAGCTAAATACTGATTGTGCGGATCAGATCCTGGATTGGATTGATGCTCATGGTTTTGTCGCTCGCTGGATACTTGAAACGCATGTTCATGCGGACCGCCCCAGCGCCAGTGGCTATTTGAAATCCAAATTGTTGTGCGCGCAAACCGCTATAGGAGCCAATACCCCTGACGTGAAAGGGTATGACAAGTTATTTCAGGAGGGCGATAAAATCTGCCTGGGCCATACCTGCGGGAGAGTTTTGGAAACACCAGGGCACACACCGGGGTGTATCAGCTATCATTTTGAAGGTGTCTTATTCATCGGCGATACTCTTTTCATGCCTGACACTGGAACGGCTCGTTGTGATTTCCCGGGTGGTTGCGCCACAACCCTCTTCAGTTCTATTCAGCGTATTCTGTCCCTGCCGGGAGACACCCGTCTGTTTGTTTGTCATGACTATGGCGTCGACTCTTCCGGCGCCCCTCGACGGAGTCGATTTGTGACCACCGTCGACGAGCAACGCAGGCAAAACATTCACGTCGGTCACGCAGCGCATGCCGCAAGTTTTGTCAATGTACGCAGCGCACGCGATGCGACGCTTTCCGCGCCACGTTGGTCTCACTTTTCAATCCCGGCAAACCTGGAATGTATGGGTCTGAAGAACATTGACAGCCTGATGACTCAGAGCCTGGGCTCGAGATCACACTAGTGACTCAAATCTCGATCACCTCTCCATCATCTCACTGGTTCGCCTGGATAGGCGTGGTTGCAGGGGTAGGGATCGGCATTTACGCAGGCAACCCGGCTTTGGGTCTGTTGGCCGGTCTGGTTGTACGCCTTTTGTTAGATGTAAATCCTGTGCCGAACAGCAGCACAATCTCGAAATATGGTCTACAAAGCGCCATTGTCCTGTTGGGATTTACCCTGGGTTTTGACCAGTTGGTTGATGTATCCGCCACCTATGGTTGGATGGTGGCGACGTTTGTAGGCTGCACGGCTTTGTTCGGTTTGGGGCTGGCGTATCTGGTGCGCGCTGGGAAAGCTGAATCCACGTTGCTGACGGCTGGGACAGGTATATGCGGGGGCACGGCGATCGCTACCTTGGCGCCCCTCATGCGGGCCAGACCCGAGCAGATCGCCGTTGCCAGCGCGATGGTCTTCTTGCTTAACGTGGTGGCAGTATTTTTGTTTCCAATACTGGGCAATTGGATGAACTTGTCTCAGGAAGTGTTTGGTGCCTGGGTTGCCCTGGCGGTACACGATACCAGTTCTGTGGTTGCCACGGCGGCAGCCTACGGACAGGAGGCGGTGCAGGTCGCAACCACGGTAAAGCTGGGACGCACGTTATGGCTGATTCCGTTGGTGTTCATTTTTTCCATCGTCTGGAAGAGCCCGGATGCCTCGGTTCGAGTGCCTGGGTTCGTTTTGTTGTTTATCGCCGCTTCCGGCATCAGTAGTTGGGTAACGCTGCCTGCGGAGATTATTGAGATGATCGCTGCCCTCAGCAAGGGGCTATTGGTATTGGCTCTGACACTGATTGGTCTGGAAATCAATCGCACTACGCTTAAGCAACTGTCTCCGCGTATTGTCTTCTTTGGTGTGGGTCTGTGGGTGCTGGTGGCACCGGTGGCGTTGTTCCTCGTATCCTGATTGGCTCTGGTCTGCACCATTGAGATCACTTTAGGTATAAGTTTAGGAAAAATTGTTATTTCCGCCGTTGTGGGGGATGCCGTAATGTTGTCCCATGACTGTTTTGAAGACATATTTTGACCGACGGAGTTTGCTGGCGCTCGCTGCATTCGCTGTGTATTTGGCGGCCCCTCTTTTCGCCTGAAATCCTTTTCCACTCGCCCCTGCTTCCTCCAACCTGCAATCGGGTAAAACCGATGCAGACGATCATTTTCGATTTTTTTTCCAAATTGACTTGACACGAATCTGTATGCGAGAAAAATCAGCTCTGTAGATCGTTTGAATTCAAACCCTGGGCAGATCAACAATCTGTCTATACACGTCGTGTTTGCAAAGGATTAGGGGCGCGGATTGAGCACGGGAAACAAAGTTAAGGGAAATCGAGGTAAGGGCAATAAGGCTAAAGCCACACCCCAAGGCAGAGGCACGCGCGGGAAGTCGAAAAAGGCTGCCCGTGAAGCGTCGGGTTCTGCAGATACCGAGCTTGCCGATGATGAAGTCTTAGACGAAGCCGGCGAAACGGAAGACGTTGATGAGTTCGCAGAACAAGATGCGGAGGTAGACGGACCTGATCAGCTCAACGAGGATGCTATTGAAGAAGAGCTCGACGATTTCGATGGAGAGGTAGACGGGGATGAAGAAGATATCGATGCGGTCGTGGCCTTGAGCGCCAAAGAACAAAGTGCGCGCAATTTGGAAGTTCGTCGTGCCATCGAAGAGCGAATGGACAAACGTAGATTGGATGAGGATCTGGATTATTTGGATCTGGAATTTGACGACTAGCCATCGCGAGTTGTTGGGTAACCCCTGAACATGCAATCCAATACGCCTGTTGTTCGCGATCTGATCCTGGTGGGTGGTGGCCACGCCCATGTTCAAGTACTTAAGTCCTTTGGCATGCGTCCCCAACCTGGCGTTCGTTTGACTTTGATCAGCGAACAGCGAAATACACCCTATTCGGGTATGTTGCCTGGCTGTATCGCGGGTATCTATTCTGAAGACGACATCCACATCAATCTTGATCGCCTGAGTCAGTTTGCATCGGCCAGATTTATACAGGCCACCGTGGTGGGGTTGGATCCTGAGCAGAAGCTTTTATCTCTGGCTGGACGGCCGGATCTTAAATTTGATCTGCTGTCCTTGAATAGTGGTGCGGTCCCGGTACAGGTCCACGCCGACGCAATCATGGTCAAGCCGATCAGTTCGTTTCTTCCCAAGTGGCGTCGCCTCAAGTCCCAGCTGGGCGCTCAAGACAAACTGTTGGTAGTTGGTGCTGGCGCGGGTGGGGTGGAGATGGCTATGGCGATGCGTGCCGTGGTACCTCGCGGCGTGTCAATTACCGTGGCGGGTCGACAGGTGTTGCCAGGGCATCCTCCCAAGTTGGGAGAGATGGTGCTGAAAAAATTCAATCAGCTGGGTATCACCTGGCATGATGGTGAGGTGGTTTGCGAGCCCACCGATGGGCGCGTTGGTTTGGCCGGGCAGGATTTTCCGGTAGATCGCGTGTTGTGGGTGACCGGTGTGGCCGCACCCGCCTGGATTAGTACCAGCGGACTGGCAGTTGACGATCAAGGATTTGTTAAAGTAAACAATTACTTACGGAGCGTTTCTCACGAAAATATTTTTGTTGCGGGCGATGCAGCAAGCCTGGTGGGGCAACCGCGCCCCAAATCTGGGGTGTATGCGGTCAGGGCCGGGCCGTATCTTGCGGATAATCTTCGTGCGGCGGCGCTGAGCCAGCCCATGAGATCCTTTAAGGCGCAATCCAATTACCTGGCCTTGATTGGCGCTGGTAACCAAACCGCTTTTGCAGCCCGAGGGGGTTGGTCCATAGATGCGGGTTGGCTGGGTGCTGGTCTCTGGTGGTTAAAAGACAAAATTGATCAGAAATTTATGCTCAATTTCAATAATTTGCCTCGGATGTCTAATCCGAAATCTGAACTTCCGCCAACGTTGCAGGCGATACTCCCCGAGGCTGAAGAGATGCGCTGTGGTGGTTGTGGTGCAAAGCTTGCAGCTGATCCGCTGCGCAGAGTTTTGGCCCGCCTGCCAGAACAAACTTCTCCTCATGTGACCCTGGGAGTCGGGGATGATGCCGCCCAGATTATCCACGCGACGGGGTCGAGCCTTCTCTCGGTGGACGGGTTTCGGTCTATGATTTCCGATCCCTATCTTTTTGGGCGAATTGTGGCCCATCACAGCCTGAACGATATTTACGCCATGCTTGGTAAGCCTTCCGCCGGGCTCTGTTTTGTCACCGTTCCACTCATGGCTGAGGACTTGATGGAGGAAGAGCTTTACCAGGTGCTGATGGGGGTGACCCATGTGCTTAACGAAGATGGCGCGGCTCTGGTGGGTGGACATTCGGCTGAGGGTGCGGAACTCAGCATTGGACTGACCGTCACAGGAGAGCCGGCTGATCGGGTGCTGCATAAATCCGGGTGTGAGATTGATGATCAGCTGATCCTCACCAAGCCGATCGGTACCGGAGCTATTCTGGCGGGCGCGATGCGCGGTGATGCGTCCTCCGAGGCAATCGCGGCGGTGCTGGATGGTATGAACCAGAGTAATGCGCAGGTGTGTGGTGTGCTTGCGGACTATGCCCACGCCTTAACCGATATCACGGGGTTTGGGTTGATCGGTCACGTCAGTGAAATGCTGCGTGCCAGCGAAGTCAGTGTTGAGCTGTTCCTCGACGAGGTACCGGTTTATGCCGATGCTCTGGTATGTCTTGAGCGAAGCCCAAGCTCGCTGCAGCGGGCCAATGAGCTGGCCCTCAACGATTTTGAGATCTTGGACGGCATTTCTTTGCAGGACGCCGGTTTGCGCATTCTGGCCGACCCTCAGACTTCCGGCGGGATGCTGGCGGCTGTTGCCCCTGCGCGAGTTTCGGACTGTCTGTATGCATTGGCTACACTAGGTGTTCAAGCGAAGGTAATCGGTAAAATTAATGTATCCGGTGCCAACCGAATTCGCGCGGCGCAAACGCAAACTCCGATTGCGGACAGTGGCTGAGTGCTTGGATGAAGATCGTACTGGTGAGCGACCCGATGTGCAGCTGGTGCTGGGGGATGGCTGAGGATTTTGAGCAGGCGCGCCAAACGCTCTCATCGCAGATCACGTTTGAGTTGATGTTGGGTGGTATCAACATCCATGGCACTCAGCCTATTGGTGACTATGGGCGGCGCTTCATGAAACGCCTTTGGGAGGATGTCGCCGCCACCACCGGACAACCTTTTGGCAGCCTGTATGCGGGGGCGTATGTACACAATTCTGTGGTGCCCTGTCTGGCCATTGAAGCCATCGGTGAGTTAGTACCCGATTCGCGCCTGGACGTATTGCACCGTTTGCAGGCAAATTTTTTTATGGACGGCCTGGATATTACCGATCGCACCTACCTGAGGCAGATCGCCTTGGACTGGGGCTGTGAGGCAGAGGCGTTTGATCGGAAGATGGCAGATCCGAATGTGTTCGCCAAACTGAAATTTCAGTTCGAAACCGCCGGTCAGTTTGGCACTCAGGCGCTACCCAGTCTGTTGGTAGGCGAGGGGGATGCGGAACATCCCGAACTGCGCTTGTTGGCTGGTGGGTATGTGGACTCAGGTATGCTGCAGACGCTGATCGAGGCTCGTATCTCTTAGAAAAATTCTGCGATTGCCGGACGAAAGCGATCCATATCCACCAAAAATGAATCGTGCCCCTGGATGGACGGCATACGGATAAACTGCACCGAATGGACGTGTTCATCCAAAGCCAGGGCCAGCTCTTCCTGCTGTTGTACCGGGAACAGGAAGTCACTCTCCACGCCGATGACCAGTGCTTCTTTGAGATCCAATGACGCAAAACTAGCGCTCAAGCTGCCACCGTAGTCAGCGGCATCGAAGAGATCCATGGCTCGAGATAAGTAGAGATAGCAGTTGGCATCAAAGGTGCCTATGAATCGATTGGCATGGCTTTCCAGATAGGACTCCACCTCAAAATCGATCCCAAATGGATTGTCTGCTTCCCCAAAATCTGTAGCGCGTTCGCGACCAAATCGTTCTGCCCATTCTGCTGCAGAGCGATATGTGATCATGCCCAGTTTCCTGGCCAGGCGCATGCCCGTCACCGGCCCGTCGCTGCCGATGGTGTAGTTGCCGTCCTGCCAGGCTGGATCTTTCCTGATCATCTCGCGCTGCAGTGAACGCAGCGCGATGGAGAAGGGTAGGCTGCGCGCGGCGGAGGAGCACGAGACCAGGCGATTCGCCCGATGTGGGTGTTGCAGGGTAAAGGCCAAAGCGGTCATCCCGCCCATTGAAGAGCCCACAACCGTGTGGGCCCGGGCAACGCCAAGCTCATCCAGGACATGACTTGCAGCATTGGCGATGTCTTCCACGGTAAGTACCGGGAAGGACAGCCGAAAATAATCGTTGGTTTTAGGGTCCTTGCTGGCAGGACCGGTAGAACCAAAGCAGCTCCCTAGAGAGTTGACGCAAATGACAAAATAGCGGTTCGTGTCGATGGGTTTTGCAGGCCCTACCATGTCCTCCCACCAACCCGCAGACGGATCTTCGGTAGAGGAGCAAGCGTGTGCGGAGGGTGACAGGCCAGTAAAAAGCAATACGGCATTGGAGGCTTGTGCATCCAGTGTGCCCCAGGTTTCGTAAGCAATTTGGGGTGACTCGATGCTCCCTCGGAGCATCTTAAATTGGCCGTCAATGGTGATGGTTTTCAGTGCTGACACGGTGCTGGCTGACTGTCTGGGACCGGGCACCATACACCTTTGTGTTGCGTTTGCGTAGGGGGCTGGTTCAGGGGGATTGTTTGATGCCGAGCAGATCGTCTTTGGACCGAATTTCTAATCTTTTGATCTGTTATTCTCAATGCCTGCCAAATGAGTCAAGAAAAGTCGTGAGTGAAAACAGAGTTAGTCGACGAGCAAAGGCGAACTTTCCCACAGCCTTGCTAACGCTACTAAGCATAGTTCAGGCCTTAGCGCTTGAGCTGTTGTGGGGACACCTTACCGAGCAAAGTTATCTCTACGAGCTGTCCTTCTTAGCGGTGCTGGGCTGGACACAGATCAGTGCAACACTACTTGGCATTCTCTTGATCTGGTTGATTTACAGTGATCTGGTGCTTCGATTGAGCTGGGTACCCACTACGACTGACGCGGTGTTTCCGTTTCTGGTCGGTATTTTAGAATTTGCCCAAATTAATCTACTGGGGCCCTCATCGATTGGGCCGTGGTTTCTGGTGCTCAGTGTACTCTTTGCGGCCATGACGTGGATTAGCCATCGGTCCATGAAACGTGCCCGCTTGGATGACGATAACCACGAGTTTTTTGATCGCATCAACCCAGCAAATTGGCGCGATCACCTACGAGCGGGTGCTCCAGCGGGAATACTGGCTGTGTTGGGTGTGTCGATCTGGTTGAGCGGAAGTCGCGGGTGGTTTGTGCTTGTCGCGATAGTTTTTGTCGCCATCTTGCTGTCTTACCAGATATGGATGAACCATGTTTACACCAGTCGCTCGTACCAATCCGAGTAACTACCGGCGTTGGCGTTGATTCCAAAAAGATCGGCAAGCGAAACCGTTAGGAAAGCGTAATTGTGCGGGTCTCATATAAAACGCTAGCCAGCTCTCCTGGGTAGAACCAACGGTATGGAGAGTGATTTTGGCGGAAGAGGTAGGAGTCGAACCCACCAGGCGGGTATTCCCACCTCAACGGCTTTGAAGGCCGCGCGCCCCACCGGAGACGATGCTCTTCCGCGGGGGAGTGTATCAAATCTGGTGGGTGGTAGGCTCTTACAGTTGTTCTTTCAGAACGATGCGCTCGTTATCCCGCCTTCGGGTGAAGCCGCGGCCATCCAGGTATTCCAGGATTTCGATGGCGACGTTGCGGCCTATCCCTGTGGTGTCGCGAAACTCTTTTACCGAAAATGCAGTGGTTGCCCACTTGTCGACGATCAGTTGGGCGATGGCTTGAAGCTGTTCAGGTAGATAGAACCTGTTTTTAGCAACATGGATAAGAAAGCCTCGTTTCACCAGTTCTTTAAATCCGGTGTCAATGATGTGCTGGGGGATATTCCACTGCTTGGACAGATCCCCGGTGGATGGGGCCTGTTGATTTTTCAGATCTGCTTGCGCGCGCTCCCAAAGCTTCGCCAGCTGCGGCGTCAGGTCCGCCGCTTGATTCGGAAGTCTGTACAAACCACCTGCACGTTCAAGCTTCTTCTCTGCCACAAGCTCATTAAGAAGACGCGGTCTTAAATAGGCGGGGGCGTGGGTGAACACGTTTTCTTTTACTCCTGTTGAAGTCGTGTCTCTGGCCGCGTCTTTGACAACTTGTAGGCAGGTCTGTTTGTAATCAGACCATTGCGCATTTTGCACGATCCAGTCATCTACACGCACGTAGGCGTCGGGGTTGGCCAGCGTGTCTAATGCGCCTGGCATTAAATGGCGCGCATCTACAAACTTTGGCATGTGTACCGGGCTTAGCTGGGATAAACGACGCAGGGCGCTCGCCTCATCGGGATCCGCATACGCCTCAATTTCGGCCCTGCGTATTGGGCTTCTACGGCGATTCGTGGGGATTGTGACGGCGTAGATGACTTTGCCTCCACCAAGCGTGGTGTCTAAACCAAAATCTCGTATCACGAGTTGGTCGCCGTACCTGGCGGCTAGGGGTCCATCGCAAACAAGGTCCACCACGGCGCTAGATCCCGGTGCAAGGCGGCCGGGCTCAAGCAGGGCGATTTTGCCTGTGGTGTGTGAGGTAGCGTGGTAAATATGGACTGGTGTCCAATGTTTGACTGGGCGTGGGAAGTGATCCAACACCTCCAGCTGAACGGAAAATTCTTTGAAATGTGGCGTTGGATAGCGGGTTAACCAGTCGCCCCTTCTAACTTCGTCAAGCTCTATGCCCGACAGATTAAGGGCGCAGCGTTCGCCCGTCTGTGCAATCTCTGCTGGCATATCTTGAGTGCGAATACTGCGCACCCGAACCTCTTTGTTGGCGGGGAACAACTGCAGCGTATCCTCAACCTTAATCGATCCGCTATGTACCGTGCCGGTGACCACAACGCCTATACCTTTGACGACAAAGGCGCGATCGACCGCGATTCGAAATTCTTCAGCTTGCTCCGCGCCGGTGATTGTCTGACTGTTCTGGTCCCGCAGGTGTTGTAACAGGGTAGAGATCGACTCCGGCGCGCTGGTGCTGGTTTTGAATATGGGGGCGGCATCCAGGAACGTGTTGGCGGTGAGCTGACGAATTTCTTCTTCCGCGGCCTGCTGGCGCGCCGGGTCTACCAAATCACATTTGGTCAGCGCGATACAGCCTGACTTGACGCCGACCAGCTTAAGAATATCCAGGTGCTCTCGACTCTGTGGCATTGGTCCGTCGTCGGCCGCGATGGCAAGCATGGCATATTGTTGTTGAGCCACGCCGGCGACCATATTGTGGATGAACTTTTGATGGCCTGGCACGTCGACAAAACCAATGCTGCCGTTGTCCAAATAGGCGAATCCCAGGTCTATGGTGAGTCCACGCGCTTTTTCCTGGGCCAGTCGATCGGTGTCTACGCCGGTCAGCGCCTTGACCAAAGAGGTTTTACCATGATCAACGTGGCCGGCCAGGGTGATGATCATTCAGATAGGCTCGCAAGATTTTCAAGCAGTTCGTCCAGCGGATCGGCGCCGCGCAAATCCAGATATAGCGCCCCTTGGGTGACCCGCCCAATCACCGGGGTCGACAGGTGGCGCAGACGCTTCGCCAGGCTGTCTGCATCTAAGGCGGGGTGGGTAATCCGCAGCGCCATACTGGGAATGTTCTGGTCCGGGAGTGCGCCGCTGCCAATTTGGGCAGAGCTTTCTTCCAGCTGTGCCTGCCAGGTGGATGGAAGGCCAGCGATCAACGCATCCGCTCTTATTGCCAGTTCTTCCTGCGTTAAGGTTAACGTCCGCAACAACGGTATATTGTCGCGCAGAGTTTCTGGGTGTTCGTATAACTTTAACGTGTGTTCGAGCGCTGCTAACGTCATCTTGTCAGCTCTCAGGGCGCGTTTTAATGGGTTTTTGTTTAACGCATCGATCAAATCCCGTCGCCCAACAATAAGGCCGGCTTGAACTCCGCCCAGCAGCTTGTCCCCACTGAACGTCACCAGATCAATGCCCTGGCTGAGGACCGATTGGGGAGTTGGCTCTCGGGGAAGTCCCCACTTGGCCAGATCGACCAGGGTGCCCGCACCTAAGTCTACGCAGCTTGGAATGTCATGGACCTTGGCGAGTCTGGCCAGTTCCCCGGCTTCCACCTGGGCACTGAAGCCCTGAATGTGATAATTGCTTGGATGTACCTTCAGCATCATGGCAGCACTGGGCGCGACTGCTTCGTAGTCTTTTAGGTGAGTCCGGTTGGTGGTGCCAACCTCTCTTAATGTACACCCGGCGCGCGCCATCAGCTCAGGAAGCCGAAAACTACCGCCAATTTCAATCAGCTCACCTCGGGAAACGGGGACTTCTTGTTCAAGCGCAAACGTATTCAAAACCAGCAGAAGTGCAGCGGCGTTATTGTTCACAATGGTGGCGGCTTCACAGCCGGTCAGTTGGATCAGTCGATTGGCCACAATGGCATCTCGCTGACCCCGACGCCCTGCGACCAGATCGTATTCCAGGTTGGTTGGTCGGGTCACAATTGGCTCAATACTGCGCCACAGAGATTGACTGACCAGCGCTCGTCCCAGGTTGGTGTGGATGACGGTGCCGGTCAGGTTAAATATGGCAGTGTAGGTCGCGTTTTGAGTTTTGCTTTGGAGAACGCCTACGTAGAAACTCGTATCCAGCGCGCTGGGGTCGATTTCGCCGTTGGACGCGTTGCTGCGAATCACTGCCTGAGAATCGCGCAGAATATCCCGCACGGTCTGGGGTCCGAATTGCTCTGCAAACCGCGCCACGCCGGGCTCGTTGAGCAATCTGTCAATGCTGGGTAAGTCTCGAAGCTGGGGCATGGCGGCAGTTTACCTTTGCCTGATGCAGTACACCATCTCAAGCGGACGTTGGCAAAAATTGCATAAAGAAATCTTTTTATATAACAAAATAGTTATTCCAAAAATCGATTAAAGCGATTAAAGTGCCTCCATCAAATCGATTGAAACGATTATTTCGATTAAAACGATTTGAAGTGATTCGACCTAGTATCTTCGTATGCCAGGTTAGATCAGAAGGGGCGAATCGAGCAAAATGATCATCTAGCACTAGATCAATGTTCGAAACAATAGGGATGGGAAATACATGTCATTTGACGAGAACCAGTATTTAACGCCAACCGAAGTGGCAACGCTGTTAAAGGTTTCACCCGTGACAGTACGCCAATGGGCGCAGAAGGGTATGTTACCTGCACAGACTACTGCAGGTGGACACCGGCGCTTTGATAAAGATGAGGTTGAACGTTTTGCTCGGGAACGCAACATGGGTTACGCCATAACCCCAAGCGTACTGGTCGTAGATGATGATGCGCAGCTCAAAAACTATCTGGTTGCTTTTTTGCAGACTTCGGTTGATGGACTGGAAGTGCATAGTGCGGCAGATGGCTTTGAGGCCGGACGATTGGTTCAGCAGTACAAGCCCAGCATCGTCATCCTGGACATCATGATGCCTGGCGTTGATGGTGTGCAGGTTTGTCGTTCGATCAAACAAGAAAGCACGACTGCCCATGCGCACGTCGTTGCGATGACGGGTCATTTCACAGATATCCTTGAACAACGTGTGATTGCGGCAGGTGCTGCAGTCTTGTTGAAAAAGCCCTTTGACAGTCAAGAATTACTGGTCCACTGCGGGTTGCAAGAAGCGGCCACATTGGGGAAGCACTAGGTCCTGCCGGACACAAACCGGAGAAGCATGATGTATGCGGAATCGATTGAACAAGTAAAGGATGAGTCTGAAATCAATGAATGGTTTCAGATTGAAGAAATTTCACCTGTTGCGGAGCCGAAGCCGCGCGAGCCCAAAGCGCCTAAGGCCACCCGAGTCCGAGAGCTCGGAGATGTAACAGACATGTACCTCGGCGAAATTGGTCGAGCAGATTTACTCAGCGCCGACGAAGAAAAGGCGCTGGCCCGAAAGGTACAAAAAGGCGATCAGGCGGCCCGAGCCCAGATGATCGAAGCGAACCTGCGTCTGGTGGTTAAGATTGCTAGACGATATTTAAATCGTGGATTACCGCTGCTTGATCTTATTGAAGAAGGCAATCTTGGTCTGATCCGTGCCGTCGAGAAATTTGATCCCAAGAAGGGATTTAGATTCTCAACCTATGCCACCTGGTGGATTCGACAAGCGGTTGAACGTGGCCTGATGAACCAGGCGAAGACGATTCGTCTGCCCATTCACATCGCCAAAGAATTGAATACCTATCTGCGCGCGCAGCGCGAGCTGTCACAAAAACTGGATGTGGAGCCAACCGCTGAAGACGTAGCTAACTTGCTGGAAAAACCGGTAGCGGATGTTCGTCATCTGATGGAGATGGCTGACAATATCGCATGCACCGAAATTTCTGTACTGGACCCTGAGAAAGCCAGTTGGGATACGTACCACTCGGGCGTTGAGGATGATCCCTGGAAGCTTGTGCAAAGTGAACAATTGAAAGAGCACATTTCAGATTGGCTGGATCAGCTTTCGGAGAAAAGCCTTGATGTGGTTTGTCGTCGGTTTGGTTTGCGCGGTCACGACGTCACAACCTTGGAAGAAGTGGGTAAGGCGGTTGGGCTCACCCGCGAAAGGGTGCGGCAGATTCAGGTTGATGCCCTCAAGCAATTGCGTGAGCTGTTGAGTGAAGAAGGGTTTGAGCGCGATGCTGTGATCATGTAAGGGTCTCACATCGTCGTCGCCAGGTTGTGACGAATAACTTTTGTAATGCTTAAATACGCCCACTAATTTGTGGGCGTATTTATTTTGAGCGAACAAGTCGATTGCGCTGCTACCAAACGGGTAGCATTTATAGGGTTGGGTGTCATGGGATACCCCATGGCGGGGCACCTTGCGGCGGCGGGGCACACGGTGACCGTTTTTAACAGAACGTCAACCGTGGCCCAAGGATGGTTGCAAGCGCAACATGCAGAAGGGAACGATTCGGCAGACGCGGGTGCGACGCCATTCGAGGCGGCCGCCGATGCCGACATTGTGTTCATGTGTGTGGGTAATGATGATGATGTGCGCAGTGTCACCTATGGAGACGACGGCGTCCTTGCCGGCATGAGCCAAGGTGGATCAGGTTCTGCCAAAGTACTGGTTGATCACACCACGGCATCCCAAGCCCTGGCGCTAGAGTTGGCGCAAGCGTGCGCCGAAAGGAACATCGGTTTTGTAGATGCGCCAGTTTCCGGAGGGCAAGCCGGCGCCGAGAATGGCGCGTTGACGGTGATGGTGGGTGGCGAAACAAAGCACTTTACGCAGGTTGAACCAATCATTTCGGCCTATGCCAAAAAGTGCGCGCTAATGGGCGCCGTTGGTAGCGGTCAACTGACCAAAATGGTCAATCAAATTTGTATTGCTGGTGTGTTACAAGGACTGGCGGAAGGTGTTCATTTTGCTCAACAAGCGGGTCTGGACGTGGATGATGTCATCAGCGTTATCGCTGAAGGCGCCGCCCAATCCTGGCAGATGAATAATCGTGGTCCCACCATGGCTCGAGATGAGTTTGAATTTGGCTTTGCTGTCGACTGGATGCGCAAAGACCTGAGTATTGCCTTAGCAACGGGGCGTGAATTGGACGCCAAGTTGCCCCTAACCGCGTTGGTGGATCAGTTTTATGCAGATGTTCAGGCTCAGGGCGGTGGTCGCTGGGATACGTCGAGCCTGTTGAGGAGACTCACCAAGACCGCAAGCTAGTTGGTCATGCGAACCAGCACGAACAAGCGCACGAACGTTTTATTCGTTAACGTGCGCCATGGCTGCTGGTTATTGAATCAGCGCTGTGCGATATCCACGTAATCGCGAGCGTTGGCACCTTTGTAGAGCTGGCGAGGTCGCCCGATCTTGTATGGGCCGTTGATCATTTCGTTCCAGTGCGCAATCCAACCCGGAGTTCGGCCGGTGGCAAAAATTACCGTGAACATTTCCACCGGAATGCCGATCGCTTTAAGAATAATTCCAGAATAAAAGTCCACATTCGGATAAAGACGCTTTTCAACAAAGTAGTCGTCTTCTAATGCGATTTGTTCCAGACGTTGGGCCATCTGTAAGGTTGGACTGTCCTCAACGCCCAGCTCAGACAGTACCTCGTGACAGGTCTGTTGCATCACTTTTGCACGAGGGTCGTAGTTCTTATACACACGATGACCAAAACCCATAATTCGGAAAGGGTCATCTTTATCTTTTGCTTTCTTGATGTACTTATCGATGTTCTCGACGCTGCCGATCTCATCCAGCATGTTCAAGACAGCTTCGTTTGCGCCGCCGTGGGAAGGTCCCCAAAGCGCGGCTATACCTGCCGCGATGCAGGCGAATGGATTCGCTCCTGTCGAGCCTGCCAGGCGGACGGTCGAAGTTGAGGCGTTTTGCTCATGATCTGCATGTAGCAGGAAAATGCGATCCATGGCCTTGGCGATGGTCGGGCTGACCTCGTAGTCTTCGCAGGGTGTTGCAAACATCATGTGCAGGAAATTTTCCGCATAGCCAAGATCGTTTCGTGGGTAAACGAATGGCATGCCTTGAGAATACTTGTAGCTCATAGCTGCAAGGGTAGGCATTTTTGCGATTAATCGCTGGGCTGTGATGGTGCGATGAAGTTCTTCATCAATATCCAGTGAGTCGTGATAGAAAGCTGACAGCGCTCCGGTCACGCCACACATGATCGCCATGGGGTGTGCATCGCGTCTGAACCCATTGAAAAAATTACGTAGCTGCTCATGCACCATGGTGTGATTGCGGATGGTGGTATCGAATTCCGCTTTCTGCGCAGCGCTGGGTAACTCGCCGTTCAACAGTAGATAGCATAGCTCCAGATGGTCTGATTTCTCGGCCAGCTGCTCGATAGGGTACCCACGATGTAACAGGATGCCCTGGTCCCCATCGATATATGTAATTTCTGAGTCACAGGATGCGGTTGAAACAAAGCCCGGGTCATAGGTGAAAAAGCCGTTCGCAGTTAATTTGCCAACGTCGATCACATCGGGACCTTCGTTGCCAGAATAAACCGGCAATTCGATGGGATCGCTCACGCCATCTATGGTCAGTGTTGCTGTTTTCGTGGCATCGTTCGCCATTGTTCCTCCCGGAATTTTTTTCTCGTCCCCAAAAGTATTGGCAGCTACTGGGTGTCTGGTGTTGTTATTGTTTTGTTTTTGCGTCAACACTGTCCAAACGATAAAGAAGACTAACGTTCGACTTCAAATCGCATGACATGATCTGCAAACCCAGAGCTTAAGTGCCCAATGATCGGGTAATTATAAGTAAAAGTGATCGCTTGTTCAGTCCTAGCTGATGCTATAGCGATCCAAGTGCCTGGGGCAAAGTGTGCCGCGCAAAGTTCGGATACGCAATAAGATAGTTAAGGCAAGGCCTCAGAAGATAATTCTGACTTATTCTCCGGCGGCAGCCTGCAGTGGTGCACTGATGCTTTGACTGGCGACATCTGGTCGATCACTGCGCCCAGGGAAAATGGGTTTGTTCGGGTTGGGGTAAAACTGCGTTTTGACCCGGCCATTGTGTCCCGGAATTGCCTCGGCGATGCGTTGTTCAACCCAGTAGGTAATTGTGTCTGCTTTGATCAACTCTTGACCCCGTCGGAGTTCGCTGTCGCCAGAACCGGTGATGGCGGAATCGCCCAGATCGTATGTCAGCTTTTGCGCGCTGAGAAAGAATTGATCGGCAATCGCCGTGCGTTCATCGGAATGGTTGGTACTTTGTGCCTGGTCTGGGTGACGGTTCACTTGATCTAGGTGTATGGTCAAGTTGGACGTGGCAAATGTGTAGTTGGCCTGGGTGGCTGAAACGTTACCCCTCCAGATTGCGATGTCCTCATCAAACCGAACCTCAAAGTGATCTGCTTCTATCAGGATTGGAGTGATTGTGCGGCTACTTTGGGCGTTTGTATCGGCCATCGCTGCGAGTGGTAGCAGGGTTCCGCTCGCAAAACATAGCAAGACGGCCGAGTACGCCCATTGGTGCGATGTTCGTGTCGTCGACCGTCTGCGCGTGTCTTTAGCTGTCTTGGCTAATCTGGATAGCGTTAACATCGTCACGGGTCAGTATTGACTACCTTCAAGTGATTTTTGTCAGTTTTTATCACCCAGTTTTCATCTGGGATTAATTACAATAGGGCCCGTATTTTGAAGATGCTCGAATTCGGTCGAAAGTCTGCCTATCTTCCGCTCGTTCGCTTGAGCTCACGCCTGTATATATGGCAGGCAAAGCCGTTAAGCGGGTGAAGGTCGAAGTGAGCGTCAAGTCCACGGCTCTAAAGAGCGTGGCAGTGTACCAGAAATGATATTTGGTGCCAGAAATTTGACTATTTTGAACCACCTCAGGGCGTATTCCTTTCATTTGTCCGAGAGGGCATCTAAAATTTACAGAACGATGAACACACGTGAACTTGGAACTTGATCTATGAAGACAGATCGACCTGTCAATCTGCAACTTTTTCCTCAGCCGTTTCCAGCTTTGGTCAGTATCAGCCATCGGATCACTGGTGTAGTTTTGTTTGTTGGGGTCGCTTTTGCGTTGTATGCGCTTGACCTGGCGATGTCATCGCCAGAGGGTTTTGCGCAGGCGCAAGCGATGCTACAACAACCATTTCCAGCCTTTGTCCTGTTTGGTCTGCTGTTTGGTCTGATGTATCACTTTGTAGCCGGAGTGAAGCATCTATTGTTGGATTTTCATATTGGGGATACCTATCCAGCCGCACGCATCAGTGCGGTCACCATTGTGGTTGTGTCAATTCTTCTCACAGCGGCTTTGGGAGTTTTGATATGGTAACGCAGGCCCTCAGCCTGACTCGTAGTGGGTTAACCGATTTTATCGTTCAGCGCGTCACTGCCGTGATCCTAGGCGCCTATATGGTGGTTGTGCTCGGGTTTTTCCTGCTGGGCGACGCCGTGACCCATGCGCGATTGGTGGCTTTTTTCGGCGCTACGCCCATGCAGATTTTCAGTACTCTGGCAATCTTGTCGACGTTGGCGCATGCCTGGATAGGTATGTGGACAATCGGGACAGACTACCTGCGACCGGCCCACGTTGGCGCCGCGACGATCGTGCGCTTCATTTATCAGGTGGGCTGCTTGCTCGCTTTGTTTGTTTATCTAGTCTGGGCGCTCAGTTTGATCTGGCTCTAGACGCAATGCGGTGAACATTCTTCCAAATTTACTTTTAGGTTTAGGACCTTAGATGGCACAAATCAGAAAAATGGAATTCGACGGGGTGATCGTCGGTGGCGGTGGTGCGGGTATGCGAGCTGCACTCCAATTGGCCCAATCCGGCCTTAAAACCGCGGTGATCTCGAAGGTATTTCCGACCCGTTCTCACACAGTGTCAGCGCAAGGCGGCATCACCTGTGCCATTGCCAGCGATGACCCGAATGATGATTGGCGCTGGCACATGTACGATACCGTCAAAGGATCGGATTATATTGGCGACCAGGATGCCATTGAGTATATGTGTTCCGAAGGGCCTCAGGCGGTCTTCGAGTTAGAGCACATGGGCTTGCCCTTTTCGAGAACAGAGAACGGACGCATTTATCAACGCCCCTTTGGCGGACAATCCAAGGATTTCGGCAAGGGTGGTCAAGCGGCTCGCACCTGCGCAGCTGCCGACCGAACCGGGCACGCCCTGCTGCATACGCTTTATCAAGCTAACCTCAAAGCCAACACCACCTTTCTGAACGAGTGGTTTGCGGTTGATCTGGTTCGCAATCAGGACGGTGTGGTGGTTGGTGTGATCGCCATCTGCATGGAGAACGGTGAGGTTGTCTATGTCAACTCACGCGCCACAGTTCTTGCTACCGGGGGCGCTGGGCGAATCTATGCATCCACCACTAATGCGCTCATGAATACAGGCGATGGCATTGGCATGGCCCTGCGGGCTGATATTCCGATGCAGGACATAGAAATGTGGCAGTTCCACCCAACGGGTATTGCTGGTGCTGGGGTTTTGGTTACCGAAGGATGCCGTGGTGAAGGCGGTTACCTGATCAATAAGGATGGTGAGCGCTTCATGGAGCGTTATGCACCCACCGCTAAAGATCTGGCAGGGCGTGATGTGGTTGCGCGATCCATGGTGATTGAGATTTTAGAAGGACGAGGATGCGGCGAAGAAGGGGATTTTGTGCGACTCAAACTAGACCATCTTGGTGAAGAGGTCTTGAACAGTCGTCTACCGGGCATTTTGGAGCTTTCGCGCACGTTTGCCCACGTGGACCCGGTGAAGGAACCTATTCCCGTAGTCCCGACCTGCCACTATATGATGGGTGGGATTGCTACTCAGGTCAGCGGTCAGGCTCTGACCCAGACCGATGATGGTCAAGACCAGGAAATACAAGGTTTGTACGCAGCAGGGGAGGTGGCGTGTGTATCGGTCCACGGCGCCAATCGTCTGGGTGGGAATTCCCTGCTCGATCTTGTTGTATTCGGCCGCGCTGCGGGCTTGCATATCGAAGAAGTGATGCGACAAGGGATCAGTTACAGGGATGCCAGTGACTCCGATCTCGAACGAGCACTCTCCCGACTCAATCGTTGGGAGGAATCTGATTCCGGCGACTCGGTACCAGATCTCAAGAAAGAACTGCAAACCATTATGCAAAACAGTTTTGGTGTTTTCCGAACGGAAGAGCATATGCGCACGGGTATCCAGCAGCTCGCCGATTTGCGAGAAAGAGTGGGCCAGGCGCACCTCCCAGACAAGTCTTCTGCCTTTAATACAGCCCGATTGGAAGCGCTAGAGTTGGATAACTTGTTAGAGGTAGCAGAGGCAACGGCCATTGCCGCTGAGGGTCGTAAGGAATCCCGTGGAGCACACGCCCGGGACGACTATCAGGATCGAGACGACGAAAACTGGCTCTGTCACTCGATGTACTTTCCGGCGGAGAAAAAACTAGGTCAACGCGCGGTAAACTTTTCACCGAAGACTGTTGAGACATTCGAACCCAAAGAGCGGGTCTACTAGACCTCTCATGATTCTGATTTATTAGCTAGGCAAAATTCATGCAAGTTAGCATTTATCGATATAACCCCGACATGGATGAAGTCCCCAGCATGCGGGACATGGAGATTGATCTCCCCGATGGTAAAGACCTGATGGTTCTTGATGTATTAGAACTGCTCAAAGCCCAAGACCCAACCCTCGTCTATCGACGATCATGCCGAGAAGGCGTGTGTGGCTCAGATGGCGTCAATATGAACGGTAAGAACGGGCTTGCCTGTATCACTCCGGTTTCAGAGGTAGCGAAGAGAAACAAATTGGTATTGCGACCTCTGCCCGGGCTGCCGGTCATCCGCGATCTGGTCGTAGATATGTCCCAATTTTACAGCCAGTACGAAAAGGTCCAGCCCTATCTGGTGAACAACACTCCACCGCCTGCACAAGAACGATTGCAATCTCAGGAGGATCGCGAAGAACTGGACGGGTTGTATGAATGTATATTGTGCGCCTGTTGTTCCACCTCCTGTCCCTCGTTCTGGTGGAATCCTGATAAGTTCATCGGGCCAGCAGGTTTGCTGCAAGCTTATCGATTTCTCGCTGACAGCCGTGACACCAATACGTCCGAGCGGTTAGCTAATCTTGATGACCCATTTAGCGTTTTTCGCTGCCGGGGCATTATGAATTGCGTCAATGTATGTCCAAAGGGCCTCAATCCCACGAGAGCAATTGGCAAAATCCGAACCATGTTGATGCAGCAGGGAACTTAGAGGAGCTTGTTGCCGTTTAAATAGCAACCTGTTTCCGTGAAAATAGGTGTATATTAGTTTGGACGGAAGCGGCGCTGGGGTCCTTTTAGCGTCGATTGCCTATACTTCCTCCATTGATTTCGATTGTTAAGGCTGAAGCCGTGAGTGATCTGTTTGAGCGCATGTTGCGCAGTTCTCACCTGAGTGGGCAAAATGCTGCCTACATAGAAGATCTATACGAACAATTTCTGGATGACCCAGGGGCCATACCTTCAAATTGGCGAACCTATTTCGAGCAGTTACCGATGGTGGAAGGTGCTCTGGGTCCTGATACTCCACACAGCACCGTGGTAAATCATTTTGAACGACTTGGGCGCAATCGGCTCAAAGCAAAGCCCGAGAAAGTGGCCACGTCGATGGCGACGGAGCACGGTTCCAAACAGATGCGTGTACAAGATCTTGTTTCCGCTTATCGGCATCGCGGTCACAAAAAAGCACACATTGATCCGCTAGGCATGATGGAGCGTCCGACCATGCCGGTACTTGATCTGGCCTACCATCACCTCTCCCCGGCAGATTTGGACGAGACCTTTCAAACTGGCACATTTCACTACGGGGATGGCACTGCGAAACTGCGAGAGCTGGTCGACGCGCTAGAGCAAACCTACTGCGGTTCGATCGGCGCAGAGTACATGCACATCATCGACGCCAGCGAACAGCTGTGGGTGCAGCAGCGACTGGAAAGCGCAAGAGGACGTGGCTCATTTTCTGCTGAGGATAAATACAACATTCTGGAAAGGCTAACTGCCGCAGAAGGCCTTGAAAAATACCTTCATCGACGCTACCCGGGTACAAAACGATTTGGTCTGGAGGGTGGAGAGAGTCTGATTCCCATGTTGCATGAGCTACTGCAACGACTTGGCGGTCACGGCGTCTTAGAGTCGGTGATCGCGATGGCACACCGAGGACGGCTTAATGTTTTGGTCAACGTTCTGGGTAAAAATCCAACGGATCTGTTCGATGAATTTGATGGGCGGGTGACGGTAAGCAGCGGATCCGGGGACGTAAAATATCATCAAGGTTTCTCATCTAACATCATGACCAGCGGCGGCGAGATGCATCTGGCCCTGGCGTTCAATCCGTCTCATCTGGAGATTGTGGGTCCTGTTGCAGAGGGCTCTGTCCGGGCCCGCCAAGACCGACGACGTGACTATGTCGGGGACTTGGTGGTGCCAATTATCGTGCACGGTGATGCTGCCTTCGCGGGGCAAGGTGTGGTCATGGAGACGTTCCAAATGAGCCAGACCCGTGGGTTCAAAACCGGCGGTACCATTCATATCATCATCAATAATCAGATTGGATTTACCACCCATCGGCAAATTGATGCACGGTCCACGGAGTATTGTTCGGAAGTAGCCAAGCTGGTTCAAGCGCCTATTCTACATGTGAATGCGGATGATCCAGAGGCAGTGGTTTTTGCGACACAGCTTGCGGCAGATTACCGTATGGAGTTCCGTAAAGATGTTGTGATCGACCTCGTTTGTTATCGCCGTCGCGGTCACAACGAGTCCGAAGAACCCATGAAAACACAGCCACAGATGTACCAGGCAATTCGATCTCACCCGAGTACCTATGCGCTGTATGTCGACCAGCTGGTGAGTGAAGGTGCGATTGAAGCAAGTCAGGCAAAGCAGTTAGCCGATGACAATGCGCAAAAGTTGGAGGATGGTGAGAGCGTCGCACTCGCCATTGTGCATCAACCTGACGAGAAGCTGTTTGTTGACTGGTCACCGTACCTGGGCCATGGCTGGGACCATCCTACTGAGACCAAATTCGATAAGGCGAGCTTCAGAGAGTTGGCCCGACGATTGGCAGATTTGCCAGACGGATTTGCGGTACATCGCCAGGTTCAAAAGATTCTTGAAGATCGCAACCGTATGGCCGCTGGCGCTATGCCGGTTAACTGGGGTTTTGCGGAAATCATGGCGTATGCCACGCTGCTAGATCAAGACGTACCGGTCCGCTTAACAGGGCAAGATGTCGGGGTAGGCACGTTTTCTCACCGCCATGCAACCCACCATAATCAAAAGAGTGGCAAGCGCATTATCCCCTTGAATCTGCTTCGGGAAGACGTCACGTTTGACATTTATGACTCGTTGCTTTCTGAAGAAGCGGTGCTTGCCTTCGAATACGGATACGCAACCACAGCGCCGAATACCCTGGTAATTTGGGAGGCGCAGTTTGGCGATTTTGCCAACGGTGCACAGGTTGTGGTGGATCAGTTTATTAGCTCTGGTGAAACCAAGTGGGGCAGATTGTGCGGCCTGACCATGCTATTGCCGCACGGCTTTGAAGGAGCCGGCCCAGAACATTCCTCAGCCCGACTGGAACGATTTCTCCAACTGTGTGCTGAACACAACATGCAGGTTTGCGTTCCTTCAACGCCCGCTCAGGTTTATCACATGCTGCGCCGGCAGGCGCTGCGTCCAACAAGAATTCCTTTAGTTGCGCTTACACCCAAAAGCCTACTTCGCCACAAGCTCGCAGTTTCTACGCTTGATGAGCTGTGTGATGGCGCCTTCCAAGTTGTTATTGACGAAGTTGAGGATATTAATCCGACAAACGTCGATCGTTTAGTGCTTTGTGCGGGTAAGGTCTACTTTGACCTGTTGGAAGCCCGCAGGGAACGCGGTGCAGAGAATGTTGCAATCGTCAGGATGGAGCAGCTATATCCTTTTCCAGAACAACAATTCGGCGAAATAATTGCTAAATATACTAACTTAAAGGAAGTGGTCTGGTGCCAGGAAGAACCCATGAATCAGGGCGCTTGGTACTCGATGCAACATCGTTTGCGTCGAGTTGTTCTCAGCCACAACGAAGATTTGTATCTGGTTTATGCAGGACGCGATGCATTCGCGGCACCCGCTGTGGGTTATGCCAGTGTGCATGCAGAGCAGCAGGCACAACTGGTTAGCGATGCATTGTTTGGTTAATACACTTAGGAAAGCTTTTTCATGGAAATAAAAGCACCGGAATTTCCGGAATCTATTACTGAAGGTACGGTTGCACAATGGCACCACGCGGTGGGTGAATTTGTGCGCCGGGACGAGTTATTGGCAGATATCGAAACAGACAAAGTTGTGATCGATGTTGTCGCGCCTGATGATGGTCACTTGACTGAGATTGTCGCCCAGGAAGGTGAGACAGTTGAGTCACAACAAATCATCGCACACTTTCAGTCCGGAGCTGTCCCGGTGGCCGACGATGGTTCTGCCGAACCCGCTGACGAAGCTGAAGAGGCCGATATGGGTGCAAGCCCGGCGGCGAAAAAGTTGGCTCTGGAGTCCGGGATAAATATCGATGAGGTTCAGGGTTCAGGGCGTGATGGTAGAGTGACCAAAGAGGACGTGGCTAAAGCAATTGCCCGGGCCCCTGCACCTAATATTCCTTCCACCCCAACACCGGGCCCCGGACCCTCCGCGCCAGCTCCGGCAGACCCCGTGGAAATCCTCTCGGACCAGCCGGTGAGCGGGGTTGATCACGTCTTCGGCGAACGGGTTGAACGACGTGTGCCCATGACAAGGCTTCGAGCGAGCATCGCGCGCCGCCTGGTAGAGGCGCAGCATAACGCCGCCATGCTCACCACCTTCAACGAGGTGGATATGTCGCCCATCATGTCTATGCGTAAGAAGTATCAAGAACAATTCCAGAGCTCGCACAACGGTACGCGTTTGGGTTTTATGTCCTTTTTTGTCAGGGCCAGTGTGGAGGCGCTGAAACGTTTTCCCGCGGTGAATGCCTCTATTGACGGTAACGATATTGTCTACCACGGTTATTATGATATTGGTGTCGCAGTCTCCACGGATCGAGGTTTGGTGGTCCCGGTGGTCAGAGAAGCAGACGCATTGAGTATGGCTCAGATAGAAGACCAAATTAATGGCTACGGCGAGAAAGCACGCTCAGGTAAGTTAACGCTGGAAGATATGTCGGGTGGCACATTCACTATATCTAATGGGGGCATATTTGGCTCGCTAATGTCCACACCCATACTCAACGCGCCTCAAACCGGTGTGCTGGGTATGCATAAGATCCAGGAGCGTCCAATGGTGGTTGATGGAGAGATTGTGGTCAGGCCGATGATGTATCTGGCGCTGTCCTATGATCACCGACTGATCGATGGACGAGAGGCGGTGCAGTTTCTTGTCGCGATTAAGGGCATGATAGAGGACCCGGCGCGCATCCTTTTGGAACTTTAGACTGATTAGGCAGATATTATGAGCGAACAATTTGATGTAGTTGTCATTGGTGCAGGACCAGCAGGCTATGCCGCAGCAATTCGCTGTGCCCAGCTGGGTCTCAATACAGCATGTATCGATAAGTCCATCGGAAAAGGTGGAGAACCAACTTTAGGCGGTACCTGTCTTAACTGGGGCTGTATTCCTTCGAAGGCTTTGTTAGACGCGTCGCATAAATATGTTGAGGCGAAAGAACATTTTGCTGACCTTGGGATCGATGTGCCCGAAGTAAACATCGACGTACCTAAGATGATCGCTCGCAAGGATGAAGTGGTTGATGGGTTGACCAGCGGCATCAAGGGCTTGTTTCAAGGTAATGGTGTCACTGCTCTGCACGGCACAGGAAAGCTGTTGGCAGGCCACCAGGTTGAGTTCACTGCGCACGATGGAACTGTGCAGACCTTGTCCTGTGAACACGTCATTCTGGCGCCGGGTTCTGTACCGGTCGAGATCCCACCTGCGCCCCTCACCGAAGATTATATTGTCGACTCTACGGGTGCGCTTGAATTTTCTGCGGTGCCGCCTCGTCTTGGCGTGATCGGCGCTGGCGTGATCGGATTAGAGTTGGGAAGCGTGTGGAACCGGCTGGGTTCTGACGTCGTGGTACTAGAGGCGCTGCCTGACTTCTTACCGATGGCGGATGACAGGATCGCTCGTGATGCGAAAAAAATGCTCAGTGGACAGGGCCTTGATATCCGCCTGGGAACTCGAGTCACAGGTGCCGAGGTTAAAGATGGGGCGGTAGACGTCACCTATCAGGATGATGATGGGGAACATCACCTAGCAGTGGATAAGCTTATCGTAGCTGTGGGTCGTCGACCTTATACAGAGAACTTGCTGGGCCCGGATTGTGGGGTGAATCTGGACGAACGTGGTTTCCTGTACGTGAACGACCTTTGTGCTACGGATGCACCCAACGTTTACGCGATTGGGGATGTGGTTCGTGGTCCTATGCTGGCACATAAAGGTACCGAAGAAGGCGTGATGGTGGCCGAGCGCATCGCGGGTCACAAGCCTCTGGTAAACTATGACACGGTACCCAGTGTCATATATACACATCCCGAAATTGCCTGGGTTGGGAAGACAGAGCAGCAGGTCAAATCTGATGGGGACAGCTACAATGTGGGATCGTTTCCCTTTGCTGCGAGTGGGCGGGCACTTGCCGCAAATGATTCTCAGGGGATGGTAAAAGTTATTGCAGATGCTGAAACGGACCGTATTCTTGGCGTGCACGTTTTAGGACCACAGGCCTCGGAGCTGATCGCTCAGGCTGTCATCGCGATGGAGTTCGATGCGTCCGCAGAAGATTTGGGGCTGATTATGTTTGCTCATCCGACGCTGTCGGAAGCGGTTCACGAAGCTGCACTAGGGGTTGCCGGGCATGCGATTCACATGGTGAACCGCAAGCGCCGATGAGACGCCTTCATAACAGCACATAAACAGCAAATTACAAATTATTCAAATAACAAACAAATAGTGCGAGAGAAACAGAACGTCCTTTAGGAGGGGCAATAGGTGAACTTACATGAATATCAGGCTAAGGGCCTGTTTGCGCAGTATGGTCTGCCGGTATCGCAAGGGTACGCAGTAGATACGGCTGACGAAGCGGTAGCAGCCGCAGAAAAAATTGGTGGCGATCGTTGGGTAGTTAAAGTCCAGGTTCACGCGGGTGGACGCGGTAAGGCGGGGGGCGTGAAGCTCGCTGATAGCTTGGATGAAGTTCGAGCGTTTGCTGATCAATGGATTGGTAAGAATCTGGTCACCTTCCAGACGGATGAAAATGGGCAGCCTGTCAGCAAAATCTATGTGGAAAGCTGTACCGATATTGAAACGGAACTCTACCTGGGTGCGGTCGTCGATCGCGGCACGCGCCGAGTTGTGTTTATGGCCTCCACTGAAGGTGGGGTTGAGATCGAAAAGGTGGCGGAAGAAACTCCGGAGAAAATTCTCCGTGCAATCATTGATCCCTCCGTTGGTGCGCAGCCTTATCAAGGTCGTGAATTGGCTTTCCGCCTTGGACTGCAAGGACCGCAGATTCGACAGTTCACGGACTTATTTATGGGACTGTCTAAACTTTTCCATGATTTGGATTGCGCTCTGCTCGAAATCAATCCGTTGGTGATCACCACCAATGGAGATATTCATTGCCTGGACGCAAAAGTGAACATCGATGGTAACGCCCTTTATCGGCAACCAGCGCTGGCGGATATGAACGACCCTTCACAAGAGGATGCACGCGAGGCCCAGGCCGCCGAGTTCAACCTCAACTATGTCGCTTTGGACGGAAGTATAGGCTGCATGGTCAACGGTGCAGGTTTGGCGATGGGTACCATGGATCTTGTGAAACTGCATGGAGGTAATCCGGCCAACTTCCTGGACGTCGGTGGCGGTGCAACCAAGGAAGCGGTTGCCGAAGCGTTTAAGATTATCTTGTCAGATGATGCGGTAAAGGCGGTGCTAATCAATATTTTTGGTGGCATTGTGAGCTGTGCCGTGATTGCCGAGGGCATTATCGGTGCGGTTGAGGAAGTCGGAGTTGAGGTACCGGTTGTGGTGAGATTCGAAGGTAACAACTCTGAACTGGGCCGCCAGACGCTGGCAGATAGCGGGCTCAACATCATTCCTGGCGATTCTTTGGTAGATGCTGTTGAAAAAGCAGTTGCAGCGGCAGGAGGTCAGGCATGAGCATACTTATCGACAAAAATACTAAAGTGATCTGCCAGGGGTTCACCGGCGGGCAAGGCACCCTGCATAGTGAACAAGCCATCGCATACGGGACGGACCTTGTGGGTGGTATCACTCCAGGAAAGGGTGGTAGCACACACCTGGATAGACCGGTTTTTGATACGGTTGCTCAAGCTGTCGATGCAACAGGCGCTACAGCCTCGGTAATATACGTACCAGCACCATTCTGTAAGGATTCAATCCTCGAGGCGCTTGATGCGGGCATAGAGCTGATCGTTTGCATTACTGAGGGCATCCCCACATTGGATATGCTGGCTGTAAAAGCGCGATTGGAAGTGTCCAACGCGCGCATGATCGGACCAAATTGCCCGGGTGTGATTACGCCGGGGGAATGCAAAATAGGCATCATGCCCGGTGATATTCATCTGCCTGGCAAAGTCGGCATAGTATCGCGTTCTGGAACACTGACTTATGAGGCGGTTAAACAAACAACGGATCGTGGCTTTGGGCAAAGTTCCTGTGTAGGGATTGGTGGTGATCCGATTCCAGGGAGCCATTTCATAGATATCCTGGGCTTGTTCCAGGAAGATCCCGCAACCGAAGCGATTGTGATGGTCGGTGAAATCGGCGGGACTGCTGAGGAGGAAGCAGCAGCATTTATCAAGGAAAATGTGACCAAACCGGTTGTGGGATACATTGCGGGTGTGACCGCCCCTCCCGGCAAACGTATGGGGCACGCCGGCGCGATCATTGCCGGAGGTAAGGGCACTGCAGATGAAAAATTTGCTGCTCTGCAGGATGCTGGTGTGCGAACTGTTCGAAGCTTGGCTGAGATAGGTGATGCGCTGGCCGACGTGACCGGTTGGAGCTAGCAGCCGAATACGGCAATTGCCAAGGCGGCAACAAAAAAGGTTGTAGGCAACTACAACCTTTTTTTTCGAGCAAGTTGGCAACCTCACTTGAAAATCTTCCTACAAACCCCATATTCCGGGCATAAAATTTTCTGGTTTAAGGCCGCAAGCGAATGACTGAACCACAAACACATTCTTTTCAAACCGAAGCGAAACAGCTCCTCAAATTAATGATTCACTCTCTGTATTCCAACAGAGAGATATTTCTCCGCGAATTGATTTCCAACGCCTCAGACGCGATCGACAAGCTTCGCTTCCGTTCTATCGAGGACGAATCGCTGATTGCAGGGGATGCAGACTTTCGCATCGATGTAACGTTCGACAAAGAGGCCAAACAGCTGACGATTGCCGACAATGGTATAGGCATGACTCATGCTGAGGTGGTGGCAAACCTGGGTACGATTGCAAAATCCGGTACGGCAGAATTCTTGGCAAATCTGACTGGAGATCAGGCCAAGGACAGCCAGCTGATCGGTCAGTTCGGAGTTGGTTTCTACAGCGCGTTCATGGTCGCCGATGAAGTAGAGGTGCGCACTCTGGCTGCCGGGGCTGGGGACGATGAGGGCGTGACCTGGCGGTCAAAAGGCGAAGACAGCTACGAGATTGAACCTACTTCTGGGCTAAACCGTGGCACGGCTGTGATCTTGCATCTACAGGATGATGCCTTGGAGTTTGCAGAGGATTTTCGGTTACGCAATGTCGTCACGACGTACTCGGATCATATCGGCGTACCTGTTCGAATGCTTAAACCGGAAATGCCCCAGTTTGATGAAGAGGGTAATGAAAAAGAGGTTGAAGCATCGGCACCTGAGTTCGAAGCAGTCAATTCCGCCCAGGCGCTTTGGACTCGTTCCAGGAGCGATGTGGACGATGCAGAGTACAAAGAGTTTTATAAACATATCGGCCATGACTTTGAAGACCCCTTAACTTGGAGCCACAACAAAGTAGAAGGTAAGTTGGAATACACGAGCCTGCTGTATGTACCTAAACGAGCGCCCTTTGACCTGTACAACAGGGATGTGCCTCGCGGGTTGAAGCTCTATGTGCAACGCGTGTTCATCATGGATGAAGCGGAACAATTCCTGCCCCTGTACCTGCGTTTCATGAAAGGTGTCGTCGATTCCAATGATCTACCACTTAACGTTTCGCGTGAAATTCTGCAGCAAGACGAACGGGTGACGTCGATTCGTAACGCACTGACAAAACGTTCGCTGTCCATGCTTGAGGCGTTAGCAAAAAAAGAGCCGGACGATTATCAGGCGTTTTGGGATGAGTTCGGTGAAGTATTAAAAGAAGGCGCTGGCGAAGATTTTGCAAATCGAGACGCTCTGTTGAAGCTTCTCCGATTTGCGACATCACAGGCAGACAACACAAAAAATGTCAGCCTGGATGAATACCTCAACCGTAAGGTGGAAGGGCAGGACGCAATCTACTACATCTGTGCCGAGACTTACGAGACTGCATCACGCAGCCCGCATCTTGAGATCTTTAGGGAGCGGGGTGTCGAGGTCATCTTGTTGTTTGATCGAATCGACGAATGGCTGATGAGCATGTTGACCGAATACAACGACGTAAAATTTGTGGACGTGATGCGCGGTGACGTGGTGTTACCGGGAGAGTCTCCAGAAAAGGATGATCAGGATGACTCAGAAGAGGACTCCCATCCGCTTGTTGAGCGTATCGGCGGTGTCTTGGGAGATAAAGTAGAAGCCGTACGAACATCAAAACGCTTAACTTCTTCACCAGCCTGTCTGGTGCTGGCCGAACACGCCATGGGTGCCCAGATGCGTCGTATCATGGAAGCGAGTGGACAAGCGATGCCGGAAGTGAAACCGTATTTTGAGTTCAATCCTGAACATCCGCTGCTGGAAAGGTTGGATACAGAGCAGGATGAAGACCGCTTTGCTGAGCTGGTTGAGATACTGTTTGACCAGGCTAGTCTTGCTGAGGGAGGCAACTTGAACGATCCTGGTGCTTATGTGGAGCGGCTCAATCGCTTGTTGCTTGAGCTCATGGCCTGACCTGCCGCAGAGGTTTTGTTGACGACCCTGAGTGATGTAATCAATCAGATTGCCGAACGATTTGAGCGGGCAGACCTGTTCTATGGACATGGAACGGAGAATGCCTGGGATGAAGCTGTATATCTCGTAACGCAGGTTCTGGGTGTAGAAGATGACCGCTCTCTATTAGCAGCGCCGGTAGATCCCGGGGACGTTGTTCGTTTGCTCGATCTGGCACAGGTTCGTATTCAAACTAGAAAACCGTTACCGCACATTTTGGGCTCGGCACGCTACCTAGGTTTGGATTTTGCCGTGGCTGAAGGGGTTATGATCCCACGCTCTCCAATTGGTGGCGCACTGGCGGATGGGCAGATGGATCGCTGGCTACCAAGCTCGGTGGCTCATGTTTTGGATCTATGTGCGGGAACCGGTTGTTTGGGTATTGTCGCCGCGCATGTCTTTGGCGCTGCCAAAGTCGATCTTCTGGAAATTGATTCTCAGGCGATTGCCCTGTGCCAGCAGAACATTCTAGCCCACGGCTTAGTAGAGCGGGTGCAGGTGATTGAAGGTGACGTATTCGCAGAGAGCTTCGGCGCTGCGGCACAGCTGGTGGATAAATACGACCTTATTCTCGCTAACCCACCCTATGTGAGCGAGTCTCAGATGGGGCTATTGCCTGAAGAATACCGCTTCGAACCGGAGGCCGGACTGGCATCAGGCAAACAGGGACTTGCACATATGGAGGCGATCTTGGCGCAACTGCCAAGATATCTTACTGCGGATGGCTTGTTTGTTGGCGAGGTAGGTGCCACTCAACCCACTTTTCAGGCTCAGCTGCCTGGGCTTAACGCTACCTGGTTGGATTTGCCGTATGGGGGGGAAGGTGTATTTTTACTTGAAGGACAAGACATCTCTTCCCATACTGCGCGCCAATCGACTTAGTACACTAAGAGCACACGGAACTTCCCATGGCAGGTAACAGTATTGGACAACTTTTTCGTCTGACCACATTCGGCGAAAGCCATGGTTTGGCATTGGGTGCAATTGTTGATGGCTGTCCCCCCGGACTTATGCTCAGCGAAGAAGACCTGCAGCCCGATCTTGATCGACGCAGACCAGGCCAATCGAAGTTTACAACACAAAGAAAAGAACCAGATCACGTCAAGATTCTCTCCGGCGTGTTTGAAGGGCAAACCACCGGCACATCTATTGGGTTGTTGATAGAAAATCAGGATCAGAAAAGCAAAGACTACTCTGAAATCAAAGATGTGTTCCGGCCTGCGCACGCAGATTTTACGTACCACAACAAATACGGCGTACGAGATTATCGAGGTGGGGGGCGCGCCAGCGCCCGGGAAACTGCTATGCGTGTCGCGGCAGGTGCAATCGCCAAGAAAGTGCTGGATAAGAATTGTGGGCTACGCTTCCAGGGATACCTGTCCGCAATCGGGGATATCGAGCTCGAATTCAAAGACGAGCAGGCCATTGAAACCAATGACTTCTTCTGTGCTGATCCTGGAAAAATTGAGCAGATTTCAAATCTTGTAGATCGGATGCGACGTGAGGGTGATTCAATTGGCGCAGAAGTGACGGTTCGTGCGATGCAGATGCCGGTGGGGTTGGGTGAGCCGGTGTTCGATAAACTCGATGCGGAGCTTGCCTACGCGCTCATGGGTATTAACGCGGTCAAAGCCGTGCAGATTGGCGATGGTGTTGATGTGGTGCAACAAAAAGGAACACAACACAGAGACGAAATGACACGCCATGGCTTTCAAAGTAACCATGCCGGGGGCGTGCTGGGCGGCATTTCCTCAGGCCAGGATCTGATCGCAAAAATCTCCCTGAAACCAACGAGCAGTCTGACCACGCCCGGCAAGAGTGTGAACACCAGTGGTGAAGAAATTGAGGTGATTACCAAAGGTCGGCACGATCCCTGTGTTGGCATCAGAGCAGTCCCGATTGCCGAAGCGATGGTAGCATTGGTGCTGTGCGATCACTGGTTACGACACAGAGGTCAGGTCGGATAGGGCCGGTCGCAGATATACAGTTGTCGTCCCTAGTCCGCAAATGCGCTCAGGGTTTCCAAGAATTTAGTGGCTGGCCTGGAAAGCACTCTGTGAGGGTTTGTGACGCAGCCCAACTGCCGGGCCATGGGTGGGGTTTCCACTTCAAGTGCCGACAAATCTTCCTGCATGGTCGCTGGTAAAACACTCCACCCAAGGCCGACGCTGACCAGCATGCCGATGGTTTCTAGATAATTCGTGGACATTGCAGGGCTCAACGAAAGGTCCATTTCTCGAAATCGCTGATCCACGATCCTGCCGGTATAGGTCGATAAACCTGGCAGCACACAGGGGAGTTTGGCCAGTTCCGGGAGCCCGATCCGGCCGGGTATGGGTTGGTTTGCTACAAATATCAGAGGATCGTTCCAAATTTGTCGACTGACCAGATCGGCCTCTCCGGTGGGGGCCAGTGTGACGATGGCAAGTTCCGTGTCTCCGCTACGAACCAGACCATGTGCGACCTCAGAATCTTCAAATGTGATGTTCAGAGCAACTTCAGGATACGCCGCCGTGAATGCGCGCAATACCGGTGCCAGACGATGTAGTCCGATATGGTGGGACGTCGCAATCCGCAACGAACCCTGAACTTGATTTGAAAGATTGTGAATCTCACGCTGTGTATCCTGAACCATAGAAAGCAGCGCGCGGGCATTCGGGAGTAAAACTTCCCCGGCATGAGTGAGTGAGATCCTTTTGCCAATTCGATCAAACAGGGCGGTGTTGTAGCTGGACTCGAGATTCTGCACACGTTTTGTAACCGCTGGTTGGGTCAAATGTAGGTGCTCTGCTGCAGCGGAAAAAGATTTCTGTTCTGCTACTGCAATAAACGCTTGTATGTCATTGAAATTCATAACTTATAACCGCTTTTGGTAAGTTCGTTGAGACAGTTTAATCATTCCTTTATGGAATTAAAAATATAAATATAATGAATTTGTTTTATTTTGTTGCTGGTCTTAAACTGCGCAAAATTTATCGATTGGCAAAGACGGGGTGTCTATGGCGGGCCAAACTCTATACGACAAAATTTGGGCAGCTCACGAAGTTGGTGAGCGCAGCGACGGCAACACGTTGTTATATATCGATTTGCAGCTATTGCATGAAGTCACATCCCCCCAAGCGTTTGAAGGTCTGACCCTGCACAAACGACCCTTGTGGCGGGTGGATGCGAATCTCGCCACACCCGATCATAACGTGCCTACGCAGGGTAGAGAGTTAGGGCTGAAAGGAATTACGGATTCAGTAGCCCTTGAGCAAGTGGTAACGCTCGATGAGAACTGTAAATCTTTTGGCGTTACCCAGTTTGATATCCAGGACAGGCGTCAGGGAATCGTTCATGTCGTTGGACCTGAACAAGGCGCGACGCTTCCCGGAATGACCATCGTTTGCGGAGATTCACACACATCAACTCATGGGGCTTTTGCGGCTTTAGCTCAAGGCGTAGGTACCTCCGAGGTTGAGCATGTCATGGCTACCCAATGTCTGGTCCAGAATAAGGCGAAGAATTTTGCTGTTCGCGTGAATGGGGTCTTGGAAACCGGTGTGACCGCGAAAGACCTGGTTTTGGCAATTATCGGCAAGTTGGGTACGGCTGGAGCCACGGGACATACCATCGAATATATGGGCGAGGCGATCCGCAATCTCAGCATGGAGGGTCGAATGACCTTATGCAATATGAGTATTGAAGCCGGCGCTCGAGCAGGCTTAGTGGCTGTAGATAATGTCACCCTCGAATATGTCAAAGGGAGACCCTTTGCGCCTAAGGGTGAGCAGTGGGAGGCTGCCAGCGCTTATTGGCAAACCCTGCATAGTGACCCCGATGCAGAATTTGATGCTGAACTGATTCTAGACGCGTCTGATGTTGTCCCGCAGGTTTCTTGGGGCACCTCTCCTGAGATGGTCGCCGGTGTTGATGGGCGTGTGCCAGATCCAGACCAGATGGATGATCCGGTTGCCAGGGAAGCCACGGAACATGCGCTGGCCTATATGGATCTGGCGCCTAATACGCCGATCACCGATATTGCGATTCAGCGGGTCTTTATTGGTTCATGTACCAACGCACGTATTGAGGATCTACGCGCAGCGGCAGCCGTCGTTCGTGGGCATTCGCTGCATCCCGACGTCGCGGAGGCGATCGTCGTGCCAGGATCCGGGCTGGTTAAGGCTCAAGCTGAGTCGGAAGGTTTGGCCCAGGATTTTATAGATGCTGGATTTCAATGGCGTGCCGCGGGCTGCTCCATGTGCCTGGGAATGAATCCGGACAAAGTAGCACCCAACGAACACTGCGCCTCCACATCCAATCGAAATTTCGAAGGGCGACAGGGCTATGGGGCGCGCACCCACCTGGTGAGTCCCGCAATGGCGGCGGCGGCGGGTATTGCCGGTCACTTTGTCGATGTTCGGGAGGGGTTTTAGATGGACGCATTTACATCGCACACAGGATTTGCGGCGCCGCTTGATCGGGTGAATGTCGATACAGATCAGATAATTCCCAAACAATACCTCAAGTCGATAAAGCGCACCGGCTTCGGCGACTATCTATTTGATGCCTGGCGTTTTGAAGATGAGGGTGACATAGGCATGACACCGAATGAGCGGCGTATCAATCACAGTTTTGTGTTGAATCTGCCGGAGTATCAAGGCGTGAGCATTTTGCTGGCGCGGGATAATTTCGGCTGTGGGTCGTCCCGGGAGCACGCTGTCTGGTCGCTTATGGAGTTTGGATTCCGTTGTGTGATTGCCCCTAGTTTTGCTGATATCTTTTACGGAAATTGCTTCAAAAATGGACTGTTACCCATTGTTTTAAAAGAAGAAGAAATTGCAATGCTGTTTGAAGCTGCAGCTTCCAAGAGAGAAATTGAGGTTGATCTGAAGAATCAGAAAGTACGTGTTGAAGGTACAGCTTTCAGTTTTGAGATCGCCCCGGGTTTAAAACAGAAAATGCTTAATGGGCACGACGACATAGATCTCAGTCTGGCCGAAAGCGCAAAGATTGAGGCGTTCGAAGCAGGCCATCGCGCCCGGCAACCCTGGTTGTTTGAACCGCGCAGAGGGTGATGAATTGCCTGAAGAATTAACCAATTGAAGAAACAAATATGAAGAACGTTTATCTACTCCCCGGAGATGGCATTGGCGCTGAAGTCATGGCCAGTGCAGTACAAGTTATGCAAGCGGCAGCCGATCAAGCTGGGTGCCAGCTGAACCTCACTGAAGGCCTGCTTGGTGGTTGTGCGATAGACGCCACCGGCACCCCTTTGCCAGATGAAACGCTGGCGGCAGCCAAAGCGGCAGATGCGGTGCTGCTGGGTGGCGTGGGTGGTCCTAAGTGGGATGAGCTTCCCACGGCGCAACGTCCCGAAAAAGGTCTGTTGGGGCTAAGGCAGGGTTTGGAACTGTTTGCCAATCTACGCCCGGCTCTGCTGTTTGGACCGCTCGCAGACGCTTCGTCGTTGAAATCGGAATTGGTGGCTGACCTGGATATTCTGATCCTTCGTGAGCTTACTGGGGGTATTTACTTTGGCGAACCTCGAGGGGTTGAGGTTCGAGATAATGAACGTGTCGGATTTAACACCCTTGTCTATGCAGAGCATGAAATCGATCGTATTTCGCGAGTCGCGTTTGATCTGGCAGGTAAAAGAGATGGGCGCGTCTGCTCTGTCGACAAAGCGAATGTCCTGGAAGTCTCTCAACTGTGGCGAGAAGTTGTTGAAGGGGTTGCAAAAGACTATCCGGAAATTGAGCTGTCGCACATGTACGTTGATAACGCCGCCATGCAGTTGGTACGCGCTCCGAAGCAGTTTGATGTCATTGTCACCGGGAACATGTTTGGCGACATCCTTTCTGATGTGGCGGCCATGTTAACCGGCAGCCTTGGCATGCTTCCGTCCGCGTCCTTAGCGGCGGACGGTACTGGTCTTTATGAACCTGTGCACGGTACCGCGCCGGATATCGCAGGACAGGGTATTGCCAACCCACTGGCCATGATCCTGTCGGTGGCCATGATGTTCCGCTACAGCCTTGACGAAGGCGCGATTGCCGATCGCATCGAACAGGCGGTAAATCAGGTACTGGTCGAGGGGTACCGAACCAGCGATATTCACAGCGACGCGCAGCAGACTCAGGTAGGTACAGAGCAAATGGCGCAACTGGTGATGGAGAAACTTTGATGACAACCATAGCGATTGCGGGCGCCACTGGCGCGGTAGGTGAAGCGTTGATTGAAATTTTGGAGTCCCGCCAGTTCCCTGTCAGCGAACTGTATCTCCTGGCCTCCGAACGGTCAGCTGGCAAGCGCCTGCAATTTCACGGAAAAAGTATCATGGTGCAGGATATTGCGGAATTCGATTTCAGTCAGGCTCAGATCGGTCTGTTTTCGGCGGGTTCTGCGGTATCCGAAGTCTATGCGCCAAAGGCGGCTGAGGCGGGATGTGTGGTCGTGGATAATACATCCTTCTTTCGCTACGAGCCGGACATCCCTCTGATCGTGCCTGAAGTAAACGGCCATCGTTTAGAGGATTACCGAAATCGCAATATCATCGCCAACCCTAACTGTTCTACCATTCAAATGCTGGTTGCGTTGAAACCGATTCATGACGAGGCCCGTATTACGCGAATCAATGTGGCGACATATCAGGCTGTTTCAGGCGCTGGAGCAGGCGGTATTAAAGAGCTTGCGGGACAAACAGCGAACCTGCTCAATGCCAAACCGATAGAACCCGACGTCATGCCGGTGCAGATTGCATTTAACGCAATCCCGCAGATTGATAGCTTTCAGGACAACGGCTACACCAAGGAAGAGATGAAGATGGTCTGGGAAACCCAGAAAATCTTTGAAGACGATCTGATTCAGGTGAACCCGACTTGTGTACGCATCCCTGTTTTTTATGGTCATTCTGAGGCTGTACATATCGAAACCGAGCATCCGATCAGCGCTCAGGCCGCCATGGATCTGCTGGCTCAGGCACCAGGCGTGGAACTGTTAGAGGGTACTGCCTATCCGACGGCGGTTGAGCACGCGGCTGGAACAGATCCAGTTTTTGTGGGACGGGTGCGCGAGGATATCTCACATCCGAGCGGGCTCAATTTATGGGTCGTATCGGACAACGTGCGCAAGGGTGCGGCGTTGAACTCCGTTCAAATTGCCGAGATGCTGGTTCAGCATTGGTCCTGAGTGTTCGCTTCAGCAATTGCCTTCATTTAAGCGATTGACACCCAACTTACGCTCAAAAAAGCAGTTTAACTGCTTTTTTGGGTGACCAGTTGTGTGCACCAGGTCTACAATTAACTGACCAGGTACCGACAGAAAGGGATGATCTGAGGTAAGCTACGCCAGTGAAACTTTCCAGTGAATAAGAAGTACACGTGATGCCTCGCATCGATGGTAACTTCTTGTCATCATCTGATTCATCAGACCATGGGAAGGTATGGAAAGCGGCCGGCAGCGACCGAAATCGATCGAACGCTGTGAAGGGCATAGCTGGGCATACTTGGTCTGTTTGCTTCACATGAAGCTGGGACTCGATTACAACGCACATTACGTGCGGGTTTGCGTTAGCACGATTAAAAGATCGGTTAAGAATTAGTTAACAAGATTTGCGAACGGACACACGGATTTGAATACTCTAGCTTGGGTACGACGCCCATTTGCACACAAACTTCATCTCGGGCCTATAACTACAGATAGGCAATCAGATAGACATCTTGCTCAAAAGGAGAATAAATCTATGACTTCGCGCAAAAGCTATGGGTGGCGATCTGCCCTTGGCTCAGTGCTGGTAGTTTCGTGTACGTTTATCGCTCAACTGCTGCCAATGCAGAGCTGGGCGCTTGGACTTGCAGAAATTGAAGTGCAATCGGCATTAAACGAGAGGTTTAACGCAAAGATTGAGCTGTTGGATTCTCAAGGTTTTCAGCCTACAGAAATTGTGGTCAAAATGGCTTCGAGAGAAGATTTTGATCGAGTTGGTGTTGAACGCTTTTTCTTTCTGACTGACCTGCGCTTCAAAGTAGAAGCTGATTCGAATGGCAATGCCATCGTTTCGGTGACCAGTACCAGGCCTGTTTCCGAACCGTACCTGAATTTTATCGTTGAGGTCCTGTGGCCGAGTGGCAAGCTGTTGAAGGAATATACGGTGCTGCTGGATCCGCCCAACTTTTCTCAGGCTTCTGCACCGCTGATAGAGCGGCCAGCATCGCAAAGCTCGCAGACCAACAATTCGGTTGCCCAAGCGGACCCAGCACCGGCATCACCGTCCCGCACCAGCGGGACACGTGTGCGTCTGGATCCACCAGCCGAATCTCCCTCCCAACCTCGTCGTTCGGCCTCAGTTGATGAGGATGGGGCGACCGTAATGACTACGGTTGACGATACGCTCTGGAAAATAGCTAACCGGACAAGGGAGGAAGTGGTCAGCGTTAATCAGCAGATGATCGCGCTACAAAGAAAAAACCCCAGGGCCTTCATACGCGGCAATATCAATCTGCTGAAGGCTGGCTACCGCCTGGATCTGCCCAGCGAGAATGAAGCAATGGAGCTGTCCAGATCTGACGCCGACCTTGAGGTTGCCGCCCATACTGATGCCTGGCGCGAAGGCCGGTCCATGGTGGCCCAGAACAATACGACGTTTGACGATCAAGCCGGAGCAGAAAACAACCTTGCCAGCCAAGTGGATGCAACACCGGTTGAAATCGATGCGACCGCAGCTGCGGATGATGGGAAAGGTCAAGTTCGCATTGTCGCTAACAGCGGTGAGCTCGGCGCAGCCTCTGGTTCAGGTGAAGTGAACCAATTGATCGAAGAGCGTGCGGCGTTAACCAGGCAGGTAGAAGAACTGTCACAACAGCTCGACACAGAAAAAGAGCTTGCTGACAACCAGGTGACCGTGAAGGACCGTCAACTGGAAGTGAAAGACCAGGAAATTGCCCAGCTACAGCAGCAACTGAGCGAAATGCGCACCGATATGCAGAAGATCGCCCAGAGCCAAAATCAAAGCGCCAGAAGCGCGCCGGAACCGGTACCGTTCTGGCAGACACCCCTGGTACTGTTCGGGGTTATTGGTGTTTTGATTTTGCTTCTGGTTCTCTTGTTGGTGCTATTGCGACGTAACCAAGCCGAAGCACGGGCATTAGAAGAGTATCTGGAAGAGCAGCCCGCCGATTACGAGCAAGGCCAGATTTCAGATGACGCACTCCAAGCTGGTGCGGCCGCGGACTACGATGACGATCTGGAAGAGTTACCTTCTGCCGAAGGCCAGATAGAACCCACCCTGGGTGATGATGACCTTTTGAGTCTCGATGATGAAGCGATGCAAGGCGAAGAAAACGATGTTGCAGAGTCAGAATTCGAGCATGAGGATACACTCCTCGCCTTTGACGAAGATGACTCAGAAGCAGGTGGCACCGAAACAGGTGATGTCATCGGCGAAGCGGAGATTTACATCGCCTATGGTCGGTATGGGCAGGCTGCCAATTTATTGCTGGGTGTGCTGGGCAACGAGCCAGCTCGACATGATGTCCGCCTGAAGCTACTTGAAACCTACGTAGAGGCCAACGACGAAGAAGGTTTTGCAACTCACGCAGAGTATCTCCTGCAAAATTCTGATGATGAAGATATCCTCCACGCGGCGCGAGAGCTGGAAGCTCAGTTGGGCGAAAATACGGTGGTGCTTGATGATGAACCACAAGATCAAGTCGAGCCGGCTGAGACGGGTGTGGAGGAAGACAGCCTGAGCATGGATCTGGATGATTTGGAAGATCTCGAATCCGCAGATTCTGCAGACAACCTTGAGACTGAGCTGGTCGAGGGTGCTGACGACTTTACGCTCGAATTTGACGATGAGTTGTCCCTCTCTGACGATGACACCTCAGCGACAGGCGCGCTGGCCTTGGACGACGAAAACGTGTCTCTCGATGCCCCAGCATCAGATGAAGAAGACTTCGTTGCTGAATCCTCAAACACTCAGGGGGATGCTCTGGGTGGGGATTTGGGTCTGGACTTTGATCCTGATCGAGATGTTGACGATACACCTGATGCCCAACTGCGAGATGATCAAGACGACGAACTTGATGCGCTATTGGCAGACTTTGATGAAAATACAAATCAAACTGCCGACGATACATCTGACGCTGGTGAGCTCAGCCTCGAGGAAGGAATAGGAGAAGGCCTGGAGGAAGGGCTCGAGACAGATTTGGACAATCTGGAACCTGGTGCTGAAGAGGATGTGGAAGGATTTGATTTTGATTCCTCTGACGAAGACGTAAACGAAACAAAGCTAGATCTGGCCTCTGCATATATCGATATGGGAGACCAGGATGGTGCTCGCGATATTCTTGAAGAAGTTGTTCAGGAAGGCAGCGAGGCGCAGCAGTCCCGCGCCAAAGATTTGCTTGGTCAGTTAGACTGAAGGCTGTCTAATAGCCAAACCCAAAAGGTGGCTGCTGGCAAACAAAGCCCGCGGCAACACCGACCAATCTTGAGAAGCTAGCGCTTGAGTACAAAGACACACTACAGCTTTGGAGTTGCCTATGTTGGTTCGCGCTTCCATGGCTGGCAGGTTCAAACAGACCAGTTTACGGTTCAGGGAGAGCTGGAGCGTGCACTGAGTCAGATCGCCGACCAACCTGTCAAAGTGAATGCGGCTGGGCGCACGGATAAAGGGGTACATGCCACGGGACAAGTTGCCGGGTTCTCAACCACGGCGCAGCGTTCTGCGGAAACTTGGTTACGTGGACTCAGAGGCCTGACCCCACAAGATTTAGGCATTTTGTGGTTGCGGGAAGTACCCGCGCGTTTCCACCCGCGCTATAGCGCTGTATCTCGCCGTTATCGCTATCTCTTTTTTGATGCCGAAGTTGACAATGTATTTTCAAACGAACGTACCTGGTCTCGGCATTTGAATAAGGCGGGTGCGAAGTTTGAGCGATTGGATGCAGATATCATGCATGCCAATGCCCAATCTTTGGTGGGTGAGCATGATTTCACGACATTTCGTGGCGCGGGTTGTCAGTCCCTCACCCCGATGCGTCGGGTTAACCGATGTCAGGTGGTTCGACAGGGTGATTTGGTGGTGATGGATATAGAAGCTAACGCGTTTGTACTACATATGGTGCGCAACATTGCCCGGGGGCTGGTCGAATCGAGTATTTTCGGTAGCTGGAATCATATCCGTGACCTGCTTGAGTGCTGTGATCGCGCTGATCTGGGTGCGACTGCGCCACCACATGGCTTATACCTCGCCGGGGTCAGCTACCCGGAGTATGACTTCCCTATGCCGCCGTCGCCGATGATTCTCAGCGTTTAGGCCGTGACAATTGTCTCGGCGAATGTCGACCTTAAAGGGTCCTAGGGTTAGAATGCGGCTTTAATAAAGGCCCGTTCTTCAGTGTCACCTTGGTGCAAAATTTGTGGTATTACATCGGAGGCTGACGGCGCTGCCGTACAAGACGCCGGAGCAGATGCACTCGGTCTGGTGTTTACCTCGCTAAGCAAACGCCAGGTGTCGATCGACACGGCAGCACAAATCAGTCAAAGCGCTCTAACCGGAAACACGTCGAAAGTCGGGTTGTTTGTGAACCCCTCTGTGGCACAAGTAACGTCGGTCCTTCAGCAGGTTCCCTTGGATCTATTGCAATTCCAAGGGGATGAGACGGCTGAGTTTTGCGCCCAGTTTGGTCTACCTTATGTCAAGGCGATTGGTGTATCCCCTGGAACGGATTTTCGTAGCCTGGCGCGTGAATATCCCGACGCATGGGCAATACAGTTAGACGCCCATGTAGATGGTGAACGGGGTGGAACGGGGCAAAGCTTTGATTGGTCAATGTGGCCCGAAAGTTTTCCTCTACCGCTGATTCTGGCCGGAGGATTAGATCCGGACAATGTGGCCCGGGCGATTCGAGAGACGTCTCCGTTCGGAGTTGACGTGAGCGGCGGGGTGGAAGCACTGGATGCCCGCGGCGAAAAGATCAGGGGACAAAAATCGCATCAGGCCATCCGGCGATTTGTCTCCCAGGTTAAGTAGCCACCACGGTCTAGAAAGAGACGTGCAAATGGAAACGTGCAAATAGAAACGTGCAAATAGAAACTTGCAAATAGAAACGTGTAAAAAGAGCGACGACAGAACCGTCGAGAGACTGGTTAAGGTCGTAACAGGATAACTATGAACGATACAAGCCTACCCAATGGAAGTAATTATGCGCAGCCCTCAGAAAATGGGCACTTTGGAGAATTTGGCGGGCGCTTTGTTGCCGAAACCCTGACCCATGCGTTGGATGAGTTGACGCAGCTGTATGCGGACGCGCAGCAAGATCCTGAGTTTCAAGAAGAGCTGGCTGCTGATTTAGCCCACTACGTCGGACGGCCATCACCGCTTTATTTCGCACAGCGTCTGACAACAGAATTGGGGGGCGCCAAAGTATACTTGAAGCGTGAAGACTTAAATCATACCGGTGCGCACAAAGTGTGTAATACCATTGGCCAAGCGCTTCTCGCAAAACGCATGGGCAAACCCCGCATTATCGCCGAAACTGGAGCCGGACAACACGGAGTGGCATCTGCCACTGTGGCGGCCAGGTTAGGTCTGGAATGTGATGTCTACATGGGAGCGGAAGACGTGGAGCGGCAAAGCTTAAATGTGTACCGCATGAAGCTGCTCGGTGCCAATGTGATTCCAGTTAGCTCTGGCACTCGAACGTTAAAAGACGCGATGAATGAAGCCATGCGCGACTGGGTGACTAATGTAGATCACACCCACTATATCATCGGCACCGTGGCCGGACCTCACCCTTATCCCGCCATGGTGAGGGACTTTGCTTCTGTCATTGGGCAAGAGGCGCGGGCGCAGATTCTTGCCCAAGAAGGACGGCTGCCCAGCGCTTGTATTGCATGCGTTGGCGGCGGGAGCAATGCTATGGGATTGTTTTATGCCTTCATCGACGATGTTGACGTGGATCTCATTGGTGTTGAGGCGGCCGGCCATGGTATCGAAACAGGTCAGCACGCTGCGCCATTGAATGATGGAAGCGTGGGTGTGCTGCATGGTAATCGAACGTATTTGATGGCCGACGAGGATGGTCAGATAAAGGGCACACATTCGATCAGTGCTGGATTAGATTATCCCGGAGTAGGACCTGAGCATTCGCACCTGAAAGACATCGGGCGAGCTCAATATTCCAGTGCGACAGATGCTCAAGCCTTGGAGGCATTCCACCTGCTGAATCGTACGGAGGGAATTCTGCCCGCATTAGAGTCTAGTCACGCTATTGCCTGGGTTGCGGCCAATGCCCCAAGTATGTCCCCGGATGACATATTGCTGGTCAACTTGTCCGGTCGAGGTGACAAGGATATAAACACAGTCGCGAAACTCGACGGTATCGATCTGTCATGACACGCATTGCTAAATGGTTTGAAGGCAACCACTCAAAAGCGCTACTTACCTTCATCACTGCGGGAGACCCGAATCTGCAGGTGACCGTACCCGCCATGCATGCGCTTGTTGCGGGTGGTGCAGACATTATCGAATTGGGTATCCCGTTCTCTGATCCGGAAGCTGAGGGGCCAACGATCCAAGCCTCCAGCGAGCGGGCATTAGAAAACAACGTTGGGTTGAGTGACGTCCTGACCGTTGTCGCGGAATTTCGAGAAACAAATCAGTCGACACCGGTTATCTTGATGGGCTATCTCAATTCTGTACTGGCAATGACAGGCTTTGCTGAAAAGGCAAAGGCTGCGGGTGTTGACGGATTGATTATGGTGAACCTTCCGCCCGAGGAGGCAGCCGACATAAGAACAACGCTTACGGCGCATGATATTGACCTTATTTTTCTAATCGCACCAACCACCACAGATGAACGCACCGAACTGATTTTAAAGAATGCACAGGGGTTTGTTTATTACGTATCGCTGAAGGGGATCACCGGTGCGGACCTTATGCAAGCTGATGACGTTGCTGACCAATTGGAGAAGTTACGATCGCGCTCCAAGCTGCCGGTTTGCGTGGGCTTTGGTATCAAGGATGGTGCTACGGCCGGACGGCTGGGTGGGCACGCGGACGGCGTGGTGGTCGGTAGCGCGCTGGTGAGTCTTATGGCTGAAGGCGGCGATGTTGAGCAGATCTGCCATCGCTTGACCAGTGCGGTTGCCCAGTTGCGTGATGGATTGGATCATAAGTAGTTAACCCCGATGACCAAACAGGAAGATAAGTTGGCGAGCGAACAGGTCCAGCCACAGGAGGGTGATGCACTCGAATCTTGGTTAGCCTATGTCAGTTCAGTGCATTGGAAAAACTGGGATCTTGGTCTTGACCGAATGCATGAGATGGTCCAACGAATGAATCTGGCCTCTCCCGCACCTCTGGTCATTACAGTTGCTGGTACAAATGGTAAAGGCAGCACCTGTATTGCGATGGAGGCTGGATTATCGGCCGGCGGTCTGACGGTGGCGTGTACGCTATCGCCGCATATCGTTCGTTTTAATGAGCGGTTTCGCATTAACGGTGTGGAAGCGAGCGATGCCGAAATCGTCGCGGCGCTGGAGGTCGTCGAACATGCCCGAGCGGACTTATCACTGTCCTACTTTGAGTTTTCCACGCTGGCATTTTTATGGTTTGCCCAATCAAAAGGGGTTGATGCAGTGATTCTGGAAATTGGTCTGGGCGGAAGGTTGGATGCGTTTAATGCAGTTGATGCGGATATTGCAGTGATTACCAGTATCGACTTTGATCATGAACAGTATCTGGGCGACACCCTGAATAAGATCGGTGCGGAGAAAGCGGGCATTTTAAGAGCGGGTCAGCATGCGGTATTTGGCCCAGATCTACCAGAGAGTGTATTTTTGCGGGCAAACGAACTGCATCTGAACCCAGTTCAATACGGTCACGATTTTGCTGTCAGCAAAGTGGGGGAGTGCACCTTGGAATTTTCCTTTGGTCCAGAGCTCAACCCTCATGTCATCAGGGCCTGGGGTAATGGCAACATTGCGCCTCAGAACATAAGCGTGGCGGCTGCGGCATTGCAGGGAGTTGAACAGGCATGCGCCCGCTTCCACCTGTCTGATGAGACCTTGGCCGCGATGTGTAACGCCTATATCCGGGGACGATTTGATCTCGTGGAAGCCCTAGACCGTTGCTGGATTCTGGACGTAGCACATAATGAGCAAGGTGCCCAATTCCTGTTGCAGCGGGTGCAAGAGCAAGGGTTGGAAATCAAAGCTGTCATGTGTGGCATGTTGGTGGACAAACACCATCACGATTTCATCAAACTGCTCAGTAGCGCTATAGATGGGCCGTGGGTATTCCTGGACACTCTGGGTGAACGCGGCCACCCGGGAGCAGAATTACTGGCCAGCGCACCTTCGGGCGTTCAGGGTTGTGTCGTTTCCGATATGCAGCAAGGGGTTGCAGAAGTTTTATCGTGTACGGACGCGCAAGATGTTATTCTCTGCGCCGGTTCCTTTAACTTGATCGAACAGTTTCACAACCACGTTTTGTCTTAACCTAATATGCAGGAACGAGCACGCTATCGTGTAACTGGGGCACTATTTCTTCTTGCCCTGTTAGTCATATTTGTACCCATGTTGTTTGACGGTGAGGGGTCGCCCGTCAGCGATTTGCCACGACCATCTACAACGATATCTTCAGCCCCCGATGACCAGCGTCGTTTTGACGATATCGTGCCGACAACAGACGTGGTAGAACGCATTGAAACACTGCATAACGAAATTGACGCAGAAGGGTTCTCGAAAATTGACGGTACCCGCTTTGGGGAACCACGGCTTATGCCGATTCAAGATGCATCGGAAGTCCTGGCGGTGCAGGCTGGCAGCTTTGCGCAACTGAAAAACGCTCTGAGTTTCCGTGATACGGTCAGAGGTCTGGGCTACGAGGCTTTCATCAGCAGCAGCAAAGATGATGCGGGACGCATTCGCCACCGAGTGGCAGTGGGGCCATTGCTCGATAAGGCGGATGCTCGAGCGATTGCAGACGCTCTGAATTCGAAACTGGAAGTTGATGCTCGAATCATGGAGCTACAGATTTAGCTTATGCAGATAGCATCACTTGATCTCGCGATTTTGGCTCTGATTCTCATTTCCGCACTCATTGGTGTGGTGCGTGGTTTGGTCAAAGAGTTGTTATCGCTGATCGGATGGGTCGCGGCCTTTGTTATTGCACTGTATACCGCGTCGATCGTGGTTGCCTATATACCCGAGTCATTTGGACCACCAACCTTGCGCCTGGCTATGGCGTTTCTTGCAGTTTTCATCTGCGTCCTCATCGGGTCGAGTATGTTGCAGTGGGTGATGTCCACCCTGGTGGAGTCGACCGGGTTGTCCGGCACTGACAGACTGCTTGGCCTGCTGTTTGGCAGCGCTCGAGGAATCCTGATCGCGCTGCTCATTTTAATGGGATTGCGGTCTGTAGCGGCAGAAGAAGCGTGGTGGCAGGAGTCGCGTCTGCAACCTCAACTGCTGGCGTTGGAAGATGAAGTGAGAGATCTCTTGGGTCGCGCCAGAGCCCAGGCTCAGGTTTTGGTGGAAGAGGTTGGCCGTGATTCAGAGCATAAGCTATAAAACGATGTGTGGGTTGATGTGGGGGACACTGAGATGAATTGCGAAAAGGCGCAGGACGCTGATCGGGGGAAAGCAATATGTGTGGCATAGTCGGCATCGTCTCGTGTAACGATGTGAACCATGATCTGTATGATGCACTGACCGTGCTGCAACATAGAGGCCAGGACGCGGCGGGTATGGTGACGTCGGACGGAAATACGGTCAATCTGCGCAAAAGCAATGGTTTGGTCAGCGATGTTTTTCGTCAACATCATATGCAGAGCCTGGAAGGGCACATTGGCATCGGTCACTGTCGCTACCCGACGGCGGGAAGTGCCAGCAGCGCAGAAGCCCAACCCATGTATGTGAATTCGCCCTATGGGATCACACTGGCACACAATGGCAATTTGACCAATGCCGAGGAGTTAAAAGCCGACCTCTTTGCGGCAGACCTGCGCCATATCAACACCAACAGCGATTCAGAAGTGCTGCTTAATGTATTTGCTCATGAACTTCAGCAGATGCGTGCACATAACCCTTCGCCTAGCGAGATTTTTCAAGCGATTGAGAGCGTGCACGAGCGATGTCGAGGCGCTTATGCAGCAGTGGCCATGGTCATCGGCGCGGGCATCGTCGGGTTTAGAGATCCACATGGCATCAGACCGCTGGTCTACGGTAAAAGGGAAACGGAACAGGGCACAGACTATATGCTCGCGTCTGAATCTGTGGCCCTGGATGTTTCGGGATTTACCCTCATCGCAAGCGTACGGCCGGGAGAGGCTGTTTTCATCGGGAACGACGGCAGTCTGCACCGTAAAGTCTGTGCCCCGAACCCAAAGTTGATTCCCTGTATTTTTGAACACGTTTATCTGGCCCGCCCAGATTCGATCATCGATGACATCTCCGTTTACAAAAGTCGCCTGCGTATGGGTGAACATCTGGCTAAGCAGGTGTTACAGAGGTTCAGCCAGCATGACCATGACATCGATGTGGTTGTACCGATCCCTGATACCGGACGCACCGCAGCGCTACCACTGGCACACCAACTGGATGCTAAGTATCGCGAGGGTTTTATCAAAAACCGGTACATTGGACGGACGTTCATCATGCCAGGGCAGCAACAGCGTAAGAAGTCAGTCCGACAAAAGCTCAATCCCATCGGGCTGGAGTTCAAAGATAAGAACGTGCTGTTGGTGGATGACTCCATTGTCCGCGGAACGACAACCCAGCAGATTGTGCAAATGGCCAGAGATGCCGGCGCTCGTAAAGTCTATATGGCGTCAGCAGCTCCCGCGATTCGCTTTCAGAACGTCTATGGTATAGATATGCCGGCCAAGGAGGAGCTGGTGGCCTTTGAGCGGAGTAACGAAGAGGTTGCGGCGTTGATCAATGCGGATTGGTTGATCTACCAGGACATTGATGATCTGAAGGAGAGTGCCTGGGATGGCAACCGCAGTGTGGATGATTTTGAGTGTTCAGCTTTCGATGGGAAATACGTGACTGGTGACATAGATGAAAGTTACTTAACTGCGCTATCGTTGTCGCGTAACGATCAATCTAAACAGCGGCGCGACGCCCAGTTTCAATCGGATGGAAACGTACTTGAGCTCCACAACCACGCCTGAACCATCGAGCGAGTCCGACAATTCGCAAATTAGTGACTCGGTTCACAAAACCAGCGGTAAAAACAGCGCTGTGCGTTCACTCAACATGAAAAAAGGCGACGTCAGTGGGCTGAACAAAGACGCGGTGCACGACAAAATCACCCAGATGCAGGAGACCCTGGACGGCATTCTGCTGGGTAAGCAGCAACAGGTAAAATTAGCCCTGGCCTGCGTTTTTGCGCGAGGCCACCTACTCATCGAAGACTTACCTGGCATGGGAAAAACTTTGCTCTCCCACGCCTTAGCGCGTGTGCTGGGCTTAACTTACAATCGCATCCAGTTTACTTCTGACGTGCTCCCCTCAGACGTCATTGGCGCAACCATTTTTGATCGTGAGCAAAATAAATTTCGCTTTGTGGGTGGCCCGATATTTGCTCAAGTGATCCTCGCGGATGAAATCAACCGGGCAACCCCGAAAAGTCAAAGTGCGTTGCTTGAGGCGATGGAGGAAGGCCAGGTCACAAATGATGGAGAGTCACGCAGGCTACCCGAACCCTTCTACGTGATAGCGACGCAGAATCCCAGCACCCAAGCCGGTACCTTCCCATTACCTGAATCTCAGTTGGATCGTTTTCTGATGCGAATCGAACTGGGCTACCCGGAACCTTCGGCAGAGCGGGAGCTGTTGATCGGTGGTGATAAACGTAAAGACCTGGCAGGACTTCCCCAGGTGTTGGACCATCAGCAATTACACGCGATCCAGGCTGCAGTTGACAACATCAAGGTCTCAGAACCCCTGGTAGACTATGTTCAACGGCTGCTGGCCTTCACCCGCCAAGGTGGGGTGTTTGCTTTCGGTTTATCGCCTCGCGGCGCACTTGCGCTGATGAAAGGCGCTAAGGCTTGGGCGCTGTTACACGGTCGTACCCATGTTGTGCCCGAAGACGTGCAAGCCGTGTTACCAAGTGTGGTAGAACATCGCTTGCGCGAATCCGCAGATCATGCGGGTCATAGCGGCGGAGCGCTGGCTCAGCAGTTGTTAGGAAGCGTAGACGTAGTGGCCTAGCCCTGCATTACCTCGAGCAGCCAGTCCACAGGAACGATTCCTAAGCATGGATACCGCGTCCCAACAAATTACCCCGCCACCCAGAATCACCGACAAGTTTGGTAGTTGGCTGGATCGTCGCATTCCTCCCGGGCAGCAGATTACGCTCAGTCAGTCGAATATATTTATCTTCCCCACACGCCTCGGGTTTACGTTTGGCGGATTGTTAGTCATTTTAATATTGGGGGCGATCAACTACCAGAATTCCCTGGTCTATGGCACGGCCTTCCTGCTGGGCAGTATGTTTATCGTCACGATTTTGTACACCTTCAGAAACCTATCGGGTCTATCGCTTGAAGTTGCCCACGCGGATACCGGGTTTGTTGGCGAAGACATAGGTATCTCAGTCAGGGTTAAACGGCCAAAGGGGTCCGGCAAAGAGGGAATTCAAATTGGCTGGCCTAACGGGTTCAAGCAGTGGGCAGAGGTGTTTGAAACCGAAGCAGACGAAGTCCAGCTCTATGTGCGCTCGGAGCAACGCGGGTGGCTGGTACCAGGTCGCTTGTTAGTCGAAACCTATTACCCATTGGGTTTGTTGCGAGCCTGGACCTGGGTGGACATCCAAGCTCGAGCATTGGTCTACCCGAAGCCGATATTTGACGTCAGCCCCCAATTGGAAACCAACCGCAGTCGCGGCGAAGGCGAATTGATCGATCCGCTTGGCAGTGAAGATTTTGTTGATATACGAAATTACGTCAGCGGGGATCCCATCAAGAATATTCTCTGGCGCTCCTACGCCAGGGCAGACAACCTGGTGGTCAAGAAGTACGCAAGTTATATCGAGCCTCGCCTTTGGTTTGACTACCAGGACTTCTCTGGCAACGTTGAAGAAAAACTGAGCCGCATAGCCGGCCTTGCATTACAGGCGACCCAGCACGAAAGAGAATTTGGAATGCGACTACCCGGCGTTGAAGTAGCGCCAGGGGTAGGGCCTGTTCATTTGCACACGGTGCTTCGAGAGCTGGCGCTGTTTGGTAAGCCGAGCCACCCTGATAAAGGTGGTGTGGCGTGACCACTCAAGCAAACCAACCTCTGGGTGTTGCCCAACAGATCCCTCGAAACAGTCTTGCCCTGTTAATGTTGGCACAAATTGTGGTGGTCTTGCCCCTGGTGGGTGATATATCCCCGTGGATCGTGCCGGTATGTGTATTTTGTGGTTATTGGCGTTGGCTTGTGTATCAGGGGCGTCAGGGACACCCCAGCGGCTTTGTAAAGGTAGTTCTGGTAATCGCGTCAGTCGCTGGGATTGCTTTTAGTGGATATTCATCTTTCAGCCTGGAAGCTGCAACTTCACTTCTGGTTGTTGCCTTTGCGCTAAAGCTGGTTGAAATGAAGAACCGTCGAGATGCATACGTGGTTATTTATCTGAGCTACTTTCTGATCGCCACGGCGTTTTTGTATGCCCAAGGAATCGCTTTGACCGCGTACGAACTGTTTGCGGCTGTGGTCGTGACCGCCGCGATGGTAGGGATGAATCAACTTCATACGCGGGTGCGGCCTTTTGCTTCTCTAAAAACAGCCTTTGGTCTGATTGTCCAGGCCATCCCGCTCACCGTTGTCATCTTCCTGCTGTTTCCCAGAATTTCACCGCTGTGGTCAATCCCCGTACCCAGCGCAGCGTCGACTGGGTTGAGCGACAAACTGACACCGGGCGATGTGGCCAGCCTCAGCCGTTCGGATGACCTGGCGTTTCGGGTCGTATTTGAGGATTCAGTACCCGCTCAGCGAGAATTGTACTGGCGTGGACTGGTTTACTCAGAGTTTAAATATGGTACCTGGTCGATTGCGCAGCCATTAGATGAGATTGAAGCGGTCTCGACCACGCAGGCCGGTCTTGGGTACGACGTGTTTCTCGAACCCACCCAGAGCACCTGGCTTTTTGCCTTGGATACACCCTCACAGCTGCCCAACAGAGGAAAGCTGTTAGGTGATTTTCGCTTGGTCAACCCTGAACCTATTTTGTCGGTGTTACGTTATTCCGTTCGGAGCAATCCTGATGCGCTTCTGGATTTAGTCCTCAGTGATGGTCTGCGTGCGCGTGAAACGGCGATTCCCGAGGAAGATAACCCCCGGCTTCAGGAATACGCTCGCGATTTGTACGATAAAGTGGGAGGTGATACTCGGGACATGGTAAACGCCATGATGGCACACATCCGAACCCAGCCTTTTGTGTATACCTTGCGCCCCCCGACACTCTCTTTCCGAGATAGTATTGACGAGTTCTGGTTTGATACCCGACGTGGATTCTGCACGCACTATGCCGGTGCAACCGTGTTTGCACTTCGCACAGTAGGTATACCCGCGCGAATGGTGGGTGGTTACCAGGGCGGAGAAGTGAATCCCGTGACCGGTCATATGGTGGTCCGTCAATATGACGCCCACGCGTGGATCGAAGTCTGGATTGAAGAGCAGGGATGGGTGCGCTTTGATCCAACAGCGGCGGTAGCGCCAGCCAGGGTGGAAGATGGATTAAACGCCGCATTATCCACTACAGAGCGCGGAGAACTATCTTTCTTGAGCTCTGCAAGGCAAGGTGATGGGAGTTTTGTGCGGGATGCCCTACGGTTCGTCGATTCTTTGGAGTATCGCTGGAATCTATGGGTGGTCGGTTATGATAATGCGACACAAACCGATGTGCTCCGTGACTTTTTTGGCGAAATCACGCCCATGCGAATTGCTGGAGCGCTCCTTGCGGGTAGTGTGGCAAGTATGGCCTTGGTTGTACTTGCGCTGTTCTGGCGACGCAAACGCAGTCCTCGACATCCTGTTGAAAGCATGGTGTATCGATTTTGTACCTCGGTCAGAGATCCGCATTTGCGGCGCAGCGAACATGAAAGTCCTGGGGCGTATCTTGTGCGCCTGGGAGATACCTTAGGGCAGGACACAAGCGGGTTCGCCTATGACATACAAGCTTTGCTCTATGATCCCGATCTGCTGCTGCCCGCCACTCGGCGTTGGCAATTACGATGGGAATTTTTGCTCCTCAGAATGAAGCTCTCCCTGACGCGCAAAGGCAAAGCTGGCGCCAATCAGGCCCATCAGACAAATTAACTTAGCCCTATCCACATTGACGGGTATACTTCCGCTGATTAACTGATTGAGCTTCAACTGAGTGGCCAAGGCTAGTCCATCATCCGTTTTTGCCCGTGCGCGACCAAAGAGAACACCTTGCGTTGGTATCTGTTCAACCACCTATGGCGATTTAGTCTGTCGTGGGTGTAAGCGCTTTGCTCACGAGATTGTGCAATGGAATTCTTATGATGAGCTTCAACAAGAACAGATCTGGCGCCGGCTCCAGGAAATCAGGGACGCCTCGGTCTTGCACCATTTGCGGATACAAAATCGCGAAGAGTTCGACGCGTGCGCGGCAAATTTTGAGCTGTCCGAAGCGCTTTCTGAGGGTGAGTTGCGTTATGAAGCCTTGCGCCATTTGGTGGTGAAAGGGCTCGGACTCATTGGCTCTGGTCTCGTCTCGTTTGAGTTAATACCTGATGACACCCCACAAGATATTTTACCGGCGCTGGATTCAGAAGCGCTTACGGTAATGCGGGCCCTGGATGCGGAGATCTATAGACGTTCGATTGCGTATTACGAACGCTGTTTCCGGGTACCTGTATGAGCCGTCCAGATACCGAACCTGTCGTGGAGTTCTTGCACGTCTTAAGCCCCGAGGCCTGGGTTAGCGCTGCTGTGGAAAATATTGACCTGTTATTGGTTGACCATGCCAACTGCGAAAAAAAAGCGGCCAGTACCGCGATTGGCATGACCTATCGCTACGTTGAACACACCCCCCTGTTGCAAACCATGTCCCGGCTAGCGAGGGAAGAGCTGAGGCATTTTGAACAGGTTGTAGATCTTATGACTCAGCTGAACGTACCGTATAGGCAGTTGAGTGCAGCGCGCTACGCAAGCACGCTCCACGGACTGGTCCGCTCGAAAGAACCGGAACGCTTGGTGGATTGTTTAATTTTGGGCGCTGTGGTTGAGGCGCGCTCATGCGAGCGCTTCATCGCGCTGCTTCCGCATATTCCAGAACCCATCCGTAAACTTTACGCCGCTTTGGTGAATTCCGAGGCCAGGCACTATCAAGACTACTTATCCATGGCCAAAGACTATGCTGAGGGTGTTGATCTCACTGCCAGGGTGGAACAGTTCCTCGTGATGGATGCTGAACTAATTTGCAGCCCGGACAAAGAGTTCAGATTTCATAGCGGCGTGCCAGGCTGAAACACTCAAGCTGTAGGGTGTGATTGCGTTGACGGCAAAGCCAGCCGCACTTTTCCCACGCGCCCAGAACGTAACGGCGAATGTTACCTGCATGTTGGTGATGTCCTGGTCGATGCGTATGTCCGTGAATAACGGTATCAACCCCGGTCGGTTGTACTGCCTCCAACAATGCGCCCTCGTTTATGTCCATTATGTTGGATGCTTTATTCGCATTCGCGACTCGGCTTTGAGCCCGTAGCGCGTTCCCGAAGGCCTGTCGCTCTATAAGTGATTTAGCCAAAATCTCGTGCTGCCATGCTTCGCTGCGAAACATAGCCCGCAGTGTCTGGTATTCCTGATCGTCAGTACACAGGCTATCACCGTGGCACAGGTACAGATCTTTACCGGCAATGTAAGGGTCGGGAATCAACTGCACCTGGGCTTGGTTGGCAAACTGATCCTTGAACAGAAAGTCTCGGTTGCCGTGCATGACATAAACGGGGACTGAACATTCGGCAAGAGTTTGGGTCAGCCAAACCGCGATGTCCGAATCGTCGTCATCGCCAACCCACATTTCTACAAGGTCGCCGAGTATGTATATCTCGTCCACACGCTCGGATTCTGCCGTAAGCAGCTCGCGAAACCGCAGTGCTGCGGGCGCTTCAAGTGCTTCCAGGTGCAGGTCTGATATGAATATCCGATGCATTCGGGTTAAGTGGCGTGGTTAAGGCCCAAGTGTAACTTTGCCGCCTGCAATGTGTTTTGCAACAACGCGATGCGCGTCATCGGACCAACCCCGCCTGGTACCGGAGTGATCGCAGATGCGACCTCCTTTACTGCATCAAATTGAACATCACCGTAAAGCTTATTGTTCTCGCCCCGGGTGATACCGATATCGATAACCACTGCACCCGATTTAATCCATTCAGGTGGGACCAGGCCGGGTTTTCCAACAGCTGAGACCACGATATCTGCCAATCTAACTTTGTCAGCAATATCGCGAGTGAATTTGTGTGCGGTGGTCACCGTACAGCCGGCGAGCAAGAGTTCCAAGCTCATCGGCCGTCCGACGTGATTGGAAGCACCAATGACCGCGGCATCCATCCCGCGGATCTCGATCCCCAGATGTTCCAACAGCAACATCACACCTTTGGGCGTGCAACTGCGAAATGCGGGGCGCCGCAAAGCGAGTCGGCCAATGTTGTCCGGATGAAAACCGTCTACATCCTTGGACGGGTCAATGCAGTCTATGATTCGATTTTCGTCGATATGTTCAGGCAAAGGCGTCTGAACCAGAATGCCATCTACGCTGGTGTCTTCGTTCAGGGCGCGAATACGGTCTTCCAGATCCTGCTGTGTGACGTTGGCACTTAGGTGTTGGACGTTGGATTGAAAACCAACCTCGTCACAATCACGACGTTTCCCTTTCACATAAACTTCAGAAGCGGGATCGTTGCCCACCAATATCACCGCCAATCCGGGAGGCCTTCGCCCGTGAGCTTGCCAGGCTTCGACCTCTGCGGCGATCTCTTGGCGGAGTTGTTTGGCTATTGCGCTGCCGTCGATGATTTGTGCGGTCATCGTATTTCCAAAATCGCTAGTGTAATTGAAATGGCTTGTGGCAGTAAGAAACTAAGTGGCAGAAAGCGATAGCCAGTTGGCTCGAATCGCCTAGGGCCAAGGCCATCTTGCGTGCTGGCAAGATGGAGTAAGCAATTCTAGTTTGAGTCCGACGGCGTGGCGCCAGACACCAATTGGATGTTGAAAAATTATTTCAGGTTAGGATGTCACTAGATGATTGGTTGGGTGGCACGCCTGGAAGGACTCGAACCTTCAACCCTCGGCTTAGAAGGCCGATGCTCTATCCAGTTGAGCTACAGGCGCAAAACCGGCTTACTTCATACTCAATCATAAGATCCGGCATGAAGTATAAAGAAGTGGTCGGGGTAGAGAGATTTGAACTCCCGACATCCTGCACCCAAAGCAGGCGCGCTACCAGACTGCGCTATACCCCGATTTGCCGGCGCGATCATACTACTAAACGCGCTCTGGGTTAAACTCCCAATCCATTTTTTTGTGCGCTCAGCGACCCCGGAATTGTTCGCGACAGTACTGGCGTAACCGAGGCGGCATGCCTATAATTCGCCGCCTGATCAAGTGCCGATCCTAGCTATGGTGGGCGTAGCTCAGTTGGTAGAGCTCCGGGTTGTGATCCCGGCGGTCGTGGGTTCAAGCCCCATCGTCCACCCCAAATTAACTGCTATCGTACAGTGTCATAAAACGTGACGTGCAGTGCGTCATGAAGTGTGCCACGAGCAGACACAATGAGCCGTTGCTGGTGACGTGCGACAGCAGTGAATCGAGCGAACCAAAAGCTGATTGATTGCGACAGATGGCCAAACGCGACGGCAGCACGTAAGAAGAACTCAAAAACAGAGCGAAGAATTGTACCAATGAACGTATCAGTTGAAACGATGAGCGGACTTGAGCGTCGATTGACGATCGCGTTGCCCTCGGAAGATTTTGAATCACGCATTACGACCAAGTTAGAAGAGGCTAGAGCACAGGTACGCCTGCCTGGTTTTAGACCCGGAAAAGTACCCTTGAAGGAAGTGCGTCGACGCTTTGGACAATCGGTACGGGCGGATGTGGCAGGTGAGCTGATGCAGTCGAGCTTTTTTGAGGCGGTCACCCAGGAAGAACTTAATCCAGCAGGTCAGCCCAGCCTTGAGGTTGTGAAAATGGATCCGGGCATTGATTTCGAGTTCACCGCGACCTTTGAAGTTTTTCCTGTGGTTGAAGTTGCGGATTTGACCAAAGTCGAAGTTGTAAAACCCAGTGCACAGATCACAGATGAAGATCTAGAAAACATGGTCGAACGCCTGCGCAGTCAGCGAACCACTTTTGAGGGCGTAGACCGCGCCGCCGAGGAAGGAGACAAAGTAAAATTAGACTTCGCGGGCACTCTGGATGGTGAGCCGTTTGAGGGTGGTAGTGGCGAAGATATGGAGTTTGAGGTCGGGAAAGGCCAGATGATCGAAGACTTTGATCAGGGAGTAAGGGGAGTGCCAATCGGAGAATCGCACACCTTTGACGCAGTCTTCCCTGACGATTACCAAGCCGAGGATCTGCAGGGTAAAACTGCGCAGTTCACAATCACCGTCAAGGAGGTGCAAGCACCGACAATACCCGAGCTGGATGACGAGTTTTTTGAAGCCTTTGGTGTCGCTGAGGGTGGCGAAGAGGCATTTCGCGAAGAAGTGCAAAACAATATGCAGCGTGAGATGGATTCTGCCCTGAAAAATCAGATAAAACAACAAGTTATGGATGGTTTGGGGAAGTTGCATGAATTTCAACTGCCACTTGCTATTGTGCAGAGAGAGATTCAAGTGCTGAAGGACCAGATGCTCAGCCAGTTTCAGATGGGACCACAATCTCAGGGACTGGATTTACCGGATGAACTCTTCTCTGACCAGGCCGAGAATCGGGTCAAAGTTGGTCTGGTTGTTAACGAAATCATCGCTAAGGAGGCGCTGGAGGTTGATCAAGTCCAGCTTGATGCTCGCTTGGAAGAAATCGCTGCCCCGTACGGGGAAACTCAACAGGTCATCGATTGGTATCGGAGTAACCCAGAGCAAATGCAGAATATCGAGATGGGGGTCCTTGAAGATCAGGTTGTTGACCACATAATGTCTTTAGCCCAGGTTGAGAATCTCGATTCCACCTACGAGGACATCATTAGCGGAAAGGCGATTCCTGTACCTGAGGTGGAAGAATCCGAGGCTGATGCTGGCGAGGTAGAAGGCGAAGCCGCGCTCGATGATGCTACTATTACCTCAGATGATTCAGAAGCAAACGATACGGCTGAAGAAAAGTAATCTGACAACTAAGCGAAACGCGAACAAAGCGTAGCGCGAACTAAATAAGTGAGCCCTATGACCGAAATCTACGATACACAACGCGGACCTATTCAAAACTTGGGCATGGTGCCCATGGTGGTGGAACAATCCGCCCGGGGTGAGCGGGCCTATGATATTTATTCAAGGCTTTTGAAAGATCGCATTATCTTCCTGGTTGGCCCGGTTGAAGATCATATGGCCAACCTGATCGTGGCTCAGATGTTGTTTCTGGAGTCTGAAAATCCGGACAAAGACATCCACCTTTATATTAATTCCCCGGGCGGTTCGGTGACTGCGGGAATGTCAATCTACGACACGATGCAGTTTATTCGGCCTCAAGTAAGCACTTTGTGTGTTGGGCAGGCCGCCAGCATGGGCGCTTTTTTGTTGGCTGCAGGGCATCCAGGCAAGCGCATAGCGCTGCCGAATTCAAGGATGATGTTGCATCAACCGAGTGGTGGGTCGCGGGGTGTTGCAGCAGACATCGAAATCCAGGCACAAGAAATACTGTTGATGCGAGAGCGGCTGAATAACATCATCGCTGAACATACCGGGCAGTCCGTCGAACAAGTGGCTAAGGATACGGATCGAGATTTCTGGATGAGTCCCGACCAAGCAGCAGAGTACGGTCTTGTGGATCGTGTTCAGCAAACCCGGGCAACAATGAGTAGCGATGCTGACTGAGGTTGATGGAGCACTCACAAGCATCAGCATTGTGTTTACACAACGGGCTTGCAAATAGGCACAATTAGAGACAAGGTAGAGTTGGCGAAAAAATTAGCGTTTTTTCGCGTAAATTTTGTTGAAAGTGGCTTAAACTTGGAGAACAGCTGAAATAGTTGAGGCTTTGCACCGCAGTTGCGGGTGTTGCCCGACTAAACAGAGCGGTAGTCCGATTAACTAGACGGGCGGTTGTAATTTGAAGTCTGCGACAGGGTCGAAACATCCGGGCTGATAAGACAAATTGTGACGGCTTGAATCGCAGCAAGCGTTCCAGCTCACTAAGTTAAAAACAAGTAAACAA
>JBCCIU010000008.1:0-194889 GCA_039028095.1 Pseudomonadota bacterium
ACCGACCGGCCCCCTCTTGGGCGGTACCCTGACCGAGGGAGAATTGATTTCTACCCCGATAGAGAACTGGTCCTTTGTCACCGAACCGGAAATTGAGATGCAGCTGTCTGCCGACACAACGTCCCGCCATACTTGGCTTATCGCGATGGGTAACCGTGCATACATGCCCGCAGGCACTACGTTTCCACCAAACAAGTCGTGGCATATTCGAGCGGAACAAAACGGCGCCGCGGTGCTAAGAATTTTGGGGCAGCGTTACCCTGTTACGCTCTCACGCATCGCGAAAAACAGCGATGAGTTCGCCTCGGTCGCGCAACATATGCAACAACAGGGTACGGTACCCCCAGGAGGATCTGATGCTATGTGGCTTTTTTCGGTGATCTCGCGGCCCATTGAGTGATCGACCAGTCAATCTAAGCTGCGGATTGGTCCATTAGTGTTCCGGCGTCTTCGTAGTTGACCAAGCCCAGGCGCGCTGCCTTTTGCGGCAGCTAAGACCGGAACCCAAGCATCCGTTGGGCATGCACTCCGCTTTACAACAGCCTTATCAACCCTGGAACATCACAACCACTAGAGTCGGAAACTCTCTAGAAACTGACCGATCACCTCAAGGTCCTTCGGATCATTGATGTAGCGCACCCCAGTTTCCACATGGACCGTGTCCTGTTCTGTTTCCAAGATTAGCGGAAAACCGGGGAACGGGTCGCTTAGCACTCCGAGGCAGTGACAGCTTGCAGCGTCAAATGTCATTCCAAGGGATTCAATAAGCTTAGCCAAGGCCTCCGCATCCTCAGGTATACCCCAGGTAGAGTCGAAAACACTTTGCACTCTCTCTCGCAGCCAGGGATTTCCAACCAGGCGTCGTTCTACATTCCCCGATCGAAGCGCTTTGATCAAAGATGCGACAGCAAGGGATTGCACCGCTGTAACTAGGTGGTAACCCACTCTGAACGCCTTGACCAATCCAGGTTCCGACTCTAAAAATGAAGCGACAACAACGTCTTCCGTATCCCACGCTTCAACCTGTGCGCAATATTTGAGCCCCAGATTACATAGTGCACGAGCGGCAGTTGCTGCTTCCTGGCGGCTGAATTCAACCCCCTGACTTGTAGTACCTCCAAGCAGAACGTTGGCCAGAAAAACCAGTTCACCTTGACGGTCAGCCAGTGCGGTTGGATCCTTTTCAGTAAGTCGCTCAAGATGCTGGGACAGGTAGTCACCGTAGGCGCGCTCAGGACCTTTCAAAAGAGCCACCTGCGCATCGGGCGAAGCGATATCAACGGACGCCAGCAACGTCTCTATGGCTTCCCACTCACCTGGCTTCTCATCCTGGACTGACCGAGTCGGGTTCGAAGTATTCCGTGAGGCACTGACCGACGCCTGCTTCTTTTCTGCTGCTGTGGTTTGTTGCCGGCGCAGACGATGCAAGTGCGCTGCACTGGTCCCGTCGTAAGTCACCTCTATCAATAGGTCATCAAGTGCTTTGCTTTTTGCATCCCCAAGCATCACAGCTGCTTCAAGTGGACCGATAAACCCACGCTGCATCTGCTGCTCATCACGATCCCCAGTGACATCTTCCCTGACCCGAATATCGTCTGAGGAGATTGCTGTTGTATCCGATCGCAACGAACGTCTCAGGCAGGAACGGCCCAACACATCTAACAAGAGCTCAGAATCTACTGCCCAAACATCTGCCAGGAGCGCAAACAAAGGTGGCCAATCGGTTTCTTCATGCGGAAGCAGCGCAAAATTCCCAAAGACGTCAGCATCACCTTCAACACCCACTGTTTCGATATCCACCACCACGGCATATTCGAGCAGCGACGCAGAAAAGAGGTCGCTGCCTAATTCGTGTAGTTTCTCGACAAGAAACTGGCTACCCATGTCCTGCCAGATATACACCCATTCCAAAAACTTGGCTGGCGCAAATCGCTCCTCAGTCCCAGGCCCCGCCGACTCCCAGACATCCAAGGCGATAATTTCGCGAATCTGATTGGCGCTGGTCAGCTCAATCAACTCCTGCGCATCTTCTTTGCCGACATGTTGGATCAGATTATTCAATGCCGGCGTCGACATTTGGTCCACATAGGCAGGTAACTGCGGCTGCTCGAGCAAAGCGGCGACCAACTTGCTGGCGTTTCGTGGGGCGGGGTTCTGGGGCATGCACAACTCCTATAGCGAAGCTGCACAGTATGGGAATTTTATTTGGAATTGCAGTCTTGTACTTTTTTGGATTTTGCCTCGAAGCGTCAAACAAACTAAGGCCAGGAACGCCAGCAAACAGGGATGACACGGAGATAAATTCTGGTAGGTTTGATCAATCGAAACCAAAATCCTAACCACGCAATCTGAACGGGTTCTCCACCCACTAGTCCAGGAGCTCAATATGGCCGTCAGCGATCACGTCAACTTAGAAGAATTCATGAACGGGCTCGAGCGACGTAACCCGGGTGAACGTGAATTTCACCAAGCGGTCTACGAGGTCGCTGCAAATGTCTTTGAATTCATCTCAGATAAAGAGATTTATCACTCCCAACAGATCCTGCGGCGCATTGCCGAGCCGGATCGCGTAATCTCGTTTCGAGTTTGTTGGGAGGATGACAACGGCAACATCCGCGTCAATCGCGGCTACCGCGTGCAGAACAACAACGCCATTGGACCATACAAAGGCGGATTGCGATTCCACCCTTCGGTGAATCAGAGCATCCTTAAGTTTTTGGCGTTTGAGCAGACGTTCAAAAACAGCCTGACCGGGCTGCCCCTGGGCGGTGGCAAAGGAGGCGCAAACTTCAATCCGAAAGGCAAATCAGATGGCGAGGTAATGCGCTTTTGCCAATCCTTCATGACCGAACTATATCGCCACGTCGGAGAGGATATCGACGTGCCAGCCGGAGATATTGGCGTGGGCGCTCGAGAAATTGGTTATCTCTTTGGGCAGTGGAAGCGACTGACTAATCGGTTCACCGGTGTGCTGACAGGCAAGGGTAAAGAATATGGCGGCAGTCCAATTCGTACCGAGGCCACCGGCTACGGGACTGTCTATATGCTCCAGGATATGATGAGTAACGTAAACGAAGATCTGGAAGGTAAGCTGTGTGCCGTGTCAGGCTCCGGCAACGTTGCCACGTACGCGATCGAAAAACTCAATGAGCTTGGGGCAAAAGTTGTCACCGCATCTGACAGCGCGGGTTACATCTATGACCCGCACGGTATCGATTCGGAACGGCTGGCGTACTTGATGGACCTGAAGGTGAATCGGCGAGGGCGCATATCGGAATACGCAAAAGAGTACGGTGTCGATTACTTCGAAGGACAAAGACCCTGGAGCGTGCCTTGTGATGTCGCACTACCTTGTGCAACTCAGAACGAAGTGAACCAGGAAGAAGCAAAAACACTGATTAAAAACGGCGTTAAGGCAATTTCCGAAGGCGCCAACATGCCAACAGAACAGGAGGCCATCAGTCTGTTTACGGATGCAAAAGTACTTTTTGCACCGAGCAAAGCGGCCAATGCAGGCGGCGTGGCAGTATCCGGATTAGAGATGAGTCAAAACAGTGCCAGGCTCACCTGGAGCGAAGATGAGCTGCAGGCGCACTTGCGCAAGATTATGTCCAGTATTCATGAGCAGTGTCTGACCTATGGGCAGACGGAGGACAACTACGTGGATTACGTTAAAGGCGCTAACGTGGCGGGTTTTGTTAAGGTTGCCGACGCTATGATCGCGTACGGTGTCGTTTAGATTTGAAAGTATGCACCCCCTGACAAACATCTACATCGTCGTTCTATCTTGCTTGGCTCTAGCAGGATGCGGCCAGGCTGACAACAGCGCAACCAACACCAACCACCAGACCAACGAACAGGCCAAAGAGCGGCCTCTAGATTCGCCGCAGTCCTGTGTCAGCGAAGATCAGGAGATGCTCCTGGTAAAAGGTGGTCCGCTGATTGTTGGCAACGATTCTGCCTATCCAGAGGAGTCGGGCGCATTTCAAACCGAAGTGGATGATTTCTGGATCAGTAAAACCGAAGTCACCAACGCTCAATTCGCAGAGTTTGTCGCCGCGACAAACTACGTCACCATGGCAGAGCGAGATTTAAACCCAGCGGATTTCCCAGACATTCCCCCGGAGCTACTCAAGACCGGTTCGGCGGTTTTTGTGCCACCGGCAGAAAACCTTTCCAACGTACCCAGTCTGAGCTGGTGGAAGTTCATTGAAGGGGCCTATTGGCGCGCGCCACTAGGACCCGGGTCAACGATCGCAGATAGAGCGCACTATCCGGTTGTACACATTGCCTTTGAGGACGCGCTCGCCTATGCCAAATGGAAGGGACATAGATTGGTCAGCGAGGCCGAACACGAGTATGCAGCCAAACTTTCGGGTCTTGATCGCAGCCTCTACGCTTGGGGGAACGAATACACGATCAACGGAGTGCATCAGGCAAATACTTGGCAGGGGGCTTTTCCTTTTTATGATGTCGCTGAGGATGGTCATTCAGGTGTTGCGCCGGTGGGCTGTTTCCCACCGAACAACTATGGGGTGCATGATCTGATCGGGAATGTGTGGGAATGGACCAGCTCTGCCTACTATCCCGACCACACACCTATGGCTGATGCACCCGAACAAGGACTCGACCCCAACCAACCGGGCATTGCGGTCAGAGTGATCAAAGGTGGTTCGTTTCTTTGTGCATCAAACTTCTGTATGCGATATCGTCCCGCCGCACGTCAGGCACAAGACACCGGTCTTGGAACCAATCACATCGGTTTTAGAACGGCTAAGTCTGCGTAACTTGGCTCAAAAAAATTGCACACATACTGAACAGAACGCTTCCACCCACCAACCAAAAGAGGGAGACTTTCTTTTCATCTCGGCGGCATTCCGGTGCGGTTAAGGCTTCCCTCTAGCTCTTCCTGGCGGCAGCAAATTTTGCCAGCGCCTGCGCCATTTCTTGAGTATGCGGATGATCTGGAGCACGAACACACCGATTTTGAATCTGCCCCAGCCCTTCAATCTCTGTGGTGACCACGTCACCCTCTTTCAAGAACTTACCCTCCGCAGCACCAACGCCACCCGGGGTGCCCGTAAAAATCACATCTCCTGCATAGAGCGGCGTGATGTGGGACAGATAGGAAACCAGTGTTGGCACATCGAAAATCAGATCACCAGTAGAATCGCTCTGCCGCACCTCACCGTTGACAAGGGTCTTTAGTTGCAGGCGGTAGGGATCATCAAGCACCTTCATAGAGGTCACAAAGGGCCCTATGGGGCCAAAGGTATCGAACGACTTGCCAAGGCTGAACTGAGGCGGCTGGGAAGCCATCTGAACGGCTCGATCAGAGTAGTCCTGGCCCACACAGAGACCAAATACATGTTGCCATGCGACTTCTTTCGATATGTCCTTACCGGGTTTCCCAATCACCACGACCAACTCGCCTTCGAAATCCACAAAATCAGATCGCATTTGCACGTCAACATTGGGCCTGGCGATACAGGACGCAAATTTGGTGAATACCAATGGGACAACAGGTATTTCAGCCCCGCTCTCTTCAGCATGATTGCGGTAGTTCAACCCCACGCCAAAGCTTTGTAACGGGAACGGTATTGGAGCAAGTAAATCGGCTTGAGCAACCAACCCGGTTGCGTCCAGATCCGACAAAGTGTTTGCCAAGGCCTCTAGCGCACCACTATTGCCAACGACCAGCATCGGGTCCGCTTCAAGGGCGCCTCCGGATGCCTCAGCAACGTCATAGTAATAATCACCCTCAATCAATGAAGCCCGTCCCGCAATGTTTGCGAATCTAAAACTCATGCTGCACCCTCAGTAATGATCTGACTAATTTGATCATGAGGCCAAGCGACCGATCCGGCTTGCACCGGCACGCAACCCGTCGGCAGGTCCATCGTGATTTCGTGTTCGCATAACAGATCATCCAAGAAACGAGCTAGGTGGACCATGGCACCGGTGCCAAGATCATGTAGAACGACGACCGTATGATCCTGCGCCCCAATCTGTTGATGTGCCGTTTCAACCCAACCGTCCACGTCTTCCCAGTCCCGCGGCACGCTGTTCCAGAGCAGAATCGAGTAACCATGCGCTTCGAAAAGGGGCATGCTGGCTTCGCTGAGTAGATGATTACCTATCTCTCCACCTCGTCCGAAAGGTCGAAACCAATCCGGTTCCCAGTTATGTAATTTGTCCACGAGAATGGCATGGGCATTGCTTACTTCGCGTTCCGCATGAGCAGCTGACGGATCATCACCAAGTGCAACACCATGGGTGAGGGAATGGTTCACCAATACGTGCCCATCCGCTTGAGTCTGGTTGGCAATATCAACCTGCTCCTTACCCTTAAGCAGTTGACCTGCAATCAGACAGAAGTAAGCCCGCAGGCCTCGACTTTTGAGGTGTTCCAGCACGTAGGGTGTGGTATCGACCGATGGTCCGTTATCAAACGTCAGCGTAACTTTTGCCACGTAAATCTCCTGGAACTTCTTTGCGAATCCTAAATATTCTACATATGTGTAATTTTAATTGCAAAATATTACACGATCGTCCATTATTTAGAAATGGCTACATCGACACGAAAAGTTCAGGAAAGAACAAGAGCCACGCAACAGGCCATTCTTGCTGCTGCATTTGAAGAGTTCTCGCGAGTGGGCTTTGCCGGCGCAAGCTTACGGCAGATTGCAGATATCGCTGAGGTAAACCACCGGCTTATCCAACATCACTTCGGCAGTAAGCTAGATCTCTGGAAAGCAACGGCTACCCATCATATAGATGAGTTTGAAGCGCACCTGGCACGCCGGATGGATGGACTCGCAGGCGTCAGCGAAGCACAGAGACTTCGCCTACTATTTCGAGAATTTATCACCTATTCGGCTTCTCTCCCGCAGCTTAACAAATTCATGCTTCACGCAAACGATGAACCCGAACGCATGCGTTGGCTTGTCGAAAGGTTGTTAGCCCCCTCTAAACACATGCTGGTGAATGCAATCGAACGCGCTCAGGCGCTTGGCATCTGCGCCCAAGGCGACCCTAAGCTGCTGTGGTTCATTTTTGCTGGTGCTGCCACCTCAATCTTTGCCTATCACGAAGAGTTCGAACAAGTGACCGGACAAAGTCCGCAAAACGAAGCCATGTTAGAGGCCCACATCAATACCGTTATCAATCTGTTCTTCCCCCAGGAAGCAAAGGAGACATGATCATGAGGCCTGATCGATTACATCACAACGCATACGTATCCAAAGACCTGGAGAGCACACGGGCGTTCTACGAGGATGTTGTAGGACTACCTTTGGTGACCACCTGGCGAGAAGGTGAAGGTGAAAACGCTTACTGTCATTTATTCTTCGAACTAGAAGATGGTAGTGCCTTGGCATTCTTTCAGTTCGCCAACCCGGAAACATCGCAGCTGAATCAGGCCGCCAAACCAAAATCGCCGTTCTACCACATCGCCCTGAATGCCTCCGCTGAGTGTCAAGCTGCAGTGGCCGCAAAAGCGACCGAACGCGGCATAGATGCCCGAATAATTGATCACGGGTACTGCACGTCTCTATACATGACAGATCCAGATGACATGACCGTAGAGCTCACGGTCGACACTCTGGCAGCCGCACCTTTGCTTAAAGAGCGTCGCAAAGATCCACATCGAGAGCTGGCTGAGTGGCTGGCAGGTGACCACACGCCCAACAACGAAATAAGGCATAGCTAAGGCATTTGTTCGATGATAAAAATTTATCACGTGCCTTATACACGCTCAGTGAGACCAATCTGGCTGTGCCATGAAATGGGTCTGGACCACGAGATCATTCACGTGGATTGGTCTGATGCGTATAAACAGTCTGACGGATGGCGCGCCATTTCACCCACCCAAAAAGTACCGGTGATGCAGGACGGCGATCTTACTATGTTCGAATCGGGCGCCATGGTCGCATACCTGCTGGAAAAATACGGGCAACAAACATGGTTGCCCGAGCCTGGCACCGCTCAAAGCGCACTACACCACCAGTGGTGTTGGTATTCTGAAGCCAGTCTACCCAGACCACTGGGTGTTAGGCAGGTGCTGCGCACTAGAAAAGAAGAAGTCGACCTTCCGACGTTGGTTGAAAGCTCTGTGCGAAAAGTCTTGCTGTTGTAAACGATTCCTTGATCGACCGGCAGTATCTGCTGGGCGATAACTTCAGCGCTGCGGACATCATGATGGGATACACCATCACACTGATGGAATTCTTGATGCTGCCTCAACATACGTTCGTCGCTAATTATCTGGCACGCTTGAAAGAAAGAGACGGTTTTCACGCAGCATTTGGCAAGCTGCCAACTCATTAGGTCAAACATCAGATGAATAACAAAGTAGTTGTTATCGGTGGCGGCTACGCCGGTATCGAAGTCGCGCATGGTTTGGATAAGACAGCCGACGTTACCTTAATAGATCGCAATCCAGCATTCGTCCACTGCTCTGCAAACATCCGGGCTCTGGTAGATCCTACAATTTCAAAGACCAATGTCATTCCATACAACAATCTCCTTAAGCGAGGCAAGTTTGTGCAGGGGAATGTGGAACACGTGCGGACCGATGCAGTGGTGTTGTCCGACGGCAGGACAATTGAGGCAGACATCATCGCGGTGATCACGGGCTCGACCTATGCCACACCCTTTAAACCACAGGGTAAGGGTATCGACGATCTGATTGACCCGATTAGAACCACCCACGAGAAGATAGCGGCGGCGAGCCACATCGCAATCATTGGCGCGGGCGCAGTTGGCACTGAACTCGCGGGCGAAATTCGGGTGGCCTTTCCCAACAAAAGAGTTTCATTGATTTCGGAGCAGCCCAAACTATTCCCGATGTATCCGGAAAAATTAGGGGCGCAGCTGAGCAAAAAACTTAAGCAACTGGGCGTCGATCTGATGCTGGGGCAGCGAGTCAAAAACCTTCAAACGACAAACGCACCCTCCAAGGAACCTTTGATGTTGGACAGCGGCGTCCGCATAGATGCAGACTTAGTCATCCCCGCTATGGGCGCAAAACCTAACGTTGGTTTGCTATCAGAGCTCGATGGCGTCGAGCTAACCAGCACAGGCCAGGTTGCTGTAGATCAGTGGCTCCGCCCTACGTCCCGAAACAACCTGTTCGTTGCGGGGGATATCGCCAGTACCGGTGACGCTATGACCATTACCACCAATCTGAAACACGTGCCGTTCTTGGTCTCCACCATCAAAGCCGTGGTAGCAGGCAAAAAGGTGGAACAGTGTAAACCCTACAAAGGCTGGAACGTGGTGCCACTATTCTTACCACTCGGCCCGAACTTGGGAAATTCGATTCTTCCCATCGGCAAGGGCTGGATTGTGGGAGACTGGCTGACATCAAAAATCAAAGGAAAGGAACTGTTCATTCCAAAATATCTCAAGCTGATGGGCCATATTGACCGACTGGGAAGCTAGTCTCCCCGTCGACCGCCTAATCACCTACATTGGCTCAGACGCAGCAAGGATTCCAGGGGTGACGCAGGAAAACTACTGGCGCACCGCTCCAGGACCCACCCCTATGATTCGTTTAAATGCTTTGGCAAAAGACGCCTCGCTTTCATAACCGCTACGTAGAGCAACCTCGAGCACCGACAGACGCTCCTCGTCTAACATGTTGTACGCAAGCTGCATACGCCAACGCGTCAGATATTCCATCGGACTTTCCCCCAGCAGCGTTTTGAACCGCTCCGCAAAGGTAGACCGTGACATGGCCGCCAGTTCCGCAAGCTGCTCCACCGACCATTTTGCTTGTGGTTCTGCCTGCATGCGAACCAGCGCTTTATAGATCTTGGGGTCTTTAAGGGCTGCGGCCAGCCCCACCGCCTGTTCACCATTGCTGACATGCTCTTTTAAAATAATCACAAACAGCGCTTCTGCCAGACGGTCCACCACCGCTTCGGTCCCCGCCGCAGTGTTCAGCGATTCCGCAATCATCAAATCCATCAGCGTCGCCATATTAGCGTGCGCATCTTGACGTCGAATCACCACCGCATCCGGCAGAATCTCCAAAAGAGCCGAGGCGGCATTTTGTCGAAAGTGGAAATATCCGCAGATCAGTCCTACCCCATTAGGCTGCAGGCCCTCTTCATAACCCACAGCAGTTTGTTGATTGGGTGTAAACGCACACTCGGCAACGTTACTCAGCAGGTGCTTGCTGTCCCTGGGGAAGAGTACACAGTCACCCACCTGCAGACGTATTTCTTCGTTCAAGTCATTACTTTGGATATAGCAATCAGCATGCGAAACGATATGGAAGCTTGCTTTACCCGTTCCGGACGTGTCGATGGCCCAATCGCCTACATACTGCGCATTGTTAATCACATCCGTTTTCAAACGAAAGGTTGCGAGCAGCTGATTTAGCGCATCCATTCGGGATTTATTCTCCTTTTTTCAAGATTCCAGCGAGATTCGGACGCATGGACATAAGCGCCAGCGTCTTGAACATGTTGCCCAAGCTTATTCCAAGCTTCAATAACACCCATGGTTTAGCAACTTCAAACCACCTGAACAACTCAAAACCTATAAGGAACAAGAACTATGAATTACAAAACGACAACACTCACCCTTCTGGTAATGAGCGCGTTGGTGTCAGGCACCGCATCCGCTCACAACCATCAACCTCTGAACGGAAGCTTGAACAATGCGTTCTCATCCTGGGGTTCACCCTCGGTGACAGGCGACTGGCAGATCGTGGAAAAAGACGGCAACTACTTTATTGAGCTTGGCGACAACTTTAAAGCCAAGAAAGGACCAGACGTGAAAATATTTCTGTCGCCCACCGCCGCTGATGACGTCACAGGCGACAATGCAGTCAACGGTAGCGTTTTTGTTACCCAAATTTCGAATTTCGAAGGTGGCGCTCGCTTTGCTATCCCAAGCGGCACAGACATCAGCAGGTTCGAATCTCTTGTCTTCCACTGCGAAGCGTTCTCAAAACTCTGGGGCACCTCTGCTCTGCGTTAACCCAAAAACCAGGCTCGCTGCAAAAAACGACGAGCCGTTAACCTAAGGAAAAAATCATGAAAACAACTATTACCTGGATCTTAAGTCTCTTTGTCGCGGTTATCTTCGTTCAATCAACCTTCTTTAAGTTTTCTGGCGCAGAAGAAACCATGATCATCTTCAGTACCATTGGAACGTGGATGGCTAACATCGGATTGCCAAACTTCTTTGCACAAACATTCGGCACTTATGGCGGTCTGATTGTAGGAAGTATCGAACTGATCGCAGCTGTGTTGATAGTTATACCAGCAACCCGATTGCTAGGCGCAAGCGCCAGCACCGCGGTCATGAGCGGCGCGATCTTCTTTCACCTGTTTACCCCCCTAGGTGTGGATCGCATTATCGACCAGGCAGGCAATACTGACGGTGGCGCCTTGTTCTTCACTGCGGTCGCAGTCTGGGTGGCAAGCGTCTCAGTTATCGGACTAACGCACAGGACGAAGCTATCTACTTTGCTGGCCTGCGCGCCTGCCACCCAATCATAGTGATCACCCGTAGAAACCAACCAGGGGCAAGCGCCCCTGGTATTTCTTTCCAGACCTAGAATTACGCCCCGCCATCTCGAACTGTTGCCAAGAAGAACTATTTGCCATAATCCAGAAAAACCTCATTCTTCTGGAACATGGTCTCGACCACATCAGCACTGGAACTACTACGCAACGGATCAATCAAGCAATATGCCGCGCGATTGTTGAAGAGCGATTCTGACGCAGACGATGTTCTGCAAATTGTTGCTGAAAAAATGCTCAGCAACGTCAGCACAATACGCGAACCAGAAAACTACGTGCGTCGCGCTGTACGCAACGCGGCCTTTGACTATCAAAGGGCTGCCAAAATTCGAGAAAACTACGAAAACCGCACCAGCTTACCGCCAGAATCTGTCGAACATGACGCAGAAGCCGACTTGGTGTTGGAGGAACTAGAACAGGTACTGTCCCGACTGCCTACACTGACGGCGCAAATGTTTCGAATGCACTACGTGGACGGCCTGACCCAAACGCAAATCGCCATGCATTTCTCGGTGCATGTTTCCAACGTCGAAAAGCGTATTGCCAAGGCGAAACGCGCCTGCCTGGTTGAGTTAACGTCAATTCGCTAGGTAGATTTCGAACCGATATACGGGTTTGGTCTCGCAAAAGCGTCTTACAAGGTATAGTAAAGTTGTCCTACGGCCAGGGCGCGATTCAAAATGCCTCATGATCCAGAAATTTCCGACACGCTGCTCGAAGAAGCATCCAAGCTGGTAGAGGCAGCGGCAAGATCGCCAGCTTCCGACGATATCGACGCCCTTGCACAGTGGCGCCAACAGTCTCAGGAACATGAGGACGCAGCCCGGGCAGCAGAAAGGTTTCACCAAAACGTTTCGAAACTGAATCACGTTGAGCTTTCGTCAACTCAACGGATGGGATTGAAAGTTCAATTGCTTTCAGACCGGTTGGGTGTCCAGGGCGTTGCGACCGCTGCAACCGCAGTTTTGTTGCTGGGCATTGGCTTTTATTTGACATCTTCTCCTCAACCGCAAGCACCCGAGAGGGTAGCGGTCGCAACAGCGCCGGAGCCGGTACCCGTCCAGACGTTAAATACCGGTTACAGGCAGCAACAAGACTTTGTACTCGACGACGGCTCTAAGCTTTGGCTGGATTGGTCGACGGAAGTCCAAGTACAAATGACAGACACACAAAGAAAACTCACCCTGATAAGCGGTCGGATTGCAATCGCTGCACAGTCAGACCCGGCGCGACCGCTGATTGTCTTATCCGGCACCGCACAAACTCGGGTGACAGGGACAGAATTCCTGGTCAGTTACCAAGACAACCTGACCGAGGTCAGCGTCATAGAAGGTTCAGTGGAAGTGGCTGGAGTAGATAGAACCCCCGTGAGTTTAGAAGCTGCTCAAGTGGTCAGCGTATCCAATGGCTCTGTAGGTCCTGTTATAATCAGAAATATCGGCGAACTGGGTACATGGCGTGATGGCATGTTGGTTTTTCGAGATCGACCGCTGCTCGAGGCGTTGGATACGCTGTCCACGTACACGTCGTTCAAGATCGATACGTCAAGACTGTGGCAGAATGGAGACATCGTTTCAGGCACTTTTTTTATCGACAGAGCAGACGATGCAGCAATCTCAATCATCGCAGCGAACCGCCTCGACTTCGAAATGCGCCCTCAGAACACCCTGATTGTTCGAGAACAGAGGCCTTCTCGTCCGTAAATAATTCTCATTCCGTTACGGGTACCCCCCATGAGAAGAGTCTAGAGGGTTTGGAGCCAAAATTGGCTCCATTCATTCTTTATAAAAGTCAGGGGATTCGGTTTGATTTCGACACGTAAGCGCAATAGCAGAAGTAGTTTATTTTCGGCGATGGTGACCAGCGTTCTGTGCCTTTCGTCGGCCGTTGCACTCGCCCAGCCCAGTGATACCTACGATTTCGAATTGCAAGCTCAACCGCTGGTCAACGCTCTGCAGACCTTTTCGCGTATCACTCAAAAGCAGGTTGCGGCGGCCGGAGCGACGATCAGCGAAACCACAAGTAATGCCGTATCAGGCCGTTTTTCCGCTAACCAGGCCTTAACCCAAATGGTGGCCGGGACCGGTTTGGAAGTGGTTATCATCAACGGTTCAGATTTTGCCTTGCGCGCAAGCGACGTGGGCCCAGCCGTTGAGGTTTCATCCAATCCTCCTGCCATTGAAGAGCTGGTGGTGCTAGGCACCAAACGTGGCCTGAGTCTACAGGACACCCAGACCTCCGTTGCCTTGGTGACAGCGGACGATATTGATGAGCAGGTTCTACTGAACATTCAAGACATTCTGATTCGAACCCCCAACGTGGGTCTAGGACGCAACAACACTCTGAACGATCTTGTGATACGCGGGGTCACCCTGGAAGGGTTTTCTGGTGGCACCGGAACTGCGAGCGTCTACGTGGACGGTTCACCCAACTCTTTCGACGCAAATCAGGGCGCAAACAACTTGTGGGATGTCAGCCAAGTGGAAATATTGCGCGGCCCACAATCAACGGTCCAGGGGAGAAACGCACTAGCAGGCGCGTTGATCATCAATACAGCTGATCCCGAATACGAGTGGGGTGGCGCAGCTAGAGTCATGGCTGGCAACGAAGAACAGGAACAATATTCCGCCATGCTGACCGGTCCAATCATTGATGGTCAGGTAGCATTTCGCCTGGCCTTGGACAAACGAGAGAAAGACTTTGATGTCATCAATCAAATCACAGGCTCGAGCACTCGCTTTGAGGAAGCCGAGAATTTCCGCGCCAAATTACTGATCGAGCCAGATGCAATCCCCGAACTCAGAGTTGAATTGATTGCCCAAGTTGCAGATACACAATTCGGCGAGTTCGGCAGCGTCTCAGCACCAGGGACCGTGGACGACCCCAGTTTCGCAAGCTTTGACCCGTTTGGCGACGAAACCTTTGGCTTCACCGACAGAGGCGAAGACAACAACGTCAAACGATACACGATCGACGTTCGCTACGATCTGAACGATCACTGGACTCTATATGCCCTAGCCACTCATGAGGACATACAACGAAACACTGACTTCGGCACTGGCGACAATACGTCTCCTGGAGAAATTTATACATTCGAGTTTCGCGCAGCGTTCGACTACGGTCGGTTAAGCGGCTGGATTGGCGGCTACTACTTCGAGGACGAAAACAGCGATGACGGCAGCTTTGGCTTTCCTGTTTCACTCTTGCCGTTCCCAACCACCGCGCCCGACGCCGTTCTCAATCTAACGTTCAGCAGTACAACCAAGACAGAAAATCAGGCCATCTTTGCCGATCTGACGTACGAGCTAGACGAAAAGTGGTCCATCAATTTTGGCGCACGCTATGACGAGGAAGATTTCAACAACAGCGGTCAACAGGGAGGCGTTACGTCTAGCGATCCAACCTGCGCCGTAGCGGCCTTCGTGCCAGGCGTTGGCGGCTTACCCTGCACGTTTTTATTGCCGGTAACTGCAGAACCACCCAATTCCGCATCCTTTGATGCTTTTTTACCGCGCCTATCCGTGATACGCCAACTAGATGAGCAACAGTCGGTGTCGTTTACGATTGCGCGCGGTTATCGCGCGGGTGGCTCCTATCTTTTCGCACCCGCAGGACAAGTGCCTGTGACACGAAGCTATGATCCAGAGTTTGTGACCAACTATGAATTTGCCTATCGATCCCAATGGCCAGATCAGGGGCTGACGTTTAACGCCAACGTCTACTATACCGATTGGACCGATCAACAGGTCTCAATACCCGACCCAAACAACGCATTCTTTGGTGCCGAAATTGTGAACGCAGGTGAGTCCACACTATACGGTTTAGAAGCAGAGCTGCGCGCAGATGTATCTGCAAACCTACGGGGATTTTTATCGTTGGGAATTCTGTCAGCCGAGTTTGACAACTTCCCCTTTGCACCCGGAACAGGCACCGAATTTGAAAACCTGAAAGGCAATGACTTTACCAATTCACCGGAAGTTACCGCAGCAGTCGGTTTCACTTACGGCGCAGAGCGAGGGATATTTGGCGGGATTACCGTTAGCTACACCGACGATAGTTTTTCCGATCTCACCAATTTGGACATTAATCAAAGCGACAGTTTTGTGCTGGTTAACGCACGAGTGGGGTACCGATGGGACAATTTCGAAATTGCTGCCATTGCCAACAATGTCTTTGATGATCGGTATGCAACAAGCACCCGACTTCGCTCAGTCAGCACGGCTACAGGTCTGACCACGCCAAATTCCCCAGCCAGCTTTACAGTTAACGATCCAAGATTGATCGGGATTGAGTTACGCGCACGGTTCTGAGCTGTCGCGAACATTCTCTTTGGGTGTGATCAACGCCTTGAGCTCACCCAGGGAGAGATCCAACAGTTCCTCGCAAAACTCAAAACGATAGAGACTACGACTGGAACGACCCGCTCGCCAGGCGTCGATTGCAGTGTTCGGCCAAAGCACCAGCCCATAGAGCAGCGCAGGCAGATTTATCACAAAGGCAAACCATTTATCGTGGACCCCGGCGGCAAGTTCCCAGGTTGCCATCTGGGCTTCGCCCTTTGGCGTTGTTAAGTAACCTGTGGCAATGTGGTGCAAATCGTGTAACGGCACCGCTCGCCGCCGCGCACGACTATTGTAAACCGGTATCGAAAGCAAACCGAATTTCAACCAAACCCAGCGAGCGCTGTATCCGCCATCTTGCTCAAATCCATTCTCAAAAAAGTACGCCGCACGCGCTTGCTTAACTGTACGCTCAGGCATTCGGTTCAGGCTCTCGAGATGTTTGGAACAGAAATTCCAAATTGCTTGCGCAGCTCCACAAGCGGCGTGTCCAGATAAACATCAAAGTCCCGCCACGGCCAACGCCGCCGCATTCGAAAACAGCGGCTGATCGTCTGCGGGACCAAGACCAGGGATAATGCTGTGGTACGCATGATTTCCCACCATCGCAGCGCATCGTAAATTTCCTTGGACTCAGGTAATCGGTATCCGCGAATCACTTCAAAGCCTCCCGTAGTGCCGAAAAAGCTGCTGATCTTAACTACCACTTCGTCCTGAAGCGTCAATCCGCAGCCAAACACAACATGCACAACGTCATGCGAGCGAAAGAAACGTTTCGCATCCTCGGACAACATTCGCGAGGTAAGCTGGTCCGAGAATGTTTGTGAGTATTCTTCAACGGCCGCACGGAGAGTTTGCTGGGACGACTGAATCAGGTAGTCGGGCATGAACGGTTGCTCTATTCATTTACTATCTATAAATTATGCGAGTAATTTTTCAGTTTTACTACTCGCTTTCAATACAGTCCATGACCACCTCACAAAACCGCCATGAGCCTAGAAAAACGGCCAGGCAAGCACGAGCAAAACGCACGGTAGAACGTATCTTGGCGGCGGCGGCTCGCATTTTGAAACGTGACGGACCCTCGAAAATCACCACCAATCACATCGCAGAGGAAGCCAATATCTCCGTAGGATCGATTTACCAGTACTTTCCAAACAAACAAGCCATTCTAGTTCAGCTGATGTCGCAGCAACTGGATGAGGCCATGGCGATCCGACCGGAAGCACTCGATAGTGAAGTCTCTCTACAAGAGCACATTGAGGCCGCCGTGCGCTGGCACTTGGACGTTCGCAGGGATGATCCGCTACTTTTTCAGCGACTGTTCGAGTTGCAACAGGAGGTGCTCACCCACAAAGAGCGCTCAGCTTTCGAAACATTTCATAGAGACAGCGTCCTGCGAGGTCTGACTCGCCACGCCGACGAAATAGCGATCCCAAATCTGAACACCGCTTCAATTATCGTTTCCCATTTCATCCTGGCCACAACCCAATCCGCAACCGCAAGCGATCCGACTCTGGTGTCGGATGAAGACTACGAAAGCCAGGTCGTTTCAGCGTTACTGGCATACCTTACTGGATGATCAGCTCTAAACGATCGACGAGGGCTGGTTACTTTGCCAACCCACAACAACTTCGGCTAGGCTTCATCGCTTTCATCAGTCAAGGATCAGTTTGAGCTCAGAAAACAGCGAACTCTCAATAGCCACGCTAAAAGCGATCATGGACAACAAAACAAAACCGCCCGGGTCCCTAGGTTCGCTTGAGACATTGGCTGTGCAAATTGGCCTACTGAAACAATCAAAAACGCCAACCCTAGCAAACTGCACGCTGATTCTTTTCATTGCTGACCATGGCATAGCAGAGGATGGCGTGTCTGCATATCCACAAGTTGTGACGCAACAGATGGCTAGGAACTTCTTAAACGGTGGCGCTGCGGCCAATGTCTTAGCAAGAACCCACAACGTCAAGATACGGCTGGTAAACGCGGGAATGATCCAGCCAATTGATCATCCCAGCCTGATTGATGAGAGCATTGGCCAGGGCACGAATAACTTTCGGCTCACGCAGGCAATGGATGAGGTGCAACGCGACAAGGCACTGGAAACTGGTCGTCGTATCGTAAAGTCAATGGATGACGACGCGTTATGCTTCGGCGAGATGGGTATTGGCAACACATCCGCCGCGTCTTTGCTGCTCCACAAGATATTAGAGCTGCCACTTAACGAGATCGTGGGTCGGGGCACCGGCTTGGACGATAAGGCACTACAGCGAAAGAAAGACATCCTCAAAGACGCGGCTGCTAGAACACCAACGCCACTCCCCCCGATAACGGGTCTATTGGAATATGGAGGCTTCGAAATTGCGATGATGGTGGGCGCTATGCTAGCCGCGGCAGTAGACCGAAAGGTGGTGGTTGTTGACGGTTTCATTGCAACTGCGGCCGCGGCCATCGCACTAAAGATCGAACCTAGCATCCACCCGGCGTTTGTTTTTTCTCATAGGAGCGCAGAGTGGGGTCACAGGGCTGTTTTAGACTATCTGAACGCCCAGCCTCTATTGGATTTGCAACTTCGCCTGGGCGAGGGGACCGGCGCACTGCTTGCCTGGCCTTTGATTCGCAGCGCCGCTGCGATTCTCTCCGACATGGCATCATTCGATTCAGCTCAGGTAAGTGGTCCAAGTGAGACGCAACAGGAGCAAGACGGTGGTGCGTGATCACGCTGGTGCATTTCTGCTGGCCGTACAATTTCTGACGCGAATCCCCATACCTAAAGGCGTTGAATTTAGCGCTTCACGCAACGACTTATCGACAGGATATTATCCTGCCGTGGGCGCCGTGGTTGGCCTGGTGATAACAGGCGTTTGGTGGGGCACCTCGTCATTGTTGGGACATCCAACCGCAATTGTGTTGTCGCTCGTCAGCGGCATTCTCATCACTGGCGCCTTTCACGAAGACGGTCTTGCAGACACGTTCGACAGTTTTGGTTCCACGACCAAAGACAAAGCCCTGGAGATCATGCGAGACAGCCGCTTGGGCACCTATGGTGTCGCCGCATTGTTATCTGTATTCGCACTCAAAGTCAGCGCACTCCTGCAAATTGCCCATACCATGATCCCGTTCATCATCATCAGTGCCCACGTTCTGAGCCGTTTTTCCAGCATGATGGTCGCGCGTACCAGCACATACGTTCGAGAAGCGGGAACAGCAAAACCGGTTGCTCAATCCATCGATCCAATACCGCTGTTGATTATGGTTGGCACCGTCCTGGTCACTCTCTTGGTTAACTCTATGTTCGTCTCACCGCTGTTGTCGATCACGTTGGCTGTAGCGACTTGCGTCGGACACTTTATCAGCAGATTGTGTTACGAACTTAGGCTAGGCGGTTACACGGGCGATTGCTTAGGCGCCACCCAGCAGATTACGGAAGTTGTCATCTACTTGAGCGCTGTGATGTGGCTGCACTAGTTTTATTACGTCACACCAGACCCAATATCGGCCCCGACGTTTGTTACGGACAGACAGACGTTGACGTTCAAACCTCATTCGAACAGGAAGCGAGAGAAGCGACCGGTACTCTGATGCCGCCCGACCTGATTGTCACAAGCCCGCTGCAACGATGCAGAAAGTTGGCAGAATTTGCAGCTAAGACACTATCTTGTGACTGTATAGTTGATACTCGCTTAACGGAGATGGACTTTGGCCGTTGGGAAACGCAGTCATGGAGCACGATTCCACGCCAAGAACTGGATGCATGGGCTGCAGATTTTTTGCATGCTGCACCCCATGGCGGAGAATCAGTAGAGGCCCTTAACCATCGCGTGGCTGGACGATTGCAGGATGACAAGGCGGCAAATCGATCGACGCTGTGGGTGACGCACGCTGGCGTGATTAAATCCGTACGCTACTTAACAGCAGAAAACCCAAACGAATTCGATTGGCGAGAGACGGTTGAGTTCGGCCAGACAACGAGAATTTATTGAGAGTTGCAAAAGCACATGTCAGACAGTAGCGAACACAAGAGCGCAATGAAACGACTGCAGACAGAGCATCGTCGTAAAATCAAAGCAGCTAAAGACCCTCAGCGGGGTTTGATCTTGGTACATACCGGTGACGGCAAGGGTAAGTCTTCATCTGCATTTGGGGTTGCTGCCAGAGCGCTTGGCTGGGGACATGATGTGGCTGTTGTACAGTTCATCAAGGGCAAATGGAAAACGGGCGAGCGCGATTTCTTCTCTAACTTTGAAGCGCATCTTGAGTGGCACACCATGGGTGATGGGTTTACCTGGGACACTCAAGACCTTGAACAGGATACCAAGGCGGCAACAGCCGCTTTCAGGAAAGCAACCGACCTGATAACTGCAGGAGAGTTCGATCTGGTCGTGTTGGATGAAATCAACATAGCCTTAAGATACGACTATCTAGACGTTGCGGCGGTAATTGCTGCGCTAGAGCAACGCCACAATCGCACCAGCGTTATTCTAACAGGACGTGATGCCAGGCCAGAGCTTGTTGAGTACGCTGATTTAGTGACCGAGATGCGAGAGGTAAAACACCCATTTAAGAAAGGTATTAAAGCCCAACCCGGCATCGATTATTAGCCCACCCTTGACTTTGCAAAAAGGTAATTCGACACTTATCAACAGATGGTGCTGATTTAACAGCTAAGAGGGAACTCGGTACGCCACGTTTGATACAAAAAGGTGATTCAAACAAAGCGTTGATAAGCCGAGGCTGTACCCGCAACTGTAAGTTGATAGCACAGAACCAAGGCCACTGAAGTGATACACCTCGGGAAGGCGGTTCTGACGCAAGGACCAACAAGCCAGGAAACCTGCCATCGCGTCGCTCGTCTCGAACCGGGTGTGTTCGTAAAGACGGGATCCATTCTCAGAAGCGACTCTGAACGTAGCCCATTCGTCGTCCCACCATGACAAGCCAAGTCTTCCGTGGGAACTACGGATCTAACAAACGCACAGGAGCCGCAATAGTGTTTGTGCAAATAATCGCCGGGAAGAGCACATTCAGAACGCTGATGATAGATACAGCTTTGGATGTCCTTGGCAAATTCATCAACCCCAGATACTAAATGGCAGGTATGCAGCATTTCTTTGCCGTCATTCTGTGCGCCTGTCTTGGTTACAGTCTTCCGGTCGCCGCACGGGTTGTGAGCTTGGACTATTGTGCAGATCAGTACGTACTTGAATTTGTATCTAGGGATAACATCGCCGCTGTCTCGCCGGATGCAACTCGCAAGTTCAGCTACTTGCGCTCGCGTGCCAACGGTTTGCCCACCGTGAAGCCGATTGCGGAGGATATTCTGCTGAAACGCCCGGATATCGTGGTCCGCTCTTACGGCGGCGGAGCCGGGATCAGCGACTTTCTTCAGCGTTTCGATATCAAAGTTGTTGAGATCGGTTATGCCATGAGTCTGCAAGATATCAAACATACGATTCTGACCACCTCGGCGGCACTGGGTGCTGCGCAGCAAGGAGAAGCACTTGTCGCTGGAATGAATCGTCAGCTCAAGTCAATTGAAGCACTAAATACCCGAACAGCCAGGCCTACAGCTTTATATATGACACCTACGGGAGTAACCAGCGGACCTAATACACTGATTCACGAGCTTTTGGGCAAAGCGGGGCTGAGGAACTATCAATCTTTATCCGGCTGGCATTCTCTGCCGCTGGAAAGGCTCATCTATGAATCGCCCGACGTCTCTGTGCTGGCTTTTTTTGATACACCGACAGACCACGCATCCCACTGGTCTGCCATGGCGCATCCGATCGCACAACGTCAACAAGAATCAACAAAAGCAGTACCGTTAGAGGGCGCATGGACCGCATGCGGGGGCTGGTTTGTTATGGAGGCGATCCAGGCTTTATCGAGATCTGGAGTCGAGTCAGTCTATGATCGATAGGCTGAATCTATATCTGCTTATCACGATCATAGTCCTGCTTGCGATGGCTTGCACGCTGGGATCAACGTCGCTTCCATTAGATACCGTGCTTAAAGCGCTGTTCGGTCAAGGCGATGAGCTGGACGTTGCGGTAATCTGGGAAGTCCGACTACCGAGGGCTCTGGCTGCTGTCGCCGTGGGTGCTGCACTGGGCTTTAGTGGTGCCGCGTTGCAAGGGCTCTTACGCAACCCGTTGGCAGAGCCTGGCGTCTTAGGTGTGTCTGCAAGCGCAGCGCTTATGGCTACGTTTACGATTTACTATGGTCTGGCAAGCATGTGGCACTACGCGGTACCCATCTCCGCGATTGGTGGTGCACTACTGGCCACCGCTCTGATCGTCTTTGTCGTCCGCTATGCGCAATCCATAGTCGCCCTTATCTTAATCGGTGTGGGCATCTCCAGCTTCGCGGCCGCCATGATGAGTCTCCTACTCAATTTCGCACCCCACCCATTTTCACTGAATGACATGATCAGCTGGACATTGGGCTCGGTGGCAAACCGCAGTTTTGATGACTTGCTACTTGTGCTTCCCTTTTTAGCAATAGGCATGACTATTCTTTGGTTGACGCGATCGGGGTTGTCGGTGCTCACATTTGGTGAAGAAGCGGCGCAAGGTGTAGGGCTGAACGTTCAGGCACAACGCAGATGGGTGACTGTTGGAGCCGGGATCTGCACGGGTGCCTCCGTTGCGCTTGCGGGTGCCATTGGTTTTGTTGGCATTATCGCACCTCATCTTGTACGCCCATGGGTGCACCATGACGCAGCACGAACGCTGTTACCTAGCGCCTTACTTGCATCCGCATTGGTACTTTTAGCAGATATAGTTATTCGCGTTCTGCCAACAACAACCGAACTCAAGCTTGGCGTGGCCGCCGCCATCTTTGGCGCGCCGATTTTCGTCTGGATTGCTATTCAAAGAGGGCGAAATGCTCGCTAAAAAGGATGCGTTGCTGCACGCCGCCAATGTTCGCGTTGAGACAGACAGCAAGGTCTTGGTCGACAACGCTGCTATCACGATCAATGCCGGCGAAGTTGTTGTACTACTCGGACCTAACGGTGCGGGTAAAACCAGCTTGTTACGAGCATTGCTGGGTATGGGATCTAGCGCCGCGCGAGTCAACATCCTTGGTCAGCCGGTCACAGCGCTAAGCACGAGGGAGCTGGCCCTGCGCGTCAGCTATCTGCCCCAGGTCAGGGAAACCGCATGGCCCAATCGAGTTTTTGACGCCGTGGCACTCGGTCGGTTTGCACATGGTATCGCTTTAGGCAACCTCTCTGTCGAAGATACACAAGCAACACTAGATGCAATTACGGCTTGCGACCTGACCGATTTACAAAATAGAAACGTCGATACCCTATCCGGCGGAGAACTCGCCAGGGTGCATTGTGCTCGCTTATATGCCGCCAATACGCCACTGTTGATTGCAGACGAGCCCACCGCCGGACTAGACCCTCAGCAACAACACCGTATCGCACAGCTGTTTCGGGCTTACATCAGTCCAACCCAAAGCGTGCTGATGGTGATCCATGACGTCAATCTCGCGCTTCGGTATGCAACGCGACTCATCTGGATGGAAGCAGGGCGAATCGCCTATGACACGAAACCGGATGAAGTCACCGCAGAGCTGATTACTGAAATTTACAAGGTTAAAACAGAATTTGTCGCTGCGGATGACGGGGTTAAGCAGTTCATTATGGCCCCTTTCAAGTGAACGTAAGCGAATAAGCGAGACGGCATGACCGCACGAGCAATTATGTTGCAAGGTACTGGTTCTGACGTGGGCAAGTCTGTGTTAGTAGCAGGTCTATGTCGCGTCGCTAAGCAGGCCGGCTTGACCGTTGCGCCATTTAAACCGCAAAACATGTCCAACAACGCACATGCCTGTAGTGATGGTGGAGAAATTGGACGCGCGCAGGCTGTACAGGCACAGGCTGCAGGCGTTGAACCGACCGTCGATTTGAATCCAGTACTGCTGAAGCCCGAAACTGATCGCGCTGCACAAGTGATCGTTCACGGCAAAGTACTCGCGCGGCAAGAAGCATCCAGCTTCATCAACAGTCGCGACAAGCTATTGCCCTATGTGCTGCAGAGTTTCAACAGGCTAAGCCAACAATACGATCTCATCATCGTCGAGGGTGCTGGCTCTCCGGCGGAGGTCAATCTCAGAGCACGAGATATCGCAAACATGGGTTTTGCACGCACGGCAGGGGTACCCGTGAGCCTGATCGCTGATATAGATCGCGGAGGGATTATTGCAAGTCTGGTGGGCACCCAACGAGTGCTTGACCCAGTAGATGCAGCACACATTCGGTCTTTTATCGTTAACAAATTTCGCGGTGATCCCACCCTGTTCGAAGACGGCGTGCGCACCATCGAGCAAGAAACAGGCTGGGCTTGTCATGGGGTAGTACCGTGGTTGGAAGCCCCGAGGCAACTTCCTGCCGAGGACGCGGTGGTGCTGGACAGATTCAATGCCTCAGAGACAGGCACGATAAAAATCGTGGCGCCTATGCTTCCTCGAATGGCCAACTTTGATGACATAGACCCCCTGCGACTAGATCCATCGGTTAGTTTTGATTTCGTCCGACCCGGACAGGCCCTGCCACGCGATGCTGACGTTGTCCTTTTACTCGGTACCAAGTCAACCATCGCAGATCTGACCTTCCTTCGCTCCCAAGGCTGGGATCACGACCTATACGCTCATGCCCGCACAGGAGGGTACGTGATGGGAATCTGCGGAGGCTATCAAATGTTAGGGAAAGAGATACTAGACCCTGATCAGATTGATGGCACATCAAGTCAAGCAATAGGGTTAGGTCTACTCGACGTGACGACAAAAATGACGGCACAAAAACGCGTACAGCCGGTAGCCGCTCTAAGTGAGGCATCCAGGCTCAATCTGTCTGCATACGAGATCCATATGGGGATTACAACAGGGCCCGATACAAAACGTCCTCTGTTCCTGCGCGACGAATTGGCCGATGGGGCCCAGACACCGTCGGGGAGAGTTCAGGGTACCTATTTGCACGGCATCTTTGGAAATGATGAGTATCGAGCCTGGTGGCTTAGCCAGGTTCGCGGGGCCCCGGTGGAAAACTTCCAATATCAAAACAACGTCGAGGCAGCACTCGATGATCTCGCAGCAGCACTTTGCCAGTATTGCGACGTAAATGCTCTATTGGAATCTGCAGAGCCCGTTGGGTGGCACCCAGCGCCTGATCGCTGAGCAAATCATGCGACAGTTACTTGAGTTGCAAAGGTAATCCAGCGGCAAGGAAATAGACCTCATCAACAACGCCTGCAAGTCTTTGGTTGAGGTGGCCTTGGGCATCACGGAATATTCTTCCTAAGGGTGTCTGGGGCACCAAACCAAGCCCTACTTCGTTAGATACAAAGATCAGATGTTGTGGCGAAGCCGCGACAAAGTTACACAACGCATCACTGGCCTTCATCCAATCAAGATCGTTATGTAGCAAATTTGAGAGCCACAGCGTTAAGCAATCGACAACGACAGTCTGAGCATCTGGAATCTGACGAAGGGCTTCGACAATCTCTACGGGGCACTCCACCGTTTCCCACTTATCGGAGCGCTCGTTTTGATGAATCAAAATGCGTTCCGCCATTTCCTCGTCCAAGGCCTGGGCCGTTGCTAGTAGCAACGGCGCGTTGCTTGCCGCAAGAGCGAGCTCGCTTGCGTGGCGACTCTTGCCAGATCTCGCGCCGCCGAGGATCAGGACCGAAGGTTTTTTGCGCTCAAGACTCAAGTTTTTTCCCGTATCTTTCGGCCGATACCCTCATTGTTCAAAGATCATCTCGTGAGCTCGCGCTCGCCACGCTTGAGCAGGGCGGGAATCACAAAATCAGCCATGATCCGGTCTGCTCGGGAATGCGCATCACGCTGCCCAAAGTTTTTTGTGGTAATGACCACCACAGCGTTTAGTTCTGGCAGTAAATGAACTCGGTTACCGCCGTTGCCGCTCATATACGGGCCCTGAAATTGAGGAGCCTGTTTTGTTGGGCGCTTAATCCACCAGAGGTATCCATAATCGTCATCCTCGTCAATCCGTGCCTGCGGTTCGACGGATTCTTTAATCCAAGATTCAGTTAACACCCGAGTGCCGTCACGCGCCAAGCCTTGGTCAAGGTGCATTCGGCCAAGCCGCGCAAGCGCAATACTGCTCAGGCGCAACCCGCCACCTGTTTGTGCGTAGCCCTTAGGTGAGTACTGCCATTGCAAGGTCTCAATTCCAAGCGGACCGAAGAGTTTTTGTTGGGCATATTCCTCAATGGATTGATTGGTCGCCAACGCCGTCACCCGACCCAATATGTAAACACCCGCGGTGCAGTAGCTATGCGCTCGACCATACGCCCGTTCAGACGCGGGTGGTTCCCAAGGCGGGATACCTCGAACGGGCAAGTCCACAAAGAACTTTGTCCAGTCTTCAACGAGGTACATACGTTCTTCATTGCCCCGAGAAAAACTATTCCAATCATTACATTCAAAAACCGACGTCATCGATAGCAAGTCTTTAAGAGTCGTGGCTGTTTTACGTGGATCGGGGTTAGCATGATCAGGTAACCCCAACGCTTCGAACACCCGCTGATCTACTCCCGTCAGCGCCTCGTCCTGAATGGCCGTGCCCACCAAGAACGACGCAATGGTCTTTGTGGCAGATCGGGTATCGCGCAGCGTAGTCGCATCTCCTTCAAAGTACCGCTCGTGGACGATTTCAGCATTTCGTTCTACGACAATGCTGGTTACATCACCAAACTGCCCTTCATTAATTGCCTTATCCAGCTGCGCAAATGAGCTTGACGTGGCGGTCTCGGCGTTTAGGAGACTGATCGGTAGCAGAACGACCCCAATAACGGCGACAAGATACTTAAACGATAGAAATATTAGTGGTTCGTCAATTCTGGGCACGACGGCACGCTCGCTTAGCTAAGGTGTTAACTGCCCAAGGGCAATGGTCAGGAAGCATAATGGCAGACGAAACCACGCCCGTATAGCGATTGGGTTGCGCCGCATCGATCGCAGATCGATAAGTATCTTCTCGCTGAGGTGACAAAACCCAACCCAATAAAAAGAAATAAGAAAATCCGCTTAATCTAACCTTAACCTTTCTCCCACTATTGTCCTCACCATACAAATTAGGGGCAGACCAATGGTTCAGGACTGGCTTCAGATGAAGTTTGTAGGATTTCTAATGCTCGCGATCTTGATGGTGGGGTGCGCAAGTTCGGCGCCCAAGACATTAAGATCTGCCTATTTTACCCAGTGCACCAAACAGCCCAAGGCGTTTGGCTACGTCACCAGCAAAACGGACTACATGACCCTCAGGGCCAAGGGCTTTGAGATAACACCCGGGGTTTCGGAATTTTGCCTGCAAAAATCTTCGCACGTTTCAGCGCTCCCGCTATAGCAGGGATTCGAACACCAGCGAACAAAACTTCTTTGCATCGCAGGCACTGGGTACGATGATCACACTGGTCCTGATCCTGTTCCCGGTGCTGGTCATGATGGCGGATGACCTCAGTCGCCTCAGCGCAAAATTTATAAGGTTAGGTAGACTGGAGCGCACATGAGTGCACACCTGAACATACTGCTGGTCGAAGATGACGTGGATCTATCTGCCACATTAATCGACTACCTCTCCTTTTTAAATATCAGTTGCGATCATGCCGCCAACGGCCGCAGCGGCTTGAACCTGGCGTTATCAAACGAGTACGACGTCATTGTGTTAGATGTGTCCCTGCCAAAACTAAATGGGCTTGATGTGTGCAGTAAACTCAGAAACGCAGGCAGCAACATCCCCATATTGATGTTGACCGCACGGGACTCGCTGGACGATAAACTTTCTGGATTTAACGCAGGCACCGATGATTACCTGACAAAACCCTTTGCAAGCGAGGAGTTAATAGCGCGGGTTCGAGCACTGGCGGGCCGCCAATCCAGTCAGGTCAAAACAAAGTACATTGGCAGCCTCGTCATCGACTACCACAATCAATCCGCATACAAAAATGATCAACGTTTAAGTTTGACGCCAATTGAGTGGAGTCTGCTGGAATCTCTGAGCCGAGCCAGTCCAGGGACTTTGACGCGGCCTCAGCTTGCACATGCCATCTGGGGCGACGAAACGCCGGACAGCAACAGTCTCAATGTACACCTGCACAATCTGCGCCAAATTGTCGATGCCGATGCCGATCAGCCGTTGATCGAGTCAATTAAGGGGCGGGGTGTAAGAATGAGGAGTGACGATGAATATTAAGTGGACCCTGAAAAAAGAGCTGGGCGTTTTTTTAGTACTACAGGTGCTTATTCTGGTTGCTGTTTACAGCTACTTGTTGCCCTTCTATCTCTGGCAAGGTATCCAGCAGGCGGCAAATGTTTTTATGGAGACGGAAGCAAAGCAGCTCTCTGCACAAATCGAACGAGGTGATGAACTAGACCTTTACAGCACCGATCGCGGCCTTGAAGCATACATCGGGTTCGATTCACTCCCTCAAGAAATCGCTGAATTCTACAAGGATCTTCGACCGCTTCGTGACAAGCGACTCTACTCACACGGCTATCTGGAAGAAGACGGTGAGGATATTTCTATCTTATTAATGCCCTATAACCTGAGCGACGAACAACAACTGTTGATCGTTTTCCGGGTACGCGAGTCCGTGCTCGAACGTCAGGGTGGTGCATTTGATCAGCTGAATGAATATCTAGAGCTGACCGGTATCGTGGGCGTCAGCTTTGTAACCTTATGGGGGCTGGTCACTTTCTTCCTCCTCAATCGAATCGCGCAACGTACGGGTCGTTTGTCTAAATGGACCCGAGAAATCACACCGGGAAACACACCTGACAATCCAAAGTTCGGCTACGGCGAATTTAACGAGGTTGGGATTCAGCTGAAAGAATCAATCGAGGCGATTTCAGCCGCGTTAGAACGAGAATCTGAATTTGTCCGCAACGCAAGCCACGAGCTCAGAACACCCATCGCCATCATCCGCGCCAACCTGGATCTGATAGAAGTGCGCGAGGATCGCAACTCTGAGCCTCACGAACGCATCAAACGGGCCGTCCTGAAGATGCAGCAGCTGGTGGACGCCCTACTGTGGCTCAGCCGCAACGACGACAAGCTGCTGACCGACAGCCAAGTTGATTTAGGTGCGGTCGTGCAAAGGCTTGTCGAAGACCACCGTCCCTTGCTGCAGGACAATGACATCACCATCAATGATAAACGTACGGGCTCCAGTCAACAGCTACCTGATCAGGCACTAGACATTGCGCTTGGCAATCTCATTCGCAACGCCTTCGAACATGCGGCCGAAGGCACGGTGGCGATCACGATCGACGAGCAGGAGGTTGCCATCGAAAATCAAGTAGACGCCACCCCCGACACCCAACCCACAGACGGGTTGGGTCTGACACTAGTACGTAAAATCGCTGATCGGCTGGGATGGCGTTACTCACACGAACGAAGCAACGTTGGTTATCAGGCAAGGCTTGAGTTCTAGCTTAGCCAGCAGACGCGGGTTGCTCGATCTGATTTATCTCTGGCAAAGCCAGTGGAAGGCTCTGGGTTTGCCAATGCCGAGAGATGAGCGCTGCAGCCAACAATGCCACCAACCCGCACATAAACACGGTCAAATCGAACCCGGCACGATACCAGTCACCTTGTGACAGACTGGCAAACAGGTGAACATCTGTCGTGACCAGATTCAAAACCGGGAGCGCCAACAACAGCGCAGAAACCGCCACGCATTGCTCAATCCAGGCTTTTTTGAGGGGTCGTACGCACGCATGCAAGAAACAGGTACCCCACACCATAAACATCGCGTGCAGCTCCCATTCGCCGCGTTGTTCAAGGGAAACAGGCAACACTCGGTTTGCCCAAAAAAAAGCGGCTATCCCGGCGAGTAGGCCAACGATCGTTGCTACATTTAGCCGATCTACCAGCCAATAGCCAAATCCAACCTGAGATCCAGACCTTGGCTTGCGCTTGATTGCCCAATAAATTGCACCGGTGGCGACCATGGCGGCGCCCAGAACACCGGCCAGAAAGTAGAGCCAGCGTATTAACGTGTCTGCAAAATGCCCCACATGCAGACCGATAAGTACCGCCGGAAAAACCGCGGCGGTAAACTCAGACGGGTTGAACACGCCTATTCGATCACCAGTTGTGCCGTTGAACGACATGGACTCACCCAAAAAACTCATCCCTTGAGCACGATCGATGATCACTCTCGCATTGGCATCGCCCGGATGGGAAACTTGCACAGATCGGATGCGATCATCCCCCCAGACATCCATGGCCTCTTTTACCAGGGGTTGCAAGTCGACAAGTGGTACCGCGACATTTGCAGGCTCAATAGTCGTTTGCCCGAAGACTTCCTCGGGGACTTTACTCAACTCCTCAAAATCAAACCCATACGTGCCCAGAGCAATAAACGGCATCCAAAGGGCTACGGTAAATAAAAGGCCGCTGTAGGTGATCATGAATTGAAATGGCAAAGTCGCAACCGCAAAAATATTATGCAGGTCGAGCCAAGATCGCTGCCCTTTGGCCCAACGGAAGGTGAAGAAATCGACAAAAATTTTCTTGTGCGCCACGACACCTGTAATGAGGCCGATGAACATCAACATGGTTGCGATGGCGACAAAGTAAAAGCCCAGTTGCACCGGTAAGTAATGCAATCGATAGTGCATTTTGTAGAGCGTCTGCCCACCTGTTGTATCCCGCGCTTCCGGTTGAGGCTCCCCCGTGACGCCATCAAGCTTTTTGGAATGGAACTGGGTTGCAGCTTCTGAGTCATCGGCATTCTGCGTTCGCCAAACAACGCTAAGGTAGAGCGGGTCCCTTCCATGAGCAGGTCTAATATTCCAGTTTTGGCCATCCGCAGCGGCATCTTGGAGGTATCTCTGGGCCGCAGCAACAGCCTCAACAGAGCTCACAGGTTCCGAGAGTTGGTATTCGGGCTGCATCCAATGGTCAATTTCGGTATCGAAGTATCCCAGTGTTCCGGTCACAAACACCAGATACAGAATCCAACAAAACACCAGTCCCGACCAGGTGTGGAGCCAGGTCATGGATTGTCGAAACATACCGTTCAAACGCCACCTCCTTAGAGCGTTCAGGCACCAAAAATGGCGCTTACTAATCCAAAGACGCCTGGGGGAACCTATTCCCGTAACTTTTGTATTCCCAGCGTAGACCAGAGAGGATTAACTCAACGTTAAGGACTGGCGCTCTTGAACGGGTGGCTTATGGGGCAATCGATACAGATTCGCGATTGAGCGAGAGCGCCTCTACAATCTGACAATCTCGAATCGCGCCCTCTTCCTGACAGCTTAAACTTAGGCGTTGTAATTCTTCTTCCAGCGCGTGCAGTTGCTCCAAGCGCTTTCGCACATCGCTTAAATGTTCAGCAACCCTGGCGTTTACATCTGCGCAAGAAGAATCTGATTGGTCAGATAGTTCCAGGAGTGCTCGAATAGTCTCGATACTAAAACCCAAATGACGACCGCGCCGAATAAATAGCAGCCGATCGAGGTCAGCGTCGTTGAAGATTCGATAACCACCTGGCGTGCGAGGAGGGCTGCGCAGAAGGCCTTGTTGCTCGTAATAGCGGATGGTCACAGTTTTCGTCTGCGACGCCTTGGACATCTGCCCGACTGTATATTGCCTGTTACCCATAGGCTTGACCTTATAGTAACTATAAGGTGCATCCTACCCCAATGGTCATCAACCAAAAACGTAAAAACACGTCGCAGACGCTGCCCAGCCAGCTAAGTCTGATCACACGGCTGCTCTGTCTGATCTTTACGTTCTCCAGCCCCCATCTCGTCCACTCTAACGAGGGTGATGACCACGACGACCACCATGATCACCATCACGACGAAGGGCACGGACAGGGTCACAACGTGGAGGAGATCGTTGTCCAGGCTACCCGTTCACGCAACCGCGTAAAAGACGAAGCGACGCGCGTAGAGGTACTTTCGCAGGAAGAGATCGAAGAGAAACTGTTGATGCGCCCGGGCAATATCTCAATGATGTTGAACGAGACTGGCGGTTTACGAGTGCAGGTCAATTCCCCCGCCTTGGGTTCTGCCAACGTACGCATTCACGGGATGCGTGGACGGTATACCCAACTCCTCGCGGATGGGCTGCCACTTTATGGCGGACAAGCATCATCACTTGGCCTGTTACAGGTACCACCCAGCGATCTGGGCCAGGTCGAGGTAATCAAGGGGTCCGCCTCTGCACTCTACGGGGGACAAGCACTGGGCGGCGTTATCAATCTGGTATCGAAACGTCCGGCCAGCGAGGCAGAAGGTGAAGTGATAGCAAATGCTACCACCAAGGATGCTCAGGATCTGTCGGCTTATTTTACAAGCCCTCTGCGTGGTGGTTGGTCGGGTTCTGTGCTCACTAACTATAACCGTCAGTCCGTACAGGACCTCGACAGCGACGATTGGATCGACATGCCGGGTTACGATCGCTATTCAATCAGACCGCGACTCTTTTATAACGGATCAGACGGCTCTAGCGCATACATCACAGTTGGTGCCATGACCGAGGATCGCCGCGGCGGAACCGACAGCGGCGGGCTTGCACCCAACGGCCTACCCTTTCCACACAGCCAGGAAACGAGCCGGTTTGATGCGGGTATGGTATTTGAGAAAACAATCTCGGACTGGGGTTGGGCGCAGCTACGCGGATCGGGCATGCGTCAGTCTCACGACCATCGGTTCAGCACGCTGCTCGAAAAGGACGAGCACGAAACAATGTTTATCGAGGCGTCGCTGGCGGGCGAGGCCGATCATATGTCATGGGTTGGCGGGGTCGCTTACCAAACCGATACCTATGAAGGTAAGACATTTCCCGTGTTCGACTACAGCTACGAATCCCCGGCCGTGTTTGCACAGATCGATCTCGACATTCACGCAAACTTCAGTTTTGTGGGTAGCGCCAGATGGGATGATCATAGCGATTTCGGTTCACAGTTCAGTCCACGTGTCTCAGCTGTATATCGCCCGGGCCAATGGACGGTTCGAGCCTCGTGGGGTCGTGGGTTTTATGCACCCACCCCCTTTGTGGAAGAAACCGAAGCAGCTGGGCTATCCCGTCTGGAGCGCGTGAGCGGTCTTGATGCCGAAACAGCGGAGACCGTTTCTTTGGATATTGGCTACTCAACCGGGTCCATTGAAACGGGCCTCACCTTTTTCGGTTCCAACATTGAGGATGCGCTGCGACTTCAGGATGTCGCAGCAGAACAGGTGCGACTGGTCAACGAGGATGGCATCACGCGTACACGCGGTATCGAGGCCCTGCTACGTTGGCGCAAAGGCTCCTATATCGTCACGGTCAGCTATCTGTATTTGGACGCTCGCGAACCTGTCAGCGGAACGAGGCAGCGTCTTGTGCCACTCACACCACGTCATTCGGCTGGATTTCCCATGTGGGAAGAACACGGGCGAGGGCGAGTCGGCCTTGAGCTCTATTACACCGGCGAGCAATCTCTGGCCGACAATCCTTTTCGAAGCCGCAGCAAGCCCTATCTGCACATGGGATTACTCGGCGAGATTGTCCTGGGTCGCTACCACCTCTTTTTGAACCTTGAAAACCTGCTGGACGTTCGTCAGACGCGCGAGGATTCGTTATTGAGGTCAGCCCGCACGCCGGACGGGCGCCACTGGAGGGGTTTATCGCCAACGCTGGGGTGCGGGTGAAGTTTGGTCGCTAAGGCCCGCATAAACGCGCTCGATTAACTCAGCCCTGCGCGTAACAACCCTTCACACAGATGATCAATTGCGGCTTGATTGGCATAAGCAGAACGCCTCTGAAAATAGTCGATCGTTTCGGTGGCGTCATAACTTTGCAGCTGTTCTGCTAGCGCCCTTCCTTCTTCAACCATGTCAAGTTGACCCAGACTTGCGAGAAGATAGCGTAGTCCGATAATAAAACGAGGATTCTGACCAACGGCTTTCTGAGCCCAATCCAGCGCCTGAGGATAGTCTTTGCGCTGATAGCAAATCATGGCGCGACAGGTCCAAACGAAAAACGTGACCGGATCTGTTTCAGAATGTGATTCGACGTCATCCAGAAATGCCCAGGCTGAATCGTCATCCCCGCCATAGTGAGAGATCATAGCGGCAGCAACACCGGCCATGATCGAAAAAGGATTTATGCTCAGACCTCGACGCGCCAAATGTAACCCGGTATCGATATCATGCGCTTGGTGCCCGACAACCATAGAGGCAATCCCAAGCACAAATGCATCGTCTTGACTCATTTCAATCGCTCGACGCGCAAAGGACAACGTGAGCTCGATTTCATCATCATCATCATTGTGCTGCGGCATAAAGTTTCTAATCATCGCCAAGGCGCATGAGGCAAGACCAAAATGCGGTTTTTTCGACAAAGCACTTTCCAGATAAGCATAAGCACCTTCCGGATCAAACCCATCAGCGGTAAACATGCGAGGTAGCGCCAGTAAATAGTCATCTAGTGCACTGCGCCGAGCCTCAGGTTGATCATGCACTCGCGAAACGAGAGCGATGGGTAGGTCTATCTCGAAGCGCGCGCAGAAGAAGGCTTCGGCTCGATCTACTTGATTCCGCGGAGTGATGGCGGTTGAGAAACGCCAACTGGTCAGAACCTCACCCGAATTGGCGTCCGCAAGTTCCGCAGTCAGTAACAGAGAACTCTGTCTTTTTGACAACGCCGACTGGAGCACAAGGTTTCCAATCGACGCATAGTCATCCTTTGCACGCTCGGCCATAGCGGGCGCTACAACAGTGAGTGTTTTGTTCACTGAGCATGCTCTGAAGAGCATCTCTGTCATCTCACGGCCCAATTCCTTATGTGCTTTAGGAGATCGCGTCGGCAAGACGACCACGCGCGGTCGGAGATTTGCAATATCAAAAACCACTCCACCTGGCCCTGTCGAGCGGTCCGCCTCTGCAGGCCACAAAGCGGAAAGATCACCCGTGAGTGTAACCCCTTCTTTTTCAAGTTGAGCAATCGCAAGTTGCTGAACTTTCCTGGCCTCGTCCATCCTGTTCAATGACTGGAGCGTTCGTACCTGAATTACCCAAGCAGATTCATCCGAAGGATTAATCGACACCAGCTTGCGCGCGGCACCCAAGGCCTGCTCAGTCCCCGGGCCCAAGCCAACGAGCCTGTGGTGAAGAGTGATTAAGCTTTCGTTCGTGTTGACAACTCGCCCCAGGCGCCAGCTTTCGTAGTCCAGTTGCTTGGGTAAACGCAAATCTTCGAGAAACTCGCCGTCTAACAACTGCGCCAGTTTGACAAGCGCTTGTTCCTCAGGGTCAGACGACAGCAGCGTTTCAAGATCAGCAACATCTGACACCACCGGGTAGTCGGACAATCCGATCACCCGTTTGTCAGACATCAACGCCTCTTTCCCGAGGACGGATCGGAGTCGACTGAGACTCCACCTTAGAGCGCCTCTGGGATCTGCAACATCGTCAAAGAAAAGCGAAATCGCACGATCCCGCGACACGGGCTTGGGTTCACTCGCAAGATACGCCAACAGGGCGCGGGTTTTCTTGGAGCTGGGTAGCGCGACAGGATGATCGCCTAGAAAAACCTCAAATTGTCCAATGAGTTTGTATCTATACATGGCGGTCGGTGCTGCCGATTTCACACTCTTCCTTGTGTTCAGACACGATTACATGCCATCCGTTCGGGCTTCACACGAAAGTTACCACACAATGATCAAACAGACAGGCTTGCGTCCCCGTCAGTACCGTCGGTATTGAAGAGACCTAAAAGCCAAGGTAACAAACCAAGACAAAACATGAGCGCCAGACCAAAGACCAAACAACTCAAAATCCCCAGCTGTGCGTTAATGAGGAATCCCGATAAGTAGAGGACAGAAAAACCCGCGATGAGGGCGATTGTGGTCACCACGATCGCCTCTCCGGCGAGCGTAAACGCGTAGCGTACCGCCTGTCTGTGAGACCGGGTCGATCTCGCAAACTGGTATCGGTGGATAAAATGAATCGTATCATCGAGCAATACGCCGATGGTAACCGCAACAATGACCGCTCCAGGCAAACCGATCGTCCCTGACACACCACCCCAAATACCAAAGCCTGTCAGCAACGGCACAAGTCCCATTATTAGTGAGGCCATACCTAGCTTCGCACTGCGGAGGACAAAACCAAGCAGAATCCCAATCAGACTAACCGAGAGGGCAGTGGCTACGACCATACTCCGGACATTATCTAACGATAGATGGGCAAAGAGCTCGCTCAACCCCACAATGCTTGAATGATTAAAGTATTCATCCGCTTTTAGTCGCTCATCCAACCGGTCGATGAACTCACGAATCTCAGCGGAACTGAGTCCATCAAGCACCACGGTGACCCTAGCGCTGGTCCGATCCAGCGATAGAAAATCTGATAAGGACTCCCCGGGATCCAAGGACATTTCGTACAGCAATACATACTCAGCCAGCGCCATCTGCTCTGTAGGCAAAACACCATTGCGTTCGGGGATTGAACGAGCTACCTGACCAAGGGGGTCGAGGTAACTAAATACATTGACGACTGACGTTTCTGCACGAAGCCACGCCACAATCTCACCGAGGGCAACTACATATTCTGGGTCTGTCACCTCGTCTTGCGCCGGGTGAGGTATATCCACCTGTAACTCGATTTGACCCGTGAGATGTTTCGATGCGAATTCTGATGCCACGCGGTACTCGAAGGAGCGATCAAAATACCGCGTGAAGTCATCATCGAGCTCTAGTCGGAACAAACCCATAAACGAGACCAAGAACACCAGCAAGCAGACAATCGCCGTTGTCACCTGGTGATCAACGAGCCAGGCGAGTGGTCGTCCTTTCAGCCAACCCGACGGCGCATTGGGAAGTTGGATTAAGCTCATCAGGCAGGGCATCACTGTGTACAAACTTAAATAGGCTATAACAAGACCGGTGCATACCATCCAGCCCAACACCTGAAGCGGAGGCGCGTCGGCAAAGCTAAAGGCGAGGAAGCTGACTAATGTGGTAATCAGTGCCAAACCAGAGGGTTTCAACGTCATCTGCAACCCGGTGTGAATCCGATCAATTGGGTCATCTGCTTTCGTGGCTCTAATCGCCACTACCAGATGCAACCCTGCAGCGATGGTAAGCGTCATCACAATGATTGGCGCAACAACCGTGGCGGTGTTGAATACATGGCCAGCCATAGCCCAAAGTGCAATGGTCAAGAGCGCACTACCACCAGCAACCAGCAACACACCGATCGAAAACCGCACGGAAACCAGAAGTAACGACACCACAATGCCCGCAACTCCCAATCCAATTGGGATGAGTAGCTGCATGTCACGCAGAGCAGCTTCACCAAATGCGGCCATTAACGGCACCATCCCACTGAAGTGCAACTGGTATCCATCGCGCTGTAAAAACCTTGCCTTCGTGACGGCCAGCTGTGCCATCACAGTTTCCAACGTGTGCCGCTCGGGAGCATCTGGCAACGCCACCGACAATGTATATCCGAGCGTTTTGTAGTCCTTTGAGATCAATCGCTGGGCCACCGTCGCATCACTTGCAACCACCTGATCTATTTCAATTCGGCTGGGCCGTCCTTGCATAATCGTATCGGGAGAGACCAGCGCTTCACTCGCCAGCAAATCGTCCGCACCAGATACCGCTTTGTAGTTCACCAGCGAATCGATTCGGGTCACATGCGGCACAGACCAAAGTGCCTCATGGAGTTCCAATGCGGTGAGTAAGTGTCTTGAATCCGAAAAATCCCCGTCCTCGGTATGCAGTGTCACTAAAACTCGATTAGTTCTGGTGTACTTCGCTTCGAGATCACGCAAGGCCACATAAGATGGATCATCTTGGGCAAAGAACACCCGATTGTCCGAAGAAAACTGGATCCCCGGCAACACGACGATACCCGCAACAAGCAAAGCTACCCAGCTAGCAATAACCCGCCAGGGATTCAGAAGGAGGGTTCTCATCGACGAATACCTATATGCGCAGTTAGCGTGAGGCTGATGAAATCATCATGCCTGACGAGATAGATTGGTGTGCCACTTTCACGAGAACGGAAAGTCGTCGCTTGCAGATCGAGCGACCAACCATCGGTGATTCGATGACTGAATTCCATCCGAAAGATACGCTCAGAGCGCTCACGATCAAGATAGACACCGACAAGGAGGTTGGTATCTGCGGTGTTATTCAAAGTTAGCCGCGCACCGATAAACCAATCGTCATCGAAAACGGATTGTGGCGTGCCTAAGTCTGGTCGATCGTCATACAGATGCTCAACAACCAATCCAACGTCAGCTTGTTGCTGAGTAAGCTGGTACCATGTGTATTCAAAGCCCGCAACATAGGCGAATATCGGTGCACCATATCCGGTCTTGCGTAACAATTCGGCTTTGAACAGCCAACGATCGACGGTCACCTGGGCATCCATAGTGACCTGTTCAATTTGGTGATAAATCGGTGTGATACCCGCATCCAAGGCCGTCATTACGGGCTCTCGATCGGTGCCACTAAAGTAAGCAACGCCCAGATCAAGGTACTCCATTTGCGCGAACCATCGAACCGCATAATCCGTGTGCCACTCCTCCGCACCAGATTCGTATTGTTGGTTTAAAACCTCAAAGGGCGTTCCGAGTCGCTCACCAGCGTCATGAAACTCACGTGGTCGAAAGTATGGCAAGACATAGGCACCTAACGAGCTGGATCCGAAGCGCTTCAAGATTTTGACCATCGGTTGACCTAGGTAGTCTTCGCCATCTAAATCCTCCAGCACATCAACTTGGTTCAGAACGTTCACCAGGTGATGGCTTTCTGTCACACCCCAAAACTCCTGGGTAACGCCGATACCGATCTCCAGCGAATGATCTCCACGATGAAACCAGAGCTCTCTCACATCACGATGGCTGCGTGACGAATCATCAAAGCTATGTCGACCGAACAGTTCCAAAGTCAGCCCGGAGTCCGGACCGTACGACTGATAGCCTTTGAGCAATGCGACCACGCTCGTGGCGTTGTCTACTGCATTCAGTGCGGTCCGATCTCGCGGGAAGTAACGGTGTTCCAGACCGGTGGAAAGATCCCAATCAGCGTGAGCGCTTTGGGTCGTGGCTACTAGAGCAAGCACAGATCCAGCAAAGCTTGCCAGTTTTCGAGCATTTCTTCGTGTCACGAACTATCGTCCTAGCCTGAGCAGCGCATCTCGCTCAAACGCCGAGACAGCCAAGTTAGATTCGAAGTTGTATTGGGCCGCCTTAAGTATGGTTTGCTTGTGGTTCAAGTGGTTTTGCATATCTAGCCGATGGGGTCGCCACACGTATCCCTGATGTTGAATGTAATCTGACAAGTTGAGGGTTTTGTGTAGTTGCTGCGCACGGTTATAGAATTCAATTCGGCGGACCTGATATTCGCTCCGATCCACCCAGACCTTTTGGTGAGAGTAACCACTTCGCTTGTATCGCGGCGTCCGCACGATCACGTCACATAACATTCCATCAATTGTTTCTTCGCCTACCAACGCGTAGGTATACTTGTCGAGTGTTTGCGCTGCCAGGTCCTCAAACGCAAATTCTGAGCCCACAAAAGGACCGGATTTATTGGCGCCCGGTATCCGCTTAACTCGTTTTAGGGTCGGTAAGTAGAGCCACTGCAAGTCATCCTCTGTTGTACGCGCGTGCGAAAGCAGCGCTGTTCCCGAAACATCCAGCGGCGCTCGGAATACCACAATCGAACGTTCCTCGTTCATGGCGGTGGCCTCCAAGGTGCGCAGTTCCAACACTCGAACGCTGCTTCTCCCTTTTCGATCTATCAACGTCATTTCGATGTTTGCAACGCTGCTACCGAAACCATCGTCGCTGGCCAACGACCGCTGCATAACGCGTTCAGCCTCATTGCTTGAAGCTGCGGAGTAAGACGACAACATCAAAAGAAGAGCAACAAACATTCCGGTTAAAGCTTTCATGAGGCGCTATCCACTTGTGCAAGCGTGAGTGCCAATTCACCAAAAATCACACCATCTTCGTTTTCAACAGTGCAGTGAAATCGCTCCGAACCTTCGCGGATGACTTCAGCAATGCTGGCACTGAACCGTAACCGTTCCCCTGCAAACGCAAGCTGGTGGGCCTGCATATCCCCTCGCATCACATGGTAGCGCCCCTCCGGGCTGCCTCTTCTATGAAGGAACAAATGTCCCGCCACCCGACCCAATCTCCCCATCAATATCGCAACTGGTAGACTCGGATATTCAGCGAAATGCCCCAGACATTGCGCTGGTTCAACCGTCATGACACGCGAACGACAGTGAGAATCATCACTTCGTTCAATATCCAACCCCTCAACCATGGCGTAGGGTGAACCCGCCATAACAACCGGCTCTGTGAAACGGTGATGGGCAAACATACGACAAAACAGCCGTTCGCTGAGAACCTGGTAAGTGGTGTTGAGCAGATAAAGCACCCCAAGTTCGGGGGTTCTTATTTCACAAACACTGCAAGCTGTTTTGCCGTTGAACTCACACGCTGTCGCGGTCGCCTGTAGCGTCATCCTTGATAAATCGCTAATCGGTTGTAAATTCACAAGCTCGGCACTGGTTGCGAGGTAAAAGTGACGCCCTGGCTTAGGATTTCGCTGCGCCAGCGCAATCGACCCCAAGATGGCCAGGTGACGACCTACCTCGGAGGCAGCAATACCTCCGGCTTCTTGGTACATGGGTTGTTCGGGTTGAAGTGAACCTGCAACCTGGCCATCAGTTGTAACGTGCACTTGATCAAGGGCCAGATATGGCTGAGTCACCTCAAGTTGCTGGTTCAATGTGCAATTGGGCAGTAAATACTCTATGGACAACGGACTTCCCCTAGCTGGTTATTTTAAAAAACCTTGTCGGAACGCATGCGCAACCGCTTCTGCCCGGGTGTGCGCACCAAGCTTTCGCATGGCGTTGGCCATATGAGCTTCTACGGTTCTGGTTTCAATGCCCAGGTCCTGGGCAATGGAGTTAGATACTTGACCTTCAGAAGCTCGGCGCAGGCACTCGAGCTCTCGACGAGTTAAGTCACGGCTCCTTGTCATAGCAACTCCGCGTACGATCCAATCGGTTCGTTAGATTACGTAAGTAGGATTACGTAGAAGTCTCTCGCTCACCATCCCTGAAAAATAAGGGGTTGCTTTTCTAGGGGAGAAAAAGTCCGAGCAACATTGCACGTGCGACTGCTTGTGTACGATTGGTTGCCCCGAGTTTTTTTGTCGCGAGCGCCACATATTCATTGACGGTACTCGTTGCCAAACTCAGTTGGTCGCCGATCTGTTTACTCGATCTACCAGCACTGAGCCAAGCCAAGCACTCAAGTTCCCGAGGCGAAAGAAGATCACCATCAGAATGATTTTGTAACTGTCGAACTTGCAGACCCTCTGTGAGGTAGGCAAGCGTTCGATTGATGTGGCGTCGATGTCCTTCCCAAACATGCATCTGATCTTTGGAGCTGCACAATAGCAAAGCGCTGAAAGACTTAGACTCACGGTGCACTACGGCCGTGGAAAGTCCAAGATTCAACCCAAAGTCGGATGCAAGCTCCAAGCCGTAACGAGCATCCTTAGGAATATCGTCAGAACTTGTAAGCAGTTCACTTGGCGCGACAGCCGTGTCAAGACCAACCGAAGAGGCTTGGGCTACTGTAAAACCACTGTGGATTTCTCGATCTCCCTCTTCCGATCGACAGAAGTCTTGCCACTCCTTGCATAAGATCACGCCGTAAGTCTGTTCATCTGTAGGAAAGGACAACTGAAACTGGGGAATCTCGTGCAGAAGCGCAGCCGAACCGAAGCCAAGATCAGAAAGGTATGCATTAAAATCTGCCCAGACCAGGTCTGGTTCGCGCCGAACGCCTTCATAAGCCCATCGTCTAGGATCCTCCTGGAGCGCTTCAAACACTGTTCAACCCCAACAGCACGCTCCGCGCTGCAGCTTGAACCCGATTGTTTGCGCTTAACTTTCGCGTCGCACTTGCCAAATACTCATTAACCGTGGCTTCAGCCAAGTTAAGCGATGTTGCAATTTCCTTAGTAGATTTTCCAGCAGCCACCCAGGCTAAACAATCCAACTCCCGTTGACTCAGCGTTGGTTTACCATCTTCGGAAAGAAGACCCAGAACGCCAAGGCCTTCACAAAAGTAGACAAAACTCTGTCGAACCCAACTGCTGTTGACCTTTACCAAATCACCAAAAGCCGAATGTTCCAATTCGGAGTCTATCAACAGCGCCGAGTATTTCCTGCTCTGGCGATTGACTAAGGGGAGCGTCCAACCGGTTTGCATACCATGGTTCCGCATCGCTTCCACCATGCCGATTTGTCGCACATCAAGCTCCTCGTTGGTCAAAATAGACTCTGTATCGAGATAGCATTCTCGGCCATAGCTACTCGCCTCGGCGACGCGAAAGCTTGTCTCACAGGTTTCTGACCCAACGGGACTTCGGCAAAAGTCTTCGAAGTTCTCCGAAATCATGTTTCCGTAAAGAAATTCCGAACCCGGAAAATCGAAGTTAAAGAGCTCCCACTCATAGAGAAAACAGAATGAGTCAAACCCTTTTTGATTTAGCGCAAAACTAAAATCAGCCCAAGCATGACCAACAGTTGCGCTTTGCGCAGCTCTTACGCCCCATTCCATGGGTAAAGTGTCCATTTGATACTCTTAGAATCCAAAGTCCGCCAAAGAATAGAACCCTGGAATGTAACTTGGCGTGGTAAAGAGCGTGTGAACTAGTGTTTGCGCAACAGTCACTATTTTTAGCCCAGGTCGACTGCCCGCCACCTTTAATTCCAGTTCGACCTTCAGCTGGCTTGTGCCTCCTATCTTTTATGAATACCATTATGTTAATACCTATTAACTAATAACACGCTTATGTCGGCAGAACCCAATAAACTAGGTCGCCCACAGCTGGTTGATCGGGCCAAAATTCTGGAAGCCGCCATCGCCATTGGCTTAGATAATCTTTCAATGCACAAAGTGGCGAGATATCTGAACGTTTCGGCGACCAGCCTGTACCGCTACGTAGATTCCAAAGATGCACTCATGCAGGCCTGTATGGATGAGTTTTGTTCCCGAATCTCGCAGCCAAACCAAGATCTCAGGTGGGATGAGTATTTAAGCGCGTTGAGCGACAGTTTTAATGAGGCTTTGATGGCCACGCCAGGTGCACATGCCTATGGCACGCAGTTAGGTCCGACCACAGCAGCGGCCTATGCGATTATCGATGGAGCCCTGAGCCATCTACTGTCCGCCGGATTTTCACATCGCCTGGCGTTAACCGCCTATAACTTGATCGTTGATCACGCGTTTGTGCTTGCCGCGAAAAGAGAACGCACGCTGGAAGTTGCGGATAGCCAAGATCAGCAGGGCTATCAAATTCTTCGAGAAACTGAACATGCATTAGCACCCTACCCCGCGTTAACGGCAACGCTTGCTGCGGTATTGCCACCAGACTTCAACGACACCACGGCTGTAGACACGATCATCGAAGGGATTCGGGTAAAACTTGGCGAAGAACAGGCCCTAGGATGAGTTGCTCGACCTAATTTGTTCTTTGCTTCGACGGTGAATAGGTCACTACATCAGGAGAAATTATGTCACTAAAAATTATCGGTGCAGGATTTGGTCGCACAGGGACCCTAAGCTTGAAACACGCCTTGGAAGAACTGGGTTTTGGTCCCTGCTACCACATGGCAGAAATTCCCAACCACCCGGAACATATTCCCGAATGGCGCAAGGCAACACGCGGGGAACCCATCGATTGGGTAGCGCTGTTCCAGGACTATCAGGCCACGGTCGACTGGCCAGGATGCACCTTCTGGAGAGAAATTCTCGAAGTGAATCCGGATGCCAAAGTTCTGCTGTCTTTACGCGATCCACACGATTGGCATCGCAGCGTGATGAACACCATCTATCACGCTATGACGTCGCGTATACCAAAGGGATCGCCCCAGTTTTTGCAGGACTACCAGAGCTTTAGTCGCGAGTTGTGCATTGATCGCGATTTTTCCGGCAGGCTGGATGATGAAGTCTTTGCAATCGAAGTCTTCAAGCAACACACCGAATCTGTACGCGCCGAGGTCCCTGCGGAACAATTGATCGAGTACGAAGTAGGCTCAGGTTGGGAACCACTGTGCGAGGCCCTGCAAGTGGACATACCGGATACGCCTTATCCCAGGATGAACAGCAGCGTGGAGTATCAGGAAAAGATGGACGCGCTGAGATCTGCAAGAAAGCGTGAAGGTGACTGATACGGACTCACGAGCTCAAACCAATCCAACAAAAGCGGGCTGCACTGTTGGCACAACAATCACTGATGAAATTCGCGAAAGAATCGTTTTTCCCCTTCAACACCACCGATCAGAATAATCTCGCCCCCCTCGGGAATCACAGTTTCTGGCGATGGATCCGTTAACGTTTCACCGCCCTGATCAATACCGACAACGGTACACTCGGTGCGCTCGCGGATCCGAGCGTCCTGCAGTTTGAGGCCTGCCAGCGCTGCGGGCACAGGGACCTTGAGGACATCCAACCCTTCCGCAACCATCAGCAAATCGCTTCGCTTGAGTAGGTTAAACAACGAGTTCGCTCCCATCGAAGCATAGGACACAACAGTGTCAGCACCCGCCCGGTGCAAGGCCGAAACAGATCGTTCTAGCGATGCTCGGGTAATAATCTGTAGGTCCGGTCTTAGCAAGCGCGCAAAAATTGCGAGATAAACGTTAAGCTCATCATCACGTGTTGTGATGACCATCGACTGGGCAGACTCAATGCCAGCTTCGAGAAGAACTTTCTTATCCGCCGCCGACCCGCGAACATACGCTTCCTGATCTGCCCGGGGCTGAGTAGATATTCTTTCCGGTAATTCCTCGACAATTGTGTAACGGACATTTCGGTTCTTGAGCACCGCGGCAGTCGCGCGACCCACTCGCCCGCCGCCAACGATGATGACAGCACCCGTTTCGTGCTCTACATGATTTGCCACTCTATATTCAGTTTCAAATTCTCTCAGTTGTGCAGGCGTACCCGCCAGGACCAGTAACATGTTTGGTTCAACAACCGTTGTTTCATCACCGGCAAAAAACTGACCACGTTTCCAAGCACCTACCACACTAACGTTCGTCATTTCTTGCGCGTAACCAAGGGTTTTGTCTACCAGGGATGTCCGCGCGGCATCGACCTCTGCAATCAAAATGTCATCCATTCTGCCAATGATCTGACTTAATCCGCGTCCACTTAGCGTTCGTCTCGCAAGTGTGTTGCCCATAAGCTCTGCAAGATTTAGGGCGCGTGTGCATCCTGCCAGATTCAATACGTCAATCGCCTCAGTTTCTCTTGCTGTGGCGAACACCGGCACCGACTCCGCGATGCCTCTGACGGTAAAAACGACAGTTGTGTTTTCGATATCAGAACGCGTCGTCGCAACCATCGCCGCCTGCTCGACTCTGGCCTTTCGATAGGACTCGGGGTCATCTAAGTCGCCGCATATCGAACGAATGCCCGAGTCTCGAAGCTCGAGTACGTCCTGCGGTTCGGGTAACAAGACCACATATGGATAATCAAACTGTCTAAGCTTATCTATCAATGCACGCGCAATGGGACCATAGAAGGTGAGGATCACATGATCCGAAATTTCGCCAGGCAGTTCGTAGAGCACGCTTCCCCTACGCCGCGCCTCCACCCACGGTTCATAGACAAAACGGATGAACACAAACGGCAGCAAGACCAGCATGAACACGATGCCGGATAACAAAACAACAATCGAGAATGCCTTACCGAGATCGCTCTCAAAAACGATGTCACCAAAACCTAACGTCGACATTGTTGTGAGCGTCCAATACAGGCCGGTGAGCAAAGAGTACTCACGCCCCTCAAATCCCATAAGAAGATGAAAAAGCGAAGAGTAGAGGATCACGAGAACGGCCAGGGATGCGAAGAAGCTCGATAGTGCGATCATTTGGGCCTTCAGCTTCGGACCCATATTTCTCAAACGAGAAAATTGATTATTGGATTTTTTTGCGTTGCTCATTAATTTTTACGATCAGCGTCAACAGTAAGTGGACACCGTTTCCAAGAACGAATCAGACAAGTCTACGTTGTTCATTTCCGTCTGACGACGCCTTCTTGGGTTGTGGTAGCGTTCATTGAAGGAGAACGCATCAGGAGATCTAAGGGCAGTGCCCACTGAGAACATCTCTAATCGAGCGAGCCCACGTTTTTACCGCGAACCAACGCAGGTTTCGCGGCGACGGAGCCGACACCGACGTGGAGGCCCGCAGGACGAAGTCTTATTGAGCAAATCACATCCGCAGGAGTTCAAGGCGGATCTATTGCGTAAGGGAGGCTAAAACGCGATCCACTTTTTCGACGTCAGCCCAGGATGACTTGAAGACGATGTAGCCGTCCTCATCGATCACGTAGGCGGGATTGGGAAGTGGGTCGTAATTACGAAGGACGGTCTTCTCAAAAGTATCAACTGCGACGGTAATTGGCGTGGATTCGGCAAATTGCTGGGCGTAACCAAACTTCTCTTCAAAGGTTTTGGGGTGTACAAATTCTGGATACCCAGCCTCTCCAGGATGCTGTTCGATGGAGTACACCAACAGTAGTTCCGCCATATCCGCATATTTTTCATGCAGTAATCGCCAGGCGTCTCGTTGCATGACGGCCGGGGGGCAAGTAATCGCCACAAACATAAAAGCTACCGGCTTGCCTCTATAGTCCGACAGGCGCACTGTTTTCCCTTCGGTTGTTGTCAATTCGAAATCAAACGCTTGCGTACCAATACGCGCCACACTCTGAAAGTTACCTTCAAAATTTCGGTAATACTCATCCAGCCTGTCATTACCCACTTCATAAGTTGCTTCTTCGTCAGAAAAAAAGCGTGAAAGATCTTTCAAAACCATGAACAGCGTGTACTCAATATCAACCTTGCTCAAGATCGAAAACGTCTGACCCAGACTATAGTGGGACGGGTGGATTGTTTGATAAGCGTCAAAGACCACCAAACCATCCTGCGCCTTTGGCGTGCTATCCCACTTCGGCTCCCACCACCAATTGACTAACTGCGGTAATCCAAGCAAAAACAAGCCAACCAGGGCGACACTGACCCAGCCCTTGTGCAATCGCATGAACTTCATTGCGGCGTTTGTTCTCACTAATCTGCCAGCTCAAAATTCTTATCATCCTTCAGTGGAAGTTAAGGGTGGATTAAGACTATTCACTAAAACGATGCAGCAGAAAATTGTGATCTAGGTGACTGGCCATATAATTTTGAAATAGCAATTGCGCTATGGAAACGGCAATATGCGCGGCTCGCAGATCAACCTGGTGTTGATCATTTGGCGGTGAAAATGAGCGCCCACGATTCAACTAAAACAATAAAAGCACAGCACGCACCTAAACGAGCAGCACTCGCTGACCTCTACGCCAACCACGCGCCCGTTGTTTCAGCATCGATCCGACGGCGTTTTGGGGATGGACCACCCGATCCCGACGACATCACTCAGCTGGCTTTTCAGAAGCTGCTTGAGCGCAATCGACCAGACGAAATTTTAAACCCGCAGGCATTCTTACTCAGCACGGCCAAAAACCTTGTGCTGACGGAAAAGAGAAACCAGGGCGTACGGACGCGATATGAACCTGATGTGGAGGAAAAATTCTTCACCGATAGGGGTGACAGTCTGGACCCGCAAAGAGTCGTTATTGCAAAGGAACAGTTGCGCTTGATCAACCAAGCGCTGGATCAGATGCCTAGAAAACGTCGTCGTGCTTTTTTGCTTCACCGGGTGGAAGGTTTAACCGTGTCTGAAGTCGGCCGGCGCCTGGACATCAGTCGCTCGGCTGCGCAAAAACACTTGGTGAAGGCGTTTGCACAAATCGACACACTACTCACGGATAGCTAAATAGCAGGCCAAGATGATGACTAAGGCAACTCAGCAAAAAGTCAGCATTCTGGAAGCGGCCTACGAATGGCAAATACGATTGGCAGACCCAGAGATTGACGATCGGGCTGTTGAAGCGTTCAACTATTGGCTGGCAAGCAGTCCAAGCCACAGAGATGCTTTCGAACGCGCGGGTGGCGTGGTGAGCGCCTTGGGTGAACTGAAACCGGGGGATATTGACCAAAGACACATCAAGGAGACCCTGACCGAGCGCCGTGTCAGATGGTTAGATCAGATCTCTAACTTAATTGATAAGGTTCGCTCGAAATGGGTAGGTCTTGGTGCTGCTCTGTCTGGCACAGCAGTCGCCGCGATCGTGATCGTCATGTTTTTACCTTCAACGACACCAGAACCTGGCGCTACGATTGTTTCACAGCATGCCTCTGGGTTGGGCGAAACCACTAGCGTCAAGCTCAGCGATGGGACGACTATGGATTTAGGTGCTCGCACAGCAGTAACCGTCCACATGCAGCCCAATAAACGAGAAGTACAGCTGGATTCGGGCGCAGCGATGTTTAACGTACGCTCCGACCCCGACCGACCATTTTTGGTAACCACTGGGGATGTTGTTGTTAAGGTTGTGGGCACTACGTTTGATGTCCGCATGAATGGCGGTGTTGCTCGCGTCTCCGTGGCGGAGGGTAACGTAGAAGTTCGAAATCCAATCGTCATAGCCGGTCGCCAAACCGGCGGATTTTACCGAACTGCTCTGAAAGAGGGGCAAGAAGTTCACGTGACAAATGATCAGGTCAGCGACGTGCTTGAAATAGACCCCAACAGCGTAGGTACGTGGCGCACTTCTCGCCTGGAATATCGTAGAGCACCCCTATCCGAAGTGGTGGCCGACGCAAATCGGTATTCGGCACAAACCATTTTAGTTACGGATCCCAAAGGAGAGCTGGCAGGTGTGACGGTCTCGGCCTCCTTCGATGGTCAACGCGTTGAAAGAATGCTGCAGATGCTGCCAAAGATACTTCCGGTCATCGTGGACACATCAGACCAGCAGAACATCCTCATCAAACCGCTTCCCGAAAAGGCTGGCGAATAATCCAACACCCGGCCATCTTTCCCCTAACTTCACCCCGGGGGTGTTAATTCGACAGTCCAAAGAGTCGTAAGTATGAACACGGAAGTGATTCTTATTTCCATTCATACTCAATTCGTAGAAGGAACACCTCTTTGAAGACATCAACACGCCAACACACCTATCTGCGCTGGATTTTTTTATTGGTTTGCTTAACGGCAGCTCAAGGTGTCTGGTCGGAAGAGGGTCTGATTCGGCAGGTTGAAATTGATGCTGGCGCGCTGGAAGACTCGCTGCCACGCCTCGCACGCACCTTTGATATCGATATTTTGGTCTCCGGGGAACTGATTGCGGGTATCAAGTCACCCAAAGTTTCAGGCGTCATGACGGCTCGGCAGGCTATTCAATCACTTTTGGCGGGTACCCCACTGGTTTTTGAATCAAGTCGCCAAGGCGAGTTCCTCATTACCAAGCAGCCGTCAAAAAAAAATGAAGCTGTCGTTAGCGGACCGCCAGGCGGAACAAATCCCAGCGGTATCGAAGAAATTCTCGTGAAAGGCGAACTAATCGACCGCTCTTTGCAGGATAGTCAGTCCAGTGTTGCCGTCTTTACCGGAGAGAGTCTCGATCGGCACCCCGGCTATGACCTATTTGACATTATCGATCGCACACCCGGCGCGAGTCTGTTTGGCAACGCCAGAGGATTTTCAATTCGTGGGGTTGCCGACGGCGGAGATGGCAATCGTACGGTGAATATCTCGGTAGATGGTGCAGTGCTGCCAACGAGTCGTTCGATCTACACGGGACCGATCAGCAGCTGGGATCTTGAGCAGGTTGAAATATTCAGAGGCCCGCAGTCGACCCAATCCGGATTGAATTCGCTCGCCGGTGCCATCAACATGCGAAGCAAAGATCCTACACTCAAGAGGGAACTAAAGCTTAGAGGTGATATCGGCTCCCACGGCGAACAAAGGCTCGCTTTCGCAGGTAATCTGCCGCTCGGCGACCGTTTTGCGGTGCGACTCTCGGTTGAAGACTACGACAGTGACGGTGATATCGAAAACGCCACAACCGGAGTAGATATCGCACAACGTTCCTTGGAAACCTATAGAGCCAAACTTCTGTACCAGCCCAACGATGCGCTTAGCATCGTTGTGAGCCAAACGAGGAACGAATCCCAACACGGTCGTCAAACTGTTTTGGCTGCAGCTTTCCCTGGAGATCGCATCGCCGAAGGCAATGACTCAGAGACTGGCGAAACAGACCTTTCAAACCTGAGCATCAGCTACAAACCGAACGACTCGTGGACGGTGAACCTGGACAGTAGTTACGTTAAAACAGAATTCACTCAATTTGTGCCAGCCGATCCCAATTCACAGTTTCCAACAGAGGGTCTGAGGTTTCGAGAAGACAGCTCTCTGGACGTTGAACTGAATTTTGCGTTTGAACGAGACAATATGCGCGCCACCTTTGGCCTTTACGCCATAGAGTTGAACTTCAAGGAGGACTTCACCGCGCGATTTGACGCAGGGCTTTTGTTTCCGTTCCCGCTGCCACCCGGCACCATTGCAATTGCCGCGAACAGCGAGGATTCAACCACTCGAAACTACGCCCTATTCGGAGAGGTTGAGTATGACCTCAACGAAAGATGGAGCATTGTTGCAGGCGCTCGATACGACGTTGAAGACGAGGATAACTTCGGCACAGCGTCAATCGAACTCGATCCACCAGTGTTTCCCTTTCCGCCTGGAGAACCTGAGAATCTGGACGCAGACTATGACGCGTTTATTCCGAAACTCGGGGTTATCTATAACTGGAGCGAGCACACGAGCACCAGTTTCACAATCCAGCAGGGCTATCGTGCGGGCGGCGCAGCTCAAGCTTTTGATGGCACCGTGTATGAATTTGATCCCGAGTTTACAGATAACTACGAGTTTGCTTTGCGTTCAACGCAATTGGATGGACGCCTTCGTTTCAACGCCAACGTCTTCTTTACCAACTGGAAAGACCAACAGGTATTTATGGAGGGTCCCTCAGGCACTTTCATTGACGGCCGAATCGAGAATTCCGGCAAATCTGAGCTCTATGGGTTCGAACTAGAAACGAATCTACAAGTCTCACAGGACAGCGAACTCTACTTAAACGTTGGTTACTCGAAAACCGAATACAAAAAGTTTGAAACAGAAATCGCCGGAACGCCCATTGATCTGACGGGAAACGAATTCGCTGACGCACCTCGCTGGACTGCCGCGGTAGGTGGCTATCATCACTTCGGCCGAGGTTGGATTCTGGAATTGGATGCAAACTTCACGGATCACACTTTCGCAACCGAACCAAACGATTCGGCTTTCAAATCAGACTCCTACGTTATCGTTAATGCAAAACTTGGGTACGAATCAGACCGTTGGTCTGCGCATCTTTTTGCCAGAAACCTGTTCGACCGGGAATATGTGACCAGGGTATTTCCCACAGACAACGCTGTGGCAGTCGGCGATTCTCGAGTTGTGGGGTTTTCTCTGATTTACGACCTCTAGTTAGCGAGCCTGAGGGCATTGTGAACCTGTTCTAATTGAAACTCCTTCGGAGTCATTCGCCCGAGAAAGCCCCGATTCAAAAGAGTAGTCTCATAAGTTAGCTCTTAGGGTCACTCCAATGACCCGTGAATCGCCCGCTTCATTCGAGTCAGCGTCCACACGTCGACTAAACAGATATTGTTCGTCGAAAAGGTTTCGGGCGTACACGGCAACGGACCAGAAGCTTTTGGATTGGTAACCAAAACGCGCATTAACGAGCGTGAACGAGTCGCTGAGCTCTCCCGACAAATTCTGCACAGAGAAGAATGCCGATTCCGTGTAGTTAATGCTCAGATCAGCAAAAAAACCATTATCAAAAGTGATCTCAGCCCCAACAGCACCGGTCCATTCTGGCGCTCTAGGGAATCGATTACCTTCCAGATCAACGGGCTGATTGTTCTGGACAATGACGTAGTCATCAAAGCGCGTGTTCGAATACCCGACGTTGGCATAGGCACTGAGGGTTTCACTAAACTGGTACTCGCTCTGAATTTCGGCGCCCCAAATTGTTGCCGCACCGGCATTGTCGATCTGCGCATCGAAAAACTGGCCGCTTGGACCAGGTACTTGAACTTGCATATCCGTATAGTCGGTATAAAAGAAATTGGCGTTAAAAAGTCCCTTACCACTGGCAAACGTCGAACGCAGTGCAAGCTCAAGATTATTACTAAACTCCGGGTCAAATGAATATGGGTTGCCGATCAAATCGATTGCAGCTCCCCCGGCGCGATAAGCGCGCTGGCCAGTTAAGCTGACGCTCAATTCATCGTTAAATCTGTAGACCAATGACGCTTTGGGCAGAAAAGCGTTAAAATCTGATTCCAGAGTTTCCAGCTCTCCACTGGCATTCAGGTTAAGCAGGTCGGGCGTGAATACAGAAAACTGGCTACTCGTAGACTCTTGTTCCTGACTATCCCAACGAAAGCCCGCGGTCACGACCCAGCGCTCAGATAAATTAAACTCAATTTCACCAAAGATCGCATAGTTCTCTATGTCATCGTCGAGCGTGTTGCCGACTACGGCAGAGATGGTTGGTAATCCTGGCGGCAGAGGAATGAAGCGGCTGATATCAGGAGTGGTCGCTGCGAAATCCGTGTCTCCCGATCTATCTAGATAATAGACTCCCGTAGTACCGCGCAAATTGTCGTTGTCATAGAGCACCTTAATTTCTTGGCTTTTTGTGGTTTGATCAATGGTGCGCCGGGCGGGTGTTGAATCGGGATTTTCTTCGATAAGCGGAGCATCAAGCACATAATCGCTGAGCAAATAGGTGGATTCGCTTGTGACGCTCCAGTTTTCGTTGAATTGTAGATCTAGCCTCAAATTGTAGGAGTGGCTAATTCCACCCACGTTTCCAATCGAGTCCGAAACCCTTGTACTCGGAAATGCATCTCCATTTACACTCTGCTGCCCCTCTCGTGTATCGGAACGCGTATAGCTCAGTATGGCGTCGAAGCTACTGCTTGGTCGAAAACGAATTTTGCCTCTTAGCGTTTCTCGCGATTCTTTAGCTGAGTCCTCGCCCGTAAAACGGTTGGAGATATCTCCATCCGAGCGAAAGTCATCAAACGCAAACCGCACCGCAAACACATCCGAAACAGGCACGTTCACGGCGATGGCGCCGCGAGATTCATCGAACGATCCAAAATCGCCCCTGAGCTTCACCTCGAGATCATCGAATTGCGGATCCCGGGTGTTCAGAACGACTGCCCCGGCGAGGGAACTCGGGCCCTGCTGGTTCGATTGAGGGCCACGCAGTATTTCAACTTGCTCAACGTCCCACGTGCTGAATGGCGCCGTACTGACATTGGGTATAACCGAACCATCTACCTGGATATTTACCGTAGGCGCGCTGCCCCCGCCAACGCCACGGGATGCTAACCCGCGAATGGTAAAGCCCCCTTGGCTGGTTACACCTGGAATTCGATCAATAACGTCGAACAGATCTTTGTCTACCGCATTGTCCAGAACCTCACCCGGGACGACAAAGACACTGGTTTGAGAGTCTTGCAGCGAGCGCGAGCGCAGCTCTCCTCGAACTACAATTTCCTCAACTACAATTGGGGTAGCGGTGCCTGGAGGCGAAGACGGTTTTTCCTGGCTGTCGGGATCAACTCTTTCAACAATGAAAGCTCCGGAAACCGACAAGCGAGCTGTGAGCCCCGAATCTCCGAGTACACGATCCAGCGCTTGGGAAATGGAGAGCATGCCACGGACCGCTGGGGCTTGCTTTCCGCTAACGGTCGCCTCCTCAGCTAGGACACTGACCCCAAAAGCGTCGGAAATCGCGACAAGCGCTTCGCCAAGCGGCTGCGCCAGAATATCAATGTGCTTCGTCTGCTCCAGCGCTGGTGGTTCCTGCGCAATTGCGATGTGCCCCCAAAACGGCAACGCCAATATCAGACTCACACACAGCGAGCGCCCGTTAGACCAGTGTTTTTTCTTATGCATACCCACTCAAACGACTCCTATTCACTTATGGATGCGATTGGTTCTCAATCACACCTACAAACCAATGATTCGCGAGATGGGAAAATTGACACCCCAATTCAAAAAAAAATTGGGTTGGATCTGCTGGAAGTTGTAGTGATCAGTCGCGGGAGCGCAGTACAACTTTAGTTGGATCTGTGCGATCGACCGTCACCGGCAACAATTCAGCAACTGAAAGCAACAGTTTTTCCACGTCATTACCAAGAAAAACACCGCGGATCTGTCGATCTTGGAGATCAATCAGATTGGGCTCAATCTCTATGGGCACGGAGGAATATCGATTCGCATCAGCAACCACTTCAGCGAGCGAAGCTCCGCTGTACAACAACCGCCCTTCGCGCCAAGCGGCCACCCTACCTGGATCAACAGTTGTAGGTTCATCCATTCCCTCTAGGGGTGTAGCGCTGATTGATTGCCCCGGCGAAAGTTTTTTTGTGCTGAACATCAACGTGGGCTGCCCGCTGATGATGAACGGGTGAGACACTTCCACTTGACCTTCAGCAACGGTAACCCGTTGAATACCGCCGCTACTGCGCACATCGAACGCCGTGCCAATGGCAGTTGCAATTAGCCGGTCCGCCGACACGGTGAAGGGTCGTTTAGGGTCTGGAGACACTTCAAAGAATGCCTCGCCTCGGACCAGTTCTATCCGACGTTGTGCCAGGTCGAAAGATACGCGTATCTCACTGGACGCCCCAAGCGTGACGATGCTTGAATCAGCGAGGTTCAGCCGCGCCACCTCACCCACGTTGCTCGAGTGAGAGACAGAAACCGCGAACTTCCCCAACTCTGCGGGAGCATCGATCCTTGCTGGCAATATCAAGAGCGCCGCTACTACCACCATAGCGGTGCTTGCAAGCGCTAACTTGGCACCAGTGTCCCCAAGGACTGCAGAGATGCCGTTAAACGCCTGATACATACGTTCGCGCACAGAAAGTTTGTGCAAGTCGGCATCGAAGGCCTCGCCCGGGAGTGTCTTGATTGCCTCGCGATAGGTCACAACGCGGTCATAGATGTCTGCGTGCAGCGGGCTTTCAGAATGCCAGGCTTCAAAGCGTTGCTGGTCTGTCACCGAGACATCAGGATTCTCTAGCACCACCATCCAATGATGGGCGGCCTTAAGGATATCTTTTGTTTCCTGCTTAAGTTCTTGCGCCATCGGATCATTCCTCCTGAAAGAACAGCAAGTTGATCTCATGATCAGCACGTGCAACATGCTTAGCGGCTCCAGAACGAGAAAGCCCCAAACGTCTACCAACCTCCTCCATCGACAATCCCTCAACTCGATAAAGCATAAACGCGCGACGTCGACGCACCGGCATGTTTCGTAAGCACGCGTTGATCGCGCTTAGCTGTTCCCTTGCACTAATGATGCGTTCAGGGCTCGAATTGTCACCTGCTGGAGAAAAGAAAAGCTGTTCAATCTCAAAGTCATACTTTGCTCGTACATCAGCCTTTCGTTTGGCGACCAACACAATGTTTCGGGCTGTGCGCCAAAGAAACGCACGAAGATTTCGGATCGAATCGATGTCCCCGCGCTCATAGAGCTTGTGAAACGCTTCCTGTGCCACATCCTCGGGGTCAGGCGGGCCTGCGCCAAAGGTTCTACGAATGCCGTTTACCAGTTCTTTCGCGTAATCCTTATAGGCATTGGTCAGCGCATCATCGAAAACAGGCACCCCCGCAGAAGAGGCACTTTCCAACGAACGGGAATGGACGGATGAGGGATCTTGGATTTTCTTTGGTTCAGGAGATTGTTGAGATGGTCGCTTGCTGCTCATTCCTGGATTTTTGCCGGGACTACCGACTTCCATAGATGCAAGCCGTGATGATATGTCGTCAAGAATTCGATGGAAAGTACACGGGTAGCCAGCATGTTTACCGTTAGCTCACCACACCTGAAAAAAACTTCTTCGGTGAAGCGTCGCCAAGTTGAAACGCCCACGTTGCACTACCCCATTGCCGCAGCGTGATATCGGTCAAGACCCTGGGCTCAATTGGGTCTTCATAACTCGCGCCTTTGCAGCGCATTAACGTAGGGTGACATGTCCAGTTTTGGAAAGCGTGCTTGCGTGCCACGCACAGTCTCAGGTGTCCAGTAGTCATGACCAGGGGGTGGAAATCCCAACAGTTCCCGCTCTTGCTCAGAGGAAGATTCAACCCAAGTATGATAGTCATCGCTTGCGGCCTGCCCCGGCCAGCTCACAATCCCTACCCATGGACAGTCTTTTGGCGAATAACTAACAAAATGGCCAACTCGACCAACATCACCCTTAAAGGCTGTCCCTCGGTGATAAGTAAGTGTGCTATAGGCCAATACGGAACCGGCCGGTACCGTAGCCATAATCTCGCGTTCGTATAGATCGGGTCGTTCCTTGGGCGTATGCAATATCGGCCAGTGCACCTCGTCCTTGTAGTGACCCCATGGGACAATAGCCGTGGGGGCATGCATGTCCGTGACATCCGTGTAGTAGACCAGGTAAGTCACCTGCCAATACTTTGGGTTTGAAGAGGGGTACACCAGTGTATGGTTCCCGAAGTCCATGTGCATAGGTTGATCAGAGTCTCTGCGGTGCCCCTTGCACTTGTAAGTCAAATCGCTCTGATCGCAAAAAAAGTCGCGATGCCCGCAGACCGTTTCTGCAAAGCGCAATAATTCAGGATGAAATGTCATCTCATTGAGAGACGAGCAAGTGAAGGGAAATCGTTTGTTGCTATAAAACTCGCGGGGGGCCTGCCAACCATCAGGTCGAGGCAGCGTGGGGTCCACGGCTTGCCGCCATCCAGGTATCACCCCATCTAGGTCTGTTTGGATCTGCGTGAGTTCTTGATCACTTAAAAAGTTCTCTAGGAGAACGTAACCATGCGCATGGTAGTGATCAATATCTTTTTGTTGGAACCGACCTGTCATGTTTCTTCCTAGGGATTTCCGGAACGTTTGTTCACTTTTCCGATGTTGCTGACATTCTAAAGTAGCATGTTTTGGGTCATCGGGTACGCAAGCCAAAGCATTGGGAGGGTTTCATCCATGTCGGCGGTTCAGACACTCTCGGCAATCGGTGATAAGCCCCCAGACTAAAAGCTGTCTTCCGCAAACTAAAACTACCCGGCAGTACTCTCCAGCCATTCATGAATGGTCTTGATTGTTTGTCGCTGAGATTTTTCCATCATCAGATTGTGAGCCGCACCTGGCACCGTCACGTAATCAGCTTTGTAGTGCTCTGCCGATTTTCTTTGGCTAGATTCGCTCACCGCATTATCCGCATCTCCCGCTATCCAGAACATAGGGGTTCTTAAGTTCTTGGCAGGGAACCAAAATGGTGGATTGTGTTGGTTCAAGACGATTTGCGATTCGGGATCCAGTTTGCTGTGAAGATCCTCCGCACTTATTTCTGCATCTGCAGATATCAACCTTTTCGCCGCCTGTTCGGCGTTACGAATATGTGGCGTGGCTGAGAGCGTAAGTGCGCTCAACATTGCCCCCCCACGGATCAAGACGCATGAAATCAACTAGCCCACTTGCGAATGTGCTGTGCGATGGCCAGGAAGCAACCAGCACAGCAGCTGGCAGGTCATCTCTTACTTTTTTCAAGTATCGTTGTGTTAGTGCTCCACCCATGCTGTGCCCCATGAGCACCGGCCGCGAAGATACTCCCTCAATAAACTCGCTCAAGAAGCCCAGGTAGTAATCTAATGTGCACCAACGTATTGGCCTTTGTTCAGGTGATCGACCGTGCCCAGGCAGGCTTAGCGAGTGGCTCTCCCACCCAAATTCTGCCAGCGCGCCTTGCCAGGAATCCCAGCACCAGGCACCATGCCACATCCCATGCTGCATAACGATCGGGGTGGAGAACCGTTGCCGCGCTGGCAGATAGGAGATACGTTCGATGCCGTTTTCCACAGCTGCAGAATCGAATAGTTTTCGGTCATACGCGGTTCCCTGTGGTTTCAGCGGCTGATACAACATTGCTCTGCGATGTAATGGGCCCCACATCCGTTACCCACACTTAAAACAATTCTCAAATCTATTTTAATTCTTCCGCAAAGCCGACGGCCAGAAAATTTGTCCCAGCGCTCTGGGCGGCCAAGAAGAGACATTGCATTAAGCCCTGACTCCAATATATTTGCATGATTCAAAGGATAAAATCATGGGTAGTCCTGACGAACTTGAACTAATAGCGCTCTACATTGGAAACCTAATGACGGCTTTCAGCGTGTATTTGTCTGTGACTTTTGCGTATCTCACAGCATCATACTTTGCTGGACAAAATCTCAGTCGGTTTCAAACCTTAGCGCTTACAGGTCTTTATGCATTCGCGGCATTTAGTTGTGTTGGATCAATGGTCGTTAACTTGTTGATACTTGCTGACTTACAAGCCGCTCTGCCAGGAAACCTTCGTGGGACCTTTGTGGGCAACGCAAACATTTGGAACGTTTACATGTCCGGCTTGATGACTATTGGAATATTCGTCAGCGTCTATTTTATGTACAACGTTAGAGGTAAAGAGCCTCCGCAGGCGCATAGTTAGCTAAGCTCACTCAACCGCAACAACGGGTCGAAAACGGAATCTATTTTCTGACCTAAATCTCGTCAGCAATCTACCAAAGCGCCAACTCACGCACCTAAAGTTGATGTGCGTTTGCCGGAAGTATTTCAAAAGACATTCTCATTCGTCACCTTCGTACTTACGTTCAAAGTCGGCAGCTTTGGTCTAGGAAGAGACTGAGAATATTTACATTGACGGTTCGTCCAGACCGGGTAAGTCGTCGATGCTGGCCATATTTGCTGCAAGCTGGCCTTCGCGAATCCCCTCGGGACCAAGTTTTTCCGCGTAGTTTTGATAGTAATCCCGTGTACCTTCGAAACTGTATAGAGGCACATTCCAGCCGCAGGAATCAGCGATACGGCGGATATCTAACTTTATGATTGATCGAACGCCAGGCAGATCAGGGAACCGCGCCAGCAGAGCGGGGAACCTATCGTCACTTGTTTCTATCACCGATCCTTTACCGTGCAGCCTTAGAATAAAAGGCTTGCCTTCGAAGGCGCAAAACATCATGACAAGACGGCTGTTCTCCTTGATATGGGCGATTGTCTCAACCCCACTACCCGTGACATCCAAGTACGCAATGGTTTTACTATCTAAAACTAACAAGCTATCCATACCCTTAGGGGATATATTTACATGACCTTCGCCGCTTAACGGCGCTGTTCCTACAAAAAATAGCTGCTGGTTTGATATGAACTGGATCAGCTCTGGCGTGAGTTTCGTATACAGTTTTCCCATTCAATCTGTTCCAAATACACGTGAGTTTAACGAGACGCTACTGACACCGTTATGTCAGGGACCTCTACGCGACCGATCGGATCTTAATCGCTAGTTTCAGTCAACAATACCTCCCAGAAAGACGATTCCGCGTCGGCGACGTGGACCATCTAGCAACACCCCCAACGCTGGCGTAGTATAGGCCTCTCATTTGGGAATGATAATCGTTCATGCTGAAGACCTGTGTTCATAAACAGGACCTGTCGGCAAAACAACATAAGGACACTATTTAGCTACGCTATCCAGGCCAGACATTCGACGTCATGCCTTCCGCAATACAAATGCCCAAACAACACCACTGGCACAACTCAAGCAATGCCTCAAGCAACGAAAAAAGTCTGGATGAATCTGGCGTTGACTCGTGTTCTCGAGAAAAAAATGAAGATTGCCGCGTGCAGGAGCTTTCCGAAAGCTACCTGAGTGAGCTCGCTGAGGGTGTTCGCAGTCACTTCGGAAACGGTCCGCCAGACCCTGAAGATGTTGCCCAGGAGGCGTTCCGGCGACTTCTAGAAACCGACACTTCAAAAATTAGGAACCTTCGAGCTTATCTGTGGCGCACAGCTCGCAATCTATTCTTCGATGCCAATAAAGCCGCTAAAGTCCCTTTGAAATACGAATTCGAGGTAGAGACACTTTTTTTCTCTCCTCAGGGTGACAATCTCAGCCCAGAAACCGTCGTTTCAGCAAGGGAACAACTAAAATTGATTAACCATGTGCTTCGACAAATGCCAGAAAAACGCCGCCGCGCAATTGTGTTGTATCGAGTCGAGGGGCTGAAGATGGTTGAGATAGCAAGGCGGTTGCGCATCAGTCACTCCGCTGTACATAAACACCTGGTTAAGGCACACGCTGAACTCAATGCGTTCTTCACAGAGCACAATAATGACGAGTAGCAAAACCGACCAGCAAACTGTAGTGAATAGTGCGCTGGAACAAGCGCACGATTGGCTGCTTCATTTGGAAAGCGCCGACGTGACAAACCAGGACCGCTTGGCTTTCGAGGCGTGGCTCAGCGAAGATATTCGACATGGCGACGCTTACACCGAGGCACTCTCACTGCGCAACACCCTAGAACGTCTAAGCGTTACGGATTTAGATGAGGACGTTTCTGCACCTTCCCGCGCCGAAAAAGTAACCGCGATTTTCGATCAGCTCAGCGACGTTCTTTCTAGCCGGCTTTCCCTCAAAAACGTCGGCATTCCTGCCGCATTGACAGCAACCCTGGTGTTGGGAATATGGGTTCAATCACTCAATCATCAACAAGCGGATACACCAGCTGTTGCGGAGGCTGTTGCGCCTCCTAAGGATTACAACAGCGCCATTGGCGAAGTGCGGACCATCCGTCTCAGCGACAACACAGCTGTTACACTGGGTGCGGCGTCGAGTATTTCTGTCCTGTTTTCCGCAAGCCAGCGCACTGTTGAATTAAACTCAGGCGAGGCTTACTTCGATGTGGAACCGGACCCTTCGCGACCTTTTGCCGTAAAAGCGCAATCACTTACAGCAACCGCTATTGGTACAGCATTCGACGTGCGTCAAACGGGTGTGCGTTACGAAGTCGCCGTCTCGGAGGGCATCGTTGAAGTTTCTCTACCGCTCACGATCGGTGGAAACCAGACTGCCGTTATGCAACGCCAAGCCCTCTCAGCGGGTGAGCAGATCGGTGTCTCGAGCCGTGGTCGCCTATTGGCGCCTGAGTCCATCGCCATCGATTCCGTGGGTGCGTGGCGGAGCCATCAGTTGATCTATAAGGGTGACAAATTGTCAGATCTGCTTAGTGACGCCAACCGATACTCGGCGATCCCTATCGAGATCGCTCCGGGTTCCGAGGCCATCGGCAACCTTAAGGTACGTGGGGTTTTTCTGGGAACCGATATTGGGCGATTGTTGGAAACAATCGAACAGATCCTGCCGGTCCAGACCTATAAAACGCAAGATGGCAAAATACACCTTAAAACGAAAGATCCATCCAATCCAAGCTTGTAATTAGGCATCTGCGATTGGTGTAAAAAATCGTAATCAGGTGCAAATTTGCAGCCATCAAACGTCATTATGGTATGAAGGCGGTGGCGGGTAATACTGAAAACACCGAGATCGTTGAGATTTAGGTAGCTAAACCACACCCTAGACACAGTATTTTTTGGACATTAGCCAGTTGGTTCTAGAATCAGATAAGAAAGCGCAAATTGATTGCGCGCTCACACAGTGCGCTCCGGCGCCGTCATGCTATTCAGTTCACCCGCGGCAGGCTGATTTGTGAAGAGCGGTCTCGAATGGTTCAAGGAGGGGGAAGAAGCCGAGCGCGCCGGGAAGCTAACTGTTGCCCTCGAAGCCTATCGAAATTCGGCAAAGGCAGAACCTCGCGTGGCTGCACCCTGGATTGGCCTCGCCCAGATTCTGGAAAAAAATCAGCAACCCCGAGATGCACTAGAGTGTTTAAAAAGAGCTGTTGTTGCCGAGCCCAACAACCCGCTTGCGATGCGCCGTCTGGCGCGATCTTTTCACGGCGTTGGCGACGTAGCGTCCGCCGAGGCGGCGTACAAACGTTCGTTAACTTTAGATCCGCAAAGTAACAGCGTCCTACTCGGATTGGCGCAGCTCTATGAAGACATGGGCGACTCTGCGTCAGCGGCAGATCAGTACCGCATACTCCTGCATCGGGAACCAACCCACGCTGAGGCGATACACGGCCTGCTGGGATTGCATGAACATATTGACGTGAAGACTGATTTTGCACGAGCCGAACGTGCGATGAAGGTGGCTCAAGTTCGCGACAAGGCACTGATCGGTTACGGCCTCGGCAAAGCTTTAGACAAGAATGGCGAGTACGATCGAGCGTTTGAAATGTTCACGCTGGCTAACACCGCCAGGCAGGAGGTGGCAGGCAAATTCGACCGGGTCCAGTTCGATGCGCGCATCGAGAACTATTTGTCACTATTAAACAAACAATTTTTTGAGGCCCGAAGCACATGGGGTGCTAATTCGGACAAGCCTGTACTGGTCGTTGGACTGCCGCGTTCTGGAACCACACTGACAGAACAAGTCATTGGCTCTCATCCGCAGTGCTTTGGTGCAGGCGAACTACCAATACTCTCAGACCTTGCGACTGGCACGCCGGATCGCCTGGAACCGCCTCGAGCCGCATGGCCTGACAACGCATGGGATCTTGACGAAACGCACATACGCGCAATTGGTGAAGATTACTCGGCGCAAACCGCCCGACTTGCTCCCGCGGACACGATCCGCATTGTAGACAAACAACCGCTCAATTTCTGGCACCTGGGGCTGGTGGCAATTGCCCTTCCGAACGCCAAAGTCATTCACTGCACCCGAGATATCCGCGACGTCGGACTGTCGATCTACAGTCAGAATTTCCATCTCAGCCAGCGCTGGTCGACCAGCCTGGAAGACATTGCCTACTACCAGCAAGGTTATCTGCGCCTGATGCGGCATTGGGAAGCAGTGGCGGGTCTTGACATGATGATCGCCGCTTATGAAGACACGGTGTCTGATCTCGAAACTCAGGCACGAAAACTCTTGAGTTTCCTCGAACTGAATTGGAATGACCGCGTACTGAGCTTTCACACCAACAATCGCGCGGTGCAGACCCCCAGTCGATGGCAGGTCAGACAGCCCTTGTACCAGAGTTCCAGAGCGAAATGGCGTCACTACGAATCCCACCTGGGGCCGCTGATGGAGAGTGCGGTTGTCAATAAGTCATGAATAGCCATCGTCGTCAGGCTCGACCGAGAGGCAGAGGTTCATTGCGCGGTGCTGCGGTGCTGATCCATCGCTACGTTGGCTTGGTAATGGCCGGATTCCTTCTGCTCGCCGGAGTCACCGGCGCGATCATCGTCTGGAACGACGAGTTAGATGCGGCGATTAACCCCAACCTGTTCCACGCAACGAAGCCCGATCCCGATGCAAAGCTCCTAGACCGCCTTGTATTGCGCGAGGAGGTACTTAGACAGTTACCCAACGTCGACATTGAGTACGCCCGCCTGGAAAAAACACCGGGCAAGAATGCAATATTTGGTGCTAGTGGTGCTATCGATCCATCAACCAATCAGCACAGCGAGCTCGATTTCGACGAAGTTTTTGTCAACCCGTATACCGGAGAAGTCGTCGGCAAACGCACGTGGGGGGATTTGAGTGAGGGGTTGACCAACCTGATCCCGTTTATCTACAAGCTTCACTACACGCTAGCCCTTGGCGTTGTCGGTAGCTACATTTTTGGACTGGTTGCTTTGTTATGGACCATTGATTGTTTTGTCGGGGCTTACCTGACATTTCCCAGACGTCAACATAAACCAACAAGTCGCCTCGGGATCGTCAGCTGGTTAAAACGCTGGTCGCCTTCGTGGCGCGTTCGCTGGGGGGCGTCGGCACCAAAACTGAATTTCGATTTGCATGTTGCTGGCAGTCTCGTGCCTTGGGCAATGCTGCTGGTGTTCGCTTGGAGCAGCGTGGCATTCAATCTTAGCGAAGTTTATCGCCCCGCGATGTCGCCGTTTTTCGAATTCCAGGAATATCCAAGTCGCAGCGTCAGCCCGAACGAAAGAGCAGCAACCATGACATGGCACAAGGCTGTCGCAAGAGGACATGAGCTGGCGGAAACACTTGCGACAAAACGGGATATCACACTTGGCGAGCCTTTTGGTCTCTACTACGATCACCACGGTCATTTTTTTGCCTATGGCGTGCGCAGCGAGCTTGATATAAGTGCTGACTACGGCAGCATCGAAGTCATGTTCGACGCAACGACGGGTGAATATTTCGGGGAGTTCCTGAGTCTAGGCGAAGCCTCTGGCGACACGATTACCGAATGGATCTTGTCATTACACATGGCCAGCGTATGGGGATTACCCTATCGCATCTTTGTAACGTTGCTCGGAATTCTCGTTGCGGGTGTCAGCGTGACCGGAGTTCTGATCTGGTGGCGTAAGCGGCAGGCGCGCATCTTCGCAGCGGCGAATCGTACTCGCAAGGCGCGCCTTTCTGACACCGTAAGCATTTCTGCTGGTCAATAGCAGCGCTTGATGTGCTTCAAGAAAAATTTTTTTTCTAAAAAAGTCTTTATGAGGTGACATTCTGGCCGTGCAAATCTTCATGTTTATATAGGTGCGAACAAGTCGCATTCGCACGAACACGCATGAGGACAAGACGTGAAACTGACCAAAGTTCAAAAACCATCAGCTCGATTGGCAGCCATCGCATCCGCAGTCGCACTGACACTGGCTCCCCCCACTACATTCGCTGCGGATCTATCCCCGGGCCGATCCGAGGAAATCGCCATCTCACGCCAACCGTTAGGGGACGCCCTGATCACAATATCAACGCGATATGGGGTGACAATCCTGGCCGAGGAATCTCTCGTTGCCGGCAAGGTTGTGGAGACCTTGAATGGGTCGTTCACACTCGAGGAAGCTCTGAGTATCGCGTTGCGAAATTCGGGGCTCAGGGCAAACCGCACGCAAGCCACAACCTACATCATCGTTGCGAATACAAACACCCAGTCACAGGTTGAGCCCGAACCAATAGAAGAGATTTTTGTGGTCGGCAGCCGCTACTACACGCCAATTACCAACCTGACCCGCTCCCCGGCTGATCTGCAAGAAATCCCTAACAGTTTGACGATTGTCAATGCAAGCGTTATTCAAGATCAGCTGCTGTCTCTACCCGACGAGGTCTTAAAAAACGTAGCCGGTTACCAAGATACGCCCGGCGGCGGTGGATCGATTGCCCATAACTTCAATATTAGCCTGCGCGGCGTTCGGGATGGCCTGATCCCAAGCATCATCCGGGAAAATGGGTTAAGTGGTGGCGTCAACTATCAGCCTGATCCCTACGCGATTGATCGCGTTGAGGTCATAAAAGGCCCTGCGGCAATCGCTGGCGGCGGCGCGCCAGTGGGCGGGCTTGTGAACCGTGTGTTAAAGACAGCCAATACCTCAGAAGATAAAGAGGTCTTTGTTGGTGGCGATAGTTTTGGCCAATTTCGGGCCGGCGTTGATCTCAATCACACGCTAAGTGATGACCAGGGTATACATGGTCGAATCGTCATCTCGGCCATCGACGGTGATCTGCCTAACGAGCGAGTCGAATACGATAGCATCCAGGTGACCCCCTCCATTCTTTTCGACAATGGCGGCAAAACGACCCTTTTGCTGCAAGGAAACTACTTTCAAAATGGCGGCGTTCCGTTCGGTGGCATCTCGACCAACGAAAATCTGAATGACTTCGACAGCCTGGGTTTAGATAAGGACTTCAACTGGAATTTCGATACAGACGATGCCGATCTAGATCAGCGCCACTACAGCGTTCAGGCCGATTTTGTACACGAGTTTCTAGATGACCTCTCCTTGACCGTCCGTGCGGCAACTTCGAAGGGTGATGCCTCACAAACGTTTGTGTATTCCTACAATTACGAGCCGGGTATTCAAGATAACGGAGATACCTATATCTACGCAGGATATTTTGAGAACGACACCGATCGAGTGGCGGCCGATGTGTTCCTGCGCAAAGATTTTGAGTTGGGCAGCGGCTCGGGCAGTTCCATTGTCACCGGTATCGATTACGTCCGCCAGAGTCAGTACCGATTCGAAAACTATGTCTATCTGGGCGCGGATAACCTCTTTGAGCCCCAAAACTTTTATGAGATCCCTGACAATATCGAGGACGTCGACCCCATATTCCTCGCAGACTTAACCGGTGAACAGGTCGGCGCTTACGTTCAGGCCGTGCTTCGACCCACAGAAAAACTGACCATTATCGGCGGATTGCGCTATGACGATTTCAAACAGGAGTCTGCACGTGAGGTCACCTTCGTTGTGGATTCCGAGACCACGAGAACCGCGAGCAGCGGATCACACACGGCTACAACATGGCGGGTGGGTGGTTCCTATGACATTGGTTTTAACACCACGGTCTACGCCAGCTATTCACGCTCTTTCTTAAACAATGCCTTTCAATTTTCTTTAGACAACAGTGGCCCAGAACCCCGAATTGAACTGTTGTCCCCCGAGCGAGGTGAGCAGTACGAAGTTGGGTTCAAATCGTCACTCTTGGACGGGGATCTTTTTGTCACCGGTGCGATCTACGACCTGGTTCGCTCCGAGGTTGCCACCACAGACCCGAACAACCGCAACTTTTCCATTGCAGGATTCGAGGAGTCTATTCAAGGCTTGGAGCTCGAGGTGTCTGGTGAAGTACTGCCCGGTTTTGACCTGGTGGCCGCTTATACGTTAATCGATGGTGAAGTGACTGACGACGCCGATCCAAATGAGCAATTCGAAGGGGAGTCCATTACTTGGTTGTCCAGGCATCAACTCAGCTTGTTTGGCACTTACGAGGTTCAGTCCGGTCCGCTGCAGGGCCTAGGCGTGGGCGGTCGAATCTTTTATCGCAGCGAGATACCGTGGTTCCCTGCGGCAGAGGAAATAGAAACGGATTCTTATACCACGGTTGATTTGACGGTTTACTACAAGAATCTGTTTGGCGGCGTTGATGTGCGTTTGTATCTTGAAAACGCGACAGATGAGTTTTATGTCGCGAATCCATCGAGGAATTCAGCATTAATTGGCTACCCGCGGAACTTGCGGATTGCGTTCACGAAAGAGTTCTAGGTAGAAAAAAGGCCAAGTGCGCCACGCTGCTAAGCTTTGCGTCTCCTTGCAAACAACTAACAATATCTTGGCAAATCTAACTTGTTGTGATGGTTAGCCGCACAAAAATACCCTGAATAGGTGATGGTCGCTGTATTCATTTTTACTAACATCGGATTTTTGCTGATGGGCCGTGAAGGACATGACGAGGATTCTTCAGTGGTTAATGGTCTGTGTTGGGATGAGTGTTTGTGGACAACCTGTTGTAGCGTTTGATGCAGATCCTGCAATGCTAGGCATTGAGCTTAAAGCACTGCAAACTCATGTGATACAACCCTGTAAACGTGACATAGAAATACAGCTCGGCAAGGTCTGTGGCGGCACTGTCTCGGCAATCCAGCGCAAAAATTCCCACGAGGTACTTAGAGAAGCCGTGAGTAGCTGCCAACTGGAAATTTTGAATGAGTTGGAACATGTGTTGGGAGAACCTAACCCTCAATTGATTCCGAATACCATAGCGGAGAAACAAGCTATTGTTGCCATCATGGCACATTTAGATAGCGTACCCAGCAAAGTAGATTCGTGTTTGAAGTCCGCAGATGATAGATACTCCCCAACGCCTGCACGGTCAGCTTGGGGTGGCTTGCCAAAAGGTTCGGACGCTCAGATGAATCAAGCTTCTGACCTCACAAAGGCCATAGGTACATCTCCAAAAAAAGCTAACGAACAGTCCGCCACCGCAGTACAAAACTACGGCATTAGCGAAATGGAGTTAAATTCTTCGCTTGATCAAAGTGATAACCAAATGCAGGACAGTATCAACGGTGGTCAAACGGCACCAGCTCGCGTGACTGATGGATTCTTAGATGCGCCAGATACGAGTGGCTTGAGCACTTCATCGTCAAGGGGGAAATCTTCAAGTCGGAGCCCAACGAAGGCACGCCAGCAGTCTCGAACAATCCCATCTCAACAACCTTCACAAACCAATCAACATAGTCCTCAACAAAACAAACAGCCCGCCCAGAACAGTATGGTGGAACCAAAATCTCAAGGTCACTGGACGGTATTGCAGATCACTGGCGCTGGTTTGTTGCCAGGCAAAGACGGCGGAAAACAGCTTGAGGGTAAGGCGTTGATTGCATTCGATTTGGGACCTTCAAGTAAGTTTGGCAAAGATTTTGATACGCCTAATGATTTAGCTGCGTTCCTTAAAAACCTTGAGCTTAAAGCGCACCAAGCCGCTTGTGCTGGTGCACCTGCGTCTCAATTGGTTCGACCTCATTTATGGACGCGTGGACCCGAAGTTGTGGTTTTAGAAAGCAATGCTGAAATAGATCAGTTGCGACAAAAGCATCGGTGCGTTGGGCAACCCGTCCAATTTTTTACCAACATCGATAGTGCCGAAACACTTTGCCTTGACTATGACAGTAAAGGGTTGACCGCTCCTAGTTTTAACGTGGAGGTACAGAACGCGTGTGTTGACTAAATCTTTAGTTAGTAGAAAGTTAACCCATGTAGGTGATGCGTTTAGAAGGCCCGGGCGAAAGAATGTGATTACGAGTAACCAAAGGAGAAAGTTTTCCCATGCGCTTTTTAAAGTTAATAAGTGTGTTTGTTGTTACATGCTTGTCATGGACGGCAGTCGCCGACGTCAAATTTGCCCATGAACCGGTAGGAAAAGCCACCAGCGGGCAGCGTATACCAATAACAACTAACATCACGGGCAGCGACGTGCGTGTTGCTAGGGCTTACTTTAAGTCTGCGGTTGGTAGTCGATTTTTCTTCGTGCCATTGCAGGAGAAATCAGGTAGTAGTTTTATTGGTGTTTTGCCGGCGCCAAGGCTAGGCAGTAGCGAGGTAAGCTATTTTCTGCTTGCGGCGAGCACAGGCGGCGAGATCGTAAAAACAGATACTTATGTGATTAATATTGAGGATGATCAAAACGCCCTGAGTCGATCGGAACTCAGAGAAACAAAAGAGATCGAGGTTGATCTAAACAAATATGAAAAAGCTAAGGAGCTGCTTGATCAGCTTAGCGGTCGGCCGGATCCTGCGCGCCAATTACCGGTTGGTAGTGAGACCACGGTCCAAAATACCACTCAGATACCAGGCTTCAACGATTACATTGTTGCAGTAGAAGAACAGCCTTTATTAGCGGAGGCGACGCCAGTTACCGAAGGTGGTGGCTGGAGTACTAGGCGATGGTTACTAGTTGGTGGTGGTGTGTTAGCTGCAGCCGCGGCAGCAGATTCTGGTGGTGGCGGCGGCGGTGGCGGTTCACCGTCTGACCCTCCAACTGGCGCGCAAATTGGTGGTGACCTAACGCCTCCAAACGGCAACCAGGCCGCGCCAATATCTGTGGAACTAAATCCAATTGGCGCCCCATCTCCGTTACGTGTGCGTTACGAAGGTAGTGATATCGGTACATGGGATGGTGCCACCAGCACCGATTTTCCAATTAGCCGTGTTGGCGGTCGGATGGAATTGATCTTGACTTCCGATGTAACCGGCGGCAATTTTGAGGTCCATTTTAGTAGTGGTGGTGGGCGCATTAACACAGGATTGTTCAACGCCTCCACCGGTGACTTTATTGTGGCGCTACCGCAATAGTCGGGCTCAATGCTCAATCAGCGCTCGCGCCGCAGACATATTTGCGGCGCGTAGTGCCGGATACGTAGCACTTAGGCCGCCGGTGACTAAAGCAAAAGTGATACCGACCAATACAGAAGTCACCGAAAGGTATACATGCCAACCCGCAAATACCTGGATCGCGCTGGCGACAGCTAAGCCAACAATAGCGCCAAAGAGCGCACCAAAACTACTGATCCATAGCGCGTGGAAGAGATACAAACGTAACACTCGATTAGCCGTTGCACCTACCGCCATCCGCAGCCCAATTTCACGGGTCTGTTCTGCAACCGTGGCGAGCAAACTATTGGCAACGCCAATGCCGCCAACAATCAACGCTAGGCCAGCAAGGGCACTCATAATAAAAGTGAACAGCTGTTGGGTCTCACTTACTTGGCTTGCCAGTTGACGGGGAATGACAATTAGAAAATTAGCATCTTTGCCGTGTCCTTGGCTAAGCGCCTGTCTCACCAAAGCGGTTTTTTCGGTAACTTGGTTGTCTTTGGCAACCCGTACAATAACCCCTGTCACACCAGCTTGTTGAGAACGACCTGCTATGCTGGAAAAAGGCACAAAAATGCTGGCGTTAAAGTCGATGGCGCTCAACCCAGTCCCCTCGGTAATCAAACGGTCCCGCGGCGCAGCGATGGCTGCGACGCGACATGGATTGTCGTTCACAACCAGGAGATCGCCCACTTCTAGGGCGAGTATTATTGCCATCGAAGCGCCAGCCACGCAGGCGTCGGGGTGCAAATCGTCAGCAGGTAATGCGCCCCGCGCAACCTCAAGCTGCTCCACCGCATAAAACGAGCTTGGCACTGCCATAACGTCCACGTTTAGATTGTCGTTTGGACCTTGCACACGTTTGCCTACTTGTCGATAGAAATAGGTTGCCTGAAGTGACTTACCACTGAGGTTCATCACGCGCGTGGCGTCGCCAACAGTTAATGACTCCTGCGGCAATTCCCCAACAATTGATTCAATTCTTATTGTGTTGAGTCCCAGTGATTCAGCCCCAGCTAACGCTTGTTCTCGCGCGCCTGAGGTGATGGAGATCATCGCTACTAATGCCAACACACCAACGCTGATGCCAATGGCACTCAAACAAGACCGAAAAGGGCGCGAACAAACATCTCGCCATGCATCATGGAAATCCTCGAAGATGTCATACCAGGGCATCGGCAACCTTGTTTAGTTTTATTTCTCTATCTGCAAAGGCAATCGCAAATGGATCGTGACTGGCCATGACAACCACTCGGCCGCTATTTGATTGCTCGCTCAATAGGGAGAGTAAGTGATTTGCGTTGACATCATCTAAGGCTGCGGTGGGTTCATCCGCAAATATAATTTGCGGGTCAAGGACCAATGCACGAGCAAACACCAAGCGCTGAAGTTCTCCCCCTGAAAGCGTATTAGGTGACCGATCAGCAAACTGGTTTAAACCAACATAGTCGATCAGAGTATCAACACGACTGGCGTGTAGTTTTCGCTTTGTTGGTTGGGCGTAGGTTAATGGTAGCGCAACGTTCTCTTTAACCGTTCGGTTTCGAAGTACGTGTGGTGTTTGAAAGACGAACCCAAACAGCTGATTGCGAACGTGTGCTAAAGATGTTTCCGACAATGCGCCAAAGTCGTAACCGCCCACTACAATACGACCGTGACTAGGGCGGTCTAATCCTGACAGTACTTGCAATAGTGTGGATTTTCCCGACCCAGAAGGTCCGGTTAGGGCGATTAGCTCACCGCGATAGGCTTCGACACTAATGGTGCCCAGCGCTGTTACCTCTCGTGCCCCCTCTTGTACCCCCAAAGGAAATGAACGACTGACACGTTTTGCGCTTAGGTAAGGTGGTTCAGTGTATGGCAACCTGATCGCCATGGGAAACACCCTCCAATACCTGGGCCCACTCGCCATTGTTGACGCCTAAGGTGACGGGTTTCAGGTGCCATTCACTGTCATCGGATAAGACCCGTAGTTGGGTTTGCCCATCGGCCCGTAGAAGCGCAGACATGGGCACAGCCATATCTGCGTTGGTGCGGGCGTGTTCGATGGCTACATTGGCTGACATTCCGGGATGCACCTCTGTTGGGGATGTGTTAAATCGAACTTCAACCAAAAAATCTCGTTGTGATTCTGTGTTACTTGCCATTGTGGCGACACGCGTAACCACGCCGTCAACAGGCGTGCCGATAAACGCATCTAGCTCAATTCGAGCATGCATGCCTACATGAATCTTGCTGACATCAGTCTCTCTAACGAATACGTGCACGTCCAAGTCCGATGTATCTGGTATCTTCAGAAAACTCTGCCCCAGCCAAAGTGCATCACCAACCTGCACTTTGCGCTGTTTTCCTCCGTGGGGTACTTCTGTATGTAATACGACACCTGAAATTGGTGCCCTTAAATCTGTGTGCTCCAGTTCCCAGCTTGTTTTTTCAACCATAGTGCGCGCCACTGCAAATTCCTGCGCGGCTTTACGCTGCTCGGCCTCCAAGCGGTCACGTTCTAACAAAGCTGTGCGTTCCACTCGTGCCAGTTCGGTTTTGGCTGCTTCAAATTTTAAGCTCGCTTCGCGTTTACGTTTTGGCCAAGTAAATCGCTCAAAACCTTGAAGTTCTTGTTCACCCAAATGTAGTGCGTCAGTGGCATTTCTTAGTGCATCTACAGCTACCTCAAGCTCTTTGCGGCTGATGTGTCCCTGGGTAAACAGTGATTGATAATCATCGTGTTCAACTTGTGCAATGCGTAATCCTCGTTGGAGCTGTTTGATTTGCGCATAAAGTCTAAATGACTCAACCTGGCCACTACCTTCCTTAGCGTCAGCCACTTCTATCCCAGCCACTTCCATCAATCGAGTAGCTGCTTCGGTTTTGCTGGCGTGTTCCTCTGCAGCTAGCGCCAGTGCTTTTTCAGCGCGTACAACTTGTGCTTGAGCTTCTCGTGAGCGTTGTTGTGCCAGTTCCAATGCTTCTTTGAATGGACGCTTGTCGAACTTTGCAATCAGTTCCCCGGCTGTAACGTGTGTACCTTCTTCTTGCAGCCATACAATACGCGCGCGGTTACTTTCGATTGGGGATTTAATCGATACCACCCTTGAAGGTTGCACCGAGCCACGGCCCAGAACCTGCATTTTTAAGACTTTAGGTACAATGGTTGTCTTCTCCCAATCTTCGCCAATAAGGTACGTTGAATCATTTGTTATAAAACTCAGTGCGCTGGCGGAAAGCAAAGCGCCCGCAAGCAGCAGAGCAATGCCAAAACGCTTAGTTTTGGATGGATTGTTGCGCGGTGTTGATGCTGCCGGGTTTAGGTCCACAACATCTGAGGTTTGGGGAGTTGAGGTGGGCCAATTTCTTGGTGCGCTATCTTGCATGAGCTACCTCTTGTGTACTGTTTTTGGGCACAATTTCTTGAGTGGATACCCCTTTGCCTAACGCTTGGTCTAACCAACCCAGAGACAATTCACCCCGCGCCAAAGCCAAGTCGACCACTGCCATAAGTGTTCCAGCTTCAGCAGTAAGTGCCGCCAACTCTGCCTGGGAAAGCGCCTGTTCTGCGTCAATCACATCCAGGTTAGAAGCGATCCCACGCTCGAACCTTGCCAATGCCACATCCAAAGCCCGATTTGCCTCCTTCTGTTTAAGTTTCGCCAGGTGTAAGCGCTGTTTATCGGTCTTAAGGTTGGCTTCAGCGCTTCGAACTTCTCGCATTAAGCGGCGTTGCAGACTCTCGCCAAACCGTAGCGCCCGTTGCAGCGCAATTTCTCGTTCGTTAATACGCCGTCGTTTAGCTCGCCAGTCGAGGTCTGATTGCAGGCGTAGAGAAAAGTACACGTCGTTGCCATCACGCCGTAGCACCTCAAATTGATCGGCGTAGCTAGTACCCAACCACTTTACTTGGAAGTTTAGGTCGGGAAGCAAGCGGCGTCTGGCGTCGCTTAATTCAAGGTGTGCTAATTTTTCGTCCAGCTGGTGTGCGTGCCATTCGGGACGCCATTCAGGTAGAAATCGTTGGCTCGGTACGCTTGTTATATTGGGTAATTTGGTTGGCGGACTAACATTGGTATGGTGAAGGCGTGCGAGTTCTGCGTAGCTCTCACGTTGCATCTGTGTGACGTAACGAGCATGTTCGAGTTGTTCTACTTGTTGCAGGCGTCGCAATTCAGCTCGATGCACATCAACTTTCGACACCAGCCCAACCCGCTGTCTGGCTTTTGCAGATGCCACGTGTTTCGATGCCCGCGAAACGCTGTGTTCTGATTGGTGTTCAATCCGTTCTACCAATATTAGTTCGATATGTTGATTAATTGCCTTGCTGATCAGCCTTTGCTTCTGCCGTTTTACATCCAAACTCCGCTTGCGTTGATGAATTTGAGCCCGCGTGAGCGGCAATTCGTTTACTTCGCGCCCAAAACGCGCCATCACGGGGATGCTTACTTGGGCAAAGCTCCTTTGTGTACCTTGGGAGCCAAAGCCATCGGTGGCATAACCCGCACTGACGTCGATGCCCCACGGGGTTTGCCTGGAAAACTCTATCCCGGTGCGGGGTCGGGTGGTTGAATCCACCGCCAAATCCGCGATGGGCCTGATGACAGTACGAAATTGAGACTGTGCTTGTTGCACACCAAAATTGCTGAGGGTGAGCTCCTCAGCGAGCATCAATGCATCGTCACTATGGGTGACGACTTGGTGCACATAATCGATGAGATCATCCTGATGAGTATCAACACGGCTAGAATTGGCTGGGGTCGCTAGCGCGATGCTCCCCCAAAGAATGAGGGTTAGGAATAGAAATAGGAAGTATCGAGCGCGCATGCTTTCAGTATGCGCACCGGTGTTAAAGCTACATCACCTAGATGGGTTAATCTGTTTGTAAGAGCTGTGTGGTGGACAATGCGGCACGTGCAATGTCCTTGCGCAACAAGCAGGCGATGATAGTGCTCCAATGGCGATTGATCATCATATGGGTTTCGTGTGGTACACGATACAGTGTGGCGTTGGGCAGAGAAGATGCTAAGTCTTCAACTGCCGGTAAGGGTGAAATGAGGTCATTCACGCCGTGCCATATAGTGGTAGGTAATTTGATGTCGCCAGGCTCAAACGGCCAGGTGTGGGTCAGAAGGGCAAGATCCCGGGCCATCGCCATTGACCCATAACGGCGGTTTTCTGTCATAGCTGCCAGCGACATCTGATAAAACTGCTGATCTTTAAATAGTGCTTGATCTGCCTCGGGTAGGCCCATGATGTGGTAGTCCAAGGGGCGAGCTGGCCCGTCTCGAGCAGCGATCTCTAAGGTCAGCTCTGCAACATTGGGTGCATCGCGAAACAAGCTTATCAGCGCTTTAAAATCGTCCTTTAGCAAGTGGTCAAATTCTGGTGGCGAGATTGTCATTGGGCTGACAAGGCATAGTTCTGAAAAATGTTGTGGAAAGCGTTCAGCAGCAGCCATGGCGTAAAATCCGCCCATTGACGTGCCCATTAGCAGGGGTTGGACATCCAAGTGTTCCAACAAGGCGCCAAACGCGTCTGTCCAATCTTCGATTGTGAAGTGGGCATGTGCTTTGGATAGACCCACGCCAAGACGGTCCGGCATAATGAGGCGAATGCCTTGTTCATAAAATCTCGCTTCGGGTACTGGAATCTGTAGTCTAGAGCCAGAAATGTTATGGATGAGAATGATTGGAAAACCATCCTTAGGCCCATATTCAGCAAACCCTAGAGGGTTTCCGTTTGGGGTGGTTACAGTCTGGTTAAGGCGTGCTTGATCAAGATCAGTTTCAAAAAAATGATCACTCTGCCAGGAAACTAAAGTGTTCAGTAAACCAGGGCCGCACAGCACTTTCTGCATCAGCTCTGCCCGGCTATGACACTGTGTTTTGGCAAATATTTGTTTTATCTGGGTTCGCACAGTATTCTCCGTGACGTTCCGTTCGCTTGCCAATTCAGCATAACTAAGGTCGTCCACCAGGCTGTACAACAGCTCCGTCTCAGCAGGCGTTAGTTCATAAGTAGATGCAAGAGCGCCACAACTAGCATCGCTTCTTTGGCCTGGGTTGAACCAAGCCATCAAAGCCAGCGTTTGATTGTTTGATAACGGCAGTGGTAAGACGCAGATTCGATTACCCTCGGTATCCTCAGCCTGTTCGAGCTGCAATAGTTCTACATTCGATGAACCATCAAAAATTTGTGCAAAACTATTTTGATAACTTGGGTGGTTCACGAGCAGCGTGTTGTCTGCCAATTTTAAGTATTCGCTGCCGTGAACAATCTGGGAATAGTGGTCACCAACATAAACAAGGTTATAATTCGAATCGATTACGAGGAGGGGGAATGTCAACGTAGCCAATAGTGGTTCTGCGGATTTAAGGACACCCTCCTGTTCGCCAATAAATCGGTTAAGCGCCAGGGCATGCTGTAAATGAGTGGCCAGGACGTGGTTTAGCGTTTCCTGCTGCATTGTGTGTTTGGTATGTGTACCGTTGGTGGTTGATTCAGGCAGCGTATTGGTTAATGCTTCTAACAAAAGCGGCCATTTACTTGGTGTTTGTCCAGTTTCATAAATTAGGTCAATCAACCGCCATGCGTGGGATGGCCGGGTTTGTAAGCCTTGTTGTTCGATAAAATTCATCTAACTCTCCAATTCCCCTGATAGAACAAACATCACTCTGGGGTCTTGTAATAACAAGCGTACCAAGCCTGCCTGGCTATTCTGCCCGGTCTTTTTTAGGATACTTTTGAGTTGTGCGCGCAACGTATGTTTACTCACGTGGTGAAGTTCTGCTAAATCTTCAAGGCTGCGTCCTTGAGACAGGCCTAAAGCCAGACGAGATTCTTTTGGCGTTAAACCAAAATTGTTCGCAATAAATTCAGCCTGTAGGGTAGGAAGTTCTCCGTTTAAACAAACCAACGCGACAATAAACCCTGCGCTGTCGCCGTCTACAAAATTAGGTGTGCAACGGTCCAGCCGGTTGAACAGCATACAAATTTCCCGGTCCACACCTAACCGCACTTGTTTGCTGCGTCGCAGGTCGCGTCCAACTACTTCATTCATTGCATTGTTAACCGCTATACGTCCATGGGTAGATAAAACCCGCAACCGGCTCTGCTCCACGCGAAACGCACCTGAGTGCTCAGCTATTTCCTGGGCAACGCTGTTTATGTGAACTACCTGTCGATCTGCCCCGGACAATAACATCACACCAACGCCCAAACCTTCAGTCAGTGCGGCTGCAATTTGTGCAACTCGGCTTTGACCGTCGAGCAGCGATTGTTGCAGCTGATGAACCCGCTGTATGTGTGGCATAAGGTGCTTGAGTAGGGCGGGACTGTCAGTTTTTTGCGCCCCGCGCACAGCGAGCGTGAGCCGAGTGCCATTTTCCAAACTGGTTTCTGCGCTGACATAAGCCATTGTTTTGGCTTCAGTAGCTTGGGATTGCGCCAGTTGCGTAACTTCTCCCACAGGGTCGGTAGATGTGAGAGAAGCACTGTCTCCGGGGATTACTTGCAGCAGTATTGTCAACCATTCTGACCATGAAATTTCGCCCCGCACCAACTGGTACAGCATGCTGATCAACCCATCTAGGTCTGTTGTTGAACCAGTGTTTGGCCCAGGTTGCTGGTCCGTTTGCCGATTGAAATGCATATTTCCCTCCCCAACATCTATGCCATCCTTGGTTTTTCTAGCGTGAGCCGTTGTCTGCTCTGCTTTATGGCAACTTCGACACATACAAAAATGTCGTTCACGAAGTTTACCTGGGTGAGCGAGGTGACCATCACCCAAATGGGTTAATTTTCTAGATTAGTTGGAATTGGCAGGGCAGGCCAGGGTGAAGTTCCAAGCTGTGCTGCGTCCTGAGTCGTCGCATGCACCGGTCACAAATACTTTAATTGACTGTCCCTGAGGGATATTTAGGGCTGCATCCAAAGTGGTGCCTGTTCCCACACAGCCACCAGAGTCCCACAATACCGTGCCATAGTTACCCGGTTGGCCTGCCAGTACGACTATGCTGTCTGGAACGTCGTAGGTTTGATAGCGTATGGTTGTAGCGCCGTATGCGCCACCCAGTTGCATGATTGCAGACAAGCCTTGGTTACCACCAGAAGATACCAATGCATTACATTGCGCATCGATTTTATCGGTTGTATTTGGGTCCTCACGGTCGTTCTTGGCATCGTCTATATCCCGCGCTGCGGGGTTGCCTAAGCTTGCGATATCTGGCTCGGTAAACTCATCCATCCGGTTTGGTGGGACACCTGGTAAACAACGATCACCTCGGGGTATGAAATCCGGTGGGCAAGTAAAATCTAAACAGCTGCCAGAGTTGGGATCTACTTCACCGGCACAGGTTCCGGTTACACAGCCGGCGGCGTTGCCAGGTGTTGCTCCTTGGTAGACTAGGCCGGGCGGACAGCTATCAAATGTTGGCGGCGCTAGATCATCCAAGGGTTGTTCTAGAGGCTCTGGCGGTACCAGTCCCGCCAACGGCTGGGGTGGTGTGTTTGTTGGAGGGGTGTCGTTTGGATTTGATGGGTTGATGCCTTGATTTGTCCCCGTTCGCTCTTCTGCAATACGATTGGCTTCGTCCAACGCGGTTTGATCGCCACTTGGTAACCCCGGTTCGTCCCACCACGAACCGCCATCGGAATCTTGATCTTCATCCTCCCACCAGGCACCACCTGAATCAGTTTCTGCGTCGCTTTCGGGTTGGCTGGATGACGTTTGTTGATCGGTTGATGAAGATCCGTTCTGGTTGTCACGCTGGCGGGCGTCCATAAGCCAACTGGCTAACTCGGTGTGGCATGCATCAACTTCTCCCAAGCGTCGCAAAGTGAGGACTTCCAATACGTCGATTGCGATATAGTTGAAAGTATCTACAACATCGTATGCCTGGGCGTCACAAGTTAGTGGTGGTGGTGATACGGGTTGGTTTGTTGCGGCCGCGAGTTGTGATGCATTATTGGCTTCGTCGACCAATGAGGTGCATTGATCGATAAGTTGGTTTGCGCGAGCGCTGATACCACCAGAAGGATCTGCGTTGGCGTGTGAAACCAAACCTTGTGCATTGATGGCCAAACGCTGGGCGTTGTTCGCACGCGCTATCATAACTTGAGCACCGTTGCGGATACGCTCCTTGAGTTTAGTGATTTGTAGGTCCAAGTCCTTCAAGCGGTCGGCGTTTTGCTTCAGCTGTTTTGCGCTGTCGTTAACGATAATGTTGGCGTCATATTGGGCTGCTTGGGCATTGGCGTTGGTCCTTGTTTCAGCGGCTTGTTCTGCACATGCGACACTGGTCACCGCTGCGCGGCTTAACGCTGCATGGCTCGTGGATGCTGCCGCCTCCAGTAGGTTAATTGCAGCTGAAGCAGACACCGAAGACCTAGCGGAACAGGCGGTTTGTCGCTGTTCCCTTAGTAACCCATCGCAGCGTAGCGCTTGGGCTTCGATGGCTGCATTACCTTGTTCCTTAGCGGCCAGTGCATCTGATATCGCCTGGTTTACGGCAGTGGTACAAGCGGAATCAATAAGATCAGCGTCGGCCAGCGCCTCAATAAATTGGTTAGTTTTAGCATCGTTTGTGACGATAAGATTGTTAACCCGGTCGCGGGCCTGATTTGCTGCGTCAATATCCATTTGTGCCGCATCTAATATCACACTGGCTTGATCTACCAAGTTCCCGCCAAGCGCCTGAATACAGATTGTAACCTCGGCTAAGGCATCACTTATGCTGCTATCGTTTAACAACAAGTTTGCCGCTTCGTTGATTTTAGATTCAGCATTAGCAAGCGCTTGAAGCGCCTGATCTAGATCTTTTGTGTATATACGAGGTTCTAAACCACCCATAGGGTTGCCATCGGGACCAGAAGGTTGGCCTACCGCTTCTTTAAATAACCCTTCAACGCCACCGGGAATTTTCACCGGGTCTGTTTTGGGGAGGTCTTCGAATGCTGCTTCCACCTCCGCAGCGGCCGCATCGATGCGTGGCATGATTTGTTGCGTAGATGTGGATCTGGCGTTTGCAAACAAACGGGCTTCGTCCACGTAATCTTTAGCGTATACCAGCCGAGCGCCTGCTGATGAGACCAAGTTTTTCCACACGCTAAGCGAATCTCTAGCTGCATTAAGCAGCTCCGAAATCTTGTCTGTTTCGTCAAGACCACGAATGGCGCGACACTCAAGGGAAGCGTCACACTGTGACCATGCCAACACTTCGTCGCGTACAAAATCTTGCGCCTGCGCAACCCGACTGTCCCGCCATCTCAGTCGTCGCAATAACGCCTGGCTGAGATCTTCTGCCTGTTCTAGTGCTCCTGATGATGCGCTTGCAGGGTTGGCACAGGATGTTTCAAGATTCTGCAGCTGTTGTTCTATGGGACTACCCACGCCGCGATCAGCTCGTAATTCAACCGGCCAGTTTTGTGCTTTGTTTTGACGCTCAAGGATTTTCTGTAAGTAGGGATAGATTTTAAAGGCGATGTCTTCAACCCCGTTTACTTTGATCAACGCTTGGTCGAGAAGTTGATCCAATTCACCGACCAATACATTGGCTTCGTTGAGGTCGCGCTCTGCTAATGCTAACGCCTGTTTTGCGTTTGCTAACAAGCTGTCGATACGGTTTGAATCAACCGGTGAATCAGTACACGGTTCGTTGTGCGCCTGCTGGGCGATACACTCTCCTGATGCGACTTCTACCAAGTAGCGAGAAATATCCTTTAAGCGACCCTCTTCTATCGCCAACATAATATCGCGTGCAGATACGCCGTTTTGTAATTTGAGATCACCCTTACGGATTGCTTTTAAGTAGGCTAACAGCAATCGAATCTTTTCGTCTTCAGCCAGCATACGGTTGCTGACACCCCCAGTAATTTCGATGATGTAATCCGTGGCTTCTTCAGCGGTACGAAACGCAGCGTCGATGGCGTTCTCTACATTTTTGTCCACCCACTGGCCAGCCTGTGTATTTTCCAATAGACCCCGCGTGGCAATGTAAGATCCCGCGCCTACTAATACGGGCACCGTTTGAGGGAATGTGGTGGTGATGCCTTCCATCACCAAACCTATCCCGCCAACGGCTGCAAGGCGTATACCTGCATTGCGGGCTTGGGCTTCAAGTTTTGCCGCCTCTTCAGCGCTAAGATCCGGCTCGTTGTAGAGTCTGTTGAGTGCGGTAATGTAGTCGCGCAAAAATACTGCTACTTCAGCAGTGATCACGCCAACAGCCACCGCCTGCCCCAGTTTTCCCAATACTTCCCCAGCAGCGTTAGAAAATCGCTGTCTCGCAGCAGCCATCGCAGCGCTGTCCATTTCTAACCCTGCTCGCCCTGCAAGGCGTGATAAGCCTCGGTTCAGGGCGTTGTCCAAAGGCGCTGCCATTTTCTCTAATGCAGACAGTGTGGCGCGCGGGTTGGCTGCAGCAAATTGGGCGCGCATGGATTGCGCAACGTCTCGCGCCATTTTGGGGTCTCGTTGCGCTAATCGTTCGATTAAGGCGCCTTTATCAGACGGCGGCAGGTGATCAACAATGGCTGCAATATCATCCGCCGAAGCAAATTGTGGGTTGCGCCCAGCAGCTTCTGCAAAAGACTCAGCTAATCGTATCGACGCCCGCTGTAGTGAGTTTTCCGCAACATTATAACCAGCCATACGATCGTAGATGCTGCCGGGCAGCCGTTTTGCGCCTCGTTCTGCCACGCTGCCGTAGGGTGAATCGTATGATCGCCATGTTCGTCGTAACTGCATATTGCCATCTGCATCAGCCACCATTTCGTAGGTTGGGATTTCTGATGGCCTTGCCCGTGGTGGTAGACCTTGTTGGGCACGTAGGGTTCGGTCGGTAGCTTCGATACGTGAGATGTATTTTTGTTGCTGCGCGATTTTTACTTGTAGGTCGTCCAGCTCTTCTAATGTCAGGGGTCGTTTTTTTGCAGTCTCTAAGTATTCTTGGATTTTCTTCCGTTTCTTGGCAACGAAGTCTTTCATCTCCTCCGCGTAAGCGCGGTACTCGCTGGGTTTTAGTGGCCGTTCGTTTGATCTTGAAATGCGTTCGTACTCAGCTGCGGCACGTCTTTTATAGGCATCGTTATTGCGATTGGCTACTTGACGGAAGAGTCGATCTGCTTCGGCTTTGGTCATGCCTTTGCCAATTTCATCGGGGTCTGCCATGAAGTCGGTATCTAGTTGCACATGCCAGTCGCCGCGACCTTGGCCGGTGCTAATGCCATTACGTCTTAGGTAGCGGTTAACCCGATTGTTATATTCAGCCTGCATGGCGGTGATTTGGTCGGGGTGCCGTACTTTCGTGATGTAGTCTGAGTCTGTACCTGGTTGGTAGGGCCCCGGCTTACGTTTTTGTACGGTAAATTCAGCGCCCACATGTTCTGCCGCACCTTTCGCAAGCACCTGGTTTTGATGAGCAAACTCTCGTTGCGCCGCCTGGTACCACTCGTTGCTGATTGAGCCCCGTAACCCAGCTCGATTTATCTCAGCGTTATGGGCGTAAACCAAAGCCCGTTCTTGGGCAGATGTGCTTATTGGGTCGCGGGCCAGACGCTGTAAAGCAGCCAACACATCTGTGGGTATGGTGGCGTAGACATTTTGGATACACAGGAGCAAACATAGTATTGCTCGGATGGCTAGCCGTTTCACACTAAGGCTGATCCAGCACCGCTGCTAGATCTAAACGATGACTGGATACCTGTGTTGGCTCTAAACGGAAGCCTGTGAAGTTTTTCCGCGCAATTTGACCAGCAATAGATTCGATAGTGTTGCCATATTGTGCGTCCAACACGGCAACCCCTTCAGTGAAGCTGCTGAGGCGAACTTGAGTGACCCCGTTTAATTCTTTATCAAGATAATTCATAACAAAATCTAGGTGTCGATAAGAAGCCAGGCCGGATATGTTGATTTGGAGTGCCTGGTCACCGTCATGGGTGTTACTCAACAGCTGGCCCAGCGTTTGGCTAAGTTCGAAGGCTGCCTGCGTGGCTGCTTTCTCTAATGCCTGGGCGCCGCCAGCAACTTCATCAATGTGTGCTTGGGTTGCTGAAGCGCTAGCACTGGCAATCGTTTGTGCGTCATCGTTGCGTACTACTCTTATAGCAACGGTACCTTGTAGTGATTGCATGCGCGTTTGATAGAGCTGGACCGCAGACGGTTTGCTGAGTGCGGTCCCTAACACCGAGTAACTTGCTTCATTTTGCAGACCCACTGCCACGGCTGCACGTTCATCACCTTCCATAAGTCGCAAGCCTTTGGTGCGTTTGATGTTTGCGCGCACAGTTGCGGGGTCGAGTACCCTAAAGCCCGCATCCCGTAAGGTGTTGGCGATGACGTTTTCCGCATGACCAAAGGTTTCGGTTGCGGTTGTGCCGTATACGCCCGAAATACGTTCGTCTAACAATACCATTATGTTGGGGCGTGTATCCCCAGGTACTGGGTAGGCACAGCAAAGACAGATACCGACAAGTGCCAGGCGTACAAGTCTAAACGTCATGGGAACCTCACTATATCGCCTCGTTTCAACACAGCGGTCCCGCACTCACTTCCGCGTTTGGCGATAGAGAACCGTTCGTGCACGTCAGTAACGGTAATAGTGCACACTCTCTTTTCAACAGAACCCAAGTTAAACCCGGTTTCGGGGTCAATAAGTGGAATACCCGGTGAAAACACCACGAGCTCATCACCATTTTTTAAGTTGGTATTTTGACCACGGTTGACGTAAGCCTCGTTGGGGAGTGCCTGAATCAACATGCCTTGCCAAGGAATGTTGGCGCTTTCTGCAATAATAAAATCCACGATGTCTGACATCGCCTCGCGGGTAGCTTTACCAATGGGTGTGTTGTTGAAATGGCTTGCGCCAAATTTGAAGTCTTCACCAAACTCGCTGACTACAGCGGCGAGACTCAAACCTCTTGAGACAGCCTCCGCGTGAGCGTTGTATGAGGCATAAATCTGACCGGTCGCGTTGTCCACCAGTCGTACGTCAATGCCAACATAAGCTTTACTGGATTTGGTACCCGCTTCAGCTTTGCTGTAACTTAGCTTGATGCCACCGCCTCCAGCTTGGTCATTAAATTCGGTGACCGCACCACGAATCATAAATTGAGCGCCGGATAGCTGCCCGGTTTGAGGGCCTACATTGCTGTTGGTTAAACCGGTCATACCCAGCTCTTGTTCTTGCACTATGTTGCCAATCAGCTCCCGCTCAACCAGTTGAAAACGTTGGGTGCGCATTAGCTCGGTAATTAAGATCTCTGACAATCCCTCACCAATCTCATAACCGCCGTAGATATTTTGTACCCGGTTGGCAAACGGCAGCACTGCTACTACGTGACGCGGACCACCGTAGGCTGGAGCCTCAGCTTGCTTATTTGAGTTGGCAAAAACAGGCTGCGAAACGGTGAATAGCAAACTTGTTATAAGTAGATGTAACTTAATGCTTAATGAATTGATTGACATTGTGTAGAGCGAAAGGGCCACACAATGTGGACCGTGCCCAAACCTCATATCCGTTAACACACCTCCACTATGGGCGTGACGGTATAAAGCATCATCACCCAAATAGGCTAAATGGAGTGTGGGAGCACCAAGCACCTTGAACCGTCGGTTCAATGGGTCAAGCGAGAAATGGTGGAGTTAGGCTAGCGCCGGTTCAATGAATAGCGAATCTTGGTTACCCACGAAAAAAAGGGTTCAAGTCTTCTTGGTAGTCTCCAGTTTTGCCTTGGCAAAACTGGTTAAGCCCGCTTACGCGCGGCGTGGTGCCCAGGAGAACTTGAACCCTTTCTTCTCACACCTAAGTGCTTGATTTACGCGGCTTCAGTGCGCGTTAAGGGCGAGATCATCGCACAAACAGTCCGACCATGCTGCTTTAGGCGTTTTGGCGGTTTTCTCGTCGTAGTATTCGCACCATGCTTCGTTGAGCTTGACTGAACGAGATGCCGTAGTTTGAGCATTTTCCCGCTAAAACCTTGAATTCGAGTGAAAAAATTGAATCAGCGGATAGATGGCAACAATCATCATCGAGTGCGCAGAAGGGCTTCACGGATCATTCATGCTCCCTTGGTTTTCTTCTCGCGTCCGCCTGTATGACAACCCAAACGAGGGCCCACCTATTAGTTCCTTCGTTCACATCGAATAACCTGGGTCTTATGAGCGCGTTGCCCAAATCTCAAAAATCAAACTCAGAATCGTGTGTACTGAAATGCTCGGGCACCTTGCTCTGGCCCGAAAATTCAGAAGCAATATTGACGACATACGTGATTTGGCAGTCAGCCTCATGCGTAAGAGTCACAAAGACTTTGGTCCGTAAAACCAGTTCCCTTGCTAGAGCCACAAACGCGAGAACTTGGTTATCTTTTTCATATCGGTCTTCAAAAACGTTTGCTTCCAAGACAAGCTCCGATTGCAAATTCTTAATTTCGAGCGTGAATTTGTGCGATATCGCTTATGCTTGGCTGAGCTAGTTTACGTCCGTGTCCTATTCAAATTGGTAGACTCGCTTGTTGAAGTCTGCGTCCTAATTAGTCGCTATCCTTCAGCCATTTGGCATTGAACCGAACTGTCTCAGGATTTCTATCCGTACAACTTTCCAACCAACTCTCAGAAAGCAGCAGGTAACAGTCTGGAGCATTGAACAGAACCCCCGAAAACTCTCCACCAGCTATTTTGAACACCATTTCAAGGTAGTGAGAAGACACTCCCCTTATTTCACGAAGCTCTATAAGCTCTATGGGAGTACCAGCCGGTAGCACACCAACGGGCTTCAGATTATCAGGTCTCTCGACATCCACGTGAGTAACAACATGATTGTGGCTTCGAGGGTTCCATATCAAGTGATCTACGGTCGTTACAACGGGTCTGCCGAGTAAGGGGCTTTCTAGCACATGGGACTGAGCGCAACTTGAACACAGTAGGACCAGCGCAATTGTTCTAATTACCATTTCTCAAATGACACCTGATCTATCCACGTTTTCCTGGCTTGTAAGATATATCCTACATTTCAAATGTGTGTGTCCTCGAGAATCCACCGAATCAATAGGAAAACAAGGTATATTTATGAAGTTAATAACTACTTTGGTTTGGCAAGCAAGGCCACGTCCTTAGACTGTATGGACCAGCGTGCGCCACTCGTCCAAACAAACTCATGTACATAGTAGCCCTCTTGTACAAGAATCAGTTCCCCCCGGTAGAACTCCCCCAAGCCATCGTTTCCTAGGAATTGGATATCTGTTCCGACCACATCTAAGTGAGAAACGAAAATCTCGTAGTCCAGGTAAGCACCGAGTAGATGTAATTCAAGGTACGATTTATTATTGCCAGGTAATTCCTTCCAAGACAGTTCTAGCAGACTTGCATCATGAAAGCCCTCGTGATCGTTCGGGTCATTTGCAACATGTCTTTGTGCCAAAGTCCAAGCGCTTTCCGAAAATTTATCTCGACTCCTACTCAAGAATTCATAGTACCGCTTGTAGGCAGCCAACAAAGGCTCTGGATCAGCTCTATCGAACCACTCAAAATCTCCTTCAAGAACAAACATTAGAACTTCGCACCATCCGGCTTTGGATAAAGCATCCCATCGCTAATTTCATCTCCACCAAAAATAGCTTGCTCAATACTTTGCCCAATAGACTTATCAGATGTAGATATGTCGTAAGTCGTCAGTCCTAATCCAAACAAACCAAGGCTTCTGCCAAGACTGCGAAAGCGATTTTTAATATTTGCCTCACCTCTTGGAGGAAGTCTCCCCGTTCGACGCATTATATCTACATCAAGACCATTAAGCCTTGCTAACGCGTTTTGCGTTAAGCCCTCTGGCAAGCCTCCACTATGACCGTGCTTGTTGATGAACTTCCCTTCTCGGAATATACCTATTTCATTGCCTTTATTGTAAACATGGAACTCGTGACCTGCGCTACCTCCTTCGTTAAAGAAGTCTAAAGAAGCCTCTAATTCACCTTCGAGTGTATAGAACCGAGCGCCCGTATTCTTTCGCTTCAGATAAGCTTTACCGGCTGCATTGTAAGAAAACTGGAAAGCGGCCGTCGAAGCACCGTTCGCAAATTTACCCCCAGTGAGTTTTGAAGCTGTACCTCCAATTACTGCCGCCGTTGTTACACCCAGCCCAAATCCAGATTTCGCAGCGCTCAGTTGAACTGGTGTGAGCGCTTTTGTGACAAACGCACTTATAAACCCATGCCCAAACTTACCGCCTTGAGCTACGGACAAAACGCCCCCTACGATGGAGTGTGCAGCTATTTGTTGCGCGATTTGGCCTGCAGTGAGGCTATTCCCGCCAAAATTGACCAAACCAGGAACTGGTGGACCATGAAGCTCAACAGCTTGAGGTGCATTTCCAATCGATTGATTCGAAAAATAGTTTCCAATCTGCTGGAAAGCAAATGCGCTCACCCCGGCAACAGTTCCTGACCTCAAAGATGACCCAAGGTCACCACTGTACCCATAGTTCGATGCGAAGGTATTAACCCCGCAAGTAACGGGGTTACCCAACGGTGGTGCACATGAAGCAATCTGATAAACACTATTCAGCCACGGTGCATCCAAGGCTTTGGCAATCTTCCCAATGATGAAACCTACTACAAAATGCCCACTCGGATCAGTTCCATTGAGCGGGTTGTTCCACATATAGGCATACCGATTCAGACTTTGCGTAATTTCGGGCGCTTGCACAAACGGATCAGCCGACAAGAACCGACCAACGCGTGGGTCATACACGCGCCCATTCATGTGGACAAGTCCCACACCATCTAAACCTTCATGCCCCGTAAACCCACGAGTCGTAATGCTGGTATCAAACGCAATTATTGATGCATGGGAGAAGGAACTAAAGTCATCGTCTAGACGTCTTGCACCATAAGCATCAAAACTCATCGCTTGGATTATCTGTCCCGTCACATCGGTGATCAGGTGCGTACTACCTAGGTGGTCTTTTAAGAGGTAGCGGTCCGTCTGGGTGGTCGACGTTAACGTCTCAACCCTGCTCACAATCACAGCACCACCTACATAGCGTTTTGTCTCAACCGTGCCGTTGGCCTTAAACAACTTCTCAATACTGCCCACATAGTGGGTGGTCATCTCGTCTGAATCACCCAGGTTGTTCACCCGCTTGAAGCGATTACGGTTAGGGCCATAGGACAGGCGAACGCTCTCACCGCCACGACTGATCAACGTGGGTTTATTCAGAATACCCCACGTCACATAATGGTTAGCAGAACTGGAGGTCATGGAGCCATTGTCATCGTATTGATAGGTCACACCACCGGCACTTGTGAGTTGATGGTTGCCGCTAAAGGTGCCATCAACGCTGGTCGTGTTGGTGTATTGGTACGCGCCTATGTTGGCATTCCCATCAGATGACGTTTTGCCATCAATATTACCAAGCGCGTCGTACCCCATATCTAAGGTCTGCTGACCATTTTGATGTACTGTTTCCAGTCGATGCAGCTCGTCATAAGTGTACGCTTCAGTAATATTTTTAACGCCGCCACCGGCTTTGGCAGATGCATCTGTTTTGGACTCGAGGTTCCCTGCCAAGTCCCATTGCAAGGTGAGATTCTGAATATCTTGGTGCGTGTTATCTTTGGCGATCAAGTTTGTAGGGCGACCGGTGTCGGGATCGAAGGAATGGAGAACCGACATCTCACCCAGATGAAGGTCAGTGACATTTCCGCGCGCATCCATCGATTGGATCTGGGTGTAGTATTTCGATTGCATGCCGCTGGTGGCTGCTTCTAACATCCCGGACACATAACCCGCCGCATTATATTCGTACTCCACACCTGAATAGTTCGAGCCACCATCGAAGCTTTGGAACGTGCGCCCATATTCATCATAGGTGGTGGATTGCACGTAGGATTCTGTCGTACCCGACTCATCGATCTCTGTGGTCACCGCATCGGGACGAGATAGGCCATCATAGGTATAACTGCGGCTCGTTAGCGTTGTGCCACTGCCATCCTCAATGCCTTCTTGCGACAGCAGTCCAGCCCATTAGGTGAGACATCATAGAGCCAGAAAGCATCACGCTCCTCTGACGTCCCATTGATCAGATCAATTCTTCGCACCATCCGACCCAGCAGGTCATAAGACATACGGGTGACATCATTTTCTGCTGTGGTTTGCTCAACTAACTCACCAAAGCTGTTGTATTCATAGCGCCAGCACTTATCGCCGCTACTGGTATTGCAGTTGGGCGCCATATCCGCATCGGCCATCAGGATTTTGCGACCCAACAGATCATATTCCATATAGGTATAGACCGTATCTGCGGCCGGGCCACCCTGCGCACTTTGCGTGAGATTGCCTTGGGCATCGTACTGATAGGTGACCCAACCGCTTAGATGATCTGTCACTTTGGTCAGCTCACCTTGTGCGTTCTTTTCTTCTGTGCGATTGAAGCCTTTTTGGTCGGTCATCTGCACATCAAAACCCGTATAGGTCATTTTGTGCGTGCTGTTATCCGGGAAGGTGGTCTTAGTCACGCGGCCCAGGTCGTCGTAGACGAGTTCCGTCCAAATCGATGGGCTACCGCCATGTGCCGTTGAAGCAGAGAATGGTTCAGACGTGCCAACAACACGGCCTAGTTCGTCGTACCGCTGTTCGACATTGGACCAGCTCTGGTTATCGAACATGAGTGTGGATGTCCGCAGCGTGCGACCCAGCACATCAAAAAAGACCATGGAACGAGCGCCCCCAGCTTGGGTTGTCTCTATCCGATAGACTGCACCTGTTGGACAGCTGATGGCTCCCCCACACATACGATGCGTGGATTGCGTTTCAGCGCCTGTATCCGTTCCGGACCAATACTGCCGACCCAGAGCACCGTAGGCGGTATAGATATTTTGACTGTTAATGTCTTTGGCTTGGGTAATAGCGCCGAAGAGATTCCTGGATACAACGGTCTGCGCAATTCGACCATACGCATCTTCCGTTGTGACCACATATCGACCATCTGCGTCAAAATTTGACTCGGCTATCCTGTCTACCGTGCCAGAGAGGGTTTCCCCGGGAAGCACCGGTCCGCGATAGCCTGATTGCGTGACTTTTTCGACATTACCTTTTGCATCGTGCAGATAGGTGGTTGTCAGTGTGTTGCCAGCACTTTTGCCCGGCTCGATCGTCTCCGAGGTCAACAGACCAGTTGTCGTATGGTAAGTGAAGCTACTTTTGCGTGTGATGTCGTTTGTGAGGACATCATCGCGATGGTGGACGACCGTCGTTTCATCTAAACGACCATGGTGCCAATCGGTCAGGTCTGGCGCGAAATAGACATTGGTCGTAGTCTTCTTAAAGGTGTCTATACCACTACCCGAGTGATCTTCCGTTTTCACTTCTATCGTTTTCACGTCAGCGTACAGTCCATGCGTACTGTCCATGGTTGTGGTGGTGGTCACCTTACTCAGCAAACTAGTCCCTACGCTGAAGGCACCCGTATCGTTATTCGTTGTATTGGCTGCATAACTGTCTTCAATTGCGATGTGCAAGAAGGGCTGACGATTTGGCCCGGTGTCGTTTTCGTCGTTCCAGGTGTTGGTTGCCTTTGATAACAAGCTGCCGCCCGTAGTTCGCACCTCGGTCGTTTTGGGACGACCGATAAACGGGAAGTCTTGATGGTAGGTCGTGGTGGTTTCGATAAGCGTTTGATCATCGATGGACGTAATTTTTTCGAAACCCAGACTGCCCCGACCGCCCGATTGCAGACGATACGCTTCATACTCGTAGGAAATGGAGCTGGTAGCATTAAAGTCCATTGCGCCGTTGTCCATCGCGGGCGCAGAACTTTCTAAGCTTTGAACAACATACATAGGTGCTAAAAAGTCAAACACAGGCGAACCATTGCCATAGTCCATGCCATTCGCGCCCGTTCCTTTGTTATAGAGATCCGTCTGGCCGGGGTCAGTGATTGATTTGTAAGTCAGCGTGGTTTTTGCACCAAACCCATTGGTGATTTCGGTGATGACGTTATCGCGCACAAACGCATTGGATGCGATTGTGTATAGAGCATTGTTCGATCCACTATGGTCACGATCATCACCCGTCACCGTTTCAAGATAACCATCGCCGTTAAAATCGATGAACGTCGTGTGCCAGTGAGATGCTGATGAACTACTCGTACTCTTCGCCGGGTAGGAGGTCGTTTGTGCAGCACTAGCAAACCCTGAGGCTGAATACGTTCTTGCCTTCCAGAAGTCACCTCCATCTGGGTACAACAGATCAGCGTCCCCGTCTCGATCATGGTCCAGAAATTGTAGGCGTTCACTGGAAAAATCACTCATTGATCCGATGCTGATCGCCGCCTCAAACCCGTCACCATTGTTCAAGCGATAGTGCCAAACGTTGCTGGTGTCCCGATAAGCGACGTCGGTTAATCCGTCCCCGTTGATATCTACTGCGCGGAGATAGTCTTCATCAATCTCGCCTGGTAACTCCATGGAACGGTCATAAAAACTCGGACCACCTTCTGAAAAACTCGCTGATACATACACTGCCCAGTAAATCGGGTCAGGGGGTGGATTGCTGCATCCAAATTCACACAGCGTGGTATGGGATTCTTTGACCAAGAAGTCCACAATTCCGTCGCCGTTAAAATCCGCGACGATAGGCTTTAGTGAGGTAATCACCGGAGCATCACACCCAGTACAACTCGGCATTCCTGAAACCTGTTGGGCCACGCCGAATGCATAAGGAGAGGATGGGTTTCCCGTCGGCAGCAGTCGCTCCACCATGGGATTCTGACCTACGCCCAAATAAAAAATGTCGGCTAACCCATCCCCTTGAAAATCCGCCACCAGGCTGTCTTTGGGAAGTGTCGCAGCATTTCCCGCAGTGAATTCTGATCCAAAGCTAGGTGCTATGCCGCTTTGCCCTAACCGGATTTTCCAAAAATCCCCCTCCTGATACATGATATCCTGGCGACCGTCATTGTTGTAGTCGATCACTGTCCAGGATTCTGGCACGTTGCCCCTTAAGGCTTGACTAAAACTGGTATGCGTCCAGCTTGAACCGGAGTAATAACTCATCTTTAGAAACGAATCTGAGTCCTGGTCCACGCTCATCCAGATGAGTTCGTTCACGCCATCTCCATTAACATCCGCTGCCCGTCCGCCAGCAAATCCATTGGTATGACTGAAGGTACTGGCCGCGCCAACACCCTGACCAGGATTAGACCAGCTAAAAATCGTCTTGGGGTAACACGTACTACCGTTACATTCCTCAATATCCTGAAGTTGGCTGACACCATTGTGTGTCCCCTCGGCATAGCTCAACGTATAGGTACGCAACTCGTTGGCCGCAACGGCTGAATCGCCATCATAGCTACGGATAAATTCAAGCCGGGTCTTTAACTCGAACTTTGAGCCCACCTGATACATATCTCGTGAATCCGGTCGCAGGCTCGACTCATACTCAAAGTCAACCAGCCCAACGCCATAGTCGATTTTGTCAATGTAGTGCTCACCCCCATTTTCTGCGTAGATGTAGTCGATGTGGTTTCCAACACTATCCGCAAATCGGTTTTGGGCCCAGGTGTAGGCCATGCTTGAACCCGGCGCTTCCTGCCTGGCGTCAGTGGTTTTCCCATATTCACTGACTGAGCCATCCTTGCGCCACACCACAAAATGGTCTGGATCACCCGCCGTTCCGCCCACCGCTTCGATGCGGGTAAAGGTATCAATCTCGGTGCGATATTCGGATGCGTTAGACCCATATGTCCCGGCTACCAGGACCAGCCGCCGCCCATCTAGACAGAATCTGGCGCACACCCAAAACAAGACCAAATCGATGACCATGTAAGCCTAAGCGGGTCAGCATCCAGAACTGTGACGCTTTTGACTAATTGGAACACCTAGGAATCAGATTTCGAGTCGCCTCTATCCTCTGTGTCCTCGGCGATCCAGATATAGTCGACATCGATTGTTTGGACCTTTTCGCAGTTTATGACAAACAACTCACCTCGCATCTGAGTCCAAGGTGAAATGTCGCCACTTTCAATTAAACTAACATTGGGATCGGAATCCGCGGGAAAATACCGTCTGTGAGCCCCCTCTAAAACTAACCGCTGAAGGTTGCCCTCTTGGTCAAGATCGTAAGTGTTGACGATACCTATGTATAAAAAAGGCTTCGCATCCTCTACCACTACTGCACTAGCGGTAACCGCATCGGGGCGAGGGCTCCAATCCATCGCTCGAAACAGCCGATGCCAAGTTGCTCCATTGCTTTGGAGAGCCGCACGCAACCCCCATGAGGAATAGTCCGCTACTTTTGTAACCGCGAGCCCTATTCCATAGCCCGCAATAATCTGGGTTATCCAATAGGTGGTAATCCAAAGCAAGAACATTGAGGTAGCAAATTGTTCGTCGAACAAATGACTAGAAGTTTCTTCATTTGTTAACACTGACAAAATGGCGTGGTAATCAACTGGCCTGCTTAGGACATATTCACATACGATTCCCCAAAGCGTGTTAAGGGGAACAGCAATCACCAGTCCCCATACCAAAGATGTTGGGATACCGGAGCGATTCGGACTGGATATGCTCCATCCACCAGTGTTTTGCTTATATATATAATGGGCGAGTTGGCCGGGAAGTAACAATGCGAAAAGCGTGGCAGCGCTAAGAGCAAGTCCGTTCAATTTAGTCCCTTACGCCTCTAACAAACAGAGGCTATTCCCAACCTAGACCCAACAAAGGCTTTAGGTGGCAGTTCTTTCAACCAGCTGCTAGCTGATTGTCGCCCTTGTTCGCTTTTGAGGACGTACTTTCTCTCATCTCTTCTGAGCGTCTGGTATTCGAACCTCGAATGGTTTGTACACCTTCTTCTCGATTGACGACTGCTCTCACCAGGGCATGAGCATCCCTGCACGTTTTAACACGAGCATGGTACTTTGGCGATTTTAGACCGGTTCCGCGACCGTTTCTGATATTTGAGGTCATAATAATCTCCGTTGTCGCTTCCGTGGTTGGCGGACAACAGCTATTGCCCCTATCCCCGTAGGATAGTTTACGAAATTGATCAGAAAGTGATTTCCTTCACAAAATCAAAAGGTTACGACCCAAGCATAGCAGAATTCGTAAAGATCTGCATTTAACTTGTTTCCTTAAGTTTCCATGTTGCTCCCTACTCTCTCGACGATACACAATAAGACACGATATTTGCAAGCATTCAGCAGTTAGCAACCACTAAGGCGAAGCTCCATGTCTCTAGCGTTTAGCTTGTCCATTCCAGGGGGGCCCAGGCAGCAGATGTTTACATGCAGGGTTCCATTTCACATAGTCATACATTTCGCCTCTTGCAATTAAGTTGCCTGTGGCTTCCAGCTGCTGCCTGGCTCTTTGTTTCAGCATTGGGTCGATGTTTAGCATTAAAAAGCCCAAGTTAGACAACGCGCACCAGCGATGAAACCAATGCAAACCTAAGTACTAAATAGAAAGCCAAGAAGCTAATTTTGGTAGCTAGGGGGAGACTTGAACTCCCGACCTCAGGATTATGAATCCTGCGCTCTAACCAGCTGAGCTACCTAGCCATACAGACACGCTCACCACTAGGCGAGGGACGCGCATTTTCCCTACCCGTGGGGTCACTGTCAATCGGCACGCAGCGCAGAAATTTACCGATAAGTAGTTATAGGCGAGCCGCTTATCACTTACTATCAGATCAAATCAATTTGCGAGATTAGTTATGTTTCGATTCTTGAGCACGGCACTGTGCCTATGCCTGTTTACTGCTTTGCCCCAGACATCCGCTTTTGCCGATGCCCACAGCGAGGCACAGCCGGGGATCACCATCTACCACCTGGAAGGACGTCGCTCGGAACGAATCGTGTGGCTGATGGAAGAATTGGGTATGCCCTACGAGCTTGTCTATGTACGTGGTGATCTGGGTGCATCCATGGCTAAAATCCGTGAAATCAATCCCGATGTGCCGATGGCACCCACAGTGGTCATCGGTGATGAAGTACTGGTGGAGTCTGGCGCAATTATTGAGGTGATCTTGAATCGTTACGCGCCAGGCCAATTGACCCCTGAATTGCGCAGCGCCGACTATGCAAAGCATATGATGTGGATGCACTTTGCCGAGGGCAGTCTGGCGGCACGGTTGTTCTCTGACTATCGCGCCTGGATGCGTGAACCACCCAAAACCAGATCACGACTGGTAGATTCCGAGGCCACCGTACAGTACGCGGAAAATCATCTAGCGCAATTTCCCTGGTTTGGTGGCGAGGCGTTTAGTGCCGCGGACATTATGATGCTGTTTCCGCTGAACGTTGCGACTGCGCTGAACATCGTCGATGAAGAGCAATTTCCAAACGTGGCTGCCTGGAAAAAGAAAGTGATGGCTCGCCCTGCGCATGTGCGGATGCTAGCAGCCGCACGCCCGGACGGGATGATTGGCAATTTACCTCGATTGGAAAGGCATGCGCCAAGCGGGCCCAGATCCTGAGGGATCTGGGGGCCTGACCGATTAGATTAGAATTTGCCGCGTTTAGGCTTTTTCCAGCTACTGGCGTATTCGATGCTGGGCGGCGGTGCGGTGGAAATCACCTGATCGCCTCGCTTTGCGGTGCCAGACAAGGAAACCACATCCGCCACGCTGAACTTGTCGGATGTTTGTGAAACTCTGATATTGCCCAGCTCGGTGTCCATACTGCCCAGGCTGATGCCGGTATCTGGATCGATGAGTTCTTCACCTTTAGACATGACCGTCAACACATCACCCACTTCAACAGAACCTTTGCCCATATTGACCCAGATCTTGCCTCCGTTGGTGCGAATGATCGACCCTTTTGCAGGCGCAGCGCCAATCTCTTTGACCAGGTCGTAAACACCCTTGTTGATGCCAGCAATCACCGCTTGCCCAATGGGCGTTTTGGAATAGTTCGAGAAAAAGCCCCCTAACGCGCCGCCGCCACCAAAGCCAATACCGCCGACGGTTAATCCTGATTCCTTAATCACAGACTCAATTTGCTTGGTGTACATCACTTCACTGGTCTCTGCATCAATCAGACGGAAGTTCATGCCCACACGGCCCTGACCTCGCTTCAAGCCAATGCCGCCTAAGACCGGCACGCGGTTAGCAACCAATCCACCGATACCACCACCCTTAGAACCTTTTACGTTGGCTTCGTAATCGGTGATCACCACTTGGACCAAAAATTGAGCGCCCAGGATATTCCCGGTGGCTGCTCCTGAGGGCTTTGCAACTCGACCGGATGTGGCCAGATCTTGCTCTTGGATGATCGAGCTTAATGCTTGACGCTCAATCAGTCGGAATCGATTGGTTTGATTCATGACGTCGGTGACGATGGCTTCTATACCGTTCACCGGGACCTGGTTAGCGTTGTCATAAGACCAGGAGACAGTTTGGCCACTAGGTCCGGTCATAGAAAAGGAGTTTGAGTTGCTGGTGTTGTCTACCTCAAGCACAGCCACCCGCGCTTTGGCACCTTCGTAGGCACCCCAGTCCAGGTTCAACAAGTACTTTGAATCAATTGGGTCAATCCGCTCTGGCAAGGGAATTCTATTTTTTTCCCCGACGGCATGCGCTAGATACTCAGCATGCGCGGTGCCACTGATCACCGATGACGCCGCCAACAAAGCCGCCAACAGGACCGCTTGAACCTTTCTTATCCTTAAAATCATGATGGTCTCCCACTCCTTTGTTCGAAGTCGAAGATCATACCAATCCTGATTGTGAGTCGACACCAAAAATGTCGCGAGCGAACTCAGAACTGGAAATTCAATCCAAAGTAGGGGCCTTCTATAGACAAATCCGATCCGGTCAGATCGCCAGCATCTTCCAGTTCCAACTGCATCAGTCGATAACCAAACTCACCACCAATTCCCCAGTCGCTGACCCACCCCAACTTGGTGTTCATGTCGATGAGTTCATTGCTGGAAATGCTGGTACCGTGGAATTCCGCACCAAACCACCAACCGTTCATCAACTGAAAACGAAATTTGGAGTAAAGCATGGGCACGGTTTCATCAAAATCCAAAGCGACAGAGCTAATGCTGGAGTCGACGGTAATCTCGCCTTCTATCTGACGCACGCTAAGCCCCAGATCTAGTTGAGCAGGACCATCAAAAATTCGATAGTAAAACGCCGCACTGATCTGATCCCAGGTGAAGGTGGAGCGTAATCCTGACGGCGGAATAAACGAGGTCCCATCAATGGTAATGTCGCGAATCAGTTCGCTGGTCCCATTCATTTGCACAGACATCGTTTCCAGGCGCAGCTTAGGCAACAAGGGCAGCCGATGATCTAGGTCGAGGTAGAAAAACCCTTTCTGTTCATCCCCAAGATCCAAATCAACACCAACGTCTACAGGTTCGCCACCCGCAGAAAACTCGCCGGTGGTGTCGTATTTAAACGTCCCCGCGCCCATATAAACTCCCATGACCGGGTCGGTGTCGGCGAAGCTTTGCGCACAGATCATCGAGCAAAGCCATAACAATAAAATCCGCATGATAGACATCCTTATCTAATCTCTTCGAGTGGGTAGAGGGTTGTTGTGGCCATACGTTTAGGGTTCTTCCAACCGCGAATAAGACAACTGGGTTTGTACGACTTGATTGAACTCGCCCACCTCGATCAGCAGGTCATAGTAGCTTTGCAGAACTTCCGCGCTGACCTGAAACCAGGAAGCCTGAGAATTGAACAAACGCTCTTCTACCTCAATCAGCTCGATAATGCTGATATCGCCAATCTCCAAATTCTGTCGGTTCAAACGCCGCAGTTCACGGTTGTAGTTGATCTCGTCGCGGGTGGCATTCAGCGTCAGCCGGTTGGTGGTTATCTGGTTGTAGGCTTGTTTCACATTGCGCTCCAGCTCATTCAGCAGCAGTTGGTCTTCCCACTCCAATTCTTTCAGCCTGGCCTTCGCTCTGTTCAATCTGGACCGACGGGCGCCGCCGTCAAACAAAAAATACTCCGCCCTTAGTTTTACTTCGCTGGTATTCCGCAGAGACTGGTTACCGCCTTCATCCGCCAGCGTCCGGGAGCCAAAATTGATACTCAAAATAGGATGGAATTGACCGCGCTGTCCGCGAATCTTCAAACGCTCCGCTGCCTTATTAGTCTGGCTGAGCAAAATATTCGCATTCTTGCGTTGGGCTACGGATTGATAGTATTCGAGTGATCCTACGTGCAGATGCTCCATCGCTTGGGGGGGCACCGCGGTAAACGGGGGCAGCGCCCCGGTAAAAAACTCCAGGCCAGATACAGCATCATTCAGTTGCGCAGCTGTGTTACCTGTTTCCGCGGTGGCGGATGCCAAACGGGCCTTAGCAAAATCGAGCTCGAGCTTGCTTGCCGCGCCGTTTTCGTACATCACCTCGATTTTATCGACAATTTCGGTCATCTCACTGACAAACTCTTCAGCCGCCTGAGCGACCTGCTGTTGTTGCAATACGCGCAGATAGGTTCGTGTTGTTTCGAGCACCAGGTCTTCGATGATCAGGCGGGTTTCAAGCTCGGTGGATTTACGGACTTCAAAACGACGTGCTTCCTCTGATTCTGAGACGCCGCCGTCATACAACAGATGACTGATGCGAAACGTCAGACTGCGCCCTGGCGTGACATCTTCATTGCCGGATGCATTGGTTGCAGGTCGGTTGTATTCAGGCCCAAACTCGTTGATCACATCCACCGATGGATATTTATACGCTTTACTTTCACGGTGAAACCACTGAGCCTGCTCTTCTCGGGCAAGGGCCATGCCAACCTCCGGGTTATTGGCCAACGCTTGCTCCAGGATCTGCGGCAAGGTCATCGTTGGTGCCGCTGGCGCCTGGGATCGACGCTCCTTTATGGATATTGATTGCAGCTGGTCCCCACCCGAGGCTTCTAGTTCGGCTTCTGCCTGGGCCAGGTCGCTTTGCACCACATCAATCGATTCCAAAGTGGCAACGCCCGAACCCAACCGACCCGCACGTTCGCTGTTCAGGTCCTCTTCTTGCTGTAAACGAGGAATCTCCTGGGTGGTTATACCCCAGACGTATCGCTCAGGACCCTGGGTTTCTGCTCGAGCCGCTGTGACCGCCAGCAGGCTCAGAGCAACAACCAGAAGGACCTTAATCGACTTTGAACTGGACTTTAGTCCATTCATAGGTGCCTTCCAGTTTGGTGGGTTCAACAACATCCATGCGCAATTTGTCTTTCGGTAACTCCGAATTGATGAACGCGTTACGGACATTAAACATGCGTGCAACTGCAATCTTGCGCGCGATCGTTTCGATAGGACTTGTACTCTTGCTGGAGCTCAATTGAAGACTGAGTCGATTTGGGTTGTATCTGGACAAAACGTTGGCCGCAAACTCCCGCAGCCGTTTATCAGAATCATCGGTTAAGGTGATACTTGTTGGTCCAAAAACAACGACCAGGCTCAGTCCGTCATCGCTGATATGAAGTTTTTGATCCTCTGCAGATTCAGAAAACGTTGCGTCTGTTTCCTTAATCTTCTGTTGCAAACCCGCCAGGCTTTCCCGCAGCTCACGATTTTCAACCTCAAGATCAGATATTTGTTGTTGCTGTACATCCAGCGCTGAGATGGGGTCTTCCTTGCTGGTGAACGTGATGACTTGAATAAACAAAGCTAGTGCTGTGACCAACACAAAGAACACAAACATCATGATCGCTGCCGACAAGATGTCGACAAACCCGGGCCAGGAATGGGACTCTAAATCGTCGCTGGCGCTCATTTGTTATACATCCGGTCGCTGGTCTGGTGCTGGTTCATCAGTTGGCTTGGGAAACTCAATCCCAGTTTGAGGCAACCCCTCGTCGTCGATTTTTAATGCCGCAAGAATGTCGTCTCGCTGCAACAATTTTTCCAGCTCGCTGTATAAGGTGCCCTGCCCGGCGGCTTGGCTCGCTTCGGTCACCTCTCCAAAGTCGACCGGACCTGCACCTAAACGACGCAAACGAGCAGCAAGATCGAAGGATCTGTCATTAATTTCTTTGCGAACAACATGTAACCCGCGGGCATAGGCCCGGCGGTGTTCAAGCAGCTCTTCCTGCATGCCAGCCTGGTTCTGTAGCGATTCGCGCATCATCTTTTCCGTCGCCAGAGTGCTCGCAGTAATTTCAGTCATCGCCTCGATCAACTTCACAATCTTCTGATTGGTCGCTAATGAAGTCTGCACAAAACCCGCCAACCAGGCTTTAAGTTCATCAGAATTTGCAACTTTAGGATTTTGTTGAGCTTTCTTGGCTTTCTCTGGCGGTGCCGGAATACGCTCATCAATCCAGCGCGATACGCTTTCGATAAAAAGGTTATGAACACCGCCACATAAAAAATTAAAAAAGCCGATTAACAAAGAGCCAGACAATCCAAACAACGAGGAGCTGAACGCAAGACCCATCCCCTCTAGAGGTGCGGCGATCTTGCCAATAAAGCCGGACATGGCAGAAGCATCCGCCTCGCCGATATTAGCCATACCTCCCATGGCCTGACCCACGGCATCGATGGTAGCCAACAAGCCCCAGAACGTCCCCAACAAGCCCAACATCACCAACATGCCTGCCAGGAAACCCGTATTTTCACGCATCTTCGAGACACGAAAGCCGAGCTTCGACTTAACCATGCGCGCATCGTTATCAGTGACGTTTAGATGCCCATACCGAGTTAAGTTGCCTAACAGATCGGACATCTGTTTCGTATCCAGAACAGAAGCAGACCTCTTAAGCTGTCTGCGGAACAACGTGACATGTGCCTCGGTAGGTTCTTCACCCCCGTTTACCAAATCATCAATTCGGTGCAGATACAAACTGGTGCGCCACAACTGCACATTAGAGGCAATCGCTCTGCCTAAGCCAATCAACATCACAGAGATAATCAGCCCATTGAGCGGGATGTTCGTCAGGAAGGCGGTGCTCAGCTGCTCCCAGCTGACGATCACGATCATGCTTACTGCACCCAGAGTTAGCCATTGCCCCAGGGACAGGTAGGCGAAAAAGCTCTTTGATACCGAACCAGGCTGCTTGATCTGGTTTCCCAGTAGCATGCCTTTCAGCATCAAACTCATCATCCTTTTGGTTCGGACCACCATTGTTTTACGCACATTCCTATTAGCCAGGACACACCACGGGAGTTTCCCGCTTCTTAAACCTAGCAAAGGTCTGGCGTTGCGCCAGTTTGTCAGTCAGACGCAGAACCGGGTTCCCGTCATTTTTTTGACGCTCTAAAGTGTAAGGTTAGCCAGGCGACTAACACCCTATCCAGGTCGCTTGAAAGGGCCCATTAAAAACAGGGTCTGTTTCACCTTCGCCTGTATTTCCTTCATCTATAGTTAATTGGTACCGGTGCAACCGGTGTTGGTCTATGGCCGATCGAAACAGGCCGCGAGTTATAAGTAGGTAGATGTCAGAAAACGCTGCAATTATTGTTTCATTCCAGAACGTTGGCGCCGGTGGTAGCGCTACCGCTGTAGTGCCGCCTGCGTCAGATGTTGTCTTCCGGGACATTGATTTCGACACGGTCATGATCGACGTGGTCGATTCCGACATCATCCTGACCAACCCCGATACCGGCCAACGCATCATCATGCCGGGTATGGCGTTGTTGCTTTTTGAAGACGATCTGGCGCCTCGTCTGCTGTTCGATGGCGAAGAAATCGAACCACACATCTTCCTTTCTAAGGTTGGTGAGATCGGGAACCTCACCGTCCAGGACTACATCGCGATCTCCAGCATTCTGCGTGAATCTTTAGAATCCAAACAGAACCAGCAACAGGAATCCGAATCTGAGAGCGAAGAGGAAGTCGAACCAACTGAGGAAGTCACTGAAATTGTCGAAATGGCTGTGCTCGAGGCGGTTAAGCTTGCGGTGCAGGCACAACAAGCAGCGCGTAATGACAACCTGGATGATGAAATAGGTGACCAAACCAGGAAGGCCTTAGACGAGGAAGGCGTTTTTCTAGATCCCCCGCCCCCTTCTACTGAAGAAAACAGCAATTCCGGGCTGACCTTCAGCTTGAGCGACGCCCCGGAACAACCGGAAGACCTTCCGCTGTTTGAGCTGCGCCTTTTACAGCTGGGTCAGATCACCGAAGACGATGGCATCATTCGGGGCGGTGGCGGTTCGGAAGCATCGGTATTTGATCCGTCCAACGAATCCCAGTTTTCTACCGAGACAATCAATCTCTCTACCGAAACCGACAACCTGATCATTCAGGCGGACAACAGCAACTACTTTGACGCCAATACCATGACCAGGGTGGTGGAACTTCAGCCCATCATCCCAACAGGCTTCTTCCCCACTCGTTTGGTGATAAACGGGTTACCCGAAAACTTTGTGTTGGAGGGCGCGACAAGAACGGACGAAGGATTAATCCTTGAAAATCCGGTGCTGGACGAACGCGGCAATATACAAATGCGGCTCTCTTATCCGGTGCCATCAGACGACACATTCTCGCTGCACTTCCGCATGGAAGCGGAATTCGATCCAGACGCTACCGATGCGGATGGCAACGCCATCGCTTTGCCTCTGGTGACTTTTCTAGAAACCGAAGGTACCCAACAAGTTGAAGTACGCACGGCTTTCTCTGCTGAGGATCTTAATTTTACCGATGAGAATGGCGATCTGGTTTGGGTACTGGCCAACAATCCCAATCCCAACCGTATTTTTTCTGGATCAGGTGACGATTTGATCTTTGGCTCGGTAGCTGAAGACACCATTCAAGGCGGCGCGGGCAACGATGAACTGCGAGGTGATGCGGGTAACGATACCCTGGTCGGTGAAGCGGGCGACGATCGTCTGATCGGCGGTGTGGGCAACGACACCTTCGACGGCGGCACCGGCATTGACACTGCGGACTATACCGAGCTTGATCTCAACATCGTAGCGGATCTGTTCGACATCTCTCGAGGTAGCGCATTTGTCACGGTTGATCCAGGTGGGTCCGACTTTGAAGAAGACTCATTACGCGCCGTTGAGAATATCGACGCCGGTAGCGGTGACGACATTCTCATCGGAGACAACAACGACAACCGTTTACACGGGGGTGCTGGTGATGACCAACTGATCGGAAACGGGGGGTTCGATCAGCTGATTGGTGGAGACGGCATCGACACCGCAGATTACTCAGGCGCAACCAAAGGTCTGGTGGCAGACCTGCGCAACCCGACTAACAACGTCACTCTGGACACCGGCGACGTCGATACCCTGGAAGAAATCGAAACGCTCATCGCCACAAACTTTGACGACGACATTATCGGTTCAAACAACAATGACACCATTCTGGCTGGAGCGGGTGACGACCGTCTGTCTGGCGGATCGGGTAGCGACTTAATCGATGGTGGTGATGGAGATGACTTCATCGATTTCAGGGATGCCGGTGTGGGTGTTTCTGTCAACCTATCGGAAGCCGCGGATGTAAACGGGTACACGACCGCAGTTATCGGTGGTGAAGTAGATCGGATTCGCAACATCGAGCACGTGACCGGCTCGCAGCAAGACGATTACATCCGTGGAAACGACCTGGGGCAAATCCTGGAAGGTTCATTGGGGAACGACGAGATTCTTGGTGAAGCAGGCGACGACACCATTGACGGGGGGGCAGGTTTGGACACCCTGAGCGGTGGAGATGGTGACGATCGCTTTCTTGCAAGCTCAGGCAGCGACGTCATCGACGGAGGTGCAGGATCAGACACCTTTGATCTTTCCCTACTGACCGAAGCCACACAAGCGTCCGTTCAACTCAGTGCAGCAGTGCCAGCCACCATTACCCTTACGGGCGCAGATGATCAGACACTGACCAACGTCGAAAACATTGTCGGAACCGCAGGGGACGATCAGCTATTCGGTGATGATCAGGACAATGAATTGTATGGTGGCGCGGGGAACGACGCACTGGCTGGTGGCGCTGGTAACGATACCCTGGTGGGCGGTGACGGACGCGACAGCGCTGATTATTCTATCGCAAGCAGCGCTGTGAACATCGATCTGTCGACCGGCGTGGTCACGGATGATGGCGATGGCGGATCAGATGCGATATTCGAAATCGAAGATCTCACGGGCTCAAATTTTGACGATACCTTAGAGGGAGATGATCAGGACAATGTTCTAACCGGCGGCAACGGAGACGATGTGCTACGAGGTCGAGCAGGTGACGATACTCTGATCGGTGGAGATGGGTCCGATACTGCAAGCTACGCCAACAGCCAAACCGGGGTCACGATCGATCTGGCCAGCACTGGCGCTGGCGTTGACGATGGTGAAGGAGGTCAGGACAGTTTCATCAGTATCGAAAATCTGGAAGGCGGCAACTTCGACGACATTTTGACCGGCGACAATCAGGACAACACGCTCACCGGATTAGACGGCGACGATGTGTTGGATGGTGCCGAGGGAGACGACTATCTACTCGGCGGCGATGGCGCAGATCGATTGCTCACCAGCTTGGGAGCGGACCTGTTTGACGGGGGCGCGGACGCCGATTGGCTGGATTACTCATCACTAACGGGTACATCCGTAACCTTGACTCTGGGTGGTCCTTTTGACGCCATCGCAACCATAACGGGACAAGACAGCGATACTGTACGCAACATAGAGAATATCAGCGGCAGCCAGGGTGACGACGTTCTGGGTGGTGACTTGTTTGCCAACACAGTTGCTGGTAACGGCGGTGATGATGTTATTTATGGCGGCGCAGGCAGCGATATTCTTGATGGCGGCGCGGGCGACGACCAACTACGTTTTGACGATTTAAATGGCGCGGGTATCACCCTGGACCTCAGCGCCAGTACCGCGCGGTTCAGTGTGGATGCCAGCACGGATGTTTTTGCCGCGTTCGAGTCTTTCGCTACGACCAATCAGGACGATCTGATCATCAGTTCTAACGATGGTGATCTGGTATACGCCCTGATGGGTAATGACAATTTTCAGGCAGGTCTAGGGGCCGATACATTCGACGGAGGTCTAGGCACCGATACCGTAGATTACTCCCTGCACACTGCTGCTACGTCGATCAGCGTGACTCTGGACCAGCTTACCTTGGTGACGGTTAGCGTGGCAGGCTCTGACGACGACACTATCTCTGCGATTGAAAACGTCATTGGCTCTGCCGGCGCAGATAGCTTGACTGGAGATGCTCTGGCTAACCTGTTAGACGGGTACGACGGTGACGACACTTTGGATGGCGCATCGGGTGATGACACCTTACGTGGTGGCGCTGGCGATGACCTTTTTATCGCTAACGATGGCGCAGACACCATTGAAGGTGGGTCCGGCGTGGACACCGTCGATTACAGTGCCGTCACCAATGCCATTAACGTGGATCTGGCGGCAGGGAGCGCTTTGTCCGACGGTGAGGGTAGCACCGATACACTGGCAGAAATCGAAAACATCACTGCCAGCGCCAACAACGATACGCTCGCCGGTGACGGGGCGGCCAACACACTGCTGGGACTGGGTGGGGATGATGTTATCCGCGGTGGTACTGGCTCTGACCTATTAGACGGTGGTACAGGTACTGATTCGCTGTTCTTTGATGACCTCATTGGAGCCGGTGTGACTCTGGATCTGAGCAGTGGCACCGCCTTTTTTGCCGGCGATGGTTCTACCGACGCGATCTCTGGTTTTGAATTACATTACACCACCAATCAAGACGACACGCTCACCGGTTCAGCGGGTGATGATCAGCTCTTTGGATTGGCCGGTGACGATCAGTTCATCGCCACAAGCGGCAACGACATCCTGGATGGCGGCGCAGATTCTGACGCGATCGACTACTCCACAACCGGCGCTAATTTTATCGACGTCACTCTGAATGGCGCAATCGATGCAACGGTTACTGCAGATGGTGGCGACGACGACATCATACGCAATATTGAAAGCGTCACAGGTACAGGTGGCGACGATACAATTGCTGGAGACAACCAAGCCAATAGCCTGATCGGGCTGGCAGGTGATGATGTGATCCGCGGCGGTCGCGGCAGCGACAACCTGGATGGCGGGGCCGGTTTTGACCAGGTTCGATTCGACGATTTAACCGTTTTAGGGGTTGATCTCAATATCGCAAACGGCACAGCGTTTTTTGCAGGTGATGGCAGCACAGACACTCTAATCGGTTTTGAAGAATACTATGCTTCTTTGCAGGCCGACAATATCACCGGCTCAACCGACGCCGATATCATCTTCGGATTGGCGGGGGACGATACCTTTTTCGGCAGCTCCGGTCTCGACGAATTGGACGGCGGGCTGGGCAGCGACCTGCTCGACTATTCCGGATTTCCTGGCGCTGCCGCGATCAACGTTACCTTGGATGCAGGCAACCAAGTTACCGTGAACGTGACTGGCAGCGACAACACGCTGATCAGCAATATCGAAAATATTCGAGCCAGTACTGGTGATGACCAACTCATAGGTGACGATCAGGACAATACGTTCTACGGACTTTCCGGTGATGATCAACTGCTGGGAGGTGATGGGGACGACACCTTGGATGCTGGTGCTGGAGACGATGTGCTTGCCGGTGAAGCCGGCATTGATAGTCTGGACGGCGGCAGTGGCATCGACACCGCAAGCTACGCCACCGCAGCCTCAGGAGTCACCGCAGATTTAAGCACAGGTCTCACCACGATCGATGGCGACGGTGGTTCGGATACCCTGGCCAACATCGAAAATCTCACCGGGTCAGATTTCGCGGATACCCTTTCAGGAAACGCAGCGGCGAACACAATTCTCGGCGGCGACGGCAACGACTTCATACGCGGCGGGAACGGCAGCGACAGCTTTGACGGTGGGGACGGCAGCGACCAGCTCAGGTTTGACGAGTTGACGGCCGGCATCACACTGAATCTGGCCGGGGGTATCGCAACCAGTTTGGCAGACGGTGCCGTCGATGATTTTGTCAATTTCGAAACCTACTACACCACAAACTTTGACGATCAGATCATCGGTTCAAACACGGCCGATCTGGTCTATTCACAGGACGGAAACGATACGTTCATTGCTTCAGCCGGCACAGACATATTCGATGGCGGAAATCAGTCTGACACTATTGATTATTCGGCACTGGCAGGCATCAACTTCATCACCATTGCGCTCAACGGCACAAGTGATGCCACGGTTACCGTTGACGGCGGTGATGACGACACCATCAGGAACATCGAAAACGTCATCGGTACGGCAGGGGACGACGCCATCCAGGGTGACGCTAACGACAATACACTGTCGGGAGTTGGTGGTGATGATCAATTCGTTTCAAGTCGCGGTAGCGATCTGATCGATGGTGGCGAAGGCACTGATACTGTCGATTACGATGTACCCGCGGTGGGGTCAGCTATTAATGTCGACCTTAACGATACGGGCGATTCTACGGTAGTGGTGACCGGCGGACAGGATGACATCCTGCGCAATATCGAAAACATTATTGGTACTGATGGCGCTGACACCATTACCGGCAACGCATCAGCTAACCAGCTCTTCGGTCGAGATTCTGACGATACCCTGGACGGCGCTGGCGGAAATGACGAGCTTTATGGCGAGTCTGGCGATGATTTATTGCTGGCAAGCAGCGGCAGCGACCTGATTGACGGTGGAGCCGATACCGACACGCTGGACTTCAGCGTGCTGACCGGAACCACCGGCGTCACCTTGGATCTGGATAGCGCCACGCCAGCAACGGCGTTTGTCGCTGGCGGGGACAACGACACCGTGCAAAACGTTGAAAACGTAATCGGAACGGACGCAGACGATACGTTTACCGGCGATAGCGCCTCAAATCTGATCGAAGCAGGGTTGGGGGATGACTATCTGGGCGGCAGCGGCGGTGGCGACACCCTGGATGGTGGGATTGGCAACGATACGGTGGACTACGGCGTACTTGCTGGCGCCCTGGCCATCAGCGTCACGCTGGATACCAATAATGACGCAACGGTCAATATAACCGGCGCCATCAACGATACCATTAGAAACATCGAGAACGTCATAGGAACCGCAGGCAACGATACTATCGTTGGCGACTCTCTAACAAATCAGCTGGAGGGTACTGCCGGGAATGACACCTTGTCAGGTCGAGGGGGCAACGACACTTTAATCGGCGGTGCGGGTACAGATACCGCAGATTATTCTTTGGCTGCGGCAGCAGTCACCTCTAACCTGGGTACGGGCACCACCAACGACGATGGCGACGGCGGTGTCGACACCTTAGTTACCATTGAAAACCTGACCGGCAGTTTATTCAACGACACGTTACAGGGTGACGGTGGTGCAAACCTGTTAGAGGGCAACGATGGAGATGATCAGCTGATCGCCAGTGATGGCAATGATACGTTCGATGGAGGCGTCGGGGCCGATACCGTCGACTATTCTGCAGCGACCATCAACTTTATCGATGCAACCCTGAACACGTCTATCGACAGCACTATTACCGTTGATGGAGGTGACGATGATACCGTGCGCAACGTCGAAAATATCATCGGCAGCGCAGGAAACGACATAATTACCGGTGACCTGCAGGCCAATCGTCTCGATGGATTCAGTGGTGACGATGCCTTAAGGGGCCGCGGAGGCGTGGATACGCTTGTCGGTGGCGAAGGGAACGATACGGCAGACTATTCTCTGGCACTGGGCAGCGTCATTGCCGATCTGGGATTAGGTACAGCCGCCCAGGATGGCGATGGTGCAAACGACATTCTGAGCCAGATTGAAAACCTCACCGGCTCAGCTTCCGCCGACACTCTATCTGGCGATTCAAACGACAATACACTGGATGGCAACGCCGGAGATGACACCCTCCACGGACGAGGGGGTAACGACACCCTCATCGGCAACGCTGGCAACGATACGGCCAGTTACGCCAACGCTCTGGCGCAAGTTGATGTAGATTTAGCGTTGGGTAGCGCCCTGGATGATGGGGACGGTGGGGTCGACACCTTGCTGACCTTAGAGAACCTGACCGGCTCTGATTTTGATGACCAGCTAAAGGGTGATGGATCGGCAAACACCATCAGCGGTGGTGCTGCCGACGACATGTTACGAGGACGAGGCGGCGCGGACGCTTTGGATGGCGGCACGGGTACAGACACCGCTGATTACTCGGAGGCAGCAGCTGGTGTGGTGGTGAATCTTGGGACCGCGTTCACCAGCAATGATGGTGACGGTTCATCCGATACGCTCACCAGCATTGAAAACGTGACCGGGTCTGGTTTTAACGACACGATCCAAGGCGATAATACCGCCAACGTCCTCAGTGGGTTAGCTGGCAACGACAGTCTACTTGGTGCCGGGGGCTCAGATACCCTAGACGGTGGAGCTGGTATCGACACAGCCGACTACTCGACCGCTACCGGAGCGGTTGATGCCGATCTTGCGCTGGGCATCACGGCTAACGATGGCACCGGCAGCTCAGATACGCTGATCGAGATCGAAAACCTCACCGGCTCTGATTTTGACGACACCTTGCACGGCGATGCTGCAGACAACACGCTGGATGCAGGGGACGGTGAGGATTTCCTATACGGTGCAGGTGGTAACGATATCCTCGACGGAGGTGATGACACCGATACCGTGGATTACACGGACGCCGCAGCTGCAGTTACCGTAAATCTTCTGACCAATAGTGCGGCAGACGACGGTGACGGTGGCGCTGACACCATTACCGATGTTGAAAACATTATCGGCTCCGACTTTGATGACACGCTGACAGGGGATGTACTGGCAAACCAAATCGATGGCGGGGATGGCAATGATGTGCTGGCCGGAGGCGCGGGTCTCGACACCCTGGACGGGCAAGACGGCACGGATACCGCCAGCTATCAGTCTGCCGGCTCGGGTGTCACCGCAAACTTGAGCACCAACCTGGCTGCCAATGACGGTGACGGTGCCTCGGACATCTTGAACAACATTGAAAACCTGTTAGGCAGTCTGAACGATGACACTCTGATCGGTGATGCCAACGCCAACCAATTGGATGGATCCTCGGGTGACGACAATCTGCAGGGGCGCGGTGGCATTGATGACCTGAGCGGTGGCGCTGGAAACGACACTGCAGACTATAGCCTGGCGGCAGCCGGCGTAAATGTGGACCTGGCGGCAAATACCACGACCGACGACGGTGACGGAGCCAGCGATACGCTGACCAGCATCGAAAATGCCACCGGATCTAACAGCGCTGACACGCTGCTGGGCAGTGCGGGCAACAACGTGTTAGATGGCGGCGACGAAGACGACGTATTGCGAGGTCGTGCTGGCAACGACACGCTGATCGGCGGCAGCGGAACCGATATTGCTGACTATAGCGAAGCGGCAGGTACCGTCGTGGTGGACCTTGCCGCGGGCACCGCCGTCAACGACGGTGACGGCGGCAGTGACACCCTCGCTGGCATCGAACAAGTCACAGGCTCCGACAACGACGACACGCTCACAGGTGACGCCTTTGCGAATACGTTAGACGGTGGCGCTGGCAATGACACCATTCGAGGACTTGGAGGAACGGACACCCTGATCGGAGGGATTGGCATTGATACCGTCGACTATTCTCTTGCTGCGGGTCCCGTGGATGTCAGCCTTACAACAAATGTTGCAGCGGACGACGGTGACGGCAGTACGGATGCCTTAACCGGCTTCGAAAACCTCATCGGCTCAGACAATGACGATCAGCTGACCGGAGACACCCAGGCTAATTTAATCGAGGCAGGTGACGGTGCGGATACGATCTACGCCACGGCTGGCTCCGATACAGCAGATGGAGAATCCGGCAGCGACACCATCGACTATTCCAGCTTAGCGGGGATCAACTTTATCTCGGTAACGCTGGACACCTCTAACAATGCAACGGTGACGGTGGACGGTGGAGACGATGACACGATCCGCAACATCGAGAACGTGATCGGCACAGGCGGTGATGACGCCATACGTGGCGACAGTGCAGACAATACTTTAGAGAGCGGCGCCGGCGATGATACCGTCTATGGCGGTCGGGGGGATGACATCCTAGACGGGGGTGCGGATACCGATACCCTGCGTTTTGACGATTTGACCGGAGTAGGGATCACTTTGGATCTGGCGGCGGCCAATGCAACCTATGCCGGCGATGGCAGCACGGACACCTTCAGCAACTTCGAGTTGTATTTCACCACGGCTCAAAATGACATCATCAGCGGATCCACCGGTGCAGACAATGTCAGCGGACTCGGGGGTGACGATACCTTTAACGCAAGCGCGGGTATCGATACATTTGACGGTGGTGCAGCCACGGACACCATCGACTATTCAGCCTTGGGCATAAACTTCATCAACGTGACGCTTGACGGAGCAACACCCGCGATCGTAACCGTGGACGGTGGAGACAACGACTCGATCAGCAACATCGAAAATGTCATCGGCTCTGCAGGCGCTGACACAATCTCTGGTGATGCCAGCAATAACGTCCTATCCGGTTCCGCGGGCAACGACCAGCTGAATGGAGGTGATGGTACCGACACTCTGAATGGCGGCGCTGGTGACGATACCTTTACGGGCTCGGCTGGCGCCAACACCTACGACGGCGGCGCCAATACAGACACATTGGACTATTCCGCACAGGCCGGCGTGACCTCTGTCAGCGTGACCTTAAACGGTGCGGGATTCACAACGGTAAACCTGGGCGGTGTGGACAATGACCTGGTGGCCAACGTGGAAAACGTCACCGGAAGTGGCGGTGACGATTTCTTGAACGGGGATGCTGAGGATAACGTACTGGATGGCGGTGCTGGAGACGATACGCTTTCTGGCGGAGACGGAGCAGATACCCTGGTGGGTGGTACCGGTACAGACACGGTTGACTACTCAAGCCATGTTGGGATCAATTTTATCTCTCTAACCCTCAATGGCAGCACAGACGCCACCGTCACAGTCGACGGAGATGTAGACGATACGGTTCGCGAGATCGAAAACGTGGTGGGATCCTCCGGCAATGACACACTCATCGGGGATGGATTTGCTAACGTGCTGGATGGCGATGATGGTGATGATACGCTGATCGGCCAGGCAGGTTCAGACACCCTGATCGGCGGGAGCGGATCGGATACCGTGGACTATTCCACCGAAGCTGGCGTCACCAGTATTGATATCGATTTGATGGGGGCAACAACCAGTACGGTCACCGTCAACGGGTCCGACAATGATACCGTTGCCACCATTGAAAATGTCATTGGCACCGCTGGTGCGGACACGATAGATGGAGATTCTGAAAACAATACCCTGTCCGGTCTGGGCGGGGACGACTTAATCAGGCCCGAGTTGGGCAATGACACGCTGGATGGAGGCACCGGTACAAATACCCTGAGCTATGCCGACCTGTCCACCGCGGTCACCCTGGATATGGGCGTTATCGTCGGGGGATTTTTTCAAGTAACCAAAGGCGCCAATACAGACAACGCGATTAACTTTTCCAACATCAGTGGTTCGATCAGCGCCGATGATATTACCGGGGATACACAAGCGAACGTACTCAGCGGAAACAACGGCGCGGACATTCTAGACGGCGCGGGTGGGGACGATACCTTAAATGGCGGTGCCGACGCTGACCAGCTAACTGGCGGGACCGGTGACGACCTGGTCAACGGCGAGGCAGGTGACGATACGCTGATCGCCGGGGACGGGGCTGATACTTTTGACGGCGGCGCAGGCACCAACGATGTGCTGGATTACTCCGGGCAAACCAGCGCCAACTTCATCAGCTTCACATTAAATGGTGCAACAGATGCAACCGTGACTGTCGACGGAGACGTAGACGATACCGTTCGCAACATCGAAAACGTCATCGGCACCAGTGGTGATGATTCGTTGACAGGTGACGCACAAGCGAACGAATTCTTTGGCGGCGCAGGTGCGGATACGCTCAATGGAGGAGCGGGAACTGATTTGTTATATGGTGAAGCTGGTGACGACACCTTTACCGGAAGCGCAGGGTCTAACACTTACGACGGCGGTGCAGATACCGACACGCTGGACTATTCCGCTCAGGCCGGTGTTAACTTTATTTCCGTCACCCTGGGTGGCGCTTCTACTTCCGCCGTCACCGTCGATGGCGCCAGTGACGACCTGACCCTGAATGTTGAAAACGTTATCGGCACCGCAGGCGGTGACACCATTCATGGTGATGCTGAAGACAACAATCTCCAAGGGCTGGGTGGTAACGATTTATTGTCTGGCGGCGCAGGCACCGACACATTAGACGGTGGTGACGACAACGATACCGTGACCTACTCTGGCGCTGCTGCAGCAGTCGACATAGATCTCAGCGCTAATGCTGCAAACGATGATGGGGACGGTAGTACGGACGTCCTCAACAATATTGAGAACATTGTCGGCTCAGCGTTTGGCGATACACTGGTAGGTGACGCAAACGCCAACACAATTTCGGCCGGGAATGGTGACGACACGATATCGGGTCTGGGTGGCGCAGATAACCTGGATGGTGGAGCCGGCAGTGATACGCTGGATTATTCCACCGAAGTTGGCATCAATTTCATTACCGTCAATCTGGATGGCGGAACCGCAGTCACCGTAACCGTTGATGGAGCAGATGATGACACGGTCTCCAACGTGGAAAACATCATCGGCACCGCTGGCGCAGACACCATAGAAGGTGATGGATTTGTAAACAATCTACAGGGTGGCGGAGGCGACGATACAATTATCGGTAGTGCGGGTGATGACACCTACGACGGCGGCGCGGGCACCGACACCCTCTCCTACGCCTCTACCACCAGCAGCGTCGTTGCTGACATGAGCGTGGGCACCACGTTTACAGCAACCGTCGGAGGCACGGAAAATCACACCGCGTCTAACTTTACCCACCTGTTTGGCGGGACCGTGGCCGATACGTTGACTGGCGATGCGCAAGACAACCAGATTTCGGGGGGCTCTGGCGCAGATACGCTGGATGGGGGTGCGGGTGATGATACCCTCTCTGGAGACAGCGACAACGATACGCTACTAGGCAACGCAGGCGACGACACTCTAGATGGCGGCACGGGATACGATACCGTAGATTACAGCGGCCAGGCTGTCATTGATCACGTACAGATCACCATGGATGGCGCGGGTGGTTTTACTGGGGTCCTGTTGGACGCTGTTGCTGCACCGATCGAGACGGATACCGCAAATTCAATCGAACGAGTCATTGGCACCAGCGGGGACGATACATTCACCAGCGACGTTACCGACACCGACTTCGAAGGTGGTGCCGGCAATGACACTTTTGCAGCAACGAATGGCAGCAACGTCATTACCGGGGGAACCGGCAGCGATACCTTGGATTATTCGACAGCCGCCAGCGCAGTGACCGTTGATATGACCAATCTGTTGTCTGGACGCTATCTGGTCACAAACGGCGGGGACACAGACTCGGTTGTCGGTACCGAGAACTTTGTTGGCACAGGCTTTAATGACAACATAACCACAGATGCAAACGCCGAGTTGATTCAGGCTGGTGCCGGGAACGATTATGTTGAGAGCAATGCCGCCAATGCGAACATTGAGTTGGGTACCGGGAATGACGATATCGACGTTCGAGGCACCAACAACACGGTCGAAGGTGAAGCAGGTACAGACACCATCGAAGTGTTTGCTACTGGTGTGGATGTTGATGCCGGTGCTGACAATGATTCAGTCACCCTGCGTGCGGGTGCGGCGACCGTCGATCTTGGGGCGGACAACGACGGTTTAACTATCGACGATGGAGGCGCTACGGGCGGCCACGATCTGGATGGTGGTAGTGGCGCAGACACGATTTCCTACGCCGGCGTTGACAGCGGTATCGCGGTCAGCGTGACCCTTGCTGATGTTGGTGATACCACAGTCACCATCAACGGTGCGCTCACCGACACCATTCGAAATTTCGAAAACTTCACCGGCTCACGCGGTAACGACACCATTACGGGTAACAGCGCAGCCAACACAATCGATGGGCACAATGGTAATGACAGCCTATTTGCCTCTGACGGCACCGATACAATTTCCGGCGGCAGTGGTACGGATACCCTGGACTATTCAGCGTTGGGCGGTATCACCAATATTAATGTCACGCTGAATGGTGGTACAGCTGCTACTGTGACCGTGGCAGGTGGGGACAACGACAGTATCTCCAATATAGAAAACATCGTGGGTACCTCTGGCAACGACACCATTGGCGGAGACAGCGAAGACAATAATCTGGATGGGGACGCGGGTGACGACACGATTCTGGGCAGTACGGGCGACGACACCCTAACCGGGGGAACTGGCACTGACACTCTGGATTACCAAGGTGTGGGGGTTGGCATTACCCTCAATCTGGCCACAGGACTCGCCAGCGCATTGCCAACCTTTACCGATTCATTCAGCGGTTTTGAGGTCTACATCGCCACGGATCAGGCAGACAGTATTACCGGATCCAGCAGTGCGGATGATATCGATGGCGCCGATGGCAATGACTATTTTGCAGCCAGCGATGGCAGCGACACCTTGGATGGGGGCGCTGGTACGGATGAGTTAGATTATTCTGTGCTTGGTGGCATTGGAGGTATCAACGTCACCTTAAACACAGCCACCCCAACTACCGTGACGGTGACCGGCGGTGACAACGATTCGATTGTAAACATCGAGGACATTACCGGATCATCCGGTGACGACACCATTATTGGCGACGCCGCGGGCAATACACTAGACGGGAGCGCAGGCGCCGACCAGTTAGATGGCGCAGCCGGCGATGACACGCTGATAGGAGGCACCGGAGACGACACACTGATCGCAAGCGCAGGCAATGACGTATTGGACGGCGGTACAGACACAGATACCGTCGATTATTCTGGAGATCCAGGTACTGCCGTAAGCGTCACTTTGAACGGCGCTACCGACGCGACAGTGACCGTGACCGGCGGCGATGACGATACAGTACGAAATATCGAAAACGTCATCGGTACCAGCGGTGCCGATAACATCACCGGCGACGCAAACGACAATACCCTGGAGGGTTCAAGCGGAAACGATACCTTGGATGGCGCCGCAGGAGACGACACCTTGGACGGAGGCGCAGGAACCGACAACGTTAGCGGTGGCGCAGGCAATGATACCCTGATTGCCAGCACCGGCACCGATACGTTTGATGGTGGCGCTGACACCGATCTTTTAGATTATTCAAGCTCTGGTTTTACTGCCATCAGCGTCAATCTGGATGGCGCAACGCCAGCCACGGTGACCGTTACTGGAGATAGCAACGACTCTGTGGCTAACGTTGAAAATGTGACCGGCACATCGGGCAATGATTCCATCTTTGGCGATGCAAACGACAACGTCCTGAGTGGAGGTGCAGGAAGCGATACGTTAGGTGGCGGAGCGGGCAACGATACCCTGGACGGCGGCACCGGCACCGATAGCGCTGACTATTCAGGGGCTGCAGCAGGGGTGATTGTCAATCTCAGCACCAACAGTGCTGCAGACGATGGCGATGGCGGCACGGACACACTGAACGATATTGAAAACGTAACCGGGTCTGGATTCGCCGACGATATAAGCGGAGATACCAACGCCAACACACTGAGTGGCGGTGCCGGTAACGACACGTTAAGAGGTAGTGGTGGTATTGACAGCCTGGTCGGCGGAACCGGCACCGACACCGCAGATTACGGTGGAGCGGCCGGCGCTATCAACGTCAATCTGACCACAAACACCGTAAGTAACGACGGCGACGGTGCAAGCGACGTTATCAATGGCATCGAAAACGTACTGGGGAGCGCCGACAACGACACAATATCTGGTGATGGTGCAGCAAACACGCTGGCCGGTAACGGGGGTAATGACACCCTATCTGGTCGTGGTGGTATAGACACCCTGAATGGTGGCACCGGAACTGATACCGCAGACTACTCAGCCGCCGGTTCTGGTGTGACCGCGAACCTATCAACGAACGCCGCTACCGACGATGGTGACGGCGCAACCGATACCTTTGTAGATATTGAAAACCTCAGCGGCTCCGGTTTTGCTGACGATCTGACCGGAGATGCAGATGCCAACACCATTCAGGGTGGCGCAGGTGCAGATACCATCGACGGCGGGGCTGGTGCAGACGTGATTGATGGTGACGCAGGCAATGACACAATTGTTGCAAACGATGGTGGCGACACGATTGATGGCGGCGCTGATACCGATACCTTGGACTACTCGTCCAGTTCGGCCACGGCCATCAGCGTCACATTAAACACCTCTACCGATGCAACCGTGATCGTCACTGGAACAGACAACGACACCATCAGCAACATTGAGAACATCATCGCCACCACTGGCGCAGACACCATCCACGGAGACAGCGCAGCAAACGTGATCACCGCTCTGGGAGGTAACGACATCCTTTCAGGTGGGGGCGGAATCGATACTTTGGACGGTGGTAGCGGGGAGGACACCGCAACCTACGCCAGCGCCGCAGCCGGGGTAACCGCCAGCCTTGCCGCGGGTTCAGCCAGCGACGACGGCGATGGCGCCAACGATACGCTCGCCGATATCGAAAACTTAACCGGATCTGGTTTTGCAGATGTTTTGACAGGGGATGGTAATGCCAACGTGTTGGAAGGTGCCGCCGGGAACGACACGCTGATCGGGAGCGGGGGCACAGATACACTTGATGGAGGATCGGGAACAGATACCGCAGACTATTCTTCGGCTGCGGCAGGGATCACCGCAAACCTTTCTACCAATAGCACCAGCGACGACGGTGATGGTGCCTCGGATACGCTGACCGATATCGAAAATATTGTGGGCAGCGGATTTGCGGACGCCCTGACAGGTGACAGCTCTGCCAACGTACTGACGGGCGGCGGCGGCGCAGACACATTCTCGGCCGGGGCTGGTGCAGATACGATCAACGCTGACGCAGGTGACGACGTCATCAACGCCTCCAGTGGTGCGGATACCATCGACGGTGGCGCTGGAACCGACCTGCTGGACTACTCCGCCTCCAGCGCAACCGCGATTGCCGTCACTTTGAATACCACAACAGACGCAACCGTAACCGTTAGCGGAGATTCTAACGATACGATACGCAATATCGAAGACGTTACCGGTACCACCGGTGCTGACACCATTGAGGGTGACAGTGCAGCCAATGAAATTATCGGCGGCGGCGGTGACGACACGCTAAGTGGACGCGGCGGTGTGGACATACTGACCGGTGGCACCGGCACGGACACTGTAACCTATGCTAATGCAGCAGGCTCGGTCACCGCAGACTTAAGCGCTGGCAGCGCAAGCAACGACGGCGATGGCGCCTCGGATACTTTGACTGGTTTTGACAACCTGACCGGTTCGGCCAACGCAGACACCCTTTCAGGCAACGGTTCAGCAAATACTCTGACCGGCAACGCAGGTAACGACACACTCACGGGGCGGGCTGGCGCTGATGTTCTCAACGGTGGTACGGGCAGTGATACTGCAAACTATTGGGGAGCAGCCGCTGGCATAACGGTTAATTTGGGAACGGGATCAGCCTCCGACGATGGGGATGGCGCCAGCGACACATTAACCTCTATCGAAAATATTATCGGCAGCGGTTTTGCAGATTCTTTGACCGGTGATTCCGCCGCCAATAATTTTGATGCGGGTGGGGGCAACGACACGCTGATCGGCGCCGGTGGCGTAGACGTATTGGATGGAGGCGCGGGCACAGACACAGTCGACTACTCAAGCGCTGCTGCAGGTGTTACCGCAAGCTTGACAAGCGGCACGGCCAGCGATGATGGAGACGGCGCAAATGACACCCTCACGGATATCGAAAATCTGACCGGCTCGGGTTTTGCCGATTCTCTCATCGGGGACAGCAGCGCGAATACACTGCTGGGCGGCGGAGGTGATGATACCTTGAGTGGTGCAGGCGGCGTTGATGTTCTGAACGGTGGTTCGGGATCGGATACCGCGGACTACACTTCCGCCACCTCATCAGTCACCGCGAACCTGAGCACCAACAGCGCGAGTAACGACGGTGATGGCGCCAGTGATACCTTCACCGATATCGAAAATCTGACCGGATCAGGGAACGCAGACACACTATCCGGTGACGGCAACGCCAACATCATCGACGGTGGCGGCGGCAACGATACGTTGGTGGGTCGCGCTGGCAACGACACGCTCACCGGTGGTGCAGGCACGGATACCGTCGACTACTCGTCTGCAGCGGGTGCTGTGACCGTGAATCTATCAGCCAACACCGCCAGCAATGACGGGGACGGTGGCAGCGACACTTTGAATACCATCGAAAACGTGATCGGCACCGGCAGCGCTGACAGCCTGACTGGCGATGGCAGCGCAAATACACTCACCGCAGGCGGCGGTGACGATACGCTGGCTGGAGCAGGCGGAAACGACTCATTAGATGGCGATACCGGCACAGATACGGTGACATATGCCGGAGCGGCAGCGGGTGTGACAGCAAGCCTGACTAGCGGTTCGGCCAGCGACGATGGCGACGGCAGCAACGACACGTTCACCTCTATCGAAAATCTGACCGGTTCTGGGTTTGCCGATGACTTGACCGGTGACACGGGGATCAACGTGCTGACAGGTGGTGCAGGCAATGATTTGCTCTACGGAGCAGCTGGTGCTGACAGTCTGGATGGCGGGACAGGGACCGATACCGCTAACTACGCAAGCGCCGCAGGCGCCGTCAATGTTGATTTGAACGCAGGTACAGCCTCCAACGACGGAGATGGTGGCAGCGATACCCTGACCGATATCGAAAATGTCACCGGCGGTACCAGCGCAGATACAATTCTGGGTGACGCCAGCGCCAACACTCTGGATGGCTCTGGTGGCAATGACACATTGACCGGACGCGGTGGCGTGGACACGCTAACCGGTGGAGCAGGCACAGATACAGTGGACTACTCAACGGCTGCCGCAGGCGTCACCGTTGACCTTTCCGCGAATGCCGCATCAGATGATGGCGATGGCGCCAGCGACACACTGAATACCATCGAAAACGTCATCGCCACCAGCGACGCAGACGACCTTACCGGTGACTTAAACGCAAACACACTGACCGCATCAGGTGGTAACGATACCCTGGCTGGGCGAGGCGGGGTAGATACGCTGGACGGCGGTACTGGGACCGATACTGCTGATTACTCGCTGGCTGCTGCAGGGGTGACCGCCAGTCTTACCGCAGGTACAGCCAGCGATGACGGAGACGGTGCATCGGACACGCTGACCGATATCGAAAATCTGACCGGCTCCGGGTTCGCCGATACACTGACCGGAGACGCAGGTACCAACGTCATCAACGCCGGCGCTGGCAACGATGTGATCAACGCCACCAACGCCGCAGATACGCTTGACGGCGGCACGGGGGACGACACCGTTGACTATACCGGTCTAGGCGCAATCACCACCGGAAGCTTTACAGATCTGAGTGGGACCATCACCAGTGCAGGTGACACCGACAGCCTGTCAGGGATCGAGAATTTTGTGTTAACTGCGAACGACGATTTGATCCAATTCGATACAGATTCCATCGGATCGCTGACCAGTGTCGACGGTCAGGCGGGCACCGATACCATAGAGATCGCCGATAGCGCAGGTGGTGATGATCTGACCGATGCAAACATTGACGGTTCGGAATTAGCAGCTATTTTTAGTGATATAGAGGAAATAGATTTCACCAATACGGGGCTTAACGGTGGCGATACCTTTGATATCGGAAACACTGAAATAGGCACAATTTCTGGTGGCACTGCACTGACCATACATGTCAGCTATTCAACCATTGGTTTAGCTGATATCAATCCGCTGGCCCAAGGTGGTGCGAGCATTGTCAGCGACACGACATCCAGCGACACAAGGACAGTCACTTGGGACGACGGCACAACACTCACCATCGAGGGTGGTCCCTAAACAACATCAGGCAATCAGATGCGCCAGCCTGAGAAATCACTTCACCCTGACGAAAAAGATCCTCTATTAGCGGCTGTCGCCAGAGTATTGTCCTGTTACGACTTGTTTCCTGATCTCACCGGAATCGTAGCCCAACTACCTCGCATTCAAGGGCCCCTGACACTGGATGATTTGACCCCCATCGCGCAACGACTAAGCCTGGAGCTAAAAATCCTTGAGGGGAACCGGGGCCACTGCGCAAATTTTGATAGCCCGCTTATCCTGTGTCGCTCGGACGGCACTGAGCCCGAAGTAGTTCTACCTTCGCAGCTGGATTCGCGTACCCAAGAATTCAATGAAGCAGAAGAACTTCAACCCTGTTTTATCGTCTTAATCGCCCCCTCTCGCCAAGCCAGTGACATGGACCTGTCCAATATGCAGCGAGGACACGCCTTAGACTGGTTCTGGCAACCTCTGAAAACCCATTGGAGGCAGTTCTCGGAGGTGCTGGTATGCACAGCGTTTATCAATTTGTTCGTCTTGTTCATTCCCCTGTTCACGCTGAGCGTCTATGACCAGGTGATTCCGAATTTTGCCGATGAGACACTGGTGGTTTTGGCGGTAGGCGTCTGCGTGGCTCTGGTCTTTGATTTCATCATGAAGAGTATGCGCACCTATCTACTGGAACGTATTACTGCTGAAACAGGGGCACAGTACGATCAACTACTGATGTCCCGAGTACTGAATATTCCCAATGAATACATGCCTTTGAGCGTAGGCGAGCGCAGCAATCTGTTTCGGGAGCTACAGGGCATACGCGAGTTTTATGCCTCACGTCTAGTACCCACCGCGGTCGATCTGCCTTTTTTCCTGCTGTTTATGGCGGTGATCTACGTGATCTCCCCCATCCTGACCGTCATCCCAGTGATTGGAGCCCTGATCATAATCACGATCAATGCGGTGGTGCAGATACCTGTTACTAAAGCTACAGCCAACTTTTTTTCGGCCAATCAGCAAAAATCCTCTTTACTGGTAGAGACCCTGCAAGGTGCGAACACCTTTAAGCTGGCCAACGCTTTAGGCCCTCGACTATTTCGATGGCAGACCGCTGCTTCAAATACCACCCAAAACGGCAGACTGAATCAGTTTTTGTTTGGAATGGGGCAAAACGCCTCAGTGACCTGCGTGCATCTGGTTCATGTGCTTGTGATTGTTGTCGGGGTTTACCAAGTCCAATCCGGTTTGCTCACCGTAGGCGGATTAATTGCCTGTTCGATTCTAGCCAGCCGCGCCATCGCCCCGGTGGTCAACGTGGGTGGTGTGGTGAGCCGCTGGCGTCAGGCCCGTGATGTTTTGGGTTCAATTGATACCCTGTTCCAGCTTCCCTTCGAGCAGGCAGACGAGGGTGTCGTGCAGCGTGATTTGGACGGCGCCATATCAATAAATTCGCTGAGCTACACTTATCCTGGCCAGACTCGACCTGCTTTAACCGACATCAGTCTGGACATCAAACCGGGTGAGCGTGTTGGTCTGATTGGTCCGACCGGGGCTGGAAAGTCTACCCTGGCAGGTGTCCTAACGGGCATGATGAGAAACTATCAGGGTGAGATTCGCTTTAATGGTCAGGAGATTCGTTCACTTGCGCCAGCATGTATTCGCGATCAAATGGCGGTTGTGCCTCAGACACCCTTCTACGTTAATGGTTCTATTCGCGATAACATCCTACTCGGTTTGGAGGCCACCGATAACGCCATCGAGCAAGCCTTGGACATATCTGGTCTGCAAACGATCATCCGACAAACGGGTTATGGTCTTGATTCACCAGTAGGAGAAAATGGTAGTAATTTGTCCGGTGGCCAACGCCAGGCTGTGGCCATTGCGAGAGCCCTGATCAAGAATCCGAAGATTATAGTGTTTGATGAGGGCGCGACAGGCTTTGACGCTATCCTTGAGACACAGCTCAAGCTCAAGTTGGACGAATATCTGAAAGATCGAACTTTCATCATGATCACGCACAGAACCTCTATGCTGGAGCTGGTGCAACGCTTAGTGCTCATGCACAACGGTTCTGTGGTTAGAGATGGTTCGAGAGATGAGGTAATCGAGGTGCTAAATGGAACCAGTCCATCACCTCAACCCGCGCGGATTAACAGATCCTGAAACTTTGTCCATGAATGCAGCTGCGCATAGACTGCAGGTAACCAGCCGCGATCGCGCAGGGTAGAAAATTTCTTTGGTGTCAGGCTGTTCAGCTTGTCAAGCTCAACGCTATACAGGCCAGTTAAGAATCGCGATTCAGTGCCCTTTTTGTCCACTCGAATGCGTTTTTCCTCCAATAACTGCATATCCGACAAAACCTGACAAAACTCTTCAGTGGCCTGCCATTGCTGTTGGTAAGCGTTACAAAAGCCAAGCGCCCGGTCGAGCACCTGCTGATCACCCAACCTTTGCAGTTGCTCATTGTCATCAGATTCCTCCTCTACGGCACCCTGCTCTATGCACAACAAGTACTGCTCATCGTGTTCTAAGAAAACAAACGGATATCTTCTGACATAGGCGGGCACATAGGCACCAGCTTGCCATTGCCCAGATGTGTCAACAAACAAATTCCTTCCTGGCGTCACGCCTAACACCGCTTGAGGTAAAAACTGCTCTCCACTACGACTGAAGATAATCGGCAACGAGCCCGCGGCATCCATAAATTCCTGGGCCACCAGCGGCACGGCAGGCAGGTGCTGTGCAAATTGAAAGGTGGTTTGCTGTTTCAGGCGCAGCTGTCCATGCTGGGAAGGTTGAATCAGCATTGGCTTTTCATAAAGCCCGGTTGTTTCCAGTTTTAGATCCATGTTTTGTTGTCCTTTCAATTAGGTTTCCCGCAATGCGCGGGCACTGATGTCCGTCACCGGCTTGAGCAAGGCAGCCAGCACCGATCGTTTACCGGTCAAGATGCTCACTTCCACAGTCATACCTGGCCGTAGCGGCAAATCTGGATAGTTGAGGATATGGCTGTCTGCCAGTTCTACCCGCACCTTATAGTGTTCGATATTTTGCTTATCGACGAAGCTGTCTGGGCTGATATAAGTCAGCTCACCACCAATCCCGCCAAATATAGTGAAGTCGTATGCAGACACTTTGGTCATCACGCTTAACCCGGGCCAAACCTTGCCACGATCTGCAATACTGATTTGCCCTTCCACCACCAGCGCCTCTTCTGCTGGCGTTATTTCCGCCACCGGTGCACCAGCTTGTATCACCCCACCCTCGGTATGGATGTAGAGCTTATTCAATGTGCCCGCAATAGGTGACACGATGGCGGACCGGGTCACTTCATCCCGCAACGCTTGAGCGCGTTCCGACAGCGTTTTTATTTCAAGATCAGTCTGACTGAGCGTTTCTGACAAACCCGCAAAATGTTCCTGCTCCTTTTCACTCAAGCGGCTGTCCAATTCCTGCAGCTCCGCCCGAACTATGGGCATTTCATTTCTGGCCTGTTCCAGGGTCGTCACAAGTTTGCGATGGGCGCTGAAGGCTGCCAGATACTGAGCCTCACTGGTAGCGCCAGATTTGAAGAGCTTTTGCTTGAGCTGGGCTTGCCGAGCAGAAATCGCCTGTTCTTTCTCAAGGTTGTCTACTTTCGCGACCAAGGCATCCAGAGCCAAGTCTTTTTGTCGCCGCCGCTCTTCCAATGCCCGCATGGATTCAAGATGCTGTTTTCTGTTCGCCTTAAACAAGACTTGTTCACCAGCAACAAGGTCCGGGTGCTCGGACAAATACAATTCGGGCACATTCATGGCGTCTTGTTGATCCAGCTCGGTCTGAATGCGAATTCGGGCAACCTGGCGCGCCGACAGCTCCAATTCAAGTTCCTGCAGCCGGCTTTTAGCCATGGTATTCGCAACCAAAAACAGGGTCTCTCCGCGCTTCACAGTCTGGCCTTCTCGCACCAGAATCTGTTGCACGATCCCACCTTCCAGGTGTTGTACGGTGCGTGCGTTGCCTGCAGGAACAATCCTACCGGCAGCAACAACATGTTGATCAATCTGTGAAATCGCGGCCCACAGGAAGAATGAGACGAACAGCAGCACCACCCCCCAAAGAAGGGGGCGATAGTTCCAAAAGTCGTCGATCTGCTTCAGCGCATTCATTGTAAGAAGTGTAGTAAAGACCCCACACTTCGCAGCCTCCGGACCATTAGCTACAATCGTCTCGATGGAACAACAAATACTCAAAGACCTGATCATCTTCCTAGTCGCTGCAGGTCTGGTGGTGCCCATCTTCAAGCACTTTAAGATCAGTCCAATTCTGGGCTTCATCATTGTGGGTCTGATCGTTGGACCCTACGGGACCTCTAACCTGATGCCTGGTCAGGAATGGTTGCAGTACCTGGTAATTTCGGACCCATCGGAAGTGGCCCTATTGGCAGAGCTGGGTATTATTTTTTTACTGTTCATGATTGGTCTGGAACTGTCTCTGGAACGGCTTTGGGCCATGCGCAGGTTGGTGCTGGGTATGGGCTCGGTTCAAGTATTGGTCACCGCCGTGGTTATCGGCATCATCGCCTACCTTTGGGGCAATTCTATGGCCGCGGCGATCATATTGGGTGGGTGCCTGGCTTTGTCTTCCACAGCCATGGTACTGCAGCTGCTGGTCGATCAGGGGCGTTTTGGCAGTCCCGCAGGTCACGCAAGTTTCTCTATTCTCTTAGCCCAGGACCTGGCGGTTATTCCACTCCTGTTTCTGGTGGTAAGTTTTGGAACGGCTTCAGGTGACACGCTGGGAGCTGAACTAGGATTTGCCCTGACATTGGCTTTGGTCACCATCGTCGGTATCTACGTCATTGGTACCACGTTACTGAAACCTTTCTTACGCTTTGTTGGCAGACAGAAGTCGCCGGAATTGCTCCTGGCAGCAACTTTACTGATCGTCATCGCCACGGCGGGTGTGGCCCATATCGCTGGTATGTCGTCCGCACTCGGCGCGTTTCTGGCCGGCCTGTTACTCTCAGAAAGCGAATATCGACATGATATTGAGCTGTATATCGAGCCGTTCAAGGGACTGTTGTTGGGGCTGTTTTTCATGTCCGTCGCCATGGGTATCAACCTGGCAGAAGCGGCTAACTTTCCAGGCTGGATCCTTGCTTCTGCAGCGGGTCTCTTCGCCATAAAAGCAACCATTACAACGCTGATTGCACGGGTATTCGGCTTCAACTGGCAACACGCCGGTGAAACCGGCGTAATCCTAGCCCAGGGTGGCGAGTTCGCCTTTGTGGTCATCGGTATGGCAATGACTTTCAGCCTGCTGCCTGAAGATACCGGACAGTTTATGCTGATGGTGGTCGGCGCGACCATGATGGCCACGCCCGCCATGGCTGCTTGGTCGCGCAAGATCGGGGAACGCGAAGACACCCCAGGGGAGAGTGCACAAACGACCATCGACGACGATATCGCCGATCACGTCATACTGGTTGGCTTTGGACGCACCGGACGTTTACTCAGCGGTTTGATGAATACTGCTCATATCCCGTTCATCGCGATTGACCGGGACACCAAGGCCAATGCGGAAACGTCGGAAGTCGTGCACTTGGGCAATGCACAACACTCCCAGGTGCTCAGGAAATTTGGTGCGGATAAGGCTCGTGCTTTGGTGATCTGCATTAATGATCCAAACACGATTGAGCAGATTATCCATGCTGCCAGGCTGGTGGCCCCCGCCCTCCCTGTCCTGGTGCGCGCCCACGACGAAACCCAAGCCGACGCTTTTATAAGCCAAGGCGCTACAATCGCAGTCCCGGAAGTGCTGGAATCGGGGTTACAGCTGGCCACCGCCCTCCTCACCGAGATGGACATTCCCAACCGGACCGCTCAGGAAATGGTGAGTCAGCTGCGTGCAAGCAGCTCCAAAAAAATAGTGCCCCAGATTAGCTAACACCTTGTCCATGACCTGCGTACAATGCGCGCCTTCTTGAAGTTGAGGTTTTCGCGTGGCAACAAAGTACGAAGGTCAGGATATTCGATTGGAGGTGTTTGGCAGGACCTTGGCCGCTAAACGCTGGGGAAACTCTGCAGGTCCAAAGTATCTGGCCCTGCATGGGTGGTTGGACAACGCAAATACGTTTGATCGTTTGGCCCCCCTATTGCCTGAGCTCAATCTGGTGGCGCTGGATTTTGCTGGCCATGGCTTCTCAGACCACCGCGCACCCGGCGCGCACTACCATCAAATCGACGACGTACAAGATGTCATTGCCGCCGCCCAAGTCCTGGGATGGGATCGGTTCAGCGTGATGGGACACAGCATGGGCGCGCAAATCAGCACCGAAGTCTCGTGTCTGTTCCCGGGTCGTATAGGACACTGCATTATGATCGACGGCACATTGGCTACGGGTCAGTTGGAAATGGATGAGCGTGTTGAACAAACACGGGAGGGCCTCACCAAGATGCTGACTTCTCACATCAAGCCTAAGGTATTCGCGGATGTGGAGGCCATGGCTAATCGAGTCAGCGAGGCCACTGATCAATCATTTGCAGCTGCAAGCTCCCTGGTAGCTCGAGGCCATATCACCGTAGAGGGTGGTGTAACCTGGTGTACCGACCCCCGGATCCGCTATCCAAGCCCACTTCGCCCTTCCAGAGAATACATCGATCAGTTGCTATCGCATTGCGAGGTGGAGTCGCTTCTGATTGTGGCCAACCAAGGTGATGAGTGGTATCGCGGTGAAGTGCCACACGTGGCGGCAACCCACCCGAATCTAAGGGTCCAGGAGATGGACGGCCCACACCATATTCATCTGGAGCCCAAACACCACCAGGAAGTCGCAGGTTATATACGCTCTTTCCTTGACCTTTAGCTGGGACCTTTAGCTGGGTCGAACCGCCAAAATATCGCAGGGCGCTTTGCGCAAAATACGCTGTGCCGAATTCCCTAAACCGAGTGTTTGGGCAATCGGCCGGGCCCGTGTACCAACTACCAAAAGATCAGCTTTGACAGCTTTCGCGCAATCCGCCATTGCCTGGCCGATTCTCCCAACCGGAAAGTGACGTTGGCTTTTTGGAATTTTGTATGGGGCTAACATTTTGTCCAATACATCTTTCGTTCTGGCGGCCACACGACGAACAGCACTCCTTTCATTAACAATGTCCAAATCAACCAGAGCAGGGGATACCTCTACCGCACTGGCTGTATGCAATTCAGCTTCACTTAGCTCAGCCATCTGCGTACCTCTTTCCAGGGCAGTTTTGTTCAACTGAGAATGCACCCGATCTGAATGATCTAAATCCAGAGCAACCAGAATGCACCTCGGTTGGCGAACCTTGCGATGTCCAACCAGCAACAAGTCGGTCGGACAGCTATTTAACAAGGCCCAATCGGAAGCGGATCTAACACCCCGAGATCCTCCAGCAGTTTTTATCACAAGGTCAAATTGATCACTGTTGTTCTGGATCCAACCAGCCAGGTCATGTTCCCACAAAACCCTGATCGGCTTGAGTTCGCAGTGCTGTACCTGCAGATCCCGCACCCATTCCTTACGCTGCTGGATCAAGGTTTTCTTAATGGCTGACCTTTCCTTTGGATCAAAAGCTAAGCCACTATCCGCTATGTTGCTATGCAGGAACGACACCGGCTCCAATGAAACAGCGTGGCGCGCATCGTGAAAAACTCGCAACGCTCGTTTTAACGCTGTCTGGGGACGGTTCGGCTTGTCCAAAACCAGTAAAATACGTTGTATGTGTTTGCGTCCTGTCATGCCATGACCTCTAATAGTTTCTTCTAATTGAACCCCGTACCAGCAGGATGCCCTATCCGAGGTTTCCACAACGCAACCTACAAAAAATACGGGGTTCCCCTGATATTGAGTCGGTTTGCAAACTGGTTAACTCAAGAGATGACACTCAACAATCCAATTTTTGAAGACAGCTACGGTCGTTTGTTTGGACCAGACGTGGCATCGAGCAAATCGAGCCAAGTGTTCTTTGAGGTTTTTTACGAGAACTTTTTGAAAAACGACAACGTGCGCGTGCTGTTCCGCAATACCGATATGTCGACTCAGGTGCAGATGTTGAAGCGGTCTCTGTTTCAACTGGTTACGTTCTACGTTACCGGACGACCCAGCCCGGAACTTGAACGAATCGCAAAAATCCACTGCGGCTTAGCCATCCAACCAGAAATGTTTGATCTGTGGCTGGAAGCGCTTATTGATACCGTTAGGACATGTGATATTCAGGCAAACGAGACGACGGAGATGGCATGGTGTTGGGCTCTGGCACCAGGTATCACCTATATGCGCATGCGGTTGTTAGATCGCCAGGCCGCTTAACGCGCGGACTGCTTAATACCCATTTCTTCGAAGCGGATTTTCAAGCGCACCAGTTCCGCCAGAGATCGCAATCGGGTTTTACGCATCACCTGTCCGCGGTGAATTTCAACGGTGCGCTCACTGATGCCCAGCTCTATGGCAATCACCTTGTTCGCTTGACCATCACACACTCGCGCAAAGACCTCAAATTCTCTTTTAGTCAACTCATCTGCAATAGTCTGCAGCGACCCAGCATCAACCTTTTGATCAAATGCTTCAGCTTCGAGGCTGAGGGCCTCATGAATTCTGTCTAAAAGATCCTGGTCACGGAACGGTTTGCGAATGAAGTCCACCGCACCCCGACGCATTGCTTCGACCGCCATGGGTATATCGCCATGTCCTGTAATAAAAATAATGGGTAACATAATCTCGCGTCGCCGCAGCTCTAACTGCAGCTCTAGTCCACTCATGCCTGGCATGCGGATATCCAACACCAGGACGCCTCTGGCTTGATCGGGACACCAGTCCAGAAACGCCTGAGCGTCGACAAAAACCTTATGAGGTAGATCTACAGAGTCCAACAACAAACTCACCGCATCACGAACACTTTCATCGTCATCAACGACAAAAACCTCACCCGTTACAGACGTCTTTGCATCAATCATGGCTATCCCAGATCTGGATACTTGATCGGTAAGCGAAAGGAAAACACGGCGCCGTTACCTTCTTTGTTGTAGAAACCAATTGAGCCACCATGATCTTCCATAATAGATTTACATATGGCGAGCCCCATCCCCATACCATCCGGCTTAGTGGTCTGAAAGGCCGCAAACACTTGATCGTCATGTTGTTGAACGCCTAGCCCACAGTCATGCACAGACACCTCCACATAGCGATCATCTACGCAACAGGAGTGAATGATGATCGTGTTACCGTTTCGGCAGTCGATTTCATACATCGCATCAATACCGTTCCTGACTAGATTAAGTAACACCTGTTGGATCTGAATTGGGTCAGCCAGCACAGCGGGCAGGTCGTCACTCAACTGCAGACTCAACGTTACCCCATGTAGCCTGGCATCACCTTGTGCCAAATGATCTATCTCGCTAATCAGCTGATTGAGATCGGTCTCTACCCGCTCGCCAGACTCGTTATGCACAAACCGTTGAATTCTTTCTATCACCGCACCGGCACGCAGAGCCTGGCTACTTATTTTGTGTATGGCATCCTCGATCTTCTCATCGCTGATGTTCGACTTACCCAGCAGCCGGACCACTGCTTGCGCATACATGGCTATGGCAGTGAGTGGCTGGTTGATCTCGTGTGCAATGCTGGCTGTCATCTCACCCATGGTCGCCAGACGACCCACCTGGGCAACCCTTTCTTTTTGCTCGGCCAAAGCCGTATGGGCCGCTTTTTGCTCGGTAAGGTCACGAATGATTCCAACAAAGTACTTTTGACCAGGTATCTCACTCACAGCCAGATATATTGGAAACTCATACCCATCTTTGTGCAGGGCTGACAGTTCTCGGCCGACGCCGATAATCTGCGCCTTGCCTGAATTCAGATAATTTTCCACATAGCCCTGATGAGATGATCGGTAGGGTTCCGGCATAAGCAGGGTCACTTTTTGCCCCCTTAGCTGGGTGTCCGAATAGCCAAACAGCTGCTCTGTCGCCTGGTTCACCGATTGGATGTTGCCGCTGGCATCCATCGTCACAATGGCGTCAACAACCGCATCCAGGACGGATGCTGCGTTAAGTGCTAACCATTCCTGCCCTTCTATGTCCAACGCAACCTCTGCGCCCACCACCTCAGCAGAGCTTAGCCATATTGATTCTTCTTGCCAATTCACAGCCGTAAATCACATAAACCTGAAGTAAAAGAAACCACACAACAATCCAGTGTGTAGGTATGGGCCAAAAAGCTTGTCAGGGCTTGTTCCTCGCAGCCATAGGGGAATCCCCTTATACGGCACAGACCTGGCTTCGGACATCCCGTATTCAAGCAGATGCGTCCACTCGACATGATGTAGCCCTGTTCAATCGACTCGACAAACGAGGTTCAACAATGTTTTTAGAAAGTCCATCAAAAACGTTAACCGTTGCTGTCGTCACCCTTGGCGTTGGCGCTGGCTTCATCATCCTGGGCCTTAACGTCCTCAACTGGGCTGTGGGTTAAACAAACAAAGGGGGAGACATGCACACTCAACCAATTCTTGTGGCCGTCGAAGCGAACCAGGAAGGTCGGCACGTGATGAAAGTCGCGGACCGGGTAGCACGCCAGTTTCAGCAGCCTCTGTCCTTAATTAACGTGGTAAAGCCCCTGACACAGCTTTACGCTGATCTCAATTTCTCGCCAATCACTGAGCGATCGGTGGAATGGGAGCAACAGCAGGCGTCAGCCAACAAACAAATCCTGGAGGAAATGGCGTGTGGTACGTCGGTGGGTGAGATAAGTGTGGAACTCGCCCAGCCGTCAGACGAAATTGTGACTAAGGCGGAAGCGCTTGATGCCAACCTGATCGTTATGGGAGTACACAATAGAAAAGGCTTGGATCGCCTTCTGGGTTCCACCACGCATGCGGTGATGAATCACTGCGATCGAGATATTCTGGCAGTGCACCCCGATTCTTCCGACATACCATACCGAAGAGTATTAGTGGCTCTGGATACATCTGACCTGAGCAACACCGTTATGTCCAAAGCGCGCCAATTGGCCGCAGATGCCGAATACAAATTGCTGAGCGTAACCATCCCACTTCACACCGTATTTGCCATGTCGGAGACAGGACACTGCACCAGCGCATCACTGACACAGCTGGACGAAGAGCTGAATCATGAAGTAACAGCCAAGCTGCAGGCCAACGCCGACAGCCATGGATTTACTGAATCCGAAATTGCCATCGTCCGTGGTGACCCTCGGGAGATGATTATCCAGGCAGCCGAGGAGATGCAGGCTGACCTGATCGTCATCGGTAGCAATAAGCGAGGAACATTAAACCGCCTGATCCTTGGTTCAACAGCCCGCGCTGTGTTGAATTGGACACCCTGTGACGTGCTGGTCTGCCGCCAAGGTCACAACTGTTCATAGCGCGCCGGGCTGTGCTGAAGGGTCATAGCATCTGGATCTTTCTTACGTTAGGGTAATTTTCCTAACAGACAGGGGAGTAAAAGATGCTGGAGGGAGTTCGGGTACTTGATCTCACGAATGAGAACGGGATGTTTTGTGGGTATCTTCTGGCTCAGCTTGGCGCTGAAGTGGTTGCCATAGAGCCTCCTGGCGGATCATCGGCGCGCCAGCTGGCACCTTTTGATCATGCACAAAACAGCCTGTGGTGGAGCGCGTACGCTCAAGGGAAACAAAGTGCACAACTGGATCTCAGACAAAGTCCAGATAAAACAACCTTCCAAGAACTGGTTCGCCAGGCAGATGTAGTTATCGAGTCATACGCCGCCAACGAACGTTCCAGCTTTGGTGTCGCCTACGATTCTCTGAAAGCGATAAACCCGCAAATTATCTGCGTTGCAATCACACCATTCGGTATGACTGGTCCAAAGGCTGATTGGCCAGCGACCGATTTAACCGTGTGGGCAGCCAGTGGTACGCACGATCTGGCAGGAGACGCTGACAGAGCGCCGGTGCGCACCAGCGTACCGCAGAGCTATTTACACGCCGGCGCGGATGCTGCTGTTGCAACCTTGTTAGCCTTGCGGGCACGTGATCAGGGGGCTGAAGGGCAACAAGTTGATGTCTCGGCCCAACAATCCAGTGCGCAGGCTGCGCTATCAAGTATTCTTTCACACCCGAACAACTCCGATACAACCGTGCGCCGTGTGGCCGGAGGACTGGCCGCGGCATTTCCAATTCGTCTCACCTGGCCCTGCAAAGATGGCTACGTGGCCATCACTTTCCTGTTCGGCCCGGCGTTCAGCGAGCCGAACAAACGACTCCTGCAATGGTTATTTGACACGGGTCATTGCACGGAAGAAGACGTTGCTGAGGATTGGGGAGCCCGCGTCATGGCCATGAGTCTGGGTATGGAGTCACCGGAGGCCTATCAAGCGCTATGCGCCAAAGTAGAGGCGTTTACAGTCACGCGTACTCAGAATGAGTTGTTTGAAGAAGGGCTGAGCCGCGGGATTTATATTGCCCCGACTTTTGATATCGCGGGACTTCTGCAAGAAAAACACTTCCAAGAACGCAATTTCTGGCGCCAACAGGCGCATGACGCCAGCACCGTTGCTGTACCCGGCGCTTTCGCAAAGTTGACCGAAACCAAATTGCCGCCACCTGCGCCGGCACCCGGACTGAACAGCTTTTCCGCATTTGAAAATCGCCCAGAACAGACCTATCCCACCGAGCCTAATTCGACCAAACCCTTAGAGGGCCTGAAAGTTCTGGATTTCATGTGGGTCATCGCTGGGCCATTCTGCACCCGGGTGCTGGCGGATTACGGTGCTACGGTGATACGCGTGGAATCAACCACAAAGCTTGAACCCGCACGGACGTCCCCACCTTTCAAAGACGGAGAAATGACCCCGGAACACTCTTTGCCTTTTGCCGACTTCAACACGGGTAAGATGAGCATCACGGTCAACCCCGACAATCCAGTGGGACGGGAGGTGATCCTGGATCTGGTTAAATGGGCAGATGTTGTTACTGAGTCTTTTTCGCCCAAGGCGATGAAAGCCTGGGGCCTGGACTACGACACGCTGAAATCCGTAAACCCAGATCTGATCATGCTTTCCAGCTGCCTGATGGGACAATCGGGTCCAAGAGCTCAGGTCCCCGGCTACGGCAATATGGCCGCCGCGATCACGGGATTTTATGAACTGACCGGGTGGGCAGATCGATCACCCGCCGGACCTTACCTTGCCTATACGGACGGGGTGTCTCCAAGATTTATGCTCGCGAGCCTGCTCTCTGCCCTGCATATGAGGGACAAAACAGGTAAGGGGCAACACATTGATGTATCTCAGGCAGAGGCCGCTATTCACATGCTGGTACCGGCCATTCTTGACTACGAGGTTAATAGAAATATCTGGTCCCGAACGGGTAATCGCGACCTAAACATGTCGCCTCACGGAGTTTATCCGGTGGCCGGCGAAGACACCTGGATCGCTATCGCCTGCGAATCTGATGAGCAATGGGAGGCCCTAAAAAATCTGATGGGAGATGCTGCGCCGGATGGTGACCTCGCACAACTTTCCGATCGCAGACAGCATGAAGATACTCTGGATGATGCGATGGCCGCGTGGACAAACAATTTTGCGCCCGAAGACTTGGAGAAGGATCTGATTTCTGCGGGTATCCCCGCACACACCGTGCAAAATTCGGAACGGTGCTGGAACGACCCCCAGCTGAAACACCGAAATCACTACGTTACTGTTCCCCAGTCTATCGCTGGAGACACTATTGTAGAAAACACCCGCTTTCACCTGCTCGGAACTCCTGCCGCAATCAGTCGCGGTGCGCCCGCTACCGGTGAGCACAACATTGAAGTACTGATGGAGATTCTCGGCTACGACGAAGACCGACTGGCTGACGTATTGGCGTCATTGTGCATGGAATAGCCTAAGGCACTGGCCGTCCGCTAGGGGCAACACCCGCCGACCAAATCACTACTTGACTCTGCGTTGGTAAATGCATATTTTTGTTCACTATGAACATAAATGTGCACATACAGGACGCAAGCTAAGTGAAAAAGCCTCGCAAAAATAAGACGGGCGCAGCCCGCAGCAACGGTCCGCTACCAAAGCGTGAGCGTCAAGTTCTGGATATTTTGCATCGCCGCGGTAAAGCCAGCGTCGCAGACGTTCAATTGGAGCTTCCTGACAAACCTTCGTACTCCGCGACACGCATGTTGTTGCAAAGGCTGGAAAAGAAGGACCTGGCTCGTTATGAAATGCAGGGCGCAAAGTATATTTATTCTCCTGCCGAAGCAAAACAGCATGCCGTATCGCGAGCCTGGCAACGCTTGGTCGATATCTTTTTTGCAGGCTCAACAGCAACTGCCTTCAGCGCCCTGTTCGACGCTACCGCCGAAAATCTCACCGACCAGGAGTTAGCTGAAATAGAGGAGCAGATCGCCCAGGCAAGGACAAGGAGGAAGCAGGAATGATCTACGCGCTCCTCAAAACGACGGTCTTGCTCGCGATCGGTTTGGCTGCAAACCGCTGCACCTTCTTTACCGCTGCAGAAAAACATCTGATTTTGTGTCTGACAATTTTTTGTTTGCCGCTGGCGCTTCTTGCGCATTGGCTACCCGGGTTGATCACAGTGGAGGCAAATCCACAAACTCTGGTCCCTCTTTCCGAAATTGAACTCGGCGCGCTGCAAACCGTGGTGCGCGAGACCGTTGCTCCCATGACGACACATCCTGCCTGGCAGCTTAACTGGTCAAATTTGGTCATGATTTTCTATCTGTCGGTCACCGCTTTTTTGACTTTGGTGTGGTTCGCAAAACTGAAAATTACCGCCGATAGATTTTCGGATAGAACCAATTATCAACGCTTGAGCTCAATCAGCCATTTCAATCGAGTCGTGCTGAGTGAATCAAAAGAGGTGGCATCGCCGCTAACCTTTGGGGTTTTAAGTCCGGCAATCGTCGTCCCGGTCGGTTGGAAACGGTGGACTTTGTCAGAAAGGCAAAGCGCCATCTGCCATGAACTGGCACACATTAAACGCCAGGATACGCTTATCCATATTCTAGTCGGGCTGGTGCTTTGCTTCTTTTGGTGGCACCCCCTGATTTGGATTTCTCAACGTCAGATCAAACTTCAAGCCGAAGTAGCTTGTGATGACATTGTGATCAACAAAAACCATAACAAAGTAGGGTACGCTAGTTTGCTGCTGGCTCTGGCCAGGAACGAAAGGCATGAACCAGCAATGGCTGCGCCAAAAACCCTCCCCTTCCGCATCAACTCACTCCTGAATCAACATGGAAGGCATACTCCTATGAATAGATTATCCAAAGTACGTGTGGCCGGTGCGTTTGCCCTTTTCTGCGCACCCATTTTTCTGACCAAGTTCGCCATTGGCGCTCCCGAAAAGGCCGGTCTTTCACCTGACGGTGGCGTTCTACCCATCGTCAAGGTCGCTCCGGTTTATCCTCCCCAAGCGCGGGAAGCTGGTGTCGAAGGCTATGTTGAAGTTGAATTTGATATCAACGCCCAAGGCAAACCAGAAAACATCACCGTTGTCGACTCTGAACCTGCAGAGATATTCGATACCGCGGCCGTAGAGTCTATTTCTTATTATCGCTATAAACCCGCCGTAACCCAGGGCCATGCACATGCGGTTCGTGGCGTACGCAATCGAGTAACGTTCAAATTGAAGGGAGGATCGTCGGTTGAACATCCCCCTGTGCCAGCGATAGATCGAGCACACTTCGACACCCTGAGCCTGGCTTACGATGCGATTGAAAACAAAGCCTATCCAGATGCGCACCAGATTCTAAAAGGCCTGAAATCGCTGCCCGATTTGAACGCCAACGAAATAGCACAAATCCACAATCTCGCAGGCTTTCTTGCGTTCAAGGAAGGAGACTACGGACGAGCTATTGAAGAGTACAAAGTAGTTGTCAGTCAGCCATCCCACATTCCGCCAGGGCTTTTGGGTACAACTTTATACACTCTGGCGCAGCTTTCTTTTGCGAATACTGCCTACGACAAATCGTTAGAATATATGACGCAATGGAAACGGCAGGCAAAAGATCCTGGACCCATACCGCTGATATTCATAAGTCAGGCTAACTATAAGCTCAACAACTATCCTCAAGCGATCATACACCTCGAACAAGGATTGCTGGAAGCTGATCAACGTTCCGTCGAAATTCGAGAAAACTGGTGGCTTTTGTTAGCACACCTATACCACGAAGAGGGCAGATGGTCACAGACCCTAGAGACATTGGAAAAACTGAACGAGTTCTACCCCAAAGACAAATACACAGATCAAATTAGAGCGCTTAGGAAACGTGTCGAGTCTGAGGGTGCTTAACGCAGCTGACCAACTACATGGTTGACCATGGCAATGCCACAGATGCTATGAATCACTCCAACCACGTCAGTCACCGTGGCGATGGCTTCGTAAACAGTACCACTACATATGTCCTCGTGTGTTGTGGTACTGACATGACCTGAAAACAAAGCAGTTAATTCAATTTGATTCGCATATGGAACCAGTAGATCTTGAGGCGCGTGATACAAGTGTAACTGTGCCGCAGGAGCGTACACTTCAATCAGATTAGTTATGTTGGTGTAACTATTGAGCTGCAACAACATCTTAAGAGAGTCGGCCGATGCATCACCACTGCTGTAATCATCAATAAAATCAGTCGCAAGGTCCCCTTCGCTAACAATATCATCAAGGGTGTAACCGGACTCGGTATACTCCAGGACGCCTGGAAGGATCCTGTTTGTTGCAAATGGGACCGTCACTGCTTCATCGACGTTGATACAGTAAGCATCGTCGATACAGTTGTCAGACAAAAATTGCATCACCCCATTGAACGTGCTGTATAGATTGTAGGGACCACCACCAGCATAGATCTCAATAACTTCAAGATCAGAGGCAGCCGACAAACTCAATTGATGCCATATGCCCATCACGCTATGGCCACCCTGAGAGTAACCGACAAGAATCAGCGGGGTCACCGTCCCTCCGGGAAGGAATTGAGCAAAATCGTCATCACGCACAACTGAACGAACAAGGTTGATATTGTTCTGTGCCGTTCTGAACCCTAACAGATAGGTTTCCGGGAACTCACTCGTTCCTCCACGCCCCCAGTTATCTGCAGCAACAACGAGATATCCATGGGATGCCAGAAGATTAGCTAACAGATACCAGGCATTAGAAAGCTCAAGATCTCCCGGCGTAGATCCGGTTGAATGTGCAAGCACGACAACCCCACGTCTGGGACTTGTGCTGGCAACAGCCGGTGATACCACCAGACCGGTGACCGCTGACGTTGCTGCACCGAAGGGGTCGGCCGCCGGATAGGAAACTCTTCGCGCCACTACGCCTTGGGTCGTCTGGGGATCACTTAAGTTGGTCCATCCCGCTATCGCCTCAATTGCGGCAGCTACCACCAACAAACGCTGATCAAAAGGCAAATCCAGTTCGTTGAATAACTCCCCGGTTAAGTAGCTTTGGAATGAGCTTGCAATTTCCGCGGGGCTAACGTTGATGGCACCCAGACCGACCAGTTCACCGCTACCCATACCTGCATGGGTAAAATCGTGGCTCACCACGTATTCAACACCACCACGCTCTCCACGCTTCTCAACTTCGACAGATTGATTAGACGTCAGCGGCGAGCAATCGAACACATGCTCAAACAGAGCATCAAATTCACTGTTGGCCAACCCTGTCAAATCTCGCCGAGCGACCTTGTCGCTGACGCATGCACCAGAGTTACTCAAACGTAAATCTGCGAACCCCGGATGGACGAATCGAATTCCGGCACGGGTTGCATCTACGGTTGATCCGGACCCGTCCGGGGTTGAATCGATCACGGAGAGTCTGGTCGGCTCAGGTGGACTGGTTGTGCCGCTTTGAGCATCGCCTGCGCTTCCACCGCCGCCTCCCCCACAGCCACCACCAAGTAATAAAGTGGCAAGCCCTAGGAGAATTGCACGGCCATATGTCAGATTTTTCAACCACATATAAGCTGCGCAATGTAGCTTACGCGTAGAAGATCCACAAAGGAAAATACCCTATATTAGTGGGAGCAGGAGGTCGGGTTTGAAATTTAAAGAAACAGTGGTTTTGGTGACAGGTGCCAGTCGAGGATTGGGCGCCGCTTTTGCAACCTATCTGGCGGAGTCGGGTGCAACGGTTGCCATCAACAGCACCGGCTCAAATGATGCCGGCGAAAATTTAACTAAAGCGCTGAGCAACGCTGGTCACCAAGCATTATACGTACCAGGGCCCGCTGAGCAGGGGCAAAAACTGGTTGAGGAAGTCCTGTCCCAAGCGGGCAGAATCGACGCCATTGTTCACAACGCCGGATTTGTTCGCGATAAGACCATTCGCAAAATGACTTCAACCCAGTGGGATGAAGTACTCGACCTGCATCTTAAAGCCAGCTACCAACTTTCCCAGGCAGCTTGGGCGTCATTCGAAGAACAAGGTGGCGGACGATTAGTCTTCGTTTCCTCATCCGCTGGACTCTACGGCAATTTTGGACAAGGGAACTACGCCGCAGCGAAGATGGGCATGTACGGTTTATGTCAATCCATCGCGCTGGAGGGTGCTGCGGCCAATATTTGCTGTAATTGTGTTGCCCCCTTTGGCGCCACCGAGCTGAACAGCGCGAATATGGACGAAGATTTCAAATCACTGATCAAGGCCGAATATATCGCCCCCCTGATCGCCTATCTATCTCACCCTGAGTGCACAGAAACCGGCGGTATGTTCGAAGCTTCTGCAGGCAGTTTCAAAAAACTACGCTGGGAACGGAGCAAAGGGCTGCGCCTGAACCCCACAGAGGACATGTCACTCAGCGCGCTTGCTGACGGCTGGCCAAAGGTAATCGACTTTACTGCTTCAGAGCACCCCACAGACATGCGCAACGCGCTAAGAGCCATGTATGAGCGCTGATGACCTGGTCGTTTAGGTTCACATTTAACTTACGACTAGCCACAAGCGCTTACAAAGTCACCGCAGGTACCCTGTTCGGATCAGGCACAATACCTTAGGCCTATCGTAAGGATGTGCTCCTGAGTTAAGAATCCAGGCAAACGGCAATCCAAATAGGACCCCAAACAGGAACTTGAGAGTAGTATGAAAGATGTACAAGTTCAGCGCGCACCCACCGAGATGCAGCGCCTGGAAACCGAATCCGCCTTAATGATTACCCGCTCGCTGCACAGCGACCTGGATATCGAAGCCGTCGTACAACGATTGTTTACCTACATGAATGCTCTAACTCAGGTCACCTACGTTCATTACAGCAATGAACAACCACACTTCCTGCTGGAAATAGGCGAGCAAACCACTCACTCAATGACCTATGAGTTACGCTTAACCAGCCAAACCGAAACCGCTGGCACCATCGCGGTAGGATCTGACGAACCTTTGAACCCCCATGACCGTGAGGTGGTCGAGGAACTGCTTACCCTGGCCGCAAACGCCTTGCGCAACGCACACCAGTTTTATGGTTTGAACCATAAGCCCACCACCAACTCGTTGATTGGTGACAAAAAAATGTCAGACGCTCTGGTCCTGGCGCGTATCGATGGACTGGACACCGCTCAAGCCCAGGGCGACACCGCTTTACCTGGGCGAATCATGTCCGAGCTGAGAATTCGGCTGGGGAACTCCTTGCGAGAAGCTGACGGCACACTTAAGGTTGATGAAAACCATATCGCCATTGTGCTACCCGCTACCGCCACAGGCGGAGCTCAGCGTGTGGCCGAAAAGTTGAGTCGGCTTATCGATGAACTGGATTTTGTAGATCCTGTGACTAAAAGCGCTCTCTCTGTGAGTGTTGGAATCAGTTCTACAAACGACTCAAAAAGTGCTGCAGCTGTGCTCGCCAGCGCCAAAGGTCAGCTCACCCAAACTGGCATCGTGATGGACGAGTCCACCACTGTTCATTAACCAAGCTTCGTTCCCTTCAAATGGCGTCATCTTATTGACGCCGCCTATCGACGCCTTTGTCAAATCCTGTCCAAGACGGCTACAACTCGTTCAAAACAGACGACTCGCTCACAAACGTGTAACCAATCCCGCATCTGGTTCTTGGTGTACTAGAGTTAATGAGGACACAGGTGTCCATGTCATCAACCGGAGGCTTTTGGCGCGATTGCAATAGCAATCCAGCAAGGAAGAAATGGCCAGGAGGGCCATTTTCTGATTCTGGCTCAGTACGTGACTCACATGGAGATCGCATGACCCGGTCTTTCCTTGCCCAATATGAGAAGGATTTCAAATGCACAATAAAGCAGAATCAGACCGCTTCAGTTTAGGCCTTAAGGATACCCTGCGTATTCTCTGGCCATACGTCAAACGCAATTTTATGAACCAGGTAGAAGGTATCTGGTTCATTGTCGCCTACCTAATCGTTTTTCAGTTGCTGGTTCTGCAACTACCCATAGCCTACGCAACCATGATCGGCGTGGGGATCTTCATCGTGGCCATTGGTCTGATGTTTTTCATGGAGGGATTACGCCTGGGTTTGATGCCTTTAGGGGAACAGATTGGCAGCGTGCTTCCCAAGCATTCGCGCATGCCCACAATATTAATCTTCGCTTTTCTGTTGGGTGTTGGAGCCACATTCGCCGAACCGGCCATTGCGGTATTGAAAAGCGCTGGCGCCGGCGTTCAGGCGAATGATGCACCGCTTCTCTACTCACTGTTAAACGAATTCTCCGGCCAACTCGTCACCTGCGTTGGGATCGGCGTGGGACTTGCCGTTGTGTTGGGCGTTCTGCGCTTTTTCTTCGCTTGGCCGCTGAAATGGATGGCAATACCAGCAGTCCTCGTTTTGCTTCTGCTTTCATTTTATTTCAGTACCGTTCCTGTGCTTAACGATGTACTTGGCTTGGCCTGGGATTGCGGCGCGGTGACCACCGGGCCAGTGACCGTACCCTTAGTTTTGGCGCTAGGTATCGGCGTTTGCAGGGTCGTCAGCACCGGTGATGACAGTGCTGGCAATTCAGGGTTTGGTATTGTCACTCTGGCGTCCTTGTTTCCTATCCTGGCTGTACTGCTGTTAGCGCTCTTCCACTACAGCGTGGCGGACTACTACGGCGCCGAGAACTATCGTGGTCAACTTGTTGACCAGCAAGAGCAGCAGGTGGAACAAAGTAACTTTGAAAAAGCGTTGGAGCCCATCTCGGAGACCGAATATCAGCACTATCTGAATACGGGTGATTTACCAGACGGGTACCGCCTGGCTTTCGAGGATCACCAGGCAGAACTGATCGACGGAAAAATTCACCTTCAATCACCGAATATCATGGTCGAGAAGGTGTATCAGCGAGACTTTACGATAGTTGGCGCGCAAACCTGGGATACCACCATCGACTTTTGGGAGCGCTTCGAAACTGCTCTATTCGATGCACTACGGGCCATCATACCTTTGTGTATATTTTTATATTTTGTGTTGCGAATGGTTCTACGCCAAAACCTCGATCCGCAGAACGATGTTGGCGTGGGGATTACCTTCGCCTTCGCGGGAATGAGCCTATTCGGACTCGGTATTATTCTGGGACTGACGCCTTTGGGTGCACAGCTTGGCAGCAACATCCCCATTGCATTTGCCGAAATTATGCCCTGGGGTCTTGATCACGTTGAAGGGCCACTGTTCGAGACCGCTACCGGAAAATTGACCGCCATCGGGTTTGCGTTCTTTTTGGGCTACGGAGCAACCCTGGCAGAGCCCGCCCTGAACGCGCTGGGTGAAACGGTTGAACGGCTCACAGTTGGCGCATTTCGCAAGAAACTTCTGATGCAGAGTGTCGCCTTGGGCGTTGGTCTTGGGATAGCAACCGGGGTCATGAAAATTGCATTCAATCTGCCACTTTTCTGGTTGTTGGCACCCGCTTATCTAGTGGTGCTGGTTCTTACCGTCAAGGCTCCACACGATTTCGTCAACTTCGGTTGGGACAGCGCAGGTGTGACCACCGGCCCCATAACCGTCCCATTGGTGCTTGCCATGGGTCTTGGCGTTGGCGCTAACGTGCCCGGCGTCAGCGATGGTTTTGGCATCCTGGCTTTGGCATCAGTCGGCCCGATCATGACCGTCTTATCTGTCGGCCTTTACACGCAACGGCAACAACAAACCCGGATTGATGAAGTCACAGCTCTTGATCCAGCGGAGGCAAAATAATGTTAGACGTGAAGGATACTTATTCAACAGTAACGGCTGTCCTGCCAAGCCAATCGGTACGGCTGGTTACGGAAGCACTTCAAACCGACCTGAACACCGGTGCGCTGGTTTGGGGAGGCCGTGGCACACTGCTACAAGATCAATGGTGGAAGAGGTGGGTTCCACCCATAAGTCCGGCAAAAACGATGCTGCAGCTTTTATCACCTGGCAATCAGGTGGAGGCGATCGAACGAAAGATCATCCAGACTGCCAGACTGGACAAGCAATCAACCGGCGCTGTTTTTAGCAGCCCTTGCTCACAGGCCTATTTTGGCACCGATTTTGATAACTGGGGACAATCCACAACCACCGGACATGAGACGGTGTCATCCACTGCGGATCTCACCCACAACCTCTCAGCAATCTATTGCATCGTCAGCCATCAGGATTCTGATCGTGTATCAAAAGCAGCGATTCGAGCGGGCGCTCACGGCCCGATAGTGTTCTACAGCGAAGGGCGCGGTTTGCGAGACCGCCTGGGATGGTTGCGCATCACAAAGGAACACGAAAAAGAGGTCCTCCTTGTTATTGCTGAAGAGGATGACGCAGATACCATTTTCGATACCATGGCGGACGCAGGCCAGCTTCACATGCCTGGACGCGGATTCATGTATCGTGTGCCAATATCAAAGGGCATGTTTAACCTCCCAAGCCGTGTTGCCCATCATCACCACGAGGCGAGCATGCAACAGATCATCAACGCCATCGACCATCTGGCTGGGCATCAGCATTGGCGCGACCAAACTGTATTCGACGTGCCAGGCCAAGGTCGCGGGCAGGGATTAACAGAGTTCTCTAGAGTGGTACCTCTGAACAACCAGGTATGTCTATCCGCGATCGCGCATCGCGAGAATGCCAGCGCCGTGATCAACATGATGCTCGAAGCAGGCGCTCCGGGACTTAACTTCAACTACGCAAGATTTAATCACGAAGAAGCTGATGCCATGGGTGGCGCGCATCTGAGCGATGAATTTGCCATGCTGCGTTGCATCACTTTCTCTGAAACCGCAGATGAAATTTGCCGATTACTCGATCAGGCTTCAACCGACCAGAAAATCGCTGACTTCTGTGTCTACCTGAATCCGGCACCACGAGTCGCCACTTACGTGCCCGGCAAAACGGACTACCGCGCCGCATAACTCTTTCGTACCCCTTAAGAATCCCTGGTAGAGTTAGACGAAGGGGTTCTTAGGGGTTCGATATGTCTCAGGATATCTTCCCGCTCAAAGGTAAACGGGCCATTGTCACCGGTGCCGCGGTTGGCTTAGGGAAAGCTTACGCGAGCGCATTGGCGAATCAGGGTGTGCATCTGGCGCTATGTGACATTCGCCCCGAACTAGATGAACTTGCAAGCCAATTACGCGAACACACCGCCGTTGAGGTATTTGCATGGCAAGGGGATGTATCAGATCCGGAGTTGGTTCGCCACGTGGTTGACGGTGCGATGGAACAACTCGAGGGCATCGACATCCTCATCAATAATGCCGGCGTGTGGGGGGCAAGTCAGGCAGACGATGATCTGGAAAAATCACTTTTTGACTATGACACGATCGTGGGCACAAATTTGAAGGGCCCGTACCTGTTTGGCCGTGCGGTGATCCCGCTCATGATCGAACAAGGGTCAGGCGGTGATATCATCAATATCGCCACCGATCATATGGTGACCTGCGGTACACCAGACAACGTCTGCCCTAAACTCCCCAGTTGCCCATCTCACTGGGCAGAACCACCTCGTCCTACCTCGGGTGGCAGCGCGATGGACTTATACGATGCAAGCAAATGGGGGTTAAATGGATTCCTCTATGCCTGGGCTAAATACTTGCGTCCGCACAACATACGCGTGAACGCATTTTGTATGGGTGCGACGGATTCTCACATGTTGCGCTCATTTCACAACTACAACCCCAGCGAAGAGGAAGTCAGCAGCTGGATGCGCGCGGAGGATAACGCCCGGGTGCTGGTTGAACTGCTGCGGGAGGGTCCGGACGGTCGCAACGCACAAAACATGAATTTTTGCATCGGTCGACCAGTGCAGCTGGAACCACCCAACCCGATCCGCTATATCCTGGAAACAGAATTGGCACAATCACAATGAGCAAGGAAATCCCGTCGCTGAAAGGTAAAGTGGCTATCGTCAGCGGCGCTGCCCAGGGAATTGGTCTGGCGTGTGCCAAGCTGCTGCACGAAAGAGGCATGCGGGTTTTGGCATTTGATACCAATCCGGCCATCCAAAATCAGGACGTTTTAGAACCCCGAGTTGCAGATGTGGGTCGCCGTGAGGACGTGGAATCGGTGATCGCGCAGGCACTGCAACTGGGAGAGATCGCACTTCTGGTCAACAACGCCGCCACCTGGAAAATAACGCCTGTGGACAGCCCCTGGGAACAAGTTCTTGCAGACTGGCACTTCATTATGGACACAAATCTGCGCGGTCTGCTCATGCTGTCCCGATCGGTCATCCCGCATCTGCGAGCAAACGGCTTTGGCCACATCATCAATATGTCCACTTACTACGTGCTACCAGCAAAGTCCCCTGGTACCAACAACAGCCAAACCGACTTGTACAATGCTTCAAAGTGGGCGCTCAACGGATTTACCGACGCCTGGTCAAAGCATCTTGCGCCCGACAATATCATGGTCAATGGCATGGCCATGGGGGCGGTAGCGACGCCCATGCTGGCAAATCTCTTTCCTAAGCAGACGATCCCCCCGGCCCAAGCAACCATGTTGTTAAAGCCCGAGCAGATCGCACAACAGATGTGGGATATCATTCACAGCGGGCGATCCGGAGAGAATTTTGGCGCCTGGGTTGGTGAGGATGTTACCCTTGGCACCGAGCCACCGGGTCATCAGAAGATTACCGGGCTGACTCAACGGTAAATTACTTCCTCAGCAAAGATTCAACAATTTTGTGAATACACCGGAGCATTCTGCCTAAGTCATGCGTATTGCCACCTGGAATGTAAACGGCCTGCGGGCCCGAATTGACTTCATGAAGCTGTGGTTGGCTGATCGCCAACCCGATGTCGTGGGTTTACAGGAGCTGAAAACACCTACCGACGACTTCCCGCACGAGGAGTTCGAGAAGTTGGGGTATACAACGCATGTGTATGGGCAAAAAAGCTGGAACGGCGTAGCCATCTTAAGCAAGCTACCCATGCGGCACGTGATCAGTGGCCTGCCCGGTGAAGAGGACTGGGGCTCGCGCTTGATCACATCGGTGATCGAGGAAAAGCTCGAATTTACCACCGTTTATTGTCCCAATGGCAAGAGTGTTACTCACGAGGACTACCCGAATAAACTTCGTTGGTACGAATCACTTACCAGACACTGGCATAACTCTGACTTTCCAAACCGTGTGATATGTGGCGATTTCAACATTGTGCCAACCGCCCAGGACTCTTGGCGAGGTGCTGATGCTGACGGAGATGTTTTCCACACCGATGATGAACGGCAACGCCTCACCGCATTATTGGATACGGGACTGATCGACTTTTTCAGGCACAAATATCCCGATAGCGACGCCCATTCCTGGTGGGATTATAGGGGCGGTTCATTCCATCGCCGCCAGGGACTTCGCATAGATTTTATCCTGGGTACACCGGGGCTCCTGGATACCCTCACCGAGGTCGCCATCGATCGGGAGTATCGCAAGAAGCAGGACGGGCTCACCGCATCGGACCACGCACCGGTGTACGCTGATTTAGATCTTTAGGCTCGATTTCAAGGTCTATACTTTTCCAGTATAGAAACCGCTTAAGCTTTGCCACATTCAGTGGTAAGGTACGCGCTCCAGAATTTGACCATCAAAATATTTCCTTATTTTTCAATAAGTTACGATTTTGAAAACGTTCTGGGAGTTATCAAATAGTTTAACATCGAGAAAAAACATGAAGGATTTAACGCGCTACCGAAATATCGGCATCTTTGCCCATGTGGATGCCGGCAAAACGACCACCACAGAACGCATCCTGAAACTGACAGGCAAGATTCATAAGATTGGTGAGGTACACGACGGCGCTGCAACCACTGACTTCATGGAGCAAGAACAAGAGCGCGGTATCACCATTCAATCTGCTGCCACCTCCTGTATGTGGGCAGATCACCGCTTGAACATCATCGACACGCCTGGACACGTGGACTTCACTATTGAGGTGTACCGTTCACTGAAGGTACTCGATGGGGGCGTTGGCGTATTTTGCGGCTCCGGTGGTGTTGAACCTCAGTCAGAAACCAACTGGCGTTACGCAAACGAATCTGAAGTTGCGCGCATCATTTTTGTCAACAAGCTCGATCGATTGGGTGCTAATTTTTACCGCGTGGTTGATCAGATCAAAGACGTTCTCGGCGCAAACCCGCTGGTGATGACCTTGCCTATTGGCGAAGAAGACGGCTTCGTGGGCGTTGTCGATGTGCTGGAACAAAAAGCGTACGTCTGGGACGACACTGGTAATCCAGAGAACTTCGAGGTGACCGACGTTCCCGACGATCTTAAGGACAAGGCAGCAGAGTACTACGAAGCGCTGGTCGAAACCGCGGTTGAACAAGACGATGACGTCATGGAAGCTTACCTGGAAGGAAACGAGCCTTCCCTGGAGCAACTGAAGTCATGCATCCGCAAAGGTACCATTGCGCTAGACTTTTTCCCTACCTTTTGTGGCTCTGCTTTCAAGAATAAGGGTGTACAAAACGTTCTGAACGCTGTGGTTGACTACTTGCCTAACCCAACTGAGGTTGATCCTCAGCCAGAAGTCGATCTGGAAGGCAACGAGACCGGCGAAAAGGCAGAAGTAGACGCGGATGCGCCCCTTCGTGCTTTGGCGTTTAAGATCATGGATGACCGTTATGGTGCCCTCACGTTTACCCGCATCTATTCCGGAACGCTGAACAAAGGCGACAACGTACTGAATACCTACACCGGTAAAACCGAGCGAATTGGACGTATCGTGGAGATGCACGCAGACTCTCGTGAAGAACTGGATTCTGCGCAGGCCGGCGATATTGTGGCACTGCTGGGTATGAAGAACACGCAAACCGGACATACGCTGTGCGACCCTAACAACCCCGCAACTCTAGAGCCTATGGTCTTCCCGGATCCTGTGATCTCAGTCGCGATCGCGCCCAAAGATAAAGCCGGTGCTGAAAAGATGGGGATTGCTCTATCCAAGATGATCGCAGAGGACCCTTCGTTCTATGTTGAGACAGATGAAGAATCTGGTGAGACAATTATGCGCGGTATGGGCGAACTGCACCTGGACATTAAGGTAGACATCCTGAAACGAACCCATGGCATTGATGTCGATGTGGGGCGCCCTCAAGTGGCATATAGAGAGACAATTACCCAACGGGTTGAAGATACCTATACCCACAAGAAACAAACTGGTGGCGCTGGTCAGTTTGCAAAAATTGATTACATCATCGAACCAGGAGAAGTGGGTAGCGGTTACGAATTTGAATCAGTGGTCACCGGCGGTAATGTACCTCGCGAATTCTGGCCAGCAATTCAAAAAGCTTTTGGGATATCCATGGAAGAAGGGACCCTGGCAGGATTTCCACTGCTGGATGTAAAAGTAACCCTCACCGACGGTGGCTTCCACCCGGTCGACTCTTCTGCCATAGCATATGAACTGGCTTCCAAGGCCGCCTATAGACAAACGGTGCCAAAGGCTGCACCACAACTCCTTGAGCCGGTCATGAAGGTTGATGTGTTCACCCCTGATGATCATGTCGGTGATGTGATTGGCGACCTGAATCGTCGACGCGGCATGATCAAGTCACAGGAAGCGGGTGTCACCGGTGTACGTGTAAAAGCGGATTGCCCACTGGGTGAGATGTTTGGCTACATTGGCGACCTGCGAACAATGACCTCTGGACGCGGTCAGTTCTCTATGGAGTTCAGTCACTACTCGGCGTGCCCCGCAAACGTTGCAGAGGCTGTGATCGCTGAAGTTAAAGAGCGAAAAGCCAACGCCTGACGAAAAAAGTGACAAGCATAAAAAACCCGGACATTGATCCGGGTTTTTTATGTCTGATTTTTACCAGGTTCTTCCGCGCTACACGTTAAATCTGAAGTGAATGACGTCACCATCTGCGACATCGTAGTCCTTACCTTCCAGGCGCCAACGACCGGCATCTTTTGCACCTTGTTCCCCACCGTGTGCTACGTAGTCTTCATATCCGATGACTTCAGCACGAATAAACCCTTTCTCAAAATCCGTGTGGATTACACCCGCAGCCTGGGGCGCTTTTGCACCCACAGGAATCGTCCAGGCGCGAACTTCTTTGGGGCCCGCCGTGAAGTATTGCTGCAGCCCAAGCAGTTTATATCCGGCACGAATAACACGGTTTAAACCGGGCTCTTCAATCCCCAGGGCGTCCAGAAATTCTGTTCGCTCTTCGTCTTCCAACTCTGCAACCTCAGCTTCAATCTTGTTGCTCACCACAACCACTTCTGCGCCTTCAGCATCTGCGATAGCCCTCACCTCATCCACCAGCGGGTTATCTTCCAGCCCATCTTCAGCGACATTGGCAATGTACAAGACCGGTTTTGCGGTGATGAAATGAAACTCTCTGATCGCCTGTTTCTCTTCCCTGGAAAGCTCGGCGGAGCGAACCGGATCACCGTTTTCCAGCTTGTCTTTGACCTTGTCTAAGATAGCCTGCAAGACCCGTGCATCTTTGTCCCCAGACCCAGCGGTACGGCGGGTCCGTTCATAAACCTTTTCCAACGTGTCCAGGTCAGCCAACGCTAATTCTGTGTTAATGATCTCGATGTCATCCTTGGGCGAAACACGACCGGCCACATGGACAATATTTTCATCATCAAAACAACGCACAACATGAGCTACCGCGTGGGTTTCACGAATATGTGCCAAGAACTGATTGCCCAAGCCTTCTCCTTGAGCAGCCCCAGCCACAAGTCCTGCGATATCTACAAACTCCATGGTGGCGGGAATAACCTTTTCGGGACTTACCATCTGGGCTAATTTTGCGACTCTTGGATCAGGCACCGGGACCACGCCCGTGTTGGGATCAATGGTACAGAAGGGAAAATTTTCCGCGTCAATGCCCGCTTTTGTCAGCGCATTAAACAATGTGGATTTCCCAACATTGGGCATACCAACAATTCCGCAATTAAATCCCATCTTGTTGTCCTTGATTTACAGACGGACCATCGGCCGTATGCAGTTGTGTCATGGCGGTTTGCCAATCCGAGTTTAAGATTGCACCTAACAGGGAGTCCGATAAATCCCAAGCCTGCTCCATCACCTGACGCTGTTCTTGAGGCATTTTGCGCTGGGTTAAGTAAGCAGTGACCAGGTTCTTGTCACCGGGGTGGCCAACCCCAATGCGCAATCGATTGAAGCTACCATCGTTACCACATAGGGCACGGATGTTCTTCAGGCCGTTATGGCCATTGTCACCGCCACCCTGTTTGAGCCGCAACACACCAGCATCGAACGCCATCTCGTCATACACAACCAAAATCTCGGAAGTGGGTATCTTGTAGAAACGAGCCACGGCGCTTACGCTTTCACCACTCAGATTCATATAAGTCAATGGAACAAGCAGGCGAACGTCCACGCCGCTGAACGTACCTCGGCCAATCTCACCTTTGAACTTAGATTCTGGCTGCAGAGTGATGCCGAATCTAGAAGCTAGCTGCCTAACCCACAGGGCACCCACATTGTGTCGAGTGTGGTCGTAGTCTGGACTGGGATTACCCAGCCCAACTATTAACTTAAGAGGACTCACTGTAGAGTTCCCGAAAGACCGGGTCTAGTCTTCTGCTTCACCAGTGTCTTCAGAGCCCGCATCAGCATCTTCGCCTGCGCCTTCAGCTGATCCTTCTAACTCTTCGTCCTCTAGATCTTGAGCGCCACCGCGACGAACCGTTACGCTAGCCACGGGGATGTCGCGATCTTCGCCATAGGTCAGTGCAACCACGGTCACACCCTCTGGCATGACCAGATCGGATAGATGTACAGAGCTACCCGCCTCGATCTCAATCATGTCCACTTCGATAAACTCTGGCAAATTGGCGGGCAAAGCGCTCACCTCAACCTCGGTCAGATTGTGCGCAATATTTCCGCCGCCAATCTTTACACCAACGCAGTTTTCTTCATTGATGAAGTGCAGTGGCAGATTGACCGTAATTTCCCGATCTGCACTGACGCGCTGAAAGTCGATATGCAAAACTCGCCCGTTAGCAGGATTACGCTGCAGGTCGCGCACGACTGCAGGCTGGGCACCGCCATCGACCACAACATCCATGATCTGAGAGAAGAACGCCTCAATCTGCATTGCCTTCGTGACCTCATTGGCAGCAAGCGTGAGGTTCTGGGGGTCTTGATCTGCCCCATAGATAATCGCCGGAATACTTTTACCGTTTCGACGCAGGCGGCGGCTCGCACCTTTCCCTACATCTTGACGGAGTTCGGCAGTCAGTGAAATTTTATCTGACATACGTTTCTCCTACTAAATTATAGAGTAGCTTAGGCAGTCACCTTACTGACGCACCGTGGCTACATTTAATAAAACAACAAACTTGCGACCAGTTTGTTGCACAGGCTAACAGCCGACGTTATCGGAACATCTGACTGATAGATTCTTCATTGCATACCCTGCGTATAGATTCTGCTAACAAGGTATCCATACTGAGCTGAGTAATTCTTGAGCAGTCTTTGGCCTGGTCGGTCAAAGGAATAGTATCCGTGACCACAAGCTCGTCCAGCTGGGAGTTGCTGATTCGATCAATCGCAGGTCCTGATAAAACTGGATGGGTAATATAGGAAACCACGGACAACGCGCCTTCTTCTTTTAAGGCCTGGGCAGCTGTGCACAAGGTGCCAGCTGTATCGACAATATCGTCCACGATGATACAGGTTTTGCCTTTCACATCGCCAATCACGTTCATGACCTTCGATTCGTTTGCCTGAGGTCGACGTTTATCGATAATTGCGAGATCAATGTCATCCAATTGCTTTGCAATGGCTCTCGCCCTCACCACCCCACCTACATCCGGCGACACCACAATGGGGTTTTCATAACGCTTGGCGATGGCATGGTCCACCAAAACTGGTGACCCATAGACATTGTCTACGGGGATATTGAAGAAACCCTGAATCTGATCAGCGTGCAGATCTACGGTCAGGATCCGATCAATACCAACTTTGCTGATCATATCTGCAACCACTTTGGCACTAATGGCCACTCGCGCCGAGCGGGGGCGTCGGTCTTGACGGGCGTAGCCAAAATAGGGAATCACCGCAGTGACACGCATCGCTGACGCGCGGTGCAACGCATCCCCCATGATCAACAGTTCCATTAATGTGTCGTTGGTCGGCGCGCAGGTGGATTGCAACAAGAACACGTCGCGCCCACGAACATTCTCGTGAATTTCAACGTTAACCTCCCCGTCACTGAATCGACCTACGTCTGCAGCACCCAGGTCTACCTGCAACTGCTCGGCAACACGCTGGCCGAGAAATGGGTTTGCGCTACCCGAAAATAACATCAGATTTGCCAATTGAGTGCCCTTCGCGCGTCGTTGTTTAACTTGCTTTGCAGTCTTTCCCTGGAACATGCGTTGTCCGCTTGTCGTAAACTGGTGCCCTAACGAATCGAGTCTTGTTTTGTTCTTGCTCTTAGTTGCCTGATTCGAAGATATGGCTGGGGTGGCAGGATTCGAACCTGCGCATGCCGGGATCAAAACCCGGTGCCTTACCGCTTGGCGACACCCCAACTGCAGCCGGTTTTCACCGGAAATTTCGAGCGCGCTATTGTCCTGATCCATACCACCCGTGTCAAACCCATATCGTCAATTCTGGAACAAAAGTTGCGGCGAGCTTCGCGCCAATAAGTCATTAAAATTCAGATAGATACAATTGGTAGCATCTTATTGATTGCGACCTGGCCTGCTCACCAGCAATACCTTTAATGTGCCACGGACAGCGGAAATCCTGGTCGGGTGGACTCCCTCAAATCTGCTTAAGGTGACCTGCCATCGAGCTTGGTTAAACAACCTGGCGCCAGGTTCTGTTGCCATTTCATCAAAAGGTGTGTCGGGATGGGGCGCACCCTTAATCCACGCGCTAAGGACGTCCAATGGAACAGACCACCCCAGGTGCTCCAACATCAGCAGTTGAGACTCACCTTGGGCAAGTATTTTGCCATTTTGAATAATCTCTAGAAACTCATCCGTGCCAGCCAGTCGGGTCCTGCCCTGACCCAAGGGTCCCCAGACCTCAAGAACGTAATGCACCCCGTTGGCATCAGCGCGATATTCTTCCCAGGAAAAACGCCCGCTGCGAGCTTGATTTGGTGTTTTTAAAGATACTTTCCCTGATGAAACAAAGTCAGGCTGCGTTTCCCCGACGTCAAGAGATCTACAGCCAGAAAGAAACAAAAGCAAAATAACTATACAAAATAAGGACTTACTCAACGCGCAATACCAGCTTTCTGCTATTATAGGGAGGTTTTAATCAACCAGACCAACAACGAATTATGGGCGTCCTGGCCTACGGATTAAACTATCGTACAGCCCCAATTGACCTTCGGGAACGTATTGCCTTTCCTGAGGACACGCTGCGCCCAGCACTCACCCGCATCGTCAACGATCTGAACACCGTCGCTGAGGCGGTAATCGTCTCGACCTGCAATCGGACCGAACTATATTGCGCTGCTGATTCCGCAGCGGAGCCAGAAATAAGAGAGTGGCTGGCCGAAAATCGACCGGTCAGCATTAACGAAATTACGAGCGCCTCCTACATCCATTGGGATCAAGACGCTGCCCGGCACCTGATGCGGGTGGCCAGCGGACTCGACTCTCAGGTACTAGGCGAGCCGCAGATCATGGGGCAGGTAAAGTCAGCCTACGAGGTGGCCCGGGATTCCGGCACCATGGGCCCCGAATTGAACCTACTGCAACAAATCAGCATGAGGACTGCTAAAGAGGTACGCGCACAAACTGAACTTGGACGTAATCCAATCTCTATTGCGTTTGCTGCGGTATCTTTGGCACAGCAGATATTTTCCGACCTCAAGACCAAGAAAGCCCTATTGGTAGGCGCTGGCGAGACCATTGGCCTGGTTGCTGACCATTTAAATGGACATGGTATTGGCGCAATGGCGATCGCAAATCGAACACTGGCAAACGCTGAAGTATTGGCAGCCAAATACGACAGTGCTGCTATGCAGCTGACCGACATTGCCCATGAACTGCACAACTACGATATCGTCATCGCCTCCACGGGAAGCTCACTGCCGGTAATCGGCAAGGGTGCTGTGGAGGCGGCGATTCGGCAGCGCAAGCGCAAACCTGTGTTCATGGTAGATATCGCCGTACCCAGGGACATCGAGGTCGAGGTTGGTGAATTGCCTGATGTCTATCTCTATTCCATCGACGAACTGGGCAGCATAATCGAAGCCAATCTGGCTCAGCGCAGAAAAGCCGCTCAACACGCAGAAGAGTTTGTAGACATTGGAGCCAAACGTTACGTTGAGGAACGAAGGCTCAAGCAGGATCAAAAAGTACTGCGCGATCTCAGAGATTCAGCACAACAGATCCAGGCAGCTGAACTGGCCAAGGCACAAAAGGCCCTGGAGCGAGGACTGAATCCGGAAGTGGTATTAGAAAAGCTAGCCAACAATCTGACCAACAAACTGATCCATCCGCCAACCGTTGCTATCAGACAGGCCAGTGCTGCGGGACGTTCTGATCGGTTAGAATACCTGTCGAAGCTGTATCAGCTATCAATTTCAGAAGACTCTGGTGATATACCAGATGACCAGGATCTCTGAATCCAACAAGACCAACAACACAACGAGTAGACCAGTAGCATCTCCATGAGCCTGTCGCAGAACATGACGGCAAAACTTGCCGACTTGAAAGACCGCTTCGAAGAAGTATCCGCACTGTTATCCGACCCTGAAGTCATGGGCGACCGCAGCAGATTTACCGCGTTATCAAAAGAATTTGCGGAAATCGAGCCAGTGGTGCTGTGTTATGGACGCATGGAAAAGCTGGTAACCGAACTTGAAGACAGCAAAGCCTTGTTGGAAGAGGACGATCCGGAGATCAAAGCGCTGGCGGAAGAGGATATTCGCGAAACCCAAACATCCATCGAGACGCTTAGTGATGAGTTGCAGATGCTGCTGTTGCCTAAGGATCCAAACGATCATTCAAACGTATTCTTAGAAATTCGCGCGGGTACCGGGGGAGACGAAGCCGCCATCTTTTCCGGCGATCTGTTTCGTATGTACACCAAGTACGCCGAAGGTAAAGGCTGGCGGGTAGAGGTGATGAACGAAAGACCCGGCGAGCATGGAGGATACAAGGAAGTTATCACTCGCATAGAAGGTCAGGATGTGTTCAGCCAACTGAAATTTGAATCCGGTGCCCATCGCGTTCAGCGAGTTCCAGAAACAGAATCCCAAGGGCGCATTCACACCTCCGCATGTACCGTGGCAGTGATGCCGGAGGTTGATGAGATCGATTCGATAGAGATCGACAAAAAAGACATCCGAGAAGACACATTTCGCGCCTCCGGCGCGGGTGGGCAGCACGTCAACAAAACCGACTCCGCAATACGTCTGACCCATCTGCCGACGGGCACAGTTGTAGAATGCCAGGACGAACGCTCTCAGCACAAGAATCGGGCACGCGCGCTATCGCTGCTGCAAGCCAGACTTTTGGATGCCGCCCGAAGCGAACAAGAAAGCGAGCAGGCAGAGAATCGACGCCAACTGGTAGGCTCCGGAGACCGTTCCGAGCGCATACGCACCTACAATTTTCCCCAGGGGCGAGTGACGGACCACCGTATCAACCTGACGCTCTACAAACTGGACGAAGTTATTGAAGGTGCGCTGGACGCCGTCGTAGAACCGCTCATCGCCGAACATCAGGCAGACCAGCTGAAACAGCTTGGCGAAGAACAGTGACCCTGGTGGGGACCTGGCTGTCTGCAGCTAAGGACCTGGACAAACTGGAACGGGAACTGCTGATTGCACACATCCTTGGCATCACGCGAACACAGCTATTGATTCGTGAAGACCAGGAATTGACCGAAACTCAAATTCGCTCTCTGGAAACGTCTGCAGCCCTGTTACGTCGCGGCATGCCCTTCGCGTATGTCATAGGAAGTCAGGAATTCTGGAGCATGGAATTTAAGGTTACCCCAGATGTTTTGATTCCACGCCCCGAAACTGAATTGTTGGTTGAGCTTGCTTGTGCACAAGCACCTACTGATGCAGATGTGCTAGACCTGGGCACCGGCAGCGGTGCTATCGCAATTTCCATTGCAGATGAGCGGCCCGACTTAAACCTCACCGCCACGGACAAGAGTAAAGCCGCCCTGGCGATTGCTGAATTTAACAATATTCGACACAACACCAAAGTGCGATTCCTGCATAGCGATTGGTTTTCCGATTTAAAGGGTACTACCTATGACATCATTGTCTGCAATCCACCGTATATCGCAGACCGAGACCCCCATCTGTCCGAGTTGGCCTGGGAGCCAACCGCTGCTTTGGTATCAGGAGACGGCCTGGACGATATACGCAAGATTGTAGCCCAGGCGAGGAAACATCTGCTCCCCCAGGGCAAGGTATTTATCGAACACGGTTACGATCAAGCCAAGCAGGTACAGTTTCTCCTGCAGACCGCGGGATTCCAGAGCGTACAATCACACGCTGATCTGGCAGGTATACTAAGGGTTACAAGCGCCCAACGGATCGATTCATGAACGACGAAGACTTGTTACGATTCAGCCGTCAAATCATGCTGCCCGACTTTGATATCGAGGGTCAGGAACAACTGGCAAATTCGTGTATGTTAATACTGGGCTTAGGCGGACTTGGCAGTCCTGTGGCACTGTATCTTGCCGCCGCTGGCGTAGGGCACCTGAAGTTGGTCGACGATGACCAGGTAGATCTATCAAATCTGCAACGTCAAATAGCTCACACCAACGAAAATATTGGTATCCCTAAAGTGGCATCCGCTGCAGCCCGGATTCAAGAGATTAACCCGAGGACCAAGTTATCAACACACCCGGTGCGGTTTGATACCAACAACCTAGATGATCTGTTATCCGACGTAACCGTCGCCCTCGATTGCACCGATAACTATCGAACCCGTTATCTGCTGAACGATGCATGCTGGCGGAGAGGAATCCCTGTTGTATCCGGTGCCGCAATCAGATGGGAAGGCCAAGTCACGGTATTCGACCCAACTGCGGACGACTCTCCATGTTATCGCTGTCTGTACCCGAACGCGGGCGCTGAGAATCTGAATTGCTCAGAAAACGGCGTGATTGCTCCACTTGTGGGGATGATAGGCACCACTCAAGCGATGGAGGCCATCAAGCTGGCGACGGGTACGGGAGAAAATCTGGTTGGCAGGCTGCTTCACCTGGATGCAAAGTACCTGGAGTTTCGCGAGTTAAAGCTCAAGCGGCGTGAGGACTGTCCGACGTGTGCTCAAGCTGGTACTGATTAAAAAGATCCTCCAACAGCTGACTCTTAACGTGTTCAAAATCGACCTTAGAGAATTCTGCCATATGGGTAACCGCCACACCCATCAAACCGCAGGGATTGATACGCGAAAAGGGTTCCAGTTCCATTTGCACATTCAGGCTCAACCCATGGTAAGAACACCCTCGGCGAACTCTCAGCCCTAAGGAACCAATTTTGTCTCCGGCGACGTAGACCCCTGGCGCGTCAGCGCGGGGTTGCGCATCAATGCCGTAACGTGCCGTGGTCGCAACCATGCTCTGCTCAATTCCTGTCACTAGGTCACGAACGCCCAGCTTCCGACGCCGCAAATCAAACAGCAGATAGGCCGTAATCTGGCCGGGACCATGGTACGTGACCTGTCCACCCCGATCCGTTTGGACAACAGGAATATCTCCTGGTGCCAGGACGTGTTCGGCTTTTCCAGCTTGCCCCTGAGTAAACACCGGCCGATGCTCGGTCAACCATACTTCGTCTAAGGTGTCTTGATCCCGCGACTCGGTGAATGCCTGCATAGACTCAAACACCGGTTGATAATCGGTAACACCCAAATCTTTGATCACCACGGGGTACATTACAAGACCAACCTGACCCAGGGTAGCGCGAGCAGTTCTGTATGTAAGGCTTTCAATTGTTCCTCTCCAGTCGCCACAATCGTGACACGAATCGATTGAAAATTACCCTCACGGCTGGGACGCGCTGAGACCTGGTCCGGCGTCACCTCAGGTGCATGCTTTCGAACAATTTCCACAATTTTCACACCAGCGTCATCGGCATGATCACCAATTACTTTAATCGGGTAGCTGCATGGAAATTCGATTTTTGGAGGTTCGTATTCAGACATCAACAGCTATTCGCCAGCCAGCAGCTCACTGAAGAACAGAGACAAGAAATCGCCGAAGCGACTGAATATGCCTGCCTCTTCAACCGCTCCCAGAGTAACCAGCGGTGCTCTGTAGAGAATCTCGCCGCCCAGTTTGAGTCTCAATTCTCCAAGCTCAGCCCCTTGCGGCAGCGGTGCCTCGATAACCTGGGGCACCTCCAGATCAACCTCGATATCCTTGTAGTATCCGCGCGGGAAGGTGACTACCACCTCTTCCTCAACACCCAACGAAACTTTATCGGCTTCTCCATAGTAGATATCCTGCTCAGACAGCAAAACGCCGGCTTCATATAGCGATTTGGTTTCGTAGTAACGAAAACCATACGATAAGAGCTTTTGGCTTTCCCGCATTCTCGCCTGGTCACTATCTGTGCCCATGACCACAGAGATCAATCGCATCCCTTCCCGAACTGCCGAAGCCACCAGACAATAGCCTGCGTCGTTGGTAAAGCCTGTTTTTACCCCATCAACCGTTTTGTCCCGCCATAGCAGCTTGTTGCGGTTGGGTTGTTCAATACCGTTGAAGGTAAATGACCGTTCAGAGTACAACGCGTAATGTTCAGGAAATTTTTCAATCAGATCTCGCGTAAGCAACGCCAAGTCCCAGGCGGAACTGTAGTGTTCGTCATCTGGCAGGCCGGTCGAGTTTTTGAAATTGGTATTACGCATACCCAGGACGGCTGCCTGCTGATTCATCATGTTGGCAAAACCGTCTTCGCTGCCCCCGATGTGCTCGGCGATCGCAATACTCGCATCGTTACCAGACTGCACGATGATCCCGCGCAGCAGGTCGCCAACTTTCACCGAGCGACCTTCTCGAATGAACATCTTAGAGCCACCGGTACGCCAGGCTTTGACGCTGATCAGCACCTCATCGTCAACGGAAATCCGGCCTGCTTCTATCTCTTGTTCGGCAAGATAGCTGGTCATAATCTTGGTCAGGCTGGCTGGTGCCTTTTGTTCATGCGCATTGTGTTCGACAATGACTTTCTGGCTTTGTGCATCGATCAGTAAAAATGAGGTTGCCGCTATATCTGGCGGAGGCGGGATAATAGGCTCCGCAGCATGGGTAGAGAGGCCACACAGCATACCAACACACAACAACACAACACGTTGAATCGTCTGCAATACAAAAAAGTCCATGATTTAGATCAGATTAGTCCTGTTAGAGTGGGCAAACTGCAGTTGTCAGGCAGCTACAGTGAGATAACTTGAAATCAATATGATAATCGTGCGGGCGCCTAAACGCTGCGGCTATTTTAACGCGCCCCCGCCGCTTAGGGTACCGCCAATATTTCGATAGGACTCACGTCCGCAGTCTGCAGGTAAGCCTGTAACCGCTCCACACCAACCCCTTTCTTGATGGGCCCAATGCGAACGCGGTAAGCGCCGGATTTTTTCACAATCAGGCTCGTAACACCCAAGGCTTTCTGAATGGCTTCCTGCTGCGCCGCCGCTGCGACAAAGTTGTTAAACGCACCCGCATGCACCATGACTTCATCCGGCGCAGGTTCAACAACCTCAACCCGCACTTTTGCTGTCCCTTTATTGTGGAAACCCAGTTTCACAGCGGCAGCATAGGACAGATCAATGATGCGATCGCCATGAAATGGGCCGCGGTCATTCACGCGCACAATGGTTTTTTTTCCGTTATCTAGATTGGTAACCCGCACAAATATAGGGATCGGCAGATGTTTGTGCGCAGCACTCAAAGCGTAGGTATCAAATACTTCGCCATTCGAAGTACGTCGGCCATGAAATTTTGTGCCATACCAGGATGCTAACCCCTCCTGCACATAACCTTCTGCCGCATCCATAACGCGATAGGTTTTGCCCAGCACAGTATAGATGGGGCCATTGCCACCACGAGACTTGCTCAGTTTTTCTACCTTCGGATCGGGTAGCTGTGCAAGGTAGGCCAGCTCCCGTCGATCGACCTGCGGCGCAGCATCTTTGGGTTCGGGCTGTGCAACGTAGGATGTGCCACACCCGCTGAATAAGATACCCGTGAACAGCAGCAACGACCCGCGCCAAATTTTGGAGGACGCTGGTATCAAGGTGCATCCATTTTTGTTTTGATCCCTTGTGCGATGTGTTCTACCGCCATGGCGTATAGGTGACTGTGGTTGTATCGAGTGATCACATAAAAGTCATGCAACCCCAACCAGTACTCGGGGTCTACCCCTGCTTCATCAAATTCCATTTTGAAAACTGCCGTCTTCAGCTCATCAGTAAGCTCTCGCGAGACCTCAACGCCAAGGTCACGCACGCCTCCCACCGTGTGCGCCAGCTTCGGGTTCTTACTGACCAGCGTATCCAGCCGTGTCGCCTGTTCAGCGGAGACATCAAGTCGTACCGCAACGGGAAATTCACCCTTCCATTTGTGACGGACAAAATAGTTGGCGATGCTACCGATGGCGTCAACCCGGTCATCCCATATGTCGCGGACCCCATCGCCGCTGAAATCTACGGCATAATGGCGGTAGCTTGATGAAATAAATTGTCCATAACCCATGGCTCCAGCATAAGACCCCATGAGCGACCGCGGATCTTTACCCTCTTCCCGCGCAAGCATCAAAAATTCGGTGAGTTCTTTGCGAAAAAACTTGCTCCGCGGAGGGTAGTCAAACCCCAGAGTCATCAAAGCGTCCAGAACAGGGTAATCTCCCTTCACTTTGCCGTAGTAAGTTTCGATTCCCAATATGGCAACGATGTATTCCTGGGGAACACCGTAGGTCTGAGTGGCACGATCCAAGGTGGCTTGGTTTTCGCGCCAGAAAGTAACACCCTTATCAATGCGTTCGTCGCTGACAAGAAGGTTCTTGTAACGGCCCCAGGTCCAGACTCGCTCAGCGGGGCGAGAAATTCTCTCGATGATGTCTGTCCGGAAATAGGCTCCGTCAAACAGCGCTTTCAGAGTCTTGTTATCAAAGCCATGCTCGCGAACCAGAGAGGCTCGGTAATCCGCCACATCTGCTCGATCTACGTAGGGCTGGTCATACTCTTGCGCATATCCTGGCCAGGAAACCAGCAGTAACAGCGGTATACAGAACGTTTTTCTCATCTTAACCTACCAGGCCTTGTGCGTGCGGATCGCCATGATAATGCCAAACCCGGCAAGCAGTGTGAGCGCAGATGTCCCGCCATAGCTCACCAGAGGCAAAGGCACGCCCACCACGGGCAAAAGCCCACTGACCATCGCGATATTTACGAACAAATATACAAAAAAGGTGAGCACCAGAGCGCCCGACAACAGTCTTCCAAAGGTGCTTTCAGCTGAAGCCGCAAGGAACATGCCACGGCAGATCACAGCAAAATACAGGACCAGTAGTAACAAAACGCCAACCAAACCCAGTTCTTCCCCAACCACTGCGATGATGAAATCTGTTTGCGCTTCAGGCAAAAAATCCAGGTGACTTTGCGTCCCTTGCAACAAGCCCTTGCCACTGAACCCGCCGCTGCCGATGGCGGTGGTAGATTGAATGATATTCCATCCCGCACCCAGCGGATCGCTTTCTGGATCAAACAGAGTGAGGATCCTTTGCTGCTGATATTCGCGCAGGCTGAACCACAATCCGGGTGCTGCCGCCGCAAGCGCGAGGAACGCATACAGAACCCAACTCCACTTTAAACCTGCCAACACAACAACTGCCATCCCTGCTGCCGCAACCAAAATACCTGTACCCAGGTCTGGCTGCGCAATAATACAAGCGCTGGGCACCACAATGATCAGCATCGCTATGGCCACATCTTTGAGAGACGGAGGCAAGGGTTTGTCGTGGAAGTACCAGGCCACCGCCATTGGCACAGCAATTTTCATTAATTCAGAGGGTTGGAACCGTATCAGACCTGGAATATCCAGCCACCTTTTAGACCCATTCACCGTAACGCCGAATAATAAGACCAGGATCAAAAGTACAACCCCAAACACAAAAATATACGGTGCCCAGCGGGCATAAAGTTGAGGGGGGAGTTGAGCAGCAATTACCAACGCCGCCAGAGCAACACACAACCGAAAAACTTGCGCCTGGAAGAGACTCTGACTCTGGCCGACCGCTGAATACAAAATTGTCAATCCGAAAGCGATCACCGCCAGCAACATCAGCATCAAAATAGGGTCGATATGGATTCGATGCAGCCAGGTTGAACTGTAAGTACGCTCATGTCCCGGCAGACTTCTAATAAAATCACTCACTGATCACCTCTACCTGACTGCCGCAACCGGCCGATTCAACAGCGGTAAGAGGTAGGCATCAATTACCTGGCGCGCTACTGGTGCAGCGACAGAACTACCACCTCCACCATTTTCAACCAGCACAGAAAGTGCAATCTGAGGTGCGTCAGCGGGCGCAAAGGCGATGAACCAAGCGTGCTTGCGATTAAATTCACTCAGCTCCTCTTCGTCGTACTCTTCACCTTGGCGAATTTCTACGACCTGGGCAGTTCCGGATTTACCCGCCATACGGTATTCGATATCCCGCCCGACATAGGCCCAAGCCGTGCCGTTCCCACCGAAGCCCTGATTGCCTCGATGAATCACATCCTCCATGGAGTCAATCATATTTTCCCAGTCTTGAGGCTCTAAACCCGCAACGGGTAGCGGTGCCGGCGGCGGATCATTTTCAGGCAGCGGGCTGTCGCTGGAAAACAGCATACGAGGTCGCACAACTCTGCCCCGGTTAGCGATTGTTGCAGCGACAATTGCCATTTGCATTGGCGTTGCAAGCAGATCACCCTGCCCGATTCCGATGTTCACCGAGTCACCCGGATACCAGACTTCCCCCTTGTATCCTCGCTTCCAAATAGGATCAGGCAACAAGCCGACGCTGGCATCTACAATATCCACGCCCATATCTTGCCCAAACCCGAACTGCGCGGAAAAACTGACCAGGTCTTCAATCTCCATCCGCGTGGCGAGGTCGTAAAAATAAACGTTGGAGGACCGATAGATTGCGCGGCGCAAATCCACAACACCTTGTCCACCTGTATTGTTGCGGGTCCAGTTCCAATCCCGATAGATGCGATCCTGGTTCGGAAGTTTGAAGAAGCCCAGATCCTCAACCGTCTCTTCCCAATCGGTAACTCCCAGAGACACCCCAGCCAGTCCAACCACCGGCTTAAATGTTGAGCCAGGCGCATACTGCCCATTTACCGCCCGATTAAACAAGGGTTTATAAATAGAGTGGCTCATATCCGCATACTGGGACGCCGACATACCCGTAATGAACAGATTAGGGTCATACCCAGGCTGACTGACAAGGGCCAGCACACCACCAGAACGCGGATCCAAAGCAACCACAGCACCACGCCGATCGCCTAACGCTGCGGCCGCAGCAATCTGTAACCGACCATCCAGATGCAGGGTAATATTCTGCCCGGAGATGGGCGCCTCTTTTTCTAACAACTGACTTATGCGGCCATGGGCATCCGTTTCAACCTGTTGGTAACCCACGTCCCCATGCAGCGACCGCTCATAAAATTTTTCTACACCGCGCTTGCCGGTGAACTTTGTTGCGCTGTATGTAACCGGATCCAGCGCCTGCAAATCTTCTTCGGTGACCCTGCGGACAGAGCCCACGGCATGAGCAAACAACGCGCCGTACGGATAGTATCGAATCAACTCGGAACTGACCTCCACACCGCCAAACCTGTGTCTGTTTACGGCCAGAATGGCGATTTCTTCTTCGGTCAATAGATGTCTTAGCGTGACAGGCTGAAAAGGTCGACGTTTGCGCGTCAATCGTTTTTCGAACTCATGAATATCAGCCGGCGTTATGGACACCAGCCGACCAAGCTCCCCGATGGTTGCACCAATATCATCCAGTCGTTCCGTGACCAGAGAAAGCGAAGAGGTCACCTGATTGTCTGCCAGCAGATCACCATTACGATCGAAAATCAGTCCCCGAGGAGGCGCCAACGGCTGAACTTGAATGCGATTCTGATCAGATCGGGTTTGAAAGGTCTCATGCTCCCAGATTTGGAGTTGTACAAACCGCAATACCAAAAGACCCAACATTGTGATCATCAAGACAAGGAGAATCACTGCCCTTGAGTTGAACAGTTGTTGCTCGCGAACTGGATCCTTTATGGAAAGGCCAACCATCGAATGTCTTTCTCTCTATCGTCCGTTATTGAATTCTGATCTTCTAGCTAACACGTTCCATAGGTACTACTGCTCTCATTCGGGCGAGTGGTTATTCCCGATGGTAGGGATGCTTGGTATAGATACTCCAGGCTCGATACAACGCTTCAGCAAGCACTGGACGAACAAGGTAGTGTGGCAGAGTCAATGCGGACAACGAAAGTGTTTCGTTAGCTCGCTGTTTGATGTTTGGCGCCAACCCGTCGGAACCTCCCACCACAAAAACCACATCTTGCCCGGCAAGTCGCCAGTCTTCAAAACGCCCAGCAAGTTGCCTGCTGGTCACCTGCTTACCCCGTTCGTCCAGAGCGATGACCCAGTCGCTATTATCCACTTGCGCGAGCATTTTGTCCCCTTCAGCAGAGATGAACCTGGCTGCTTCAGAATGGTGTTTTGGTGGAGGTATCTGCACCAGTTCGAGCGACATTTCCCGGGGCATTCGCTTGGCATAAGACTCAAAACCATCTTTTACCCAGGTCGGAGGCTTATTTCCTAAGGCCAAAATTTTGAACCTCATACTATCGCTTGCGTTGACGCGTCAAATGACTCTAAGTCGATGACTCGCTATCCGCAGGCATCTCAGACCACAATCGCTCAAGATCATAAAACTCACGCGCTTGAGATTGCATGACATGGACAACCACATCACCGAGATCAAGTAATACCCACTCGTTAGCTTCACGCCCTTCTACGCCCAAGGCGGGCTCACCGAAATCTTTTGCAGACTCCATGACCTGATCCACCAGCGCTTTTACATGTCGATTAGAAGTACCACTGACGATGATCATATAGTCAGTGATTGACGTCATGGAAGCGACGTCCAAAGTGAGGATGTTGTGCCCTTTCATATCTTCCAGGGCGTTTACTACGTGGTCGCGCAACGCTACTGCAGTCAAATAGACGTCTCCTTACTGTGCATCATAAAGACCTTCTCTAATAATATATCTGTGAACTGGATCATCAAGCAATTCTTCAACAGACCCCTGATGCGCCAAATGATCCCGCACCTGAGTTGCTGACACGTTCAGCGTGGGTATGTCCAACCGCACAATCTGTCCCATGCGCTCTAAAGAAAGCTCATCAGCCTCATGTCGCTCTAATAATCGCCGGATTTCGTTCGGCACCCCCAGTTCATTCTGGCCAGGACGTTCCACAACCAGCAGGTTGCAGAACTCCATAATCTCTTCCCAACGATACCATTGGTGCAGGGTTACAAAGGCATCCCACCCAAGAATCCAACAGGGTAGCCAATTCTGTCCCCGCTTGTGTACTTGCAACAGTGTGTCGATGGTGTAGGAAGGACCCTGGCGATCCAGCTCCGTGTCATCTGGGATCAACCTGGCATCACCACCGCTCTCACAAGCAAGCTTGAGCATGGCCCAGCGATGCGCCACATCTGCCACTGGGGTTGCCCGGTGACCCGGGCGTGCAGCCAAAACCAAGCGCACTTCGCGCAACGGTGTTCTTGCAAGTATTTGGCGGGCAACGTTCAAATGCCCTTTGTGAACGGGATCGAATGTCCCGCCTAAGTAACCTACCAACATGACGGCAAGGGGTTATCTCTGGCGAGTTTCACCACGCCCGAAGACCACGTACTTTTGCGAGGTTAGCCCTTCCAGCCCCACCGGCCCTCGAGCATGGATCTTGTCCGTGGATATTCCCACCTCTGCACCAAGCCCATATTCGAAGCCATCTGCAAACTGTGTGGACGCATTGACCATGACGGAGGCCGAATCTACTTCGGTAATAAACCGCCGGCTGTTTGCGTAGTTCTCTGTCACGATGGTATCGGTGTGCGCCGAACCGTACTGATTAATGTGTGCGATCGCCTGGTCAAGACCATCTACAACACGCACTGCCAGGGTTGGTCCGAGATATTCTGCATACCAGTCTTCTTCATTTGCCAGCTGGGTCCCGGGAAGGATTTTGCAGGTCTGCTCACAACCTCGTAACTCAACGCCTGCTTGCCTGAACCGCTGGCCGATCTCGGGCAGTAGGGATGCCGCAACATCGCTATGAACCAACAACGTCTCTAAGGCGTTGCACACCGCGTACTTCTCCACTTTGGAGTTGAAAGCAATATCAGACGCCATAGAGAGATCTGCATCAGCATCGATGTAGACATGGCAAATGCCATCAAGATGTTTTATGACCGGTATTGTGGAATTCAAGCTAATGCGCTCGATCAGACCGCGACCACCTCGCGGCACAATGACGTCCACATATTTATCCATTTTCAGCAGCTCGCCAACCGCGTCTCGATCGGTGGTCGCGAAAAGCTGGACCGCAGCTTCCGGTAAGCCCGATTCTTTGAGCCCCTGGGTCACACAGCTTCCAATCGCTTGATTTGAGTGGAACGCTTCGGATCCGCCTCTGAGCAAACAGGCGTTGCCGGATTTTATCGACAAACTGGCTGCATCTACCGTCACATTGGGTCGCGACTCGTAAATCATCGCAATCACCCCAAGCGGCACGCGCATCTTGCCGATCTGCAACCCGTTGGGTTGGTAGCTGAGGTCGGTAATCTCACCCACTGGATCTACAAGACCATCAACCTGCAGAATGCCTTCGATCATCTGATCGATGCCACGATCGTCCAAAAACAATCGGTCAATCAACGGCTGATCGATCTGGTTTTCCTGGGCAGCAGCCATATCCAGCGCATTGGCAGCTTTGATTTCCTCGCGAGCAGCGTCCGTCGCTGCAGCAATTGCTTGCAGCGCGGCAGACTTTTGCTGGGTTGACGCGGCAGCAATCACACGTGACGCTGTTCGGGCAGCCTGACCCATGTTCAGCATATAGGCTGCAAGGTCTTGTACCGCGTTTTGCGCAGAATTTGATGTTTTCATAACACTCGCCATATCGACATTATAGCTGCATGTATCTGTGAATCATAACGACGGCTATGAACGCTTGCGGTTCAGCCCTGAAACTTACGTACCAGACGCAGCAGTTCGTTTAAGCGCTCTTTTGGCCAACGCATCTGTAGAAGTGTCTGTTTGATCTCTGGTTCTATAGGTAGGAGGTCCGCCAGGCGCAGACTGACCGACCGAGCCTGGTCAAAATCGATCTCCACATTAAGTTTCTTGACCAGGGGGTGTTGAGAGAGCTCCTTGAGTACGTCCACCAACGGCTGATGTTCTTCCAGAAGCTCGCCGGTGGGTTCTTCGTCGAGCCACGAAATCTCACCAATCAACAAATGGTCCGATTGTTCGTGCGTCGACAACACCTCAAATTTTCGCTCACCGCGGCACACAATGCCCAGCAGTCCATTATCCGCCTGATTAAAATCGACGATACGGGCCAGGGTGCCTGTGGTAAAAATATCGGGCTGACTGACCTCCTTTGAGATCCGCGCTTCCGGCCCTTGCCGAATCAACACCACACCAAATCCTTCACCCTTCCGCATGCAACGCCCGACCATATCGACATAGCGAGGTTCAAAGATTCGCAAGGGCAAGATCCCATCAGGAAATAGGACAGTCCCTAGTGGAAATAGCGGGATCTCTTGAGATATGGGCTTACTCATATCCCAAGTTTGCCACAGCACATGGGTAATTTGGGTGTGTTAACCGCAAACAGGTCCGCGATCTACGGTAGTATGGCGATTCAGAGATGGAAACCTAAAGTTATGTTAGCCAATTTTTCGCACAGACAGTTCTCCGCAGCCCTGAACGATGGAACCCAAAGCGAGTTTGATGTCTATACTCGGCAACCCGATTCCGCTGACGGTCCACAACCCACAGTTGTCATCATTCAAGAGCTCCCTGGCATTGGTCCAGAAACCATCAGCCTGGCCGATACCTTCGTTGAGCAGGGCTTTTCTGTGGTACTACCCCATCTATTTGGCCCGTTGGGAAAGATCTCTTTGCTGGGCAATATGGGGCGGGTGATCTGCATGCGCAAAGAGTTCCGTTTGCTGGAAAAGAATGCCAGCAGCCCCGTTGTTGATTGGCTGAAGGCGTTATGTCGCCATCTGTTGGACAGCGAACAAGCCAGCGGCGTTGGCGTAATCGGCATGTGTCTGACCGGGAATTTCGCCATCTCAATGATGGCCGATGAAGCCGTGCTGGCCGGCGTTGCCTCACAACCTTCCATGCCCTTCTTTGACCAGGATGCGCTGCATATGAGTGACGCTGAGGTTCAAGCTGCAAAAGCCCGCCTGGATGAACATGGACCAATGTTGGCCTTGAGATTCGAAGGCGACCCACTGTGTACTGCAAAAAAATTTAAGGCCATTGACGGCGCCTTCAACGATGGTGCCGAGCGCATTAAGTTAGTTGAACTGCCAGGAAAAGGACATTCAGTATTGACCCTGGATCTGATCAAAGCAGGGGCACCGGGACAAGATGCACTGAATCAGGTTCTGGGCTATTTCAACGATAAATTAATGCCAAACCCAAACCCTGCTGACTAATGGATTGGATTCAAATTGTTGTCCTGGCATTGGTGCAGGGTATCACTGAATTTTTACCCATCAGCAGTTCTGGACATCTGATTCTCCCGGCACAGCTCACCGATTGGCCGGATCAGGGGCTGGCCTTTGACGTAGGCGTTCACTTCGGAACGCTTCTCGCCGTGGTGATCTACTTCAGGAATCAGCTGATAGATATGGCTGCAGATCTGATCACATGGCCCAGCCACCAAAACTATACGCCTCACATCGATGAGGTGCTGAAACTAGCCATTGCCACCATCCCAGTTGTTATTGTGGGCTTCCTTGCGAAAGACTTTATTGAGGCAAATCTGCGTACGGGACTGGTCATCGCAACCACCACAACTGCGTTTGCGCTGCTGCTATGGTGGGCGGACAGGAAACCCGATAGCAACCAGATGATCAGCTTCTCCCAGGCCGCCATCATTGGCGCAGCCCAGGTGCTTGCACTGGTGCCTGGCACTTCCCGATCAGGCATCACCATTACCGCGGCCTTACTACTGGGTCTAAGCAGGACAAGAGCAGCAGAATTTTCTTTTCTGTTAGCCATTCCTACTATAGCCGGCGCACAGCTGCTGTTGACCCTGGATCTCCTGGAAGGCACCGCCCAAGCCAACTGGAGCGAACTGTTCTCCGGCGCATTGCTTGCCGGTGTATCGGCATATCTGTGCATCAATGCATTTATTGCGCTGGTAGAACGCACCGGCATGTTGCCCTATGTCATATATCGCCTGTTGCTTGGCGCATTCTTGTTCTTCTTCTTTTTGACGCGATGAATCTCTGGATTGTTTTGCTACGCGGTATCAACGTCGGCGGGCACAACACACTCCGTATGGCCCCGCTAAAAAGTTCACTTGAATCAGAGGGCTTTACAGACGTACTGACCTACCTGCAAAGCGGTAACCTGGTGTGTAGATCTGACCTCGCCCAGGCAGATGAGGTGCAAGCTGCGATCAAACAACTGTGCCAGCGGGTTCACGGCTTAAGCCTGGATGTCTGGGTAGGTGAAGCAAAACAATGGACCGCTATGATAGATGACAACCCATTTCCTCAGGCAGACGTGGACCCGAAGTCTGTACATTTGTTCTTAGCCATGCATCCTATTGAGCTTGGAGATAGCCAGCTGGAGCGGTTGCAAGGGCTCACGGCGTTTGACGAGTCCATGCATATCCAGAAAAGCTGGATATACCTGCAGGCGCCCAGCGGAATTGGACGGTCAAAAATCGCCGCTTCAATGGAGAAAGTTGTGGGCCAGCCGCTGACAGCGCGCAACTGGCGCACGGTGCAGAAGATCGCTGGCTTGATTCAACCAGGCTAGAACGGAATATCGTCCTCGAAATCCGTATCGTCAGACAGCGTTGGTGCATTATCACCCATCCCGGGTGGAGGCCCCATATTGCCACCGGAGTTGGATTCAAACCCTGTGGGTGCACCACCACCCATGGGAGCACCACCCCTGCTATCCAGCATTTGTAACTCGCGAGCCATGATTTCGGTGCGGTAACGCTTCTGGCCGTCCTGCTCCCACTGACTGGTGCGCAGACTGCCTTCGATATAAACCTTGGAACCCTTGCGCAAATATTCCCCTGCAATTTCAGCCAATCGAGCAAAACACACCACGTTATGCCATTCCGTGCGCTCCTGGTTTTCACCTGTTGCACGATCGCGCCAGCTTTCTGAGGTGGCGATGCTGAAATTGGTAACGGGGCTGCCACTTTGTGCGTAACGAGTTTCCGGGTCTCGCCCGAGGTTGCCGATGAGAATTACTTTGTTTATGCCGCGTGCCATATTATTTTTCTACCTTTCAAGAATGGCTAGTTTAAGTGTTGGACTGAGGGAGTGAAAGTAATAATACGTCGACGTGAGCCGCTCGCCTGTGGCCTGCGTTCTTGTAAGCCAATGCGACAGCTGTTCTGCTTCTGATCTATTCCCTTTGATTACTTTTGTTTTCTTTTTGTCACCCAACTTGTTGCCCAACCCGCTAGAGGGCTGTTACCGTGTCAGGTCCCTTGAGAGTAGCATCGTAGAAGTGTTCACCAAGAGGAAAAAGTGCCAGGAGTTCGCCACTAGGGCGTCCGAGGACGGGGCAATCATTACCGGCAAACGTTAAGTCGAGAGTTCATGAGCGTTGAGCGGGTACAACGAAGAAGCTTACACAGCTCGTAAGGTATTACCTTGGATACCATTTCAGTCCGTGGGGCGCGTACCCACAACCTACGCAACATCGATATTGAAATCCCACGTGACCAACTGGTGATTGTGACGGGTTTGTCGGGCTCCGGAAAATCTTCGTTGGCGTTCGATACATTGTACGCCGAGGGGCAACGACGATACGTCGAATCCCTGTCTGCCTATGCACGACAGTTTCTGTCGATGATGGAGAAACCCGATGTGGATCATATCGAAGGGCTGTCTCCGGCTATCTCGATAGAGCAGAAATCCACATCCCACAATCCACGTTCCACTGTGGGCACGATCACGGAAATCTACGACTATCTGCGGCTGCTTTACGCCCGCGTCGGCGAACCTCGCTGCCCGGACCATGACCTGACATTAGATGCCCAGACTGTGAGCCAGATGGTCGATCAGGTCATGGAGCTATCGGCAGATACCAGGATTATGTTGCTTGCACCCGTCATCAGCGAACGCAAAGGTGAACACCTCCACGTTTTCCAGGAGCTTCGCAGCAACGGATTTATCCGTGCACGCATTGACGGCATTGTCACCGACCTCGACTCAACCCCCGACCTGGATAAGAACAAAAAGCATACGATCGAAGCCGTTGTTGATCGAACCCGAATCACCCAGGACAAGGAAGGCTTAAAGCAACGCCTGGCAGAGAGTTTCGAAACAGCGCTGCAACTCACTGACGGCGTTGCCATCGTAAGAGATATGGACGACGAAAAAGCCGAACCCATGGTGTTTTCAGCCCGCTACGCCTGTCCGAAATGCGGCTACAGCATCCCTGAACTTGAACCACGGATGTTCTCATTCAACAACCCCGCAGGGGCGTGCGATTCATGTGATGGACTGGGCGTCACGTCCTTTTTTGACCCGGGGTTGGTGGTCGCAGATCCCGACCTTAACCTGGCAGAAGGCGCTATCAGAGGCTGGGATCGACGCAATGTCTATTACTTCCACATGCTGTCTTCCCTGGCGGAACACTACGGATTTGACGTGGAAACTCCGTTCTCCGGGTTGAAGAAAAAACACCAGGACGCAATTCTGTTCGGCAGCGGCCAGACACGTATCGACTTCAGCTATGCCAATGACCGCGGCGACGTGATCAAGCGCAGGCACCGGTTTGAGGGCGTGATCCCCAATATGGACCGGCGTTATCACGAAACCGATTCCAGCATGGTGCGGGAAAACCTGCAGAAGTTCCTCAGAGTTGCCGACTGTCCGGACTGTCTGGGTACGCGTTTGAGAAAAGAGAGTCGCCACGTTTTTATCGGGCAAACCAATCTTCCAGAAATTACCCACGGCTCTGTGGAAGAAACCCTGACGCACTTCACCAAGCTGAAACTCAAAGGCCAAAGAGCAACGATAGCCGACAAGATCCTCAAAGAGATCAAAGCACGATTGCAGTTCCTGGTAGACGTTGGCCTGAACTACCTGACATTGGACCGCAGCGCAGAGACTCTATCCGGGGGCGAAGCCCAACGTATTCGGCTGGCCAGTCAAATTGGCGCTGGGCTGGTGGGGGTGATGTATATTCTGGATGAACCCTCAATTGGCCTGCATCAACGCGACAACGAACGTCTTTTACGTACGTTGGAACACTTGAGGGATCTGGGAAACACCGTGCTTGTCGTCGAACATGACGAAGAGGCCATAAGAGCTGCCGACTTTCTAATCGATATCGGACCCGGTGCTGGTGTACACGGCGGTAAAGTGGTCGCGGCGGGTTCATTAAACGACATTCTAAAAGCCCGCAGTTCGATAACTGGCCAATATCTTTCTGGCAAGAAGTCTATTCCTGTACCCAAGCAACGGACCGCCATGGATGCTGAGAAAACCATCAATGTTGTTGGCGCCACCGGCAATAACCTTCAGGGGGTATCCATCGCCATACCCTGCGGTCTACTCACATGTGTCACCGGCGTATCAGGTTCGGGGAAATCGACTCTGATCAATCAGACCCTATATCCTGTCTCCGCCACACGTCTAAACAAGGCCACTTCACTGAGTGCCGCCGACCATGAAGCTATCGAAGGCCTGCAACATCTGGATAAAGTTGTAGATATTGACCAGAGCCCGATCGGACGGACGCCCCGCTCTAATCCGGCAACGTACACTGGTTTGTTTACCCCTATTCGTGAACTGTTCGCCCAGGTCCAGGAAGCCCGAGCGCGAGGATATAAACCAGGAAGATTCAGTTTTAACGTGAAGGGAGGGCGTTGCGAGCCTTGTCAGGGAGATGGCGTGATCAAAGTGGAAATGCACTTTCTGCCAGATATCTACGTCCCTTGTGATGTTTGTCATGGCAAGCGATACAACCGCGAAACCTTGGATATTCGCTATAAAGGGAAAAATATCCACGAAGTATTGGATATGACAGTGGAAGACGCATACGAATTTTTTGCCGCCGTACCCATGTTAGCCAGAAAGCTGCAAACACTGATGGATGTGGGTCTTTCCTATATTCGTTTAGGTCAATCCGCAACGACGTTGTCAGGAGGCGAAGCTCAACGGGTCAAGCTCTCCAGGGAGCTGTCCAAACGCGACACAGGGAGCACGCTGTATATTCTGGATGAACCCACCACCGGCCTGCACTTTCACGACATAGCACAGCTGTTGGATGTGCTGCATCGGCTGCGCAACGATGGCAATACAGTTGTCGTGATTGAACACAATCTAGATGTAATCAAAACTGCTGATTGGATTATTGACCTTGGTCCTGAGGGCGGTTCAGGTGGCGGCACCATTGTTGCAACTGGCACGCCGGAGCAGGTGGCCAAGATAAAGAAATCACACACCGGTAGATTTCTGAAGTCTGTCTTAAGCTAGCCCTGGCTGGGGTCGTCACGGGTGACCGCACGCTCGATAAACTGAGCGATAACAAAACCCACAACAAGTACCACCCCAAAGATAACAAAGGGGGAGGCGTCTTGGTTGCTACTCACCATCCACGCCGCAACAGCGGTGGCCAAAGCGGTTAAGCCGTGCCGCACCCTGGCGTTGCGCATCATCCCCACAGCTGGACCTTCGGATTGATCTGTCATTGTGTTCTCCTATTGAAGGCTTCTCTTATTGAGCCTATTCCGATGTACACATTAGTTTTTTAAACGCTCAGGGACAGCCATACGACTGGCCCTGAGGAGGTGGTTGGTATCTGTCGGCTATTGCTCTTCAGTCAAAGCATAATAGATGCCCGTACCCGCAGCGACGATCGCCCCCGCCGCTAAAGTCCCAGCAATAAGAGGGGATGCGACAGTCGCGGCACCAACAACGAGGGCTGTGGCTACACCAGTGGCAAGCTGATGGTTGGGACCTGCGCCCGCTACCTGGTCCAAATCTTCTAAAGACAGTTCGATGGGTTGTTGCATTACATGCTCCTTAATGGTTTAAAAATTTGTGAAAGACGATGAACCAAGCATGCGTATGGATTCGCCAACAAACAAGCGGACAACAACTCATTCCGACGAATCTCCACAATATGATATCACCGCGATATCACGGGTGAGTAAAACCTACAAAAGGAAGCGCGTTCGCCATACCGGCAAACGATAGCAAGGGACTAAACGGCGCGCTGGATTGATGCTAAACGGTTCGGGTCGCCACAGCAGGCGAAACACCACAGGCACGACGGGCGGGGCCAATCACAGAGAGCTGAGCGACCAGAACAAGCAGGATCATGCCAATCGGAATAGCACCCCACTGAATTTTTGGAAAGCTCATGGCACCCACCAGCCAAGCATTTAGTCCCACGGTCATGAGTGCCCCTGCAAATACCCCGATCAATGCGATGCACGCGTTCTCCACCAGAAAATAACGCAGAATATCCTGCTGGGTTGCACCCAGCGCCCGGCGAACGCCAATCTGCCTGGTGCGCCGGCGAACGCTGAAGCTTGCCAAACCCAGAACACCCACGGCTGTAATCAACAGAAGAACAGCCATCACCACAGTCAGGATCGTCGCCAACCCTTGATCCAGCAGATAACCACGCTCCCGGGTTTCCGTCATGGTCATCGTATTTCGAACCAACCGACCATCATTAAGATTGAGCAGCGTAGTCTCCACTCTGGGTATCACCTCATCCAATCGGCCAGGCTCAGTACGGACCATATAACGAACTGAAGAAAAAGCCGTTTTTTGCGGCACCAACATAGACTGTTCGATGGAATTCCAGCCACTCCAGGGCGCTTGTAACTTCTCCACAATACCGCTGATCATCACGGGCTCATCATTCGAGATGTATACCGTTTTCCCAACGATATTGTTAAGGTCCATATCAGGAAACATCGCCGTCGCCATGGCTTGACTTATGACAACCTTGTCGGGCCAGCTGGTCTGGCCCGGTTCTCGCCATTCGACATCTGCAACATCAAAATCGTCTCCTGCGACAAGATTCAAGCCAAGCGTATTCACGCCGTGTTGATCAACCATATACACGGCTACTGGCCAGCTCTGGGTATCATCGCCGGGATCAATCCGCAGCCCCATGGACCACCCACCTCCACTCAAAGGCACGGCGTTAATCGTTACCGCATCAACAACACCAGGAAGCTGGCGCAGCGCTAACAGGTCTTCCTCAATGGTGACTTTAATGTTGAAATCTTCTGCAAACCCGGTGCTTGATACGTAGAAGATGTCTTCTTCCAAAAGCCCGCTTGGGCGATCAATATTGCCCAATCTTTCACCGACCATATACCAGGCATTCACCACAACCGTCATGGTAAAGGCAATCTGTAAGGCGATCAGCAGTGCCCCGGTTTTGTTGCGCGAAAGCGCTCGCAGTATGGGTCCTGTTTCCACAATACCTCCTATTGGGCGTTGGGTTTATTGGGCCTTGAGTTGTGCCGCCGGGGCAACATTGCAGGCTCGCCAGGTGGGGTAAAAGCCGGCCAGTAACGAAGCGGCTATAGCGAGCACGATGGCGCTGGCCACCATCACCCAATCCAGGGTCACCAGATTTGCGATGAAATCGCCGAACAAACCCTCCAAACCTCTAAGCCCCACCCAGGTCAGTATCAAGCCCAACACACCGCCCGCCACCCCAATCATGGCAGATTCGATCATGTATTGAGCGAACAGCGTAGCCTTGCTGGCACCCAAGGCCCTACGCAAACCAATTTCCTGAGACCGTCCGAGGAATTTGGAAAGCAACAGGCCAATTGTGTTTAACAAGCAAACGAATAGAAACATGACCGCCACAACCAGCATGATTTGCGCTTCGTCCTGAACTACCCGCTGATTTTCCATCCACGCATTTACATCGCTGATTCGATTGTTGAGTGGACGTTGAAATCGGCCAAGCTCCTTTTGCTGCATAACATGAGCATCGAGGTAACTCAGATATGCCTCCTGCTCTGCTGCGGTTGGTAGCTCTGCCCAGAACTGAATCCAGATACATTCGGAGTTCAAGAAGGCCACAAAACCATCTGCTGAAGGCTTCCAACAGTTGGTGTTGCCGCTGCGCGATAGTTCCAGTTCAACAATCAGGTTAAACGGGACGAAAACATCTTCTACTTCATTAAATGGCCCGGTGGTAATGTCAAAAAACTTGGGGACCGGTCCCCAATCGTCAATCACACCAACCACCGTGAACGTGTGTCCGCTGGCTCGCAGCGTTCGACCCACAGAGTTTTCGCCTCCAAAGATTCGCTCATTGGTTTCTTTTGAGAGAACGATGACCTGGCTTCGCGCATCGTCTTCTGCCTTACTCCAGCCAGATCCATAGAGAAACGGCACGTCGAACATTGGAAAAAAATCTGCAAAACCAGTCCGTGCGCTGGCAATGAACGGCTTCAAATCTGGCTGATCCAATTCAAGTATCAGCGAAGCCGCTGATGAGGCTGTTTGTCTGGAGGCCTGACCTGCTGTCATCAGCGCCATGGCATCCAGGTAGGTCAGTTGATTGGGGGGTTCATTGGGTTCGCGGAACGCATCGTTTGGATCCCAGCTGTCCATTTGCACATAAAAGAGCTCGCTGCTTTTGTTGGGGATTGGGTCACTGCCCATAATGTAGTTGACCGTTACTATGGTCATGCAAACCCCAATTCCCAGACCCACAGCTGTGACCATCAATAGAGAAAGAAACCAATTGGACAGGATGGACACCCAGGCAATCCGCGCATAATAGAGCAGCATTCTAGACGCTCACCGCTTTGCTGGTTTCAAATATCTCTTGTACAGCCCCATCCTTAAGGCTGATCGCCCGCCCGGTGCGCCGCGCCAGATCATTATCATGGGTCACCATAATGATTGTGGTACCTTGCTGATTGAGCTCTTCCAACAAAGTCATTACGCCTGCAGCCGTTGCGCTATCCAGGTTTCCTGTTGGCTCATCGGCCAAAAGGAATCGTGGCTCCCCTGCCAACGCGCGGGCAATGGCCACACGCTGTTGCTGTCCGCCCGAAAGCTGGGAGGGCAAATGTTTCATCCGCCCAGACAATCCCACAACCTCCAGCTGAGCTTCGATTCGCGCACGTCGTTCAGAGGCTGAAAATCCTCGATAGCGCAGGGGAACATCTACGTTGTCAAATACGTTGAGGTCCGGTATCAAATTAAAGCTCTGGAATATAAATCCTATCTTCTCATTCCGCAGCCGAGAACGTTGCCGGTCGTTCAGCTGGCTCACATCCTGCCCGTCGAGCTTGTAGCTACCCGTATCAAAAGTCTCCAGCAATCCCGCGACACTCAAAAAGGTTGTTTTACCAGAACCGGAGGGGCCCACGACAGCCACAAACTCCCCTTCGGCGACCACAAAGGTCAGATTTTTCAAAGCATGGGTTTCCACCGTGTCCGTACGATAGATTTTCGCGACCTGTTGCATGTCCAACATCGTCAATTACTCCAATTTGCTTAGTTCAATCGGTTAACAGGACGGAATCTGCTCCGTTAAAAATATCTGTCGTGGATACAACGATTTGATCTCCAGCCTGCAGACCCTGGGTGATTTCAACTCGATTCAAGCTGCGAGCCCCCACTTCAATGGACGTTCGACTGGCCACATCGCCTTCCACTTGATACGCGATTCGCCCACCGCCGGTGTCCAGAAACTGCCCTCTTTCCACCGTCAAGACATTACTTTTTTCTTCCAACAGAACCCGCGTAGTGAGCCGTTGATTTTGTCGCAAGCCCGTTGGTACCGATTCGGCGAATCGCATTCTTGCAGTGACCTGGTTGTCGATAATTTCCGGCGAGACAGACACCAGAATTGCAGGATAGACCTGGCCACCCGAAGTCGTCGTAAGTATCTGGGCTTTCATCCCTAAGGCCAGGTCATCGGCATAACTCTCAGGAATTTGTGCCTCCACTTCAAACTGGGACAGATCAACCACGCTCAAAACCGGCTGGTTTCGCGACACGTTGGTTTTTTGCGCGACCAACAAGTTACCCACCATCCCTGTGACCGGCGAATGAAGCGTTAAGTCTTCTACCTGACGGCGCAGGTCGCCTACCAGAATGGATTGTTGGTCAACTTCAAGCTGTTTGGTGCGCTTTTCAAAGGCTAGGCGTTCGTTATCTAGCTGAGCATCAGCAACTGCGTGTCGGTGGGCATATTCAGCGCTTTCGAGATCATCCTGAGCCTTTTCATAGTCCAGTTGAGAAATTGCCTCTTTTGCAAAGGCATCGATCGCGCGGCGCGATTCCCGTTGGGCCGCAGTCAACTGCAGCTGAGCCAGATCAACAGTTTTCTGGTTCGCCAGCGACTGCTGTTTGGATTGGATATCCTGTCGTTCAAGCTCAACCTGTTTACGAGCGAGCAGTGCCTCATCCTGTTGCAGACGGTTGGCTAACTCCGGGCTATCTACAACCGCAAGCTTAGCGCCAAGCTCAACCTGATCACCGGGGTTAACAAAAAATGTAATCGTGCCTTCGCTATTGGCATACAGCGTAGGACTGACCGCGGCCACTACCCTGCCTTGGACCGAGACATCGCGAATCAAATCGCCTCGCTGGACGATAGCAATACGTACTCTCTCTCTAGGCACGCTTTCTTCGACAAGCATCCACTGAGAAATGACAGGCCAGATTAGAAAGGCGGCCAAAATTGCCAGTACGACACCACCCAGCAACAAAAGCATCCTGGATTTGGAACCACTTTCGATGGTGACGTCCTGGCTCGCAGTATCTGCAATCCGCGTAGACAGCTCTGAAATCTTGCTCGAAGGCTCGCTCATATCCCCAATTCTCTACGCATAGATATGCCCCAAGGGCTTATCCATTACCGCTTATGAAAGGTATGTAGCAATAGGACGCAAAAAAGTTTGCCTCATGGGCAAAATAGATGGCTGTTGTCAGAGAAACAGCAACTTAGAAGGTTTCTAGGACTGCTTACCTAAGACGTCACGCATAGCGTTAGCGCATAAAACAACATTTTCTGAGCGAGCCGCATGACCCATCAGACCGATACGCCACACTTTTCCGGCAAATGCGCCAAGGCCGGCACCAATCTCCAGGTTGTACTCTTGCAATAGCTGGGTTCGAACTTCTGCCTCCACAACCCCGTCTGGCACAGATACCAGATTCAGTTGAGGCAACCTGATATCCGAATCAACCACGAAGTTGATCCCCAAAGGCTCCAGAGAGGCAACCAGATGTTCGTGCATAGCGGCGTGTCTTGCCCAGGCATTTTCCAAACCTTCTTCATGGACCATGAGAAGCGCCTCATGCAGTCCATACATCGCGTTAACAGGCGCGGTATGGTGATACGTACGACCGCCTTCCCCATCCCAATAATCCATCAGCAGAGAAACATCTAGGAACCAACTCTGAACCGCCTGATTTCGAGAACGGATACGTTCTGCCGCTTGATGACTGAAGGTAATCAAACTGATACCTGGAGGACATGACAAACACTTCTGCGTCCCTGAATAAACAACGTCTGCTTGCCATTCGTCAACTTTCAAAGGGATACCCGCCAACGCTGTGACCGCGTCAACGATGGTTAAACAACCAAATTCTTTAGCAATTCGACACAAGGCTTCAACGTCTGAGCACACACCTGTAGAAGTTTCGGCATGCACAAATGCAACGATTTTGGCATCGGGATTGGCTTGCAGGGCATCGCGAAGTTTCTGCGGGGTAACTGCGTTCCCCCAATCGTCTTCGACGGTCACCAAATCACCACCCATGCGGCGAACATTCTCTGCCATCCGCATGCCAAAGACGCCATTAATGCAGACAATAACTTTGTCACCTGGCTCTAAAAGATTTGCGAATGCTGCCTCCATACCGGCGGAACCCGGCGCAGAAAGAGGCAGTGTCAGGTTGTTTTCTGTTTGAAAGGCGTATCGCAACAACGCTTTGATTTCATCCATGAGCCCGCTGAACTCTGGATCAAGGTGGCCGATGGTCGGCTTGCTCATGGCTGCCAATACGCGTGGGTGCACGTCTGACGGACCCGGCCCCATCAGTGTTCGTGGCGTCGGATTAAAACTACGAAAGCTCATTTATGTTCCCCGAAAGCCTGACCAGGATGGTCAGGCGGATATTCAGACGATGGGCGAAAACTAAGACTTCTCTTTGTCTGCGTCAGCTGATTCTTCGATCACTTCAGCGTCTTCGATTTCTGAATCAGCCTCGGCTTCTTGCTGAACCTCTTCCTGCACTTCCTCTTCAGCAGCCTCGAAATCATCATCATAATCAACTTCTTCGATTGGTCGATCCACCAGTTCGATATAGGCCATTGGAGCGGCATCACCCGCACGATAGCCACATTTCAGAATGCGGGTGTAACCACCCGGTCTGTCCTGATAACGAGGACCAATTTCAGAAAACAGTTTGCCTACCGCAGCCTTGTCGCGCATGCGTGCAAAAGCAAGCCGACGATTGGCTACAGAATCTTCTTTTGCCAAAGTAATCAATGGCTCCGCAACCCGACGCAGCTCTTTAGCCTTGGGTAGCGTAGTTTTGATCATTTCGTGCTCGATCAGCGACGCCGCCATGTTTTTGAACATGGCCTGGCGATGTGAACTCGTACGATTAAGGTGTCTACCACTCTTGCGATGTCGCATTTTCGGTGTCCTAACTTCTTTTTCTTAAGCTAAGTTGTTTGGCAACTTAAGCTACGCGTCCACCCTGCAGGTTAGCGGGTGGCCAGTTTTCCAAACGCATACCCAGAGATAAACCGCGGGATGCCAGTACGTCTTTAATTTCTGTTAGAGACTTCTTACCCAGGTTAGGGGTTTTCAGCAGCTCAACTTCAGTGCGCTGAATGAGGTCTCCGATATAGTAGATGTTTTCTGCTTTCAGACAGTTTGCCGAACGGACCGTCAATTCAAGATCATCTACCGGACGAATCAAAATCGGATCAATTTCATCCTCTTTCTCTTCAACAACCTGTTCGCCTTCGCTTTCCAGGTCAACAAAGACAGCCAGTTGATGCTGCAAGATGGTCGCTGCGCGGCGAATAGCTTCTTCTGGGTCGATCGTACCATTCGTTTCAAGATCCAGAATCAGCTTGTCCAGGTCAGTACGCTGTTCAACACGCGTGCTCTCAACGCTATACGCCACCCGCTTCATGGGGCTGTAAGAAGCATCCAAGCGCAAGACGCCAATTGGTCTGGAGTCTTCTTCGTCGTTGCTTGAATCAACCGGTACGTAACCGCGACCCTTGGTCACACGCGCTTCGATTCGAACGGCGCCATTGTCGTTGAGCGTACAAACGACATGATCTGGGTTGGCAATTTCTACGTCCTGAGTCAGCTGAAAATCACCAGCTGTGACTTGTCCACCACCACTCTTGGACAGACTGATAATCGCTTCGTCCTGATTGTGCAGGATCACTGCAATACCTTTCATATTCAACAAGACATCAATGACGTCTTCCTGAACACCTTCCAGGGTGCTGTATTCGTGGAGCACGCCGTCGATTTGGACCTCCGTAATCGCGCAGCCGGGCATAGAGGACAGCAGTATTCGGCGCAATGTATTGCCGAGGGTATGACCAAAACCTCGCTCCAACGGCTCCAGGGTTACCTTCGCGCGAGTTGGCGTGTCGGACTGGATGTCGATGTTGCGTGGGGTCAAAAACTCATTTGCCAGTTGTGACATATATTTGTCTCCTAGGGTAGCTCTATGCTTTAAGTCTTACTTGGAGTAAAGCTCAACGATCAGGTTTTCGTTGATTTCTGCGGGCAGCTCTTCGCGATCGGGAAGACGCTTAAAAATGCCTTCGTACTTGTCGGCATTTACATCCACCCATTCAACTTCGCCTCGCTGGCTTGCCAGTTGTAGCGCTGCACCAATTCGTAGTTGGCCGCGCGCCTTCTCGGCAACCGCAACTACATCTTCAGGACGAACCTGATAAGACGCGATATTTACGATGCCACCATTAACCGTGATCGCTTTATGGGATACCAGTTGGCGCGATTCGGCTCTCGTTGAACCAAAGCCCATACGGTAAACCACATTATCCAAGCGGCTTTCCAGCAGCTTAAGCAGGTTTTCACCCGTTGCGCCTTTCTGCCGATCAGCTTTTTTGTAGTAGTTGCGAAACTGCTTCTCCAGCACGCCATAAATACGACGGACTTTTTGCTTTTCGCGCAGCTGAACCGCATAGTCAGACAGTCGTCCACGACGGATTCCATGCTGCCCGGGTGCGTTATCAATTTTGCACTTCGAGTCGATTGGGCGCACGCCGCTCTTCAGGAACAGGTCGGTGCCTTCTCGTCGGCTCAGTTTGAGTTTTGGACCTAGGTATCGGGCCATAACTTACCTCTTATTATCTAACGATTACGCGATTAAACGCGTCGTCTCTTAGGTGGACGACAGCCATTGTGTGGAATGGGTGTCACGTCCGAAATACTGTTAATTTTTAGTCCGGCAGCATTCAGTGCTCTAACCGCGGATTCACGACCGGGTCCTGGACCTTTGACAAATACATCAACACTTTTCATGCCAAATTCCAAAGCGGTATTACTTGCGCGTTCCGCAGCCACCTGCGCTGCAAACGGCGTACTCTTACGAGAGCCTCGGAAGCCGGATCCACCCGCGGTTGCCCAGCACAATGCATTACCTTGACGATCACTGATCGTGATGATGGTGTTGTTGAATGAAGCGTGTATATGAGCCACTCCATCGATCACAACCCGTTTGGCTTTTTTTCGTTCTGCCATAATTATTCCTGTTTAGTACCCTGTACCGGAAAGAGAGCCGGAGCTGTAATTACTTGCGTATTGGTCGACGAGGACCTTTACGCGTGCGAGCGTTTGTACGTGTGCGCTGTCCATGAACCGGCAGATGACGTCTGTGTCGCATTCCTCTATAACACCCCAAATCCATCAATCGCTTGATGTTCATCGAAGTTTCACGACGCAGATCACCCTCAACTGTCAGATTGGCTATTTCGCCGCGGATCGCGTCGAGGCTATCCTCAGCAAGCTCACCAATCTTGGTCTCGGGATTGATCCCCGCTGCGTCACAAATCTTTGCCGCAGTGGTAGGTCCAATGCCATAAATATATGTGAGAGAGACTCTCGCATGCTTGTTATCTGGAATGTTTATACCGGCAATACGTGCCATTTATATGCTCCGTTGGTAATTCTTAACCGCGTACTCGCCCGCTTAGCCTTGGCGCTGCTTGTGACGTGGTTCCGTACTACAAATCACTCGCACAACACCTTTGCGCTTGATGATTTTGCAGTTACGACAAATTTTCTTCACTGATGCTCGTACTTTCATCTTCTTAACTCGTTTGTGGGCTTAACGCCTATTGCGCCCATAGTTTTGTAAGTTGGACTGTTCCATAAGTTTCGCGTATTGGCTGGACATCAAATGGCTCTGAATCTGAGACATAAAGTCCATCGCAACCACCACCACAATCAACAACGCAGTGCCGCCCAGCTGAAAGGTAATATCGAAAAACACAATCATGAACTCGGGGAGGAGACAAACCAGCGTCACATAAACTGATCCAAAAACCGTGAGCCGAGTGATCACATCATCGATGTAGCGCGCGGTCTGCTGTCCGGGGCGTATGCCGGGTACATAGGCGTTCTGGCGCTTCAAGTTATCCGCCACATCTTTGGGATCAAACATGATCGCGGTATAGAAGAAGCTGAAGAAAATAATCCCGCCAGCAAACAACATGATGTAGAGCGGTTGACCGGGAGACAGCACTAGAGAAACCTCCTGCAACCATCCCATACCCGGATTGGTACCAAACCAGCTCGCCATAGACGCCGGAGCGAGCAGCAGACTCGATGCGAAGATCGCGGGGATAACACCAGCCATATTGATCTTGAGCGGCAGATGACTCGCCTGGCCCTGGTAGACTCGCCGGCCTTGCTGGCGCTTAGCATAGTTCACCGTAATCCGGCGCTGGCCACGTTCAACGCGGACCACAAACCAGATCACGCCCACTGCGATCGCCGTCATAAACAACAGCGCAATAATGTTGATCTGATCCTGTCGAGCAGCTTCAAAAACCTGCCCCAGGGCCGCTGGGAAGCCGGATACAATTCCAGAGAAGATCAACAGAGAAATTCCGTTGCCAATACCACGCTCGGTGATCTGCTCACCCAGCCACATCATGAAGATACTGCCGGTAATCAACGTCAAGGAGGCGACAAAGTAGAATGTAAAGCCTGTATCAAAAGCTAGTCCCTGGTTTGCTAACGTCACCGTGAGCGAGACCGATTGGACTGTCGCAATACCCAGGGTCAGATAGCGTGTCACTTTCGTGATTTTGCGTCGACCTGCATCACCTTCTTTCCGCCACTGTTGGAACTGTGGATACATCATGGTCAACAGGTTCATGATAATGCTGGCGGTAATGTACGGGATGACTCCCAAGGCCAGAATACTCATACGTTCCCAGGCACCACCCGAGAACATGTTGAAGAGTTCCAGGATTCCACCCTGATTCTGATTGAACAGAGATTGCAGCTGTGCTGGATCAATACCAGGTATCGGTATATGCGTACCTACCCGATACACCAGCAACGCAAACAGCACGAACAAAAGTCGCGCGCGCAATTCAGCGAGCCCGGCCTGATTCCCGGCTAACTGATTGGCCATTTCTTGTGCGTTACGTGACACTCTTTGTTTCGCCTATCTGTTATTCGCTTTACTAGTCGTCTGATCTGACGCGTTATTACGCGACAGAGCCACCCGCAGCTTCGATCGCTTCTTTGGCACCCTTGGTGACTTTGATGTCTTCACCGGATACCTTGACCGCTCGACCTACTTCACCGCTCAACATAATGCGCGCTCGCTTCATATCCCGGCGAACCACATTGGCTGCTTTTAAAGCATCCAATGTGATGTCGTCACCTTCAACCAGTTTGAGCTCGCTGGTTCTGACTTCCGCCGTAACCATGGCAATGCGCGAGCGGAAACCAAACTTAGGAATACGCATCTGCAGCGGTAACTGACCACCTTCAAAGCCAGGGCGTACACCACCACCTGAACGGGCTTTCTGGCCTTTTTGGCCACGCGCTGCAGTTTTGCCCCACCCGGAGCCAGGACCACGACCTACGCGCCGTTTCGTCCGTTTGCTGCCTTCACCTGGATGTATATCGTTTAATCGCACAGCTTTTCTCTCTTATCTTGCCGCCAGACCACATTGCCTTGGGGCTAATCTATTCGCCTTCAACCTGCACCATGTAGTAGATGCGATTGATCATGCCGCGTACTGATGGCGTATCTTCCACCTCAACGGTATGCCCTATGCGACGCAGGCCAAGGCCAGCCACACAGGCTTTATGATTCTTAAGCCGCCCTATGGGGCTCTTGGTCAGGGTCACTTTTATGGTTTTGTCGCTCATAATTGCTTTGCCGCTTATTCGGTTAGGCCGTCAGCTCTTCAACAGACTTGCCACGTTTTTCAGCAACCTGTTCTGGAGACTTAAATGCCTGGAGCGCCTTGAAGGTCGCTTGAATTACGTTTACCGGGTTAGTAGAGCCATAACACTTCGCCAATACGTTGTGCACGCCGGCCGCTTCCAGAATGGCACGCATGGTGCCTCCCGCGATCACACCAGTACCTTCTGATGCTGGCTGCATATAAACCTTGGAGGCGCCATGCCGCGCGGTAGTGGCATACCACAAGGTACCGCCGTTCAACTCCACTTCAACCATATTACGTCGCGCAGATTCCATCGCCTTTTGGATCGCAAGTGGCACCTCTCGAGCCTTGCCTCGGCCAAATCCGACTCGACCGTTGCCGTCACCTACTACGGTTAGAGCAGTAAAGCCAAAAATCCGGCCCCCTTTCACAACCTTGGCAACACGATTGACCTGAACCAGTTTTTCAACCAGGCCTTCTTCGCGAACTTCTTCGGTATAAGCCATTTAAAACTCCAATCCACCTTCACGGGCGGCTTCTGCCAGGGCTTTCACCCGACCGTGGTACTTGTATCCAGAACGATCAAAGGCAACGTCTGTTACCCCAGCAGCTTTCGCTCGATCGGCAATCATGCTACCCACTTTGGCGGCAGCATCAGAGTTACCTGTGGTGCCATCACGCAAGCTCTTATCTAACGTGGAGGCCTGTGCAATCACAGTCCCGCCATCGCTGGAAATCACCTGAGCATAGATATGTCGCGGAGTGCGGTTAACACTCAACCGGGTCTTACCCTGTTCGCGCATCTTCATTCGGCCTCTGCGGGCGCGACGCATTCTGCTTACTTTTTTGTCGCTCATTAGGTTCTCGTAAATACTTTTATAGTTTCTATACGTTCGTAACTGTGTTTCTTGTTAGCCGCTCAGGAAGCTATCTACTTCTTCTTGGCTTCCTTACGTCGCACGTACTCGCCCTGATACCGCACACCTTTACCTTTGTAAGGCTCGGGTGGACGATAAGCACGAATTTCCGCACAGACCTGACCAACCAATTGCTTGTCGATACCCGTAATCACAATTTCCGTCTGGCTAGGCGTTTGGGCCTCAATACCTTCCGGCAATTGATACTCAACCGGATGGGAGAAGCCAAGCTGGAGGGTGAGCTTCTTACCTTGAGCCTGGGCTCTATACCCTACGCCCTGCAACTCAAGCTTACGCTCAAAGCCTTCAGACACACCGGTTACCATATTCTGAACAACTGCACGCATGGTGCCTGCCAGCGCTTTTGAACCACGATCACCATTCTTCGCTGCAAATTTCAGTGCACCGTCTTCCTGGGTTACTTCTACTGCATCGTTTACACCAAGCTGCATCTGACCCTTGCCGCCTTTAATCGCAAGGTCTTGACCGCTTAATGTCACCTCTACACCTGAAGGTAATGCAACTGGACTGTTAGCCACGCGAGACATCGGATACTCCTAAAATACTGTGCAAAGCACTTCGCCACCGACGCCGGCAGCTCGAGCTTGTGCATCGGTCATCACACCTTTATTGGTGGATACAATGGCAATTCCCAGACCACCTCGAACCGAAGGTAGCGCATCACAGTCTTTATAGATGCGTAGTCCTGGTCGGCTGACGCGCTGAATTTCTTCAATCACTGGCTTGCCGTTGTGATATTTCAAATCAATATTGATGGAGGACTTCACTTCATCTGTTGCAGCAAATCCGCTGATGTAGCCTTCATCCTCTAACACTTTCAATATGCTGCGCTTAGCCTTGGAATTTGGCACTGCAACACTTTGATGTCGCGCCATTTGCGCATTGCGCATCCGGGTTAACAGATCAGATATTGGGTCTTGCATAGTCATTATTGTTTTTCCTTACGCCGCGGTTACCAGCTCGACTTTACGAGACCGGGTACGTCACCGCGCATTGCTGCTTCACGCAGCTTGGTGCGAGACAAGCCAAACTTGCGATATACCGCATGGGGTCGGCCAGTCAGGCCACAACGCCGCTGATGCCGGACCGGGCTTGCATCCCGCGGCAACGCCTGTAATTTCAACTGCGCTTCCCAACGCTCATCATCAGACAAGTTTCGGTTTGCGATGGTCGCTTTCAGGGCAGCACGCTTCTTCGCGTACTTATCACGCGCCTTTGCACGCTTCTTTTCCCTTTCGATCATCGATGTCTTTGCCATATAAGCCTCGCTTGTTTACCTGTTACCGCGCTTACGTACGGAACGGGAAATTAAATGCCTTTAATAGTGCCAGCGCCTGTTCATTGGTTGCGGCGCTGGTAGTTACACAAATGTCCAGCCCACGGATACGATCGATCTTGTCGTAATCAATCTCCGGGAAAACAATTTGCTCGGTCAATCCCATACTGAAGTTTCCACGACCATCGAACGAGCGCGGATTCAATCCACGAAAGTCTCGAATACGGGGTATTGCGATGCCAACCAGGCGCTCGACAAAATCAAACATTCGGTCGCGGCGCAAGGTAACTTTACAGCCGATGGCTGCACCTTCCCGGAGCTTGAACCCGGCTTCAGATTTACGCGCCAAACAAACCACTGGCTTCTGACCAGCAATGGCCGTCATGTCGACCACCGCCGCATCCAGGATCTTCTTATCACCCAGAGCCTCACCCACACCCATGTTCAGAGTAACCTTTTCCAATCGAGGTACCTGCATGATGTTTTCCAGGCCCAGTTCCGACTGGAGTGCAGGGCGCATCTCTTCAATATAACGCTGATACAGCTTAGCCATGCTTAGTCCTCTATCGCCTTACCGTTAGACTTGAAAATACGAATTTTCTTGCCATCTTCAGTCTTGAATCCAACCCGGTCTGCGCGATCATCTTCTGTATTCCAAATCGCCACGTTGGATGCTTGAATCGGCGCTTCCTGATCTACAATCCCACCACGCTCACCAACATTCGGGTTTGCACGCTTGTGTTTCTTGACCATGTTTACGCCGGATACCAACAGGCGGCCATCTTTGAGTACGGTCAGCACCTCGCCGCGCTTACCTTTATCTCGGCCTGCGATCACAACCACTTCGTCTTCTTTTTTAATCTTTAACATCGTCTTTCTAAACTTAAAAAACGTTAGATAACCTCTGGTGCCAGCGACACGATACGCATGAAGTTCTCAGTACGTAGCTCACGAGTAACCGGACCAAAAATACGGGTACCAACAGGTTGGTTCTGCGGGTTCAACAAAACTGCCGCATTCTGATCAAATTTGATCAACGATCCGTCACCGCGCCGCACGCCTTTACGGGTGCGCACGACAACGGCATTCATAACCTGCCCCTTACGAACACGGCCTCGCGGAATCGCTTCCTTAACCGTGACCTTAATAATGTCGCCAATGTTTGCGTAACGTCGCTTGGAGCCGCCCAGCACTTTGATGCACTGAACCCGTCTAGCACCGCTGTTATCAGCGATCTCCAACATGGTTTCTGTTTGAATCATGGTCCGCTACACCCCACCTGCACGTTCATCAATGCTCTTGAGCATCCAGGTCTTGCTCTTCGATAGAGGGCGACACTCCTCTACTGTAACAACGTCACCGATCTGACAAGTGTTCTCTTCGTCATGCGCGTGGACCTTTGTCGACTTACGCACAAACTTGCCATAAACAGGGTGTTTCACCCGTCGCTCAATGCGAACTGTGATGGTTTTGTCCATGCGGTCGGAAACCACAACACCGCTGACGGCACGCGCGTTCTTAGCAGCTGCCTCAGTCATTCGCCTTCTCCTTAATCAAGGTTTTTACACGCGCGATATCACGGCGAATCTCTTTCATTAAATGCACCTGACCAAGCTGGCCACTAGCATTCTGCATACGCAGAGCAAATTGCTCCTTGCGCAGACGCAGCAGCTCGCCATCGAGCTCTTCTGCAGACTTTTCTCGTAACTCTTGGGCTTTCATTACATCGCCGTCCGTTTCACAAATACCGTTTTGAAAGGCAACTTAGCAGCCGCCAGCGTAAACGCCTCGCGGGCCACATCTTCGGGAACACCTTCCATTTCATACAGCACACGACCCGGCTGGATCAGCGCTACCCAATATTCGACGCTACCCTTACCTTTACCCTGGCGAACTTCCAAAGGCTTTTTAGTTATAGGTTTGTCCGGAAAGACACGAATCCAGATTTTGCCGCCACGACGAACGCGACGGGTCATGGCACGACGACCGGCCTCTATCTGGCGCGCGGTCATGCGCCCGCGGCCGACAGCTTTCAGGCCATATTCGCCAAAGCTCACCTTACTGCCACGATCTGCCAGACCACGATTGCGGCCCTTATGCATCTTTCTAAATTTTGTACGTTTTGGCTGTAACATCTTCGTTTCTTAAATAGATTAAGTTTCGGTTTTAGCTCTGTTGAGCAACAACCTCTTCACTTTGACCAATCACTTCGCCCTTAAATATCCAGACTTTGATGCCCAGAATGCCGTAGGTGGTTAATGCCTCAGCAGTCGAGTAGTCAATATCTGCTCGCAAAGTGTGCAGCGGTACGCGCCCTTCGTGGTAAACCTCAGCACGAGCAATTTCTGCACCACCCAACCGACCGGCAACTCGGACTTTGATGCCTTCAGCGCCAAGGCGCATTGCGTTCTGAATGACTCGGCGCATGGCCCGTCGGAATTGAACCCGTCGCTCGAGCTGCTGCGCCACGTTCTGGGCAACAAGTTGAGCATCCAGTTCAGGCTTGCGGATTTCTTCAATATTGACGTGTACGGGCATACCCATCATTTTGGAAAGCTCGGCTCGCAAACGTTCTACATCCTCACCTTTCTTACCGATCACGATGCCAGGGCGGGCCGTGTGAATGGTAATTCGCGCGGTCTGCGCCGGCCGCTCGATATCTATACGACTGACAGAGGCATCTGCCAATCTCTTACGCAGGTAGTCGCGCACTTCGAGATCGTTTAACAGGTACTCAGAATAGGTTTTCTTGTCGGCATACCAAACAGAGGTATGCTCTTTGACAATCCCCAGACGAATACCGTTAGGATGTACTTTTTGACCCATAGTCTTCTCTTACCGTGTCCTAAATGTCTGAAACGGTCACAGTGACGTGACTGGTTCGCTTAAAGATGCGATCCGCGCGACCTTTTGCACGAGGGCGAATACGCTTCATGGTTAGACCTTCGTTCACGAAGATCTCTGATACCGTCAACTCGTCTATGTCGGCACCTTCATTGTTTTCAGCATTAGCAATGGCAGACTCGACGACTTTGCGTACAAGCACCGCACCTTTCTTAGTGCTGAAGTTCAGAATGTCCAACGCTTCGGCAACCGGCTTGCCGCGCACCTGGTCTGCAACCAGACGCATCTTTTGCGCCGAGATGTTTAGTCTTTTTGCTGTTGCACTAACTTGCATGTCTTTTCCTTTCCCAGGCGCCTGACTTCTAGCGCTTGGCCTTCTTATCCGCCGCGTGGCCGCGATAGGTTCTCGTTGGGGCAAATTCACCCAACTTATGACCAACCATATCTTCGTTGATCAATACGGGCACGTGCTGACGACCGTTGTGTATGGCAATGGTCAATCCAACCATTTCTGGCACGATCATGGAACGACGAGACCAGGTTCTGATCGGGCGCCGTTCGTTGTTTGCCGCTGCTGTCTCCACTTTCTTCATCAAGTGGGTGTCAATAAACGGACCCTTGTATAGCGATCTAGGCACTTAAATGACTCCTATCCCTTTACCTGACAGGCGCTTTAGCGCTTGCCTCTGCGACGAACAATTAACTTATCCGTGCGCTTGTTCTTACGTGTCTTATGACCTTTAGTTGGCATACCCCATGGGCTCACCGGATGGCGTCCGCCAGAAGTCTTACCTTCACCACCACCGTGCGGGTGATCCACCGGGTTCATGGCCACACCACGAACGGTTGGTCGACGACCGCGCCAGCGAGTAGCACCAGCTTTTCCCAACGACCGCAGGTTATGTTCTGAATTACCAACCTCACCCAGAGTTGCACGACATTCCGCTAACACACGACGCATTTCACCTGAACGCATACGCAAGGTGGCATAACCGCCTTCTCGGGCTACCAGCTGACAGGAACCACCCGCACTGCGGACCATTTGTGCACCCTTGCCGGGTTTGAGTTCGATACAGTGAATCACTGAACCAACAGGCACGTTGCGAAGATTCATTGCGTTGCCCGCACGAATTGGCGCTGAAGCCCCGCTCATGAGCTCGTCACCTGCATGCACGCCCTTCGGCGCGATAATGTAGCGACGCTCTCCATCTTTGTACTTCAACAACGCTATGTTTGCGGTACGGTTTGGGTCGTATTCCAAACGCTCAACAACCGCCGGAATACCGTCCTTATCCCGCTTCCAATCGATGATGCGATAGTGTTGCTTGTGACCACCACCTCTATGTCGAGTGGTGATACGACCTGCATTGTTACGACCACCGGTCTTGCTCTGACGATCAAGCAACGGCTTGTGTGGCGCGCCCTTATGCAGTTCTTTGTCGACGACCTTAACGACAAATCGACGACCGGGAGAAGTGGGTTTTGCTTTGACTACTGCCATTTTCTTTAACCTTTACCTAAGCCGTGACCTATTCAATGTCCAGGAAGTCGAGTTCCTGACCAGCAGCCACAGTGATGTAGGCTTTCTTCCAATTCTTCTTACGAGTCATGCCACGCATGGTGCGCTTGACCTTGCCTTTAACATTGGCAGTGGTGACCTTCTCAACGTTTACTTTGAACAAAGTCTCCACCGCTTCGCGAATCTCTGGCTTGGTTGCATCCTTGGATACTTTGAATGCGTACTGATTCACGTCATCACCAAGAATCGAAACTTTTTCAGAGATGTGCGGTTCTAACAAAATGGTATAGAGGCGTTCTGCATTCATGCCAGGGCCTCCTCAATCTGCTTCAGCGCACCAACAGTGATCAGCAGTTTGTCGTGGCTGATCAGGCTCACCGGGTCGATCCCTTGCACATCACGCACGTCTACCTTGTTGAGATTACGTGATGCCAGATATAGATTTTCATCCACCTCTTCTGTGACGATGAGGACGCTGGTCAGTTCGAGATCTTTTAGTTGCGAGAGAAGTTCTTTGGTCTTGGGTGCGCTGACTGAGAAGTTATCAACGGCGACGAGGCGGTCCTGACGGATAAGCTCGGATAAAATACAGCGAATCGCACCGCGATACATTTTGCGATTAACCTTGACCGAGTGATCCTGCGGCCGCGCGGCAAACGTCACCCCACCGCTGCGCCATATCGGCGAGCGAATAGTACCGGAGCGAGCGCGACCCGTACCTTTTTGACGCCACGGTTTTTTGCCCCCGCCACGCACATCGGAACGATTCTTTTGGGCACGAGTACCTTGTCGAGCACCCGCCATATGCGCGACTACCACCTGATGCACCAAGGCTTCGTTGAACTCACGCCCAAATGCCACATCAGAAATTTCAACATTGCCGCCATCTGCAGCGAGATTAAGATTCATAACTAACTATCCCCCCCAGCAGGACCGCCTGCTTTTACGGATGGGCGAATGTATACATCACCACCAGCAGGACCGGGCACGGCACCTTTTACCAGTAGTAGATTTCTTTCGGTATCAACTCGAACCACTTCCAAATTCTGCGTGGTTACTTTTGCTGCGCCCATGTGTCCGGCCATCTTCTTACCTTTGAAGACACGACCGGGGGTCTGGCATTGACCAATTGAGCCCGGAGCACGGTGTGAAATAGAGTTACCGTGGGTATTGTCCTGACCTCGGAAGTTCCAGCGCTTGATCGTACCGGCATACCCTTTACCTTTGGATACGCCACGTACGTCGACCTTTTGACCAGCTTCGAACTGCTCGAGCGTTAACTCACCGCCTACCGCATAATCTTCGCCAGCCTCTGCACGAAATTCCCAAAGCCCTCGACCTGCGCCGGTATTGGCCTTGGAAAAATGCCCAGCTTCGGCACGATTCACTCGGTTCTGCTTAACTTCACCCGCGGTCACCTGAATGGCAGCATAGCCATCAGAGTCTTGGGTTTTGATTTGGGTAATTCGGTTCGGATCTGCCTCGATGACAGTCACAGGCACAGAAGCGCCTTCGTCGGTAAAGACGCGAGTCATGCCTGCTTTTCGACCTACCAATCCAATTGCCATTGGTGTTTCCCTTACTAATATCGCCCGGGGCGCTATACGAAAAATAAACGCGAAAAAACCACAAGACCCGGGTAACACTTTCCCAAAGTCATTGAGGTACTGACTCGACGTCTACCAACAACTCCCTATTGGAGTCTTTTTTGTTTCGCCTCAAAAAGGGTGGTTACTGAACCGCTCCTTCTTGAGCACGTCGCCCAAGCTCATGGCCGGACGATAAAAGCACAAGCGTAACGCTCGCGCTGAAAAATCAATTCAAACTAATCTGTACTTCTACACCTGCCGCCAGATCCAGCTTCATCAGGGCATCTACGGTCTTTTCGGTGGGTTCTACAATATCCAGGAGGCGTTTGTGGGTGCGAATTTCATATTGATCGCGAGCGTCTTTGTTGACGTGGGGAGAGATGAGGACGGTGAACTTCTCTTTTCGGGTCGGCAGTGGAATTGGACCCTTAACCTGAGCACCCGTGCGTTTTGCTGTATCTACTATTTCCTGGGTCGATACATCAATCAGACGATGATCAAATGCCTTCAAACGAATGCGAATGCGCTGGTTTTGCACTTAGCCTCACTCCAACAATTATCTACGGGCGTTTTTCTTTTACGTACGCCTTCTTCACACAAACGTGAACCGCAGACCTTTCTATCAGCTAGCTGATACGACTGCGATTCGATACTTCTCCTGTTAAAGAGCAGTTTTTGGAAGTTAAAGGAGCCCTCTCCAACCGCGTAAGTCACTAATTTTTGGATAGTTCTCTCGAGTCACACCCTGCAAACAGGGGGATTATCCAAAATGATGTACTTCGCTAGGATCTAACGCAAAAAGATTCCAAAAACGATCCCGCGCAAGCAACAGCTGCCGCCTCAATCGCGGGACGCGCACTATACATACCCTAATAGGGGCATGCAACACTAATTTTGCCCCCGTTTATCGATCATATAGCGCCAGCTGAAAAAGCAAATTTGGTCCATAAATTGACGTCCAACCCGGGACACACGCCTTGATAGTGTGCGAGGTATCTTATGCTCCAGAAAGCCATCTCGCACATATACAGGGCTGATCTATCCACAATTCCTTCAGTCGTAAGTCACGTCCCACAAATTGAAGTGTGTGTCCCCGCACCTCGCCCCCACCTTACGCTTTCCTTCAGACAATAAAAAAAGCGGGGTAAATCCCCGCTTTCTTTTCTTTCTCAGCCCGCGACTAAAATCAGCGAACTGACCCGTTTCGCCTGCAAAACGGGGTAAGCGATTGGCTTAAGCCAATCGCAACAGTGTTACGCTATCACCTTCGTGACTACGCCAGCACCTACCGTTCGGCCGCCTTCGCGAAT
>JBCCIU010000009.1:0-167410 GCA_039028095.1 Pseudomonadota bacterium
CAAGCAGCGGGGCGTCTGGGACGAGACGATCGTGATCGTGACGTCGGATCACGGAGAGTCCTTCTTCGAGTACGACCTCACGTTAAAGCCACGTCGACTGCAGCCACTGCGTCGTCAACATGATCCGTTTTGCTTGCGCCGATGATAGGAGCCGCAACGACTGGGTTATTCATCACCCAGGCTAGTGCAATCTGGGCACGCGGCAGTCCACGTTCAGCAGCAATCTTTGCGACCTCCTGAGCGATAACCTCGTCTCGGGAACGATCAAATCGCCGACCGGTCAATGGGTCCACCTCCTGTCTGGGGCTTGAAGCATCCCAATCCCTGGTGAGTAGGCCTCTGGCAAGCGGACTGTAAGGGATGGCACCCACACCTTGGTCAGCGCAGAGGGGTAACATCTCACGCTCTTCTTCTCTCTGCAGGAGACTGTACTGATTTTGCATACTGATAAATTTCGACCAGCCATTTGCCTCGGCGGTGTACTGCAACTTACTGAACTGCCAAGCCCACATGGACGAAGCACCAATATAGCGAACCTTTCCACAAGAGATGGCATCCTCGAACGCGCGCATGGTCTCTTCAACGGGCGTGCGAGGATCAAATCGATGGATCTGATAAAGATCGATGTATTCTGTACCTAACCGACGGAGACTGTGGTCAATTTCCGTCATAATTGCCTTTCTTGACAGGCCAATCGCGTTTCTGGCTTTGCGCATCGGGAAGTAAACTTTGGTTGCGATCACCACTTCATCTCGATCAGCCATCTCGTTTAGCAACTTGCCCGTGATGACCTCGCTGGAGCCCTGACTGTAGGCATTGGCCGTATCGAAAAAATTAATGCCTAGGTCCAAAGCCCGTTCAATAATCGGGCGGCTTTCAGCTTCTCCCATGCTCCAGTCATGCACCCCCGGCGTTTCTTCTCCAAAATTCATGCATCCAAGACATATTCGAGAGACGTCTAATCCTGAGTTACCTAATCGTGTGTATTTCATAAAACCTTTTATGCGATCGCTAGTGAATTGTTCGGCCACCTGTCACAAGCAGGTAAGCACCTGTGACGTAGCTGGCACCGGGGCTTGCAAAAAATGAGACTGCATGCGCAATTTCTTCGGGCTCCCCAATGCGGCCCATGGGGATGGTCGAAAGCGATGCTTCGATTAGCGCAGGGTTCATCCCGTCTGTAATCCCGGTTCGTATCACGCCAGGACAAATCGCATTTACGGTCACCTGGTATTTCGCCATTTCCAGCGCCAAGGATCGGGTAAACCCCAGGAGCCCGGATTTTGCGGCCGCATAGTCTGTGAACCCAGGCCCGCCCTTAAACGCTTGCTCAGAAGATGTGAGCACAATTCGACCGTACCCACGCTCTTTCATGCCGCCAATCACTTCCCTGGTACAATCCGCAACCTGCCTGAGGTTTAAGGTCAGTACCTCGTCCCATTGTTCCACGGTCGCATTTGGGAAGGATCTGGTTGTTCCGCGGGCTGCACCACCTGCATTGTTATGCAGAACGCTGACCGGACCCAACCGTTTTTCTACTTCAGTAAACGCGGCTGAGATCGCGGCGCGGTCCAACAAATTTGCAGTTACAGGTAGACAGCGCCGACCGGCCTCCTCTACTAACTGCCTGGTACCTTCAAGTCCCTCTTCATTCAGATCAACGATCGCTACATCAGCACCATCCTGGGCTAATCGCGCCGCCGATGCCCGCCCAATCCCCGATGCAGCGCCTGTGACTACGGCTATTTGATTCTCTAATGACATAACAACGTCGCCTACTTTTTGTGTACACGTATGGGTAAGGTTTTGAGACCGCTGACAAAGGTTGAGTGTACAAGCTTGGTTTCGCCAGCTAACTCGATGCGCTTCACTCGGCTGAACAACTCTTGATAGAGATGCCTCATTTCCATTTTTGCCAACAAGTTGCCCAAGCAGTGGTGTGCACCGTGTCCAAATGCAACATGTCGATTAGGGCGACGATCAACCTTGAACTTAAAGGGCTCATCAAAGACGTCCTCATCCCGATTGGCTGAGGCATACATCATCATCAGCGCGTCACCCTTTTTAATTGTTTTACCTCGCATCTGATAATCTTCCTGAGCAAATCGCATAAAATGTTTCACCGGCGTCACCCAACGAATCGCTTCATCTACGGTAAACGGGATCAGCCGAGGCTCGTCCTGCACTTTACGAAATTCGTCTGGATTTTGAATCAAGGCGTGCAGCCCTCCCGCCGTTGAGGAGCTTGTTGTATCATGCCCCGCAGTAGCAACAATCACATAATAGGAAATGGCTTCCAGATCGCCAATCTGCTCACCGTTGATCTCGGCATTGGCAATCACCGTGGCTACATCATCGCCAGGATTTGCCCTGCGATCTGCCGTCATCTGAGAGAAATACTGGAAGAAGTCCAGCAGTACCGCTTCACGTTCTTGTTGGGACGCTTCACCCCGCTGCATATCTGGATCATCTGCGCCAAATAGCTCCTGAGTCAGCCTCAACATGCGAGCTTCGTCCTCCTCAGGGACGCCTAAAATCATCATAATCACCCGCAGGGGGTACCAGATGGCCACGTCTTGAACAAAGTCCAACTCATCACCCAAATCAAACATCCGATCTACGGCTGCTTTCGCAATACCTTGTACCCGCTCATCAACAAGCTTCAGGTTAGCGGGCATAAACCAATCTTTGGTGAGGTCACGAAACAACTTATGATCCGGTGCATCCATGTTGATCAAAGTGCGCAGGCCGGGACCGGCCGCCTCTCGCTCCGCTTCGATTTCTTTTGTGACCAGGACAGAGTTCTGGGTGTTTAAAAAAAGATCATGCTGGCGTTCGATCTCGATCACGTCGGCATGCTTGCTGCACGCCCAGAAAGGTCTATGCGTTTCGGACTCGATGTATGGCAATGGGTCGTTCTGACGGATATCTGCAGCAAGCGCATGGAAGTAAACATCGTCAGCGTAAGTTGCAGGTTTCACTAAGTCTCTATAGTCCACTTGGTTGCCCCTCGTATCGTTGTTCTAATCGTGCTTTGAGATTTCTGTTACCTTGTTCATAGGCAAGCTGCGCTGGCGTTGGATCCCAGAACAGAACATAGAAGCCGGTGTAATATTCAAATTGAGTCACTTTGGTACCCCCCTCGACCGGTTCAAGGTACCAGTTGTGATCGTACGTCAAAATCACCGGGTAACCACCACCTTGGTGCATCCATTTTACCGGCTCAAAGTCCTTTACCGTTACGTTGACTGATACTGGGTCACCCTCACCCCATCTTCATTTGCAGCGCCATTTCCGCATCCGGACCGAAGGTGCCCTCATAAGCAACAAATATAGGGTTCCAGTCACCGTAACTGGCGGGATTGGTAATCACCTGCCAGACCTCGTCTGGCGTTGCACGAATGACAATCTCCGCCCGAACCTCTTTCCGGGTTAACAATCCAGCCACAACAGCGATGGCTATCAGCATTAGTGCAACTAGCACCCACTTATTCATTTTTAACATCCTCCTGGTCGAAACGACCGTTCAAAGTCGCCCGTCGCCACGATCGAGGATTTCTCAACATGCTCCCAAGGAACGTGCGGCCACCACGGCGTCACGGGATCGAGTTCGTCATCGCTAACCGAGCTGCCTGGCTGAGGTGTCAGGAGTCGACAACCGGCCTTTTGCGCGGCGAGTCGCGCTCTCTCAACAGGTTCTGTCCAACCATGACGAGCCAGGTTGAACATACCCCAATGAATCGGAATCAGCGTTTCGCCACGAACCCAATTATGAGCCAGTACCGCCTGCTCTGGGCCAACATGCCAGTCAGGCCAATCCGCACCATAGGCGCCCACTTCTATAAGTGTGACATCAAATGGACCAAGCCGATCGCCAATATCCTTGAGTTCGGGAAACAGCCCTGTGTCTCCCGAGAAATAAACAGCGTGGCTTGGTGCGCGCAATGCAAATCCCATCCATAGCGTTTTGTCATTGTCCACAAGCATTCGCCCAGATGCGTGCCGGGCGGGTGTGCTGGTGACCGTCACATTTTGAATCTCGACGTTCTGCCACCAATCCAGTTCAATAATCTTGTTAGAAGCGATACCCCAAAACTCTAAGTGTGCGCCTACACCCAAGGGCACAACAAATTTGCCCGCCTTGTTTCGCAGTTGCCGAATGGTTGCCGTATCGAGATGATCGTAGTGGTCATGCGAGATCAGCACGGCATCAATATTCGGCAGATCTTCAAGATCAATAGGTGGCTCATACCAGCGGCGTGGTCCAATCCAGCTATAGGGAGAAGCCCGATCTGACCAGATTGGATCCGTGAGGAATCGAACGCCGCCGAATTCGATCAACGTGATGGAATGACCCAGCCACGTCACGCGCAACGGTGCCTCCTCCTCAAATACAAGAGGATCAGGTCTCGTGAAAGTTAGCCTTTCTTTCGGCGTTGCAAAATCGCTACTCTCAAACCATCGATCCGGCCGTTCCAGGAATGGGTTGTACAACGCGATTGAGTTCACAAACCCACCATCTTGCCAGTTAGGTGAGCGCTGCATGACCTGCAACCTCTTGCCCTGTGCACCTTTACCAAATTCAAACCAACCGTCAGCAATCAATAGAAAGATAGCGCCAAGATTAATTACTAAGAAGATAAGCAGCGTCCGTCGAATCACTCGTTTAAATCGATCACAATAAGATAAGCATTAAGCCAATCAGGTAACCACTTAGGGACGTTTGGGCGCAGTCGCGTAAACACATCCCGGGTGTAGTCTGGGTCATCGAGCACGGTCCTGGCACGCCCGCTCAGCTCTTCCCCCTTGATTAGCACCTTAACGGGTGTATTTCCGTCACGAAAGTCTTTCCACCAGCTCCCATCTGCACCAGCAAATACCTGATCACCTTCGCGCAGGTAATTTACCGGCAGTTGACGGCCATCAGGAAAGGTCAGCAACATAACGATATCAGCGCGCGCACCGTGAGGGTCGTCACTCAGTTCTTTTGTCACCCGTTCGTTAACAACCAATGCGTAATAGACCTTACCCCCAAAGAAAAATAACAGCGGCACAGACACAAACACCGCCAAAATAATAAGTGGCCACTTCATTTTTCGCCTCCCCTAATAAGTTACAGTACCGTTACTCAGACTTCGGACGAATGCCACTTTGGCTGGCATGCGCAAGTAGACGCCCCTTCTCAGAGAAAATATTCATCGACCCTTGAAACAGCCGCCCACGGACAGCACGTATTCGTGATTCTGCCAGTAACCAGGTGCTGTCCTCCAGACAATTGACCCGAAGGGTATTGTCGACACTTGATGATCCACGGGTATACGACACGGCGCCAGGCAAAAAATCTCCCAACACTGCCAACAATCCAGTGGACGTCGGCGCTGGCGACTTCAACCGAAACCACAAAGATTCAAAACCATCCGCATCACTGTGTTGCGCAACGCGCCGTTCAAACTGATCCATCAGGCCACCCGAAACACCAACGTCTTCCTTCCGGGTACACTGCTCCGGCAACACCATCACTTCAGGCTTATCGTCTTGGGTCACTGGCTGATCGTGCTCACCGGTATGATCCATTTCGCCCAGCGCGGCACTGGTCACAAGAACCAGGCGTTCGCCATCAAACATCGACCCCTGGGCCTGGGTAATGCGCCTGCCTTGCGCGAGTAACTTGATTTCAAAATAAAAATCCGTTTGTGCAGGCGCGTATGAAACAAATTGCGTACTCGACCAAATCAGACGCTTACCAGAAGTCATTTCCATCGCTGTCACCATGGCGCCACTGGTGACACCACCCATCATGGCATATCGTCCAGGTATGCCAACGCAACCTTCAGGTGAGGCAGCCAATCTGAACCGATTGGTTTCTATCTGTTGGGGAATCCAAAAGCTCACGGGAGATCCTCTGGCAGCTCCGACCGACCAGCGTTTTCTGTCGCTACATTTGCGATCGATATGATCAACGTTTATTTCCCTCCGTGCTCCAATATACTTTACAATAGTTCATTTATTGTCAAGTAGTAAACTTTTAAGATACACCAGTTGTTATCAGCACAGAGAACCAGGGGAGCCTGAGCCTGCAGCACTGATGTCCCAGCGCGGCTGCTGTCCATCTGCGCAGCGGCCTGCGATTTGCGCGTTTTACCAACGACCGCACCTCGGTACTCGCGATACAGGAGAGCAAACGATGACTGACCTGAACGGAAAAACGGCGCTGGTTACCGGCGCTGCCTCTGGCATTGGTCGCGCAACCGCGTTGCAGCTAGGTAACGCTGGGGCCAGCGTAATGGTCCTTGATCAGAATTCAGACGGCATCGGAAAGGTATGCGAGGAGATCGGTGAATCAGCAACTGGCGTCCCGTTCGATCTCAATCAAATTACTGACATACCCGACTTGGTCACATCCTTGATTCAAGAACGGACAGGCATCGATATCCTTATCAATTGCGCGGGTTACCGTGGAGACCATCAACCATTGGGAAAGGTCGATCTTGAGACGTGGAATCGAACCCAAGCGATTAACGTTACGGCACCTATGTTGCTGATCCAAGAAATAGCGCCTGGCATGATCGAGCATGGAAAGGGCGGCCGTATTATCAATGTCTCTTCTGGCGCAGCTCAAGTTGCGGGATATGCACCAGCTTACTCCTGTTCAAAGGCTGCACTCAATCAGCTGACGCGCAGCGCAGCGGGGCGGTATGGGCGTTATGGCATCAACGTAAACTCGGTCGCGCCGGGTTTGGTGGAAACTCCGGGGATCGAAACGGTTTCTAATTTGGAGGACGCCGTGAAACGTGGCGGACGCATGGCCAACTTGTTAGAGCAGGTCACGCAACCTGAAGATGTGGCTGAATTAATCGTCTTCCTCTGTCTCCCAGCATCCTCCCATATTACAGGACAGACGATCGGCATCAACGCGGGCGCCATGGTTTAGCTTAACTGCGAATCAACCGCCCCGGTCGATACCCGACGTCCTGATCAAAGCGCGGGAGCATCTCTGTGTTTACCAGCTATCAGCTCTCAGCCGTCACCTTTTCAACCAAAAAAACCTCGCGGTGTACACGGACTTTTACTGACCAGGCGCAGATGCCTGACCCATTTGCAGAGCGGCAGTGAAGCCTCCGTCCACCAGCAAGTTGATGCCATTTACGTAGCTCGCAAGGTCGGAGCCCAGAAACAGTAAGGCACGTGCTTGATCTTCGGCGGTCGCCACGCGCCCTGCCCCCACATCAATTGACCAATCGATAATCTGATCGCTCATTGTCTCTCGAAAAGCGGGCAACAGCGGCGTATCAACCGGAGATGGACAGACACTATTGATACGCAATCCTCTTGCCGTGGCCTCTTTTGCCATTTGCATGGTGTAGACCTGGACACATTCTTTCGAGAAAAAGTATCCATCCGCAATCAGTTCATGGTTGTCTGCTACCCAGGCGACACCTTCATCCCAGCTGTCGATGCTGAGTAACGCACTAATCTGCGCAAGATGCTCGGGCCAACGATTACCCGCGATCGACGCGGTGTTCACTATGGCGCCGCCCTCTTTGAGTTCAGACAGTAAAGCGGCGGTCAGCCGCTTTAACCCTAAGATGTTTACCCGCATGACAACATCTGCAGGCAGCGTGGCTGCAACGCCGGCGTTGTTAAACAACACATCAAAGCCTTCACCACCCGACTTGAGTGCCTGGACCGCAGCATCGATAGAGCTGGGATTTCCCATGTCTGTTTCGATAAATTGTTCAACAGGCACTTCTGGTTCTTTTAGGTCTAAAACAGATATATGTTCCGCACCGGCCTGCCTGAGCAAATCAACAAGAGAAGCGCCAATACCCGAATACGCGCCGGTGATGACAACCTTTTTCCCGGCATAGCTCAATAACGACGACATTTTAGTTTCCTGCTACATAAATTATTTAAGATTGTATGGGATCTGCTTTGCGGTTGCTAAACCTTCAAGTCAACACTTTGGCTATACGTACATTTTCTATTGACATATTTGCACAAATAAGCAAATATTAGCGCATGACAATGAGCAACACAGAAGAATTGGCGCGCTTATTGAAAGCGCTAGGTGAGTTCAATCGGTTGTCCCTGGTGTATGAACTATGTCAGTGCGAAGGTCCAGAGAACGCAATGTGCCTATGTGAATGTTGCAGTGTGGATGCGTCCGTGGCATCGCGCCACTTAAAGGCATTAGCCCAGGAAAATATTGTTCAGATAGAAAGTCGAGGTCGCGAAAGACTGTACACCCTCAATAGAAAACATGTCGCGGCGCAGCTGCGCGCGCTGGCAGACGAGATTGACGGCGAACACGAATCGCAAAAAATAGCCTAGATATAACAAACACTTAGAAGGAGAACTTCATGAGCGATGAAAAATGCAAATGCGCCTGCGAGGCCAAAGATTGCTGCGTAGAGAAGCGCTGCGAATGCTGCAAGGATAGCTGCTGCTGCTAAACTATTAGACTCGACGATCGCTGGTCAATGCGACTAACGATCGTCGACCAAAACCTTCAGATCACCGCGGATACGACCCGCAATCTTTTTCACTGCTCGATAATTCATCTTCCCATTCTCATGCCGAATCTCATCGGTAACCACATACAGTGCTTTGGGATGTTTGTATCGCGCGATCTGTTTTTCCAACTTAGTTCGTAATGAACCCAATTCAACAGGGACATTGCCACGCGTTCGAACCAACGCGGTAACAGCCTGCCCAAAGCGTTCATCAGGCAAGCCGATAACAGCAGCATCTATGATCTCGGGTATTCGCTTGAGGGCTTCTTCTACTTCCTCGGGAAAGACTTTTTCACCACCCGTGTTGATGCAGTGACTGCCACGCCCTAACAATTCCATCGTCCCGTCTGCAGCAACCTTCACCCAATCACCAGCCATGGAATATCTGACGCCATCGATCACAGGAAAGGTTTGGGCGGTTTTCTCAGGATCCTTGTAATAACCCAAAGGCAAGGGTCCGCTGGTGGCCAGCAGTCCTGGTTCTTCGCTGCCAGCCAAGATTTCTGTTAAATCTTCGCGAAAGACTTTGGCATCTGGCCCTAATTGAAACCGTCCCGTACCCGTCGCCTCGCCACGCTTTGTTACAGATCCACCCAGACGTGATCCTTCTGAAGATCCAAGGGAATCCGAGAGCGTGGCATTCACAAAATACTCCAACAGGCCTGCCTTGTTCTCTGCACTCCATATCGTTCCCGCGGAGCTTATCAATCTCACTGAGCTAAGATCGTACGCATCCGGATGATCACGCAGCGCCTGCAGCAGGGGCACGCCAAAAGCGTCGCCGACAATCGCTAATCTTGATACCTGATTTTCATCGATACTGCGCAGGCACAACGCCGGATCAAATTTCTCCATGGGTGGGATCACGATACACCCTCCCTGAGTCATGACCGACATCAAGCTGGTCAAACCTGTGGAGTGCATCATTGGCGCAGCGCTCAGCAACACAGGTATTTCTGAGGAGCGCTTCAGCTCATTAATATGATCATCAACGGTAGCGGAACTGGACATGCCAATGACGGCAATTCTTTCCCGAGCCGGCCACATCACAGCTTTCGGATAACCCGTCGTCCCACCCGTGTACATAAAATATAGATCATCGCCGGAGCGTCGAATATCCAGGGCCGAACCATCACCATCCAGACAGGCTCGGTAAAATGAATCTGCGTAAGACGGCGGCTCACCTTCTGAAACCTCCAGCCAGACAAGTACTTTGGGCAACCTAGGTTTCAACTGCTCTACCTGCACCCTGAATTGTGCATCGTACGCAACAGCTTGCGCATCTGAATTGTCTAATAAGAAATAGAGTTCTTCTTCTACGTAGCGATAGTTAACATTGGCGTGCACAAATCTTCCCTTGGCACAGGCATTCCAGAGGATGGCGTATGCTGGAGAATTCTGCAGATAAAAGGCGATCTTGCTATCGGGTCGTAAGCCAGCAGCGTTCAGGTGACGCACTAACCGGTTAGAAAACGTCTCAAGCTGCCGCCACGTATATCTGATATCACCGTAAACCAAGGCAGTCCGGTCCGGAAAGGTCGCCGCGACTGCCTCGTAGATGTCGCCAAAGTTCAAGTCCGGTAGCTGCATTTTGCTGAGTTCATCCCCGCCACGTGAAAAATATCTTGGACACTTAATCCTAGCGAGCCATAAGAATCAACTGGCGGGAGTTTTGACCGGTTGGGTCTGTCTAAGTGCGAAATTCAGGACGCTTGCTTTCAGTTTCATCAGCAACGAAAAGCATCGAAGCGGCCAACATAATCAATCCAAAGACCGTCGCGGCAACGCACCACAAGAGGAAACGAAATCCCGCGCCCCCCTGCAGCAAGGTATAAGGCAGTAAGTAAACCAGGCCGGACAACACAAAAGCCATACCGGTCCTATCAAAAAAAGAATCCTCGCGTAGCAAGCGTCGCAGAAAAATTCCAAACAGCATCAGCATGGCTAACAGGTACCACCACCCCTGAAAAAGAACCCAGCGAAAGGCTGTGTCGCCATTAGGCGTCATCAAAGAATTAAAGAACTTAGCCTTAAAACTCAGATAACTCCCCACATCACTTGCCATTCGTTCCAACCAGAAATCTCTCAGCGTCTGGAATTCCTCGTCTGTTTTCACCTGATATAAGTTTATATCAAAGTCCCCCCAAAGGGCCCAATCAACCATCGGACCAAGCGTGTGCCGCTCTTCGAATACTTGCGCGGTAAGCGCTGGCGTGTTCTCCAGTAGCAATGGTGGTAACTCAAACTCATCTCGCACCAGGTTCATCGCAAACAGATCAGAGACCATGACGTACTGAAGAGGATAGGCCTGCTCCGCTTTGAACACGTGATACGTCAGAATCTGACTTGAAACTACCAGTGAAATCCACAACATCACCGTTGCAGCGAGCTGGCCCCAGAATTTCAGCGACCACTTCCTCGCCAGAACAGCTATATAAAGTATTGGAAATATCGCAAAAACGGCATTGGTTCTGATCGTGATGGCCGCCAACAAAAAGCACCAACCGAAAAAAAACAGACAGCTCGTCTGGCCTCGACGCGACGAATCTACCGATAACGCGCAACCCAAAGCAAAGGTTAGACAGGCCACCATCAGGGAGTCTTTTCCAAATGCAAACATGGTCATGAACAAAGGCGGGAACCAACCCACTAGAGCGGCCAAAACGCCGGTTAACTTAGAGATCCCAAACAATCCACGGGCCGTTAACCACAAGCCAACCCAGAAGACTGCCAACACACTCACGGTGGGGGCTACCTCCGCCAGTCCATCTGGCAGCAGACCGATTGCAGACACCATCCAGTACGCCATCAGGGGTGAATGCCAATCATTTGATTGACCTGCCTGCAGGGAATTCACCGCAACGTGAGCATCATGACTTACTGCGCCTGGATAGTAGTAAGTAACCTGTACTAAAAACCCAACGGCACAGGACAGCAGAATTAACCAGCCAGCCCAGGTCCGATCCATTCCACGTTCAAACGCAATAACCTTTGTTAATCCCATCTGCTGATCTCAAAATTCTGCGCAGCACAGAAATGCTCAAATTTGGACGATGGGCTTACGACAACCGGTTTTTGTGCATCCAATAGAAGAGGCAGGTCTGCATGATGATCCGAGTACGCAACATCGATGCGATGATAATCGCGCGCTAGGAGCGCCCGCTTAATCTGGACCAGCTTGTTATCTCCATAACAATTCCCATCGACTAACTCACCGGTGAACTGACCTGCCACTTCCGCCAGCCGTGTGCAAACACATAGATCAAATTCCAGCAGTTTCGCTAGTGGATCGACATAGACATCAGGACTTGCGGTGGCCAAGACAATGAAATCACCTTGCGCCTTATGGTGATTGATCTGCTCAAGCGCGGCCGCTCGGAAGGAGGATCGAAGCTCACGCGCATAGGTCTCTCCCAGCGCCTGCAATTGGTCGCATGGAAGGCCACCAACAATTCGCTTAAGAAAGTAGATCTTGAGCCAGCTGTTGTCACGTTGGCCAAGCTTGTGCCACAGATAGGCAAAGGGCAGCGACCAAGATCTCACCCAACAGCCAGGTCGCCGGTAGATCACACGCAACAAAAATGGCACAAAAGAGTCGTTAGAAACCAACGTGCCATCCAAATCAAAGGCGACCACGTCACGAGGCATCTTTTACGCCTCCATCTAACCTTCTATGTGTCCCTCTATCGTCCGCTTGAATATTGAACGTCCAGAGCGAGTTTAGAACGAAGTTCACAACAAAGATAAAGCCGGTGGTCAATCCTTGGGCCAGGGCATAGTGCAACCCGGAAAATTGGATGATCAGATAAAAAACAACCATGTTAAGCAGCAGTGTGAACACCGTTATCACCACATACCGGAGTGCTCGTGTTGCGAGGCGATCAGACACACGAAATACGTAAAAGTACTGGATGCAGTAGTTGACGATACAGGCGAAAACAAACCCAATTCCCGAAGCCGCCACTTCGTCAAAACTAAATAATTCGACTAACGCTGCCAGAACCGATAGGTGAACCGCCAGCGCAACACAGCCACTCAAAAAATATCGGGCGAACGTTTCAATATTCAAAAGACCACCAGTCCCAGCTCAGTTAATACGGACCCTGGAATCGATAAGGACGTTTAACCAGGGAAGGTCGTAAAAGAACAAAACTGTAACCACGAGCACCAGAACAATCACAAACAAGCCGAATCGTCTTTCTTTGTACAATTTTTCGGGCGTTTGCGTGACAGACTTTGCACGCATCCCAATCCTCAGATACCAGACAAACAGGATTGCAAATAGAGGCAGGCTGAGGACAAATTCGATCCGATATTTAACTAAGAACACGCCCAAAAAAACCGCCGACGTGAGCGCATAGAAGAATGATGACAGCAGGAGGGTTTCTTCAGAATACCTCTTGAATGATGCACGATATGCACCAGCGCGCTCTGGATCTCCAATAAATCGATATTCGGAATAGCGTTTGACTGCCATCAAGAATGCGCCGCCCATCCAGTAAGCAAGGAGCACACTGGATGGCGGGAACATATCACCAATAAAGGGAAACCAGCCCAACAAAAATCTAATGGGGTTGTTGACCGACTCAGAGAGGACATCCAGGTACACTCTCTCCTTAGTCCTGACGGGTCTGACGTTGTAACACAGCCCCATAAATATAAAGAAAACTGACGTTGCGAAGAACCAACCGCTAAACTGATAAGCCAAACCCAGACCAGCTGCCGTCAGAATAATCCATTGTAAAACAACAAGTTGGCCGCTTATTTTGCCGGAAGCCGAAGGTCGGGAATGTTTGGTTGGATGGTGTTTATCGTCTTCCGCATCCAGATATTCATTGATCGTATAGTTTGCTGAGGCCAGCAGACAGGCACTGACAATGGCCAGTCCCAGCATTCCCAGCTCGACCAGCCCTACTTGAGCGCCAACCACATAGGCCAGCGCTGCTCCAGGCAGCATGAATACGTTTTTAAACCAATGATCTGGGCGGGCAATCGCAATGTAATCGCGTATCGTTCCGGAATCCGTTGCTTCCCGTGGAATGACGGACGACATGTCGGTTAGTCCTTTATTCGATCATGACCTTTATATGCTAACAGATTGGGTTAGCAGAAATGGCGTAATGGGTCTCAGTTAACGCAACGCTTCCAGCCAGGCGGAGGCGTGCGCCTGCATGCCTTTCGCGTTGAAGTGACAGTTATCGTGGCGGAACAACAGACCCTGAATTTTGTCTGTGTCGGGACCCGCTAAAACCCCTTCAATAGCGACCAGTTCCTGCTGAGCCTGACGCACTGCTTGGGCGCCAGCTCTCACCTCCTGATCCGCGCCAAATAAAGTCATGGCACAGTGGGTCGCCACAGCCGGATAAACCGGTGCGCCTATGCCTGCCTGGCGCAGTGTGTCCACCAATTCTTCAAACATACTGAAGTAATCCTGTGTTGACGTTTCTGCCAAGGCATCAGACTCACCCTGATGCCACAAGACATGAGTTGGCTCTATGGCCGCATCGTCGATTGCCGTTAGCGCGTTGAGTAAAATCTCCTGAAATGGTCCATCACCCCGCCACTGCGACAATGCTGACCCTCCAATACCGAAGGGTACGATCAGTACACGGTCGTAAAGACCGTTCGAGATCAGCTGATCTCCCAACACACCCCATACCGAGCCCCCAGTACCGTCGGGGCCCAACAACGGGTCTTCGGCGCGGTAACACTTCCCGTCATGGATACTGAAATTCGCAACGTCTCGCAGCGGAATATATCTGTCCTGTCCAGCATTGGCGCTGTTGGATTGGCCGAACGTGAACAGCACTGCTGACCGTTCTCCTCGATAGGCATCGCAGCTTACCGGGGTTCGCCCGGTTGTGTCCTGAAATCCACACGCCAGAGGTGCCACACCCTGACAGGGCTCAAAGCCCCCTGTGACAAGCGTCACCAACTTAAAAGATCTGGCCATGGAGTCTTCCACCGCATTGGGCGAAAAACGCCCCATCAGAGCGCCAAAGCCAAACACATAAACCAGGGTGACACCCCAGACAATCAATACGCCACCCCGTACAACCCACTTCATCGGCCTCCCCCTTCTACCTTCAAACACACCTTCCAATGCACCTTAAAATGCACCTTCAAGTTTCTGAAACGTGTGATAATCTCATGACGCCTCTCACATCAAGCAATGCGCCTGCAAACGAATCCAATAGCATGAATAGCATAACACTAGATACGCAAACCCGATCCGATTTTGCGACCCACGGATTTGTCAGCTTACCTCGCCTGGTCGACGACGACACATTGAAAGAAATCCGTCACGCTTACGACAAACTCCTGGAAGGTGAGGTAGATACCAGCAAAGCACGCGATGGCCATCTTGGGGATCTGACCCGACAAATTGTGGGTGCTGAGCACTGTCACCCGCTGTTTCGAGACAACGCAGCTTTGAAGGCAGGCCACGCAATTACCAAACAACTCTTCGGCTGGGAGCCCGTGTTCGTCTATTCCCAGTTACTCTACAAACCAGCCGGGCACCCACACGAAACTCCATGGCATCAGGATGCGGCCTATCTGAAAATGCCATTTACGCAAGCTGGTGCAAACATACGGCCGGTTTCTGCTCAGTTCTGGTTAGCCCTGGACGATGCGGACGAATCTAATGGGTGCATGCATTTCCATCCGCGGGTAGGCGAGAACAAACTGTTGCCACACTATGTCGCCGCAGGCGCATCCGATGATGAAGCACGTTTGCTGGGTGTTGAGAATCCAGGCTCATTTATCCAGGACAACCTGATTATCCCCTGCCCCATAAAGGCTGGTTGCGCCACCGTCCACGGGGCAGATGCTCTACACTACACCCCTGCAAATCGATCAACTCGACCAAGAAGGGCCTATATTTTTAATTTTGCCGATCGGTCTTACTTCAGACGAGCCGCTAAATAGGAACGAACCATGCCAGCCCAAGACCACCGATTAACCACCCAAGAGATGGCTCAGTTTGTCGTCAACGGGTATTTGCGCTTCGATGGATTGATACCGGCCCAGATCAATGCCTCGATCATTGAGGAACTCAGCAACCTTTACGCCATCAAAATGCGACAGATTGCAGACGCTATGGGACTGAATCCAGATCAGCTGGCCAAAGCTCCCGCTTTGGACGTGCCACGGCCGGACAGTCTGGCGCTACTCTCCGAGTGTTATCCAGAGCCTTCCACAATTGGGGCAATGTTGCGACTGCCTCAGGTACAAGGGATCATCCAATCGCTGGTAGGGTACGACCCCTATTTTGACCACGATTTTGTGCACTACATCCCCGGCAATAACCCAAACGGCCAACATCTTCACGTTGACGCGGTTATCGATGACCGCAATCCCAGTTTCGACATTCAGCTCTTTTACTTTCCGACCAGTGTGGCACCTGGCGCTGGGGGTACCCGATTTATACCGGGTACACATCTGCGCTACACCCGGGCTGAAGGTGTGGCCCGGTACCAGAACATCCTGGGAGAGGAGCAATATTCGGGCAGCCCAGGTACGCTACTGATATTCCATCAGGGCCTGTGGCACGCGGGACAACCCAATCCCAGCGATCAAGATCGATGGATGTACAAGATTCGGCTGAATCCCCGTGAGGCTCAGGTGCGCCTATGGAATACGGACGATTTCGACGAACTGCATAACGACGCCCGCGATCATATGTTTGCAAAAATGCGTAAAAACAGCGTGGCCAACATCCTGCGCACCGCTCTGCCCTGGCAAAATGGGCACGAAGTCAGGTACGAGCAGATGGAACGGGCACGTTTATGGCGCTACTTAAGCGGTGATCCTGAGTTTGACGTGGACTTCTACCACACCCGAATTGAACGACGCGCTCAGGCAAACCAGGAGTCCCTCTAGTGAAGCGCCAGCAGGTTCTTTATCTGTGGCTTGGTGAAGGCGCCTTGGATACAAACACCGTCGGTTGGGCATTTTATGACGGCACCGGTGGCGAAGGCCCGGCGCTCCCTGAAACTCAGCCACCCTATCGAACCGGTCTGGCCGCCTTGGAGGACGGCTGGTTTATGTTGCAATCACCTGCGCCCTATACTCTGCAGCCCGGTGCAGAGCACAGCACGTCCTATCTGCCCAACGAGTTCATATTCGAACGCACGATCGACATATAGCCTTTCGCCAGGCCCATGTGTCAGGGCGTTTGTTCAATACGTAAGAATTCACGTGGCGGGAAGCCCATCAAAAATCTACCAACAAAGGGTATGGGATTATCCGCCAGCACTCGGTCGTGATCACTGTCGCTGATTTCGAAAGCGGTATAGTTTCCGCTCATTTCCGCCCGTTCGCCACCAAACTCAATATGCACATTCGGCTCACGCTGGACCTGCCGAAACCAAGCTCGCGGCCAGTGATTAGCAGCCAGGTATAGGTCTCCCTCACTTTGGAAAAGTGAAAGGACGCGCTCGGTTTTGGACCCGTCGTCCTCAGTTACCGTGATCACCAGATTCTGCTCGCCTCGCGGTTGGGAATAGCCTAACCAGCTCTCGAATATAACAACAATGCCAACGTACACAGCGACAAGGATCAATAATATTTTAACAGTTCGGTTCATAAGCACTCTCCCAGGCAAATTAATTCACGTCGGTAGTCCTAAGCTTACCCCAGATCGGGGTGATATTGCGCCTGCAGACGACTCAGCATTTCTTCGGGAATGGGCACGGATTTGCGTGCATCTAGATCCAGCGGAATCGATACGGTGCTCGCGATAACGGCAAGGTTTTCGGCACTCACATCAAATACCCAGTGAGTGCGCTGAAATACCTTAGGCCCGATCATGACGTTTGCACTGAACACCTGAATCTGATGACCAACCAGGGGTAGTTGATACAGCACAGAGCGCGATTCAAGATCGGCTAGACCCAGGCGCAGGCCATCAGAGGTTTGAAACACCCATTCTAAGGTGTGCTCATCTGCATCAAACCCTACATAGGGTAAGCTCGAAAATCGCTCTGCCACAAATACGCCGCGCTCATCACATTCTTCTGCTGTAATCGTGCGGGTACAGGTCGCCGCAAGTCCTCGCGCTGTTACCTGTTCCAGGGTGAGTTCCCGGGGTGCTTTTTCCACATCCAGAGTGCGCGGTCGCCCATAATCGGGTAGGTCAATTTGGACGTTATGCGCATGGCTGACCAAATACTGTTCAAATTGCACAACCTGTCCTGAAACGATTCTGCGCAGCTCGTAATCCTGGATAAAAAGTGCCGAGAGATCCTTGCTCGCCGAGTTATGCAGTTCTTGATAAAACCGGAGTTTTTCAGGCGCACTACTTAACACCCCACCCCGCACTGTTAAAGGTGCATCCAAGAATTGTTCTCGAATGTTCCGCAGATAGGCGCTTGTCAGGCACAGTACCACGCCCTCGTCAGCATAAGCCTGCAGATCGCAACCTAATTGATGCAGCAGTAGGCGACAAGCCGCAACTGCACGCGCTTCATAGAACGGAACGCTTAAATGACCAAGCTCATCAATTTCTTCAGCCAGCACGCGATTATTCAGCAATTCAGTCAAGGTTTGGGTCATAGACTTCCTTCGTATAAGCACCAGTTGCACAACGCTGCGGCGCATTAAGAAAGCGCGGGAGGATAAGAACTTTGCCAGACGGCGTCCAGTAACGAATCTAATACCCAGCGCAGCGCTACATGCAGTAGACTGAACGCTCCCCGCAGCGCACCTGAGGCAACAAACCATGAAACCCCAACTCGCCGAATCCATGACTCATGCGAAAGTTCTACTGGAAAGAGAGGGTGCAGCACTGATCAACCAGGTTGAAGGATCGGCCGATAGTGCAAAAACGGTCATGCGTGAACTGCTTGGTGATCGTCTCAAGGCACTACCTGAACCTGCCAAGGTATTGGAGGGTGGAGAAAAAGACCGCAAACAGGCCGGGACCACACATCACGATGCGCTGATGGTCCATACAGATGGCTTCGCCTATGGAGATCTCTATCCGGATACCTTGGTTTTGGTATGTGTCAACGCGTCGACCGAAGGTGGTGAGTCTTTTCTAGTCGACGGCTATGAAATTTTGACATCCCTTGCAGGTCACCCAGACACCCGCTGGGCAGCGGCAGCATTGGCAAGCATCAAGGTGGATTTGACTGAGGAAGGCATGCAGGCGGCGCTGTCACCGATCGTGTTGAAAACACCACAGAATCGATTAATGGTTCGCCGCACTTTGGATGAGCACGGGAACGGCCCCAAGGTTTCGCCAGCCAGTACCAATCCGCAACGGGACCAAGAGATGATCGACATTTGGACACAGGCTATTGAGACAGCAGCCGTGGCAGCCCCAAGATTTCACTTAAAGCCGGGGCAGGCATTATTGGTAGACAACTATCGAATGTTTCATGGACGCGAGGGATACGCAGATCCCCAGCGTATGATGTGGCGCGTTTGGGGGTGGTCGGACCAATCCTTAGGCGTCCCAGACATACCACTCTACTCGGATACGCGGTACGCGCACGCGAACTGAATACAAGGCCTGGCAGTTTTCCTTAATTTGCTGCCAGACGGTTACTTACTTCCTTGAGCTCGGGCAGCTGTCGACCCTGCCAGAGTGCCGCGACCCTTTCATAATAGTCGCGAGCCAATGCCAGATTACCCAGTGCGGACTGCGCTCTCGCCAATCCCAATAGAGACCTGGGTCGATTCGGCATTCGCTGGAGAGAAGTCTCAAACATGACGGCGGCCTGAGCCGGTTGGTTCGCTTCAAGCAGGGCCTCACCATAGAATTCATGGGCTGGCTTCAACGGCATGGGTGCACCTCTTGGGAGCGGCAGCCGTTCCGCGGTACCCGCGGTCTCCGCCAGCAATTCGAGGCCCTTTTTGGGCGTTCCGGTGGCGATGAGAATCGCGCCTTGCAACTGCTTGCTCATAATCTCCAGCTGCATGGCCTGCCTTACAAATTCAGCCCCCCGATCCGCGACATCGTCTACCTTTGCAGCTAACGCTTCTGATGCCTGTCGCGCCAAATCTAGATTACCCAGTCTTACCGCACTGATCCCTGTTGCATACATCTCGTCCGTCGAGCTTTTGTCCGTGACCGCCTGGGTTTGCCAATTTTGGGTTTCTAAAATGTAGCGCGCACGCACACGGGGTAGCACAGCTTCCACGTGCATTTGACCTTTTACTTTCAGAGCGATGGCTTGCATACGCTCAATCCAAACCAAGGCGCGTTCAAGATCCCCGAGCTGCAGATCGCCGTATTGCCCCCAATCTAACGCGTGGACCATATCACCCGCATAGTCTCCCGGTTCGTATAAATCAACAGCGGCATCATAGGCCGATTGATTAGAATCCGAGACCTTCTGCCACATGCCCAGCTGGATAAAAATATGTGAGGGCATGTGGCGGGCATGGGAAACCGCAGGTGCTATACCGGCAAATTGCTCTGCTGCGGGCAATGCCAGGATGGCGTGAACTGGGTCATCAAAGGCATGAATCGTGTAGTGTGCGGCTCCAGGATGCTGGGGATTTTCAGCAAAAATGCGCAAACCTATTGCGCCTGCCAATATGCGCTCCCTTTCACCCTCTTTACCTACCGCACCACCTGCACTGATCAGTGACAAGGCATAGAACGCTGCAACTTCGGCATCATCTGGAAAGGCTTCATGCAAAGCGCGCATTTCTTCCATGTATGCGCGACGACGAGATTTCAAATCACCTGCTCCAAAAAAGAGGGCGTCCACTGCTCTGATGAAACCTTTCTCTCGCAAACTCGGGGCTTTAGCGAGACGCTCTTGCAGTGTGGACCCAAGCTTGTTCAATACGGTCTTGGGCGTTTGCGCGTCGCGCTCGGGCAACAGGGGGTGGTTGTAACACAAGGATTCTCCCCAATACGCCATCGCAAAGTCAGGATCCGCAGCCTGGGCGTTTTTGAACGAGGCGATCGCTTGCTTCCACCCGAAGCTATGCAAAATGGTAGCGCCTCGCAAAAAATGCGACTGGGCTTCCTCTGACTGGGTGGATGTCGGAAAAGTGATGCTACCTACATCTGTGGAAACATCTGCAGAAGCCAGACTGAAAGGCACCACCAGGTTGAGCACTGCCAACCAAAGCATCGCCTTGTTCGTCATATAAAGATTTAACCACATTACTCGCCACCTCCCGTCGCGTCACCAGGCTATCGACTATACCCGGTCAGACTGGGTCTCCAAAAGCCTATCAGTCCAATTATCTTTTAAATTGTAAATGGAGCCCGTATGCTGCACCCATGACAGTAAGCACCCCGACAGCTGGCGTTTCCCCGCCCAGATACACCCCGCGTCAAATGTTGGAAAAACTGGTCTCGTTTCCGACTGAATCCGCGGATTCAAATTTAAGTCTGATCCAGTTTGTTGAAGAGTATCTGCACGCATACGGTATCAGCTCACACCGGGTGGCCAGTGACTGCGGTCTTAAAGCCAACCTGTATGCCACCTTCGGCCCCAATGAACCCGGGGGCGTTGCCCTATCCGGACATACAGACGTGGTTCCGGTGAAAGGCCAGGACTGGCATTCCGATCCTTATGAGCTGACCGAAAGAGATGGTCTACTTTATGGCCGAGGTACCTGTGATATGAAAGCCTTCAGCGCCATCGCGCTGGCACTGGTGCCCGAAATGCACGAGCTCAAGCGTCCAATTCACCTGGCGCTGTCCTACGACGAGGAGATTGGCTGTCTGGGCGCACCACGGCTCATCGAAACCATCAAAGAAAAACTGCCACCCATCCGAGCTGTGATTGTTGGCGAACCAACCAGCATGAGGGTAGTGACCGGCCATAAGAGTATCCTGCATTTTGATACCGAAATTTTTGGCCATGAGGCACACTCAAGCCAGCAACAGCGCGGTGTTTCTGCGGTGATGGTGGCTGGACGTTTGATTAACTGGCTGGGTGAAAGACAGCGTGCCAACGCGGAAAATGCTGACCCAGAGTGTACCTTTGAACCACCCTACTCCACGTTACATTGTGGTGTGGTCCAGGGCGGCACCGCCCATAACATCACCGCTCGGCATTGTCAGTTTGTGACGGACATACGTTCGCTACCGGGTGAAGATCCAAATGATTATCTACGGGAATACGAAGCGTTTGTTCGACAGGTGGTCGAACCGCAAATGCAGGCGATCTCTCCGGATACTCGAATCGAAATCAAGGTCCATGCTAACGTGCCAGGGTTTGCAGCCCTGGAAGAGGCTGAGGCAATCCAGTTGGCCAAGCAGCTCAGCGGGCAGAACACCGTAGAGGTGGTGCCTTACGCCGCCGAATCAGGACAGTTCCAAGAGGCGGGATTTTCGGTGGCTATGTGTGGGCCGGGCTCCATTGACCAGGCCCATCAGCCCAACGAATACATCTCGATGGCCCAGTTAGAAGAGGGCACCGAATTTATGCGCAGGCTAATCGAGCTGCAATCTACCTGAGCTCGCTTATCTCACCACTCAGCTGCCAGCCCGCACTATCCCAGTGCAGTGGCTTGTTTCGTCAGATGATCTGCAAAAGCATCAACAGACATGACGCCCAAATCATCACCACCTTGTGTACGGACCGCCACCTCATCATTGGCCATTTCGCGATCGCCCACAACCAACATATAAGGAACCGCTTGTAGCGTATGCTCGCGAATCTTAAAGCCTACCTTTTCATTACGTAGGTCGGATTCCACGCGGATCCCTCGACATCTAAGGCGTTTTTCTACCTCGCGGACGTAGTCTCCCTGTTTGTCCGTGATGTTCAACAGGACCGCTTGCACAGGTGACAGCCATACCGGGAATTTACCTTCATAGTGTTCTATCAAGATCCCTGTAAAACGTTCCAACGAGCCAAATAAGGCTCGATGCAACATCACCGGACGCTTATTGCGTTCACCGCTTTCGTCCACATAAGAAACGTCGAACCGCTCCGGCAGATTCATATCGACCTGTAACGTGCCGCACTGCCAGTCTCGACCGATAGCGTCTCGCAGGACAAATTCCAGCTTGGGTCCATAGAATGCACCTTCACCCGGATACAGAACGTATTCCAGACCCATCACATCCAGAGCATTACTCAAAGCACCTTCAAGCTTATCCCAAATCTCGTCACTACCGATGCGTTTTTCAGGGCGGGTGGACAACTTGATGACCACATCATCAAAACCAAAGTCTTTGTAGATATCTAGAACAAGAGCAACCACGTCAATGCACTCTTGCTCCATCTGTGCCTCAGTACAATAAATGTGAGCATCGTCCTGCGTAAAATGACGTACGCGCATCAATCCATGAAGTGCACCTGAAGGTTCGTATCGATGTACCTTGCCAAACTCCGCCATACGAAGCGGTAAATCTCGATAGCTTTTTAGCCCTTGTGCAAACATGGCGACAGAACCAGGACAGTTCATTGGCTTGAGAGCAAAAACACGCTCATCTTCCGTTTGGGTGGAGAACATGTTTTCCCGATAGTTAAACCAATGTCCCGAGGTTTCCCACAGGCTTCGGTCCATCACATCAGGTGTGTTTACTTCGACATAACCCGCTTGTTCCTGACGCTTACGCATATATTCCAACAATTGCCTGAACAGCGTCCACCCTTTCGGATGCCAGAAAACAGCCCCTGGAGCCTCATCGCTAAAATGAAACAGGTCCAACTTACGCCCTAGTTTTCGGTGGTCTCGTTTCTCTGCTTCTTCCAGGCGAAAAAGATGCGCTTTCAGCTCTTTTTTGTCGCGCCAAGCAGTACCATAGATACGCTGCAACATCTCATTGTCAGAGTTACCTCGCCAATAGGCCCCAGCCAGTTTCATCAACTTGAACGCTTTCGGCAGTTTACCCGTGCTTGGCAAGTGAGGACCACGACACACATCAAACCATTCGCCCTGACGATACACAGACACCTCTTCCCCTTCAGGAATAATGTCTTCGATGATCTCTACCTTGTAGCTTTCACCAATGTCACCAAATGTCTTCTTCGCCTGATCACGATCCCAAACCTCTCGCACGATCGGTAAATCTCGGCCAACAATTTCGCGCATTCGATCTTCAATTTTCTGCAAATCGTCGGGAGAGAACGGTTCCGATCTGGCAAAGTCATAATAGAAACCATCTTCGATAGCCGGTCCGATAGTCACCTGGGTTCCGGGAAACAATTCCTGCACCGCCTGCGCCATAACATGGGCTGCATCGTGACGGATTAACTCCAGCGCTTCGTCACTTTTTGCTGTAATAATGGCAACGTCGGCGTCTTGTTCGATCACGTAGGACAGGTCGACCAGGTCACCATCCACCTTGCCCGCCAGGGCGGCTTTGGCAAGACCAGTACCAATATCGCTGGCTACGTCGCGAACTGAGATGGGGTTGTCGTATTGACGTGCAGAACCGTCAGGAAGCGTAACTTGAGGCATCTTAACTCTCTTATCAGTGGCGACCCCAACGAAAGGTCGCGTGGTTGTTTAGCTGGACGCCGCGCAGTATATGAGGATCAAGCGAAAATGCAATTGCTGTATTCATCAAATGAGTACCACTTCGATGTTGTAACATGCGAGCAATATTCAATAACCGTGTGCGTCGAACTATGAAAAGCATAGCACCTATTGGGCTTTTAGCTGTCCTTACGATCCTACATCTTCCCGCAACTGCCCAGGATCAGGGCCGGGTACCGGAACAGGTCCAGAGTGGCGTTTATGTATGCCGCGACACCCAGACCATTCGTTTCGCCACGTTTAACGTGTTCTTAAACCGTCCCAATCAAGGCCAGCTTGTGCAAGATCTTGCCACGGGGGATAAGCAAGCACAGGCCGTGGCAGAGATAATTCAACGTGTACGGCCAGATGTTTTGTTGCTCAACGAGTTTGACTACGATGCTGAAGGTGAGGCATTGCGAGACTTTACCAGCAACTACCTGGCGCAGGCGCAAAATCACGCGGAACCCATTCACTATCCTTATCAATACGCTGCACCATCAAATACAGGCATAGCTGCGCCTATCGATGTTAATGGTGACGGCACCATCGGTGGACCCACTGATGCTTATGGGTATGGGCGGTTTCCAGGGCAGTACGCCATGGCGTTTCTGTCCCGCTACCCGATTAAGAGAGATGCTGTCCGCACTATGCAAAAGTTTCTGTGGCAGGACATGCCTGGGGCCTTGTTGCCCGATGATCCTGGCACCAGCGCGCCCCAGGATTTTTATTCGGACCACGAACTTAAGCGCTTTCGTCTGTCCTCTAAGAGTCATTGGGATGTTCCGGTACAGATTAACAACACCGTGGTCCATATCCTGGCAGCTCATGCCACGCCTGCCGTTTTTGACGGCCCGGAAGATCACAACGGTCGGCGCAACCACGATGAGATCCGCCTTTGGGCAGATTACATTCGAAACGCACAGTACATCTCCGATGACCACGGCAAACGCGGCGGTCTCCAACCCCAAACTCGCTTCGTGATTATGGGTGACTATAACGCCGATCCCCTGGACGGCGACAGCCATCAAGGGGCGATTGACCAACTAATCGGTCACCCCAGCATAAATGCAAGTAACGTACCCACAAGTGACGGAGGTGTCGTCGCTGCACAATTGGATAATCCTCAGCCACCTCACAAGGGTGACCCCGCTGCCGATACGAGTGATTTTTCGCAAAATCTCCGCATTGATTACGTATTGCCATCAGCGTGGGGATTGGAACCTGTTGCAAGTGGCGTTTTCTGGCCAAAGCCAGACGATCCGCTATATAGACTAGTTGGGGACGGCGAACCAATAATTTCCTCCGACCATCGTCTGGTGTGGATGGATCTGATTCTGACAAATTGCTCCAGCGGCGAAGTAAGCGAAGGCTAACAACCAGAAGTTATTGGCACAGGCATCTCGGTATTGAGGGTCGCCTGTCAACCCTCACCGTTTGTCACAGCATGCCAGTGTTCGGCAATCCCATACCCAACACGCTCTCCCCAGTTAAACTCAACCAACCCCTCATTGATGAACGTTGCTCCGTTGGGCATAGGGACTTTAGTTGGGCACATATTGATCACCTTACCGGTCATCTGTACCACCTCACCTCCTTTGACCTTGCCGGTGAGAGTTATCGCATCGTGCAAAATGGATTGCGCACGATAGGTAGAGCGAATTTCCACATCCGCAAATTCCGCTGCTACGCCATCGCGAAAAATCCAACCTGCCCCCTTCATTTCACCCGAGGCGCGCCGAAAACATGATCCACCCAGTGCGATCTCATCACCAAAGTTCATCGAAAACCAATTCACAAAAGGATTTGGTGCTGCCTCGCTGGAAAATGCTATTGGGTTTGCGGTCTGCGTTTCGTTACCGCCACGGTCTCGCTGCCCAGCGCCCCAGTCTCTTGGTCCCCATGATTTGTCACGGATGCCATAGCCATCCACTGCCCACTCACTTTCACCAAGTTTGATACGCCCGGTTACCCTGCCGCACTGTTCAAAATGTCCACGAGTTTGGGCTGAGTCAGAGTGTGAGTAATGAGGCTCACTGGAACAATCAAACAGCAATTCCATCTCCAACGACTTGCCTATGTACCAATCGTTAGGACGGAGCTTGCGTCGCGCCATCAAGATGGATCCGTCCGCAATGTCCTGCGCCGGTCCAGCATAGGTTAAGCGCCAACGCTTAAACGGTTCTAACAGATCAATTTTGAGGTTTCCTACCGCCAGATCCCCATCATATTGAGCAAGATCTGTTTCAATATCGCGTCGACCATAGGTAAAGGCGATTCGCGAACCATCAAGGAAAAGCGTGTGCAACGCATCCGCCCATCCATCATTAGGGCGAAAGCCCATGCGGGTAAACATCCCCAATCGAGACTGGGGGTCGACGAAGTTAAAGTAATAGCTTTCGCTCCACGCACCTTCATCGCTCACCGGGTGCATCAATTCGTGATTTCTTACTTTCATGGTCTTGAACTCCAGGGCGTACACAAGCCATCACTCGAAAGCCAGCGCAATGCGTTTTCCAGCTGCAACAGGTACATCGGATGTTTAAAGGCTGCAGCAGCGTGACCTTGCGCCGTATAAAACGTTCGACCACCAACCACACAGTTCGACCATGCGATGGGATGGTCACCCATCCGCAGATCATTGCTGGATCCAAAGATATTCTGCACGGGATCATAGGTAGATTCGTCAACCGTTGAGATGATATGGAAACCTCTCTCCCTGGGACTCGCTTTCCACGAGTACCACTCCTCTTCTGCCTCCCAACTGGCGGGTAATCCGCTATTCACGCTATGTTGCATATCTTCCGCGATCACAGTCGCCGTCTGAAACTGGGGTCCAAGAATGTGGGCCGTAAACTCTGCACCAATCAGATTCTCCACATACCAGGTCCACTCGGCATGAGATCCGTCCCCTGCTGCATGAATCCCCAGCCACCCGCCACCCGCTTCCAACCAGTTCTTGAAAGCAGTTTCCTGTGCGGCACTCAGCATATCCCCGGTTGCGTTAAGAAACACAACCACTCTGAATCGACTTAGATCCTGTGCATTGAATACGGCACCATTCTCGGTGGCAAAAATTGGAAAACCGTTTTTCTCTGCCATTGTCTGCAGGGCGGGTATGCCTGCAGCAATGCCTTCGGTGTGCCGAAAACTATTGGTTTTACTGAATACAAGAACCGCAGGACGGTCGAATTCCGGCACCTTCGGAGCAGAAACATCATGAGCGGAAGATGGGAAGAGTATGTTCCATGCACCTGCTTGCCAGATAAAGACCAAACCCCCACCGGTAAGTGTAAATACCACCAGGACAAAACCGATCAGAATCTTCTTAAGCATCAGACTCCCTCTCCTGAGCAACAAGTAACTGCATGGGTAAGGCGCCAGAACTAAAACGTTTGATTACGCCAATCTCGCTTTATTTTTTTGGCCAGACTCCATTTATGGACTTCGGTTGGGCCATCGTAGATACGAAACGCTCTCACCTCGCGAAAGACCTGCTCAACAATGGTGGCGTCAGTAACACCACTCCCTCCCATCACTTGTACGCAGCGATCCGCGATACGCATCAGCGCTTCTGAAACTGCAACTTTTGCCATAGAACTTTCAGCAGTGCCCAATTCACCCTGATCAAGCACATCGGCGCACCAATCGATCATCAACTCGGCTTGTTTGATATCAATCAGGTTATCAGCCAGCATAAACCCAACTCCTTCATGATCGACCAAAGCCTTACCGAACGCTTCGCGTCGACAGGCATAGTCTGTGGCAATTTCGTTGGCCCGGATGCAGGATCCCAACCACCGCATGCAGTGAGACAGGCGGGCGGGTGAGAGCCGAATCTGAGCATATCGAAAGCCTTCTCCGGCCTCACCCAGCATTTGATTACGCGGAATCCGCAGATTGTCGATATTGACCGTAGCGTGCCCACCGGGCATGGATGAATCAATGGTGTTGGGGACATGCTCGATTTGGATGGCAGGATCGGGAAGATCGACCAAAAACATACACGCCCCGTCTTCTGCCTTGGCCATGACAATGCCCACGCTGGCGCCATTCGCACCGGTAATAAAACACTTTCTTCCATTGACGACCCAGTGATCCCCATCGAGGTGACAAGTTGTCTGCATCATGGACGGGTCAGAGCCCGCACCACCTTCGGCTGCGGGTTCCGTCATGAAAAATGCCGAGCGTGAATGGCCCGAAACCAACGGCTGCAGGAAGCGTTCTTTGATCATGTCGTTGCCCACTTTGCCCAACAGGTACATATTCCCCTCATCAGGCGCCATCGTGTTACAGGCTAATGGTCCAAGCGGTGACAGCCCTGTTTTGATCAATACATGGGCGGTCTCTCGCTGAGTAAGGTGGCTACCGTCGGCTAAGATATGCGGGGTCAATACACCAGCGTCCCGCGCCAGCTCGCGCATCTGCATAACCAGTTCATCTGTAGGACAGTTATGGTGATCACGTCTATCGTCCTGTTCGAAAGGGACAACCACCTCGCGTACAAACTGTTCTACATTGCCAGCAATTTCTGCGGTACGTTCCGGTCCAACTCCGTGATCCATAATACTCACTCTTAGTAAACGACATTACATGGTAATTGGAAGTGCGGGATCGAACCAGAACCGATATCCTGCTCTGTTCATTGGTATACCTTGCCAATGCCAAGTGCCAGCAGACATGCAAAAACATTAAAAAGAAGGATATATCCAAGGATCTAGCCAATGACACAGCCTTTTCCCAAACACCCTTTTTTACAAGGCAACTACGCACCCATTCGTTGTGAAAGTGAGGCACCCAGTCTTGTGGTAGAAGGTGAGTTGCCCCATGGACTGCATGGCACACTTTACCGGAACGGACCCAATCCCCTGTTCCCGCCTCGAGATCACTACCACTACTTCAGCGGAGACGGCATGATCCACGCGGCCACGTTCGCGGACGGCCGAGTTTCTTATCGCAATAAGTGGGTTCGTACGGAAAAATGGCTGGCTGATAAAGCTGCCGGAGAGGCGTTGTTTGGCAGCATGGGAAATCCTATGACCTCGGACAAGCGCGCGCAGGGTGTTCGCTACAACGTTGCCAATACCCACATCGTGCAACATGCCGGTCGTCTGCTGGCCCTGGAGGAAGGCAACCCGCCTTTCGAGTTGGATCAGAGTCTGGAATCTATCGGTTCGTACACCTATGACGGCGCCTTACCAGGACCGATGACGGCACACCCGAAAGTTGATCCTGAAACCGGAGAAATGCATTTTTTCTGCTACAGCCTTGGCGGAATGGGTAGTCCAGCCATGGGTTACTACGTCGCGGATGAATCCGGTGTCCTGACCACCGTGGAACAATTTGAAGCACCTTATGCTGCCATGGTCCACGACTTTGTCATCACTGAAAACTATGTTTTGTTCCCGATTTTTCCAGCCACCATCGATATCGCCCGCGCGATGAAAGGAGGCGCACCTATCGCCTGGGATCGGGATTTCCCAAGCTATATCGGTGTGTTGAAACGAGGCCGCCCAGCCAGTGAAATACGCTGGGTCTCAGGCGAGCCAAGCTATGTATTCCACCCCATGAATGCATTTGAAGAGGATGGCAAGATCATCCTGGATATGCACAACTACCCTGCGGCACCCGGTTTCCCATCCGTCGACGGTAGTAAACCCAAGCGCACGAATGCCGAAGCTGTCTTGGAGAGATGGACAATCGCGCCAGCCGACATCAGCGACACTTGGACAAGAGAGCAGCTGGACGACAGACCTACCGAGTTTCCTAGAGTTGCAGATTCTGTGGTTGCCCGACCCTACCGACATGGTTATGCCGCGACCTCTGTCTACGGTACCGCTGCTCGGACTACATACGATTCAATTGTTCACTACGATTTACAAACTGGCAGTTCGAAAATCTGGTCCCTGTCTCCGGGAGATTGCGTATCGGAACCAGCTTTTGTTCCAAAAACCAAAGAATCTCAGGAGGGTGACGGCTGGCTGGTTGGATTTATTTACCGTGCTGAAACCAACACCAGCGCCATTGCGGTTTTAGATGCTAACGCCATCGACGCGGGCCCCATAGCCACTGTCCAAATGGATACCAGAGTACCCAACGGCTTTCATGGCACATGGGTGGATGCACGATGACCAACTATATCGTTGTCTTTTTTACCTTACGTTGAGTTGCGCAATCATCTGGACTTTGGATTGCTCTCTAATGTGGCGCCGCCTGATGATAGGAATGGAGTCGAACGTAAGAAAATAGAGCTTCGTCTCGGCAGACCGTTCAGCCACAGGTTTTTCGATTGAGAACCCGACCTGCGATGGGTGAATCAAGCCGACCTTCCCTGATTGCGAGATCGCCATTTACCATTAAATAAGCCACGCCCTCTGCAAGCTCCTCAGGTTTTTCATAGGTAGCCTGAGGCTGGTAACTTTCGGGACTAAAAATAACGACATCCGCTTTGTAGCCTGTCCTGAGCAATCCGCGATCGCAGATATTCAGGATCCCCGCCGTGGCACCGGAACTGCGGTATACGAAAGTAACCAGATCGACCAATCCCTCCGATTGCACATAACGGGCATACTTTTGCGGGAAACTTGCGAACTTCCTTGGGTGACCACGACTGCCATCAGAACTGGTGACCACCCACTCCTGAACCATCAGATGACGCACATCGTCGGCATCCATCATAAAAGAGGCAACTGCGGGATCCCCAGCCTTCACAATGTCAATCGCTGCTGCGGTTGGTGTTGTGGTTAACTGCGCGGCAACTTCATCCAGGGTTTTACCCTGGTGTTCGGAATTACCGGTAATCAACAACGCATCCGCCCCTCCTCGCCTGGCCAGGTTCTCGAGCATTTCACTTTGGATGCTGGTCACAAGTTCTGGTCTTTCTAACTTTCTCCGTAGCCCGTGGACGCCATCGGTCATGATCCGTCGGGGTATCAGTGCGTTAGAAAATCGTGTTCCGGATGCCAACCAGGGATATTGGTCTGCGGTGACTTTCAGACCTTCGGCTCGGGCAGCCTCCACCAGGCGCACAATCTCTTTGGACTGGCCATGCACACTTGGCCCCAGGGCCTTCAGGTGTGCGATATGCACAGGCAATCCAGCTTGCCGACCGACTTCAATCGCCTCCTCAATCGCGCCTAACAGACCAATTGAGTAGTTGCTTTCATCCCGGATATGGCTTTCATAGATACCCCCATATCTCGCTGCAACTTTAGCCAGGGCCACGACCTCAGCAAGCTCGGCAAAACTTCCCGGCGCGTAGAACAAACCCGTTGACAATCCAAACGCGCCAGCCTGCATATCCTGCGCCACAGCATTTTGCATGGCACGCAACTCCGCATTCGTTGGTGGTCGATTGTTATTCCCCAGTACTTGGCGCCGAATGCTACCGTGACCAACAAACACCCCAACGTTGGTACCGATGGAGTGACTGTTAAGGCGCTGCTCTATTTCTGCATATCGACCATCACCGCCATCGTTTCCAACAAATACTGTGCTGACGCCCTGAAACAGATACGCCGCGTTCACCGCAAGATCAGGTTCCGACAAATCTCCGAACGTATGTGTATGGGGGTCAATAAATCCAGGCGCAACAACCATACCGCTGGCGTCGATCGTCTGGCGCACAGTGCCTTCCCTCATGGGTCCGATATAAACAATCGTATCGCCTACTATGTCTAGGATACGATTTGCATCGCCGCCAGTTTTTGTGCCGTCAATCACGGTGCCATTGACGATACGAATATCTACATCTGGTCCTTGCGTGGCACAACCCAAACACACAAAGCCAACCAGCATTCCACCCAGCATCTTTCTTGCGCAGTTATTTCGCATCATCTACCTGAGTGCGTAAAACGCTCACCAGAGCATCTGCAAACTTCTGGCTGGAAGTGATTATCTCATCCCGAGGCGTGTTGTCGCCCAATTCAAAGGTGATGGCGGGAATACCGAAGCGGGTATGAAAGTAGTTTTTCGACGTGGGCAAATCGGTATTGTGGCGACGGGCGTGCTCAAACGGATAAACCCCCATACCTCGGGCTTGTTCGAGCCATTGTTTGGTGAAGTTGCCCATTTGCGCATCTTCTTCATCGGTCTGCGTGTAAAACACATTTCTGTGGGTGGAATGGAAGTCCAGCATCAGTCTGGGCTGATCCCCACACTCGATGCGTTGGTTCAAAGCTGCCAATACCACACTGGTCTCGGGTTGACTGAATGGACCCCAGTCTCTGTTTAGATCCAGCCCTCCTAAACCATGACGCCAATATCCGGACGCTACACCATCCGGGTTTAGCAAGGGAACAATGAACAAATCATAATCGGCCAGCAGTGCCTGGTGTTTATCGAACAGACGATCCACAAAGTGACGCATAGCGATAGCGCCTGTCACCTCCGGTGGATGGGCACGACCCAGCAGCACTAAGGTTTGCTTGTCCTTGCTGTTCTTTGTTTCCAGTAGAAAAATGGGGCGTCCGCCTTTGGACTGGCCGATTACCGAGTACGATGCACCATACCTGTCGGCGAGATCAGACATCCAGAATTCGTAATCCGACTGGACCATCAGTTCCTGACCGGCAATCCAGATGGGCGAATCGGGTACATTTAAGGTTAAGGTGACAACCGTGCCGTCCTGGTTTGCCGCAACATCTTTATCGTTTAGCCGCGACCAGGTTTTCCCGTCGAGACTCACTTTAGGCAAGTATCTGTGTTTATGCAGCTCGTAGTGAAGTTCGACAGAAAGTTCGCCCTGCCCCGAAATAACCTTAAACGCGTACCAAGGACTTGGGTTAACTGGTTGGTCTTCCGGGGTCAAAGACAGCCTAAATCTTGCCGGCGCGAGAACCTCACAGAGACCCATATTTGCACCCTCAAAGTTTGCTTCGATCAGAAAGGTTCCATCCGAACAGACCTCTGTTTCAATCGATTGCGAGGCAGAGTTTGTGCATCCGCTGAGCCAAATACCAGCCAGGCTGGTTAACAGAGACAAACGGCAAAACTGTAAAATAGTGAGTCTGTTAGGGTTACCGCTCGACATCGTTTTTAGCCTCCAATTCAGGAGATGCATCTTAGTAGAATCAAACAGACGTTTGGAGCGCGATAAGCCAGCCCTTGCAACCGGCCTATCGCGAATTTTTCAGCCAGCTACGGAGAAAAGCGCTTGTTCAACTGCAGGTATACATAGCGTCCACGACTGCTGTGCAATTCTCCCTCGAAACCTAAAGACTCTGAGGCCAGCGGAGGCTCTTCGTCGGTCACATTATTAATTCCAAGACGAATACTGCTGCCATCACCTAACAGACCGCGATGGGTGAAGTGCACGTTCACCGTGTCGTGCTCGTCAACGAAAAAGAACTCTCCACCCGCAGTAACGGAGGGTTCAAACACTTCACCAACATGACTGTAGAACACACCTGCACCCCAGGTATTGTCATTACTGTTCCAGGTGATGGAGGCCGTACGACGCCATTCAGGGAAGAACTCCCGCTCAATGACATCGCCTACTGATGCACCCAGCACTGTTGTATTGGCGCCAAACGCAACCAGCTGTTGCGCAGCGCCACCCGGTGACTGATCAAAATCGGTAAGCTTGGCGGCGTTCACCTTGATGTCAAAGATCCCAATATCAGACTGCAGCGTATAGAACACGCCAATATCAAAGCCCTTCACTTCCCGTGTGTTGAGGTTTTCATAGCGTCGAACAATTTGCAGAATTTCACCCAGCGGGTTGTCCACATCTGGTGCAGCTCGAATCACACTGGGGTTGAACGAACCCGAAGCTCGCAATACCGCATCCAGTCTGGATTCATTCTCATCGGAAAATACGCCAACGGTATCTTCCGTTTCGATTTCCCACCAGTCGGCCGTAATGGTCAAGCCTTCGATCGGAGTGATGACAATCCCAATGTTGAAGTTGTCACTCTCTTCTGGCTCCAGATCCTGGTTACCAGCTGTTTCGAGAATGTAATTGCCATTACTGGGGCCATCATTGATGTCGCCAGTGCCAAGCAGAATGCCTTCGGCATAGTCATCTACAGAGGTTGTGATCGATGTTCCGGGAGAATTGAGTTGGATCAAATTGGGAGCGCGAAACCCTTTTGAGAACGCTGCGCGGATCTGTACCTGCTCGATGGGGTACCAGGACAGCGCGAACTTGGGTCGCGTAATACTACCCACATCATCAAAATCTTCGTACCTGACCGCCACTTGTGCATCCAGCGAGTAGAATCCAGGGACATCGTTCACCAATGGGATGATCGCTTCAGCAAAGGCCGAAAACACCGAGCGATCGGCAGACACATCGGGTCGAACGCTGCTACCCTCCAGACTACTGGCGTTAGTGATCTCACCCGGTAACAAGTCGGGATCCAGCGCATCAACAAACGGTATGGACCCATCAAAAATTGCCGAGTTATCCTCGTCCAACTCCTCTTCTCGGTATTCCACACCCATCGCAATCGCCACGTTCCCGGCTGGCAGTCCAAACAGACTATTGTTGCTTAACTTGAAATCAACCAAGGTCAGAGTGGTCTCTGCATTTCTGGAGGACGACACGATAAATGGATCGATACTGGATCTGGGGTTGGGGGTTGAATCAGCAATGCTGGTTGGGTCGTTCGGGTTCACGCCGGTGAACAAGTTGTAGGCGTCCGGAGTATCGCGATTAATTTGCGCCTGAAACAACGGCGTACTGATTCGATTGGAAGCGGTGTCGTCCACCTCTGCTTCACTGTAAACCAGGGCTGTATCGAAATCCCAATCACCCAGGGTACCAGCCAAACCACCCACAAACCGATAGCTTGTACTTTCAACTTCAATCTCTCGGGGTCCAGTGTCGGTAGGTCTCAACCCAACCACCTCAAAGCCCAAACCCTCAACAGGTACAATCGCAGTATCCAGACCGGGCAGACGATTTGGATTTGGCCGTCCATCATCGAAAGTGACAGGGCCAAATGGGTTGTAATAGGAGTCTGCCTCTACGAAGAAGCGCCCATTACTGAGAATTGCGGATTGTTCCCACTGCCGAGTCGCCTCTGCAGAATAATAAGAGGCTTCTCCATACAGCTCGAAACCGTTGTCCATATCATGTGTGACTCGGGCGAATACGTTGTAGCGTTCGATATCTGGTACCAACGTTCGTTGTTCGTTTCGGTTGGGGCGCAATGCACGATCTTGGCCACTGGAATCAAGACACAGATCTTGGAGACCATCGTTGTACACCAGATCAGCGCCGTCTAACCCTCGACCTCCACAATCCGCAATCCCCAGGGTTGTACCATTGTCACGAAGGAGCGTGGCAGGTCGAACATGAAAAGAGCCAAGCCCGTTAAAGTTGACCAAGGCATGAGGCTCCAGGCTGGAACGCTGGTCCAAACTGGTATCGCTTGAGAACGCAGGAGCACGACTACGCAAGTCCTGATTGGAGGAAAAATCATAGTCGTTTGCGTCTACGCCATTACTGTTGGTATAGCTACCGGAAACGACCAGCCGCGTCTGTCCGTCGTTAAACTGGGTTCCCCATGCGCCGTTGACCGATGTATCGGCACGCTCGGTCCCTTCTTCCTGACCTCCGCGGACATTGATTTCAAAGCCTTCGTAATCGTCGTTGAGGACATAATTGATCACGCCGGCAACCGCATCCGCACCATAGATCGCGCCAGCACCATCCCGCAGTACTTCCACTCGCTGCAGCGCAGCTGCAGGTAGAGTATTCGCGTTGGCAGACGCCACTGGGACTCCATCAAAACTGCTGGTTTGCGTGATCGGGTGAAGAACCATACGGCGACCGTTAATCAACGTCAGCGTGTTGCCTTCACCGATACTGCGCAGATTAAATGACGCAACGTCACCACGCGCGGCATTGACTCCGGTTATACCACCGCGCGACGATCCAAATCCGATAGATCCTACTTGAGGTATCGATCGTAACAAGTCTTCGCCCGTTAGCGATCCGGTATCTTGGATTTCTTCAGCGTTAAGGACGGTGACCGGCAATGCACCCTCGATATCTGCCCCTTTGATATGAGTACCGGTGACAACAATTTCTTCAATCGTTTCCTGTTCATCCGTCTGCGCCATCGCACAGTTTGCAAATAAGCCAAACACAGACAACAGCAACACTCCCGGATTCAAGGCGCGTGTTCTTTGTGCAGTTTCCACATTCATCTCCATGTTCCCCTTTGGTACCGCTCGCATTCTCGCGAGACTATTTTTTCGTTTTGAAGTCTGTAAAACAAACCGACGAGATCAAAACGCCCTCGATTATCGACCTCGCAGAATTTAACGCCAATTCCAATATTGGCACGTGGAATAACCTGAGGTTATAGGGTGCCTTTTGTTTTCTATTCGATTGTCAGAGAATTGTTCGATAAGTTAGAACCGCTACGCCCAGTCAAAGACAAGGATTCAAATTGCTCAAACATGCCAGCGCATTCATTGCTGTATTAGTCTGGACGGCCTTCGTCCATGGTGAACCACCCCTTGGCCCATATGGTCTGGACCGCGACGCTTACATCGTGCGCTACAAAGAAGTGTTTGCACCTGTGGTTGGGCGACAAGGTATGGTGTCGACGCAGAACGACATCGCCACTGCTGTTGGCGTCGACATCCTCAAGCAAGGTGGTAATGCAGTGGACGCTTCCGTCGCGGTGGGCTTTGCCCTGGCCGTTACGCTACCTCGGGCGGGTAATATCGGTGGTGGCGGCTTCATGCTGATCCACAAAGACGGCAATACCGAAAGTTTGGACTATCGAGAAACAGCGCCTGCGGGCGTCCGAGCGACAGACTTTTTGGATGCAAACGGCGAGAAAGATCCGTCATCCCGATTTCGTTGGCCAGCTGTTGGAGTGCCTGGCACAGTAGCCGGTCTGCACGCTGCCTGGGAAAAGCATGGTTCTTTAGACTGGGGAACGCTATTGCAACCCGCCATTGATCTTGCAGAAAAAGGTTTTCCGGTGAGCTACGATCTGGCGGAAATTCTGGCGATAAAAAAACCGTGGTTAGCCAAAGATTCCAGCGCCTTAAAGGCGTTTTATCCATCTGAGAGCGACGTCTATTTACCCGGCGATACTATGACTCGCCCGAAATTGGCAAAGACCTTGCGCCTGATCCAAGCAAACGGTCCCCAGCCGTTCTACTCCGGAGTCATCGCTCAAAAGATCGTCGCAGCCTCTGCTGCGAATGGCGGCCACTTCACAATGCAGGATCTGACCAGCTACAAGGCTATTTTTCGTCCGGTCGTTCGCGGCCAGTACCGTGGGTACGAAATTACCTCCATGCCGCCCCCAAGCTCAGGTGGCATCGCGATTATCGAAGCATTCAACATTTTGGAGAATTTTCCGATTGGCGAATGGGGTTATTCCGCAGACTACGTGCATGTACTTGTCGAGGCTATGAAACTTGCCTTTGCGGACCGAGGCACACACCTGGCCGATCCAGCTTTTTCGGATGTTCCAGTTGACCAACTCATCGACAAGAAGTATGCACAAACTCTTGCCCAGAAGGTCAACCTTAACAAAGCCCTGATTCTTGACCAGGCTTTGATAGCGATCGAAGAGCCACACTCCACCACACACTATTCCATCGTCGACCAAGAGGGAAACGCCATATCCAATACCTATACCCTCTCCTCATCATTTGGCGCGGGAATAGTAGTGCCTGATACGGGTATCCTTATGAACAACCAGATACATACGTTTTCCGTACGCGCGGGTATCCCCGGGGCTACGGGCTTTATCGCCAGCCACGCCAATCGGATAGAAGATGGGAAGCGACCGGTCAGCTCCCAATCTCCCACCATCGTCTTAAAGGACGGCAAACCGTTCCTCATCGTAGGCAGCCCTGGTGGGAGCCGCATCATTACGGCCGTAATTCAGGTTATTTCAAATGTGATAGATCACGATATGAATGTGGCCGCGGCCACCAATGAGCGGCGCGTACATCATCAATGGGTGCCAGACGTGTTGGAAGTTGAGCCGGGGTTTAACATCGACACACAACGATTGTTGGAACAGAAAGGACATAACGTAAAGACCACGTTCACCATGGGCAGTACACAATCGATCCTGATCACACCTGACTATCTCTACGGCGCATCGGACCCAAGACGGCCAAATGCTCAAACCCTTGCTGTTGATTAACTTGCCATCCACCAAGTGAGAACTATATCCAATGCGCATGCGACATATCGAAGTCTTTCACGCTGTATACACCTGCGGTTCCGTGACCAAGGCATCAGAAGTTTTGAACGTCTCACAACCCTCGGTGAGTAAGGTGTTGTCGCATGCAGAAGGCCAATTAGGTTACCGATTGTTCGATAGATCAGGCGGCAGGATGGTACCTACCTTGGAAGCGGAGAAGCTCTATGAGCACGTGGACCATCTATTCGACAAAATAGGCACCGTGCGTCGGGTTGCGCAAAACCTTCGAAAAATAGGGGACGATGCGATACGACTAGCTTCCACTCCAGCACTGGGGGTGAATCTGGTACCGGAAATGGTCGCTTCTTTCTTAACTGAGTATCCTGGCACTTACTTCGAACTGGAAACCTTACACTTCGAGGAAATTGTCAGCGCATTGCGCGAGTCTCGCATTGATATCGCCTTTGCATTCGACCCTTCTAAGCAAGCTGAAATCAAGGCCACACCTATTGCCAGCGGTCAATTTGTATTGATCAAACCAAGACATTTGGCACTTCCTGTAAAAAAATCTATCAAGCTGTCCCAGCTGAAAAACCTGCCATTTGTGCGTCTGAACAATCGCGGTCCGCTCGGGCAGCTCTTGGATAGCTACCTGGATAGCGCAGAGGCCTCTTTCAACATTGTTGCCGCTACCGAAACTTACCAAATCGCACATGCGCTTGTATCGCGAGGCATTGGCGTTTCAATTGTTGATGAAATAACCGCAAAGTCCAATGATTCCCCCGATGTGGAGGTCATACCATTGAACACACCCCTGAACTTTGACGTGTGCGCCGTGCAATCTTCCCACACCAAGAGTTCGAACACGACGGACACATTTCTGGATCACGCTAAACTTGTGGCGACACAGCTATTGGAACTATAGCTTAGGGTTATGCACCTCCAAACTTTCCTCATTAGTCATCTACGTCCAAAACAAACACACTGCTTTGTTCGTAAAGTCTTGATTGGGTTGAGATCATGAAAGTCGCCGTAATCGGCGGTGGGGTTGTCGGCACACTCACGGCCCATTTTTTAAACTGTCGCGGCTGCCAGGTCACTTTGATTGATGCTGGAGACGAGCCCGCGAGCCAAACTAGTCGAGCGAACGGCGGACAGCTTTCTTATACCTTTTGCGATGCCATGGCCGACCCGCAACTTCTTAGCAAATTGCCCGGCATTATGTTGGGCACCGATCCAGCGTTTCGTATCAGACCTTCGCTTAGAGCAGACTTTATTCGTTGGGGATTGAGCTTCTTGAACGAATGTCGTTCGAAGCGACGTGACACAAATACCATGGCGCTTTTATCCCTCGCTGGGCGCTCATCAGAGCTCATGCGAACCTTCAAAGATCAGTTCCGCGAAAGAGCGGCGTTTAGCGAAGGCGGCAAACTAGTGCTGTTAAGTCAGCCTGTCGATCAAGAGATGCGACGACGAATTGAGCTAAAGACTCAAATGGGCCTTGAAATATCCATCCTCAATCAAAACGAAATCCTAGACATTGAACCTACCCTTGCAACGTTGCGCCAGCCACCCGCAGCTGCAATATTTTCCCCCAAAGACGAAGCGGCCAACGCACATTTGTTCACCAAATACCTTGCAGAGCATCTAGGTACGACGGGTGTGGATTTTCGATATGGCGAACTGGTTCGGGAGATCAGTCCCAGAAAGAACGGCGAGTGTCGTATCAAGACAGATAAAGCTGAAGAAGTGTTCAATGCCATAGTTCTGGCAACCGGTGATGGCGCAGCCAGTCTTCTAAGGCCCCACAACCTCATTTTGCCTGTTCTGGGTATGTCGGGATATAGCTGGACTTTCCCGGCCACAGAGGGTTCACCTTCCACAAGCATTACTGCACTGTCCAAACGGATCGTCTACAGCCGCCTGGGTGATGTGATTCGAGTGGCCGGGTTTGCGGACGTGAACTTGGCCCCGATTGTTGGGAAAGAGCGCGCCAACACCCTGCGATCGATTGCGTCGCAATTCATGCCCGGTGGCGCAGACTATGACAATCCCATCGGCGATTGGTGGCAAGGGGTTCGCGCTATGACCCCCAACAGTCAACCTATATTGGGTAGGACTGGCCTGCCGGGAGTATATACCAATCTGGGACACGGCATGCTCGGGTGGACGTTAGGTGCAGCAACCAGCGAATTTGTTGCTCAGGAAATCACCAAGAACGAAAGTTAACCAATTAGTCTTGGTTCTGATATTTCCAATAGGTATCTTTTCGCGTGATTTGACCATCCCGTACTGGGTAAAGATCCACCACATCAGCATGGAACGGAGTACCGCAATCCAAACCAGAGATGGTGAACGTCTGGACCAACAAGTCGTTGCCGGCTGCACGCTCAACCATGTTTTCATAGCGCACGTCCTGCCAATCTTTAGCTCGCCTTTCAATTTCACTCAGTAGCGCTTCAATGCCGTCTAGCACCCTACCCGTTGGGGCATGACCTTCATGCTGATGCCAGGTGAAGTCATCGCTGGTGACGGACTTAAGCGCTTCTTTATCTGCTTTTGCATAGGCTTTTCGAAAACGCACCATCAGAGCCAACATTTGTGTTTCGTCCATATTAAGTCCCCTTTCTGCGACCGATTAGCGTGCGGCCAATTTTTTGTGATCAGGCGAAAGAATCGTTTGCTGATCTCACAGGCGGATCGTTCTCCACGCGGCGAGTACCAGCCAGGAGTGCGGCCCTTCAGTCAGAAACGACCCTGCTAACCAAGGGGTGCTGCTGGGCGTTATCGACTTCCCGTTTGGCCTGTGCCGGTGTGAGCCCGAGCAATCTCAACATGCTCTCACACACACGATGCATGACTGCACTTTGTTCACCCTGTTCCAGCTGGCGATGCAATGCAGCCATCATCAAGGACGCAAGCTGCTCTAACAGAAAGTCGTCCACCTCTATATCGAGTTTGGACTGCTTAGCAGCCAGCTCCAAGTCAGCCCGCATATATTGAAACACGATCGTGTTTGTTACCGGCCGGCGTTGGAATTGGTATGCCAGAACACGGGCCCAATTACCATTTGCAACGGCGATCCTCAGAAATGCCCATGAGGCCACAGTAACTCTCGTCACCCCGCGGTCGAGACCCTGCATCTGCTCCGCGAGCCGTTTGGCAATCTCCAGCACGATCGCTCGAGAGACCGAGCCGGCAAGCTCTTCTTTATCTTTGAAGTGATTATAGAAGGTACCGTTTGCCAATCCGGCAATCATAGTAATTTCCTGCACACTCGCCGCCTCGATCCCCTTGTCTGAAAAAACGTCGATCGCCGTATCTATCAACAAATTGCGCGTTCGTGCGCGCTTATTTTGCCCAAGCGCCAGGGTACGGAAGTAATCACTCATAACCCAAATCATAGAATCATTATATTGACAGGTCAATCATTTTTGTATTTACTCTCATTTTTAGATTACCTCTCATTAATTGAGCGATATGCAGACCCAAGTATTGATAATAGGTGCCGGACCGGTGGGCATGATCAGCGCACTTTGCCTGGCAAACGCTGGCATAGATTGTATTTTGTTAGATCGGCATCTGAACCGCCTGGATGCACCGAAAGCCCATGCCATCAACCCAAGGTCGCTGGAAATTTGCGAAAGGTTAGGGCTCGATGCCGATCAAATTCGCGAGCAGGGAGCCAGCCTTAAGGATGGCGGGATGGTCCATTTTATGGATACCCTGAGCGGCGCCTGCTTCGGCGGCCTGCCCTATGAACGACAGGACGATGGCGCTCTGGAATTTACTCCCTGGCCTTTGGTTAATATCCCACAACCGATATTTGAGCAACGTCTTGAAGAGGCGGTCAGCGCACACACCGGCATCACTTTGCTCCGCGGCATCACGGCTCTCCAGACGCATGATGACAGTCAGCAGGTCACTGTCGATGTTCTGGGTGCGGACTTTAAATACATTCAAGCATCCTACGTGATCGCCGCTGACGGCGCGGGCTCACGAATACGCGACGGGCTCGACATCGGTATGACCGGTCCGGAAGCGCTACAGCACTTTATGATGATTCACTTTGAAGCAGACTTAAGAAATCTGACGAACTTGCACCCGGGGCTACTATATTTTTGCCTGTCGCCAGATGCCCAGGGAACCTTCATCGGGTACCAGCGAGAAAGCACATGGGTGTTTATGCAGTCTTACGATCCGGCAAATCAAAGTGGAGATGACTTTGACGAAGGTACCTGCAAACACCTGATCAGACAGGCGGCGGGATCTGACTTACCAGACCTATCGATCAAGAACGTCAGCCCTTGGGCCATGTCCGCCCAGGTCGCAGACCGTTATCGTTGCGGGCGTGTATTCTTGGCAGGTGATGCGGCACATAGATTCCCCCCTACAGGAGGACTAGGATTGAACACGGGCATCGCCGACGCGGAAAACCTGGCCTGGAAGCTCGCTCATGTGTTAAACCGCAAGGCGGATGAGCACCTGCTGGATAGTTACGAATCAGAAAGGCGTCCGATTGCTCAACTCAATTCCCAACAAAGCCTGACCAATTCCGCGAAAATGCTGTTTCTATTTGCCGCTGTACACGGCAACGAACCAGCGAACGTGTCAGATCATTATGCGGCGGCGTGTGCAAACCCTGATGAGTTTCCAGCCATTGCAGAAGCCGTTGAAATCCAACGCCCACACTTTGACAGCTTTAACCTGCAAATCGGTTACCGTTACGGCGTCGAAGTCGACGCCGAGTCTCTGGATATCAGTCGATATCTGCCCTCTTTCGAACCAGGAAACTTTTTACCGCTCACCAAGTTAGAAAAATCACCCTGGTTGCTGGGTAAGTTATCCCAACACGATTTTTCTCTACTGACTGGACCTGCAGGACAAGCATGGCGTGCCGATGTGTATACCACTTTAGTAGAGGATGAAGATTTTGATCCGATCCGGCCGTTTTATGAGCAGGCTGGCCTCTCCCAATCCGGTGCCATTCTAATTCGACCCGATGGCCACATTGTCGAGCGTTGGCAAAGCTTGCCGGATCACCCTCAGCGCGCTGTCAATTCAGCGATAACAAACGTTCTGGGTAACGCCGGAACACCGGAGCATTGATATGGATTTAGGAATAAAGGGAAAAAACGCCATTGTCTGCGCCTCATCAAAAGGCCTGGGACTTGCCTGCGCAACGGCCCTGCTGCGAGAAGGTTGTAATGTGATTATCAATGGACGTAATCAGGAAAACTTAGCCGAAGCGGCTGATGGGTTGAGCAACGTGGGGCACGGTCAAATCACCGCAATAGCGGCCGACCTCAATACCGAAGCAGGCAGGGCCGCGTTTCTTAAGGCGTGCCCACAGCCGGACATCCTGGTCAACAATAACTCAGGCCCTCCGCCCGGAGAATTCACCAAACTGGGAGAACAGGATTGGCAAGACGCGCTTGACGCAAACTTGCTTGCCCCGGCATTTATGATCAGAGGCGTCATCGAGGGTATGAAAGCGCGTAACTTTGGCCGTATCGTCAACATCACCTCTGCCATGGTGAAATCTCCACACGCGATGATGGGCTTGTCCACTGCCGCTAGAAGTGGATTAACCGCGCTGTGTAAGGGCCTTTCGAACGATAGCGTAGCTCACAACGTCACGATCAATAACCTGCTACCCGAACGCTTTGATACTGATCGCCAAAAATTCATGGCGATGATCATGATGGAGCGTCAAGGCATCACTATGGAGGAAGCTCGCCAGGCCATCGCCAACACAATCAAAGCAAAGCGTTTTGGTCGACCAGAGGAGTTCGGTGACGCCTGTGCATATCTGTGCAGTGCCCAAGCAGGATTTATTTCTGGACAAAATCTTCAGATGGATGGCGGCTCCTATGCAGGGCTTATCTAAAGTTGCGCTGTTTGCAGCAACTTTTTGGGTTCTGACGGTTCAGGCTCAGCCTAATGTGCTCTTGATTCTGGCCGATGATCTGGGATGGAACGACGTAGGATTCCACGGGAGTGAAATTCGTACGCCAAACCTGGATTCGCTTGCGTTGACGGGCGTCGTATTGAATCAATATCACTCACAACCCACCTGCTCGCCAACTCGTGCCGCCCTAATGACTGGCAAATCACCCCAGCGACTTGGCATCTACCAGCAGTTTGCAAAATATGCAACGCAAGGGCTGCCTGTGCAGGAGAAAACGCTGGGGGATTATTTGCAAACACTCGGCTACCAGACTTGGTTGATTGGCAAATGGCATCTGGGATATGCGAAGAGAGTTTTTCACCCAAACTCTCGCGGCTTTGATCACTTCTATGGACACGTAACCGGGGGGATCGGCTATTGGGATCACGTGCACGGTGGCGGATATGATTGGCAACGCAATGGCACCACAGTGAGAGATCAAGGCTACGCAACGCACCTGCTGGCAAAAGAGGCTGTTGATCTCATCAAAAAACGCGATGACAAACGGCCCTTTTTTCTGTTTGCCAGCTTTAACGCACCTCACCTTCCAAATGAAGCCCCGGCGCCAGCCATCAGCGAATATGCACACATCGACAATCCTTTTCGGCGTATACACGCAGCGATGGTCACAGAACTTGATCGGTCAGTTGGCCAGATCATACAGGCGCTAAAAGCAGAGGGTGAATACGAAAACACCTTGATCTGGTTTATGAGCGACAATGGAGGCTTGAATCGGGAGGCAAGTTTAGGGCCCGTGTCGTTGTCGGAAAATCTGCAAGGTATGTTCGGCAAACCGTTACCAATCAAGATCTTAGAGTTTATCCGCACAAATACACTTGACGGTGGGTCTGACAATACCCCTTTGCGATACGGCAAGGGCTCAGTCTATGAGGGCGGCACCCGTGTCCCATCATTCACCCATTGGCCAGGTCAGCTCCCAGCACACCGGACCGATGAATTTGTCACCGCACAAGATGTATTGCCAACAATTCTCAATCTTATCGGCGCAGGCTACCCCGATGAACTGGACGGTAGCAGTCGTAGATCAGCTCTGCTTAACCAGCCTTCGTCGGCACCCAACGACTATGTCACGATCAGTCAGTACGGAGATCAAGCCTATTACCGTTGGCCCTGGAAGCTGATCTCAATGGGCGACCGAGTCGAACTGTACAATTTGATCGACGATCCGTTGGAGACCAAAAGCCTGGCTGATCAAGAAACACACCTTGTCGAGGATTTAAAAAATCAACTCGACACTATCCCTCGCGCGCCTTCCTTACACATCCCCCTATACAAAGTGCTTTGGGATCCGGATTTTTTTGGTGGCAAAGAAGATAGGCCACCCTGGGCAGAACGGACCGTACTGGATTCAACCCGCCCGTCGAGCACTAGTAACTCAGGAGCTATACAATGACCGATCCATTGATAAAAGTGAAACGACTCGCTTATGTGCGAGTAGGCGCACCCGATATCCAAGCCGCTGAAAAATTCTTAGGAGAATTTGGACTGCAGGTTGCCGCTCGGGAAAACGAACTGACTTACTTGCGCGGTACAGATGCCGAGCCACCCTGCTATATACTCGGAAAAGGGGACGGTGACGTCCTTGCCATCGGCTTTGAAGCGGTCAGCCAACAAGATCTGGAAGCGCTGACGCTACTGGAAGATGCTTCTGACATCGAGCCAATAAACGAGCCAGGCGGCGGGCAGGTTGTCCGGATGCAGGACCCCCAAGGCATGCAGGTGGAAGTGACATTTGGCAGAGAAGCCTTACCGTCATTGGCACCAGCACCCGCCCACTCATTCAACATGGACGGCAATCGGGAACGCGAAGGTACTTTGCCCGCCGTGGCGCGCGGACCGTCTCACGTGCGTCGAATTGGACACTTGGTTCTTGAGAGCGCAATGCCAGGAACGGTTTACGATTGGTACAACAAACACCTTGGACTCAGAACGTCTGATGCAGTCAGAACCCCTGACGGCAGCCCACAAATGATATTCGCTCGCCTTGACCGCGGTCCGGAGTACGTAGATCACCATGTTGTTGGCTTCCAATTTGCATTGGACGAGGGTTCAAGAGTGCAGCATATCGCGTTTGAGGTGGGTAACATTGACGACCTGATGTCAGGTCACGAACACTTAAAACGTCGCAAGCGCAAACATGTTTGGGGTATTGGACGGCACCTGCTGGGTGGCCAGATTTTTGACTACTGGAAAAGTCCATTCGGCGTTATCCATGAGCATTGGACCGATACAGATCTTGTTAATGAAGACCATGAAGCGCAGGATTGTGGGGTGGCTGACGTCAATGACTACTGGGGGCCGGGACCCTCTCCTGGATTTATAATTTCAAAGTGGAACTTTAAGGTGGTGCGCAATGCAGTGCGCTTGTTGAAAGCCCGCAATGCACAGCAAAGCTGACCTTTAGCGAGGCGACTTTCCATACACAAGACCCAGTCCTTGGGTCTTATAACCAAGCAGAATCAGCAACTCATCGGTGGCCTCATCCACCACCGACTGGTCCAGCGAAAGGAACCAATTCTCCTGAGTTCGATAAATGGGCCTGGTGTACCATCCGAAAAGAGCTGCCCGTGGATGCTTAGTACGATTGCAACCTGTGCGGTGAAATACACGGCTGTCCATTGCTAACAAGGTACCGGCAGGTGCCACAACTGGTACAGCTTCAGACGCCAATGTTTCCGTCAATCGATCCGCGTCCATCTCTTCCAGCAGATGGCTACCCAGTAAGACTTCAGTCGCACCGTTGTGAACAGTAAAGTCATCCAGCAACCAACCCATATTCAAACCTTGTGGTTCTGCTGGCCAGGGTTTTGGCACAAATAGCTGGTCCTGATGCCATCGTCCTCCTTCACTAGCTGGCTGTGCAATGTTGGCTGATATGTTACCCAGAAGCGCAGGCCAACCAATAACCTCCTGCACCAGTTCAAGTACAACCGGGAACTGGACAATTTCACGAAACACAGGAGCACGATTCAAAATGTTCCAAACTCGGATATTGCCTACTCCATAATCAAGGCCAAATCGTTCGGCTTTTCGCCCCAAATCTACATCGTCTTCAGCTGCCGCATAAGTTGCTGCGCGGGCAAGCCTAAGCTGTTCTTCCGATAGCTGATCAGCTAGCAGTGCAATTCCAAAATTCGCAATGTCTACTTTCGCTTGATCCCAGCTGTTGGTGAGTTTCGGCAATTCTGACATAAGTATTTTTTGTCGTGTTTAAAGAAAAAGCCCGCTCAAGCGAACTAGAGCGGGCTTTGTTTACTAAACCAAACAGGTTTACATCTCTATGGTCAGTTCCAGCCCCCAGGTCTCTGGAGCACCCCAACCCTGGAAACCGGTGTTCGGTCCACCATCAACCAACAGCTCGGAACCCGATCCCAGGAACAACGCCTGCTCTCTCCATTCCGCATCGGTCAGATTTTTACCGAACAGTGCAATGGTCGCTCTTCCATCCTCCCCGACCGGCCAATCGTATTGAATCCGTGCATTAACCTGTGAATACCCGCCTTCGAACAAACGCTGATCAGCACCGCCGCCGGTGTTTACCAGCAAGAAGTCTCCTACTTTTGTCGCACTGACGTTAAAACCAAAGTTTGCGCCACTTTCCAAGAGCTTGTTATAAGCGATGTTTACTGATGCGTTCCATTCTGGCTGACGAGAATCATCGTTGTCCCCGAAGTTTCTTGGGGTACCACTGGGATCTGGTGGGTCACCGGGTACGCTCGGCGCACACCCATCGATGATGTCGCAAGGCAGGCTGAACGCTTTGTTATCAACGTCCAGGATACCCGCATTCAACCCGATTACCCATTCGTCATTTACGATCCAAGAAGTCTCCAGTTCAAAGCCACTGATTTCAGAAACACCACCATTATTGATAATCGTGGTTGTTCCGGGTATCGATCCTGGAGGTAAGGTAATGATCGAACTGAATTGGTTTCCATCACGTTCCAGGTAGAAGTAGGAAAGGTTTAGACGCAATTTGCGATCAAAAAACTCATTCTTCGTACCAATTTCCCATTGAAACGCATCTTCCGGTTGGAAAGCCGCTTCGCTGGGATCGCGGGCCGATCGAATACTGAAACCGCCAGAACGAAAGCCCTCAGAATAGGACAGGTATAACAGATTGGATTCTGTGACGTCCCACCGCGCAGATGCCTGAATGATGGTGTCGTCCCAATCGTCGCTGACCGAATACGCCGTGCCGGGTGTCATCGGGCGACCCGTGAAATCAAACTCGTTGGTGCCAGGTGCGTCAAAAGTACCATCACCAAAATCGAAGTAGGAATTGAACGCGCTCTTCTCTTCGTCGATGTAGCGGAAACCAAGACTGAATTCCCACCCTTCCCATGGGCGAAAGTTCAAGTTGCCGAAGTAAGCAGAGGATTCCACGTCTTCTCCAGCAAGCTGGATGCTTCTCGCATTTGGAAACTGACACAACGCATTACCCACCGTTGGATTATCTCGAAGGACGGGAATTGCTGCGGAACAAGGGACACCCGGCGGCAGCCCAAATGGGACCTGTAGGACGTTGTTGGTTGTTTGCTGAAAATCCAGCTCGGAATCAAAGTAGTACACACCAAACATTACGTCTAATTGTTCATTAATGTCGATATCCAAACGCAGCTCCTGGGTGAATACTTCATACTCCTGGTCGCGCAAGGTGTGCAACTGAGCAAAAGGACTGGCCAAACCCCCAATACTGCCGCCGTCAAAATCCTGATTGACCAAATCGGCGCCGTCATGCCATCCGCTCACAGAATGCAGCGTCATATTTTCATTGATGTCCCAATCGACCCGGATACCCAACTGATCCACTTCGTAGGAAACCGGCTCACGCTTATCAGCCCGGTTAACAAACGGATTAGAGCCATCAAACCGTGGATCCTGGGGTGGAATCTCGCTGTTATCGTCAATTCGGTCGTACGTCGCAACAATGTCCCAGTCCTGGTTAGGCTGCCATCGCAATGCGATGGTTTGAGCAGAAAAATCCACATCTCCCTGATCGCCACCAAGGGTTGCGTTTCTGTAGTAGCCCTGACGAGACCGTTCCGTAGCTCCAATCTTGATCGCCAGTGTGTCATCAATCACAGGTACATTTACCCGGGCTTTGTAGAGCCGACTATTAAAGTTGCCTGCCTCTGCGCTGGCCTTCACTCCCCATTCGTTAAACTGAGGCTTAGTGCGGTTCACCACGATATTTCCGCCGATGGTATTTTTACCGTACAGCACACCCTGGGGACCACGGTTGACTTCGATTGATTCAATATCAAATGCATCGACCAACTGACCAGTAGAGGACCCCAGTTGGATCCCGTCAACAATCACGCCCACCTGGGGACTCTGGGTCTTTTCGATGTCCGCATAACCAACACCACGAATAAACAGTGCGGAAGCACCTGGTCCTGCGGTGTTCATACCGATATAGACGTTTGGTGCCAAACCATCAAAATCACGTAGCGTTTTTGGTTTCAGCTGTTCAATGGCCTCTTCGTTAAAAGCGGTCACTGAAAGGGGTACGTCTTGCACAGATTCTGCGCGTCGACGTGAGGTGACAATAATCTCTTCGATGACAGCATCGTCATCTGCTGCATGAACGGTCGAAGCCATGAAAGGCGTGCCCAGCAAACTGGCCAGAGCAACAGCACCTGCGGTGCTCATACTCCACACAGTTAACCGAGCGATCTTGTCGATCACTTGCATTAAACTCTCCCCCGAAGGTCAGGAAAACCCTCGTCTTATTGATTGTGTTTTGTAGGGGGACATGGGCTGACGCCCTGGTTTTCCCTATCGCCACACAAATTGACTCTCCAATGTGTACCGGCATAACCGGCAACACTGATTGTTTTAGTTAAAAACATCTTTGGTGTCAACGTGTTAGTGTTAGACGCATGTGTTATGAAGATCGGGTTTCTTAACTTCCCTGTCGGTGGTAGAAAGTTCGTCAGACTAATCCCTGCTCTTTGATGATCACGTCAAAGTACTTTTGGTCCCGATTGCTCTGAGGATCGTCTTGACGATGTTTTTGCGCAAAGTCGTCTCTACACCCCGGGTTACAAAACCCAACTGTCTGACCACGATAGTCAGTCAGAGAATCATCCACTACGCGTTTGCCCGATCGGGGACAGTATTTGTTAATTGATTGGCTCATCCGTTGCACTCCTTTCTTTTATTTACCCAGCACAAATCACTTCGCCTCCTGAAGGCTAACTGAAGCACCACTCCAGATGGAAGCGCCACTGCATCCCCTGGGCACTGGCACTCGGGCATCAGCCTGGCCATACTCTGCGCATATTGGGGTGGGAACTACAGATGAACAAAGAAGACAAACGCTTGGGCATGCATCGAGAGATTACCCGTCGGGATTTTATGGAGGGGTCTTTGCGTATTGCCGCAGGTGCCGCGATCGCAACAAAAGCGACGGTTTCTAAGTCGGCATTCGCCTCGCAGGACTCCTACCCGGACATCGGCATGAAACGACAGCCGCCGACCGGCCCTAACCCGGCGGACATCACGGGCTTGCGGGGCAGCCACGCCGGGGCATTTGAAGTAGCACACGAGTTAGCCTGGGCTGGCCGCTCAGATTGGGGCGAGGTTATTCAAGCCGATGCCACAGAATACGATCTGGTTATCGTAGGTGGTGGCGTAAGTGGACTGGCAGCAGCCTACTACTACCAACAGCGCCACCGCGAAGCGAAAATCCTTATCCTGGATAACCATGATGATTTTGGCGGTCACGCTAAGCGCAATGAATTTGATTGGGGCTCACAAACCATTCTAGGTTATGGCGGAAGTCAATCGCTGGAAGCGCCAGGCGCCTACAGCGACGTCGCAAAAAAACTCCTGGCGGACTTATCTGTGGATATTAACAAGCTAGGCGCAGCGTACGATCAAGAGTTCTATAAACGCCACAATTTGAAACCTACCGTTTATTTTGACCAGGACACCTTTGGCCGCAATGTCACGCTGCAGTCAAAGTTTTTTGAAGCTGATACGTTCCTGCCTCTGGCCGATACAGAAATTTCTGCCTTAGACGCGATCGAATCTATGCCTATTTCAGATTTAGCAAAAACACAGCTGCGCAAAGCACTGATGGGAGACAACGATGTACTCCCTGACCACTCGATATTTGCCGAGCCCGAGGTGCTAAGCAGCTTGACCTACCAAAAATTCTTTACCGAGTATCTCGGCATCAGTGAAGGCGACGCCTGGAAATTGGTGAAGCACGTGGGTAATTCCTACTTTGGCCACGACATGGATACGGTACCCGCTATCATGGGACTGCTACTTGGCTTGCCGGGCATCAAGAGTACAAGCATCGGATCCTTTTCAGGCCTGATTGAGCGCGTCATCAGTTGGACAACAGAACCCTACATTTATCACTTTCCGGATGGTAATGCGTCGATTGCACGCCTGCTGGTCCGCAGCCTCATACCCCAAGCCGCGCCCGGCAACGATATGTTCGACATCGTCACGGCACCTTTTGCGTATGACCAGCTGGACCAGCCGGAAAACAACGTGCGGATCAGGTTGAATAGCACCGTGGTCAACGTCAGCCACAACGGCAATCCGAAGCATGCACAGGATTGTACGGTGCAATATGTAATCGCAAATCAAGCGCGCCAAGTAAAGGCAAAAAAGGTCATACTGGCTTGTTACAACATGGCAATCCCTCACCTTTGTCCGGAGTTACCAGCCAGGCAAAAAGAAGCCTTGGCCCAACTTGTCAAGATCCCTATGTGTTCATCTAATATTCTGCTGCGCAACTGGCATTCATTGCAGAAGTTGGGCATCGGCATGGCTTACTCGCCGGGGCGCTGGAACAAGACGTTGCTTGTTGAGTTTCCGGTTTCTATGGGTGACTATCAGTTTGCTCGATCGCCAGACGACCCCATTATGCTGCATTCATTGCGCGGCGTGGCCGGCCCTGGGAATACGCCCGAGGAACAATCCCGTGCTGGCCGCTACGAGCTTCTCGGGCTCAAATTTGAAGATTATGAACGTGAAATCAGAAGGCATCTGGAAGGCATGCTCAGTCCTGGTGGTTTTGATCCAGCAAAGGACATCGCAGGCATCATCGTCAACAGGTGGCCACACGGATATGCCTGGAATCCAAATCATTTATTCAACCCTGAATATGCGGAAGGCGAGGCACCACATGAATTAGGTCGACGCCCCTTTGGTCGAATCAGTATTGCAAACTCAGATGCCGGTGCCAGGGCGTACCTTGATTGCGCAATTGACGAAGCCTGGCGTGCCGTGAATGAATTGGGCTGACACTCCTCGTTTCCCAAACACGTCTCTTATGCGAGACTCCCTCTATCTCATGGTTATCTAGGCTGAATTTTGGCAACGACTGATATCGCGTTTACCTTCATTACCTGCGTTGCTTTTATGGCCATGGTAGGCTGGATATCGTATGTGAAAACGCGCGGCGAGGTGGCCACCAAAGAAGGTTACTTCCTTGCGGGCCGCGGCTTAACCGGTACGTTTATCGCCGGCTCACTACTGCTCACCAATTTATCAGCAGAACAATTGATCGGTCTGAACGGGTCAGCCTTTGGCTTTAATATGACCGCAATGGCGTGGGAGGTGACCGCAGGTATCGCGATCATCGTGATGGCATTGGTGTTTCTACCAAAGTACCTGGGCGGCGCATTTTCAACGCTGCCTCAATTTCTTGAAGATCGTTTTGATCCTGGTGTTCGAAGACTATCTGTTGTCCTGTTTTTGCTCGGCTATGGACTTATCACCATTCCCTCAATTTTGTACTCAGGGTCTCTGGCCGTTCTGCGATTATTCGACGTGCCCGCCCTACTCAACCTGGGATTTGAATCTTCGCTGGTGATCACGATTCTCGTTATTGGCGTCATCGGCGGCGTCTACGCCATCTTTGGAGGTTTGCGAGCAGTCGCTATTTCAGACACGATTAACGGTGTTGGTTTACTGATTATTGGCACCTTGGTGCCAATATTTGGCTTATATATGCTTGGTGAGGGAAGCGCTAGCGAAGGCCTGACAAAAGTACTCACTCAGGACAAAGAAAAACTCAACGCGATTGGGTCCGGCACCGACCCAGTGCCATTCGGCACTCTGTTTACGGGCATGATACTCGCCAATCTTTTCTACTGGGGCACCAATCAATATGTCATCCAGCGTACACTCGGCGCCAAAAACTTAGCCGAGGGCCAAAAAGGGGTACTGCTCTCTGGTTTTTTTAAGCTCCTGGTTCCTTTTTTCATGATGCTCCCGGGCATCATTGCCTATCATCTTTACACAGATGGGCTCAGCCATATTGACCTTGCATATCCAACTCTGGTGGCTGACGTCCTACCCACTTATCTTGCTGGTTTTTTTCTGGCCGTGCTGCTTGGCGCAGTTTTCAGTTCGTTCAACTCACTCTTGAACAGCGCCGCTACCTTGTTCTGTCTGGATATTTATCAACCCATGAGCAAACAGGAAATCGACGATGCAAAGCTGATCAAGGTAGCCAAGATTGCCAGCCTTGTCATAGCGCTGTTCTCTTTCGCCGCCGCACCGCTACTTCAATACGCACCCGAAGGGCTCTGGCAAATCATCAGAATATTTACCGGATTCTACAACATCCCAATTATTACGCTGGTATTAGTTGGCTTGTTTACTAAACGCGTTCCCGCGTTAGCTGCGAAAGTAGCAGTCACCTTCCATGTCATTGCATATGGTTTGCTGCAGTTTGCCTTCGAGGTCGAAATCAATTTCATACATATCTATGCGATTTTGTTTGTCATAGAGGTTGCGATCATGTTGATTATTGGCCGGATCCAGCCCAGACCCGAGGCTTGGCAATATACGGCTAGAGAAGTGGTCGACATGACACCTTGGAGGTTTGCCGTTCCTACCGCAATCGTCCTTGCTGCCTGTATCGTCTTGACGTACTTATTGTTCTCACCGCTTGGACTTGCGGGTGAGATGGGAAGTCTCTTTTGGCTGGCGTCCACCGGCACAATCGCTATCACGATCGCGCTATGGCTGTGGAGCGAAAGAAAGTGGCGACGCAAATACGACGCCACTTCATAATCCTGATCCCAATCTAGACCTTACAGGTGCGCTCGCAGGTTGATGCCGAAGAATCGCTCTGCTTCGCGAGGGATCTGATAGCGGAATCCATCGCCGCTATAGGTCGTCACATAACTCTCATCAGTCAGGTTCTTCCCAATCAGAGTAAGGCGCAGCTTGTCATCGTTAAATGAAAATCCAATCGATGCGTTGATGACATCATAGTCGGGCAGCAGTGTAACCGGACTGAATGTGCCGTTGTTTCCAGGCAAAGTAGACCGCTGTTCATCTGTGTACACATAAGAGGCATTCAAAATGATTTCCATGTTTTCCAGTGGAATCACATAATCCGCGACCAGTGAGTACTTGGTGTCCGGGGCAAACGGAACGTCCAGCCCTGATCGATCCGAACAGTTCGCAGGGGGCAAACCAGTTGTCGGATCTACGGGACAGTTGAACGAATCAATTTCCGCATCGACAAAGGAAGCGCCACCCGTGAGCGACAACGCGTCAGTTGGTGTCCATACAAAGTCGATTTCAAAGCCTTCAGTTTTTACATCACCGGCATTGGTTAATCGCGTAATGGTAACCCCGGTTGAGTTGTCAAAGTTATTCGCTTGGAAGTCTTCAATATCGGTTGTGAAGTAAGTCGCGGATAAATAAAACGTTGATCCAACATACTTGTAGCCCACCTCGAAGGAGTCAGAGCTCTCTTCCCCAATCGGTAAAGTGTCGTTGGTACCCATGTTGTAAAAAACATTAAAAGCGGGGCCTTTATATCCCTGGCTGTAGGTAGCATACAGGCTGCTGGCTTCTCCAAACTGCCAGTTCACGCCTAATTTACCGGATACGTTCGTTTCGTCTGTATCACCTTCAAAATTAGTATTGAATCCGCCGCTAGCTGCGCTGAACTGGCTATTGGGTGCTTCGGGTCGAACACCAACACCTTGTCGTCCAAACGGGTCGTTGTTTGTGCGATTGTGTTTGAAGCTTACCTCATCATCCGTATAGCGAATCCCCATTAGGATGGAGACTGCATCGGTCACACTCCACTCAGCCTGACCAAAAATGGCAAAGTTATCGAATTCGGTTCGCATCGCTCCAGTCGCAGACACAATATCGTTTGCATTACAGGTCAGGCCCGGATTGGCATCCAGTATTGGCTGATTTTGCCCACCATTGTTCTGGCAGCTTGCGTCACGCGTAAACTCACGTTCGGAATCTATGTTCCAGTAGAACAATCCCGCCTGCCAGAAAAAGCTGTTTTCGGTAGGAGATGTAATTCGGAACTCTTGAGAGAACTGCGTCCACTCCTGCTCACCGACATCGTGTAATTGAAACGGGACACCAAACACCGGCAACGTTGATGTTCCGCCGATGGAAGTAAAGTCACCTTCACGTATCTCAGTATTGTCCCAGGATCGATAGGCAGAAATGGATGTCAGTTCATATCCATTAGAGAACGCCTTATCGAACTGGATCGAAAAAGCGTCGGTTTCATCGATCGTTTCTGTAATAAGATCATGGTCGACTCGACGCTGATCTAAATCGATGTCCGCCCTGCCACCGACAACGCCATTTGAATCAGGCGCCGCTTCAGACAATGGATTGCGTCCACTGGGCAGACCTTCAAGATCCGGGCAGCAATCGTCATCCGCTTCATAGTGTTCAAAGATCGCAAGTACCGTTAAGTCATCGTCGACGTCATATTCCAACATACCCCGAAAGCCTTGATGATCGTATCCACCCACTTCCTTGTTGTTAAAAGTGTTGGTCAGGTAGCCGTCAAATTCAGAGCGGGCAACTGTGAGACTACCGCGAGCGTTATCACCCAATGGACCGCTGACTTTACCTTTGAGGCGCAGCTCATTGTCCTGGAAAAAAGATGTGTCCAGATAAGCGCTAAACTCGTCCGTTGGTCGCTTTGTTGTGATGTTCAGCACGCCGGCGCTGGCGTTTTTACCAAATAACGTCCCCTGAGGGCCTCGTAACACCTCGACCCGTTCCAAATCGTATAGATCGGTAAATGCCTGGCCGGAACGCCCCAATACCACACCATCTACCACCGTTGAGACGCTCGGCTCCGCCGCCACACTGAAGCTGATGGTTCCAATACCCCTTACCGTAAGCGCAGAGTTGCGATTCGTATTGCCCTTACGAAAGCTGAGACTTGGCACAAGTGCTTGTAAATCTTCAATATTCTTTGCATAAGCTGAATCAATCGTTTCCGATTGCAGTACGGTGACAGCCAGAGGGACCTCTTGTAACCCCTGCTCCCGCTTTTGAGCGGTTACAACTACCTCTTCGATCACCGTTTCAGCACCGGCACCGAAAGGGATACAAAGAGACGCGACCGCAATAGACAGTGCGACTTTAATTTTCATTCAGAACTCTCCAATTTTCTGTTTTGCAAAAATAGATACCACCCGGACACTGGGCGGAACAGCTAGCTCAACTTGGCGTGATCCAACTGCGGTAGTACGTATCTTGCAAATAAATCACACTCATCCTTGTGCGGATATCCCGACAAGATGAATGCCTCAATACCCAGTGATCTATATTCGTTTAGTTTGTTCAAGACCTGATCTGGGTCGCCCACAATAGCGGCACCACAACCGCTACGCGCGCGCCCAATTCCGGTCCACAGATTCTCTTCTGCATAACCTTCGGTATCTGCATTTTCGCGCAACATGCCCTGGGCTCGCACGCCGACCGATTGGCTGTCCAGTGAACGTGCACGAATCGCTGCCCCTTCCCGATCGTCCAAACGGGAAATGAGATGGTCGGCTGCGGCTCGAGCTTCACTTTCGCTCTCCCGCACGATGACATGAACTCGATAACCGAACTTGAGCTCACGATCAAAACCCTCCGCACGCGCACGCATGTCATCCAAAATGTTAGCAACGTTCGGCAACGTATCTGGCCACATCAGAAAAACATCGGAACATTCGGCAGCCACTTCCCGGGCAGCCTCCGAAAGTCCGCCAAAGTAGAACAGCGGGCATCTACCGCTCACCGTTCCTGCATTCGGCGGTTCTATGTCGAGGTTCAAAAATTCACCACTAAAATTGATCGAGTTTCCGTTGAGTAACTCCCGCAATACTTGCATGGTCTCGCGAGTACGCTGGTAGCGCGGCGCCGACTCCAGCGTTTCACCGGGTATATCTGAAGAGATAATATTGACCGACAACCGACCCGATAACATCTGGTCGAGCGTTGCCAATTGCCGGGCAAGCTGTGGCACCCACATTTCACCACACCGTACCGCGACCAATAGTCTGATCTGTTCAGTTAGCGCAGCAACGCCACCCGCAAATGACACAGAGTCAATGCCCAACTGATAACCTGATGGCAACAAAATACTGTCATAGCCATGTCGATCAGCCTTTTTAGTAATATCACTACAGTGTGCCCAGGAGGACTTAAGCCGTTCGTCAGGCACACCAAGAAACTCATAGTCATCGTCACAAAGAGCTGAAAACCAGCTAACTTCTATGCTCATGGTAAAGATTCGCCCATTCCGGCTTGGATAATCTGGTAGACGTCGTTTCGATCCAGCTTGATCTTTAACGCGCCCATCGCGTTTTGGATTCTCCGCGGTTGCGTAGAACCAAACAAGGCTACGGGGTTTGTTGGATGTGCCAGCGCGAAGGCCAAAGCCAGCGTCGACAAATCTGTCGACTCTCGTTCTGCCAATCCTGTCAAAACCGCACTGAGAGATTCAGGCAGCCCTTCGGCTGAGGCCAGCTTACCGCCTGCAAGCGGACTCCAAATCAGCACGCCTGTGTTGTTCGCCATACACTGGTCGAACGTCCCGTCAAAAAGAGGATCGAGGTGCAACGCCGAATATTCCGGCTGCTGGCTGACGATGGGAAACGGCAGATGCGCCTGCAACGCGTCCACCTGACCCGTACTGAAATTCGATACCCCCACTTCAGCAATCTTACCGCTGGCTTTTAATTCCTCCAGAATGCGAGCAACCTCAGCTGGATGAGTCAGTAAATCTGGCCGATGTATCTGGTACAGATCTATTTGATCTACCCCCAGACGCCGCAAAGATGCCTCACAGGCCTCCCGCAGACGACTAGAATCATAGGGTACACCGGGCACGATCCCACCTTTGGTCGCCAGAACCATTCGCTTACGTATCGCAGGCGCTTGTTTGAGCACGTCACCCAGTAGCTGCTCTGCCTCACCGAAAGACTGGCCACCCCAATCAAGACCATAGACATCGGCGGTATCGATTAGGTTGATCCCTGCATCTAGTGCAGACTCGATGGCCGCTTGAGCGTCATTGGCTGACATGGCGACGAGGCGCCAACAACCAAGCCCAATGGGTGCAACCTGCAAGCTTCCAAGACGTCTCACGTCAGCGTTTATCAAGTTCAAAATGAGTTCTCGTTTATCAGTTGATCTGTCCTGCGATCGCCTAATCCTTCGGGCCGAACGCCCGCAAGCGCCACTGGCTCTCCGCTGACGATCGATTGCTGAGCCGCAAACGCAACCAAAACCGACCACAGGGCGTCATCCAATGTAGCGGGTAACACATCCAGCGTTTGCTCCCCACGTAAACCATCAATCAAGGCAACATGTTCAAAGAAGGTGGATCCATGATGCCCAGCCTTTGCGATATGCGCCGGATAGTTTGGAATGCTATCTCGGGATGTGTACCCATCTTGCGACCACAGCATGACTTCATTCTGGTTGCTCTCACCCAGCCGGCTACTTTCTATGGTGTGTAACCGCGCTTTGTCCCCGCATAAGACCAACTCCTCTCGGCTGCCTGGAGTAAACATGTTCAAAGAAAAGTTTCCGGTAACACCATTGTCGTACTCTATGAGCACCTGGGCATGGTCAAGTCCGTTCGCCGCTAGATTGTCGCGGCTGAAGTCACGAAAATTGACACTCTGTTGACCGGTCGCAAAAACTCGCCTGGGCGTGCCCTGCGCAAACACGTTTATGAGGTCGAAATAATGGCAACACTTCTCGACCAAAGTACCGCCCGTTTTTTCGTTGAACTTGTTCCACTGTTGAACTTTGTCCAAGAAGGGAAAGCGGTGCTCCAGCAGATTAACGCTAAAGATCTGACCAAGGCTTCGACGATAAAAGGTTTCGATCAGCGCTTCTCGATACACCGCCTTATATCGATATTGCAAACCGATCTGAACATACCGAGGGTGCTCCGATAGCAGCTTGTAAATCTCCACCGCGTCCTCAAGGGTGGTGGCAATTGGCTTTTCCAGGAAGATGGCCTTGTCACATCCAACAAGACTTCGGATCACATCGATGTGCGTGAAATTAGGCGTCGAGACAATGAGCGCATCCAGTGTGGGATCGTCACGCATCTGGGCCAACGACGCATAGGTCTTGGGCATCGCTTCGTCTGGATACCGGCGGGAGAGGTTGGCCAGGGCAGCATCTACACTTCGTTGCGCGGCATCGTAAATACCGGCAACACATGCACGACCCTCCAGCAACGTATTGAACATGTGCTCTTGACCCATGTTGCCGCAACCTACAAAGCCAAAGTTATACAGCACATCTGGGCGTGCACTCAGAAGGCGATCTTCACTTTGTAGGTATCCGAAGGCACGAGGATCAGCAAATGCCAGGTATCTCTCCAACCTTAGCTCCTTTCATGCTTGGCGCACCCGTATGGTGCAATTCCTACCGCAGGGGGATGTTAGCTAAATAATTCACTGTTATTATTGCATTTTTTGAAATAATAACGTCGTGTTATGCTGGATATCGAAACGCTCAAACACTTCATGCTGATCATGAACACAAAAAGCTTTAAAACCGCAGCGGAACAAGCCGCCGTTTCACAGAGCCGAATGACCCGCAGCATCGCCCATCTGGAGGCCAGTCTGGGACTAAAGCTTTTCAATCGAACAACCCGTACCGTTGAACCCACAGACAGTGCCAGAGCCTTGACCGGCCGCGTCAGCGACTTGCTGCGCAATGCCCAAGCACTGCGAGACGAGGCTCGCCTGATCGCTGCGGGAGATGTCGGCGAGCTGAGGGTGGCAGTCATTGCCTTGGCTACTGAATCGCTGATTGCTGATACCCTGACCCAACTGGCGGACACACATCCCAACCTGGAGGTCGAAGTCATCGTAGGATCGGCAGACGTCTATAAAGACCTGGTGACGGGACAATGTGATGTGGTGCTGGGCGATGAGGCAAATTTTACCGAGTCTATCCACGCCGCGCAGTTACGCATGATGCCCTTGCGGCGCGATTCCATAGTGCTGGTGCATCGGCAAGATCACCCACTGCAAGACGACTTTGAGGCGCTCATTGCCCAGCCTCTGGCGATACCAAGTCGCTACTATGATGAGAATCAGCTATTCAACCGCTTCAAGCAACGCGGAGGGCCAGCAAAGCCGCGCTATAGACTCAACAGTTTGTCTTCTTGTTTGGCACTCACAGAACGCAGTGACGTCATCACCCTCGCGCCAGCCTCTCTTGAGGTCACCGCGCATCCTGGCCTGACCTTTAGAGTCGACGACCCTAACGATTTGGCGATAGACATCAACCTGGTGATGGTGACCCTGGCTTCACAATTGCCTACGCCGGGGATCAAAACTCTGCATGGCGCTCTGGTGGCAGGCAGGACCAACGCTTAAACGGGACGACGGGACAGAAGTGTAGAACCTTCTGTCCCCCTGTCCTTGGGCGTTAATCAGCTTTTACAAGGTGTACTTGATCGAGGCGTACACTCGCCGCCCTCTGGGATCGAAGACCGAGAGGTCGGTCCCGTTGGCATTCTTGAGTTCCGGTAGATCGGCATCAAACAGATCTATCGCGCCAATAGAGAGCAATACCTCAGCAGAATCCAGCTGCCACGCGTAGGTATAGTTCAGATCAAACGCATAGTACGCGTCTAAATCGCCATCTCCGATAATGTTGTTTGGCGCGCCGTTATCCTCATAACTACCTATGTAACGCATATTGATTCGCGCAGAGTGGTTATCCCTGAACCACGACAGCCCCAAATTGCCGCGCAAATCAGGCATAGATCGTGTCAGCCGACGTGTCGGGTCATTGTTGGTAAACCCGGCAGCATCAAAATCAGGTTGTCCACCTGGAAAGTCACTGACCACAAACTCGCGAATATAGTTTAACCGCCCATCAGCAATGAAAGTGCCGGCTGAGTTACCCCATTGGTAAGTGAAGTTCACGTCCACACCATCAGTTTCCAGTTTACCTGCGTTGATTGCACCACTGGCTATGATTTGTAAATCTCGAGAGGTGTCCACACGACGCGTAATCCGCCCACCATCAAATGACGATAAATCTGGCGTCAGGGCATAAGAAGCAGGGTTTACCTGACAAACTTCCGATCGCGGATTGGTTGGATCAGGGTCAAACTCCGCTGCGGTGGGATCACAAACCGCGCCAAAGTCGGGCTGACTGGGTACCGCAATAACAAAGTCGTTTGCAGCAAGCGCATTTTCGAACAACACCAATTCTTCAGCCAATAAAGACTGAGTCGGCACATCGATAATCTTGTCTTCGAACCGAATCATGTAATAGTCGATACCAACAGTGAGACCTTCCAAGGGACCTTCTGTAGGGGACCATATTGCACCAAAGTTAAACGTGCGTGCTTCTTCCGGCTGCAGGTCTGGTGTCGGACGCCCCTGCTTTACGATGATGATGGTCGGCGCATCAGCATCGTTAGGGAAGCCACATCTACCCGTACGCACACAGTTTTGACCCGCCGGATCCGTCCCTTCACCCAGCACATCGCGCACTCCAAATTCAAGACTGAAGCCAGTCCCCTCTTCCACCTGGGCAAGACCGGGACCTCGGAACGAACTGCTCGCCGATCCCCGCAACACAAGCGCATCCGTTGCCTGCCAGCGCAAACCAATCTTCGGGTCAAAGGTAGAACCAATATCACCACCGTAATCCTCATACCGAGCAGCAAGCTGCATGTCCAAGGTCTCGGAGAGAGGCAGCTGAAACTCCAGGAAGGCCGCTCTGATGTCTCGTTCTGCGTCAAAATTTCGGTTCTCGGACAATCCGGCCACAGACTCTTGCCCACTTAACTGTCCAAAGCTGTTCACTTCTCCAATAAATTTTGGATTAACCGTGGTTTCGCGTCCTTCCTCACGGTATTGAAGGCCAAACGCCATAGATACAGGTCCAGAGGCTAAATCAAAAAGTTCACCCGCCAAAACAAAGTCGACTGAAGTAAGGAAGGTTTCAGACCGTTGTGCATCGTTGATCGGCACCTCCAGCCAGCGCAGCAGTTCCTCTGAATTTGTTAATCCCGGAACACCCGCTCTGGTTAGATAGGGATTGAAGAAGAAACAACCTTGGGCATTATCCCCCCGGTTTGTGCTCGTTAACGCAACAACAACATTGTCGGGATTGATGAAAGGCTGACCCGGTACGGTGCCCATCAGCGCCTCAAATGTTCCCTCTAACGCGCCAACCGCACCGGGTGTTGTGGCCGTGCTGTCGAAGACCCCATCGGTACCCGCCAATAGGTTTCGCGCAACCGGATTATTAATATCTCCATCTGGCGTACAGTTGGGACCGCCCAGTCCATAATGGGCAAGCTCTAAACGATCACTGTCCAGTCCCAAAAAGTAGGTTGCAAACTCCGAGTCACCTCGGGTGACAGAGAAGTCATAGTTCCAAGAGCGATCCGAAATCACAAAATCTCCACGCACCCCTACCTGGAAGCGTGTTGTTTCTTGTTCATTGCGGGTGTCAAAGTTCCTATCAGCATCAATTCCAGGCACGCGTAGTTCGTAGTCCACCAGTTCCAATGGTAAGAAGGGCGGTAAGGTGCTGCCGCCATTTGTGATCAGGGATGGATCATTGGCTGGGTCCGATCCAATTCCAAACCCAGTGAGGGCATTGAGAAGTCCAGGCAGCGCGTATTTCGGTTCGATCGGACCCGAATGTACGGGTCGGCTCTCACCGCTACGCGAATCGAACCAGGACGCTTGAGCATAAACCTCTGCGCTTTCGCTGAAGACATGACTGAAGGTTGCCATCACGCTGGATCGCTCCTGCTCCGGAATCAAAACTTCGGTGTCACTTCCATTCCGGAAGCAAGCATTAGGATCCGAATCAAAACCATCGTTCACAAACAAGCCATCAAACGTGCTGCATTGAAGATCTGGGCCGTTAAACGTGAAGCGATTTACGATGGAAGCATTTTGTCGCGGAAAAACGTCACGGGTCAGGTCCGTGCGATCAGCAGATTCCAGATGGCCACGATCAAAAAACTCACCACCAATCACGAAGTTTGTCGACTTATCTTCGCTTGCCCAACCAAATATCGCACCCAGGGTAGCGTCGTCCTGGCTACCTTCGCTGGTTTCCTGATACTTCGCGGTAAATTCAAAACCTTCAAAATCGGATCGGGTGATGAAGTTGACAACCCCGGCGATTGCGTCCGATCCGTAGATCGCGGATCCACCATCTTTAAGCACCTCGACCCGCTCGACCATGGTGATTGGAATTGTGTTGACGTCTACGAAACGGTCCCCATCAGCAAGTTTTTGACCGGCAAAGGGCATGCGTTTGCCGTCCATGAGAACCAATGTCGCAGTTGGGCCAACGCCCCGTAAATTCACGTTAGCGAGACCTGAACCAGAGTTGCCATTAAACCGAAACTCATTTTGCGGTGCGGTATCAGAACCCGAGGCAATCTCAAGATTTCGAATAAACTCGGCGACATCGGATACCCCCGAAGTAACCAGCTCGTCCCGCCTGATCGTCTGTACCGGAGAAGGCGCATCCTCTGGTGAACCTTTGATGTAGGAGCCGGTCACAACGATCTCCTCGATCTCCCCTTCCTGTGCGTATGCCCCAATGGTGAGCGCAAGAAACAACGCAACGACGAAGTAACGCATGTAGATATCCCTCATTTTTTGGTGCGCGGAGGGTCTCACGAAATGTTTCAAAAAGTAACTAAGTGAGAAAAACTGTCCGACAATCGTTACTTTTGGTAACATTTTTAGTCGCGAGACTAGAACGCACTTCCTTGCAAAGTTGTCCACCAAGCGCTTTCTCACCGACACCAATGTAGATAAAATCCGCACCACCTAAATTCCAACAGCAGGTATTTTCATGTCTGAAGCAGAAAAGAAGGACACGCCCGAGCAGGCGGAGTTTCGCGCCCATTGCAGAGCGTGGCTGGCAGAAAACCATCCAGGCCGACCGCCGGTTCACATTCCTCAAGGCGCTCTCGAACTTTCGGATCCGGCCGCACTTGAGTGGCTGCAAACCTGGCAGAAGTCCGCCTACGACGCAGGCCTGGTGGGTGCCGACTACAGCAAAGAGACAGGTGGCGGTGGTATGACCGATTGCCAGGCGATTGCCAACCAGGAAATGAGTCGAGCAAGGACGCCATTCTTTCCGAACATCATCGGTTTGGGGATGGCCGCACCAACGGTCTATTATCATGCCCAGGAGGATGTCAAAGCCGAACTTCTCCCCAAGCTTCTCTCGGGAGAGGAAATCTGGTGCCAGGGCTTCAGCGAACCGGGCGCGGGTTCAGATCTGGCAAACCAGCAGACGTTTGCCGAAAAACAAGGCGACCATTGGGTTATCAACGGACACAAAGTCTGGACCTCTCTTGCCCACTTTGCGACCTGGATGATCCTGCTGTGTCGCACCAGTAAAGAAGATAAGTACAACGGTCTTTCTTACTTTGTTGTACCGATAAAAGAAGCGCTGGGGAAAGGCGTTACCGTTCGCCCTTTGATCAAAATGACCGGCGAAACCGGCTTTAACGAGGTCATCTTTGAAGATCTGGTTGTTGAAGATCGCTACCGTCTTGATGAGGTTGGCGCCGGCTGGAAAGTCGCCATGACCACCCTGGCGCATGAACGCGGTGCGGGGCCGCTCACCACACCATCCGCGGGTGGCATGGTGACGGAAGAAGAGCCAGGTGCCGCGGTTGGCAACGCAACATCCTTGATCGATCTTGCCAAACAAAGTTACCGCAACGGCAAAACTGCGGCGGATGACCCGGTTATACGTGATCAGATCATGAAGCTTATGATCCGCCAGGAAGGCTTCCGCCAGAACCAAAGGCGAATCGGCGTACAGGATTTGAACGATCACCCGATGCGAATTCCATTGCAGTATAAGTTGGTGGCTACCGAAATAGGCCAGGATATCGCCCAATTGGCCTACGAGATCGAAGGTGCGGCCAGCAGCTTATATGTCAATGATGAAAATGCACCCGCGGGCGGCCAATGGCAATTGGCCTATATGAACAGCTTCGGTGTGACCATTGCTGCTGGCGCAAATGAAGTACAACGCAACATTCTGGGCGAGCGGGTTCTTGGCCTGCCCAAGTCCAAGTAAGTCAATTCAGGAGCCTAACTATAATGACTCAACAGAAAAACTTTGGTTTTGGCGAAGACGAAGCCATGTTGCGCGATGCTGCAGCAAAATTTTTCGCCGACAACGCAAGTGCCGACAAGATACACAACCAGGTCGCCGGCGATTCCAACATCCACCGCGACATCGAATCAATCTGGGATCGCGATCTGTGGCAACAAATTACCGAACTGGGTTGGACCGCTGCATGTGTGCCGGAAGAGGCCGGCGGAATTGGCATGCCCCTGGTCGCCGCAGTCGCTTTGGCAGAGGAAGCCGGAAAAGTTGCGTTTCCATCGCCTTTGATCTCTACATTTAACACAACATTTGTGCTTAATGTATGCAGTTCTGAGGCTGCAACGGCAGCACTTGGATCGATTGCTGGCGGCCAGGCCGCATCCCTTGCTATCACAAACCAAAAAGGCAGTTGGGAAGCCGCCGACACAGAGGTGACGGTCGACGATAACAAACTATCGGGGACAGCATGGTTTGTACAAGACGCCCAAAAAGCCGATTTTTTTGTGGTCGCCGCTAAATGCAGCAAAGGCGTCGCCTTATTTACGGTAAACAGCAACGAACCCGGCATCAAAATCATACCGGACGGCATCATCGATCTGACGCGCGACCAGGCGCATGTCACTTTCGACAAAGTGCCCGCCACAGAAGTAGCCGCCTGCGGCACTGGAGACAGGGTTCTGAGCAGCGCCATGCCTGCCATCCTGTGTATCACAGCGGCAGATATGGTTGGTGGCGGTGAATGGTTGCTCCAAACCACCACAGAGTACGCAACAACACGAGTGCAATTCGATCGTCCGCTGGGATTTTTCCAAGCCGTAAAACACCCGTTGGTGAACGTGATGATCGAAATCGACCAAGCAAAATCACTGACCTATAACGCGGCTTGCGCCTATGACGAAGAGCCTGAAAACGCTGAACGATTCGCACGCATGGCCAAATCAGCAGCCAGCGACATGGCCATATTCTCGGCGAGTCGAGCGGTCCAGTTCCACGGTGGAATAGGGTTTACCTGGGAGTGTTTTATACACCTGTTCTTTAAAAGACAAATGCACAACCAGGTTCTTTATGGCGATGCCAAGTATCAGCGCGCGAAGCTGGCGGAAATGTTGATGGGGGCCGCCGCCTGAGTTGCCAGCTTTTTTCCCAAAACCAAGCAGACAAACATGCACTTAAGGCTCACCCTTTGTGAGCCTTTTTGTTTTTGGACTCAGCAAAGCCCTCCGCTAAAGACTTTGTCCTGTACCGAATCAAAAGATTATAGTGTGCGGATAGTCTTATGCGAAAAACGGGATAGACAGCGCAATTTCGAGGCAAGTTATGGCAAAACCGCAAAAGCTCACCGACCCCGAACACAGTAAACATCTTCTGCGCAGACTCACCTTTTCCGCAACTAACAAGCTGTTCCATCACGTAGAAAATGCATCCGTGTTAGCTGCCACACGCAGCCTGATTGATCTGTCTGGAACGGCAACTACTTTACCGACCCCAGCCTTTGCAGAACAGCCCTGGACCAACCCAGCCCTTCGTTTTAAAAACATGTCCGCCGCTGTTTTGGCGCAAAAAGATCAACTTGCTCGACAGCGGTATAAAGAAGAGGCTTCGCAGCTCGAACAGGAATGGCTGGATCAATTGGTCACCTCCAGCACACCTCTTCGCGAATCTATGTCCCTATTCTTCCACACCACCTTCGGCGGCTCCTACAAAACCATTGGACCGGGAAAAGCAGTGTACGCGCACATTGAGTTAGTACGACGCTACGCGTTGAGCACAATACCTAAACTGTTGGAGGCCATGGCGTTGAGCCCTGCTATGCTGATTCAGCATGGTTATGACGAAAGCCGTCGCGAGCTTCCACCCTACTACGCCGCAGAAAAAGTCTTAGCGCAGTGGTTGGTGGGGCCCGGGAACTACTCAAATTCTGATGTAGAAAATTTAGCCAGGTCACTCACCGGATGGGTACTTGAGGCGCCACCTGGTGCGACTGTTCCAGACAACCTGGATTCAAAGGGTGCGCGGCGTAATCGTCGGACCGGGTTGATGCCAATATTCCACAGCGAGTACTTCGATAACGGAGAAAAAACACTCTTCGGCCATACAGGAAACTTCAACGCACCCCAAGCAATCAAAAAAATAGCAACGTTACCGCAGTGCGCAAGCTGGTACGCCGATCTATTAACTGACTACTTTGGCATCCACGATCCTAATGGTGCCGCAAGCCAATCCCTCATCGATGCGTATCTGCGCAGCCAAGGAGATATACCTACGCTGATCGAGACATTGACCAGCTGTAAAGAATTCTGGTCTGAATCTAGTCGCTGGAACCTGATTAAAAGTCCGGTGCATCTGGTCGTTGGCGCGTGCCAAGCCCTAGGCATAACAAGCGTACAAGGACTGGATCTTGAGAGCTGGCTACAAGCCTGTGGTCAATCACTGTTAGATTCGCCAAATCGAGGCGCTCAATCATGGACGAGTTCGGCGTGGCTGAAACCGTCCGGAAGACTCACCGCGCGATATAAACTAGGCGATATCTTGCTCGCTCAACCAGTCTCCTGGGGAATGCGGGCAAACAAAACGGGTGATCTTGGACGACCCAATTTTCCGGCATGGGTGCACAGACTGCCTGTAGGCGAAGAAACGCACCAAGTCGTTGCAGACCTCGTGCACACCCTTGATCCGGCACCCGGCCTGAATGTGGAAAACATTCTCGACACGGTGAATCAACGCCCCACAGCGCCAGACGTCAGCGCAAATGTGATTCGCCAAGTGTTAGCGTCTGCCGAATATCAACTTGCATGACATGGAACAAATCTAGCAAGATATTATTCCTATGAATCGCCGAAACTTCTTGCACACTGCCGCTTTATTGCCCTTCGTTGCCAACCCGATCGCCTGGGCAGACCTTCCAAAGGGCAGTACCTCGAGGCGCGCGCGACGTGTGGTTTTGATTCGCCTTGCCGGCGGTAATGACGGACTTAACGCGTTGGTGCCGTATCGGGACGATTTTTACTATCGAAACCGGCCTAACATTGCCATTCCCGCAAACACACTGCTAACCCTGGATGGTAGGGACCAGGGATTGAATCCCGCGTTGGCCAGTTTTAAAGAGCTGATGGAAGAAGGATGGGCTGGGCTTATACAAAACGTAGGTTATCCCAATGCCTCTCGCTCTCATCGAAGAGCAACAGAAATCTGGTCGACCGGTACGGATCTTCGGCCCTCACCAGAGACTGGCTGGCTGGGACGATGGGCCGATGCATCAACAACGCCTGATCAAATCTTAGGATTCACCCTAGGCCAAGCACCTGCCAGGGCGTTCGCATCAGCAGCAAGTCGAACAGAGCTTGTTTCATCGCCAGATACACTGAGGAATATCCAGATCACCAATCCTAAGAAAGAACAAACGACCGTTGCCAAGCTGGCTACCCTTCGCCAAATAGAACGCCGCATTTATGAGTATGCCGGTCTATTTGAACAAGCACGCTCTGGTTCCGGACATCGCTTTGACTATCCCGACACAGAATTTGGAGCTGCTATGCGATGGATTGGTGACATCATAGAAACCCAAGCTAATACCAGGATTTTCCACACCACGCTTGGATCTTTCGAAAACGGATTCTCATTCGATACACACCTGGATCAACTGCAGGCACACCAGTCCCTCTACGGCGAGTTTGGTCAAGGTCTAAGCGCTCTGGCCAAGCACCTGCAAAAAGCGGGTAGCTGGCAGGATACGCTGGTTTTGACCTACTCAGACTTCGGGCGCCTTATTGCGGAAAATAAAAGCGGTGGCACCGAACACGGCGATGCCGGACTCATGTTTATTGCGGGAGGCTCCATTGCAGCTGGTGTACACGGACAACTGCCAGATCTAGCAGGCTCAACCAATGGAGGAATCAATCCTCTGGTGGACTTTCGCCAAGTATTTACAGCGGTTTTGGATCGTTGGCTGGATGCGCCTGCGCCAGAGATCATGGGCGGGGTCTATTCACCCTACCCTCTACTGGCATGATTAAATATTCATGATCGGAGCAAACATGAACCGACAGTACTTTTATTTTTTAGTGTTCTTACTGTTAACGATTCCGCTCACTGCAAAGGCAGACAGCGTTGCAGATCCCGATTTACAAGGAACCTGGCGGGTCATCGCCGGCGAGCACGGCGGCCAGCCGATGGACGCTATGAACGGCGGCACCATGACCATCAAAGGAGACCGCTTCCGCATCGACACCAGCTCCGGTAACGTGCTGGAAGGACAACTGATCTTGAACCGGACTGTTTCACCAGCGACCATGGTGATGCTGCACGACAATGAGGTGGAGTGGCACGCTATATATGAAGTGAAAACAGATGACTTTCGTCTGAACTACATTGACGCAAAAGGGCCCGATCCCATGCCAGAAACATTTCGAACAACGCCGGACACCGAAGCCACCGTCGTGATCTTGAAGCGACACTCATCTTAGGCGATGCTGCCGCGAGGCGCTTCAACGCGGAGCGCCGTAAATCGCCTCCGCCAAAGCCGGGTCAGCAGTTTTTGCACTCATCAGATCTGCACTGGCTTTTGTCACGATAGGATGCGCGTGATCTGTTATGGCCTGGGTCCATGCAGGTCTGGCTTTTATCCGCTCGTAATAGTCTAAGACCTCTGCAATCTGCCCCTTCTCCGCAAACCAGCTGAGCCACCCCGTCTCCTCGAGACGCAGCAGTAAGCAGCCAATGGACACATCCGCCAGGCTATAAGACGATCCTAGGATCCATGGCTCACCATGCGCCTTGAGTGTTTGATTAAACGTCTCTAGGTGCGTCGACATGTGATCACGACTGTTATGTATAAGCTCGGCTAACTTCTCTAAGCGAATGACCCGCCGCAGTCCTAGCAGCTTGAAGGTGGTAAAGAGCGCAGGACTTTTAAAGGTGAAATGAGTCAGAAAACCTTTCAGCACCGTTGGCAGCGGCACATATTGGATGCTGGTTATGAAAATCGGCATGGTCAGACCTGGTATACAGGCCCCCGCTCGCTCTTTCATCCCCCCCATCAAATCAGCGCTAACGATGGCACAAAAATGCAGCCAATCCTGCATCTTCCCTTCGAGTTGCGGGTCGTCAGGCACTAACTGAGGCGCGCCCTCATCAGCGATGGCTTGTGCATAGTTGAGAATGTCATCAGATTCATAAACCGGATGCCCATTGTGCACTAGTGTGGGTACGACTCCGGAAGGATTCACCTGAAGGTAGGCGGGGCTTACAGTTTGATACCAACCCGTCTCTATCAAGTCGATCGGATGGTGTTGCGCTTCGATCCCAAGCTCGGCAAGCACCAGCCTTGCCTTGCGGGAGCAATGCGAGAACGAATTGCTGTAAAGCTCAACGGGCTTTGAATACGCGATGGTCTTGGTCCGATCAACCCCACCGGCAACCGCGCCAAAACGTCGCGGCTTGATAAAAAACGACCAGATCAATCCGACGACTAGCAAACCCAGCACTAAAGAAAGAATGGCATTCATTGCAGCCCCCCAATTGGGTCATGTTTGAGAGGTGGAATGGTAAATGACTCTAGTCATAAATGATATTGATTTATAAATGAATATAGTCATACTTGATATTATTCAATTTTGGCATGGGACCGCTGCTGCTATGAATCGCGTAGAACGACGAAAAGCGCTGACACAAGCTAGGATCGTGGAGGTGGCGGAGCGCTTGATGCGTAAAAATGGCGTTCGTACGGTCACGATCCAGGACATTACTGAGGCTGCTGATATTGGGCACGGCACGTTCTACCTGTACTTCAAGACAAAGGACCAGGTTCTCCAACCTCTGATCGAACGCCTGTCAGAGCAGGTCCATGCCCGGGTCGACCAAGCCGCTGGACGCACAAAAGATCCAGCCTTGCGCATGGCATTCGGCTTGCGAATTTTACTCAGGACCATTGCCAGAGACCCACTGTGGGGGTGGTACGCCAGCAGATCTGGGACACCATTCAGCCGCTTGGTGGGAGATATGGGTGCGCCCCCCGTTGAGGATATGAAACGGGGGCTACGCGCAGGCAGATTCAGCTTTTCCGACAATAGCGCAACGTCAGATTTTATTGATGGTGCATTGGTGGGCGTGATTAATTCGCTCACTCGACACGATGACGTTGCAGGATCTGATGCCAGATCAATCGAAGAGGTTGCCGACCATACGGCAGAAATGGTGTTGCGGGTTCTCGGCATCGATGCCCAAGAGGCGAAGCAGCTTGTTCAACAACCGCTCGACGCAGAATCACCCCAAAACACTGCTGCTGACAACCCATAGGAAGACTAAGTTTATGATCAGATACCTCAGCGTGATCGCCCTTTGCAGCCTGTTAAACGCCTGCGGCAATGGACCCATTTTGATGTTACCCGGGGGTGAGCTACAGGGTACCGTGGTTGATCAGCCGGTTTCAGACTGGTCTTTTTTAGAGGCTCAGTTTGTCCATCTGGAGACCGATCCAAACGAACCCTATTCAGTGGAGCTCAATTACATCGTTCGTGAAGGCCAGCTATTTATTGACCCGGCCGAGGGTAAGGTCTGGCTCGACAACCTGCGAGCCAACCCAAACGCGCGGGTCAGATTTGGGGAAATGATCTACCCCGTACGCGCGACTCTGGTCGGTCAGCCTGGCGAACTCGACGGCTTTGGCAGTGACCGATTTATCTATCGCCTGGACTACAGAACACCATAGCCTTTTTAACAAATCAAAAGTTAATAAATCGAAAGCCAACCAATCCCCGGACATCTAAGGAAAACACATGCCGTATGCACCTCTAGATCATGCCGCACTGATCGAAGCCGCAGAATCTCTGGCCCCATTGCTGAAAGACAAGGCAAGAGAGGCGGAGATTGCGCGCAGACCATTGGACGAAGTGATCGATGCTATCCGCAACAGCGGTTTGTTTGCGCTCATGGTGCCAAAGCAATATGGCGGACACGAAGCAGATCTGGATACCTACTTTGACGTCGTTCTAACCCTGTCCAAAGCCGATGCTTCCATGGGTTGGCTGTTCGCGTTTTATGTCGAACACGCGTTTTGGTTCTGCGGCTTCCCCCAGTCCTTCCAAAAGGAAGTGTTTGCGAGTTCACCCTGCGTTCTGGCTCCCGCCACCCTCAATCTAACCGGGGGTAAAGCGAAAGCCGAAGAAGGCGGCTATCGGATCAGCGGTCAATGGTCCTGGGGTACCGGCATTATTCATGCAGACTGGGTGATGGTCGGGGCACTTGCCGAAGGCGAAGCAGGTCAACAAGGTCCCCTGTTTTTTGCACTCCCAAGGCATGAGGTAGAGGCGATCGATACCTGGTTTGTTGCTGGTATGTGTTCGACCGGGTCCTACGACATCAAGATCGACGACGTGTTCGTTCCAGATGAGCGGGTGGTGCCAATGATGGATCTGCTGAACTCGGAAACCGCCAGTCAGCTGCATCCGGGTCCCCTCTATAGCACGCCTTTAGTGCCAATCCTGGGATTTGCATCCGCCTTATCCATGCTTGGTGCTGCACAGGGCGCATTGGAAGCCTATCAAGAGCAAACTAAAGCAAAAATCGCCGCAGACGAGGCACGTGTTGGCAGCCGCATCATGGAGGATGGTAAGCCAGCGGTGGTTGCCGCAGCAGCGCTCAACATCGAGGCGGCTGAACTCATGTTGCGCAACGTCTTACAAGATGTCATGCAGTACAGGAATCAGGCATCGCGAGAATTACGAGGCACCTGGATGTCGCGTATGTCGCACGCAGTGATCATGTGTCGGGGTGCCGTTCAGGACATTGTTTCAGTGACCGGAGCCAGCGGAAGTCGGCTTGACAGCCCAATCCAAAAGGCCCTTCGCGACATTTCCACCGGATCCAATCACGTCATTTTCGATCGTGAGTCTCGCTATGCAGACTATGGACGCACGCTGTTAGATCAGCCTGTGCAGAGCATGCTGGTCTAGATTGAGATCACAGGAGGAACAATGTCCACCCGAATAACACTACTGTCGATCGACGAGGCTAAAGCTGCGGCGACAAAGGCTGATATACCCGCACCAAAATATGCAGCGTCCATCTACCGCTTGCTGCTTCATCATCCCGAACTCGCAAAACGCATAAACGACTTGGTTGAAACGCTCTTAGCCGCAGATAACCTTGCCCCAGATATTCGAGAGCTGATGATCATGCGCATCGGGTGGTGGAATGAAGGAGTCTACGAATGGACCCAGCATTGGCGGATTGCACAACAGCTGGGGTTGGATATGAGTGACTTACTTGCAGTCAGGGATTGGTCTTCGCACCAACACTGGTCTTCTGCCCAGGTGGTTGCACTAACCGTCACAGACGAAATATTGAGTACCGGTGTGGTCTCGGACTCCACCTGGGACGCGTTGTCGCAAATCTGGCCCACAGAACGAGAGCAACTTGAACTCTTGGCCACGGTGGGGACATGGAAGATGATCTCGGACATGCTGAAATGCCTGAAATTACCGCTTGAGGAAGGGCTAGCGCCTTGGCCTCCAGATGGCATCTCTCCATCCGCCCATGAACATCGCAGCGCATGACAAAGCTTGTTTTTACATGCCGACGCTTTTCAATATCCACCAAGTGTTTTCTTCGTTACTGCCTGCTTCTAACAAATCTATGGACCGTACAAACCTTCGCTCAGCCCAATATCGTTATCATTCTGGCAGACGATCTCGGGTGGAACGATGTCAGCTATCACGGCAGCGAAATACGCACGCCCAATCTTGATGCGCTCGCTGCTGAAGGTGTAGTCCTGAATCAATTCCACGCACAACCCATTTGCACCCCTACCCGCACTGCACTGATGACCGGCAAATCCCCACAGAGATTCGGAATCTATCAGCCGTTTACCAAACACACAGACGTGGGATTACCCGCAGAAGAAGTCACTTTAGCTGATCGCCTGCAAGCAGCAGGCTATCAGACCTGGCTGGTCGGAAAGTGGCACTTGGGTTTTCGCCAGCAAAAGTTTCATCCCAACGGACGTGGCTTTGAGCACTTTTACGGCAACCTGACCGGTGGCATTGGCTACTGGGACCATGTCCACGGCGGCGGGCATGATTGGCAACGCAACGGCAACGTGGTGCGGGAAGACGGATATACAACCCACTTACTGGCTGACGAGGCTCGAACACTGATAAGACAACGAAAGACAGATCAACCTTTCTTTCTCTATCTCAGTTTTAACACACCACACCTGCCCAACGAGGCCCCCGAAGAAACCATCGCAAGTTATTCAAGCATCGACGACCGCTTCCGTCGAATTCACGCTGCCATGGTCACTGAAATGGACACCGCAATTGGCCAGGTTATCGAAACTCTGAAATCGGAAGATCAAATCGAAAATACACTCATCTGGTTTATGAGTGACAATGGTGGGCTCAACCTCAAGAGTCAGTCCAGGTCCGGTCTGGTCAGCCTGGCTCAGAATCTGGAAGAGTGGTTTGAACCGCCGGTACCGGTCAAGATTCTCGAACTAATTCGCACCAATACGCTGGAAGGCGGATCTGATAATGGGTCCCTGAGATTCGGCAAAGGGTCTGTCTACGAGGGCGGCACGCGAGTGCCCTCCTTAGCTTACTGGCCAGGTGTCATCCCCGCTCATCATGCTAAGGGCGTGGTCACCGTTCAAGATGTCTTGCCCACCCTCCTGGCGGCGATTGGTGATCCCATCCCAACCGACTTGGACGGTGGCGATCGGCTCGGCATTCTAACCAACCACCCCGCCAAACCGCCAAGAGACTACGTCACAAGAGATCTGTTAGGCATGCAGGCCTATTATCAATGGCCCTGGAAGTTGATCAAAGATGAAGAGATCGCCGAGCTTTACAACCTGGACGAAGATCCGTATGAACAAAACGACTTGAGCACCCAAGAGCCTCAACGGGTCGCTCAAATGACCCGGTTACTCGACCGATTACCCAGAAAACCTTCGATTCATGCACCTTTCTATCGATCCCTTTTTGATCCGGATCTTTTTGGGGGAGCAGAAGATCGACAACCCTGGGCAGAACTGACAGAGTGGGAAGAGTAGCCTTCGTCTAAATTTTTGGATAACCACCAATCAATGGCGCACAAGACTGACTCAGCATCACATCTACAATTTGACGCGGCACAGCTTAAGCCCGCGGTGCAATCACCGGATCGCTTCAGGACCATCAAACTGGAGAATGACACAGGTAAGCTTCTGTTCAGGGTAGGAACGGTGAGTTTGGATGTCTCATTCACGCACAGCCAATGTATCCTGCAGCGTGAATACCTAGCCGACATAGCCTATCACGAGGATACAACCTTGCTGATCTTTGGACTTGAGGGGTATTCGGACTTTAAGCCACAGAGCGCCATCGCAAGCTATAGAGTTCGGGCCGGAGACGTTTGGTACATGCGTCTTGAGGGTGGCGTGATGCAGCGCAACACCCCTGCAAACCAAACCAGTCAAATGGTGGTCGTAAAATATACTGGTAGTCGTTTAGATGATGCACTGGGTGGTGCACCCTCGCTGTTTGGACTGGGAACCGTCACCGCCCACCGCCTCGGCCAGCAGATCGACCATGATGTTGGCCTGGAGAAGCTGATCAACAACCCCCTATCCAGCGCGCCCGAACGGCTTCTGGCAGAGGCAACCGCATTACAGCTTCTGGCCCGCTGGATTGCGCCAAGCCGTGAAGTTATTCAATCCCTGCTCGAACCCGCGGAAAACAAGCTATCAGCCAAGGATCAGTTGCTCTTGTCACAGGTCGTGAGCAAAATGGTCAGTGATCCCACACAAGTACCCTCTTTGCGAGAGCTGGCAGAAGGAGCAAACATGAGTCACGCCAGGCTCAACCGCTGTTTTAAGCAGGTCTACGGCACGACGGTATTCGAGTGGTTGCGTCGCTATCGATTGGCGCTCGCCCACCATCATTTAGCTGATCCAACCTTAAGCATTACCGACATCGCCTTGAGATTCGGGTTTACCAGCGCAAGTCATTTCTCTGCAACGTTCAAGAAGACGCATGGTTGCAGCCCAGGCGAATATCGACGGCCTACACGCAACCACTAGCTGTTCCTGCCATGTCCTTAATGTGTGCCTGAAACGACAGCAATCTGGTGGGCGTTCAGGCTAAATCCCCCTTGTGAATCACGCCTAGACGGATATCGATGACCAAAACGTTTTTCATGTTTATCAGTCTGGCGCTGACCGAATATCTTCCAGCATCAGATGAAACAGCCACGGGGAGTTCAAGCATGACAGCACTGGAGCACGCACATTTGGTGCGGATTGATACGGGTGATGTACAACTCGCCACACGATACTATCCGGGTAACGGAATCCCAGTTGTTTTCGTACACGGCTCATTTGATGATCACACTGCTTGGCGAGAGGTACTGTTTCACCTGTCGGAAAAAGTTCCTAACCCGCTCATTCTATTCGACCGGCGAGGACATAGCGCGAGCACAGACACCGCAGGGCAAGGCAGAATTTCGGAGGATGTCGCCGACGTTGCCGCCTTGATAGGCCACTTCACAGACCAGCGCCTTGGTGGGCGCGCCCATATCATTGGTCACTCTTACGGCGCCAGCATCGCCACCGCCCTTGCACAAACGCATCCAGAGCTGGTGGAGAGTCTAATTCTGTACGAACCTCCCCTGTTCGGACTGCTAACCGACGTAGATCAAGCTCGGCAGATCCAAGTTCAAATGAAACAGAAGATGCAATTGGCCGCTCGCCTATTGTCCGATGGAATGATCGAACAGGGCACAGTGCTCTTTCTTGAGCAAGTGGCTTTTGGACCGGGGAGTTGGAAGCGCTTTAACAAGCAAACCCAGTCCACTATGTTGGCCAACGCAGATACTTGGCTGGATCAATCTAAAGATCCCGAGCGATTGGACGTTGGGGTTGAGCACCTGCAAGCCTTTCCCCGCCCGGTATCCTTGCTTGGCGGCACCGAGTCGCTACCGGCCTTTCAATTGACCAACGCGCGGTTCAAAAATATTGTCACGAATGCCCAGGTGTTGACCATTTCGGGCGCAGGACATGGTGGTATCTCAACCCACCCTGCACAAACTGCGCGAGCCATTACGCAACAGTTAAGCAGTTGGTCTAAGGGTGTGGATCCCAGATCGGAGCACCCACAACCTGGGCGGTAAACTCTGGCGTAAAGACCTCTTCCGGTAGATTCTGCGGGCCAATAAAACCGGCTGCATACGGCGCGGCAAGGTCCGGTGTCGCATGTAGTCTTTCGTGTATCTGATAGCGCAGGGCCTTGCCCTCTTCGCCAAAAGCACTTTCGCGCAAACTGGTTAGTCGAGCCGTCGTCCTTAGCCGGGACATGCGTTCTTTGCGTTCAGCAACATATTCGTCAAACATATCCACCGACCAAACCTGATTACCTAACAGAGCTTCAGAAACCATACGCACATCTGTGTGTGCGATCGACAGCCCCTGGCCAATGATCGGGTCGTTGCGCCCAGCAGCATCCCCAATCAGCACGATCCCTTCTCGAACTGGATGATCAACCCAGGCATCGTAGTTTGGATACCCAATACATGAACTCACCGGCTTAGCATTGGCAATGGTGTCCGCATAGGGCACGCAGTTAACCTGCCAGGCATCTAAAAATCTTTGAGGGCCATCGGGTCCGACCAATCTCCCGCGGTCTGCTGATGGCCACCCCAGATAGATTCGGACGACGCCATCCCCCTGGGGGAAGGCCAGAACATTTACGTCATCCTCGTGCGCAATCACTTGTAAATCCTCGGGCCAATCATCGGCACCTTCCACCAACATACCCGAAAACAAATGATGTTCCGGATCATGCTCGAATTTGCAGCCAATTTGTTTGGCCACCACACCGTTTCGACCGTCAGCACCCACAATCCATCGAGCAACTACTTCAACAGCCGCTCCATCATGCTGATAGTGAAGCCTGGGTGGTCTGCCCGGCTGAACTTCTATTGCGGAGATCCCGCGAGCAAACTCAACCCCTAACGACACCGCTGCATCGTTCAACAGATTGCAGGTCTTAGGATGACCGAGACAGAGTGGTTTCTCCGGTGCCGCCTGATCAAGGAAAAGAGTTTGCGCTTCCGCTTCATCCGCTGACACGAACTCGTTATATCCCACATGTCGGGCAACCCTGTGAGCACCTGCGTTCATGTAGAGTTCGGTCAGCTGCAGCTTGTTGGCCTCCTCAACACCCCAGGGGGCCAGCCATTCTCCTCGCACGACATCTTTATGCTCAACCGATTTTTCCAGCAACAAGACGCTTAAACCGCCCCGCGCCAACGTGATCGCCAGTGCACTCCCTCCAATGCCGGCCCCGACAATCGCAACATCTACATTTTTAATCGACATAACACGTATTTACCTTTGAGCGTCAGCTTGAGTGTACAGGGAAAAGGAGATTCTGGAAGATCAAGTATCTGTTTGGATCGACAACCGCCGAGTCCAGATCACAACCCCCGCGACGCAAGATCGGTCGATCTCTACACCCACATATCTGGAGCTTGTTGCTGCGTTTTCGCTGGCCAGCACAACTTTATCTCCGGATGTGCGCAAAAGATTTTTAACGATAAATTCAGCATGAGCGGGTTTTGCAACCACCATCATTCCGGGCCGTAACAGCCAATTTGGGAGCTTAATCGTCACAACCTCGTCTCCGGGGTTGAGTGAGGGTGACATACTCTGACCGCTGATGCGAAACCTGGAGATCACGTTCGAAGCGCTTTGAGCAAGCAAAACTGATGGTGAATAGGGGAACAGAGAGGCAGAGTGCGGGCCGCAATCACTAAGCCCGCCTCTGCCGGAGCGTCAAGCTTGTTCGAAGATCGGCTGAACCAAAGGTAATTTGGGCTCGTACGGTACAACAACCGTCTGGGTTGAAACCCCCTTGGTTTCCCAAAAGGTTGCGGCAAATTCATTCACCAGTTCGACCAACCGACGTCCATCAGCAGGATCAATCCCCTGCTTACATTTTGACGCAGTCATGAGAATCTCATGGGTCAGTTCATGAAGGTTTGGATGGGCCTCAAACTGCGGCGCCTTAAAGTAGTCACCCCAAATGATCACAACCTCTGACTTTACATCCGCGGCGTGAGTTTCTTTGTTTGAAACCAGACGACTCAATTTAGCCTGATCAGCTAAAGACAGCGTCGCACCATCATATTCGGCAATCAAATTCATGAACCTCACCACAGACAGCGCTGCGTTTTGAGCGGCTATGGGATCATAAATACCGCACGGAACGTCACAATGAGCATGTGCTAACTGGGCTTTAAACATGGCCTACACCTCTTTGCATGGATGGTTCAGAACGAACAACCTGGGCATTGTCTTCAATAGATTGCACCTGTCCGCGGCCTCCATCAAATCGAGCCGCAATCGTGGCGAGCAAAACGCCCGTCATTATGAATGCCAGACCAAGCCAGCTTTCGTGGCTACCCCCGTGGTGAGCTGATGCGCACAAAGGGGTAAGCGCGATAACCCCAAACAACCACTGCTTCATGGATTAATCCTTAACGTCTAGAAATGCTTTTATTTGAGACTCCGAATTATAAATCAAAATCTTTGAAATGATAATGGCAATCATTTTTATTTCGGCGAACTGCTCTCACCCCCTCCGACAGAGGTCACCATCGAGACGATACGCTTGAGCGGCTGCACCGAAGAACAGATCGACCTTCTCCATGTCTGACGCACCCGCAGATATCCGCTTGAATGCGTTCCAGCAGACCTGATAGCTGCACCAGCGCTTTTGGACGGGAAAATTTGACTCATACATTGCCCGGGCAGGGCTAAACGCCTCGATACACGCCTCCATCCAGGGCCGCCAGGCAGCCGCCACCTCCTCCGAGCCAGGCGGGAGCGTGCGATCTCCAGAGTAAGTTGGCATGCGGATTGGCAAGGCCCCGAGCTTTACAAAGACGTTGTCACAGGCGCTCACCCGATTTATGGCGAGCTTCCATTCACGGAATACAGTATCAGCCTGCCCTCGATAAGGTCCACCAAGGATTGGGCTACCCACATGATTAAGGACAATGGTCAGGTCAGGATAGGTCTCGGCAAACTGCACAACCTCGTCAAGCTGAGTATGGTAAAGCCAACAATCCAGCGACATTCCCAATCGCTGCAGCACGGCTGCCGCTTGGCCAACCTGCGGGTCTACCAACAACTGTGGCCGAGTCGCAACATTGGGAATCTGGTCGCTGTCGTGCCACCCTGAAGAAATTCTGACGCCTCGGAAACGTCCACCCGCAGCCTCCTGATGTTGCGTCAGTATTGGCTCAACAGCAGATCCCAAAGTCAGATCAACGTTTCCGAACATCACCTCACAGGCTCTAGTGGAACCAAATTCGCCGCTGGCGCTCATCGCGGCCTGACCACGAACAAACTCCGTTTCTCCGATTGCGCGCGTCTCCTCGAGCCCACCCGCACGGTACATGGAATGACATTCTGCAAACACCGTCGCAACGATGTTGTGCCCGCAGGCCAGGTCTTCAGCAAATTCGGGCAAGAGATAGCGGTAGCCGTTGCGCAGCCAAAGGTGGTGATGGGGGTCGATGATCGCAAGCTCTGGTTCCAAAATCTCTTCTTGCAGAGTGTCCAGCCAGCGATCATCTGGAGGCGATTGGCCGGTATTCGCAGCCATGTGATACATCCTCATTAAAGGTTCTTCAAACGCTTGAACGGAAAAACCCAGCGAACAAGCGGTGTTACTATAGCGCATGGGTCGCGTCAAAACGCACACCGGCATAAATCAGAGGAACACAAACATGACCACCTGGGACACCATTGTAATCGGTGCCGGTAACGCGGCTTTTTGTGCAGCTCATGCTGCACGGGAAGAAAACGCCAGCGTGCTCATGCTTGAATGTGCGCCGGAGGAAGAAAACGGCGGAAATTCCAGGTTTACCGCAGGTGCAATCCGATTTGCCTACGATGGCGTGGACGATATTCGGGCCCTGTGTCCGGATCTGTCTGAAGAGCAGATTGCGATCACTGACTTTGGCACCTACACCACCGATCAGTTCTATGAAGACATGTTCCGGGTTACCCGCTATCGGACTGATCCTGAACTTTGTGAGAGGTTGGTGACCTCATCCCGCGAAACAATGTTCTGGTTGCAGAAAAAAGGTATTCGCTTCTTGCCAATTTATGGGCGCCAGGCGTTCAAAGTCGACGGCAGGTTCAAATTTTGGGGCGGCTTAACCTTGGAAAGCTGGGGCGGCGGGCCAGGCCTTATCGACATGCACACCACCATAGCGAAGCAGTCACAGATTGAGATTCGCTACGACACGCGCGCCCTGGAGCTAATTACGGATGGTCATGCAGTCACCGGGGTCAAGGTACGACATCAAGGTGAGCTTGAAAATCTGATGGCCCGCAGCGTCATCATCGCTTCCGGTGGGTTTCAAGCTGATACCGAAAAACGAACTCGTTATCTGGGACCGGGATGGGAAATGGCTAAAGTTCGTGGTACGCGGTTTAACACGGGCGACGGCATCGATATGGCCATCAAAGTTGGTGCGTCTACCAAAGGTAATTGGTCAGGTTGCCACGCCGTTGGCTGGGACTATAACGCGCCCGAGTACGGTGACCTGAACGTCGGTGACAACTTTCAGAAACATTCCTACCCCTGGGGCGTCATGATCAACGCGCATGGCAGGCGATTTGTAGATGAGGGTGCTGATTTTCGGAACTATACCTACGCAAAATACGGCAGGGTGATTCTTGAACAACCAGACCAATTCGCCTGGCAAATTTTCGATGCCAAGGTGACTCACCTGTTAAGAGACGAATATCGAATCAAACAAGTCACCAAGGTAACCGCGCCTACTCTTGAGGCGCTCGCGCATAAGTTGGAAGATGTCAACGCTCAAGCTTTCCTTGAAGAGATCAAAACTTATAACGCCGCGGTGGACACAACCACTGCCTTCGATCCAAATATCAAGGATGGCAGAGCAACCACAGGCTTATCGGTGAACAAAAGCAACTGGGCTAACACCATTGATCGAGGTCCATTTGAGGCTTACCAGGTAGGCTGCGGGATTACCTTCACCTTTGGCGGGCTGCGAATCGATCCCAACACGGCCCAGGTGCTTGATCGCGACCACAAACCCATCCCGGGTCTTTTTGCTGCAGGAGAATTGGTCGGTGGCGTGTTCTACTTCAACTACCCGGGCGGAACCGGGTTAATAAACGGCGCGGTGTTTGGTCGCCTGGCAGGGTCTTACGCTACCAGGACCTGATCTGGGTCAGCCATTGCCGGGAAACTTTGGCCTCAGTCGTCGAATCCCAGGAAGCGAGCGGCTTCATCCACGCTTTTTCGCTCTGAAACCACCGCGTTCGCAGGAAAACTATCATCCGGCCAACCTAAGGCAACCGCTTTCATAATGACCTGGTCTTCGGCGATACGAGCGTGTTCTCGGACCACCGGTGACTGCATAATGCCTTGACTATTGATCACCGCACCCAGGCCTCTGGACCAGGCAGCATTGACCAATGCCGTGGTCACCGCGCCACAATCAAAGGCCGTGTCGTCGCTGTCCGCCAATTCTCGGTCGTACGTAATAATGACACACACCGGCGCATCAAACTGTCGAAACCCACGAAGCACCCAATCTTGTCGACCTTCTTTGTCCTCTCTGGCAATACCCATAGCAGCGAACAGTTGCTTGGCCACACCAACCTGTCGGTCGCGATGCTCTCCCGCAAAGGGTTGACCAATACGGAACTCTCGTGAATGCGGGATACCCGCAAGATTGCGCTCAGTATTTCCTGCTCGGATGCGGTTCAATACTTCGCCCGAAACAATCGTAAAATTCCAAGGCTGCGTATTCATCGACGAAGGCGAACGCATCGCGATGGCCAGAATCTCTTTTATGAGCGCTTTTGGCACAGGGTCGGGCTTGTAGCCGCGAATACTTCGTCGGCCAAGAAGGACATCATCAAACTGCACTACATTTGTCTCCAATCAAACAGCCCGCTAGTGTAATTGAAATCAGCAGTGGGCTTCCAGGAAGTGAACACTAATCCCATGCGACAAACAGCGCCTTGGGCCCTCGAAAAGAAAAGTTAGCCGCGTGTTGTAGCTTTTGGTCGTCCACCAATCGCATGGATGGCACTTTTTCTACCAGCAGCTCCAAAACCGTCTGCACCTCTTGCTTAGCCAGGATACGCCCTAAACAGATGTGTGGCCCGCGACCAAAAGAAATATGCCGGGACGCGTTCCGCCGTTCCAGGTCAAATTCTTCGGGTGCTTCAAAGGAACGCGGGTCATGATTTGCCGCCGCCAGGGATAAGAATATAGGCGTACCTCTGGGAATTTTTATCCCACCCAAGGTCGTGTCACAGGTCGTCAAACGTCGCCAGCTCGGTTGTGCAGACTTATAGCGCAACACCTCCTCTATTGCGCGGGGGATCAATTCGGAGTGCTCGATAATGCGTTGCCAATGAGAGCGATCAGACAGCAAACACAGCAACGTATTACTGAGGAGATTTCGTACGATCTCGTGCCCCGCAAAGGACAATCCATAGATCACCGACTGCACTTCGTTAAAGCTGATCTCTTCCGGAAACTCAGCGTGTGCGGCCAAAAGCTCCGAGGTCATATCGTCTGCCGGGTTGTTTTTGCGCATCTCAACAAAATTAGCCACGTGCCGCCAATAAGACAGCAGGTTTCGCGCAACACGAATTTGATAGTCCTCATCACTTTTGCCCCAGGTAAACTCAAGACGATCGTTAGTCCACTCCTTTAACTGTTCATCGTCCGCAGGATCAAATCCAATTAACCTGAAAATGGTTTCTGCGGGCAAAGGATTCCCTACCGCACTGACCCATTCTGCAGGCGATCCATTTATCAACATCGTGTCGATTAGATCCGAGGCTCGGCGGCGTACCAGCGGCTCCAATACGCTGATGCGTCGCGGCGAAAAACACGCCTGGGTATGTTTACGGATTCTCGTGTGATCCGGCTGTTCACGATTGGACATGACAGCGATGGGGTTGTAATCCTGAGCACTCAGGATCTCAGCGGCCTCGGCGCAAATTGGAAACACAGGGTCTTGGACGTTGGTAGAGGTAAAAATAGCAGGGTTTTTAAAAACATAATCCACATCTTCCATCCGCGTGACCACTACATACCCAAGCTCCTCAGAATAAAAGACTGGCTCTTCCTCACGTTTGGCGTTGAGCCAAGGATACGGTTCCGCCACGTAGTCTTCATGGTAGGGCGAAAACTCACGATCGACCGGACACCCTTCGGGCGCAGGTACCCGCTGCGCATCAACTTTGTGGTATGAAAGATCGGTCATGGGACACGCCTCAGTGAATCTCGCAAATGAGGTATTTAGGATAAACATACCGCAACACAATGGGAACAACTCGCAAGAATTGGCCTGGATCGATACACTGCTAATCAGCACCTCGGGATTAATGCACTATGAAAATCACTTACCGCAACACCGTGAACCACACCCTGAAACCCAGTGAACACCCTTACATGAGTGGTGCCTGGACACCAATTCCAGAGGAGCTTGATGCCCACGACCTGGAGGTGATTGGTCAAATCCCACTCGACATAGACGGCATCTATGTTCGAAACACCGAAAACCCCGTACACGAACCGCTAGGTTTCTATCACCCGTTTGATGGCGACGGCATGTTACACACGATGAATTTCCGCGACGGTAAAGTCATATACAAAAACCGCTTTATTCGCACCCGTGCGTTTGAAGCCGAGCAGGAAAGTGGCGAGTCTCTGTGGGCAGGATTTGCCAATCCCACCGGACTATCCAAAAGACCTGGCATGACCGCCCAAGGGCACGTAAAGGATGCATCATCAACCGACGTTGTCTTCCATGCGGGTAAAATTCTCTCCACACACTGGCTATGTGGAGAAGGCTACCGATTAGATCCCTTCACTTTGGAGCAGCTTGGAATCGAATCCTGGACGCCGCTGGATGGCATCTCAGCCCACCCGAAAGTTGACGAGCGAACCGGTGAGCTGATGTTCTTCAACTACTCCAAATATGCGCCTTATCAGCACTACGGCGTGGTCGACAAAGACAACAATCTGGTGCACTACACCCCAATCCCGACACCCGGTTCAAGATTGCCCCACGATATGGCATTCAGCGAAAACTATTCCATACTGATCGACCTGCCCATGTTCTGGGACCCGGAGAAGCTGGAGCAGGATCGCCACGATGTCAGCTTCCACCCGGACATGAAAACTCGTTTTGCAGTGTTTCCTCGATATGGCACTGAACAGGATGTCCGCTGGTTTGAAGCGGATCCGACCTACGTTCTACATTGGAACAATGCTTACGAAGACGGGGATGAACTGATAGTGGATGGATTTTTTCAGGAAGATCCTACCCCCGGTCCCCTTCCAGGGATGAACAAGTTTATGGGTCGTGTCATGGCGGGATTGGACCAACATTCGATGCGCACCAAACTGCATCGATGGTGTTTCAACCTGAAGACAGGCCAGGTCACGGAACGCCATCTCGACGATCGTGTGCTGGAATTTGGTACCTTCAACCAACAGTATGCGGGGCGTAAAAACCGTTACAGCTACTCTACCTGGACCAAACCCGGTTGGTTTCTGTTCTCGGGCCTGGTCAAACACGACCTGGAGAGCGGTGAAAGCTGGAGCTTGGCTTTTGGTGATAACCGCTTTGGCAGCGAAGCGCCGTTTGCACCGAGAATCAACGCTCAAGATGAAGACGATGGTTATCTGGTCAGCTTCATTACAGATATGAACGAAGATCGCTCCGAATGCATCCTTGTGGACGCCAAAGATATCGAGGCCGGCCCGGTATGCAGGGTCATTCTACCCCACCGAATCTCAAGCGGCACGCACGCGGCTTGGGGCGACGGTGCCAGTTTACGAGCGTTGAATTCGGTGACCGGCAGCCCCTAGAACCGCAAGGGGCTAACCAATGCTAAGGATGCTCAGATGTTCACAATCCGGGCTGAAGCATTCAGCGCGTCACGCGCGGTCCCCGCAGCCTCTTTGTATTTCGCCATAAACGACGCCACCTCATCAACGTCAATTGCTTGCTCAACCGATTGCCCACCCGCGATGCGATCTTCAATATCCAGCAATACCCCAATGGGTCCTTCCAAGCGGTTTCTCATAACCAACTCGTTGACAGGCTTCAACAGACGCGCCTGGTAGGACTCCAGAGCGTTCTCGGTCACGCCGTCTGTCATCAAACAAGCGCCCAATACCCGCGTGTCGACAATCGCCTGGGACGCTCCGCCAGATCCGTGGGGAAACATGGCGTGCGCAGCATCTCCGATAAGGGCGACCCGCCCATCTACCCAAGCATCAACCGGATCCCTATCCACCATTGGGTACTCCCAGATATCAGCAGATCTTTCCACAATCTCCGGCACATCGATCCATTCAAACACCCAATCCCGAAACTCATCCATAAACGCAGCAGCGTTTGCCTTTCGGTTCCAATCGCTGCGATCGACCTCATCAACATCTTCGGGTCTAAGTTCTGCAATCCAGTTGAGTACCGTTTCGCCATTCTCATCCAGAGGTTCGATGGGGTAACAGATAAAACGCTGTTTAATTCCACCCACCATCGCAAAAGAATTCTTCGTGCGCGGTGGTTTAGCCCGGGAAACACCACGCCACATGATTGCGCCGTTCCAGTTAGGTTCACTTTGATCAGGGTACATTTGCTGCCGTACCGCGGAGTGAATTCCATCAGCGCCAATCAGCAAGCTGCCTTCTTCACTGAATACACGACCATTGGCGTCAATAAAATGTGCAACAACGTGGTCCGAGTAAGTTTCATAGCGAGTAATTTTTGCATTTGTAACGACGCTTGCCTCGCCCAGGCGTTCACGCACTCTCTCGAGCAAGCGCACGTGAAACTGTCCACGGTGAATTGAGAACTGCGGCCAGTTGTAACCCGCTCTGGTGCCGCGCGTTTCGGTCCACACAGGATAGGCGCCATAGAAAAACAGCGCCCACTCTTCCGCTTCGATGCCCAGCTCGCGAAGATCACTTTCTAATCCAAGCTGATAGAGTTCCTTCACGGCATTCGGTTGCAGGTTTATGCCAACTCCCAATGGCTTGAGTTTGTCCACGGCCTCAAATACTTTGACCTCTATCCCTATTTCATGACAAGTCAACGCAAGGGACAATCCGGCGATTCCACCGCCAGCCACAAGAACTGTCATACACTCCCCCTAATGGTTCGCCAGTTACCCACGTTGCATAAAGCGCTGGCTAGAGCGCCAGCACCCGTTTGGCAATTATATTTTTTTGTATTTCGTTTGCGCCACCATAGATTGATTGAGCGCGGGTACCCAGGTAATCCATCGTCGCTTTTGCCGCCTGCGGGTGCGGGCCATTCGCGTCAAACTTCACCATCTGGGGTGATCCCTGCATCACCATCGTAAGTTCGGTGATGTCCTGGGCAACCTCCGTCGCAAGTATTTTGAGAATCGACGATTCATCTCCCGGCGAGTCCCCATCCTCAAGAGAAGCAAGCGTACGTAAAACTGTTAGATCAAGCGCATCCAGGCGGACATGCAGATCGTTTACCGCTTGCCTAAAGCCCATGTCCTGGTTGAGATAGGGGTCACCTTCAACGAAGGCATCAATTGCGGCCATCTGCATCCGTTTAGCCGCCACGTGGGCATAAGATGTTCTTTCATTGCCCAGCAGAAAGTTTGCATAATGCCAACCCTTTCCTTCCTCGCCGATTCGGTTTTCTAAGGGAATGGCTACGTCATCAAAGGTGACCCTATTGAGCGAGTGTCGACCATCTATGGATATGATCGGATGAACTTCAATGCCAGGTGTATCCATAGACACGCATAAAAAGGTGATGCCCTGCTGTTTTCGCTCTTCTGTCGATGTACGCGCCAGCAGAAATATCCAATCAGCATGTTGGGCTAGGCTGGTCCAGATTTTTGTACCTGTCACGCGATAGCTGTCGCCGTGCCTCACCGCCTGCATCTTCAGAGAAGCCAGGTCTGAACCCGAGTCTGGCTCCGAATACCCCTGAGCCCAGAACGTCTTACTTTCCTGCACGCCAGGTAACCATCTGTCTCTTTGTTCCGGCGTACCGAACGCACAGATCACCGGCCCCACATAGATTACCCCCATCGGTACAGGGCTGATCGCACCAGCCGCTTCCAACTCCTGATCAAAGATATATTTCTGGTTTGGCGTCCATCCCGGCCCCCCATACTGTTCCGGCCAGTTAACACACAACCAGCCTTGCTGCGCTAATGCGCGTTCAGCTCGTTGGTAGTCATGCTTCTCAAGTGCCACCCCGCTGGCTGCTTTTTGCAACAGATCTTTAGGGTATACGGTTGTGAAAAATTCTCGTACCTGTCGCTGAAACTGCGCATCGGCATCGCTGAACATCATATCCATACTGTTCTCACCACAGAATTTTGGGTAAAGGTTTAGTGTGTTATTTCCTGGCGGAAAATCAAGCTGGGTTGGTTTTTAACAATCCTGCGTTCACTCTGTTCAAGGTAAAGACGATCCGAATAGCGAGCTTGGGATTCCTTCAGTATCATGTGACTCCACCAAATATGCTGAGAGGGGATGGTCAATCAGCTGGTTCGGCACTCAGAATCAATCTGAATGATCGATCGCCGCTGTGGCTTTGCGTAACACTATGAAAATAGGCATCGTTCTTCCGCACCACGAAATTGGCTCTGACCCTGACGACATGAAGGCCTTCGCCACCGGGGCTGAAGCCCTCGGCGCTGATCACATACTGATCTACGATCACGTCCTGGGAGCGGATCGAGAGAGAGAAGGCGGGTTTGAAGGCCCCTATGACAAGGACACACAGTTCCATGAACCGTTAACCACATTGTCCTTTATTGCGGCGGTCACCAACACCATAGAGTTAGTCACAACGGTTTTGATTTTACCCCAACGGCAAACTGCACTGGTCGCAAAGCAAGCTGCAGAGCTCGCAATCCTGTCAAAAAATCGCTTTCGTCTCGGCGTAGGCACGGGTTGGAACGCCGTCGAATACGAGGCACTGAACGAAAATTTTCACGATAGAGGAAAGCGCCAGGCGGAGCAGGTAGCGCTTCTTCGCGCGCTGTGGAGCGAAGACTCTCTGACCTTTGAAGGCGAATTTCACCAGGTCACTAAAGCCAGTATCAACCCGCGTCCAACGCAGCCAATCCCCGTCTGGTTCGGTGGCGGAGCACCGGCTCTTCTGGATCGTTGCGCCCGACTTGGTGATGGGTGGATGCCCTTGTCCTCTCCAAACGAACAATCAAAATCTGCGATTGACCACATGCGCCAGGTCCGTGAACAAGCGGGCTTACCTTGGGATGGGTTTGGCATACAGGCTCAGGCCCAGGCCGGTGGCGGCTCGCCTGACCGCTGGCAGAAGCACTACAGCAAATGGCACGAGTTAGGTGCCACGCACATCGCCGTAGCTACTCATAACGCTGGGGCAACATCGGTGGGCGAACATCTGGAACTGTTTAAGAATTATCTGAAAGCCGTTCGGAGCTGACTTTACTTCGGCTTGAACTCCTTTCGAAACCACTTTGACCCATTGTGGTCAGATATGTTCATGAACACACGCACCTGGAACATGGGACATTATTCAGCCGCGGCACTGTTATGCGTACCCTTACTGTTGGTGAGCTTAGCCGGCCTTGCAGATACGGCCTCGACCGACAACGGATCGTCCACCGCACAGACGATCTCTGACCCACTAGTCCAAGCTCACCATATTCGGTTCGGGCGACCTGAGCTACGAACCCGTGCTCTTAAACTCGCGATACAAAACAAAGACACAGCCATGATTGCGCCCATGCTGTATACGATGATTAGACTGGACACCAGTGGACGTCGAGAAATCGCCAGAGCGCTAAGGGCCATTACAGGGGAGAATTATGGGGACAATTGGTTCCGCTGGAGTCAATACAACCAACGCGAGCAAATCAAAACCATAGATGAATTTGATGAATTCCTGTTCAACGAACTGCGTTTGATTGACCCTGACTTTCGTCGCTTTATCTATCCCGGAGTGGACCATCGGGTGCCTCTTCAGGAGGTACTGTGGGGGGGCGTTGCAGCCGTCGATGGTATTCCACCGCTGGACCATCCGCCGCTGGTCGAGGCGGTTGAGGCAGACTATCTGAGCGGCTCAGAACAGGTATTTGGCATCAAGATCGGTGATGATGTTCGAGCTTATCCGTACCGCTTCATGGACTGGCATGAGATGCTGAACGACACCATTGCGGATAAGCCGATCAGCCTGGCTTATTGCACACTGTGCGGATCCGGAATCTTGTTTGATACGTCCAATACAACCGGGCATTACAAGTTCGGCTCGTCCGGGCTCTTGTTTCGATCAAACAAGCTGATGTTTGACCACACCACCAACTCACTTTGGAACCAGTTCACCGGTGAACCGGTGATCGGCGAATTGGCACGCAGCGGCAAAAGACTCCCTCAGCTCCCACTCGTGACCACTACGTGGGAACGCTGGCGACAGGCCAATCCTTCGACGTTGGTGATGAGCGGTGAGACCGGGCATGAGCGAGATTATCGACCTGGCGCACCTTATGAGGACTATTTTAAGGATCCGCAGCTCATGTTCCCGGCGCTCACCGATGACCGACAATTGGCGCAGAAAGCGAAAGTGTTTGCGCTGCGCGTCAGCGGAGCCAACAAAGCCTGGTCCTTGAACAAGTTTCGTCGTGGACGTGTGATCAACGACACCATCGGAGTCCTTCCGGTGGTATTGATCGGTCACAAGGCCAGTGGCGAAGTTCGCGCTTACCGACGAGGGAAGTTCACTTTCAAAAAAATTAAAGGCACCCTCTCCCAGATCACCGCAGAGGGCACCATCTGGCAGGTCACAGAGCACGAACTTGTGGGGCCTGAGGGCGTGCGGCTGAGTCGTTTACCAGGCCATATAGCCTATTGGTTCGCCTGGCACAACTTTGTGGGCAGCGAATATCTGGCTGAGTAGCGCAGTCAGAAAACTCAGGCGACCTCTCTGGGATCGGGCTGACTACCACGCACCAGCTTCCCGGGTAGTGCACCTGTAGCCTGTCCGTGTTCATAGATGACTTCACCGGCCTTAATCGTCATGTCGATGCCGTCGGCGTTCTGCAGAAAACGACTCCCGCCGGCGGGCAGATCATGAACAATATGCGGCGTGCGCAACTTCAAAGCCTCAAAATCAATGACGTTCAGGTCTGCCTTCAGACCCTTGGCTATTAAGCCTCGATCGTTAAGCGAATATAGCTCGGCTGGCTGGCGACACAGCATGTGGATCGCCTTGGCCAGTTCAATCCGCTCTCTATCTTTAACCCACTTGGTTAGAAGATAAATATTGGCGCTGGTGTCGCAGATCGAGCCCACGTGGGCGCCACCATCTCCCAAAGCGACAACCGTATGTGGGTGATCGACCATCTCGAGAATATTATCCGAGAAGTTCGCCGCCGGGATATACACCAGGTTATTCCCATCGTTGCCCAGAAAGTAGTCATACAACCATTCTTCCGGTACCCGGTCCTCGCGTTCCGCCCGCGCAGCGACAGAGTCCTCCTTGTTGGGGAGATACTCAATGGGATCTTCCAATGGATACATATGATGGAAGCTCTTCTTGAAAATCTGCACAAAGATATGAGGGTCAACGTTCTCCTCGCGCAAAATGCGGTGTTTGACTTCAGGGTCTTTCAGTTTGGCAACCTTCTCTTCCCAGGACAGGGTGTCATCTGACATGACGGCTGCAAAACTGGGGCGTTTGTAGAACGTACTCATTGACGCCGGATGACCCTGCAAAATACCGACAGGCCGGGAGATCACCTGCCCCCGAATATCCAAACCGTCTGCCTGGGCCGCTTCTATTCGTCTGAGCTGTCCCGACCAAAGATCTGGCGTAGGCGCCAGATCCAGCAGGGTAAATGTTCCCTTGGCCCCAGTTCGTTCGGCAACTTCCCTCAAGATACTGAACTCGTCATCCGGATCTTCCCAATCCGAGATCATTTGAAACACACTGCCCTTTTCGCCGGACAAGGTTTCACCCAATCTTTTCAACTCATCAGTGGCCGCTCGGTAGGTGGGGATAAAATCACCGCTGCTACTTCGATGCACCAGCGTGCGAGAGGTAGAAAAGCCCACCGCACCTGCATCGATGCCCTCTCTGATCAAAGCTTGCATCTGTTCGATATCTTCATCGGTGGCAGGCTCCCGGTTGACACCTCGCTCGCCCATTACATACACACGGACTGGGCCGTGAGGTAGCAATGCCGCAATATCAATATCCCTGGCTCTTTCGTCCAGAGCATCCAGATACTCCGGGAACGTTTCCCAATTCCACGGCAACCCCTCATCCATGGCCGTTCCAGGGATTTCTTCAACCCCCTCCATGAGTTTCACCAGGACTTCGTGATCTTGTTCCCGACAGGGCGCAAAACCAACCCCACAATTGCCCATGACAATTGTTGTGGTACCGAGGTTGGAAGAAGGATTAAGGTGATTATCCCAGGTAGCCTGGCCGTCATAGTGTGTGTGCACATCTACAAATCCAGGCGTCACAATCCTGTCTTTTGCCTCGACAACACGGGCCGCAGTACCATTTAGGCTCTCGGCAAGATCCACAATTAGACCGTTTTTCACCCCCACGTCCACCTGCTGCGGTGCACTTCCAGACCCATCATAGACCGTGCCATTGCGAATAATCAGGTCATAGTCAAACTGTTCTGACATGTCACATTTCCCCCTTTGATCCCGTTCAGTTTCTCGGATTCTGTTGTTGTCTTCAAGCCATGATTGGGATGCAGTAGACTGGCGAATGGCGTCACCTAGGTCGAGGAAGTATGCGAGATTTTTCCGGCAAAATTGCAGTCATCACCGGCGGCGGCACGGGGATGGGCCGCGAGCTCGCAAAACAGCTGACGGCAGAAGGTTGTGATGTCGCGCTTTGCGATGTTTCCGCTGACAATATGCAACAAACGCTGACTTTATGTGCGCAACAGTCTGCACAAGGTGTACGTACCACATCCTTCGTCGGTGACGTCAGCGCGGAACTGGATATGCAAGCGTTTGCGGATCATGTCGCCCACCAATTCGAAACGACCCACATCAACCTACTTTTTAACAATGCCGGCATTGCAGGCGGTGGCAGTTTTCTGCAAGAGGAACGACGCACATGGGAGCGAACCTTTAACGTTTGTTGGGGAGGTGTTTATAACGGCTGTAGAGCATTTATGGATATGTTGAGCACAGCCTCCGAAGGTCATATTGTCAACACCAGCAGCATAAACGGCTTTTGGGCGAGCGCGGGACCCGGAGCGGCGCACACCGCATACAGTGCCGCCAAGTTTGCGGTCAAAGGATTCACCGAGGCCTTGCTGACGGATCTGCGCCTGAATGCGCCTCATGTGAAAGCCTCGGTCGTCATGCCCGGTCATATCGGCACGTCTATCATCTTGAACGGCACGGGCACCACTGCTGAAGAAGGTAATCGAACCGTCCTGCGGATGATGGGGCTTGTGGTAGATGAAATGAGCGATGCAGACGTGGAACAAACCATCACCACGCTTGGTGAGAGCTTCCGCGATGCGGCGCCAACAACCGCCAGCGATGCCGCCACAATTATCCTAAATGGGGTCCGAGCCGAACGGTGGCGAATTCTTGTGGGGACAGATGCAGAACAACTGGATCAGGCGGTCAGAGCGCATCCGGAGCAAGCCTATGAACCAGGGTTTCGTGACGCGCTCAGAAGCATCCAGAACTGAATACTTCTGTCCCATACCAAGTTAGAAATTTTCTAGGATATGCGCGTTTCTCAAATAATTTATTAGTTATTTCAAAGACTTATGAAGATAATATCGATTACAATGATAATGTTGGTGTTACTCGCGGCCTGCGGCAGTGATTCGCTCACGCCGGTCACTGGCTGCAAGGCTGTGGGTGACATGACGCCAGACTGTCGGTTTCAAAACCCAGAAGATCTCGCGCTGATACCCGGCTCTCAAACGGTCATCATCAGTCAATTTGGTGCCATGGAGGGGACTGTCCCAGGGAGCCTGGCGACCCTGGATTTGCAGACCAACCAAATTACTAAGCTATTCCCGGTTGCTCACGCGGACGATCGCAGCTGGGGTACACCAAATTGCAGTCCACCGGATCAGGCAACGTTTGCACCTCACGGGATAGATCTGGAGCGACTGACTGACGGGCGTCTGATGCTTCTGGTGGTTAACCATGGAAATCGCGAATCCATCGAATTTTTCGAAATCATCACCTCCACTTCGGATACGACTGCAATTTGGCGAGGTTGTGTGGAGGGGCCACCAGAGGCTTACTTCAACGACGTTGTGGCCGCCAGAAACGGCGGGTTCTGGGTCACTCATATGATGCCCCGGGATGGGGCAACCTGGGCGCTTTTGAAAGCGAGCCTGTTCGGATCGGATTCAGGTCATGTCTACTCTTGGCAAGCGCATGAGGGTTTCAAGGTTGTGCCAGGCAGCCATGGTCCAATGCCAAACGGTATCGAAAAATCTGAAGATGAGGACTTGCTCTACATCAACATGTACATGGCTGGTGAGATTCGCAAGCTGGATTTAGCAACGGGTAAGGTAGTCGGTACCGCGCTGGCCCAGGGACCCGACAACGCGACCTGGTCTAGTGATGGCTACCTTCTTGTTGCTTCGCATGTTGATTCGTTCACCGAACTCACGCGCTGCCAGTCCATCGAATCTGGTGCTTGCGGCTTTACCTACGAAATTGTTCAGATCAACCCCGCCAACATGCAACTCAAGACGCTGCTGCAGCATAGCGGCGCGCCATTGGGTGGCGTCACCGTGGCACTTGCGGTGGATGATGAGCTGATTCTGGGCACGTTCGCTGGAGACAGGATCGTTCGCACACCCATACCTTAGGCAGGTGGCGGCATTGTTCGCTAACGGTCGTTAAAGACCCATAGTCATACCGCCATCAACCACCAGTTCGGCACCGGTAATGTAAATACTTTCGTCCGAAGCCAAATACACGGCCGCGTTACCAATATCCCGGGCCGGTTCGCCCATGTACCCGATGGGTAAGCCCTGCTCGATGCCCGCTCTCATTGCCACAGGGTCCTCGGACGCGGCAAAGAGCGGATCCATAATGGGCGTGTCGATCACGCCTGGATGGATCGAGTTACATCGAATACCCATCCTTGCATTTTCCAGCGCCACAGATTTGGTGAGCAAACGCACCCCGCCTTTGCTCGCGCTATAGGAAGCACCCCCAACCTGCCCACGCAGACCAACAACAGATGAAAGATTCACAATGGCACCTGACGCCCCCCCCGGGTTTTGCTTCATCTGCCTGACCGCATGTTTACAGCCAAGGAACACCCCGGTCAGATTTATATCCAGGACACGCTGCCAATCCTCAAGTGGCGTTTCATCCACAGGACAACTGGTGAATACACCGGCATTATTAACCAGCACGTCCAATCGACCCTGGCCGGCCACCACTTCTGCAATCAACTGTTGCCAACTTTCCTCGGATCGCACATCTTGAGATAGGAAATTAGCGCCCACAGATTCCGCCGCAGCGGCGCCATCAGCCGAAATGTCTGTGATAAAGGTGAGCGCGCCTTCCTCGACAAACCGCTGAGCAATGCCTTTACCCAACCCCGAAGCCCCACCGGTCACCAGCGCAACCTTGTTTTCCAGTCGACCCATTATTCCCCTCCCGCCGCAATGAGAACTAGCGTAATCCACAACCATGGGCGGATGAAACTTTTACCTGGTTGATCAGGCCTGAACAAAAACTAGGGCGCCACCCGTGAGAAAGCCCCACCGGAAACAAAGCGAGGTAAATCCGTTAGTTTACCGGCGTCATAAGCCTGCTGTTGGAACAGCATTGGATAGAAAAATGTACGCAGTTCGGCGTGAAACGCCCGAACCCGATTCTCATAGGCGATCGCCGTCCGCAAATCAGTTTGTGCAAGTTGCGCAAGCAAGCGTTCAAGCAGCGCTGGAGGCGTTATAAGGGAAATCAAACCAGCCATTCGATCGCGTTCTAACCGCCCTTGTTGGTAAGCAAGACTGAGCGCCTCGGTTTTTTGGTCTCCAACCTGTTGGAACGCGTAGTACCAAGGCCAGTCAAACCCTTCCCCTGTATGAATATAACCGGTCCATTCCGGATGTCTTTCAACAAATGGGGTCATGGTGTCTTCCACGGGCAGGTCCCAAGCGTCGTTAACGGCTTCACGTTGGGTCATCAAAATATCAGCACCCGTCGGAACCGGCACAAACGCATCAACGATTAACCTACCGCCAGTAGGCAATATGGTGCCAAGCAAAATCCACACGCCAACCAGTGCCGACAAAACTACCTGGGCAGAACGCTCCCAGCCCGCGAACAACACACAGACCACTACCCAGAAAACAACGTAAAGGCCCACCAACGCTGCTGCGGAAAACAAGGTTATAGCCCCAACGCCACTGGCTGCACCGGCCAACAGCATGGGTAAAATCGTCGCAGACGCTGCGCTTAGCGCGATGAGAATTGCTCTAGTACGCCACAGCATAAGATCATTACGAGCGGTCGCGTTCAGTAAATCGAATCGTCCTGCCACACGCTCGTTGGCTTTCAAGCTATGCAGCAAAAAGATGAGAATTAACGGCAGAACAAAAGCCGCAAAGAACGCAAAATCAAATCGACCGATCAGTGCAAGCTCTGGATTACCCGCATCATGCTCATAAATCTGACCTTCTAAGGCCAGCATTCGTAATCGATGCTTCCAGGGTAACGTGTCTCTTTGTCCCATGGCTGCAAAAGCAAAGTCGGAAGGCGGATCGTAGGTCACATGAAAACTGTAATATGCCGCACTACCCCAGTCTGATTGCTTTGCAAGTTCAGCAATCCGGTCTTCTTTGTCCGCGATGAGAAGACGCTCAATGGTGGCCCGCTGTTGTTCAACTTCAGCCAGACCAGACCACACTGAAAACGTGGAGAGACAAGTGATGACCAACAGCCAGCTGAGTAAACCTCGGTCTCGCATCAAAAACCAGGCTTCACGCTTTAGACTAACCAGCAAACTCATGGTCTCAAACGACCGCCAACCCAAATCAGCAACCCTGCAAGTAATACCACCCAGGTAGAAAGGATGCCTATTGCCGTAGCCGCGCTTGTTAAACGCACCCCGGACGCATCCGTTTCAAACCGGAAGTCTTTTAAAAGTTGCCAGTTGGAGGCATCTACTCGGGATCGATTGTAAGATGCCTCATCCCGATTGCGGTTGATATCGTCAATATAAGACAGCTGTTCAGCATGAACCTGGTTGATACCCTGGACAAAGTCGATCCTCAGCGCCTCGGCCTGCCGCAGGAACCTGTGATAGTGCGAAATATCCGTCCCTGCAATTGTCTTTGAAGCCACCGACACCGACAACATCGGCGATAGCCAGCCCAACGTCGCCAGCACGCGGGCTTGCTGCACCTCACTGGACATGCGCTTTTCAGCATAAACGTCCATCGCATCTGTCAACTCTTGTTCGGCTTTCTGCGCCAGCAAACCCCTGATATTGATCTGCAAATCCTCAACTCGATCCACCCCATACTGTTCAAACAGCTCACCCTGCAACTGCTCGAACGCGGACTCGCTTACGCTGTGACCATCACTCACGTCTTTGTATTCGGTCAGCATCGCCAATTCCATTTCAATCTTGCCCGCAATCGGCATATGTGCAGATGCCAAGTTGACCGCTACAGCAGGCAGTACCAGCGTCAATACCAGCCAGCTGGAAGCAAGCCCAGTGATCACCGCCGTTCGCCGCTGGAATACCGACGATATCAATAACGTCAATGCGCCCCAGGCTGATAAATAAAGCAAATAAACGCCCACGAGAGAAACAGCGGTCAGGAAACTCTCACCGTTTGCCATTGCAAACATGGCGCTGATCGCCAGGGGTAGCAACAACACAAGAATAAACATCATGAGCGCGCAGAATTTTCCAAGCACTATCAACTTGCCGCTCACACCCTGGGCTAATAAGGAAGCCAATACTCGGGCTTCGCGTTCGCGAACCACGGCGCTGTGGCCTAGCAGAATGATGAGTAAGGGGGCAAAGATTTGGTAAGTCAGTGCGGGGGTGAGCCACGACAGCCCACCAAGATCACCACTGGCGCCCGCAGAGCTGAAAGTTGCTGAGTTTTGTCGATGTCCTTCCAGAAACATCGCTTGTCCCGTGACCGAATCAAGTCCAGGATCAAACATTGCTAACGGAGTCGGCGTGCGAAAAACATAGTGTCCATAGTGAACCATACGATGGGGGTTACGATTGGGTTGAGAGACAAACACTGACTCTGCCTCGGCTTGATGATGATCTAGTTCCGCGGCAGCTTCCTGCATGCGGAGCGCAGTTACGAGGCTGACCGAAACAAGCATCAACGTAAACAAGCCCACAACCGCTAACGCAAGCTTTGACCTCAACCAGTACCGCCATTCGTCCGCGGCGATCAAGTACACCGTATTCATACGGCCTGCGTGGGCTCACCTTTGCGATTGGAAAAAGCTCGGTGAACTGATTCCGTTTCAATCCGTTCGCCTTCTGCTGCAGAAAACTCACCGACCAGTTTGCCGTCCCTTAACAATCCAATTCTGTCTGCAACCTGACAGGCACCATACACATCGTGCGTGACCATCAGAATCGTTTTACCGGAAGCGGCCAAATCTCTAACAAGATCATGAAACTCGTCAATGGCGCTGGGATCAAGACCGGAGGTTGGCTCATCGAGCAACAGGATTTCAGTATCTCGAAGAATAGCCAATGCAATCGCTACTTTCTGTCGCATACCCTTGGAATAACTGCCCAGCTTGCTCGACCTAGCCCCAGAATCCAGCGAAACACGGTTCAAGGCCGCTTCAAGGTCGTTCGTATTGAAAGGGGTTTCGGCAAGCTGCAAGAAGTAACGCAAATTCTCATAGGCATCAAGGTGCTCATACAATGAAATCGACTCAGGCAGGTAGGCAATCGCTTCTCGGACCGACTTCAGATTCGATTCAACCTCTACCCCATTGACGAGAACACGCCCTCCGGACGGTGAGAGAAACCCCAGAAAACTCAACAAGGTTGTGGATTTGCCAGCGCCGTTACCGCCCAACAAACCATAGACTTCCCCTTTGTTTACACCAAAAGAAATTCCGCTCAGAACGTGCTTGTCCGAGCGGATAATCTCCAACTGATCAGCTTGCAGCGTCTGGGTACTGCTCATTAAATGACCTTAAAATCTGTAGCTGACCGACGCCCTGAAGCTTTGAGGAATACCTGGCTGCACCCACACAGACGCGAACGAATTGGTGTAGTACTCTTCATCAAACAAATTGTTGATTTCCAGACGCACGCTTAGCGCATCGGTTACTTCGTAGTTGGCCGCGATCCGCGCAGTGGTGTAGCTGGGCAGATCAAAATCAGGGTTGCCAAATTCACCGCTTCTATCATCTACGTAGGTCAGTCCTCCAATCAGCGTAATTGGTCTGTCATTCAATTGCGTGCGCTTAGTAAGCTGCACACTGAGCTGATTCTCTGGGACATTGAGTAAACTTGAACCGGATGGAACAAAACCAAAGGAAACGAAATCGATATAGTCATTTTCCGTTTCGGCATCAACATACGCATAAGACAGCCACATGCTGAGTGTATCGCTGATATCGCCGATCAAATCAAATTCAAATCCTTTGCTGCCAGCTTTACCAACGGCCGTTGGCTCAAAATTAGAATCAAATGTCGCGATATTGGAGTGATCCAGATCAAATACTGCTAACGTACCCACTAAGGCGCCATCATTGAGGGTAAACTTCAAGCCAATTTCTATGGACTTCGCGATATTTGGGTCCAATCCATTTTCGTCCGTCGCACCGGACAGCGGGCGAAAGTTTTCGCCGTAAGCGGCGTAAAATGAAAGCGCGTCGCTGGCTTTGTACACGATACCAAACTGTGGGCTCACCCTGTCTTCAGAGTAATTTGAAGTGCTGTTGGACCGGCGGTTTTCGAGTTCCTGCTCATAATCGTCAAATCGAGCGCCAATTCGAATATCCAGCTTCTCCGTCAGGCTGATCTGGTCCTGGATATAGAAGCCTACTGATTCCTGAGTTTCCACGCGATTGATCTGAGGCGCTAGTGCCAACGAAGAAGGCGGATAGTTACCGTAAACGGGGTCAAATATATTGATGCTCTGATCCGTTGAACGATCACGGAAGGCGATCTGATCATTTTCAAACTCGTCCACGTCCACACCCACGATGACTCGATGGGTCAGCCCGCCAGTTTCAAAACTGCCGCTCAGTTCTGCACGGAACACTTGATAGGTTGCATCATAATCACGGTCACGGCTGAAGCGACCAAAATTACCGGCCGCGTCTGGCGCACCAAAACCATTTTCAGAGGCCAGCCCGTCTAATTCTGTTTCTCGGTAGTTGAACCCTACCAGAGCACTCCAGTCATCATTAAAATCGTGCCGCAATTCCAACTGATGACCAATTACACTGGTGTCGATTGGGCCATAGCTGGGCTCACCCAGAAAACGATCTTCGGGAATCCGACCGAGCCTGCCGTCAATGGCAATCACGCCTCGATCAAATGGTGTTTCCTGATCGCTGTACTCCATTTCATAAACCAGCTGGCTCTGATCACTGATGCTCCAGGCGATAGACGGGCTAAACAACAGCTTTTCTGTTTCTACCGTATCCCTGAAGCTTTCGGCATCTTCATAAGCGCCCACCAGTCTGATGGCTACCTGGTCCGAGAGCGGGGTTGTATAGTCCACATCAACACGTTGGGTGCTGAAGCTACCGGCGGAAACGATAATCTCACCCGCCGTTTCAAACGTTGGGCGCTTGGTAACCAAGTTGACTGTACCGCCTGGCTCACCACGTCCGATCAAGGCAGCTCTAGGACCTTTCAATACCTCAACCGATTCGATACCCGATAGATCACGCGCCCCACCAAATCCACGACCGGCGTTAAAACCATTGACCAAAAAGTTACTGGGCAGGTTTTCGTCTCCAACAAAACCTCGGATCGCAAAGCTGTTCCAGAGACCCCCGAAATTGTTCTGCCGTGCTACAGAGGCGGACAAATCTAACGCCTGTACCAGATCGATTGCACCTGCATTTTGCAGGGTTTCGGCATCAATTCGTAACTCCGCCTGTGGCGTTTCCAATTCAGTAAAATCACCCTGGTAAGCCTGCCGCTTACCAAACACGAGAATCTCTTCGATGGTTTGCGCATCATCCTCTTGCGCCAAAGCCACAGGGCTCGTCAGAGCAAAGCTTGATGCCAAAAGTACTGCCCATACGGGTACAGCTGACAAGCGGCTTAAACGATTGTTATTCATGATTGTTCCTCAATCTTCAAAAGTGTAATCAACGCAGCCTTGCGTGCTTTCTCCACGTTAGAATGGCTGCGTCATCCTAATAGCAACCGGCAATGTTATAACATAACAGCCCAAAATGCTTGCGCTTTTGTAACAAAGCTAACCGCAAACCTGTCTAGCTCCCGCCCCACCCTCACTTTGACATCACGTTCATGTCAGATGGTTTACATTTGATCCCTCTACACACCCAAGGGGTACTATGTATCATCTGGCAGAAGCCTATTTGATGGCTGCGTATATCTGCTTACTGGCGGTCTATGTCGGCGCACTCACGTTTGGTGCAGCTGCGGTCGCACCTACCGCGGTCCGCTTGTTAGACGCGCCCAATTGCGCGTTATTTCTGCGGTCCTTTTGGGTTACCTATCATCGTCTAGGGGCGTTCGGCGGGATTGTATTGACCTTGATCATGGCCGCCGCTTCTACGCTAACCGCTGTGCCACTGCTCTACACGACGGCTATGCTGGCATTGGCCAGCTGCATGACGCTATGTTTCTGGGTGGGATTGCAGGTCATTCCTTCTATCAACGCGGCACGAGACCGGGGGGATGAAGTGACATTTATCCGACTGCATCGAATGGATCTTATTCTCGTCAGCGTGGGCCTCTTGTTCGCCTTGGCATTAATGGGTGGCTTGGTTTATGTGTTGCCCGGTCAGTTTACGTTTTGGCCGACGGCGATGGAGACAAACCATACGCCCGGATGATGAGGTTCAAGCAAACGCGCAGCCGCGACGCGCTTGCCTTGTCCTAATGCCATCCAGCACTTTATAGTGCTGACAAGACACGGGAACCTAAAACATGACGACAAACAAAACGGTCTGCGTGGCTGGCGCCAGCGGGCTTGTCGGTGCCAATCTCACCAAGAAGGCACTCTCTCTTGGCTATAACGTCAATGGGACGCTTACCGATTCAACGGACACCACGAAGACGAAACATCTTTTGGCTCTGCCAGGTGCTCGAGAACGTCTGACGTTACTGAGTGCTGATATGTCTGACCCCGGCGCTTTCGATACAGCGGTGAGGGATACCGAGGCCGTCTTTATTGCATGTCTTATTCCCACTTACTTTGGCCCCACCGGCAAACCCGCCAGGGAAATGGATGACGAAGAAGGTGAGCGTGACATCGTCATGCCCACCGTGAATGGCTGCCTAAACATCATGCAATCTGCGGCCAACGCGGGTGTAAATGACGTGCTGATCTGCAGCAGTACCAGCAGCACCAACCCGAAGGTGCCGGTTGAGCACAAGAATGAGGTGGATCACTGGTCCGACCGTGCGCACCAGTACGAACAAAAGAAATATACCTCGGCGGCAAAAACTGTCATGGAAGCTGCCGCGATCAAATTTGCTGATGCTAACAATCTACGCCTATGTATATTCCTACCCACATTGATGCTTGGCCCAGCCGTGCTGCCACAACACGCACGAACCGGGTTTCAAGGTATGTTGAACAAGATGATCCAGGGTGAACCCTCTCGTTACGACCGAATCCCTAACGATTCGTCTTCGATGATTCATACCGAGGACCTGGCAAATCTGTTTTTCGCAGCGCTCGCTGACAAAGAGGCTCAGGGCCGCTACTTTGGTGTCTATGACAGCTGGCCAATGCAGGACATCTTCGACCAGGTGCAGAGGTTACTGCCCGATGCCCACATGCCGTCGCCTTTGCAGGAGCCGCCCCTACCCCCGACAAGTTTTGATTTCACCCGTAGAGATAGCCTGGGTGTGCATCTCAGAGACATACCTACAATCCTTGAACAGACCGTAAACAGCATGCGTTGACAAGAGGGATTCAAAGAAAGAATTTGAGAACAACAATAATCAGCTAAAGGGAGGCAGATCATGAACAACCCCACCATCGGCTTTATCGGACTTGGCGCCATGGGGAAACCCATGGTTTCCCGGTTGTTAGACGCTGGCTTTCGCGTTGTTAGTTATGTGAACAGAAGCCGGGACGGGATCGAACGCCTGTTACCCAAGGGCCTGGTGGAAGTAGCAAATGCTCGTGAGCTTGGCGAGCAAGCAGACGTGGTCATGTGCTGCGTTTTTGACGAACCCCAAAACGATCAGGCCCTGCGCGGTGCTGATGGCGCATTGGGCAGCATGAAACCCGGGTCCATCGTATTGCTCATGAGTACCATTTCCCCAGCCTACTGTCAGAATCTGGCAATCGATGCAGCCGCTCGCGATATAACGGTTATGGATTGCCCCTTGAGCGGTATGGTGCAGGGCGCAATCGATGGCACTCTGTCATTGATGATGGGTGGAGCTGAATCTGATATCGCTCGCTGCGAGGGAGTGTTAGCGCCTGTGGGCAATATCATGCGATGTGGCGACATCGGTTCAGGCCAGGTTATGAAGCTTGCTAACAATGCCATATCCCTGACCACGTTCAGCCTGCTTTTGGAAGTCAGAGATCTAGTTTCGACCCACGGCATGGATCTGGATAATTTTATGGAGATCTTAAACCGTTCCACCGGCCGCAGCTTTGTGTCCCAAAATTTCCCGATGCCAAGGGGTAGAATGAAGATGGTGGGCATGCCTAGGAAGGATGTTTCAACTTGTTTGCAGTTGGCTGATGCACTGGGCGTATCCCTGCCCATGGTTCAGCAGTGTTTTGAGGCCGGCACCTTGGAGGCGGAGCGTGTGAAGTAGATGTTGAGATCATCACAGATAAGGCGTATGCGCCAGGTTTTACTCGGATGACCCAGGCAAACGGATCGCTTTGGGCGATGGCAGCAGGTTGTGTTCCAGATGCATCGCCGTGGGAGATTCCAGAATTTGCCAGGGCAGGTGGTTTTGACGCTTGCGGAATGTGGGTAGACCCAGCCACCAGCTGGAACGACTCGGCCCTCAAAAACACAAAAGCAGCTTTGGCTGCAAACGAGATCCAACTCATCGATGTAGAACCATTATGGTTGGAATCAGAAATAGAGGTGCAAAAAACCATCATTGCCGCTGGTATTGAGCTGGGCGCGCGAAATGTTCTTGTGGTTTCAAGAGAGTCGGACCGCGATAAATCAATGGCGCGATTCTTTGAGCTGTGCGAGTTTGCGGATCGGGAGATTCGATTGGCCTTGGAATTTGGGATTTTTACTGAAATAAAAACGCTGAGCCAGGCGCTGGCGTTCACCAGGCGGATTGATCATCCAGCCGCCGGTGTTCTGATCGACCAGATGCACCTCAATCGTACCCAAGAGCCGCTCCCGGACCTGGCAGATCCAATCTTCCCCTATATCCAAGCCTGTGATTTTGAGGCGGCATCTGCGACCAAATCCGGTTACGAATACATCGTTGCCGCAGTAGATGAACGCCTTCCCTTGGGTGAGGGTGATTGCAGCGTTGAGGACACCAATAAGATCAAAACCAGCAACTTGGATGTCAGCTTGGAGATCCGGTCTAAAGCACTTAGAGAGGGATACCCGGATCCGAAAGCCCGTGCTAAGCAAATTTTTGAACGCTGCAGCCGATCTATCACCCCCATCTGATGATTTTTCTTAGTAATCCGATTCGCGAAGCACTGTCGTAAGCGAATCCTTGTATCCACGTGCCTGATGGTAGGTCCTCGCCGGGTGGCGAGCGCGATCACCAAATCACCTTGCACAGGCTGGTTTGTTCTTCATGCGCACCAATATATGATCAGAGCGCGCCAAGGCGGACGACCTTCTCCTGCGACCAGGAAACGCATTGAAAACAGTTCGCTCATTTTCCGCATTTCCCTGTGAGGCTTGCCTATGACCGCAACAGCGAAAGGAACACTAGGCTGGCCCATGCGCCTGCTATACGCCGTTGGGCAACTCCCAGAAGGCATCAAGACCGCAGCGTTTGGCTTTTATTTACTCTTTTACTACAACCAGGTTCTGGGGCTTTCTGGCAGTCTTGCGGGTATCGCGCTGTTTATCGCACTGTGTGTGGATGCGGTCAGCGACCCCTTGGTCGGGTCCTGGTCGGACTTTACCAAAAGCCGTTGGGGGCGCCGCCACCCCTTTATGTATGCATCTGTCATCCCATTTGTGCTGGCATACTTCCTCTTATTCGCCCCGCCCGAAGGGCTGGGTCAAACGGGCTTGTTTTTATGGTTGCTGGTGTTTGCTGTCAGCACTCGCCTCACGATGACTTTTTTCTTGGTACCCTACCTCTCTTTGGGTGCAGAACTGACCCAGAACTACGATGAGCGAACATTGCTCGCTGCACTGCGAAATGTATTTCAGCTCGTTGGGATGTTTGTGGTTCTAATCGTCGCCAACCTCCTCTTCTTTCATGCAACCGATGAATTTCCAAACGGACAACTCAACCCGGATGCTTATCTACCCTTTGCCATCGCATCGATACCTCTGCTGGCCATCGGCTGTTTGACGGCCACCGCCGGTACACACCGCACCATTGACTCCCTAGAAAAACCCCATGATGCAACACGCACCAGTTTGTTAAACAGCGCAGTCGCTGACGTCAAACTCGCCTTCAGGATCCCATCATTTATCGCGATCACCTGCGCCAGTGTCCTGTTTGGTATGAATCAAGGCATGAACCAGGCTTTACATTTGTATACCGCAACCTACTTCTTTGAGCTGAGTAGTAATCAGGTGACCCTTATGTTTGCCGGTGCCGTGATTGGCATCGTTTTCGGCAGCCTTCTCAGCAGACCCATGGCCGCCTTGATAAAAGAGAAGAGAAATCTGTTCATTGCAGGATCGGCCTGGTACGCGGTGTGGACCAGCAGCGTGATTATTCTGCGGCTGCTGAATGTGATTCCCGGCAACGAAGAGCCGCTGGTCGCAATTGCCTACATGAGCTGTGCTTGCGTATCGGCCATCGGATTGGGTGTGGCGATTCCCATGATCACCTCAATGATCGCAGACATCACTGATATGCATGAGTACCAGCACGGTCGTCGGCAAGAGGGAATCTACTTTGCAGCGGCGTCATTCGCAGCAAAAGCCGTCGGTGGGGCGGGTCCGATATTGGCGGGATTTATCATCGATTTGGCCGGAATAACCCCTGGCAGCACACCCACCACCGTTGACCCTGAAGCAATTACACGCTTTGGATGGGCAGCCGGCCCCAGCGCTCTGCTACTCTCGGGACTTTCAATTCTGGCGGTGTGCTTCTATACGCTATCGCGGAAAAAACACGGGGAGATCGTGGCTGAGTTGGAGAACGCAAGATCAGTATAAAACCAAGCCGACGTTCACCACCGTTCTTGATACGTCCTGATATCCAGTTCATGGGTCCAGCAGGTAGGCGATTGCTGCGAAACGAACCAATACGCTTCGGCCAGACGCCGTTCATCTATAAATCGATCACGGTCTAGATCATGGATGTCTATGTCGCTGCGCGCTTTGTATAGGCGGGCAATATCATCAGAAATTATCCCGCCATTAATCATAATGTGCGCCACATGGATTTTGTCAGGCGCAAGTTCCTTGGCTGCTGACTGAGCGATTGAACGAAGGCCAAACTTACCGCTGGAAAAGGCGGTCAAACCTTCCTTGCCTCTGATACCAGAAGTGGCCCCAGAAAAAATTATGGTGCCACGCTGACGGGGTTTCATCACCTTGGCCGCTTCACGCACGGTTAAGAAACCACCAAAACAGCACAGTTCCCAGACCTTGCTGAAGAGCTTGCCGGTTGTATCTTCCAGCGGTGCTTGTGTGTTGGCGCCACCGTTGTATATGCACACCTCTATGGGACCGATATCAGACTCAACCCGGGCAAACAAATTCGACATGCTCTGCTCGTCTCGCACATCAGCCGACAGCGCGCTCAACGCACACCCTTGGGCGTGCAAAGCGTCCATCTGGGGTTGAGACTTTTCAGGTTCGCGGCGAACGATCACCGTATGGTATCCCCCAACTGCAAAACGTTCGACAATCGCCGCGCCTATGCCGTCCCCGGCAGCGAGCACCAATGCAACACCTTTGTTATCTGCCATCTCAGTCTCCCTGAGGTCTATCCAAGATTATCTATGGTTAAACCAGGCAAGATCCGAAAATGAACGTAAGTCTAACTCGTGTGTCCAAGCAGAACGGTGCTGTTGGGCCAGGTGATAATAGGTCTCCGCCATTTTTTCCGGCAGCATCAAGCCGTCCGCATCCATCCCGCGCTCTTCTCGCAGCTTCTGGAACGCTTCCTCGCCCAACATTTTCCCTAAGGTGTCTGGCGCATCTACAGCACCGTCAATCAGAATGTGTGATACGTGAATACCCTTTGGTGCATATTCCGCGTTCAGTGATTGGCATAACATCCGACGACCACCCATCGCCGCAGCATGTGAGTGTTGCCCAGCATTACCACGCATCGCAGCTGTCGCTGAGGTGACCAGGAAAGTCCCACCACCACGCTCTTCCATGCGAGGAAACAACTCTTTGGCCATGCGAAACAAGGCAAAGGTAGCCATGCGCCACCCCAACTCAAACTGTTTATAGGTCACTTCTTCTAGAGAACGGTTACCAATCTGTGCACCCAGGTTAAAAAGCACAACCTCGATCGGACCGATTTCGTCCTCTATGTACTTGATCCGTTCTTCCAATCCGCCTTCGTCCACCGCGTTTAAGAGGAAACCCGTAGCTTCACCTCCTTCCGCTTCGATCCCTGCAACAAGCTTCTGCAGTCCCTCTTCATCACTACGCCGACATAACACCGCGTGGTAGCCTTCTTTGGCAAACTTTTTGCCTACCGTGCCACCGATACCGGCTCCGGCACCCATCACCAAACATACTGGTTTCATATCGCTCTCCTCATTTGTTTTATCTCTTTATCCATCATCATGCTTTGATCAAAACGCCCGCGTCCAACAATTCTTGGATCTGCGCTTCGGTGTATCCGAGTCTTCGTAAGATCGAGACGGACTGCTCACCGTGCTGAGGCGCAGGACCACTGATTTCGCTGGGCGTCTTACTGAATTGTGCCGCCGGTCTAGCCTGACGAACTTCACCAAACCCATCGTAGTGTTCGCGCAAAATCGAACCGCTGGCGGTGATCTGCTCGTTCTCGAGCAACTCCGAGCGACGTAACAGCGGCGCATTTGGCACGTCATGCTCGTTGAGCCGTTGCAGAATACCTGCCGAGGGCCATTTCGCAATTTCCTCCAGGGTAATCTCCTTGCGGGCTTGGGCATTCTGGCCTCTTGCCCTGGCAGTTGCGAAGCGCTCATCTTCGATGAGGTCTTCTCGATCGAGTGCACGACACATGCCTACCCACTCTTTGTCGGAAATTACGCCGGCGGTGATGAATCCATCCTGAGTCGGATAAATCAAGTCCATGGATCCCGAACCGATTGACGGATCATACTCATTTTCGGCATAGGTGAGGCCCCCCATTCCCTCGGGCCAGAAGAAGGCTAACATAGCATCCAACATAGAAAGCTTTATGTGCTGTCCTTCCCCTGTTTGGCCGCGATGATAAAGCGCGCTGGAAATCGCTTGGGCCGCGGTTAAAGAAGCCACCTTGTCTGCAATAATGACACGGAACATTTCAGGATCGCGAGTCAGCCTGTTGGCCTGGATATCCGTTGCACCAGACAGCGCCTGTATCACCGGATCATACACCCGCTGATCTGCGTAAGGTCCTGATTCACCAAAGCCGCTGATGGAAACATAAATGATCCCGTTGTTTCTCGCTCGGACGGTCTCTTCTGCGAAGCCCATTCGATCCATGGCCCCGGGACGGAAGTTCTGCAGCAGGACATCGGCTTCTTCGATCAACTGCCAGAGAATTTCTTGACCACCCGGATCTTTCAGATCCAAGGCGATAGATTCTTTACCCCGGTTACAGGAAAAAAAGGTGGGAGGCAGCCCATTTACAGGCGGGCCAAGGTGGCGCATCTGTTCGCCGTGGAGGGGTTCGACCTTGACGACACTGGCACCTTGATCGGCCAGCATCATGGCCGCAACCGGACCCGAAACCATACTGGTCAAGTCAACAACTTTCAGTCCATTCAGTGGTCCCATTCAATTGCTCCTAATTACTGGGATTGTTAATTTTGTTGGCCCTGATGAACCCATCTCGACGTGTCATACGGGCGGCGTAGTCCGCAGAAACAGGCTGAAGTGTTGCACCGTAGACATCTGCCCATGTGAGGCAGGTTGTCAACATGATGTCGGCCAGGCTGAAGCCGCGATCCAGAACAAATTCACGGCCACTTAAATGCGCTTCCACAACGTTTAAATGTCTTTCCAAATACTCAAAGCAGGAGTCCACCACAACCTGGCTTTCCCCATAGATATGCGCAAGATCTCGGTGCCTGCGAATGATGTACAAGCTGGTTTCATCTATTTCCGCAAGCACATAACAGCACCACTCGTCCTCTTTGGCATAGTCTGCCGACGTATCAGGCGTGGACAAAGCATCTGTGCCATACGAACTGATCAGGTAGCGTGCGATTGGTAGGCTTTCCGTAATTGTGAGTCCACCCTGGACGTTGTGATCAACCATACACGGGACTTTTTGCTTTGGATTCAATCGAGTGTATTCATCCGTTTGGGTTTCTCCCGTACGAGGCCCAATTGGATGAAACTGATAGTCAAGCCCCAGCTCCTCAGCAACCCAGATCGGTCTGATGGTGCGTGATGTATAGGCACCCCAGAACTCTAAACGTGCATCTTGCGTAACCATCACCTGACCTCTCTACCCAACGCATTTTGTACTTGCATTGTTATACGAGATCACCCATAAAACAAATGATGTAGTTTTGCACCTGTTGCAAAATTTTCGAATAGCCAGAATCCGCGGATCGGAAGCCCACATGATAGATATTGCCGAATTCAAAATGGTCGAAACGATTTGTACAACCGGGAGTCTCACCAAAGCGGCCGATGCCCTATTTGTCTCACAACCTACTTTGAGCAAGCGATTGGCAAGACTGGAAGAGCAGTTAGGCGCCAAGTTGTTCCATCGGGCTTCTAATGGCCTGCAACCTACCCCGATTGCGACTTACCTGGTAGACAGCTCCACCTCGATCAAAGCCAGCATTTCCGGTATCGAGCGTCAGGTCGAACGTATCCTGGCACATGACCAGGGTGAGGTTCGAATCGGCGTAGGTCCTATCATCGAACAGGTATTGCTCCCGTCTGTGCTGGTCAAACTCAGTAACAAATCAGGCAACGTCAGGTTCTCTGTGCTGACAGAGCGGGCAAACGTGTTGGTCCAACAGCTTAAGTCTGGCGAGCTTGACGTCATTGCCGGACCGTTTGGCACCATCGATCAGGAATTTGAAGAGGCCGGCATTACCGCAATCGAGCTTATCAGCGAGCGAACCATAAACGTGGCCCGCGCCGACCATCCGATTTTTACCGCAAAAGGCGCCAGTTTTTTCGACTATGCTTATGCGGCGCCACCGTTGCAGGGGACAATGCAATCCTCGGTACCCAGGGGCCTAGAGCGTCGCCGTCTGTCCTCGGATAATTACACCCTCCTTAAAAAGGTGGCCCTGGAGACTGACTATATCTGTGGCGGACCCAAAGAAATCTTCCGCGCTGAATTTGAGGCCGGGACTATGAGAGAGGTGCCTGATACCCCTTATCTGGATTGGCGCAGCGCTTGCCTGTTTAAGACCGAAGCCCTGGAGACGCCCCTCGTCAGACTGTTCGTCGAAACCTTAGTCAACTGTCGAGATGAATATCTGAAGCTTCACTAGGGTAGCTCATTCCGGAACGCAGAAGGCGCGCTACCGGTCCACCTGCGAAACGCTTTTCGAAAATTGGAAACATCCTGATAGCCGCACTGGCTCGCAATGTCCTCCACCGAGATCTGGGTATTCTTCAAGTACTCTTTTGCCACACTGCTTCTAAGGTTATCCAGTAACGCCTGGTAGCTGATACCCTCATTCTCCAGCCCAGGATACATCGTTCTTACCGACATGTTAACAGACCGAGCAACAACCGGTGCTTGCACCCGCGATGCAGCCAGGTTTTTTACGCAGGCACGTAAGATATCTTGTTGCAGCAGACTTTTACCCTCACTGCGTTCAACAAATTGTTCGCAGTAGTCTTCACAAAGCTGCGCAACACCCGGATCAGCGGAACGACAGGGTTCATTGAGCACGCTGGCATCAAAGTGCCATGCCATCCGACCTGGCTCGAAGTGGACCGGACAACCCAATGCCTCCCTATATATAGAGGCATGTTCTGGTGGCCGGTAGGGAAAGTACATTGCAAGTGTGGGAAATCTACGACCTAACACCAGTGAAAATATGGTCGATTGGGAACTTCGCCAATATTCCGCCACAAAGGGTAACACCTCCCCCAGAGACTCTGGATTATACGACCTATACACCCCTACGCCTTGGTCGATATCCAAAGTAATGCGAAACAAGGAACCCGATAAACTGAAAAAGTTACGGCCCACCCGCCAAGCATCGGAAAGGGTTGCACTGGTCGCCATGGCGTACCCGTAAGCACCGTAATAACTGATTTGCTGTCTTTGTCCTGCAAACAATGCGCAACCAGGATGTGGACTGAGTTTTTGAGCAGAGCGAAACAGCGCAACTCTCTGCTGAAAGCTCAGGTTGTCCTCAACCGGTCCCAACCCACAATCATCAAGCACCTGTTGGGTCGAAAGCCCGCGAGACTCCAATTCAGCGAACAGCGCCGGTAATCCATAGCGATGTGAAGTGTCCAACGCATTGTGAAGAATGCTCGACATAACCCTATCCGTCCAAAAAAGATTGGCACAATATCACCTTGTCCATCTCGACCACACTTTTAGAATAAAACACTGATCGAAATGTAGAGAGAATGGCGATGTCCATTAGCATCGAACCTTCCGGCCAATCCTGTGGCGCAGAAATCACCGGAGTGGATCTATCCAATCCATTGGATGCAGAAACCTTATCTGCGGTAAAAGCTGCCTGGTGGGAACATCACGTGTTGGCTTTTCCCGATCAAAAGCTGAATGGTGATCAGTTAGAAGCCTTCGCCACGCAGTTTGGCAGTCTGGGTGAGGACCCCTTCTTTAACCCCATACCCGGCCGCAAGTACACTGCCGCGGTTAAGCGAGAGGCACAGGACACCAACAAAATCTTTGCCGAATTCTGGCACTCTGACTGGAGTTTTATGCCCACCCCACCTCGGGGGACAGTCCTGTACGCGCTAGATATCCCACCGCATGGCGGAAGCACCGAGTTTTCAAATCAGCATCTATCTTTTGAGTCCATGCCGAAGGAGATGCACGCACGATTTGACGGACTGCAAGCGATTCACTCACCCAAACTTGGCTACTCGCTGAAAGGCGCGTACGGCAAGGTTGAGGATAATGGCGCTATGGATATTCGCCCGTCCGAAGGTGCAGAACATATGTATCACACACATCCACTTGCGCCGGTACACCCCGAGACGGGTCGCAGGGGATTCTTAAGCGGGTTGTCCTACATCGTGGGTTTTGAGGGAATGAACGAAGAAGACGCGTACAAACTGATTTTTGAGCTGAACAACTGGCAAAGCAAAGAAGAATTTATTTACATTCATCGATGGGCAAAGGATATGCTGGTCCTATGGGACAACCGCAGCGTAGTGCATCGAGCAACAGGTGGCTTTGAGGGCTATCGCCGAGAATTACACCGCGTCACGGTGTACTAGAAACCCATGAACATCTGACAGAATCACACCACTAGATTCATTCCAGGGAGAAAGACAATGTCTGAACCAAACGAAGGCGTCGTTCTGAGCGAAGCCGAGGATCACATTCTCAGAATAACCATCAGCAACCCAGCCAAGAAGAACGCTTTTCATCCAGACATGATGCTGCAGCTATCCAACGCGCTCACAGAGTTGCACAACAATCCCGACCTGTGGGTGGGCGTGATCACGGCGGAGGGTGACTATTTCACCGCAGGTTTGGATATGCCAAAATTTTTTGGACCCGGTGCTAACCCAACGCCAATTCCAGAATCAAACATCAATGCATTTGGACTTGGCAATACCTGCAGTAAACCCATTATCACCGCGGTTCAAGGCATTTGCTTCACCATCGGCATCGAAATGGCGTTGGCAGGAGACATCATCGTTGCGGCCGACGACTGCCGATTTTGCCAAATGGAAGCAAAACGAGGAATTGCCCCGCTAGGCGGCGCGCACTTTCGCTATATTGAGCGCGCGGGTTGGGGAAACGGCATGTATCACTTACTTCTGTGTGACGAGTTTGGCGCAGAGGAAGCTTATCGAGTAGGGCTGGTTCAGGAGGTGGTGCCGGCAGGCACGCAAATCGAACGCGCCATGGAGCTTGCCCAGATTATCAAAAGGAATGCACCTCTGGGTATCCAAGCCACCAAGACCGCAGGACGCAAGTATATCGAAGCCGGTGAAGCCGCCGCGGTCGCCGCAATCACCGAGGTGCGCGAGCAGGTAATGAACACCGAAGATGCCAAAGAGGGTATTCAGTCATTTGTGGAGCGGCGGGAGGCGCAATTTAAAGGTCGCTGACTAAAAGCGATCAACTGTGCCGGATGCAACCAGCGTCCACTGAGAGCGTGTTTACACACAGAAAAATTGCCAGTTTAATCATGTTAATCCCATAACGGACTCGGTAGTTTTTGTGAGTAAATACGACTACATCATCGTTGGTGCTGGATCGGCTGGCTGCGTATTAGCCAACCGCCTATCAGCTAACCCCGCTCATTCCGTGTTGCTCTTAGAGGCTGGGGGTAAAAATCGAGGACCGCTTTTCAATATGCCAAAGGGCTTCGCAAAGCTCGGGCAAGACGCAAGCGCCACTTGGTCTTTTTCAATCGACAAAGATGCGCGTCTGGATCCTCAGTCCGAGCCTCAATGGATACGCGGTAAGGGTCTTGGGGGCTCCAGTTCCGTAAACGGCATGATCTATTCTCGCGGTCACCCGGAAGACTATAACGAATGGGATGCAATGGCCGGCGGGGGCTGGGATTGGGACACTATGCTCAAGATTTTCAAGCAGATGGAAAACCATGATCTAGGCGAAAACGAGCACCGTGGCGGTGCCGGACCTCTGCCGGTGTCTGCGGGCAAACACCGATATGCTCTGGCCGATCGAATCATCGAGGCGGGAGAACAGTTTGGCTTGCCTCGGCGCGATGATCTCAACCACCCATCATTGGAAGGCGTTGGCTATTACAACCACACCATTAAAAAAGGCCAACGCATGAGCGCCGCTCGTGTGTTTTTAAACCCGGTAAAGAAACGCCCGAACCTGACAATCCTGAACCACGCTCTTGTGCGACGAATCGTTTTTGAAAACACTCAAGCCGTGGCCGTAGAGGTTGATGTGAAAGGTCAAACCACTCAATTTGGCATTGCTGGTGAGATCATCTTGTCCGCCGGGGCTTTGATGTCACCCAAAATTCTACAGCTATCCGGCGTCGGGCCAAGCGACCTACTTGAACCATTAAATATACCCGTGGTGTGTGATGCACCCGACGTCGGTCGACGAATGCGAGAACACCTGGGCTTTTCAATTCCCTTCAAGCTGCACAAGGAAAAGGGTCTAAACCATCACTTTCGCGGTGCAGGCTTGATCGCAAGTGTGCTGGAGTACTACGCCAGGCGGTCAGGTCCTATGGCAACCGGACCGTTCGAGATTGGCGCATTTACGCGTTCTACAGCGGGCGCAAATCGACCTGACACGCAACTGTATTTGAGCGCCTTTACCTTTTCTCGCACCCCCGTCTCTCGAATCCCCGGGAAGGCTGCCCTTCGACTGTACGAACCCGAGCGTGAACCTGGGTTTACCATTTACGGACAGCTTTTGAATCTGACCAGCGAAGGTGAAATACGCATCACCAGCGCAGATCCATCAACACCACCCAAGATCACGCCAAATTGGCTCACAACCGAATACGATCAGCAGGCCATGGTCAATATGATCCGCGCCATGCGACAGTTTGTGCGACAACCCGCGCTTCAAGCGTATGTGGGTGAAGAAAAGATCCCTGGAGCAGACTGTCAGACCGATTCAGACATATTGCAGGCAGTACGACGTTATGCCACCAGCGGATTACACGCCACGGGTTCCTGTCGCACGGGTCAAGATGATCAAGCGGTACTGGACCGACAACTGCGAGTCAGGGGAGTGCAAGGCGTGCGTGTAGCCGATTGTTCCGCGATGCCAACATTAATTTCAGGTAATACGAATGGACCCGCAATGGCCCTGGGTTGGCGGGCTTCGGACTGGATACTCCATAACACTATTTAAAAGGAGAAGCGTGATGAAACTGGGCATGATGCTGGGGTTTGAAGACTCCATCAAAACGTTGACAACCCTTGCTCAAAGGGCCGAACAAGCGGGCATAGACGCAGTCTATACGGTAGACGCGGGCCGCAGTGCGACAATCACCGCAGCACAAGTCATCAACGCAACCGAACGAGTGCAGGTGGGCACGTACATCGTCAACGCCTATGCACGAGAGCCTTGGATGACCGGCATCGAGGCGCGCGATCTAAACGAGATCAGCGGGGGGCGATTTGTGCTAGGCGTAGGTACCGGGAATCTGCACTTCAACGAACTGTATATGGGTATCGATTCGAAAAAGTCCCTGGCCAAAATGCGGGATTTTTTGACCATCGTTCGACAGGTTGTCAACGGGAAAGCCGCTGAGCGCGTGCGCTATCAGGGTGAAACCCATCGTATTCGCTGGCGGGCATCATGGGATCCGGCCAGCGAGCATGTCCCAGTGTACCTATCGGCTTCGGGTCCCAACATGCTACACCTGGCAGGTGAAGTCACCGATGGTGTAGCAGTAGGCATCATGTCCTCAACCCAATTTATGCGCGATATCGTGCGACCAAATGCTATAGACGGCGCCCAAAGCGCCGGGCGAGACCCAGCCGAACTTGCCTTTCCGATGGCCGCCACGTTGAGTATCAATCGTGATCCCGAACTTGCTCGCAGAGCCAGCCGGGCGTCAATTTGTAAATTGTTCCACCCCATTCCACACCCATACTACGATCTGCAGCTCAGACAGCTGGGTTTTGATGAGTTTGCTAACAAAGCATCAGAGCTGATGCCTGCAGGCAGATTAGAAGAGGCCATGAACTGGGTACCCGACGAAGTGGTGGACACCATGACCATCACCGGCACCCTCGAAACTTGTATGGCAAGGGTTGAGGAGTACGCAGGATTAGCAGATCAGGTCATTCTGGCACGCACCGCCCAACCGGACGATGCAAGAAACATCTCGGACTATGCGTCGTTCTTTTCCTTGATTAAGAATATGAGCGGCTGAATGTGTCGCGTTGGCACGGGGGCGCGTTTGCCCTACGTCCCGCAACACTTTTTGAATTTACGGCCACTGTCGCAAGGACAAGGCTCGTTACGACCGACCTTAGGCACTTCTCGTATAAACGGTGTTTGCGGCGGACAGCATGTTTCATCAGTGCAGCAGGGTTCTACTGCTTCCGTCTGTTCACTTAAGGAGGGACTGTTTAAATTCTGGTTCACTCTGGCTTCCTATAACTCGATGCTCACAACCCGATCACCATGGGCCGTCCCTAAGTAAATACGATTACCTACCTTGAGCGCAACCGTGGCGTAGCCCATCGGGGAACCGGCATGATCTAACACTGATTTGGATTCGAACGTATCAGGATTGATTGTCACCACCTGAAAGGGTAACAAGCAGGGGCCTTGCGTAACCCCTGTACAAGCCTGTTGAATGGCGTCGTGCTGGTGCGAGGCAATCCAAAGCGTGCCATCAGGATCAACCGACACGTTATCCGGTTGACGTAATTCGGCTTCTGGCCCGCGTGTGTTGGTGGATAAGTCGAAGGCAAACGTTTTGTTTCCAAAATACAGATTAACGTATAGCGTTTTGTCCTCAGCATCTATAGCGATACCGTTCGGCATTAAATCGTTGGTTTGCGGCAGCTGGACAAAGCCCCCCTCAGCTGTCCACGCCCAAACCCAACCCGTCGCAACACCACCCAACAGGTTTGCCACGATCTCGTCGAATTTCCCCGACTTATTCCACATATGCGTCACATAAAAACCGCCGTCTTGTCGCGCCGCAACGTCATTGAGAAAGGGATCCCCCGGGGGCATTGCACAACCACGCCAAGCCAGATCGCCTGTCGGCGAAACCGCAAAAAACTCGATTGATTCGCGGCCACCGTGATTCACCACAAGCAGGGACAGGTCACCTGTTTCTCGCCGCACCAGGTCTATACCATGGGGACTAAAGGCGGCGGATTGGGGTGCTGGGCAGTCACGTTCACCCCAGGATTCAGCGGCACCCGTCCAGTCGATACTCAACGTTTCTCTTTTCCCAGTGGCCGTGTTCAACAGGGAAAGCGTGCCTGGAGAGTCCGCCATAAACTCTCCCATTTCACTGACAATTAAGAGATCCGTATCTGGGATGTGCACCAAATCTTCAGGATTCTTATAGCCACAATGTGGTGTCATACCGCCGATGGTTTCGCAACTTAAGAGGTCGACGACGTTAACAGGTTGCGGCAGCGTTGAACCCGCAGCAAGTGCTGCCCGTTCATCAGCATTACCGCTCGCGGCGTGCGCTGCGCTGTTTGCATCCGGTGTTGGGGCAGCCTGATCGCTCGGCGGCTCTGGCGCCGCACAACCTATCATGGTCCCCACCAATGCAATCGATACTAGTCTTTTGAACACAACCCACTCCCCGAGAACGTTATCCGACTTCGTTTGCGGCTTGTTCAAACCAGCCGATCGTAGCTTGCCAATGTACGTCACCGTAAAGGCTTCTAAAACGCTGAGTTTCTTCTAGGTCTTCATTGCGCCATATCGAAAGGCGTTCTGCAACAAATTCTGCAGTGAGCGGAATGCCACACTCCACCGTAATGCAGTGGCGCCACTCTTCATAGCTCTGTGGGATGGGACCGGACATCATTTTGGGTCTTCCTTACTTGTTTGGATTATCGATGAACATGTCTGTTATTTGCGGAGAATTTCACTTACCCTACGTTTAACGTTATAACATATCAATTCTTATAGGGAGTACAGCCTTGCTTTCAGAAGAAAACTTTGTCGTACGGCCATTGCCGACGATTGTATTTAACAGAGGCGCCAGCCAAAACCTGAACAACCAGATTCAATCACTGGGTAAAAGCGCGGCGCTGATTGTCACCGACAAAAATCTCGCAGCCAGTGGCGTGCTGGACCCATTATTAGAGGCGCTTAAGGCCGCAAATTTGAATGTCGATGTTTTTGACGGGGTCGAGCCAAATCCAACGGACCTGAACGTCGAGGCCGGTGCAGAAAAACTTCGCGAGCTTGGCGATGCCTGCGTGGTGCCAATCGGTGGTGGTTCTTCAATGGACTGCGGCAAGTCAATTGCACTGCTGGCAGCCAATGGCGGCACGGTGGAAGAACTTCAGGGGACAAATCCGTCCAACGCAACAGCACCAGTCATCGCCGTGCCGACAACCGCAGGTACAGGTTCTGAAACCAACAGCGCCTGTGTCATTACCAACACCCGACTCGGCCGCAAGACCTACGTCATACACCCAAGCATTACCCCTGCTTTTGCGGTACTTGACCCAGATCTTACAGTGGGCCTACCGACTTACCCAACAGCCACCTGTGGATACGACGTTCTGACCCACGCGGTTGAAGCGTTCGTTTCGCTGGGCGCCAGCAACTATTCAGATACGATTGCCCTAGAAGCAATCAGCAAGGTCGCCGGCAACCTCCGCAGAGTTGTAGAGGATGGTTCTGACATTGAAGCACGCTCGCAGATGTTATTGGGATCTGCCATGGCAGCCATCGCATTCAACGTATCTGGACTGGGTTCGGTACACGGCACGGGGCATGCGATATCTGCAAGACTCAATGCCGCACACGGCCAAACTCTGGCCACCATGTTACCCCACGTGATGGAATACAACATGCCGCAGCGCGAAGAGAAGTACGCTGAAGTCGCAAGAGTGCTTGCACCATCCGGACCTGCAACAGGCACGGGAGCGATAGATGCCGCCATACAGCTGCGAGCCGACATCGGTATCGATAAGTCCATTCGAGATCTAGGCGGGTCAGACGAACTTCTCCCTGTCCTGATTGAGGATGCTGTGGCAGACCCCGTAAATCTGACAAACCCACGCCCGGTCGATCCCGATGCACTTGAGGGCCTTTACCGCGCAGCGTGGTAAGCCATTGTGATCGGGCACCTGCTTTCGGATCTCATGCTGAAAGAGATCCGGCAAAGCGGTCTGCCCGATCCGACCTTGATTGATCATCCAACAGAAAGGATGCAGATTGATGAATACGAACACTGATGACGTTCAAAAGCTCATTGAAACGGTTCGCTCCACAGATCGTGCCGCGGCAAGAAAGGAAGTTGCAAACGGTGTTAAATCAGCCCAAGAACAATGGATAGAGGCAGAACTCATCGTCGAAGCCCTGGCCCAGGAGCTCATTGAAGTGGCGCAAACCAGTTTGCACGGCGAGCATATCGCAAAACACCTGCGACACTTGGCGAGCGTGGTTGAAGCGCACTCTGCGCCACACTGAATCTAGTCGCCAGCTTTTAATAGTTGCTGGGCCTGATCAGGACTTAAACGCCAACTCACGCCAGAAATCCCGATAGTCGTAGTCCGTCTGCAAGGCCAGGTTCAAAGTATTGTAGGCTCTAAAATCGCTGACCACATGGGTGAGCTGCACAATGCCTTTGTCAGTTAAACCCGCATCTCGCAACCCGTCCACTGCTTCATCCGTGACAGACGCCGGATCCGCATTGACCGCAAGTGCATAGTTCAAGATCGCGCTCAAACGAGACGCTTCGACCCCCTTTACGCCTTTGGTCAATAAATCCGCCACGTAGTCTTGTGGCGTCGCCAAGCCATGGTTAAGGATCGTGCAGAAGGCCGCAGTGCAGTAAGCACACCCATTGGCTTGTGAAACCAAGATGCCTACGTGTTGGATTTCCTCCATCGTCAGCTCACCAGCTTCCCAGAGCGTCTTGGTTGCGCCCAGTTTGGCAAGGAAAAAGTCAGGGAAGTTCATCTCAACATAAAAGTGGTTAGGCACGCTGCCTTCCATTTCGGTGACCCAGGCAAAGATTTCTGCCACCCCGGGATGGGTGACCTCTTCGGGTTTGGCAATTTTCACACGCGCCATGACATTTCCCTCAACTTGTTCTAAAAATCCTTGCGTACTTCCAACCGCCATTGACGACCACGGTCGAATACGCCTTCAAACACCTGAAACGCTGTGCCATAAACGCCCGTCTGCAGATACTCTTCATCACCTAAATTAAGTCCCGACAACACAACTGTCCAATCTTCTTCCGGGTTGCTCCAGCGAATGCTGGCGTCGAACAAATCGTAGGCATCGGTTTCCAGAATGGGTGTGTTGAACGCATCGTTAAACGTTTCGGAGCGGTAACTCCAATCCACCCGGATCACCAACGAGCCCCAATCGGCACTATCAAATTCCTTCGACAAGCCAATACTCGCTGTGGTCTCCGGAACGCGCTCAAATTCAAACCCTTCTCCAATCAGGGTAATGCCGGTGTCAATATCATCGTATTCTGCATCCAACAAAGACACGCTACCTTCTAAAAACCAGCCACCTCCCGGCGCGAACAACGCTTCAATTTCAAACCCCTGAATAGAGGCTTCCCCAATATTCTGGGTGACCGGCGCTACGCTGTTAAACACCTGTACCTGGAGATCTTCATAATCCGTCGAGAACCAGGCTGCGTTAACTCGAGCTCGATTATCAAACCCACTCCATTTAATCCCTAGCTCTATTACGTCAACAAATTCAGGCTCGTAAGTGGGGATCAAATCGATATCAGGGGTGCCAGGGGGTGCCGTGAATCCAGCAACGATGGGGGGGAACACACGTTGGGTAAAACCACCTGACTTAAAACCTTCCGAATAATTCAGATACACCATGGTGTTGTCATTGAGATTCCATGACAAATTTGCCATCGGAGTAAACTCACTGATATCAATGTCTTTTTCCAATAGCGGCAGTATCCGTGAGCCGGCTTGTAAGAACGGAGCATCCAAGGCCGCCAGCGGATTACCCGGTGGGACTAACGCGCTGATCCCCGCGAAGTAGTTGGTGAATATGATTTGATCTGGCAGGAATGACTTTTCCTCATCGGTGTAACGGCCACCCAGGGTAAGCTGAAGTTGGTCGTTCAAGTCAAATGTTACCTGCGTGAACGCCGCCCAGGCGGTGTTATCAAACTCACCGCCGGACCTGAAGTTGGAGACCGTAAAATCAAGGATGTTCTCATTGTCTCCGTCTTCCTGAAAGTAGTAAAAGCCCGCAATCCAATTTAGGTTTTCGTGAGTTCCAATCAATTGAACCTCTTGGCTGAACTGCGATTGCTCAAGATCGTCAAACAGCGTGGAGATACGATGGGGAGAGTGATCGCCATCCCGCGCAAACTCTGATTCCAGATCACGCCACGCGGTGATGCTTTTTAAATCGAGGTTATCGTTTAACGACAAATCCAGAGTGGCAGACAATCCTAGAATATCGGTGTCAGAAAACGCGGGTGAGGTACCCCCATTCTCGTCCGCTCCGATATAGCGACTGTCATAACAGTTAGGGGAAGCTGGGTTAGAGGTGATGCCATTGCCTGCTGGATCTGTGACGGCGCACGGAACTCCTGGACCCAGAGCGGCCGTCGTCACGTTGTGAATAAATGCAAGTGGCGGCGGCGGCGCTAATACCACGCCATTGAGTTGACTTAAGTCCGTAAAATCGATCCCCAGCAATTCCATCGCAGGTCCATTCTCTCGATCTCTAGTGTGGTCAATGGCGATATCCAAGCGAGCGTTATCAGAGATCTCCCACGCCAGGGCAAGTCGGCCTGTAAAGGTGTCATCATTGCCCAGGTCAATGCCATCTGTACGATCCACATAACCGTCCTGTTCGATAGACGCGATCGACAATCGAGCTGCAAGACTATCGCTGACAGGTACGTGGACGTTACCTTGCAGCCTTATAAAATCGTCCGTACCACCCGCCACCTTCACCGATGCAGAGAACTCTTCACCGGGTTGCGGCTTAACCGAAGTAACCGAGACGGCTCCCCCAATTGTGTTTCGGCCAAAGAGCGTGCCTTGGGGACCACGGAGCACCTCCAGCCTTTCCACATCCAAAATGTCCAAGATCCCGCCTACAGAACGCGCAATGTAGACGCCATCTACATAAAGTCCAACACCGGGCTCAGTTGTTGGCAAAAATTCTTTTTGACCAACGCCCCGCAGATAGATGGCCGCAGAATTGGAAGCACCCCCAAAACTCGGGTTGTTTTGCAGCGTCAGGCTGGGTACAAATTTGGCGATCTCACCCAGCTGAGAGACACCACGATAGTCCAGGGCATCCTGGCTATACGCGGAAACCGCTAAGGGCGCATCTTGCAGGCCCTCTTCCCGACGCCGCGCGGTCACGACAACCTCTTCAATCAGAGCACTAATACTCTGAGAGTCGCTTGTGCTTCCTGATTCTTGGGCTGACGTCCGCCCAATCCCAACCGCGGTGAGCGTCGCAACCAAGGCAACAATAATCAACTTCATTCGCATCTCTCCTCGAACGATTATATTGAGACGTGTTTACCCGATCACTGGCACGTCTTGCATGGCCTCGGCGATGGTCTCATCCGCAAGGTCCAAATCCACCATTTCGCCAGCCAGGTACTTTTCATAAGCCGCCAAATCCAGATGGCCATGTCCGCACAGGGCGGTTAAGATCGTTTTTTCTTCGCCACGTTCTTTACAAACCAGGGCTTCTCGTACGGCCGCCGCTATCGCATGGGTGGGTTCAGGTGCTGGCACGATACCTTCTGCTTTTGCAAACTGCAGAGCACCGGCAAAACACTCCGTTTGCGGGATATTGATTGCTTCGACCAAACCCAATTCGTAAACATGTGAAACCAACGGTGCCATACCGTGATAGCGCAAACCACCCGCATGGATCGGTTCTGGGATAAAACCATGGCCCAGGGTATGCATTTTCATTAAGGGTGTGAGCCCTGCGGTGTCACCAAAGTCATAACGATATTCACCTTTCGTTAAAGTAGGACAAGCGCTGGGTTCTACACAGCGAATGACGGGGTTCATGTTTCCAGCCAGTTTCTCCCTTAAGAAAGGAAACGCTAAACCGCCAAAGTTTGAACCGCCACCCGTACATCCAACCAATACGTCAGGCGTCTCTCCTACCTTCGCCAGCTGGAGCAACGCTTCCTCTCCAATGATCGTCTGATGTAACAATACGTGGTTTAAAACACTCCCCAGCGCATAGCGGGTATTTTCATCCTGCACCGCTTCGCCCACAGCTTCCGAAATAGCGATGCCAAGCGATCCTGGATGTTCAGGGTCTTCGGCCAGTAGTGACCTACCGTATTCCGTGACTTCGCTTGGGCTTGGGTGCACCCGACCACCCCACACTTCCATCATGGTTCGACGGTAGGGTTTGGCTTTGTAAGAAGCTGCCACCTGCCAAATTTCGCATTCCAACCCAAATTGTGCGCAGGCAAAGGCAAGCGAACTGCCCCATTGCCCAGCACCGGTTTCAGTCGTCAGTTTGGTGATCCCTTCCTGGGCGTTGTAATAAACCTGAGGCACCGCCGTGTTGGGTTTGTGCGAACCGGCAGGACTGACCCCTTCGTATTTGTAGTAAATTTTTGCGGGGGTATCTAGTAGCTTTTCCAAGCGGTGCGCACGAAACAAAGGACTTGGTCTCCATAAGCGATACACATCCAATACCTCAGACGGGATATCGATGTAGCGCTCAGCCGACATTTCCTGTGCGATCAGCGCTTGTGGAAACAGTGGGCCGAAATCTTCGGCCGCTGCAGGCTGATGAGTGCCAGGATGTAAGGGTGGTGGCGGTGGTTCAGGTAAGTCTGGCACCACGTTATACCATTGAGTGGGCATCTCATCTTCGCTGAGCAATATTTTTGTGGGCGTGCTCATATCCAGTATCCCCCAGAAAAAACGCTACATCATAGGAGTTGGGTAGCAAAAAAGCGAACGCCCGATTGGATACAAAGACCACACGGCGAAAGAGATGGTAGAGCGGGTACACAACTTGGTCAGCTGCGACGATAAAAATCTTTGTTAGCTGGTCTAGAGGTCTGTTCGTCAGCGCAAATCATCGCGACTATCACGATTGACTTTCCGCCATGACTTCTCGAATAGCCAAAGCCACCTCATCTGGACATTCCAGCGACGGAGAGTGTCCAATTTTTTCAAGCGGCACATATTTACTATTGGGCATTGCCGCAGCGCCTTCCTCTCCGGAAACTGGTAGAACAACCTGTTCCTCCAGCCCATGTAAAAAGCGCGCCGGAACGGATACGGAGGGGTGCGTGTTCAAAATGTGATCAACATATTCTCGTGCCAGTAATCCTATTCTTGCCTCCACCGGTACAGCCATGCTGGCGGCGACCATAACCGTAAAATCTTCAGGCGTGAGGGGGGCGTAGGTGCAATATCGATCCACCGCGACCGCGCCGCTGATTGAGGTCGGAAGATGAGGCGAAGAAGCGTCACCCACTACGCGGGCAAAGTCTTCATGTAAAAAGCGGTGCATACCCTCACCTAGAACAAAGCCAGCGCCCAGATAGACCAGACCCGCAATCGCCCCGTCTCCATACTTGGCCAGGTAGTCTCCAACGATGACACCACCGATAGACCAACCAACTAACACTGGAGGTTTACCATTGGTGAGCGACACCGCCCCGGCAACATCATCAGCAAGCAAGTCACCGTTGTTGTAGGCATTAACATCGTCGGGTTTATCAGAGTCGCCGTGCCCACGATTATCCACCGTCAAAATACGGCACTCCTTGGCCAAAGGACCGGTCGCAACGGGAATATAGCCCAAGTGGCTTTGCATAAAGGCATAGATGCAAATGACAGGCGGGCCTTAGGGATTACCCCATTCGTGCACCGCAATTCTTGTGCCTGTTCGCCCTCAACAAAATGTGTCGCGCTAGGTTTGTGATCCAGCAACATCGCCCCTCCTCACCGATATCACTTCTTACCAAACCATGAATTTGTATTCCGGCCGTTATGGTTGAGCACAATCCGAAAGAATGGAAATGTGCTTATTACAGATCCATTAGATTTCGCCATCCGCCTCCCTTCTACGAACGCCCTTTAGAATGCCTTCCATCCCGTAGTTTGCTTCATGGCAGGCATACTCGTAAATCTTGTCGCGAGTGGGTCGCATGTAAACACGCATCGTAAAAGGCATGACAAATGTCTTGGGCGCTGTGCGAGTAGCCTCATATTTAAGCAATCCAGCTTCCGTCAGCGAAAAGCGTTCTGTGACATGCAAATCTGTCCCGGAACCTAACGCCCCGTTTACCTCTTGAACTGAAAGATTCACCGGTAATGTGAAAGCTGGCACTTTATCTGTAAAGTTTTTCGTTTCCACAACTAGTGTGTCCCCGTCCCAATGACCCCGAGGAACGCCGAGCCACTGATGGATGTGTTCAGGCAAGTGTGAGCGCCCATCCAGAGGAATGATACGCACGTCGTGCACCATTTCCGTCATGAGCATGACGTATGCCTCGGTTTGTACAATCCTGAGATTGTTGTTGTAGAAGCTCGGTGTAATTGGTGGCCCGGCATTAAAACCGACTAAACATCGCTCCGACAAGCCAAGAGACTCCGGGTGTTCATGCGGATAGTCGGGGCCCACACTAAACGTAGCAAGAGCACGCACGGGAAACTTTCTCTTTTTGTTCTGAGCGAGACGATGCGCCTCTGCTTCCGGCAGAACCTTTGGCAATCGTCCATTTGGCGGATCGATGATCAAGGATGTACGCCGTTCAACATCCAGCTCCTGACCTGCGTCAAACCAAAAATCGTTGTAAACCTCAACATCCAGTTTCGCCACCCCATAAGGTTCATCCTTTTTGTCTGGAGGCAAGACCTTTTGCAAGAGTGCCTGCGCTTCGGAGGGCGTTAATACGGCTTTATCTCCAAACTCCACCGGGCGTTCGAGCGGCGTCAACGTGCTGAAGTTCCAAACCCCACTCAAATCTGGCTTTGCCAGAGAAGTGAGTGGGGTAAACAGCAATAAACATAGAACGGCTCTCATGATCTACAACTACCGAAACGAGATCGGGTATTTGCCCAACACTCGAAAAAAAGACTCGGACCACTCCGTGTCTCCGGCCTCTATGGTCAGTCCTTTCGTCCGCTCAGCCAGTTGACCAATGGAAACGCGCGCTTCCACTTTGGCCAACATGTTACCCAGGCAAAAGTGGCTACCACCGCCGAAGCTCTGGTGCGCGACATCTTTTCGATCAATCAAGAACTCGTCGGGCCTATCGAAAAAGCGCGGGTCTCTGTTTGCACATGAGAGCATTTGCCAAATGACCGCGTCCGCAGGTATTTCAAAGCCGTCAATGACATAAGGCTCCCGAAGGACCCGCCAGTTAAAGAGAATTGGAGCGTCGTAGCGTAAACATTCATCGACGCAGTTATTTAGAAGATCCGGATTATCCTGCAGCTTGATCATTTGCTCAGGATGTTCTACCAGCGCTCTTGTGCCATTTCCGATAAGACCAATGGTTGTTTCAAACCCTGCGACGATGATCCCGATCGCTTGCACAACAATCTCCCCATCCAACATCCGATCCCCATCTTCTTCCGCCTTGATAAGCTCGCTGATAAAGTCATCCCGCAGATCTTTTCTACGCGCTTTAACCATGACGTCAAAGTAATCTGCCATATCGTTTCCAGCCTGAACCAGAGTTGAGATAACTTCTTCAGGCAAAAATTTTGCGAAAAAAGCATTTGTTCGCGCGGCAGTCCAATGTGAAAAGATTTCACGGTCCGCATCCGGCACCCCCATAATCCGACAAACAATTTGAGAGGGGACTAAGTGAGCCAGGTCATCGATAACGTCCATGCCGCCATCCGCCAAGGCTTTGGTTAAGGTTTTATCGACAATGTCGTACGCCTCGACCTCAAAGCGCCGCACCACCCGATTGTTAAATGACTTATAGAGTAGCTTCCTCAGGCGTAGATGCTCTTGATCATCAAGATTCAAAACGAATTCACGAAAACTGCCGCGCTCATCGGCTGGATGAAAGTTAGGAGACTCACCATTCGCCAGCGTCATGCTGGTGTCGGCATCCTTAAATATGTTTTTCACGTCCTCGAATCTAGTGATTCGGTAGGTTCCGACCGGCGTTAAATTGACAGCGTGTGATTCACGCAATTGATTCAAAGCTGGATACGGATCATCTCGGAATGACGGATCAAACGGATCTGCCCCTGCCCAGCTGGGCTCTAGTGTTTGCATTTATCTACCCTCCCCTCGGTAGTCTTACTGCGCCGACCAACCACCATCTACAGACATTGCGGTACCCGTAACAAAACTCGCTTCATCAGAAATCAGCCAAGCGACCGCTTTGGCAATCTCGTCCGGGTTACCGATCCTTGCCATTGGTGCCAGGGCAGCCAAAGCTGATTCATCGATGCCCGCCGCCTCCAAGTGGCCCAATATCGGCGTTTTGACGGCCCCCGGGCAAACGGCATTTACCCGCACTCGCGACGGCGCATACTCGACCGCAGCGGTCTTGGTTAGGCCAACAACCCCATGTTTCGAAGCTGTGTACGCACTTTGCCCTCCCAAAGCAACAAGACCGGCAACGGAGGCATTGTTTACGATGGCTCCGCCATGGTGTTGCATGTGCAGCAACTCATGCTTCATGCACAACCAGACGCCTTTGAGATCAACTCCGATAACACGATCAAAATCTGCCTCGCTCATTTCAGCAAGCGGCAACGTAGTTGAGCCGATTCCCGCATTGTTAAACGCGCCATGGAGTATCTCGAACTCAGTCAGCGTTTGCTCCATCGCGGCTTCGACGGCTTGCGCATCAGTAACATCTACAGCAATACCGATGCAGGCGTCTTCTGCTCCAAGCTGGGACAGGGCAGCGTCAATGTGAGCCGTATCCAAGTCCCAGAGGGCAACACGAGCGCCGAGTAACAACAGGTGAGCACACGTCGCCAAGCCGATACCCGACGCCCCGCCGGTGACCATAATGCGCTTATTTTTCAGCATCAACCTACACCCTGGTCAGGACTACAACCGGAATCTGCCGATCTGTCGCCGCTTGATAGCTCGTGTAGGGAGGATAAATTTCGACCATTTTGTCCCAGAGGCGGATCCTCTCCCGACCCTCAACAACTCGACTGGTTGCCATAAATCGATCAGCTTTGATTTGGATGTCTACTTCTTCTGCCGCTTGCAGGTTCCAGAACCACGAGGGATTTTGGGAATAGCCAGCTTTGGATGCGACGATCACATACTTGCCGTTTTCCTCTCCAAATATGAGCGGCGTGACAAGTTCGTTACCTGACTTTCTGCCGATCGTCCTTAATATCAAGGTCGTTACTGTACCGGCGCCCCCCACAACTGTGGAATCCCAGAGATAGCCATCCTCGCCGTCCGTTTCAAGATAACGACGCAGGTGCTCGTGCAGCGGATCGGTTAGTTCTTTTGGAAATCCATCCAGATTCATTTATTTTCCCCTTTTTCCCTATTACAAAAGAGTTTAGAGTGTTCCCTCTATAGAGTAAACCCTCTAAAACTAAGGAGCCTTCGTGAGCAACCGCCAGCGAATCATTGATGCGACCGTAGAACTTATGAACGAACGCGGCAGCGCAGTCGGCACAACACAACTGGTTGAGCATCTGGAAATCAGTCCAGGCAATCTGTACTACCACTTCAGGAATCGCGAAGAAATTCTGACCGAGGTGCTCACCCGACTTCAATTGGATCTGGATGATGTGCTTATCCTGGAAGTCGATGAGGCCCCCACTCCTGCGCAACTCGCGCAAGTGCTCATCGGCGGAGCCAAGGTCCTATGGCAATATCGATTTTTCTTCTCCTCATCGATCGAACTAGTTGCTCAGGACAAATCCCTAACTGACAGGTATCGGCAGTTTTGCGAGCGCGGCACAGCACAGGTTCGTACAATCTTGACGCACCTGCTAGCGTCACCCGCCGGGGCACAAAAACTTAAGAAATCCGAGATTAATAAACTCGCTGAAATTTTGTGGGTTCTATGGACGAGTTGGCCTCGCTACGCCGAAATACTTGCCGGCAAAGAAGGTTCTGAACAGCAAATATTGCGCAACCACGAATCGCTTGAGCTCGCACTTAAGCCTTACCTCGAGCCCAAGTTTTACAAAGCGGTGGTCGCAAAAACCAGAACACTTCACGAACAGCCAGATTCATCAGTATCAACGGCCATTCGATATTAGACTTCGGCAAAATAAGCGCCCTGACGAATTAACGGCATCTTCTGATTTCTTCGAGCGAGCTCCAACGATTGCCGCGTAGCCATGGCTTTGTGCTCATCACCAGCATTTTGAAACACGCTGGGTAAGTTGCCGATCAGCCTGTGCACCACAAATTGATCGCCGATAATTTCGCCTGTAAATGTGGCCAGGGCTCCAAAGGACAAAGACGCTTGGCCGTCGATACGTTCAACCGCGGTTGCTGGAAGCGCAAGCCTAAAGCCGTTCCTTGTTCTTTCAGCGCGCTGAGTGGGCAACGGTATGGGAAAACCATCCGGTGTTAGCGAGGTCAGTACCGGTTGCGGGAACCGTGCGACGACAGACTCTGCACGCTCGCGCCAATCCTCTGCAGGCCAGTTCGCTCGAGGGGTTTTGACTCCATTGGGTTTAGTATCCGAATTGGGATAGGTCCGAATTTCGTTTTCCCATACGCAGGGTGGATCTTCGATATTCCCGTCCGGCCACCACCAAATTTTTACAGGCGTACATTCCACCCAGATCCTGACCCAGTAGTTCGTCATGGTACGCATTGTCTGCCAATCCGACGGACCGATCGCAGGATGTTCGTCCAAGAACAGGTCCACATACTTATCTGTGTTGGCTTGCAGGTCTCGATCACGCACCGCACCCATAGCCGCAATGGCGACGATGGGTTGATCCTGCAGATTTCTGTCCGCTGGCTGCCCAGCCTCCAGCATCGCAATGGGGTCATATGCATGAACCGATGACCCCAACAGCAGACCCAGACGCGGATTGTCTCTCACGCGATCAGCCTTAGATGGGTAGGCGAGGCCAGTTGCGATATCAATAGTGGGCGCGCTCGGTTTGAAGTAGTGGAACAGAGGATTCGCGACAGGCATGCCCGCTCTTGTTAGGGTTGCATATTCTGACTCTTTGACCGTAGATATGATTTCTTGTAAGTCTAACGGTGCTGATTTAAAGCCGTCGTTCATCTTCAATCCTACCGAATTGCTGGAGAGTCCAAATGGAATTCATCGACTATAACGAAATTGTCCGCAGACGCTACGAATATGCGATGGGCATCGATACCAAAGACTTCAAACTACTAAGGTCAGTCTTTACCGAAACAATAACGATGGACTTCCAAGACTATAGTGGTCAACCTCGCAGCACCCTCCAAGCAGACGACTGGGTTGCCAACTGCAAAAATCTGTTTACGGGTTTAGACGCGACACAACATGTCATGACCAATCCGATTGTAGATATCGACGGCGAACGTGCGACCTGCAAGATGTACATGAAAGCCGAACACTTTCTACAAAACGACCAGGGCAACAACGATTTCGCCCTGGGCGGCTATTACATTGATCAATTGGAAAAAAGTCGAGGGCGCTGGCTGATCAACGCTGTGACCCTAAAGATATTCTGGAATCGGGGTAATCGCCACATCATGACCATGGGTTATGAGCGCGGCTCCCAGAAGCTGCTCAGCCTGACCGATGAATAATGCGACAAACACAAGCATCGTTTCTAGGGATTAAGCCCCACAACCAACCAAAGTGGGTCAGCATTCGATGGAGACCTGTCGACAAATTCCACATCAACAAATCCGGCCTCTGCTAAATACGCCATCACCAGACGGATTCGATCCTCCGGTCCTAAGCGCTGGAATGCAGCAATAGCCTTTGTTGGAAACAATCGATGGGACATCGCGATGCAGATCTTCCCCCCCGGTTTCAAGACCTGGCTGGCCGACTTCATCACCGCAATGGGTTGGATCAAGTATTGAACCGACACGGCCAAGACGATCCGATCGAAGGCTGCGTCTGGATACGGAAGCGCTGGCTCAGTATTCAGATTGTGGACGCACCAATCGGACAGCCGATCATTCTGAGCTAGTTCTTCAGCATTCATACCCAATCCTGCGACCCGGTCCAGTGCCAAATCATCGGGGAGGTGTGATATCCAGGAAGACATAAGATCAAGTACAGCCGCGCCCGCGGGGATAAACGTCCTGTAATAGGCGGTCAGCTGTTCAATGGTGGCGTCATCGATATGGGTCACCAGCCGAGGTTGCGCGTAAAAGTGCTCATCAGGCGAGGTGTCTGCGCGCTCAAACCAGTGTGTTGGTAGATCTTCTTCTGCCATTCGAAGATTGTAATACGTCGCAATGGAACGTTAACCCATTTTTGAAATTGACTTTTTTCGAGGATCGAAAGAAAAAGTCGACAACACCAACGTGTTTGATCTCAACTGTCTCCTGTTAACATAACGCCATGCTGTTAAAAGAACATCAAACCTTTCTGCGTTCTGTCCAGGTACCGCTGCGTCTAAGTATTGCCAAAGCCGACGAGCCAATGCTGGTGCCGCTTTGGTTTATCTATCAGGACAACTTCTTGTGGTGTGCATGTCATCGCAACAGCTATTTGGTACAGCGAATCCGCGCGCAGTCAGGCGCCTCAAAAGATGGCATACCCTGTGCTTTCGACGTTTCTACCAACGAACCCCCGTACCGAGGCGTAGCTGGAAAGGGTCGAGTGAAATTGGTGAGCAATCACGGCGCAGAAAAACTCCAGCAGCTGACAGAAAGGTACCTTCGGGACGTCACTAGCGAGTTTGGACGTTGGCTGTTAGCTCGGGCTGAAGAGGAAGAAGCGCTATGCATTGCACCAACGCGCGTGCGTGCCTGGGATTACACTGACCGCATGTCTAGATAACACATCTCTCGCTGAGTCTCCGGGCACCCGTACCTACCTTGTTCTAACCTACGTCGAACTCGCAACTTGAGCGTTTCACGCAGGACCTTCCGCCCCCCTATATTCATACAGTTATTCCCACCGCGCCTATTCTTACCGCGTCATCAGCGCACCAATGCCGACTTACTATCGTCCATTATTTGTATAATATTTATATTGACATTATATAGACTATTTTGAATAATCATCTCGAACATAGCAGGAGTACAAGAAATGTCTAAAATAAAACATGGACAAAGTCGAGCCCGAGTCGCCACATTAGACCGCCTGGCGCTTATGACAGCAATGACCGCGACCATGGTCGCCGCTTTGGCGACCGTCGCTCTAACCGCGGGAGCCGCGCTATGACCCTGTCCGACTTCCGACGACTGGCTCGGCGCGAAGAGATTGGCGCCAGGATCATCAGCGACGGCTGCCGCGATTACGTTGTAGAGATAAGACGCGGCCAGGCCGCTGGCGTTTTGACAGATCGAAAGGGGCGCCGCAAACGCTTCGCTTCGCTGTCTGAGGCCAAACGGGCCGTAAAACGGGCACAGACCATTCACTTTGCCATTCGCGTTGCGGCTGATGAAGCTTGCGCCGGCCAATCGGCATCGGATAGCGGATTTGCCACCCTACAACTTTCCGCCGCCAACGCGGCGTAGCACGGCTGAATCAGTCGAACAGCAGCGCCTCCCAGCGCCCTCAATCTCAACAGGAAAAACGATGAAGAAATTACTATTTACGCTTTTTATCACGTCTTGGACAGGCATTGCTCACGCGGCCTGCGAGATCAATGTCGCAGTGGCAGATAACCTGCAATTCGACCAGACCGTTTTAGAAATCGATCGAGGCTGCGAAACAGTCAAGCTCACTCTGACCCATCGAGGAAAGCTCGCAAAAAACATCATGGGGCATAACTGGGTACTGGCGAACGCTGCAGACCTGAATGGAATCGCCCAGGACGGCATGAAAGCAGGTCTTGATAATAACTACGTGAAGCCGGGCGATCCGCGCGTATTGGCCTACACCAATGTCATCGGGGGCGGCGAACAAACGACAACCGAATTCACTTTAGACACCCTCACCCAGACTGAGTACACCTATTTTTGCTCATTCCCTGGTCATTGGGCCGTTATGAAAGGCACGCTCAAGATCCGTGGGTAACCGTCAACTGGCGCGCCAACGCGCCCATCACCAATGTGTATAGGAGATTTCCAACATTGTATAGTGATATACTTGGACAAAATATAGACGATGTTTGGAAGTATGGAAAATCTAACCATTGGCGCCGTAACCAGACTCACCGGCATACCGGCACACACCCTGAGGAAGTGGGAATCGCGACACAACATCGCGGTACCCTTCCGAACAGGTACTGGCCGTCGCGCGTACTCGGCGGAACACGTTGAGCAACTGAAGCTGATCAAGGTACTCGTCGGGCGACGCCACGCGCTGTCTCAGCTGGCCGGCTTAAGTTTGGGCGAACTGCGAGAAATGGCGGATCTGCATGATCAGTCCGAGCCAAAAAACCAGTCGATAGCGGTCTCGGCCATGGCACTGATTGGCCCCAGCATCAGTCGCCTTTTGCAAGCGAGCACCGCAGTGGTACATCGAGACCCTGCCGACTTGTTGAATTGGCAGGGTTTGCGTGGCGCTGACTGCGACACCTTAATCGTTGAGAGCGACACCCTTCCCGCAGAGGTCGTCGACAGACTCAGCTCGCTGTCTGAACAGATAGCGCAAGTGATCGTCGTTTATCGCTATGGGCGGAAAGACGCAATGCGTCAGCTGCTCAAGCAAGACATCGTTCTACTCAGCGCACCCGCGACCGACGACATCCTGCTATCGACAATACAGGTCGAAAGCGAAACAGCTAAGCGGCCAAGCTCCAGCGCAAAATTCAGCAACGCGGAGCTGGCAAGAATTGCAGCTTTGTCACCCAGCATTGAGTGCGAATGCCCAAAACACATTGCGCAGCTGCTGATGGATATCACATCCTTCGAACGGTACAGCCTTGAGTGCGAAGACGCAGACCCTCTGCAACAAGCTCTACATCAGCACCTGGGCGAAATATCGGCGCAAGCACGCACGCTATTTGAGGATGCGCTGATCGCAGTCGCGACGTCTGACGGTCTGACCATCGAAACCAACCCCTAGCCCACTCAAGATTTAGCAAAGTTACACCCTCTCGGGCGCGGAACGCACCGCTTCCCGCGCCAGGCCGTACAACTATTGTCCAATAAATAATTCAAAAATTTAATTTATGTACATATTCTATATTGACATTATATGTACTTTTACGCATACTGCGCGCATGAAATTTGGACAAAACGAGACCACTTCCCTGCTTGGCTCGGCGAAATCTCCCTCTCCCCTCTCCCAATCGCCGAGCCAAGCACCTCTATTTTGTGTCGCAGTCGTCTGCCTCATGCTCTGCCAGCCTGCCGCCGCCGACCGCACCAAAATTGAGGATAGCGAGCTCGCATGGCGCTACCACTGCACAACCTGTCATGGACAAAAAGGCGTGGCCAATTCTGATCGTTATCCTAACCTGGCTGGACAAAACGCCCTCTACTTGGAGGCACGTTTGAAATCCTTCCGCGCCAAAGAGGAGCCTCGCAATCAAATGAACGCGCAAGCCGCCGGTCTGACAGACGAGGAAATTACCCGCCTTGCAGACTACTTCAGCAAAGGGGGTGCGTCGTGAAAATATCCATCGTGTGCTTTATCATGTTGACCGTAGCCCTCGCAGGTTGCTCGACCGAACCAACCGTTTCGGGGGCAGTTCTAGCCGAGGAAAAAGGCTGCGTTGCGTGCCATGGTACAAACGGGCAAGCAACCGCCGCGATCTATCCAAATTTGAATCTGCAATGGGAGCGGTACCTCAGAGTGCAATTGCTTCGTTACAAGAGCGGGGAAAGGTCAAACGCCATCATGAATGGATTCGCATCGACACTAACCGATGAGCAGATCCGTGCACTCGCGGAGCACTACGGTCGCTAGCCGTACTGAGACCGATCACGGTCAGGGTTTTTTATTCATCCCGGCGACCCATCTTTATCCACCCCAGCACCTGACTGAGCTGGGCACTAAGACCATACTGATGGTCGAAGATTTAACCATCCTTTCTCGCCGACCCTATCATCAGCAGAAGCTGGCCCTATTGCTGGCGGCTATGCGCAATTATCGCAAAGAGATATCTCAATTGGGCCTTCACGTGAACTATCATGAGCTCGATGAAAACCACACTATCCGCTCAGGCATCCTCTCTTGCGCAGCATCCCTGGGTGTTGACCGGTTTAGTACTTTCGCAGTGACCGATCACGCTTTGAGAGCATCACTAGAGCAAATCGCAAAAGACGGCAATTTAACGTGGTTAGAATTTTCCGATCCAGGCTTTATTGACCCCATTGAGACGTTTAAACCTGACCTGCAGGGTCGCGCGCTTCGCATGGACAGTTATTACAAACAAAAACGCAAACGATTAAACATCATGGTGGACTCAGGCGGAAAGCCGGACGGTGGGCGCTGGAGTTTCGATGCGGACAACAGGAAAAAGATCAATCGCAAACAGAGCATTCCTCTGGCGCCCAAAGCAGCACATGACCAGCAGACACTGCAGACCATCATTCAGATCCAGGAGCGTTTCCCGGAAAATCCTGGTTGTGCCAGCGATCTTTGGCTGCCAACAGACCGAGCAGGCGCACAACAGTGGCTGGAGACTTTCGTAAACGAACGTTTGCGCGGCTTTGGAACCTATGAGGATGCCATCAGTCAACGGGGATGGTTACTGTTCCACAGTGGCCTTTCCCCGCTGATGAACATTGGCTTGGTGACACCCGTTCAAGTATTGGACGCTGTGATGCAGGAGAGCGATGTCGCGATAAATGATCAAGAAGGATTTGTCAGGCAGGTATTGGGCTGGCGAGAGTTCGTTCGTGGCGTCTATATGACAAAAAGTGGACGAGGCGCGCTGCAAAACAAGCGTGTTCATACCAGAAGTCTAACCCAACATTGGTACAATGGTACGACAGGTTTGCCTCCGCTGGACGACGCGATCAAGACCATGCTGCACAGAGGCTGGAATCATCATATAGAACGGCTCATGGTATTCGCTAACATCATGAACCTGTGCGAAATCAACCCGCAAGAAGTCTACGACTATTTCATGACCCATCATATTGACGCTTACGCATGGGTGATGAGACCCAACGTTGAAGATATGGGTTTGTCTTCGTCAACGGACACATTTGCGACCAAGCCCTATATCTGCGGGTCGAACTATTTGCTTAAAATGAGTGACTACACCAAAGGACCTTGGTGTGATGTGATCGACGGGCTGTATTGGCGCTTTGTGTCTCGCAACAAAGCTGAGCTTGCGTCGAACGTCCGCACGGTCATGGCTACTAAGACTCTGGATCGAATGAACGCGGAACGAAAACTAAAGATCGGTGCCGCCGCAGACGCCTTTTTAGAGCGCTGCACCATCCCGAACTAATCCAACCCTCTTCTTTTCCATTCCTCGCCCCCTTTTCCCGTCCATTTTCTTGCTACTCTTAACCCAACTGCCCATCGCCTGCGTCTCTTCGTCACTTGGTCGAAAAAAAAGGCGTGCTGTTGTTGCAGACACGCCTTTACAGGGGAGCGTTCGCCTAGCTCTGAGGAAGAATTACTCGGTCGATCACATGGATGACACCGTTGACTGCGGTGATGTCTGCTTGCACTACATTCGCACCTGCCACTGAAACACCCGACGAGGTGTCAATCTCCAGCTCAGCGCCTTGCAACGACGTCACGCTGTCCAATCCGACAACATCAGCGGCTTTTGCTTGACCGGCAACCACGTGCAGTGTGAGTACTTTTGTCAGCTGTTCTGGGTTGTCCAATAACGACTGCAGAGCACCTGGAGGCAAAGCTGCAAACGCTTCATCGGTTGGGGCAAACACGGTGAACGGGCCCTCTCCCTGTAACGTGCCAACCAAGTCAGCGGCCTTGAGTGCCGTGACCAACGTCTCGAATGAGCCTGCACCAACGGCAATATCAACGATGGTTTGCTTTTTCTGGCTGTGGTCGCCAGCGAAAGCGAACGAAGAGATCATCAATGTAATGATTGCAAAGATAGATCGGATCATGAATTTAGTTTCCTTAATTGATTGAAGAAGTGCTTAGAAGCAGGGCCAGTTTCCATCCTGGGCTGGGAAAGGGACGTGAACCTGCGGTGAAACGAGTGTGAAGAGTCTGAAGATCACAGACCAATATGAATCAGCCGGATAAACTTGGGGAATTGATATTAGTACAGGTCTGTACTAATATCGTCCTTACAGCCAGACTATTCAATGACGGAGGGTAACGATGGCCGAAGCTAAGGTAGTCAACATATTGGATTCGTGGCCGGAACAGGAGTCACGCGGTCATACCATTCCCGGGTATAGATACACCTCCGCGGATTTTTTTCACAAAGAGTGGGAGGGTATGTGGACCAAGACCTGGTTACTACTTGGTCGAGAAGCACAGATTCCAAAGGCTAAAGATTGGCAGATGGAGCCGGTTGGACCAGAAGAGATTCTTATGGTCCGGCAGGACGACATGAGCGTGAAGGCGTTTTACAACGTGTGCCAACACCGCGGCAATCCCTTGGTCAGTGAATCGCGCGGGCATATTCGCAGCCGTTTTGTCTGCAAATACCATAGTTGGGCGTTCACACCGGATGGTGAACTCAATTTTGCACCCGATAGAGACGACTTCCCTCAAGGCAATCCGTGCGGAAAAATTCGCTTAGCCGAGATACCCTGCGAGACCTTTGCTGGCTTCATTTGGATTAACATGGATCCCGACGCAAAACCTCTAAAAGACTATCTGGGTCCAATTTGGAACGAGTGGCAGGCCAGAGAAGTGCATACCTGGAAACGCACGATGGCAAGGTCCATGTGGCTACCCTGCAACTGGAAGGTTGTACTCGATAACTTTAACGAGTCATATCACGTACCAACCGTACATATGGGCGCAACGCCAAAAACAGACCGGAAGAAAATCAGCGCCAATATTCAGACCTACTATAAAGAGACGCGTTTTGATCTTTCTGACGAAGGCCACAACCGCATGGTCATGAAAGGCGGATACGGATCTGGTCAAACGGACGCAGAAGGTAACATCTTAAAGCCCTTGCGGAGCCTCCTCGAATACTGGGACATCAATCCCGATGAATTCCAAGGTCGACCTGAAGACACTCGCGAAGCTCTACAGAACGCAAAACAAAAACTGGGACCCGATCGCGGCTATACGCACTACGCTAACGTCCCGCCAGAGCAACTGACCGACGCCTTCCACTACACCTTGTTTCCAAATTTTGCCGTATCACTATGGTCGGATGGTTTTCACTTCCTTAGAGCTCGGCCACATCCCACAGACCCAGCCCAGTGCTTTTTTGACAATTGGTGGTATTCGAGTCCGGCATCACTGGACTCGCCGTTAACCAATCGGTCAGCTTCAGCGATGGAAGGCAGTTTGGAAAACGCTAACCCAGAAACCGGCGAAGTTGAGGTCGCGCTGTTGTCGTATCCCGAAGATTCGATCGGGCCCGCAATCGAAGAGGACGTTGCTGTGTTCGTTACACAGCAACGCGGCTTCAGCTCTCGAGGCTTTAAAGGCGCATACCTAGCGAATCAGGAGAAGCGTATCAGTCGCTACCACGAACTGATCGACGACTACATTGAAGGCCTCCTCCCTTAGGCTGCTATCGTCAGTGGAAAGCTCTAAAGCGACATCTACGCTGCCAGATCCCACCAGCGTAAGTGATGGAGAGTTTGCCAAGAGCAGGCAAACAAGAAAGCGTATTCTGGACGCAATGATGAGATTGATTGCTGAGAAGGGTTACGCGTCGGTTAGCACACCGGCCGTGGCAAAGGCATCAGGGTTATCCCGCACAGCAATTCTGCATCATTTCTCATCGCGACGCGCGCTGCTCGAAGCAGTTGTCCAATATGTGACGCGCCGTCGTATTGAGCTACACGAGGAAATGCTGGCAGAGATGCCAAGAGATCAGCGATTTCGCAGTATGGCGGTAGATGCGGGATGGGACCAGGTCCAATCCATTGAATTCAAAGCTTACTACGAGCTATCGATTGCTGCGCGAACGGACCAGCAGCTGAACGAAGTCTTTCAGGAGACGTTAGAAACGTTCGATCGAGCCCGCAAGGAGATTGCGACAAAGTTGGCAGAACCAAGTGTTTCCGAGTCACCCGTATTTGATCTTCGCAGAGATATTCATCGATTGATTCTAGAGGGCATGGCAACTGGTGAAGGCATGGCTTTTGATGTGGAGAAGCGATCGGCTGAGTTGTTTGCTTTCCTTAAGCTAATCTGGTCGGATGAGGGGGAGGCGTTCTTAAGAAGCGCCCAGCAAACACTACCTCACACCACCAATAGAAAAAAACGTTCCTAACCCTAAACCGTTGGTCTGCAAGATCTAAAGCACTTGATCTAAGTACTCTGTCAGCCGCCCTACTTCTAACGCGGTGCGCTTTGCCCGATCCATATCGTAATGCGCTCGTGACACAATTCTTTGCGCGTATAACCCACCGCCGGCTTGCAAGCTTGTTACAGCGTTCCACCCGCCTAATCCGTCTGCCGTATAGTCGCGAATCGCGTGGAAAAGTCGCGCCCGGTAGAGTCCGTCAACGGATTGTTTCGTGCTCATGTATTTTCGCGCAAGATGCCCCACTGACTCATTTTCGAAATCGGCCACCCCCGGCGCGGTAAGCACGGACCCACCCGCGATGTCGTGCAGGTGTCGCACCATGAGCGACCAGTTTGCTGCCCCGTGATATTTCCCCGCGTTAATGTAGAGCTCATCTGGGAATGCAGCACCGTCCGACGTGATCTGACAATTTTCGATCGCAGCTTCAAGTGAGCCTCGCAACAGCGTTGCATTGATCAGCATCTCGGAGATTTTCTCTTTGATATGACTCATGCGCTCGAGGCCGTTGGCTTCGGTGACCAGCTGAGCAAAACCCGTGAGCGCATCGTAATCTTTTACCATATTCGATAGCCCTCCAAGGCGCTCCCACAGGCCCAGCGAATGTGCAAAAACCCCCGCAAACTCAGGGTTGCCATCCAGGAACACGCGCTCGTTCTCTACAAACACATCATCAAATATCACGAAACCCTCGGGGGTATGGTGTTGACCGGAGATCGGAAAGTCGCGTTTATCCTCGCCTCTTGGCGCGTAGGTGGTGTTGATGATCTTCACCCCAGGCGCATTTACTGGAACCATGCAGGCAATTGAATAGTCATCCTCACCCGCCTTCATGGATTTGGTTGGAATCGTCATCAACTCGTGGCCCATAGATGCCGCAGTGATGTGTAGCTTGGCACCACGAATCACGACGCCGTCATCCCTGCGCTCGACAACACGCACATACTGGTCCGGATCTTCTTGGTTTGAGGGGCGTTGCGATCGATCACCTTTCGAATCCGTAATGCACTGAGTAATGCGTAAATCTTTGGTTTGTGCTTCATGCACATAGGCACGGATCCGCGCAGCGTTCTCAGGCAAGTCGTCCTGCAACCGATCAGCAGCCGTCAACAAAGTCATACACGAGGCATAAGTCACGTGTGTCAGTAGATCTACCGTTTCGTGAAGCTCAACCTGGTCTCTAAGATCCGATGCCGAATTTGGAACGACCATGAAGTCCGCCACCGCACCTGGCTCCGGCTTGTAGAACCGATCGTATCCCGCAGCCGCGGAATTAACAGTCACGCCCAATATGGGGTGATCCGCCACGTTGCTGATATGCTCCCCTTCAAAAATTGTCTCTCGACCATCGTCGAGCGACGCCTTGTATTCTTCGCCGGTCATCATCGTTTTGTCCCCCTTACATACAACTACTTAATCGAGCATCTACCTCTATTGCAGTGCCACCTCACTGCTTCCCGATCAATCCCTGTCACAACTTACCCTAAGACGTCTCAGTTACGTTGTACCCATACAGCGGATCCTGGCGCTTGTGCACCACATTAGGTGCAATTTTTCCTGCAAGCCACATCGGACCGTAAGTTGCCAGCTGCGACCCCAGCGTCCGCTTGTGGAAGGTTTTCGCATTGGCACGAGAGCCCGCCTGCACGCGCGAAGCCCGGGCGTGGCGTTTTTCTTGATAGGTCCTAAGTGCCGCGTTGACGCCTTGGTCTTGGGTTAATTCATGCGCCAGCACCCAAGCATCTTCCGCCGCCATGGCCGCACCTTGAGCCATGAACGGAAGCATAGGGTGTGCAGCATCGCCCAATAGAGCGACACGCCCATCGACCCAGGTGTCAAACGGCGCACGATCAAACAGCGCCCAACGATAGTGCGCATCCGCATTTTCAATTATGGCGCGAATGGTCGCATGCCAATCTCCAAATTCAGCCAAAGCTTCTTCACGAGAGCCTTGTTCTGTCCAGGACTCTGACATCCAATCGTCTCTCTCTATCACCGCGACAAGGTTGGCCAGTGTACCGCCTCTTAATCGATAGGTGACACAATGTCCGCCCCGTCCCATCCAAGCGCATGCGGTGGGGTTTGGCGCAAGAGCGCCCAATCGCTCTATCGGAACCACCGCGCGCCAGGCGACATTACCGGTAAAGTGGGGCTTGTCAGGTCCAAGCATTTGCGCGCGCGTTGGCGAGTGAATCCCGTCGGCGCCAATCAGCACATCACCTTGCACCTGGGAACCATCTGCGAGCAAGGCGGCAACCCCGGCAGCTGTTTGACTGTAACCAATCACATCTGACCCCAAGCGAAGACAGCTATGGGCGCGGTCCCTCAACGCCTGCTCAAGCAGCAAAATATAATCAGCTCGATGAATATGAAAATACGGTGCACCCCATCGCTTCACCGCTGTCTCACTCAGTGGAATCGAAAACAAGTGCAAGCCAGACTTCCCCATGCGCGCTTCGATCGAGTCCGGTCTGAAGCCGAAATCGTCAAACATGTGTGCGACACCAAGCGCCTCAAACACCTTCATTGCGTTTGGCGGGACCTGGATACCCGCACCAACCTCACCGAGTTGAGGCGCCCGTTCGAGGACAATCACTTCGTGGCCAAAATGCAGGCTACATAAGGCAGCCGTCAACCCGCCAATTCCTCCACCCGAAATGATAACTCTCATACCCAGCCTATCAGCCCAGTCGCCAGGGCGGCATCAAATGAACTCTGATCTCGTAAAGACATGTCAATTTCTCAAACCCATAACTGCCAAATCGGTTACCTGCGCGACTTAATCGTTGGAAAGGATAAGAGGTTGGGTTGGCGGCGACAAGATCCTCAACTATGTTTGCCCGACGAACAACGCAGCTTGCTTGCAAGAGCAACGGGCGTAAACTGTCAACGAATCAACCCGCTTCTTCAAGGCAGTTAAGTATGATCGATGCAGATGAGACCTTCTCTGGCACGTGGCCGTTCGCACCCCACTTTTCTACTGTCAATGGGTTCCGACAACACTATGTGGATGAAGGCCGCGAAAACGATCAAGTGGTCATTTGTTTACATGGCGAACCGACTTGGGGCTATCTTTACCGCAACTTTATCCCAACCCTCGCTCAATACTATCGCGTTATTGTTCCGGACCACATGGGGTTTGGGAAAAGCGAAACCCCACAGGATAAGGTTTACACAATGCAAACCCACGTGGAAAACCTGGCCGGATTGATCGACGAACTAGAACTAACAGACATCACCTTTGTCTGCCAGGATTGGGGCGGGCCTATAACAGGCGCCTACACCATTCGTAACCCGGAACGGGTAAAACGCCTTGCACTGATGAATACCCTGTTTGGCTATGGAGGAGACCAACCCAATCCCGAACCTTCAAACTGGTTCAAATGGATCGCTCACCACTATGAGGCTGGCACTTTGGAAGGGATCCTGGGGGAATTGGGATCCACCGTGCTATCGGTCATGAAAATCATTGGCTTCGAAAACTCAAGTGCCGTTGATGACACCTGGATAAAAGCCTATTCCGCTGCCTTTCCCGACAGGCCATCTTGTATAGGAGGTATCGAATTTCCACTTGACGTTCACTTGCAACGCGCATTCCCTTACATGCTAGCAGGCTTAGAAACTGGCAATCTGGACGCCGTTAAGGCCAAGCCTGCGATGCTGGCTCTGGGACTTCGCGACAAAGCCATTCGTCCGGAAAATGCACTGGCCGATTTCAAAGCCATTTTTCCAAACGGACCGATCAGCACATTTGAAAACGCGGGGCACTTTTGCCAGGAAGATATTCCTCAAACGCTGGTGGCATTGATCCACCAATTCATCCAGTCTAATCCCTGAGCACGCAGCCGGACGAAGCGAATACTTGACCGCACACGCGGGGCAACACCGCATATACGTCTGCGTGGGTTTCGTTCATACCGAATCAGTAGCCGACCTCTCGATTTAAAAGCCCCAGATCCCAATTTCGTTTGCACGCATAGTCCAGAGCTATCGCAAGAGCGCTTGGATCACCTAATCGGCGAAGCCCTTCCAATGCTACGGCGGCGCAATAACCTTGATCATCTAGGCCAGTTTTAAAAAGCGTTTCAAGCTGCGTTTTGTCCGTTTTGGTATTCAACAATGCAACGCAAGCAAACATGATATTCAGTCTGATCTGGTCCTGCGCGACCCACCCGCGCTCGACCTCCTTGCGCTGCCACTCAGGACGCTCTGAAGATAACAGGTCCAAAAACTGATCTAAAAACGGAGTGGCATTGGGTTGTATAAAGGCAATTGCGTCGATCGCTTGACGAACGACCTGTTGAATCGCTGACGCCAGCATTCTTGTAATCAGGCACTCCACGTCATCGTTCATTATCCCAATCTCGCCCAGCGTAAAGGCAATGTTGATATCCAGCCAAGGGTCTTCAAGCTCAGCCAACTCAAGTAGATAAGGGATGGCGTCAGAGCCAAGTAATGCAAACGCGTGACTCTCTGGTTCAACAACAACCGCTCGCTCATTCCAGCGCCGGGGATACCCGGAAATATCATCTCTGACGAGTTGGCGCCCATTCGAAGTGCGAACCAAGCGCCGAATATGTAAGTCTCGCCCTGCCTTATCCAGCAGCGAGCGCGATAACCATTCTGGCGCGTAACTTTGATAGATTGCATTGACCGACAATTCTATGTCTTTGTTTCTAAGGTTATTAACCTTGCCCACGTTAACTGGTTTACGTTCACCTCCATGCAACCAACGCCATATATTTTCCCAAGCATCATCAAAAGCTCTCAACCCTACGCGTTCTGGAAGCCGCCACTGTTCCACCTTGCTATTCCATGTCGGCGCAGTTGGGTTCGACATACGGTTGAACACAAACTTGAGCATATATCTATCGCTGTCTGAGCGATTCGAAAGTCCTGCGTGCACCATATCAAAATGAACCAGAACAAAGGTACCCGCCTTGACGTAGTCCGGCACCACGACATCGATGGGTTCGTCTTGTGGCCCAGGCCAAAGGTAACTGCTGGCTTGCAATCGCGTTGGACCCATCTTCAGTGGCGTATCGTGTGGAAAATAAAATCCGATCAGAAATCTGGGGGTATGATGCCTGGCTCGAGCAAGCGGACTTTGCGCGTCTTGATGCCACACCGATGCCGCCGTACTGCCCTTACCCATGGGTAACCCATCTGCTTCGATGTCCGTATCGATTGTTAAATCATCCACGGGAGTACTGCGATGAATCGCCCGATGGGGATGAAGTAAATAATCCGGACCAAGCAGAGAAGTCACTGCACCATGAATTCGTGAGGACTCCAAGACTGTATAAAGTTCTGGTATACGAGGCAAAATGTTGTTGCCGTGGTGAGGCTCACGGGCTGCAGCAGTTCGCAATTGACGATTGATGTTCGCGTGCACCGTCGGGTCAACATCCGGTTCCAAAGCGATGAAGCCGTCAACGATAAATTGCCTTACCTCATCGTCTGTCAACAAAATTGGTGAGTTCGACATCCACCCTCTCCCAAACTCTACATGACTTCCACTAAACCCTGTGCTTACATCGGACCGCGGTTCACAGCCCGCCCAAACCACGCCAGTTAGAGTCACCTCCTGCTGGAAACGCTCGGCTGATTCGCGCCGATTTAAGCAAGGCGAACAAAGTATGGCTCATCCGAGTCGATAGAGTTTTATACAATGTTCGAAAGGGTGAAGAGGAAAAGTGGCCAGGTTGCTCTAGATAGCCACGTATCTCCTTCTCAGACGGCAATGCTTCGACTTCTACACAGCGCAACAATGCCTCCAGCGATTGGACACCTTCCGACTGCTGCTTATCAAAGATCCGGGCAACACACGGCAACAGCAGAGGTGTCAGGTCCGTGCTGGCTTCGACATAACAATCTAACAAGAAAGTAAATACGGAAAGGCCTTTTTTTGCTTTCAGACTGATCAGAAGAGGCGTTTCGCCGTGGTCGGTTTCACGAAATGGGTCGGCACCTTGCTGATATAGGTATCGGGCAATCTCTTCACCCTCCCTTTGCGCACTGACGTGCATCACGCCAATACCTCTCTGCGTGCGCTGGCATACATCTTGTCCGCGCTCGACAAGCCAGCGTACGGTTTTAATATCACAGTGAAGACTTGCGTAAATCAAGGGCGTAAAACCACCAAGATTATAGGGTGTAGACCAATCTGTACCCGCTTCGTCCAGTCGGTCCAAAACAGTCAGGTTATTGCGACGCAAGGCATCATAAAGCGCCGGAATACCCAAGTGGTTGAGGCTGTGAGGTGTATCACCTGCTTCGAGGCGTGCGTTAACACCAGCCAGATCCTCGTCAAGCAATGCGATCTCAAGAGGTGTTCGCAGCTCTGTCATAAATCGATGACTGTCCCATCTCGTATCTCGGCGACATTCGCAAAAGCCTCTACCTGGGATCTAAATTTGGCGACCACCGAGGACGGTGGAGAGAGAAACAAGAGTTTAGGTAGCTGTTCTGGCAACTGTTTTCTAATTGGCGCTCGATCCAGCAGATCTGTGAAGTAGACGATGGCCCCCAAGTCTTCCGGGCTAAACTCTTGTTGTTGCTCGGTCCAATCCAGCACCTCGCAAAGCACCCTGGAAATGTCTGTACCGCCTCGCCCGTGCAGACAGATCTTCTCGGGCGAATCACTAAGCGCGTGATTAGAAAACGTTGTGATGTCAGAACGCAAGGTAGTGTCGGCGGTAATGATGTAGACCTGGTCCTGACGCAAGCACTCCTGCTCAATCAGATTATTGAGTTCAGCAATAAATACCCTGAGTAAATCAATCGACACAGAGCGGGACGTATCAATTACGGTGATTATCAAGCCGGTTGGTGAGGCAGGCGTGAGTGAGCCAACAAACAACGGGGCTTCCAAGCCCATCTGCTGAGGTTCAACGAAGTAGATGTCACTTGGCACCTCGTCGCAGTACTCGTACCTCATCCCTTCGCCAAGAACCAACTCTCGCAGTAGATTTTTCCACTCCACATGACCGTTTACATGATTTTCTATCCACTCGGAAGAAACAGCTTCCAGATGACTGCCTGCCATCACACCACCTGCCGGGTGTTCCTGACGGATTTCCTTGGCTCGATCCAGGTCGCCTGTGAGGTATAAAACGGATGCCGATTCCAATCGTTGAAACGCGGGTTTATCGTGCGGGTCGGGGAGATTAAGTAACTCCCGAACGTGCCTGAGCCCATGCTCGTCTAAAGTTCGCGACACGCTTTCCGGGGAAACCAGGTGACCATGCACATCTTGTTTTTGACCGCGGGCATCCAATTCAGAACTCACGGACTCGTCGGAAGACCGCAGCGATGCCTTAAGCTTATCGACGAAGGCCGCATCGTCCGGTGAGGGCTCGTGCCACAACCCGTACAAGATGTGCTCCTCACTTTGTCCCAGATATTCTTCTGCGGCACGTGGGTCATTCCCCCATGCACCGTCGAATACTTTCCCGGGACTTAGCATGGGATAAGCTGTAAGCAATCGTGTATTGATAGCAATGTCGCAGGCAATTGCCCACAGCAGTGGGGGCGCGCTGCCCGGTAGACGGGTGTGATGGCGCAACAAAATATGACTCAGTTCGTGAAGCAGCACTAGCACCATGGCGTCGTGACTTTCGTTCGCATTACCTCCACTGGGATCTGACCCAAGACCCAAGGTTTCGATGAGGAATTTTGTGTGAACAAATACGTGGATACCATCCGTAAAGGCCGTCCTGCAAAGCCGCACGAAGGCTGGATGGTCATATAGATGAAAAGGGACTCGACGAGCCAAAATAGACAGCACACCGTAGCGCGGCAATCCGTGTTCATCGCTCTGAATGATATGACTTCTCACCCGTTGCAGTACGTCTTGCCATTTTTCCTGGCTATTCAGACGGATACGATCCGCGGAGCTTTCGTGATCGTAAATTGCCTGACCAGATTGATGAAGATTCAAATTGCTCACGATCCAATCACCGACGCTACGCTATTGTCCCGTATACTGTGGTAAAACTTTGCCCGTTAAGATTTGGTGCGTTTCCTGTTGTCTGCAAACTACATCTCACAAAAATTCGAATACCGCTCTGCGCATACCTTTGCTTTTTTTGCTTTGCGATTACAAAAACATCCCGGTTATCTGATGGTGGTCACCAATGATCGGTGATCGAGAGGTCGCCCTGCGTGAAGCCACTACCGACCAGATCATCGATCGATTGGTATTGGACATGCTACAGCGATTCCATACCGGCGGCAAAAATTCCCAGCTCGACCAGCGTATAGAATCGGTCTGGCAGCGGTTGCGGGGGGTTGCATTTCTGCCCAGAACTGTGACGCCGACCTATCTGCGCGGCTACCCCGGCCAGGGTAAAACCACCAGCTATCACGTCGCGGCGCAGGCCGTAGCGGAACATCTTGGCCTTGAGTTCGTTACCAACCCCGGCGATGACTTTGTCCCTGATGGAAACGAACTTTTGTTTGTAGTGCAAGAACTGTCGGGGCAGGTTTCCGCGGTGGACTTTGGCGGCATTCCTAACGTGCAGGATTTCAAGACGCCCGACGGCGATGTTCAGCCGTTTATGACAAAGCTGGCCAACAAGCGCTTGGCTGCGCTTCGCTATGCAGGTGCTGCAGTGTTGCTGCTGGATGACTTTTCTAACGCGTCTCCGAACATCCAAAACGTGGCCTTGTCTATCCTCACAGAGAATCGCTTTCAGGGTTTGGATCTAGGCAACACATTGATTGGTGCCACTGGCAATCTAGGGACAAGTGATGGTACCCACGTGAGCGCAACCTCCAACGCTATCGTCACCCGAGTGGCCAATTTTTTGGTCGTGGACACACTCGACCACTGGGTGGCCAGGACGCACACTGCGTTTCCAGATCAGGTAGGAGATGCCGGCGTCGCCGGATTCTTACGTCGCTATCCAGACTGTTTTCACATGCCAAAGCGCAGCCGAGACGGCGTCCCCTACCCCTGCCCCCGGTCATGGTCATTGTTCGTACCTAAGCTGCGTGAAATTATGTTCACCTATCGTGAGCAGCAAACACTGAAGGCAAATTTTCCTTTCCCATTCGATGAATTGGAATTCGAAGCGGGTAGCCTGTTGGGACTGGAGGTGGCAAACAAACTGGCCAGTTACTTCTTCTCCTATATGCAGTTGAGCGACCCGCTGGCGCAAACTTTGGTTGCGCAAGGAGAATGGTCCCCTGAGGGTCTGGAGACGTTCAAGAAGGAGTATGCGAGGGGTTACGCCGCAAGCGCGCAACAGTTTGGTTATCAGTTCATGACCGCACTGGCAGACTACAGCGCCAAGGCATTTCTGACCACAGCTACGGATGAATGGCCACGTGTTGCGCGAGGATTAGCCCAGGGTTTGTACGCAGAACGCCTGGACCACGCTCTGATTTGCTATGGCGCTCACTATTTTGCTTTGCGCATTGTGCTTTTATCCGAATCGATGGACATCAACCATGGCCAAATCGGCAAGCTCGACGAAAAAGGTCGACCAGACCTTGATGAAGCGTTTATCAAACTTCTACTGAGCGCCATGATTGAGCTGCCAATCGCGCAAGAACAAGTGGCATCCGAATCATCGGGTCACGGCACTCGCCTAGTCGATGAGACATTTTGTCAGGTAGTGACAAATTTTCGTGGATATATGGGGTGAGTATCCCCGCACGCCGCGCATAATTGTTGACCTTCATCTAATTGCAAACGCGCGATGAACCACACCCCCACCACCGGTGCGTGACAACGTGACCGTAACGAGCTTGTTGAGCCAATTATAGCGTTCATCAGCCACCTCGAACCGAGGTGCCGTTCGAAAGTAATATCGGGACGCACCGGCAGGGTCGTCCGGTTTGGCAAAATCAAGAGCATATGACTGCTCTTCTGGTTCGAACACCATGAGGCCGTGCCAATAGACATAGATCAACACGTCATCATGGGTCTTTAGGCACATCCGCACATTAAGATCGCCTACACCATCCGTACGAATCCGAGACCAGTCCGCACCCGACATTGGAACGATCTCTCCAGAGAGTTTTGGTCCCTCGAAAACACCGCCCGCCACGTTGACAATCATTCGGTAGCCATCTGGTGCTTGTCCAACATGCAGGGGTTCCGCTAGCGCTACCGTTGCTTCGAATAAAAATTCTGTTTGAACTTCAGACATAGACGCACCCTTCCAACACTCGGTTAATATGTTACCCACCAAGCTATCAACGTACGCGCAATAGATCGATACACCACCAGGTGATGGTGTCCGAAATGGACCGATCATCACCGAGGTTGTCTGCCCCGATGCTTTCTAAAGATGGATGGCGGACGCTTATACAGAGCAGCAAACGCCGCATGCATGCGACGCTCACTTGGAAAACCTGCTTCGTGTGCGACCTCTTTGATACTCAGATCTGTTTCACCGAGTAAACGTTTGGCTATGTGGGTACGACGTGTCTTTGCAACTTGGAGCGGCGACGCTCCAATATGCTGGTTGAACAAACGCGAGAGATGCCGCTCGCCAACCCCAAGACGTGCGGCCAGATTTCGCACCGTGCCCGTATCCAATGCACCGCTATCTATCATAGACAGCGCCCGTTCAACCGTTGTTTTAGTGCCCTTCCATGCTGGACAGAACGGCGCGGTTTCGGGACGACAGCGCAGACAGGGTCTAAACCCGTCAATTTCTGCCGCGGCGGCGCTGGGGAAAAAGACGACATTTTCCGTTTTGGGTTGCTTTACCTTACATACGGGTCGGCAATAGATCTTCGTGGTTTTTACCCCAATGAAGAAGCGACCATCATAATCGGGGTCACGCCTCAGCCGCGCCTTGTTACATTCTTCAAAGTCCAACATACCCCGATAGCGTAACCAAAACCTGCATCCAACTCGACCGACAAGAGGGATGATGGTGTCTGAAAACAACCGATATCCTCAGGTCCTAAGCCACGAGAAAAACTGAATCCATCGGTAGAGATGCCTCATTCAGTGAAGGCGAGAAAGGCCTCTGTGGTATTCATGAAATCCCGAAAGCGAAGCCACTTCTCCCCACTCATGGTGATGACATGGACAAAATCAGACACGATGTCTTTGCCTGTAGACCTGGCCGTCAGGTGCAAATGTCCGGTTACAACGACCTTATCAGCATCCGCAAGAAACTCTTCCGGCGTAAACTCGTGAATATCAACGGAAGACAGCACAGTCTCAAAAAAGTGGCGAGCCTCCGCCAAGCCGGAGAAGGTCCCTGCATAGGGGATCACGTCCGGACCGTAGAACTCAATGACAATCTCTTCGTTGAGATAGCTCAATATTGTTGGAACATCTCCTTCACCAAACGCTTGAAATAGCTTTTGGGTCGCAGCGATGTTGTCGGTTTGTAGGCTCATAAATCCTCTCAAAACTGTAGAGTGAGTGATTCGAAACTATGGGTCAGTAAGCTCGCGGTTTGCGGTGTCGGCATTGGATCAGCCAAGGTCAAATTGGGTACCTGACGTAGAATGACATCAATCATGGCGGCAGCCTCCATCTTTGCCACAGCAAAACCGAGGCACTGATGCAACCCAACACCCATGCTGAGCTGCATACGGAGGTTCTTTCGGGTGAGGTCAAACTTTTCCGGATCCGGAAACTCAGCCGGATCATGATTGGCTGCCCCAAAAAACAGCGCCACCCAATCGCCGGCTTGAATCGTCGCATCTTGCAGCTCCACTTCGCGCGTGGCAATGCGAAAAAGCCGCTGTGGTGGTCCACTGTGCCGCAGCGTTTCGTTGATAAATGGCAAAACAAGTTTATTGTTGCGGCTTAGGCTGTCTAGAACGTCTGGCATCGTCGCCATGTTGTAAAGCAGATTCGCAAGCAGAAAAGTTGTGGTCTCTGCGCCCGCGACAACCAGGGTTAAACAGAATCGTATAACTTCATCATGAGTAAGCCGTTCTCCTTCAACTTCATTCGTAAGGAGGTGGCCGATCAAACCCTGAGACGGCGTTTGACCTGACTCGACCTTTGCTGCCTCGATATTTACACGCTCTATAAAATAAGCGACCAATGCCTGATTGCTGGCTTGACGTTCGTCTGCTGAAAGATCAGCTGACAACATAAATGCGTTTGCCCAATCTCGACACCGTTCGTGATCAGCATCGGGACACCCCAGCAGACGCATCATGACACGTGCGGGAATGATAGAGGTAAGCGTGCCGACAACTTCGATCTTACGACCCGAAAACGAATCTAACATTTCTTCAATGCGACTGGTGATCCAGGGCCTTAGGCTTTCAATCTGTCGAAACGCAAACGGATGACTCACAAACTCGCGCAACCGGTCATGTTCAGGATTGTCATGATTAACCAACATCAGAGACGGTGCGCTGGATTGCTCTTGAAGTGGATCACGTGAACTAAATGTCTCATGATCTTGCGCTGCCGCACGCACATCTTCGTACTTCATCAATACCCAAGCTCGCACAGGATCGTCCTGACCAGGTACCGTACCCGGTGGGTAGTCCTGATAACCAAACATCGGCGTATGTTCGCGCAGTTGCGCATAGAGTGGATAAGGGTTCGCTATGGTCTCTGGTAAAGGCAAGTCATCGATCAATTGCGCAACGCGAGTTGAATCACTTATAGGCATGCTGGAGTGTCCCCTTCGTTTCCCGTTATAGTGGTTCACAGATATACCCTAAACTTTTTACCTAGTAAACTGTTTATGGTGTTAATTATTAACTCATGGATGTTACAGTGAGCAAACCAAAGCAGCCTCCATTGGACGCGGCACATCAGTTCTTAGAACTCTACTACCCCATCCACTATAGGGCTGGCATCGGTGTCGAAGACGCACTGCGGGGTAACGAACTCACACGCCACCAGACCGCCATTTTGTGGTTGATTCATTCTCAGGGGGTCGAGGGTCGATACATGCGTCGCAAAGATATCGTCTCCGCATTGAGCGACTGGTTTGAAATATCCAACGCAGCGATCACCAAAGCGCTACGCGGCATGTCAGTCGCCCCGCTCGCGCTTGTAAATCAGACAGAGGATCCAAATTCGGGCCGAGAGAAAATTGTCACACTAACGCAACAAGGGGAGGCACACATGGTAGAAATGATCAACCGAGGGACGGCCTATGTACAACGTATCGTAGATGGGTTGAGTGACAGTCAGATCGTCAGCGGCATCGATTTTTTTGAGCGTATCTCTGCCATCGTGGACGGCTGGGCGGTTGATCATTCAAACCACAAAAAACGTTAAGCGCACCCAGCGCGTCTGCAATATGGTTACATCAATCGACTAAATTCGCTCAGATCGTCAGGTGCAGGGTAAGCCAGAACTTAACTGTATCTGTCGCAAACTCATCTGCTCGATAGTCAGCATATTTAAACTGTAAGCTTGCACCATCACTTACGGCATAAGTACCTACCAGGTTGACTTCATCGCCGTAATCCATGCCACCCACATCCGCTTCGAACTCATGATAAGCCAAAGCAACTTTGAACTTTCCTAGGCGGCGGGAAACTCCCAGGGAGGCGTCGCGCATGCCGGTAGCGGGCGTAATGAGAAACTTATCCGTCCACCCCTGGAATTTGTGGAGCGTGGCTAGCGGTGTCCTAAAACCAAACAAACCATCGTCACTACCCAAGACTTCGAAACCGGCACTGAGTTGAAACTCATCCAAGTTTGCACTAATACCAAGGCTCAAGTAATCCGCCTTATAGTCAAATGGGGAGTTCCCATAGTCAGACTGCGTAGCATAACTTGCGTTCACACCAAGCCGCCCAAACTTTCCCGAGTATCGCAAACCGTAAGTCTCTGCCGAATTTGGCAAGCCGTTATCGTTATCAAAATCGAGAAGATATGCAAAGGCTTGGACTGTGTGCCCCTCCTGAATCCCCCAATTTGCCAGAATGATATGAGAATCACTCCTCCAATCAGCCGGTTGTGCCCCATCATTTGGGCCAAAGATACGATTCACGTTCCATACGTAGCTGTAGTCAAGCGTTATTCCAGTATTCGCGATCTTTGATTGAAACCGAGCAGCATCATAGGTTTGTTCGTTCTGTCGCCAAGCGACTCCTCCCAGAAATCGCTGATGGGCATGAGTGATACGCTGCCGACCACCAGTAAACGTGAACGCATCGTTACGATAACGTAAATACGCCTGGTTTAAATCGAACCCTTCAGGGTCAGCAACAACCGGGTAATCCGCCCGACCATTTTCGGTAGAGTTGTATCGTTCACTACCAACAACGGCTATATAGTCAGCCTCCAGCCCAGCAGTCCAGCCGCTCAGCTCACCACTGACAATAGAGATTCTTGAGCGAAGTGTTGAAGCGCCTGCTTCTTCAGCCAGGCCATTTTGATCTACATACTCATATCGATAGCGAAAATCCAAATTCACTTTGCCGTCCGACAGAACGCGATCCAGATGATCCGTGTCAGCATAAACAGGACAGATCATGCAGCTAACAATGAACAGGGAAGATATTTTATTCATCAGGAGATTCCTTTCTAACGGTTGCGCATCCAGGCCAAATATCAATAGATAGAACGGCCTTTTTACCCACCTAGCTGTAACAAAACTATAAACGATCTTGGACTTTGAACCCTGTTCGCTAGTGAATTTGAAATGTCACCAAACCCTCACCGTATTCAGGTATCTCAATTTGGACATTCGTGATATCTATAGCAGGTGGAACACGCCAAAAGTTAGCGTTCTCTAGGGAAATTAGCCGCAGGTGATCAGAATCATCATCCATATACAAACTAGAGAACAGGTTCATCACTTCACGAACGTTATCGCGAGCGTCAGCCGACAGCTGGCCGCTTTCAACAAACTCTGACGCAGCTTCGGCATTAATCATCGACAGAGCAGATCCGGAATAGGCGGCAAATTCAATATCACAGGTACAGGTCGCAACACTTCGATTATCATCGCAAACAAAGCGGGCCACGAGAACCGCCTCTGGCGCGCTATCTACAGCTGTTGCCTTAGCTTCTTCACCGAACAACATCTGACACATTTCGGCCACAGCGTCGCTGTCGGGCATTACAAATACTTTTTTCTTCATTGCTTCATCCGCTCACAACTCCACCGCAGAGTTCTATGGTCTTTTTAGATACCAGATCTAAGTCTAGAACAAATTCAGCTGCATCCAGCTTGTGCGCAGCACCTGGCATTCCCCAAACCACGCTGCTCGCCTCATCTTGAATGAGCGTTCGAGCGCCACTGTCTCGCATAGCTTTTAGACCTTTAGCGCCATCCTTGCCCATACCTGTCAGCAAAACACCAATTGATCGATTACGGGCAACCTCAGCGAGGGAATCAAACATGGCGTCAACCGAAGGTATATGGAGGTTGATTGGTTCGCCGTGCTCTATCGCACAAACAAAGTGCGGACCTTGGCGTTCTATACGTAGGTGTGCATCACCTGGAGCAACGTAAGCATGCCCCATCAGTACGCGCTCTCCGTGTTGCGCAATCTTGACCTGCAAAGCGCATAGGCCGTTTAGGCGTTTAGCAAATGGTTCAGCAAACGCTTCGGGAATATGCTGCGTGATAACAATACCGGGCGAATTGGCGGGTAGTTGCTGTAAAACCTGAGATATCGCTTCTGTTCCGCCGGTCGATGCCCCTATCCCAATCACACGCTGCACTGAAGATGTTTCAGAGAACTGCGCGGTAACCTGTTGATATTCGCCCTGGGTTTCTAGGTTTCGACGCGCACGAGAAGACAACATCGCAACATTGGCATTCGCAGCCCCTAGCACCTTGTTATGAAGTTCGGTTTGGTAATTCTTGATGTCGCGGGAAAAGTCAGTTTTAGGTTTCCCAACGCAATCAAAAGCACCCATCCTCAACGCATCAAGTGAAGCTTGAGCGCCCTTCTGTGTCAACGTCGACACCATAACAACTGGCGTAGGACGAAGCGTCATAATCTTTTCAAGGAAAGAAAGCCCATCGAGACCTGGCATTTCAATGTCTAAAGTGACCACGTCTGGATCATGTAGTTTGATTTTAGCTCTGGCATCTTCAGCGTTAATCGCGGTATCGATAACTTGTAGTTCCGGATGCTCATTTAACAAATGACTCAACAGTTTTCTAACCAAGGCAGAATCATCAACCACCAGCACTCTCTTTGGATTGGATAGCATTAAAACAACTCCACTTCGCCAGTCGCGGATTGTTCCTTAGAGAGTCGATCTGCGTGTTGGGATTCGTTGGCGGTCAAGTCCGCGGTTTCTTCGATCGGTAGGTGTTTCACTAACATGCGACCATCTACCACATCGTAGACAACACGCCGCGCGTTGTTTCCACCCACATCCGTGGCGGTTACATTGAATGACTCTTGTTCTAAGTACTGCTTTACGAAACTAATATTCCGCGCGCCGACGTTGACGCTAGAGGACATTACTGCGCCACCGCCGACCACTTTTATCTCCAGTTCCTTTCTGGTCAAGCCGCATCTGAAGAGTGAATTGAGAAGATGCTCCATCGCATATGCACCGTACCGATAGGGTTCAGCGATCACACTCTCACTGCCACCGACTTCCGGCAACATGATATGGTTCATGCCGCCCACTGAGTGGTTCAAACTGCGAACACAGACGGAAACACAGGACCCTAACACCGTGGTAATCAGGTCTTGCCCCCAAGAAACGTAACATTCTCCGGGTTGCACTTTCGCCATGGTTTTATTAAACGAACCATCCCAGAATCGATGAATATGATCAAATCCATTGGTTGGTGCCGTTATTTTTTGACTGCTGAGTAAACTCACGCCTGACTCCGCCGATAGGTCGTTCGACCATCCATGGCAAAGAGGCCCTCATTGTCTTTGTAGGATTCAGAATGACCAAGAAACAAAATGCCGCCAGGTACCAGTACCTGCGCAAATCGTCGCATCAGACTCCTTTGGGTTTCTTCGTCAAAATAGATAAAAACGTTTCTACAGAACACCACCTCGAACTTCATCTCGCTGGGCCACGAATCCATCAAATTCAATTGAGAAAATTCCGTATTCGCATACAAATGTGGCTTTACCCGAACCTTACCTGCGTTTTGTCCAGTGCCCTTTAAAAAATGCCGTTTGCGGCGTACGCTATCTAGGTTCTCAATTTCAGATACTGGATAAACCCCCGACTTTGCATTCGCGACACATCGAGTATCGATATCCGTACCCAGCAAAGACGCACGCTCAAGAGCATTAACCTCTTCTAGCGTAATCGCTGCAGAATAGATCTCCTGACCTGTTGAAGATGCTGATGACCAGATTCTGACAGGCCCTTTGTGCTCATGTTTCACCCAATCGCGCAGATAGTCAAAGTGATGAGACTCACGAAAAAATGATGTTAGGTTAGTCGTAATGGCGTTAACAAAATTCTCACGCTCGCTCGCCATATGATCGGACAAATAGCGACGATATTCTCCCAAATTTGGTAGATCTAGCTCTTTGACGCGTCTAATCAAACGACTCACGACTAGATGGCGCTTGCTTTCGTTTAATTCGATACCTGCCAAATCTCGCGCTGCAGAAATGAAGTTCTGAAAATCAGCATCTGACATGTCTCTATCTAAAACGCTCATCAGTCGAATAGCTCAACGTCACTAGAGGTCGGAAACAGGTGCTGAGGCATCACCGCGGAGAAAGAGTTGTTCTCCTGAGTAGCTTCCCAGATTTGGTACTCAACTGGCTGAGTAAACACAGTGGATGCTTCTATCCGATCATTCTGCAAAACCTCCAGGACATGCATCAAACGCTGGTCGGTAATATCATGACACTGCATGGCTTTTACAATATCGTTCAAATGATCTCGCACATTTGGTAGATCGTAACCGGCGCCGTCTATTTGACAATGCAAATCATCAGATATGTCCGCAACACTCGAAGCTAAAGCATCCATAGCCGCACGATTCTCTCGGATCGTCACTTCCAATAAGTTCATAGCAAATTGCATGCGACTGTTCTCACTCACGAGCCAGCTATGCCCAAAGCACATTGCAATCCGCTAAGCTCAACCGCACGCATAAATTCTGGAGAGGGTGCACTCCAAATCACGTTACGACCGTCCTCCTGCAACGCAGTTCGCAACGCAACCAAAACCTGTAAGGCAGCGGTATCCAAAGTCTTTACTCGGTCCACATCGAATAGAACGTCATTTTGACCCTCTAACAAAGCCAATCCGTTTGCGTGGATATCGCCAATACAGTTGATGGTAAATCTTGAAGGTACGCTCAGCTTAGCCTTTCTACCTGACACAACCGCTAACTCCTAAAACTCAGACCAACTCGACGTTTGGTCTACCGTCGCAGAGGGCGCTACAGGCATCGCCAGCGGTTCTAGCGCTTTCATCTCGCTCATCGAAGACATTGGCTGCGCGCTCGCAGCCTGAACCTGCGCGTCTTGCTTAAAGTAGCCAACTAGATCCAACAGGCTATTTGATTCCTGCTGCATAGAGTTACTCGCGGCAGCCACCTGCTCAACCAACGCCGCGTTCTGTTGAGTCATTTGGTCCATCTGCTGCACCGCTGATGTAATCTGCTGGATACCAGAAGCCTGCTCCTCACTGGCTGCAGTAATTTCTTCAATGATCCCGCTAACCTGACGCACAGATGCCATAATCTGTGAAAGACTATCCCCCGAGGCATCGACCAGCTTAGAGCCTTCCTCTACCTTAGAAACGCTGTCCTTAATTAGTGCCGTAATCTCTTTTGCCGCAGAGGAACTCCTTTGCGCCAAATTCCTCACCTCGGATGCCACAACGGCAAACCCACGTCCCTGCTCACCCGCGCGAGCAGCTTCAACCGCGGCATTCAGCGCCAACAAATTTGTTTGAAACGCAATTTCTTCGATCACGCCAATAATGTCGGAGATTTCCTTACTCGACTCATTAATGGCGCTCATCGCATCAATAGCACCGGAAACCACATCGCCACCCTTTTCAGCTTCTTCCCTTGCGCCCGAGGCCAACATGTTTGCTTCTTTTGAGTTATCTGCGTTCTGCTGCACCGTAGAAGTCAATTGCTCCATACTGGCTGCAGTTTGTTCCAAACTAGCAGCCTGCTGCTCTGTTCGATTGCTTAGGTTGGTATTACCTTGCGCAATTTCAGACGCAGAGCGCGCCATGCCACCGCAGGCCGATTGAAGTTGAGCGGTGAGATTAGACAAATTGCCAATGCAAGAATTGATATTTTGAGCGAGCACCAGGAACGCACCATCATGATTTTCCGGCATTCGAACCGTCAGATCGCCTGAGGCCATTGCGCTGATCACGCTCGCCGCTTCTTCCATGACTAGATCTGTTTCTTGAGCTGTCTCTTTTTGGCCCGTGATATCGCTTGCATACTTGACAACTTTAAACGGCGTACCGTCCTGATCCTTTACAGCGTTGTAAGAGGCTTGGATCCAGATGTCCTGGCCATTTTTTCCAATACGATGAAACTCGCCGGAACGAAATTGGCCACCACCTAGGGCCTGCCAAAACTCGCGGTATTCTTCAGAGTTTGCATATCCAGGTTCAACAAACATACTGTGATGGCGACCTTGGATTTCTTCCAAACTATAGCCCACGGTATTCAGAAAGTTTTCGTTCGCAGTGAGTATATTCCCGCGCAAATCAAACTCGATAACGGCTTGGGATCGATGAATCGCCGCGAGCTGACCTTCTAGATCAGCAAGCGTTTCGCGATCCACCTCCACCATAGAAGATTGTTGTTTTTTTTCAGCACTCATGTCTGTACATCCTTAAGGTTATCGTTACCGGTTACGCTGAGAGCCAAGAAGTCCACGTCTAGGACGATGACCATTTTTTCGTTCACCGTCGCTATGCCAGAGATAAAAGAAGTGTCTACGTTTGTACCAAAATCCGGCGCGCCACTGATCGAATCAGTTTCTATGTTGTATACATCCGATACAGTATCCACGACCAAACCAATGGTGTAATCCTTGTCTCCAGCATTGACCTTCACTACGATCACAACCGTCAGATTGTTGTATTCCAGTGAACCTAGACCGAATCGAAGCCGCAAATCCACAACGGGAATAACGGTCCCTCTCAGGTTTATCACACCTAGCACATATTCCGGTGTATTGGGGATTTCGGTTACTGATTCCAATCCTTTTATCTCTTGAACTCGCAGGATATCGATTCCATATTCTTCACCACTCAACATAAATGTTAAGTATTGATCGCCGTCCTGGTCCACGCTTCTCTGGACATCCAAAGCGGCGTTCCCTTCAATTTCGTTTTGCATATTCATACCTGACTTCTTTTCTATGCTGCTTGTGTAATGCTGTGCGCAACTGTTTTTGCAAGCTTGTTGATTCCGTCAATATCCAAGATGAGCGCCACAGTGCCGTCTCCCAGGATAGTAGCCCCGGAAATACCGTTTACGCTTCTATAGTTAGCCTCCAGCGACTTGATCACGACCTGTTGCTGAGCCTGCAGGTCATCGACCAACAGCCCAATTTTTCCGCCATCACACTCCACAACAACAATCATTCCTTCCTGATTGGAGGCCTTGGAAAGCTTGAACAGGTTAGCCAGCTGAACCAGGGGCAGATATTCGTTTCTTAATCGATAAAGTGTGCCCTTGCCGGCAACAACACTGATGTTTTCTCGATCGAGCTGGATTGACTCCACAATCGAAGTCAAAGGCATAACAAACGTTTGAGCACCTACGCGAACGAGCTGACCGTCGATGATGGCCAAGGTTAGTGGCAGGCTGATACGAAAGACCGACCCCTTGCTAAGTTTTGACTCCACCTCGACGTTTCCACCAAGCGACTGGATATTTCTTCTGACGACATCCATACCCACACCACGACCTGAAACATCGCTGACCTCATTCGCGGTCGAAAAACCAGGATGAAAAAGAAGATCAAAGACTTCCTTATCCTCAAGTTGCTCGTCCTTGCCAACAAGGCCTTTTTCTTTGGCCTTAGACAAGACTCTCTGTGTGTCTATGCCGGCACCATCGTCAATGATCTCGATAATGATGTTGCCGCTTTCATGGTACGCGTGTAGCTCTAGGCTGCCCTGTTCGGGCTTACCTTCAGCGACCCTCTGCTCAGGCAGCTCTATCCCATGATCCACGGCATTTCGTACCAAGTGGACCAGCGGATCACCGATGCTTTCTAAGACGGTTTTGTCCAACTCGGTTTGTTCGCCGAACATTTTTAGTTCAACTTTCTTGCCCAGCTTTGAGGTTAAATCATGAATCATGCGGGGCAGCCGGTTAAACGCATTACTGATGGGAACCATGCGAATTTGCATCACATTTTCCTGTAGTTCCCGGGTGTAGCGCTGAAGTTGCGACAGCCCTTCCTGCATCTGCTCAGCAATCTCACCAGGTAACTTACTGCCCTCTTCCGTGAGCATGGATTGCGTGATAACCAACTCACCCACCAGGTTAATCAGCTTATCTATCTTATCGATACCGACCCGAATGGAAGAGGTTGCGGTGTTTTTCGGAGGTTTTTTGGTTTCTTCTTTTTCTATTTGAGGAGCTTTTGGCTTTAATGGTTTAGCTGCTTCGACAGTTTGGTTTGTTTGCGCTGTGGCTGCTTCAGAAGTTTTGACGTCCTCAGACTCGGCTTCTTGGGCATTTGTCTTATCGCTCGTTTCTTGGTTGCTAGTTGGCCATGTTACGCGCTCCAATATGACCTCACTCGCTTCATCCAACCATTCAAAAAGAGACTCTATCTCCTGTTGAGACGAGTTAGTGGTCAAACGGATTTTCCAACCCAGGTATAGGACTTCTGGGTCCATATCTGCCAGCACAGGTAGATCGTCTAGGTTCGGCTCTACTTCTAAATCCCCTAGCTTGTCCAACTCACTCAATATTGAGAGTGGATCGTTGGCAGTCTTTAAAGAACCCGGGGCGGCCTTGAATGAAATCTTGTAACTTTGGGTCGAAGAAAGGTCTTCGGTTGGCTGATGCACTTCCGTTTGTACAGCCGCTTCGTTAGCTACTTGGGGTTCCGACTCTCCCTCTGCTTCGGATTCTGGTTCACTCTTGGCAGCCAACATGGCTTCTAGCTCTGTCTTGACTGCCGCAACCGCATCTTCGTCGTGCGGAGCGTCTTCCTTCGCAGCGTCCAACATAGACTTGAGGCAATCGGTAGCTTTGAGCAACAGATCAACTAAATCTGACTCGGCACGGCGTAACCCATCACGGACTTCGTCCATGAGCGTTTCCATAACATGTGTCAACTCAGCGACCGCGCTAAATCCGAAGGTTGCTGAACCACCTTTGATGGAGTGAGCCGCGCGAAAGACCGTGTTTATCCGCTCCGGGTCGTCCGGATCGGTCAACATATCAAGTAGTTCAGCCTCCATTGACTCAACTAGTTCGTCCGCCTCTTCAAAGAAAACTTCGTGAAATTCTGAAAGATCTTCACTCACCGAAAACTATCCTTAGCGTCTATCGTCCTAGATTGGGCTGAGCACTTTGTGCACGACGTTGACGAGAATGGTTGGATCAAAAGGTTTTACGATCCACCCAGTCGCGCCCGCAGCCTTTCCTTGCTGTTTCTTTTCCTGACTCGATTCTGTTGTGAGAACCAGAATAGGACAGAACTTATAGTGTTCTCTTTCGCGCAATTTTCGCACCAGGGTGATGCCATCCATATTGGGCATATTGACGTCCGTGATCACTAACTCAAATCCAGTCTGAGCCTGCTCTGCTACCGCTAGCGCGACGTCCCCATCCTCTGCCTCTGTCACAGAAAATCCTGCGTTTTTCAATGTAAGGCCGACCATCTGGCGCATTGACGCCGAATCATCAACAATGAGAACGTTGTGCATGAGGTCTAACTACCAATCACTGGCTCTAAGGCGTTCACAAAGCTGGTAGCAGTAAACGGTTTCGCAATCAGAAAACGAGCACCCAATTCGTCAGCCAAACTTCTCATCGGCGGTGTTGCTTCTGTGGTCACAAACCCAAATTTTGTTGTCGCACCCTGGTCGTTCAAGGCCTTCAGAAACTCTGGGCCAGTCATATTAGGCATATTCCAATCTGACAAAACCAGATCAGGATCTTCCTGAAAGAACACATCCAGCCCTTCCTGGCCATCTGATGCTTCTACGATGTCGTGACCACCGTAGCCTGCGTCGCGAAGCGTTTTCTTTACGATCATCCGCATTGCTTTGCTGTCATCGACCACAAGAATTTTCATACCTACCACCGTTTGTTATTTAGTTATCTTATAAAGCTAGATTGCTATGTCTGGTTGTCAAGCTAGGCACGCCTATACCCATCAACCAGTCGGATACTTTGTTAGAACTCTTCCCAGCTGCCGGAACCAGTCGGAGATTGAGCGGTTTGGATCTGCGCGATCTGAGGCTGCAGCGGCTCTTCGAATGCGCTTGCCTCTTTCTCAATCGAGGCTGATGCTGATACTGCGCTATCTTGTGTGGTGAAAAATTCCATCATGCGATGCAGATCATCCGCCTGTTGTCCAAGGGTTGTACTAGCCGCAGCTGCTTCTTCAACAAGGGCGGCGTTTTGCTGAGTGAGCGTGTCGATTTCTGACATCGCCGAATTCACCTGCTCGATGCCAATAGACTGCTCTTCACTTGCTGTCGCAATTTCACCCACAATTTCTGCTACACCCTTTACACGGGATACAATTTGCTTGAGAGTGTCTCCTGATTGATCAACCAAACGAGTACCCTCGTCTACTTTTCGACCACTGTCCTCGATCAACGCTTTAATTTCTTTTGCCGCAGTCGCACTGCGACCCGCAAGGCTACGAACTTCGCTTGCTACCACTGCAAATCCACGACCTTGTTCTCCCGCTCTTGCCGCTTCGACTGCGGCGTTCAGAGCGAGCAAGTTCGTTTGAAAGGCGATTTCATCGATCACGCCGATAATGTCTGATATTTTCTGACTCGCCTGGCTGATTTCACCCATCGCTGTGACAGCTTGATCAACAACATCGCCGCCTTTTTCAGCATCCTCTCGAGCTGTCAGGGCAAGTTCATTTGCCCTGCTTGCGTTAGTGGCATTCGCCTTAACGGTCGAAGTCATCTCTTCCATGCTTGCAGACGTCTCTTCCAGATTAGCCGCCTGCTGTTCCGTCCGGTTACTTAGGTTGTTGTTTCCGCGGGAGATCTCGGTCGCACCTTGTTTGACTGTTTCAGCAGAAGACTGAATGTTGGTGACCACTTCAGTGAGGTTTTCAATCGTGGCGTTGGCATCTGTTTTAAGCTGCCCAAACATGCCAACGTAATCGCGCTCTATCTTTTGGGTTAATCGGCCTTGAGAAATTCCTTCTAAGGTGTTGGCCGTGTCGTTAATCACCTGCTCTGATACCGCCAACAGATCATTCATGCTGTCCGACAGGGATTTGTATATTCCAGTCTTGCTATCTGTTTCGACTCGCGCTGATAGATTGCCAGCTTTTGCCAGATCGACCACCTCCTGCACATCCTGCGCCATCCCAAGTTCTTCGGTTCGATCGATCCATTCCAACACGTAACCCAATAGAGCATTATCGGGACCGGTGATCGGACTAACGGTGACGTTAACGGTTAAATCGCCAAGCTTCACCTCTAAACTGTTCGACTCATTCGCTCCGAGAACGAAAGCACTAAAGCGCTCTGAATCCGGATGTAAAGCGGTTACCGCAGACCCAATCAGACGATCAGCGACAAAACCGGGTAACAACCGCTGAAGTTGATTCTCCCGCTTCTTAAAGAAACCCTGAAGCGCTGTATTTACAAATACAATTGAAAGTGATTCATCGGTGATCAGTACAGGTACGTCGGCCTGATAAAGCGCATCTCGAATTCGACCATTTTCGGCTAATGCGACTTGATCATGATCTTGCCGTTCGCGTAGGTTTAACTGCATTTTGCCCACACTCGCGTAGACACCGGTCGCGTTTTCCAAGCCAGACAAATCTTGGGCTAAGTCTCCGCCTGATATCCGTGCAACAATTGTTTCAAGATCACTTGGGTCAATACCCAGCTTCCGAGTCAGTGAATACATCACTGCTGCACTTAACACGGCGGTTAGCGCGACTATGACGAACGAAATCACACCGGCAGCCCACAGCGTCGCTTGAGCATCTGATTGCGCGCGACCCGCTAGTGCTACTAAATCGGTTGATAGTCGATCTTCAACATTTTTTAGAGCATTAATTTTTGCGGTTTGAGCGGCAAACCATTCAGTTGCCGCAATTCCAAACCCTCCGGTATTAGCCTTGGAGATCGCAATTTTACGCATCTCCCGTGTTTGGGCGATCGCCGGTTCGCCCAAGCTTTGCGCCAAAAACTCAAGATGTGGAGCACTTGCGAGCGATTTGAATTCTTCTAAGTAAGTGTCTTGAATGCTGACCAGTTGAACGAAACGATCGTACATACCTGGCTTGAACTCATCCGCAGCAAAGGTATTAGCAAGCACGGCTCGCTCTACGCCAGCCCTTTCTTTACTTTGTAAAAAAGCTGAATAGGCCGCCGCATTCACAACAAGCTCACCTTGTTGAGTGAGTTTTGCTAAATAGTTGCCAAGTGATAGGAGCTGCGAGTTGAGACCTGTGTAATAACCTAACGCCTCGGGCGTGGAAATTTGCTGGTCAATTACCCGCTGTCTGACTGAATCTATGTCTCCAAGATCAGCCTCAAAACGCTGCCAGTCGCTGGCTAAAGCAGGGCTGACTGCATTAAAGTCGAATTGGGCGGCAAGGCTTGTCAAGCCGTCAACACGGGACATCGCCTCTTTATGTTGAGCTGGCAACTCGGCCCTAAAACTCTTGCCGTTGCTGCCCAGGTAACCTGCGGACATCCCTCGCTCCTTCTGCAGTTCATGTACCAAACTGCTTGCACTGGCTACAAACTCTGTCAGACCTTTTACCTTCTCGGATTCGGAGGAAAGATGGTGTGCGACCTTCCAATCCGATATCGCAAAATACGAAAGACCGAGCAAGGGCACTAAGACCATGACCATGAGCTGGGTTTTCATTTTGACGTTGTTTAGCAATGAGAGATTCACAACTTCTACCTTAAGTCTCGTTATCCTGGATATCTTTTAGGTATAGACACAGTAGAACGCAGACCCAAACGCAGAGGGTAAAGAGTGTGACGCGATACTCCGAATTTGCCGAAGCCTCAAGGCGGAGAAGCCACCGGCGTCGGGTCGAAGACGTCTATGGGCGTCTGCCGTCAGACTGCCCCCACTCCTCAATGTGATTCCGTTCACAAAATCTAGTCACACGACTTAAAAGTTGAACTACGCTTAGAAGACTGATGTAACCCGCTTCGGGTTGGATATAAGAAGCGCTAACAGCGCCAAAGAATGAGTAAGGACCTTAAACCAGCAGATATGCGTATTTTTCGTAAACTAAAACTTTGGCAGAAGCTCGGCTTCGCTATGTTATCCATGGGTATACTCCCGATGATGATCGTGACGATATCGGCATCTACTTCAGCCAGCCAATCCATCAAGGAGCAGGCATTTAGCAAGCTCGAGGCTGTGCGGCAAATCAAAAGTAACGCCGTCCTAAAACACTTTGAGGACTCTCAAAGTGTCATCAACACCATCGCCAGCCAGCCCGACGTGATACGCGCCGCCAACGAATTGAAATCAAGTTTCAATAGATACGCAATGGAACTTGGCTTTTCACCAGAACAAATTGAGGTCATGCGAGACGAACTCAGCAGCTACTATTACGATGAATTTGCGGCCGAATACAAAGAACGCAACGGAAAAAAAGTTGACGTGACACGACTTGTCAGCGATCTCTCACCTATCGCCGTGGCGCTTCAGCATGCCTACATCCTAGAGAATCCGAACCCTTTAGGCGAAAAGGATGCTATGTACAATGTGCCCAATAGCTCGACCTACAATCGGCATCATAACCAACACCACGGTATGTTTCGCCAAATCCTCCAGGAATTTGGTTATTACGACATTTTTCTCGTAGACCCTGAATCTGGACATATTTATTACTCGGTGTTTAAGGAACTGGACTATGCAACATCCTTAATCACAGGCTCCTATGCCGATACAAACTTCGCTCAGGCATTTAACAAAACGGCAACAACCAATCAAGGGGTTACTGTAGATTTCAATCAGTACTATCCCTCATATCATGCACCCGCCAGCTTCCAATCGGTACCTGTCATGGATGGAGAACGAACGGCAGCAATTTTGGTCTTCC
>JBCCIU010000010.1:0-163612 GCA_039028095.1 Pseudomonadota bacterium
CGTCGCTGCTGCAAAGAGACTATCGTCGTCCCGGTCGTCGTAGTCTTCGTCGAGCTCGCGCGAGAGCGGCCGCCAGCACGCTCGTCGTTGCGACGCGACAAGCACGTTAGGTTCCCTGTTGGTCAAAATGCCCACTTCTCGGGCGACGTGAGCGGCCGTGAGCACGCCGTCGCCCGTGATGACGATACATCGGTGGCTCGAGGCGAGAAGATGGCTCACGACAGCTTGCGTGCCGGGCTTCAAAGGACTCGCGAAGGCGACGAAGCCGCACAGTTCGAGGTCCTGTTCTGCATAGAGTACTGCTAACAGAAATGGTTTTTTCATGCTTCCCTTCAAAATTCTCCACATGGGTTAGATGTCACCAGTAACGTTTGCATTTTGGTATTTCCTCAACTCAAACAATCCACCGATAGCCGTTAAAAATAACCACGCCGCTGCTGGGAGGGGGACAGCTGAAATATTTACACTTGATAATCCGAATGTAATTCGTCCATCAATAAACGTATTTGATGGCAATGAAGTGTCCCTAAGAAAAGTCCTGATGACACCTGACCCTATAGACCCACCGCTGTTGTCTAGCGTTAAACCCACCAGATCTGCTAGTTGATTGCCATCGAAGAGGTTAACATTTTGCGAGAAGCCCACTAGCTCGACAAATTGAGAGCCGACAAAATTTGCGTTATCGATTTGAATCGCATCACTAATGAAAAAATTATCTAGGGGCTGTATTCCGCTTAGGCCATTTTGTATGACAACAACGTCGCGGAAATCATCGCCACCTGTCTGAGGTAAAGGAGTGTTTGCTGTGACGAAATTTGAATTGCTGGAACTGTAGCGGACCTGACCATTGCCGCTGGGCTGCACGGTGTCAGCTAAAGAAGTGTCAATGATAAGTTGGCCTGATATCGTTGAGCCAATTGGTGGGTTTCCTGCGTCGGTACCTATCACACCGGTCACAGTGCCTTCCCAGTTAACAACGATTGTTGATGCATTGGCGGTGGTAGATAAAGCTATCAATATACCCAATGAGAACTTTTTCACGGCTCGACTTCCTTTCGACGGCAAACGACAGTTACTTTACATAAAGTATTCTTCTATGCACAGCCCTTTTGTATAGCTATAGCTAAGCGGTTATTCGGCTTGTGCGCGTTGATACTTTCTTAGTCCAAAGAGTCCACCAATAGCTGCAAGGAAAAGCCACGCTGCTGCGGGAAGGGGTACTGCTGTGATGCGCAAGCTTGTTAGTTCAAAACTTGCCACCAGGTTACTCCCGCCAAATTGAGTGAAAGCTGAATCGACAAATTGTCCTGAGAATTGCCTGAACGTGTGAGAGGTGTTCGTCAACATGATGCCAGCAATACTTAGAAGGGAGGTATCGCTAAGCAGGCTAGACGGTCCAGCTACATTAATACTTAGATATTGATCGGTGGTAAGACTTCCGCTTCTAAAGCGCATGCCCTCGAGAATAGTTATTGTGTCTTCGTTACTAAAATTTCCAATTCCAACACTATCGGTAACTGTGCGAGAACCGGTGGGAGATCTTGGCCCGCCTGTTTCAGGTGAAATGAAATCTCTGTTATTGCAGCAACCATTGAAGAATCCGACGTTTGCGCCAGGGTTTTGGTCGGTCCCCGCTAGACTCAAATCGATGATCAACACTCCCGAGACGTTGTCTCCAACTGCCAGGGGATAGTTGTTGAATATACTGGTGACCGTACCTTCATATTCCACCAGTAGCTTAGTTGCATTGGCTGTTCCCGACCAAAAAGTGATGCAGATAGCAACTATAAAAAACGCGACTTTCATGGTTCGACGACTTCCGCTAACTCGTTTACAGAAAATACTACTTATCGACAACTAAATTGCAATATATCGCATGGGCTAGCAGTAGTCTCAAAAACTGTAAAGTATGGGCCTCGTACCCTTCGTTAACTGCGTTCGTATGCGTGATGGTGAGTACCGGTACCTTTGGTGGCTGGGGTTTATCACTCGAGATGCTGCCATCTGTATGGGTAAGCCCGTGAAGCTTCGGATCGTTAGATATGGTGAGGCGTCGTTAAAAACTGAATGGATCGATGTGCCTCATGGGAGGCACTTCCAAGGTTGTCTGACTGAGTCAGGAGCTTACGCTATTAAGCCGGTGTGAGTTGTTTAGTTTTTAATTTTCTGATGCCAAACAATCCACCTAGTGCGGAGATGAAAAGCCAAGCCGCTGCAGGGAGCGGCACCGCACTTATCGATGTCAACGCAAATCGAATATCTCCAGTCGCACCGGGGTCGAACGCTCGAAATATGTTTACCTCAAAATCCGTTGATGACAGCAATAGGTTGGCTAGATTGAACGTAGGGTCATCCATTAGTGAACCAGGCCCAGGAGCTACTAGATTTAAAGGAGCAAAATTATTGGTTTGCAAAATTTGTAGTGCGCCACCGTTAGGCTGACCTACTGTAAAAGCAAAGAGATCTATTGTTGTGTCGTCTCGTATTGTGAGGCTTCCTCCGGCTGAACCATCAACCGAACCAGAATATGATCCGCTGTTGAAAGTAGCAGTAAACAGCAATCCGGCGTTCGCCGTGTTTGTTGATTCAAACGAATCAGTATTCGAATTGCCTGGAAACGAATCAACGAGTGCATCATCGAACGTGATGGTTCCAGTAACTTTAGAGCCCAAATCGCCTGACCCTGGAAGACTCCCAGTTTTTGACGTAATTGTCCCGGTGTATTGATAGGTGATAGAAGTAGCATGGACCCCCGATGCAAAAATAAACAAAGCTATACTTAGGAACAACCTCATAAAGACCCTCAAAGCTCTACATTTCAGCGTTATTTCAACTTAGCATCTTATGTAACGTCGATTAATTTGCAATTAGCGAATTGTATGAAATTGAAAATAGCTTTGAGTGATCGGGGATATAAATGAAAGCCGCGTCCGGCCTATCAACCATTCGCCCAAGAACTTGTAACTGCTCTCTTGTCAGCTCTTTTACACGCCCGAAAAAACCTGTACCACGGATACCCAAAAAAGTGGGCTGGTGAGGGGGTAGATTAGTGGGTCGTGGTACAGCTAGAGATTGCTGAAAGCCTTGTGTGTAGATGCCTGTCGGGAAGTGGCTTTGTGCCTGTTAATCAGCATGTTGCTTGATTTGCGCCCAGCAGGCGGTGCATGGACCTATTTCTCTAGTTGGTTGGACAAGAAAACTTGGCAAAGACGCAAAGATCGTAGAGGCACGACCGGACAACAATGGCTAGTTCGTTTCTAAGGGTCCTTTAAAAATTTTTCGGCTGCGGGTACCTCGCACCGCACTCTCTCGAAATTTTTCAGATTTGTTGGAAATTCGAAACCGATAACCGATATGGCATCAAGAAAAGAGCGCCCAAAGCATATCGACCTCGGTCCCGAAAACTGTGAATCGCGATCAGCGAGAAGTTATCGGAATAACCACAATGGTCTTCATCAGGACGCCGCAGACGATTCCATTTCTCTGGTTTGTTCGTTGGAAGTTACGGAAGAATCAAATTTAGTAAGATGCGCGAGAATATCCTGGGCCGCACCGCCCACCCCTTCCAAAACTAAAAGAAGCGCCTCTCTAGAATCAAAGTCGAGGGTGCTGGAATCGGTGTGATCCACAAATATGGTTCGTTTTACAAGCTCAATACCGTGAATGATATTACAAGCTGTAATCTCTGGATCATGTCTATTTATAAATGGATTGGAATCTGTCATATCTGAATACTCCCAATAAGTTGAGGAACGTTTTCTCGCCTAAGTCAAACTCGCATACATTATTTGTGCGACGATTCATCTAATCCATCTGGTATGCACCATCGGCTTGCTTCATCAGTTTTACCTCGATCGACTACCAAGGAATCCACTGCATCCTTTAAGCAGTCAACGAGGAGATGTACCGCAAACGCTCCGCGAGTAGAGATTGTCACTCCTGCGTGGCGTTCGGATTCATCACGAAGAATTGATAAATCTTGGATTAGATTAAGGCCGGAAATAACTCTAGAGGCTGTTTCTTGACGATTAACTTCCCCTTGTCTTCTAAAGCTTATGAAATGGTTAGTTTCGTTTGATTTCACGTTCACTTCTCTACTCATCGCGAATGCTCCTGTTATGGATTATTTATGCGGGGAGTTATGTAGGGAAAAACATTCTTAAATCATAAGCCATTGTTTTTAAAGGCCTACTGGTGGAGCCTCTGGCCACCATCCATTGGTTTTTTGTATTACCTTCGTAAGCAAGCGGTATCGAACTGCCGACTTTGTCGTCACAACGCGGTTGCCGGTTGATTCTGCCTCTGGCCACCATCCATTGGTTTTTTCGTCACTTCCGGCAGCCGCAGAAGTTCCTACGGGGCGTAGCCCACCCACCCACGCCACGTGAAAGCAGAATAAAACGTGGCTACGTCGGTAAGCCCAGCGTCTTTCAGAAGTTGCATATCTGCTTCAGGTTCGAACGTTGTTGACATCGACCCGACCGCTTCGCGCGCCTGTTTAGCCCTGTTTGGATCAACCCCAGACGCGACCGCAAAGCGCTCATAACGTGACAGCCAAAGATTCCGGTCAGGTTCGTTTTGTGCAAAGCTGCTATGGACCGCGACAAACGGCGCACCAGTTCTTAACCTGGCAACAATTTTTCTTATCGTTTCCAATCGTTCAGACGCCTCAAGAAAGTGCAGCGTAAGCAGGCTGGTCGCACCATCGAACGGTCCGACAGGCGCTGTATCAATAAAACCGTGATGCAGTGTTACCCTGTCCATTACCGATTCAAGCCTGGCTTGTGCTTCGTCCAACATCGCTTTTGCAGGATCAACACCCACAAAGCGCCAGAATGGATTGGTCAAGGCTAATGCTTCAAGTTCCAGACCACCACCCGCACCGTGCACTAGGATCTGCGCATCTTGCGTAACCCGTTCGCCAATCAGGATACTGGTCATTTTGTGCACGTCAGCAAATCCAGGCGTGAACTTTAAGGGACCTTCGCTGTAATTCCGCGCATGTTCAGGATTTTCGAACATCTCAAGGAATGGGTTTGACGTTGCGCTTGCTGTCATGGTTCTCTCGCGTTTCTAAGCAATTTGTTCATTCCCGCACAGAGAAGCTTTTACAGCCGCCATATCTCGACTAAAACTTTCGTGGAGCGTTTGCAGCGTGGTTTGACCAAATCGTTCTAACAAAAAGGTTTCTGCCTCAACAAAAGAGTCGGCCAAAGCTCCATTCACCGCCTTTTCCACCAAACATTGGGAAGACTCGTTGCGAGACCCCATGGCGAACAACGCAGGTGCGCCAACCCCTTTGTAAATATCCAGCAGTGTAATCTCTGACAGAGTGCAGGTTAACGTCCAGCCCCCCATCCTGCCCCTGGTCGAACCCACCAAGCCTATTTCTCTGAGACCACCTAACATCCGGCGCACAACAACTGGATGAGTCCGCATCATCTGAGCCAGGAAACCGGAAGTGACCGGTTCTTTTTGATCTGCCATATGCAACAACACGTGCAATACGTCAGACACTTTGCAGTCTTTTCTCATAATGTAACATACGATGTTACATTATATGACCGATGTCAACGTCTCGAGACACCAATTTAACGAAAGTTTTAGGCTGCCTTTAGAAAACTGTTCACACCCAACGCGCGCGCACCGTTAAAATAACCCCCCATCAAACAGGATCTGTTTTGGCTAAACCTTTCACAGCATCCAGCTTTCGAGCGAAGCTGATTCTCACCGCGGGTGTGTTTGTTCTTACCATCACCGCGCTGGGGGTGCTGTTGTACGTCAGCGCTGAACGCTACCAGTATCATCTGGAGCGCAGCGTCGCTGCGAACAATGTTCTTTCCAGCTTCCAATCCGTTTCTGACCACACTTACCGCAAGCTGAACGCAGTGGGTCAGATCGTGGCTACTCAATACATTGGCAACGTCGACGCCCGACTCGCAAACGAACGCCAGCTGTGGGCAGCACTAGAACAAACCCAATTCAGTTTGGAGCGCGAGGCCACCTATGATGTCGGGCTAGATAATTCTGGTAAGTTCAATCGACTGGCCGAAATCGAATCGATCGTGGAACAGATTATTGAAGGCGGCGCTGACATTAGACAGGCGGTGCAGGCCGGCGAGCAGGAGATTGCACAAGTCGAGCTAACCAGACTACAAAGCGCAGGCATCGCCGGGAAGTTTAATCGCCTGATTGACGAGGCGATTAGAGAGGAGCGTGAGATTGTCAGCGCCATTCAGGCTGATGCGATTGCGTTGGGTGAGTTCATTTCTCGCTTTTTACCCGCGGCTATACTTATTACTTTGGTCTTGGGTTCTATCGCGGCTGTCACCATTTCTCGCAGTCTTAACCTATCGCTTACCCAACTACGAACAGCTGCAGAGGCCTATACCTCAGGGAACCTGGACCATCGATCATTTAATCTGCCCGATGCTGAATTTAATCAGCTTGCGGACGCATTCAACCGCATGGCGATTGAACTGACGGCAAGGCGAGCGGAAGCGATTCACTCTCAGGAGCAGTTAGAAAATCAGGTCCAGGAACGCACCCAGGAGTTGTCGCATACCCTGGGACAATTGCGTATGGCGGATGCGACGCGTCGAAGATTCCTTGCTGATATCAGTCACGAACTGCGTACACCGCTGACACTAATTCAGGGAGAAGCAGAAATGGTGATGAGGGGTGCAGATCGATCCGCGGAAGATTATCGTGAAGCGCTTACGCGCGTGCGAGACCAGGCCATTCAAACAACCCGACTGGTGAAGGACCTTTTACTGATCGCGCGCGCAGAGGAAGGCAATCTGCATATGGAGCGGCGCTCTCTTGATCTCACCGCACTGCTACAGGATGCCTGTGCAGATTTCCGCAGCGCACTGTTGAAAAAAAATTTGGTCCTGCACCCCGAACTACCCGGCGAACCCATCCGCACAATGGGGGACCCAGACCGCCTGCGGCAAGTATTTGCAATCGCGCTGGACAATGCGATTCGATACTCAGACACAGACGAGGAAATATCGATGTCGCTCACCGATGGCGATGGGCACGCCAAGATCAAAATCCGCGACCGAGGGGCGAAGCTAAACCAAGACGAGAGCAACAAAGCCTTCGAGCGCTTTTTCCGGGGCGATGAAGCGGCGCAGAAAAGTGACGGTAGCGGTTTGGGTCTTCCCGTCGCCAAAGCAATTGTCGAGGCACATCACGGCAAGATAGAACTGAACCCAGAGTCAGATGGAGTCACCCTGATCGTGCATTTGCCGATCCAGCAGGTTGTTGAAGAGGTCGCATGAGAGTTCTCATCGTTGAAGACGACTCGCGTATCGCAGATTTTTTACAACGTGCATTAAAATCTGAAGGCTATTCCCCCGTTTGCACCGGGGATGGAAAATCTGCGTTGGCCTTGGTGGACAATGGCGACTTTGAACTTATCTTGCTCGATCTTATGCTCCCGGGACTGTCAGGACTCGAGGTCTGCCAGGCACTTCGCATGCGCCGCGTCGAAGTCCCTATCATCATGTTGACAGCATTGGACACCGCGGAAGATATCGTACGTGGCTTACGGATGGGTGCAGACGACTACGTCACCAAACCCTTTCACCTGGATGAGCTACTCGCCCGACTTGACGCGGTGGGACGTCGTACACAAGCAACATCCAGCACCGAACAAAAGTTAGTTGCCGGCGAGGTAGTCTTTGATCTTGTTGCTATGGCGGTGAGCTTCCAGGGGAACCCTGTCGATTTGACCGCGAAGGAGTTGGCGGTGTTAGAACTGTTGATGTCTGACCAGGATCGCCTGTTCAGCCGCGAGCGCATCCTGAATAATATCTGGGGTATTGATATGGACCCGCTGACCAACGTCGTTGACGTTTACATCAGTAAATTGCGAAAAAAACTATCTGATGCAAAGGGCCCGCCTTTTATCGAGACCGTACGCGGCTTAGGCTATCGCATCAATCAAGCCCTTTAACCAACCTTAAGCCACAAACAAAAGTACGCAGGCTCCTACACCGGAGCCTGCTTTCTTCATACGGAACTGCACCGTTTTAGGGGGAAAACGGCATAGACGAATGATGCAGGTTGATTTTCAAATCACCGTTTTCATCTTTTACATAACCAAAACTGTACTCAACTTTGGTTTCGCTTCCGTCTTTGCCGGTGAAGTAGTAATTACCCATCGCCAGTGCTGAGTCTCCATCGGTAATAATACCCTCGTTTTCCCAACGCACGGACGTGTAAGGCGCCAGGGCAAAGCCCTTGTCTTCAGCCAGGTCTTGACCAATGAAATAAGAGAGGGCCTCTTTCTTAGTGCCTCTAAACTGATCTACGGACGCGAGCGTGGGTTTAAATAGCACGACGCCCGAATCGAACCCGTAAAATTCATCAATGTGCTTGGTCGCAGCTTCTTTGGGATTTTTTGCTTTTCCAATCGCTACAATCCCATTCCCCCAGGCGATTTGCGCCGCTTCTACTTCCTGGGTGCTAATACCTTCTGCCACTGCTTGAGCGAATGGTAGAGCAGCAATTGCCAGAATTGCGACAACCTGTTTTTTCATAATTTCCTCTTTAAGTTCTGTTAGGTTTTGAACAATCACGCGGCTCAACTACGCGTTACCGCAGCGCCGCTTTGATTTGACAAAATTCTACAAACAGGAAATAGGAGAGAACTTAAGGAAACATGAACGTAACCTAAAATCATCATTAAGCCGAACGGCAGAAGTTAACTGATCGCACCTGTTTCAGCGCCGGCTTTACAAGCGCCAGCATGACTTTTGACACAGCGACTGCGCCATCGACATAATTACATCCAATAGTGAAGGAACACTAATGCCAAAGTTGCACCCCAGCCTGTTAATCGTTTGCGTCCTGTTGCTTTCAAGTTGCCACAGCGGTGGTGATACCCATCCAAACACCCTTAAGCGTTTGCAGTGGGATCAGGAACGATGGGGGAGTAGCCGATGGGGATAAAGAATCAAATTTCTATATTACTGACGATACTGCTTACGTCCTTGTCACATGCCCAAGACATAGCTGTACCACACACATTCATGGCCGGGGAAGTCGCCTCTGCGGATCAGGTTAACCAAAACTTTAGTTCGCTTGCGGACGCGATTGAAGCAAATTTAAATCAATTGAACAGTTTCGAAGAAGCAGACCTTCCAAATCAACTTGAGGAAATATCGCGGCTACTGAGCACTATTCAATCAACTACTGAGCAAAACGCCCAGTCAATAGAACTGATCAAACAGAGTGTGGATCAGCAGGCAAACGTAGTTACGCAGTTGTCCAATATCAAGCAGGTTACGCTCTCAACCCGCGAGTTGTTTCCAGCAAATACAAAGCAGTTTTCCCTGGTAATCGAACAGAACGTGTGTGACGGCGAATTTTATCTCACCCATCTTTATGCGTCTGGGGACCTGAGCGAAGACCCTGGAGCCAACAGGGCCCGCTCACCCTTTACAGCCTGGTGGGGCTTTGATATCCCAATTGCCCAGACGGGCGTAAGATTTTCAGCCTCTGTTGACCGTACACCCACGGATGCGTCGATCAGCATCCCTGGCGGGCTTTTAATGCCATCACCCATTGTGATGAACGTTTACCCAATTTCATCGACTGGATTTTTTCGCGACCAGCCAATGATCCTGCACTTCTCCGGGCGGTGCGAGAGCGTTCCTGGCTGACGCCATAAAGCTTCAATACGCGGCTGTAGTTCTCATTTTGCAAAGAAGGAAAGATTTACGAATAACAACCGGCATGCGCGTTAGTCTTACTCCAACAGGACTGATAACTCAGATTGCATTCGTTCCTTGGTATCTGGCGTAAGGCTGATGAGAAAATCGTCATTCGCCATACCATGAAAGAAGGCATCTACAACATCGTCGACCGTATCAAAGTCGCTCCCCAGTTCGCGATCGTGAGTCACCCGACTACCGCGTCGACCCCAGGCTATCGAAGTACGAGGAAAGGCCGTATCGGTTATTCGAGGCGCAAGATAGTGGACCTGAACGTTAGACGCTTGACAGTAGCTCATCAAACCCTGAGACAGGGCAAGAAGCGCGTGTTTAGACGCGGCATATGGTACATTAAAACCGTCACTCACAAAGAGTCCAGCGGAAGAGCCGGTCACAACCAATCTCCCGCGTTCGCGCTCGAGCATATCCGGTAAGAAGGCATTAACGGTTCTAACAACGCCATGAACGTTCACTTCAAATAACCGCTGCCATTCGTCGATTGGAACATGCTCGAATCGCCCACCTACAGCGACGCCAGCATTCGCCATGACAAAACTTACCTCTCCAAGTTCGTTAGCAATTTTTGCCAGGTTAGAGATATCGTCTTCGTCACTCACGTCGCAGACAACGCCAACGAAGCCATGGGTATTCGCCTGTTGTTCAACTTTTATCTCATCAACATCAGCGATCACAACCTGTGCGCCAAGACTTCTTAACCTTTGAGCCGAAGCCAACCCAATCCCATCTGCACCCCCGGTCACTACCGCAACCGTGTTGTTAAATTCCATACTGCCTCCTAGCCTTCAGCCATCCCAAGCATCACACCGTTTGCGGATTTGGGGTGCACAAAGAATGGTCCTTTTTCCTGCCCTAAAATTGTCACGCCTCGACTTTTAAGCTCGGAAGCGGTCGAGCCGGAGTCAAGCACACTCATCGAGATCAGGTGCACGCCCTCCCCCTTTGCATCCAATACCCGGGCAATATCCGAATGGGCATTCAGTGGGGCAATAAGCTCTACGAACCCGCCATCGGGCAGATCAAAAAACGCCTGCTTGACACCAAGCGCTGTATTTTCGCCAAACCGCGGTGCAGCCAAACCCAGCTCTTGGCCCCAATGATTTGCAGCCTCCTCCAATTCTTTCACTCTGATCACAACGTGATGGATACCAGTAAATGTCATGTGGTTACTCCTGATCGTTTCATCTCTATTAAATTCTGACGAGTTTACTCACCTAGCGAACTCGCGATCGTCGCAACCTGGGCTGCAAACACACGACGCTCAGCAACAGGCAGCGCTTTAAGCATTCGTTCGCAATTCGCAATATCCTGTCGACGAATCGCAGCGACAATCGAGCGACCTTCTGCTGTTAGGGAAAGCGCGACGGCTCTAAGGTTCGTATCGCTGCTGTTGCGTTCAACAAAACCTCGCTTTATCAGACGGTCACAAACAGACTGTGCGCTTGTGGCAGCAACACCCAAGAACCTCGCAAGTTCAGTGTTTTTGGAACCTGGGTGATCACACAGAAAGTAGAGGGTTTGAAAGTCCACTGGGTTGTACTTAATCCTGCCTTCTGCAGGAGGAAACCTGGTTTCGTCGACCGTGAAGGCACGTAGAATCGCTCGAATCCCCTCTAACATCTCTTCCGCAGCCAACGTCATGTCACTCGGTCCCGAACAAGGCAGGCGCTGGCAAGGAAAGTTAGCGCACTGACAATCGCGACATTCTTGGAAAACAGCGACAGCTCAAGCATCGCCAGTTGTCCTTGCATGTTCCAGAAATCATGAAACACGAAATTGGTTAGCAGCGTAAACAAGGCAAGCGTGAACGCCGCGCTTGAGGCATAACGCCTTCCTAGGGCAAGGACGATGCCTCCGCCCAGTTCAAGCAAAATAACAATGGGCAGTAACAGATCGACCGATGGTAGACCCTCGTGGGCCATGCGTTCGAGTGTTGGGTCGAAGTTAACCATCTTGTTAATCCCGCCAAGGATAAACAGCAACGCCACGCCAACTCGACCTATCATCGTCATCAGACTGGAGAGCTTTTCTGACCCGTACAGAATTCCACCAACTTATTAATACGAATTTCGTATATTATATACGAAATTCGTATTAATTAAGCAAGCTCTTTAAATATGTCGATGAGGGGCGTCGCATCAAAAAGATCGGGGGCCATACGGCCCCCTAGTTGCACACGATGTGTGCTAACCCCTTTTACTTCAAAAATCCGTGTTAGAAGTAAGAGGCTAAACCAATGTTGACCCAGCCCTCATGGGTCGCGACATAGTCGATGGTTGAGTCGTTGTTGCGATCGCGGGTCCAGCGTTCCAGCTGACCATTTTCGTTGTAAAAGTACTCGTACATATCATTTATCGTGCCATCGCCGTTTCGGTCATAGCTGCGGGTTTGCTGTTTGCCATCACTGTTATAGGTGTACGTATAAACATAGACAATGGTGGCACCCGCATCGCGATAGGATTCAAGTCGCGTGCGCTTACCTTCTTCGTCGTACGTGTATCGATTACCAGATTCGTAAACGCCATCACCATCTGAGTCATACTGATCTTCGCTTACCTGGCCATCCGTTCGACGCGACGATGTGCGAGCGTAATCAACGCCATTGCCACCGATATCCCGCTGATAGGAGGTCTGAAACCCCTGTTCGTTGTAGGTGAAATATTCCGTGTAATCGAGTGTTCCATCCAGATTATCGTCTCGCTCGTTGGTAAGCATCTGACCACGGGCGTTAAAGCTGCGGATACGTACGCCGTCAATGGTGCCGTCCATATCATCGTCAATGTCTGCTCTCAGCCAGCGGTCTCCTCGAGGTCTACCTTCGTAGGTTAGAGTAATGCGGCGATCGACCACGCCATCGCCATCCGTATCGTAATCTGCGGTGGAACGCATCCCATCTTCATCAACAATCCAGATTTCTACTGAAGTCGTATCAACCCCGGTTGTACGACGCACCAGATTGCCATCGATGTCATATTCCAAAACCTCTCGCGATGTGGGCGTTCCGCTGGCGTTGGTATCCTGGCGCAGAGTACGTGCCCCAAATTCGTCGTAAACGAACTCAGTGGTCTGATCGACGGTGCCATCACCATTACTGTCACGCGTGTACGACAAGGTCTGATAGTTATCGTTATAGGTGTAGTCATAGATCAGATCCAGATTGCCATCGCCATCAGAATCGTAGGTATCACGATCAACATCACCAGTCGGTCCATAGGTCAATGTACGTAACCAATCGATGGCGCCGTCTGCGTTGTTGTCAATGGTGCTTGTTGTATTGCCCCACAAAACCACCTCAACCCCTGCTTGCTCAAAAACGTGCTCAAGCGCTTTGGCGGGGTGCGTTACAGGGCGGGGGGATAGCAACTGTGCATTGTTGGCCGCTCGCAGCAAGCCAGGTAAACCACGAGCATCTCGGCCATTACCGCCAATTTGAAACTCCCAATAGTTTTCATCCAGGTTGATGGTGCTGTCCATAAATCCATCAATACCCGACGGTATCTCTATGCCATTCTCCGGATTAGCGTCTGCATCCAGCGATTGAAGCAACATGGCAAGATTTGTAACTCGGTTCAAAGGACCGACATTGTTCTCTTCAGTAATCCACATGGCTTCACTGAAACTTGCGTAATCCGTTGGGATTTCAGTCATACCCGCGAGATCAAATAAAGTTACCTCATTCGCTCCGGGCACAGAGCCCAATTCCACAGAGCCAAGATTGAAGGTCACCTGTTCGCCAGCTTCGTATTCAAACGTGCCGTTGTTGTCGGTAACACCCGAACGGCTTGCGGTGTTATAACTCACCCCCGCCACGGGGGAGTCGATGAACACTCCGGTCAGTGTCTGATTGGCAGAAGAGCTTGAACTACTGCCGCCGCCGCAAGCGCCCAAAATTAGCGCCCAGCACAAACCCAGCACACCAAGGCGAAAGTCGTGCTTTAAAGGTTTCGAATTCCTTTTCGCGATCATTGGTTTTATCCTCGTTCGTTGTTGAAGGCCTGGGCATTGTTGTGGCACAGATAAATGCCGCGTATCCCAGGTTTATGGGTTGGGAATAAAACTGTGATCGGCATCACGGGAAAACAGGGGTATTCAATGGAATTTGTGCTCGGTCGGCGCAATTTCGGATGGCAGCAAACGCTTCAGACGCTGGCAGCGTTAGCGTTTGTCAGCCTGTTATTGCTGCTGATCAACCAAGCGGGATATCACTTTTCTCTTGATTCAGCCGCGATCGATACCGTTGATGCGCAAAAAAGCGATACTCCCGAGATCGCCAAACTGGGCGAGGAATGGCAAAGCCTGAACCTTCCTTACCGGCTCTGCAAAGCACCTGTAAAGCCCTGCTATGAAAATTATCGCGTCGTTTTGCCGGATCACTACGATAGTATCTTTCTGAGGGGGTTTGCGGGCAGCCTAACCATTTCTCTCAACGGCAAAAGGGTCCACCAGGTTGGTACGATGAAGCCGCCGATCGAACGTATCTTGTTCCGGCCTGTATTTGTTCATTTCCCGGAAGAGTTAAGAGATAACGCCGATGAACTGATCATCACCGTCGGCTCGGATCGTCGTCATTTCAATCGACTTCACCCGTTTTACTTTGGCACAAAAACACAGCTCGAACCGGTTTATCAATTGTCAAAATGGCTCGCTGTCGATCTTCTCATCGCAAGCTCGGGTATCTATGTTGTGCTGGGTTTTCTAAGCCTGCTGACGTTCTGGTTGGCTCGAGATAACCCACTATTTTTCTGGTTTGGCTTGATCGTTTTACATGCCGCAGCTCGCAATCTGTTTTTTCTATGGACCGATCCTGCTTGGGATTACACACGTGGACTGATCTACTTTCAGGCGACGTTTGGCATGCTGGTGGCCGCAATCGGCTTTACCGGAACACTGGTGCATGCAGGCTCTACACGCCTGTACGGATTCCTCTACCTGGTGGCGACGCTGGTGGTGATAGGGTTTGGAGTACACATTGCCATCGACAACTATGAGGGTGCTTACCTGGCGAATATGGCATCTCGCGCTCTGTCTATTTTGGCGGGTGTATGGACTTTATGGCGATTGAGTATCTATCTGCTGGGCGGGTGGCATTTTGTAAAACCCTGGGTGTTCAGTCTATTTGTAGGTGCGTTCATGTTGACTATGCATGATGTATTTGGGGGTACGACAGGTGCATTCACACATCTGCAGCTTTCGAATCTCGCACCGCTGCTATTGGTCATGGCGTTTTGTTTTATCCTGGCACAACAGTTCAGCGAAGCCCTGCATCGGGTTCAGGCGCACAACGCCCAGTTGAGTCTGGCGGTACAGCAAAAGGAGTCTGATCTGCATGCCGCATACGTGGACATTCGCAGGGCGGAACAAGATCAGGTAATCAACTCTGAACGTCTGCGCATCCTGCAGGATGTCCATGACGGCGTTGGCGGTCGTCTGGCCGGATTGGTGCTGATGGCCAGGCGTCAAGGTCAAGCAGATATGGCCAGCCAACTTGAAGAGAGTCTGCAAGACTTGAGGGTGATCATTGACTCCCTGGATGACAGCGTCACCCAGGATTTGGCCCAGGCCTTCTCGATCATCCAATCTCGCTGGCACAACCTCTTTACTCAGCAAGGTATAGAGCTCAATTGGCAATGCTCATGCCCAGCCAACCTCGTGGTCACACCCCAGTGGTTGGTATCCATCATGCGGGGTCTGCAGGAATGCCTGAACAATGTTGTACGCCACGCCCAGGCGAGCCAGGTGATCGTCAAAATAACTGTTAACCAGGAAGAACTTCTGATCAGCGTGTCAGATAATGGTGTGGGCTTAACCCACATCGAGGAGCATCGTGGTAGAGGCCTGACGATCCTAGAAAACCGAGTCAAAAACCTTCAAGGTCATATGACAATTGACAGCAATTCCCAGGGCACAGTGGTCACGTTGAAGGTCCCTATAGCCAACAACCCATAAATATGGGGTTAAACCAAGAAGCAGTCTCCGTTAGCTTTAACAACATGAAACCCACCAATGAACAGCAAAAGACCCGGGTGTTGATCGTAGAAGATGATCAAGTATTCGCCAACGAACTGCACCACCTACTAAGGAAATCCGAAGAATTTGAGGTGGTCGGATGGGCTCAGGACGTGGCAAGTGCACTCGATGCAATCCACACGCCACATGATCTTGCAATCGTCGATGTAGGTTTGCCCGACGGCAGCGGCGTGGACGTGGTCCAATCACACCGGGAAAAAGCCCATTCGGCAAGGTGCCTGGTGATGACAGTTTTCGAAGACGCGCCCACAACTCAAGCTATTTTAAAGGCCGGCGCCGAAGGCTATGTTTTGAAAACAGATCCTGAACTGCTGAAACATGTGCGCTCGGTGATGGAAGGTAAAAACCCTATCGATCCAAATGTAACCGGACACTTGTTAGAAAGTGTCCGGAAAACCCATAGGAAAACCTCATCCAACGTCGACCTGAGCCCGCGCGAGGTCCAAACTTTGCAGGCACTCGCGTTAGGTTTGAGCTACAACAAAATTGCAACCACGCTTGGGGTTTCTTCCCACACAGTTCCAGACTACATAAAGAGCCTCTATCGAAAACTGGCGGTGAACTCTCGCAGTGAAGCCGTTTATCAAGGCGTCCGAAAAGGGCTTATCGACATGCAAGCCCCGGCGGAAGACACCCAGACTATTTGATTTTCAGTACGCCCTTCATGATGGCCCAGTGGCCTGGGAATGAACAGAAGTACGTGTATTCTGAGTCTGTTAGCGATTCAAGAGAGAACTCGATGCTGGTTTGCTCACCACCACCGATGATTTCCGTAGAAGCAAGCACGCGGCTATCGCCAGGTTTTACATAGTGATTATCCAAGCCCGCGGCAAAGCCATCTTGCGCGATACCGTTTAGATCTTCCGCTTTGGATAAAACCCAGTTGTGTCCCATGATGTTTTTCGCGAGATTGCCGGTATGCGTCAGGGTGAGCTTCACCGTGCCACACGAGCGCTCTACCTCCAGCACAGGTTTATCAAACTGCAGCATATCTGCCGCACCAATTTCCAATTCGCATGCGGCGTGGGCTAAAGGAGAAGTCAGACAGATCAGGGCCAGTATTAGTCGTTTCACAAATTACCTCTTTTACATTTCACTAGCGTTTTGGCTCTTGCGCGCATCGATAAACGACTTCACACAGAGCACAGTAAATATCAACATCAGGATCGTCATGATCAGCTGAGATCCCGTCGCCACGCGGGCAATACCTTGCTCAAGGACCGCAGGAATCGCGCGGCTACCTGCGCCGAACATCCCTAACAAGCCAATAACAGCTGCAACATGCATAGCATGTTTGCGCATTTTTTCGCGCAGGGCCAGGCCACCCATCACTACCAACCCCAATCCAAAGAAGGAAGGAATCAGAGCGGTTACGCTGGATTGACCAGTCAGCAGCCAGGTTGCGACACCAAGCACGATGAGGATCACACCCATGCCAATCGTTATCTGGGGAAGCTTATCCATTTTAATATCCTCAAAAAACAGGACGCGATATCATAACAGAGCGTTGGGACAGCGTCCGATGTTCCCTGACTCTTTCACTCAATAATCCCCGCTTCAACCTTAGTTTGGACCGCCGTGCCTTCACAGGTACTAGGTAAGATAACGAATCCGCAGCCGCACCAAACACAACTTCAACTTCAGGGAGCCGTGCCCGTGGCGGTAGACAAATTCGCCAGTGAGCGGATATAGCTATCCAGTTCATAACTACCGGGGAAGCGTTTCTGAATCTGGCGCACCAGATCCAGAGCCTGGGTATACTGGCCACGCTCGATGGCAACCTGAGCCCTACCCAGCAAAGCCGGTTTTTCATGCCCTGGTACGGTCTCGGCTCGCTCGAAGAGGATCGCTGCGCGGGCCAGTTGATCCTGTTCCAGGCGTAATCGCGCCAGGCGCATCAAAGCGCGTGCGTTGCTGGCGTCAGCACTAACGGCCTGGCTCAACAGCCTTACGCCATCACGGGTTTTGTTTTGCGCGAGTGCCAACAGGCCTTGCATTTCCGCCACTAAACTTGATTGTCGCGGTGGCCAATTCCGATTGTTACGGATCAACTCACCAATCAGCCTATCTGCTTCGTTTGTTGCCCCACGACTGAGCAGCCACTGGACCACAGGAAAAATATCTTCCGGGTCCATCTGCGATTGGCGCAGGTTTTGCTGCAGCAACTCGGTTGCGCGAGATAGGTTGCCATGATCCATATGCAACTGAGCTGCAGCCAATCTGTTTCCCGATGTTTCATCCCCCAACCGAATCGCTGCCTCTAGAGATGACACTGCGCGTAACGTGTCGTTCTGCTTCATTGCCAAATTGGCACGCTGTTGCCACAGACTGATATTCTGGGGCGATGCGCTTAACAGCTCATCCAACAGAGCACCAGCGCTGCTGTGATTACCTGCCGCAATCAAGACGGTCAGCAAGCCAAACTGCCATTGCGCGTTATCCGGTTCTAGCATTAAAGCCTGCTGGTAGGCGTTGATTGCACTCCATGGATTAGCCAGGTTCTGGTTCAAGTACGCTAACTGAGCAAACGTTTGAACATCAGCCGCACCATAGGCCACCGCCCGGGCCAGGCTTGCTCGCGCTGCTTCCAAGTTGTCTGTCAACAAATATAAAGTGCCTAAGCCAGCATGAGCGCGGGTCAGCTGAGGCATCTTATCGATCGCCGCTTGATACAACGGAATGGCTTCGGTGTAACGTCCAAGAACGCCAAGCAATTGAGCAGCAAGTAGATCCAGAGCCGCACTGCGTGGCGTGGCTGCGGATCGAGTAACATCGTATGCAGCCGCATAATTACCTTGTTGCAACAGTGGCCGCAGCTGTTGCGAGAGCTCAAACTCCTCCGGCGCTAATTTCGCATCGCGATCAAGACTTAACACACCCCCAGTGGTGAATTCATATTTTGCGGGTGCTATTTCTATTTCCAATCTGTCCGAATTCGCCCAGACTGTCGCGGCCATCGAACTTAATATCAAAAAGGTCAGAGCCTGCAGCCGATTCATCCGTCTTGCCCTAAGCATCACTGCGAAACTCGATGGGCCAAATGAAGACCGCCCGCACTTTGACCCCGTCTTTTTGGGGTGGCGTAAATCGAGCGCGGCGCATGACTGATTCGATTCGAGGGGTTAGCGCTGGATAGGGGTTTACCATTATTTCCTTAAGGAATACCTTCCCGGTTTCGTCAATCATGACGTTCAGTTCTACAGCGGCCTGCCGCACTCCTCTGGCCTTGAGCCTTTGAGGAAAACGGATCTTCAAATCGGTCAAAAGTTGAGGCGTTGCATCCAGCTCACTAAGACCGAAGCCACTCCAATCAAAATCTAAAGCAGATTCCAGATCCGGTAAGTTTGCCGCCAGATCTGGTTGCGGCATCTTGGCGGGCTGCAGCTCAGGCGGGGCGATCTCTGCTTGCAACAACGGCTCACCCTGATCGCCGGTGGCGAGAAGATTCATTTGCACCGGGGTTTCATTCGCATTGGTTTCAGCGGTACTGGGTGGTGGCGGTGGCGGAGGTGGTAGCCCCACCGCAATACTTCGCACCGTCAGGACTTCCGGCTCCACAATTTCTTCACCGAGAAACAAGGTGCCCAACAAAGTAATTACCAAGACTGCTGCCAAAATAATCGCTCGGACACGCAAACCAAGCGCTGTGGTACTAGCCGAAGGTATACCCATCAGCTTTCCGCAACCGTGGCGATATGTACTGCTTGCGCACCGGCAAGCTTCACCTGATCAATTACTTTTACTAAGAGATCGGTATCGACTTTGCCATCTGCTTGCACAACTACCGGCTGAGAGCGCTCCTTTAACAGCGGTGTCATGGTCGCGCGTACCCCGGCTAGTCCTATATTTGTCCCAGCGTGCATAACATCCCCAGATCGAGTGATCGCCAGGATGATGACATGGCGGTCGATCTCCTGGGCAGATACCGCACTGGGTTTATCCACCTCTACACCAGATTCTTTGACAAACACGGTAGACACGATAAAGAAAATCAGCAGGATAAAAACAATATCGATCAGTGGCGAAAGATCGATGCGCGTTTCCTCACGATCCGCCAAACGCTGCTTCAAACTAAGCTTCGACATTATGACCTACCGCGTCCATTAGCGACTGGAGATAGGTTAGCGCAACCCACCCAGGAACAACCATCAGCAAACCCAGCTTGGTGGTGAGCATGGCATCTGCGATACCGCCGCTGACCAAGGTGGTTGGATCAAACCCGTGATCCACACTCATCCGCTCGAATGTATCCAAAAGCCCCACAATCGTGCCAAGCAGACCAAGCAGCGGTAAAATTCCTACCAGGGTTCTTAGCGGGGCCATGGACTCTCCGCACCGCCCCAACCAAGCGGCATCGCGGGGTCTGTACAACAACAATTCAAACAACCACACGAACGCCCAGATCGCGACCAGCAAAATGCTCCAAACAATTGGATTATCAAATCCCGCTAACGCGTTCATGCAGGACTTCCTTGGTTCATCGCTTGGCTATTGTGATTTTGAACCAGAGAAACCGCAGAAGCCTCTAATCCTTGCGTGTATGTATTTACCCGGCGGGACAGTAACGCGTGCAGTACCAATGCAGGGATGGCGACAACCAGCCCCAACTCGGTGGTGATCAAGGCCTGCGAGATACCTCCTGAGACAACCGCTGGATCACCAGCGCCAAACAAAGTCATCATGTCAAAGGTAGTGATCATGCCAGACACCGTGCCTAACAAACCCAGCAACGGCGATACAGTTGCGGTGACAGCAATCGCCCCCAAGAACTTTTCAAGCTGCACCCGCTGGCTGGTCAGGAAGCTGAATAAAAGATCATCTCTGCGCTCCGAATCTGTCGTAGATTGTGCAATTTTGACCACTTCCAGCTGGGCGCCTTGAAGAGACTGCAGGGCCTGACTATCTTTGGCCAACACATGAGGCAGCAGCGGCACCAGCTTGGGAAGCCGGGCAAGCTGAATTGTCTTTGCAATGCCGATCAAAAGCGCGATCACAGCAAAGGCGATGATCGGAAACACCCAAACACCACCCTTGGCAACATGCGCGACCAGCCCACCGGTCTGAACGCGTGTTTGCAGCAGACGATCTATCGTGGGATCAAATGGCAACAGGGCTGTCGCCTCGTTCTGGACCGAAAATAGAGCCTGGGCATCCGATGCTGCAAAAGTATGTGCAACGCGCAGTGTTGAATTCTGTTTGGTCAACAGCCCTGCATTCTCACCATTCACAAACCAGTGGACGGGGCCAAGAGAAAGCGCTTGTACAGTGGTGACTTCGCCACCCTGATTCAGCGCTTCAGCAGCCGTAAATTGCGGCTCTAGGTTTTCTTCAAGTTGGACCAGTGCATCTTGAAGCACGGTAAAGCTCGGTGCAGCGTCTGAACCTTCTGACCCGCCGTCTACCGGTGTCATCGTCAGTTGCGTGTTACGTTGGGCGAAGTCGCGCAACAAGTTATTGCGGTAAGCATCCTGGTTGCGCCAGCCCTGGATGCGATCTTCCAATCCGGACAGAGTCAAAGTTCGCTCGTCGCTCTGACGCCGCACAGAGGCAACCCTGTCACGCAAAGTGCGCAGCCTTTGGGATTCCCGGTCTAAGGTTTGAGCCAAGGCATCTCGCTGTTTTTCTATGTCCCTGGATTCGCGATCCAGAGCGCGCTGGGCTTGTTGTATGTCCTGAGTCAGTCCGGAAGTCACCTCATCCAGTGAAGCGGCTCGAACCGATGAAGACAGACCGAAGGCCGCGAAAAACAATAAGCACCCCACTAAAGGTTTCTGCAAATTTTTCAACAAGCTCATGGTTGCGGCCCAATCGAGATAGGCAAACGACTCAGTTCCATGGCGCCACGGGCTTGCACATTGGTGATGGCATCCTGGAGCGCAATCCGCGTGTCGACGTCCGCAGGGTCCAATGCTACCCAAGACCAGCCAGCCGCGGTTACTCGACCAATTCCAGCCTGGCTGCCTTCTTCATTGATGTACCAGCCATGGCTTAAGCCCAGGTAAATCTGTTGCACTTGATATTCTTTACCCGCCAACACCATGCGCGTGTTGTGCAATGCAATCCGCTGCTCAAATTCTACGGTTTCCTGCATTAACCCCAAAAAGCCTGCCAAGCGTTCGCTGGGGCTGATTTCCGTGTTTTGCAGCATATCCAACTGGGACGACCAGGCATCTTGCAGCGGAGGGGGAAGGCGAGTATGCACCGCCGACATCTGATCTATCGCTGAATCGAGCGAGCGCCGAAGCTGTTCGTCCCGCTGCTCTAACTGTTGTTGCTCATCTACCAGCTCTGCACGTCGGGCATCTATCTCATCATTTGAAGCCGCCGTGGAATCCAGAAAGTTCTGCAACGTCGTGCGCTCTGCTCGCAACAGATCGATTTGTAATTGGGTGTTTCGCTGTTGCTCCCGCCAGCTTGCTGCAATCGCCGTGCGCTGGTTTTCTATCGCGACCCAACGGGAGGTCAACGCGTCCACATCTTCTGCATTAGACTCTTGCGCAAGAACACTGGGGGCCAGGCAAAGGCACAAGAACACGAGCGCGCCGACGGCACTTAGCCGCCTCAATCGTTGTAATGGATTGACCAATCGATTCGTGTCCACCGTGCTGACTCTGCTCTTACTCTTCGTTGACTATGCTGGTTTACCTGGAGGGATTTGTGCCGCTCTTAGTGGCTGCATACGCAAATGATAATTATTTGCAACTTTTAATGCCATACGAAATAATCTGTGCCCCGTTTTTGCGGTCAATATCAGGAGCAACCATGCCCACACACTCTTCTATGACCATCAAACAAGCCGCTGTCGCCTGTCTGGGCCTAGTTCTCGCGTCTGCCTCAGTGGCGCATGAGCACACCACACCCGGTTATATGGAAATGCGACAGTTACAGTTTATCGACCGTTATGACGCAGACGGCGACGAGCGTGTCAGTTCTGTCGAATTCGAACAGGCGCGACGTGATCGTTTTGATATTACCGATGAAGACGAAAACGGCTGGGTCAGCCGCGACGAGTACGTTTACGAATGGGAAGATCGAATGGATGCCCAGCTTGAAACCGATCGCGAAGGGCAGGTCAAGCAGACTAGAGTACGCTTCGGGGCCATGGATCGCGACGACGACGAGCAGATGAGTTGGGAGGAGTATGCGCGCTCTGGAGACCGGATGTTCACCCGCCACGACGTCAACGAAGATGGATTTGTCAACGCCGACGATCCTGAGCCCGAAAACACCTGGGCAAACCGCCGCACAGAAGACACTGCAGAGGCAAAAGCCAGGCGCAAATCTCGCATGCTGGCATGGGGCAATCGAGTTCTGCGCATGCCTACGACACACAATCGTGAGGGTATTATGACCCGCTACGATGCGGACGGTGATGGGAATATCTCCCGTGAACAGTTTGATACCGCAAGACGGGCGGATTTTGATCGAACCGACGAAGACGGCAATGGATCGCTGAGTGAAGACGAATATGTGTTGGAATATGAAGATCGCGTAGACACCCAAATGGCGGTCACTCGGGAAGAATCCGTCAAACAGGCCGGGCGACGCTTTGAAGCCCTGGATGATGACGCCGACCAGAAGATGACATTCGCCGAGTATCAAGACTCGGGCCACGGCATGTTTGCACGTTGGGATACTTCCGCAGACGGCTATGTGAGCGTGGTTGACACTATCCCGGAATTTCGCGAACTGGTGGCAGATAACAACCAGGACGATAGCGACCAGGATGCCAACGCTGATTCCAGCGGAGGCCAATAATCCGACCCCGCTGATCCCATAGCAATACGGCGCAGTCGCGCGACCCATCGCGACTGTGCTGCTGGAACCGCTAACCCGCATTCTGATGAACCAAGCCACAACCCTCTTAGCGTTGCTCGCCTTGGCAGCCATGATTACCCTGGCTTGCCTTCCGCCCGTTTACGCAGCCACCTGGCATTTTGACAACGTTCTGGGCACCTCGATGACCATCCAGATCGACGGGATTGATGACCATCAGGGTGAATCTGCTGTTGCAGCGGTGCTCGAAGAAATCGCCCGCCTGGAGGCTGTCTTATCGACCTACCAGTCAGACAGTGAGATTTCCCGGCTGAATTCCGCACGAACTTCGGACGCCACTTCACCTGAGTTGTATGCGGTAATACAAGGCTGCAAACGCTGGCAAGTGGTGAGCGACAACCATTTCAGTTGCAAGCTGGGGAAAATAATCAATGCATGGCGCGAGGCCGAAGCAGTTCAGAGTGCTCCAGATCGCATTAACCTTCGACGTATCGCCCGCGCCGTCCGACGCGCTAACATCACCTTGGAACATACCCAAGCTCCCTACTCGACGACCCTGCCTGAACAGGTTTGGTTGAACGTGGATGGGCTGGCTAAAGGCTATGTCATCGATGAGGTCTTCACTATGCTGCAGGGGCAAGTCGAAAATGCTCGTGCTATAAAACTGGACATTGGCGGTGACGGTCGTTATTGGACAGCGGAAAACGAGCAGGCGTGGCAGGTTGATATCTCGGCAGGGGGGGGTGCCGAGGCAAGCGGGCGCATTCCCATCCTGGCGGGCGCTGTGGCGGCAAGCGGCCACCATGACCGCGGCATCGAAATTGGTCGCCAGTTCTACAGCCACATCATCCAACCGCGTGATGGATGGCCAAAACACAATGCGCCTTCCAGCGTTGTGGTCGCACCAAATGCCATGACCGCTGACGCAATAGCCACGACCCTGGCCAACATGAGCGCGACCCAAGGTATTGATTGGGTGAACAAACTTCGCGGGGTTGAGGCCATCGTCAGCCTACCGAATGGTATTAAACTCGCGTCCGACAATTGGGCCGGTCAGGCGCTGGGCTCAAAATCCCCCATCTTACAATTGGCCTACGAAATACCCGCGTTCGAGACGGGCCGCTACAGGCGACCGTACCTTGCAATCTGGATCACCGATGGAAAACGGACCACCGTGAGAAACCTGCTGTTGCTGGGCGAAAGCCAGCGATGGGCCCGCGAAAACAGCCGTTGGTGGCGCCAAGTTGGCCGCCGCGATGAGTCAGTTTTGACCGGCTTGGCCAGACCAACGAAGCGCCCAGGACAGTATCAAGTCAGCTGGGATGGTCTGGACGATCAAGGTGTTCCGGTGGCTGACCGACAGCTGACGCTGCATATCGAGGCGTCCAGAGAGCACGGTGAGCATGATTATGCGACCTTTGAGCTGGATCTCGCGAATCCGAATCCAATTTCAGCTGAATCCAATGGTGAAATTGGCGCCCTGTCTTTGTCCTGGGCCACCGAAGCGGTGAATACCGCCAAACGTTAATCGGCAAAATAACGCCATATTCCCCCCTATCATACTGTCAGACAGCTGCGAATTTTTCTTGATAATGAGAATTACTATCATTAACATTCGCGCCCCATTTAGGAGAGTAGGTACGCAAAAGTATGAAAGGCAAAATCACCGTTACGAGTGGTCTCTTTCTAGCGTTGTTGGCGACATCTGCCTTTGGCCAGGATGGTCCGCAGCGTTTGCAAGAGACAATCATCGGCTCACAGAGTGACGACAGGTCGGTCGGCACCCTGGAAGTTGATAACTTTAACAAACAACTCACCCACACCATCGAGGATACCGTACGTTACATACCAGGCGTTCAGGTCAACGATACGGGTAACCGATTTGGCGACGACGGGTTCAATATACGAGGCCTGGAAGGTGACTTTATCAACGTCAGCGTTGATGGAGTGTCTCAAGGCGAAACCCTGAATCCTCCCTCTTTTTCACCATATGGCATGTTCGGTTCTTCCCGCGGAGCGGTAGAAGTTGAAACCGTAAAAGCTGTCACCCTGACCAAGGGGCCAAATTCTGTCACCGACGGAAATGGCGCGCTGGCAGGTTCTGTAATCTACGAAACCAAAAGTCCAGGCGATTTCCTGGAAGAAGCAGACAACGACACGCATGTTGAAATAAAAGCTGGCTATGATGATCGCCGCGACGAGTCGCTGTTGTCTGCCACTTTTGCCAATCGAACGGGACAGTTCGAAACCCTGCTTATCGTCACAAGCCGAGACGGTCACGAAACCGAAGCCCACGACGATGGCGCCAATATTCTTGGTCCTGAACGTGGCCAGGCAGACCCACAAGATAGAGAAAGCCTCTCAATTCTGGCAAAGGTTGATTTCAACCTCACCGAAACTCAGACCCTTGGCGTTGTATTCGAAACCATCGACCGCGAAGCAGAAGGTCTGCCGCTATCTCGTGATTCATTGTTCTACTACGACTTTGACACCGATGACACCAGCGATCGTGATCGCATCGGCATCAGTTACGACATCGAAGAAGTAGACCTGCCGTTATTTGATTCTCTGTCTTTGAGCGCGGATTACCAGTGGTTGTTTACCCAAGGTATCAACAATTTCACCTTTAACTCTTTTGGTGGAAACTTGTTCGACCCGTCGGACGATTTTAGAAGAACAGAAGATCGAGCATTCGGCCAGCGCAGCTATACCTTTGCTGCCGACTTCACCAAAACTCTGGTATTCGGCGAAACCGAACACGATCTGGTTTACGGTGTGGAATACGAACAAATGCTGGTCAACAACCGCCTGTTCGATATCCGACGCGCAACCGCGGATCAAAGCAGCGCCATTACGTCTTTTACGGTAGACCCTACCTGGGTACCTGAAACCGACATCACACGTTTCAGCCTGTACATAAAAGACTCCTTTGCACTCTCTGACACCGTCGACACCTTTGTTGGCTTGCGTTACGACAACACGGAATACGAGCCAGATGTAGACGCATCATTCGAAGATCCTACAGGAGACACCGTAAACGATGCTGACTACGACGCAGTGGTTGCGGAAGCCGGTATCACTTGGGAGTTTGTTGAAGGCCACAAAGTGGCACTTGCTATTGGCCAGGGCTTCAAGGCACCAACCACTCAAGACCTGTATCTGGGTGTAGGTTCCGAAACCGTGATCGACTTGATCTCCGGTGCGCCATTCCCCAACTATGACGAGATCTCCAACCCGAATCTGGAACCAGAGAGATCGACGAACTACGAAGTGGCTTATGAGTTTACGGGTGAACGTACTTTCTTCAGAGTTGCAGCGTTTACAACCAAGTATGATGAGCTGATCCAGGATGTCTCTCAGACTCAACCTTACGGTCAGACCATTTCCTACCTGGTGTTCGGCTTTGGCGGTCCAAGCACAGTCACTACTGATACGGACGAGTTCGTTCGTGCACGGAACGTAGGCGAGGTGGACCTGACCGGTTTCGAGATTGATGGTCAGTATCGCGTAACGGACAACTTGAACCTGACTTTCGCATACTCCCATGTAGATGGAGAACACAAGAACGACGGGCCAACTATCAACGGTTTCGCCGATGGTGATGAGCTGGCCACAGCAGCACCCGATGCCGCAACTTTAGGGTTCAGCTATGACGCACCCAGCGAACGCTGGGGGTTCTCCGGCTTCCTGGTATGGACCGATGAGAAAGACGAAAGCAACGACCGTAGTCTTACCTCTTTGAACAACGGCGAAGGACCTGTTCGTTATCCTGATTCCTGGACGACTCTAGATCTGTTTGCTTACTACAACATCAACGACAACATTCGTTTGTCCCTGGCAGCTCGTAACGTCTTTGACGAAGAGTATCTGCGTTGGGAAGTAATCAACGGCGTACGCCCTGGAACCGGTGGCTTCTTCGCAGGTGCTGCTGGTGATGGATGGCAGCGCTATACAGAGCCGGGTCGCAGTTTCTCCGTTAACGTGAGCGCCTCGTTCTAGGAAAGAAAGACGCTTAAAAGCGTTTCAAGCCCAGGATCGGGCACCTCAAACATCATGGACGAGAAATGAAAGGCCGGAGCGAAAGCTCCGGCTTTTTGTTTGCAGGAACGCCATTGACACCTCATTTTCTGTTTGCATCGATTTATCGAAACAAACATTGCCCAGCCTGCCTGCGTATACTTGTGAGAAATTATTCAAGCGAAGACCCCATGCATAAGATTCAAAATTGGATAGACGGTCAAGACCTAGATTCATCCGAAGGCGCCTGGCTCGAGAATCGAAATCCACATAATGATGAAGTCATTAATCTGGTCACGAATTCCACATCAGCTGATGTTGATACGGCGGTAGCTGCGGCAAAATCTGCGCAACCCGAATGGGCGGGCATGACCCCAGTAGCTCGAGGCCAGCTACTGGGCGCGATTGTCAGCGAGATGCGAAACAGTGCCCGAGAGCTAGCAAACTGTGTTGCGATGGAAACCGGCAAGCCACCGCAAGACGCCGCGGGCGAGGTGGGTGGGGCTATTCTGCAAGGGGATTATTTTGCCGGTGAGGGAATGCGTCTATACGGCAGATCACTGACTTCAGGTATGACTGACAAACACAGTCACACAGTTCGCCAACCACGAGGCGTCGCGGGATTGATCGTGCCGGCCAACACGCCCATCGCCAACATCGCCTGGAAGACATTTCCAGCGTTGATTTGCGGCAACAGCGTGGTCATGAAGGCTGCTGAAGATTCTCCAGGCATTGCAGACCTGTTTGCCAAGATTACCAAACGGGCGGGCCTCCCAGACGGTGTCTTTAACGTGGTGCATGGACTTGGCAACCCCGCCGGTCAAAGATTGGTTGAGCATCAAGATATCGATGTCATCAGCTTCACGGGTTCAACCCAGGTTGGCCGCATGATCGCTCAAACAGCGGGACAACGCCTGGCACGCGTTTCTGTGGAGTTGGGCGGCAAAAATCCAATTGTCGTTTGCGATGACGCTGATCTAAATGAAGCCGCCAAATGGGTTGTGCTGTCCGCCTTCAGCAATGCGGGCCAACGTTGTGCATCCGGCAGTCTGATTGTTGTGTTTGACACGATTTACGATGAGTTTCGCGAAGTCCTACTGGCAGCAACGGCCGAGCTCACGCTGGGCGTTCATGAAGGCGCGAGCCTGGGCCCGGTTATCAATCGCCGTCAACAAGAAAACATCTTCTCAGCCCTTGAGCTTGCCAAAGAAGCTGGTGGGAACATTCTCTGTGGTGGCAGCGCGCCAACCGATTCTGAGCTGACCGCTGGGTACTATGTACAGCCGACCCTGGTCGATGGTCTTTCGAATGATGCCGATATGGTTGCCCAGGAGCTGTTCGGCCCAGTTGCAAGCGTGCATCGAGTTCACAACATCCAAGAGGCGTTGGACTTTTGCAACGCTGGTTCTTACGGATTAACTTCTGCCATTCATACCACCAATGTGGACAGAGCCATGTGGTTTGCCCAGCGTGTCAAAGCCGGTGTTGCTAACGTCAACATGGGCACCTATGGCAGCGAGCCGCACATGCCTTTTGGCGGCTTTGGTGCTTCCGGTAACGGAACCCGAGAGCCGGGCATCGAAGCGCTGGATGTTTATTCGGAACTCAAAAACATCTCGTTCCTGGTGCGTTCAAACCTGGTGACCTGAAAACCGTCAAGTGTTACGTGCTTGCGCACCACCCGCGATGACCAGCTGCTCAAGTACCTGGTATTCCTGGGCACCCACAACCCCGCGGCCATCTGCCACAAATGTAGGCACGCCAGTGACACCATACTGCTGTGACAAACGCCAGTCTGTGTTGACGGCTTCAGCGAAGGTTCTGTCATACAACACCACCTGCGCGATGCCCTCATCCAAGCCAGCCAGTTTCACCAACTCGAGCAACGCCTGGGGATCCGCAAGGTTCACTCCATCAAAGAAGTAGGCCTTGTACAGCGCATCGTGCAGTTTTGCGCCATTGTCCTGAGTATCCGCCCATTTAGCCAACTCTTGCGCCAGACGGCTGTTATAAGTGTGGGTGCGTCTGCCGTAAGGTAGGCCTTCTTCATCCATGAGGGCTTTCATATTGAGGTAGATCGCTTCGGGGTCCAGATTGCGGCCGGCGAACAGTTCTTCCAGCGACTTTCCTTCAACCGGCGTGTCCGGATGCAGCGGAAAGTACAACCAACTGATTTCAATGTTGTACGATTGCTTGAGTGATTCAATACGCCCGGTACTGAGATAACACCAAGGTCACACGAAATCGGTAAATACTTCCAGAATCAGTGGCTGAGACATGATCATGCCCTTTATGCGATAACTTAGAGTAGCGCTCTGAAACATAAAGTCGAGGAATTTGTATGCTGATCATCATGGGCGGTTTGCCCGGCACAGGTAAAAGCAGCTTAGCCAAAGGTCTAGCAGCTTCACTGCGGGCGACCCACATCCGTATCGACACCATTGAACAGGCACTGCGAGACTTCGGGATAGCCCCTGTCACCAGCGAAGGATACGAGATGGGTTACCGCCTTGCTGCTGACAATCTGCAGATCGGTCAGACTGTGATCGCTGATTGCGTCAATCCGATAGAGATTACCCGCACGGCATGGTTGGAGGTCGGCAGACGCTGCGATGTTCGGACCATTCAAATCGAAACCATCTGCAGTGATCGCGAAGAACACAAAGCACGTATCCAATCACGGGAGTCGGACATCGCGGGTCTGGTTTTGCCGACCTGGGAGATGGTGCTTGCGCGCGAGTATGAGGCCTGGACTGATGCGGATCTGATCATCGACACCACGGCTGAAACGCCGCAGCGAAGCTTACAAAAAACACTGGCGCTCTTGCGCGAAAAAATTGGAGAACGTTAACGCACCATGGAATCCCTAGAAGCTCTGCGCCAAAGTGTGGACGAGGTTGATCAGTCTATTATCAAACTATTCGCTAAACGATTTTCGATCACCGATCAGGTGGGACGTTACAAAGCTCAACATGGCCTCCCGCCCAAAGACACGACTCGGGAATACGAACAACTGGAGCACATACGTTCCCTAGCAGCTGAGCATGGTGTAGAACCTGAAGTGGCAGGGGCATATCTCAGGGCTATGTTGGATGCAGTCGTTGCGCGTCACGAAGCACTTCAGTCGGATGACAACTAGACATGCGTTATGAAGCGTACCTGTTTGACCTGGACGGCACGTTATACGACAGAGATGCGCTGCTAGTCGAGTTGGCCGCAGACCAATACATCTGTTTTAAAGAGCAACTACCACCGATGACTGAAGCAGAATTCTGTCGCCGACTGATCGAACTTGACGCCCACGGCTACGTCGTAAAACCCCAGGTCTACGCTCAGCTGGCCAAGGAATGGGGTCTTCGTACCCAACTTAGAGACCAGCTTATTGAACACTTCTACGCGCACTACAACAATTTCATTGAGTTGCCTGAAGATACTCTTCTAACCCTGGAGCAGCTGCTCGATCGAAACAAGAAGCTAGGGTTGGTCACCAACGGTCAAACAGCTGTCCAGCGCAGAAAAATAGACGCTTTGGGGCTGGACAAATATTTTGAGGCTATCGTGATCTCGGAAAGCATCGGCATCAAAAAACCGAATCAGCAGATTTTCGAGCACACCCTGAAGCAGCTAACGATACTTCCCGATCTAGCGGTCTTCGTCGGCGACCATCCTGAAAATGACATCGCTGGTGCGCTGAACGCTGGCCTGGATGCAATTTGGAGACGCGTACCTTATTGGCACCTTTCTCATGCCCATGGGCATGTCCCGTCAGTCAATCAGTTGAGCGAAATCCTTGATCTGTGATCGCCCGTTGTGTTGCCGGCCGTCTACTATCTTCCGACTCGCGAGCGAGAAACCAATAGTAAAAGAGTTAACAGGAGTGGCAACGAAGCTGGTGCAGGTACAGGTGTTGCCATGATATTGGAAAATTCGAAGGCATTGCGGGTTGAGATAAATTTAACTTGATCAAAAACCAGATCTGAAATGGTAACCCACGCCAAGCTCACCGCTCGTTGTCCTCCGGCAACGATCACATCCGTCCCCGTAAAGGCGGCGACCAACGTATCGTCGTTGTAGAATTCTAAGTAGTTATATGAATCCGGCGAGCCCCACACCAGCTTTAAGCTTGACTGGTCAGCGTCAAAATTCAGCCAACTCATGCTGGTGTTGTTCAGCGCATGAGTTCCAATCGACCAGTGGGATATATTGTTCGCATCACCATAATCGGGTGACGCACCCGAACCGTCGAAGGGGGAGCGACTAACACCACCAATGTGCCCACTCAGGATGGCCGGCGCTGGAGTAGACCAGGCGGCTCCATTCGGCAGGACCAGGGTGCTCCCTGTATCCACATCGTCAGGGTGAGGGACCACCGTTAACAACGTCGCCGCTGCGCCACCTGACAGACACAGGAGACTCATTCCGACAATTAACTTTGCCAAATACTTCATGCAGAACCTCTTATTGTTGCCAGGCATCATAGGCTCTTCCATCCACATTGGCTGTGGCTGGGATGTAAGGCCAAGTAAGAGGATTTGTTGAGGGTTTAAATGGCGTGTGGTGGTTTCAGCGTACGCGCAGTTTCGGTAATGACTGTAAAAGCAACGTCTATGTCCTGCTCGCCCATATCAAATTGGCCCGCCATAAAACGAATGACCAATGCGCCATCATGTTCTGTTTGGGTCAGGTAAATGCGGCCACTATCGTTGATTGTGTTTACCAGGTGCACGTTCAGCTGATTCAGATCGTCCGCCTCTGCAGGTGCAAATCGAAAAGTGAACAAGGATAAAATCGGGTTGGTAACTATTTCAAAATCAGCCTCGAGCCGCAGACGTTCACACAGCGCTTGTGACCATCTGATATGGTTGCGAATCCGTACCCGCAAACCTTCCAAGCCATAGGCGCGCATCAAGAACCATAATTTAAGTGCACGGAATCTACGCCCGAGCTGAATACCCCACTCGCTGTAGTTCACCAGACCGTCTTTGCCATGGGTCTTTAGATACTCTGGCTGAATCGCAAGTGTTCTGACCAAGACATCCGGATCCTTAACAAAATGAGCAGAACATTCCATAGATGCGCCCAGCCATTTATGCGGATTAAAAACCAGACTATCCGCAGCTTCGACACCGGACCAAAGAGAACGCAATTCTTCACAGATCATCGCTGACCCAGCCCAGGCTGCATCAACATGGGTATACAGATTCTCTGACTGAGCAATCTCACAGACTTTAGCCACGCGGTCAGTAGCCCCCATGGACGTACCCCCTACGCAAATCACGATACCAGCAGGAAGATAGCCTGCCGCGCGGTCCTCTAGAATCGCCGCTTCGAGCAGATCTTCTCGCATGGCATAGGTGTCGTCCGTAGGGATCTTGACCAGATTCTCCTGGCCAAGACCTGCAATCCACATGCCCTTATCAATAGAGCTATGTGTTCGAGTGGACGCATATACCCTAATACGCGGATGACCACTTAATCCTTCAAGGTTACCTTTCCAGGAAAGCGCTCTTTCCCGCATGGTTAAGATCGCCGCCAGAGTTGCATTGGATGCAGTGTCTTGCAGCACCCCCTTAAAGGTTTCTGGAAGACCAAGCCCCTGGCGTAACCAATCCACCATACAGGTTTCCAGCTCTGTTGCGGCCGGAGAGGTTTGCCACAACATACACTGGGCAGCCAAGGTCGAAGCGAGTTGCTCAGCAATCATAGAAGCCGGGGATGCATTGCTGGGAAAATAGGCGAAAAAGCGAGGATGCTGCCAGTGGGTCATCCCATCGGGAATGATCCGTTCGAAATCATCCATGATTTTTTCCATGGATTCTCCCTCTTCGGGCGGGGAAGGCTCAATCAGCCGAGCGATATCACCGGGGTCAACCTGGGATCGAACCGGTCTATCGCCAATGGTTGCAAGGTATTCGCTGGACCAGTTGGTCGCTCTTGTTGCCCAGCGTTCAAACTCAGATTTGTCCAATTTATCCGCGCCTCATCGCTATTCCGGTGCCTGATCAAGGTCCCCACGCAAGGTTCTGGCTGCCCCTAGAAAACACAAACCCGACAAAGCAGAAGCGATGGGCACCACGGCCAACAAAGCGTAACGCACCGAATCGGGTCCATACTCGGGCGCTATGGCGTCACTGATCAGCCCGACCGTCGTGGGCCCGAGGCCAAGGCCTATAATATTCAATACAAAAAACAAGATCGCCGACGCTAACGCCCGCATGCGCAAACCCACCAATCCATGCACCATGGCCAGGGTGTTGCCCAGATAAACCGTGGCTAAAAATCCTGGAATCACAAAAAACCACAGAGCCAGGGCGGGTGTCGCCGCTGTAAAGGTTAGAATCGCAAAGGGCACGGAAACAAAGGCGGCAATTGCAGGTACCCACATGTACCAGCGCGTATCCCGCGGTGCAAGCCGTTCGGCAAGCAAACCACCCAACAACAACCCGATCGCACCCCCTAAACCCAATATCAAAGCAAGCCAGGTACCTACCTCGCCGCTGGTCATGTCAAAACTGCGAATCATGAAAGAAGCGGTCCAGTTATTCATACTGTAAACAGCAAAAGCGTTGGTGGCAGCACCCATGGCCATAAATGGGAAAGACGAGCGATTCCACAACAGCCCCATTACCTCTTTGAGCGGTGGCGCTTTCTCACTGGCGCTTCTTGCCTCCACCAGACCACGGGTTGGTTCACGAAGACTGAACCTCACCAACAAAGCGATCAGAATGCCCGGCACACCAACCACCACAAAAGCTACCCGCCAACTGAACAGCTCGTTAAGCCAGCCGCCAAATAGAAAGCCGAACAAAACACCTATGTTCACGCCCATCGAATAGATAGACAGCGCACTGGCCCGCCTTTGTGGCGGGAAGATATCTGAAATAATCGAATGAGCTGGTGGGCTGCCTCCTGCTTCGCCAATACCTACGCCAATCCGGGCCAGCAACAACTGAAAGTAGTTTTGCACGGCACCACTGATCACGGTCATAAAACTCCAGGTGCCAATCGCCAATGCCACAATATTGCGGCGATTACTCTGGTCCGCCCACCGCGCCAAGGGTATACCCGCCGTGACATATATAACGGCAAAAGCGAAGCCGGTTAACAATCCTAGCTGGGTATCGGACAGCAGCAAATCGGCTTTGATAGATTCTTGCAGGATGGCCAACAACTGTCGGTCGATAAAGTTGAACGTGTAGACAACGGTCAACAAACCCAGGGCATAGTACTTTGTGCCATTTTTATTAAATGGATTTGCCTGTTCCATCAAAAGCTACCTTCGTCTGATTCGTCTGTTGATTGTTATTATTATTCTTAAGCCGATTTGAGCCGTCTATTGCGCCTGCATGACCAATCCAATCTGTCGAGATTGGGCAACAAGATTGCCAGTCGCATCCCATAACGCGCCGCTTTCGATCATCCTTCCGCCATTCAAATCCCGAGTTGTGAACTGCCCCTTTACCCAACCAGGCACAGGGCGCGCGCGGACATGTACCGTGAGCTCTAACGTCGGCACCCAACCCACCACGCCCAGACGGGTAAAAACCGAGGGTGGGAAAGCGTCACAAAATAGCGGCAGATGATTACTTTGCGGGTCACTTCCATCAGCCATACGGATCCACCCTTGTACTCGCGCTATTTCGCTACCGCCGGCCTCGGAAAATCGCGGATCAAGATAGACATCCAAACGGTCGATAATGGGTAGGTCGATCCCTTGGGTGCTGCCGGAACGTCTCAGACATTCCTGGGGTGGTGGCACCTCAGGTTCTGTCAGTTCCTGAATAGCTATCTCAACTCCCACGGAACGCGACACATCACCAAACATGGCCAGCACCTCGATACGCGACTTATCCTGCTGGATAAGCTGGCCGCGTACCGAGGCGGTATTGCGTCCTGCCTTGAGTATCTCAACCTCTATACCAGCGTCGCAATCTGCCAAACCCGGACGAAGATAATGGGTGGTAACGCTGATCAAATCTGGCAATGAAACATCCTGGCTCAACAGTTCATCGCGCATCGCGCGGATGACCAGCGACGTCAGGTATCCCCCGTTGGGGTTATCCCCAATATTCCAGGCTCGCACAACGCGGCCAAGATAAGTGTTGGTTATTCCGTTGGGGGATTTGTTGACCGCGGTTTCTGCTAACCACTGAGAATCAATCATCTACTACCAAACCTTGTTAGCGCCTGCGGTCCCGAGACAACATCCGACGCTCATCAGCACGCAGCGGCATCACAGTTGAAGCAACCGTTACGCGGCGTCGATGATCTTGTCGCATCATATTCTTAACAATCTGCTCTGCGATTTCCGTGTGCGTTGCAAATATTTGCCCTAGCTTTCGATCATATTTGTCTGACCATAGCTGACGTTCGGTCTCAACATCTCCGAGATGAGCAGTTACGCGAATCTCTTCGCCGACCACCATGACCGACCCGGACAAAACCGAACGGGCGCCTATACGCCCTCCTACTTCGAGATCGGTAAAACCTCTGCGTTGCACTCGAGCAGCCCGATCTAAACTGATCACTTGTAAATCCAGGTTCAGCAGTTGGTTACATAATTCGAAACATAAACCATCAACAAAATAGGGGTTACATGGTTCATCTGAATAATCCTTGAACGGCAACACCGCGATGGGGCTGATCTCTAGATCATCCTTGAGATCCGACGCAACCCCGACCACGGGCGCGATGAACTGATAGCCGAGCTTTGATTGGGTTTGAATATAGATCGGTCGGCGCGCATGATCGCCAAGCGCTTTACGCAGGCGTCCAATAGCCTGGTGCAGGGCATTATCGCCCACTTCTTTATCTCGCCAGGCGTTGCGCAACAAACTGTTGGAGCTGACAATATTTGGTGCACTTTCGACCAACTGTATCAACACAGTAAAGTCGCGCGGCTCGATATGAATCAATTCGCCATCACGCACGATGCCGTGACGTCCCACATCCAGCCAACACTCGCCAATTTTTAATACACGCGCATCCATCGGTGTTCCCCCTGTTGAACCATAATGAATAGCACTCTAGCGGTGCCTATTACCGGTTCTTTTTTGTCCGTCCTTCTTACTTATCCGTTCTTGCTGGCTTGCCCTTTCTTACTTTTCAGTTCTCTCATCCGTTCTCTTTATCCGTGCTTTTTTTGTTTTTATCGAACACATATTCTTCCGAAGTTCTTCCACTTTTTTACCACGTTGTTCAGCCAAAAAAAACCGCGACCGAAAATCCAATAAATTCAATAACTAAGTAGCAAATAATCAGATCGTCCACAGAAAAAAGGTAAGAAGTATCAGGAAAACAACAGGATTCTGATAGGACCTCAACAGGTTAACTCACGCAAAGTGTTTCCAGTCCAGGTGGTGTGAAAAAGCTCATATTGAGCGCAAGCGCCCTGGTTTGTGAGTTAAACAGGAGGTACTGCAACATGTGGCGCATTGGTTAATTTTTGACAAACAACTAGCTGTTTTGACGCCTGCGATAATCAGGCTTAAAAATAGCGACCGTTAAGACTAGCGCGGTATGAGAAGGATTCTAATGCCGCGTTTTTTTGTGCGCATGGTTATTGGACTGCACATTTTAGATTGTGCTTTTTTTGGCTTCTACTTTCCCAGCTTCTACTTTTCTAGCTTCTTATTGGAGTAGACTTGCGAGAACCACCGATCACAGTATTTGTTTATGTACTTCCGCAGAGATTACGGTTTAGCTGCCTTTATCTTCCTAACCTGTTTCAGCAGCATTTGTATCGCCAAGGACCAAGCGCCCATCGGAGCAGCGGACAACCAATGGATACAACTGTTTAATGGTCGGGATCTGACCGGGTGGCAACCCAAATTTACTAAACACCCTTTGGGGACCAATCTGCACAACACCTTTAAGGTCCAAGACGGTTTGTTAACGGTCTCTTACTCAGGCTATACAAATTTTGAAGGCCAGTTTGGTCACTTGTTTTATACTCAGCCCTTTTCCCACTACGCGCTTTCCGTCACTTACCGCTTCCTGGGCCAACAGGTAAAGGGTGGGCCACCAGGTTGGGCAGTACGCAATAGCGGCGTGATGTTTCACGCCCAAGCACCTGACACAATGACCATCTCGCAAGACTTTCCGATCTCCATCGAAATGCAATTTCTAGGGGGACTGGGCAACGGAAAACCCCGACCCACCGCTAACGTCTGCACGCCGGGAACACATATTCATCGAGAAGGCCTTTTAATCAAACAACACTGCGTCTATTCAAACTCTCCAACCTACGATGGGGACGGTTGGGTCACCGTAGATCTTGTTGTACTGGGTGGGGGTAGCGTGACCCACTATGTCAACGGCAGCCAAGTCCTCAAGTACACGAACCCTGTCTTGGATAAAGCCGTTACCGCCCAGCCAGATTCGCCCGCCGCACATCGATTCACGAATCTGAATCAAGGCTACATTGCCCTGCAGAGCGAATCTCATCCCGTTCAGTTCAAGACCGTAAAATTGCTTAATCTGGCGGGCTGCACCAACCCAGCCGCAAGTAATCACAGGCCCTATTACGTTAAATCAGAACCGGAGAAGTGCATCTTTAGCCCTTGATTCACGCGTCTCACAAGCTCTAAGAAGCCGATCCTTGCTTGATAAGTTCTTCGATGGCGTCACCATTTTCATAGCGGGATAGCAAAATCTCCGGATCAAATGTGACGCCGATGGGATTTTCCGCGAAAGAATCGCTATACAAAAAGGCGTTCAGCTCATCCTTGGTCGCAAAGTTGTCCACCTGAAACTCCACTCGATTACCGTCGGGGTCTTCGTAGTACAACGACGTGGTCAACCCATGATTAATGGGCCACGCAGGAAGAATATCCAATCCCTTGAGCCGTCTGTAGGTCGCGAGTAACTCCTCGAGGCTTTCCAGAGTGTAAGCAACATGATCCAGCCCCGGGCTACCTCGGGGTGGGAGGTCCGCAACCGGTGTTTGGGCCAACGCCAGACGATGATGCTCATCATCATAGGTAAGGAAACACAGATGCTCGTTGCGGTACACCACGTGCATTTCCAACACCGCACTGTACCAATCTATTGAACGATGCAGATTCGCCGCACGCAAAACATAATGCGCCATCTTTGGCTTTGTTTTTAGTGCCGGGTTTACTGTACGTTTCATTTCTTTGTGCAGGTCTCTTTGCATGAGTGTCTCCAATCATTCGAGCGTGCAAGCCATCGCTAATTGACGCGTAACCGATTGTCCCCACACGATAATTAGGTGTAACTTGTGTGGCAATCAGCCTTCAATCAGTTTTACAGAACCAGGTGCTCCCATGCCAACCTATATCGATCTTTCCGTCGCGATTGACAACAACGAATATTCAGACCACCCGGGTGGCGCACCCAAAGTAACCTACCGCAATCATGCACAAACTGCAGGCGGGTTAGCCCACTTCTTTCCTGGCTTACAACCCTCTGACCTGCCGGACGGTGAAGGTTGGGCGGTTGAAACCATCACGCTGTCCACCCACAACGGCACTCATATGGATGCACCATGGCACTTTCACAGCACCACCAACTATGGTGAGGAACCTGCGCCAACTATTGACGAAACCCCCCTGGAATATTGTTTTAAACCCGGAGTGAAACTGGATTTCAGACATTTCGAGGATGGTTATCTGGTCTCAGCCACCGACATCCAGGCCGAGCTTGATCGTATCGAACACGAGCTTGAGCCCCTGGATATTGTCCTGGTGAACACACGTGCTGGGGCCGTGTTTGGTCAGCCAGGCTATGTGGATGCGGGATGTGGCATGGGCCGCGAGGCGACCATGTTCCTGACTGAAAGAGGCGTACGCGTGGTGGGTACAGACGGATGGTCCTGGGATGCGCCGTTTAATCATACAGCCAAGAAGTGGGCTGAAAATCCAGACCCGAGCATGATCTGGGAAGGGCATAAAGCTGGACGTGAAATCCCCTACTGGCAGATGGAAAAGCTACACAACCTCGAGGCTCTACCGTCGACGGGTTTTACCGTGTCCTGTTTCCCGGTAAAGATTAAAGATGCTTCCGCTGGTTGGACTCGGTGTGTGGCCATCCTGGATGATTGACCTGGCGTAAACAACTCAGTCGATGATATTTTCGCCACCGTCCTCCAGTTGCTCCGGGCGTCGCCAATAGTTGAACTGTGGCATCCACTCGGCTTCCGTTAGCCCTGCAAGCGCAAGCAGATTCCATGCAGAGCAATACAGATCTCCGGGGCCGAATACCGCGCTGTCCCGACGCCTGACCGTCTGACCGTCGCGTTCATAAACGACCACGCCCGGCATATTGCTTTGACCAGGCATAGTAGCCTCCTCCTGGATATAAGCACCCCCACCATGGGACGCAAGCTGAAAGCGCCAACCTCGATGATTGGCAAATTCCCTTTGGGTTTGTGGATCATCCTTAGATACCAACACCACACTCATTGCAGATTCTAAATGGGGCAAAAATCCGTTAAATCCATCACCCCAGAGGGTGCAATAGCGACATGCCTGACCCATGTTGTGAATCACCATCAGGAGATCCTTATCGCCAAACAGGTCTAACAGTGTGGTTGAGCCGGCACAGGTTGCAAACTCATATTCAGGCACAACTTCACCCTGATGTCGCGGCACTTGCCTACGTAATTCTGCAAGTTCCAAAGTCATGCCATATAACTTTTGCTCGAGCTCGGTAATTTGCTCCTGGAGATCTTGCGTTTGTTGGGTCATGTTTTCCCCTATGGAATTTGTGTGAGACTAGGATAGAAGCATTCATCACAACGGTCGACTGGTACAAGCACGGATTGTTCCGTATTCTCTAAAACTGTAGTTCCCTTTAGTTGTTCAACTTTCGATGCATCCAGGCGAGAAAAAGCATGCGCTAACATTTGTTACCGTCACAGTATTTTTGGATACGGTGGGATTTGGTCTGATCATGCCGGTGCTACCCCAGTTTTTGATGGAATTGAGCAACGTCAAACTGGCCGAGGCTTCCAGCATCGCGGGTCTGTTGCTTGTTTGTTATGCGCTTCTGCAATTTCTCTTTTCACCTATCGCCGGAAATCTAAGCGATCGGTACGGCCGCCGGCCCATCTTACTTATCTCGCTGTTCGCCTACGGTGTGAATTATTTGATCGCCGGACTTGCAACCACCCTCTGGGTGTTATTCCTGGGGCGAGTTCTGACCGGGATTACCAGCGCAACCTATGCCACGGCAAATGCCTTGATCGCAGATGTTTCACCACCTGAAGAACGACCGCAAAACTTTGCGCTACTGGGTATAGCTTTTGGCCTGGGGTTTATTTTTGGTCCTACGCTGGGCGGCTTGTTAGGCGCAATAGACGTCCGCCTGCCGTTTTTTGCAGCAGCAGGACTTGCAGTGTTGAACACCCTCTATGGGTACTTTACGTTGCGAGAAACTCTACCAAAAACGCAGCGGCGACCATTTGAGTGGAAGCGAGCCAACCCAATCGGCATGCTCATGCAAATCAAAAAATTTCCCGTCCTGGTGGGTCTGATCACTGTGATGTTCATCTACAACATTGGCCAACACGTCTACCCATCAAACTGGAATTTTTACACCATAGAGAAGTTTGCCTGGACACCTCTGGACATCGGTATCTCCATGGGCATCGTCGGAATCGGCATGGCATTTGTTCAGGGTGTCCTCATCAGAATCGTGATTCCGCGATGGGGTGCACCCAAAACTGCTTTTGTGGGTTTCATCGCTGCTGCAATCGCCTTCTTTGGTATCGCAACCGCACCCAATAGCATTGTGTTGTATGGGTGGTGTCTTGCCTCTGCCCTGGCCGGTTTTATCGGGCCATCGGTAACCAGCATCATGGCAAATCAGGTGCCGCAAAACGAACAAGGTGAACTGCAGGGGATTAACGCGAGCGTGGGAAGCTTTACGGCCATTATCGGGCCTTTCGTTATGACCCACAGCTTTGCCTACTTCACAGGTCCAGATACACCAATCTATTTTCCAGGCATTGCATTCTTGATCGCCGGGATTCTGACTGTGGTCACTCTCATCATATTCAGCTTCAACCTTAAAATTTTGAAAACGCCAAGCCCAGATAACTCAACAAACTAGTAGAGGCAGATGACGCTCACCTATTTCAGCAGCGATTCCGAATTCGAAGAACAAATGGGCTACAGTCGAGCTGTCAGCGATGGCGACTATCTTCACGTATCCGGTACCACGGGCTTTAACTACACGACTATGAACATCAACGACGATGTTGTGGAGCAAACCCGACAGTGCATACAAAATATCGAAAACATTCTTGTCGAAGCCAATCTGAGTTTGGCAGATGTAGTTCGCGTGACCTACATCTTGCCGAACAGAAACGATTTTGAGCCTTGTTGGCCTATCCTGCGTGATGCCTTCGCCCAACACCCCCCTGCTGCAACCATGCTGGTGGCCGACCTGTACGACCCTCGGATGAAAATCGAAATTCAGGTAACTGCTAGAATAAAACAAGTTTGAATTACTGTTTTGTTAAAGCGGTACCTATTCTATAGTCCGCTTGTAATACCATATTCTTACAACCTGGCGTGACTACTCGATACGGTTACACCAAGCACAGGAAATATGGCAAGGAGTGAATCATGTTTGAGAAACGTAAAGACCCACCAGCACCCCCAGAGCCTGCGGCATCGCCCCCTCAATCAACTTCAACCCCGGATACGTTTACATCAAGGAGCACAGCCGTGATTGGCCAGACAATTAAGATCAAAGGCACGATAGAAGGCGACGAAAACCTGATTATTGAAGGCAGTGTGGAAGGCGCTGTGAACTTGCCGAACAACGACTTGACGGTTGGCCCATCTGGCAAAGTGAAAGCTGATTTGGATGCAAAGACCGTCAAAATTGATGGTGAAGTTACCGGCGATATTTCGGGCACCGAAAAAGTCATCGTGTCCAAAACCGGGCTGGTCAAGGGCAATATCGTTGCACCAAGAGTGACCCTGGAAGATGGCGCCAAGTTTAAGGGTAGTATCGACATGGATCCTTCGCCGTCATCCAGCAGTTCTGCCGCTGCACCTGCTTCTGGCCCCAAAACCGCAAAACCAAGCGGAACAGGCAGTGATACGGGGAATGAGGCTAAACAAGAGGCCAGCTAATAGCGAGAACGCGGCTGGAGGTACCACCGAGGTACTGAACAGCCGCTTGTTACCCGAGGTGTTCAACCGTTTTGAACCCGGGGATCCCGTGCGCGTACTTGATCTTGGTCCAGGCAGTGCAGACACCGTGGCCTTTCTCAGTCAATTTCAAGTACGCGTGAGCTTTGTTGATTTGCTGGAACACGCCGACCAATTGAAGCCTGCCGAAACGCCTACTGCTGGGCAGGCGCTGAATCTCATCGCAAACCTGTTACACCTGCCTCAGGATGCAAAATTTGACGTCATCCTATTATGGGACGTTGTTCATCACCTTTCCCCTAATATGCTGGAAGCGCTTTCTGGCATTTTAGAAAGTCACACAACTCGCAGTACGACCGGCTACGGATTCGGCTCTCTCCAAAATGACCGAGTTCACGAGGCATTTGAGTACGGCATCAGAGACCCTAACCAGATTATTCAGCGAAATTCATCCTACAGCCCGTTTACCGCCCACTCTCAACAGCAAATGAATCAGAAATTCGTCTGCCTACACATTGCAAAAGCCACATTACTGCAGGAAGGGAAATTGGAGCTGTTCTTCGAGCGTCAGTACTGATTAATAGGCGCTAATCGACGCTCAGACAAGTTATTGCAACCTTTAGGTTGCATCAAAGTAACTGGTCCGAGAGAATAACGCTTCCACTAGCAAAATAGACTGACCGACCACTATGATCAGCGTCGATCTCGTTTTTTCTGCATTATCCGACCCGACCCGCCGCACCTTGTTGGCTACGCTGGCCCAAGAGGGAAATGCTAGCGCTTCAGGCCTGGCTCACACAAATAACATCTCCAGACAAGCCATTGCTAAGCACCTGGGGATCTTGGAGAACGCAGGACTGGTAACCCGCCACAAACAGGGCAAAGAAATCGTCTTTGAAGCAGAACCCTCTCAGCTCGCCGCCGCGGGCCGCTGGCTGCAGCGCACAGCAGATCGGTGGCAAGGCCAGCACTGATAGATATATTCGCCAATACCCCGCATCATTGCTCTAATTCCACAACTCGATTTGCGGCTATGAGTTCGTTCACGCGACTCAACAGCTCTTTGCGGCGAAACGGTTTGGCAAGGAATCGAATTTCGCCTTCTGCATTTTTCCACTCGCTAATTTCCTGATCCGAATAGCCTGAGATGAACAGGATTGGGATATCCACCGTGTTGGCACGAAGCCTTCGCGCCAGTTCTGTACCTCGCCCATCTGGCATCATGATGTCTGTAACCAGCAGATCAGGCAGAATTTTCTGCAACTGCTCCCATGCACTTGTAACATCATTTTTGATCGTCACATTGAAACCTTCAGCAACCAGATTTCTAGCGATGAGATCGGCGATCAATTGATCGTCCTCAACAACCAAAACCGAACCGCGACCATTCCGACGGTCAACGGGTGGAGCTGTCTCAGGCTCCAATATGTTCGGTACGTCCTGCAGTGGGATGAAGAGCATTACTGTTGCTCCCTGCTCAGGTCCTGATGAAATGGAAGCACTGCCCCCTGCACCTTTGAGAATCCCATACACGCTGGACAGACCCAGACCCGAACCAATCTTATATTCCTTGGTGGTGAAGAATGGATCAAAAGCATATTGGAGGGTTTCTGTATCCATGCCCGCACCCGTGTCGGTTACCGCCACTCGAACATAGGTTCCTTCATCCAAATCATCCTCACCATGACTTTGATGTTCCGAGAGTGCGATTCGCAGTTGTCCTTTATCACCCATCGCTTCTTTGGCATTTGTCGCAAGATTCAGGAAAATCTGATTGAGCTGCGTGGCGGATAAGCCAACCCACCACTCGCGATCTGCATGCTCAATCTCCAACCGTACGCCGGGACCCAATACCGGAGTCAGCATCGCCTGCATTCCGTCCAGAACCTGCGTGATTTCTGCTTGCTCGCCAACAAAGGGTTGATTGCGACCAAAAGCCATCAGCTTCTGCACAAGAATTGCAGCATCATCAACGGTGTCGGAAATACGCGCCTTAACCTCACCATCGTTCAACAAGTCCGCATACCCACCGATTACGGTGAGCATGTTATTGAAATCATGTGCTAAACCCGCTGCCAGAACGCCAATACTCTCAAGACGCTGGGCTTGAATAAGCTTGGCCTGTTCGTTTTTCTCGTCGGTCACGTCATGACCGGCAATGGTCCAATAGGCTTCTGACTCAGCAATCTGATCATTGATCATGACAAATGCACTCAACCAGGCCCAATGCCCTTCTTTGTGACGCAAGCGTATGTCCAAAGGCGCCAGATCCAAAGCCGCAGCACCAACACGCACGTGTAACTTACCGATGTCATTAGGATGCAGCAGTTCGTCAAAATCTGTATTGAGCAGCTGTTCTTCCGTATAGCCGAGTTGGCTGGCGGTGTTTGGTGCAACATACTTACACTGACCACTAGCAACCTCGATAACAACCGGGAAAGCGCCGGTTAGCGTTTCCCGAGTTTGCAGTCGCTCTGCGGCCAAGGAGGATTGGGCGGTTTGCAGGGCTTCAACCGAACGCAAACGAATCTGCTCAACTGTGATCGAAGAAATGCCCGCCGTAATCGCCAAAATCCCTGACACGTAAGACATAGTCATTTGCTCACTGGTCATAGGCAGAAAATTTGGCGCCCAAAACATACATAGTAAGGCACAAACAAAAGTCCAGATCACACCGGCTCGATATCCCGCAATATGTGCAGCAGACATAGGCAGCAGAACAAATCCCAAGATAGCCACAAAAATATCCCAACTAAGCAGGCAAATTATTGCGACAGTGATGCCTGACAAAAATGCGTAGCAAGATAGCTCAAGGTTTCCGCTGATTCTGAGCAGCGGTAAGGCCAGAATATGCGGCGCGAGCACCACCAATATTTGTGCACCGGTCAGATAAACTCCCAGAGCCATCCCAACACCGATGCAAATGACCGAGCATAGAGCACCAGCACCAATGGCAAAAATCAGTACTCGGGCCCTATGCCTGAGATTGGGGTCTGCGAATAGCCGCTGCGGGATCAGCCCATCTATCGCTAGGGTTTGCTGGGTGGCCATAACATCAAAGTTGGGGTTTTGCGTTTATAACGCTTGTAGTCTTCATCTTCACCCCAACGCTTGTCGGCGCGTGCTTCCAACATACGGACCCCGCTTATAAAGGTCAGCAGTACGACCACCCAAATTGGAGAAATCAACGTATAAATCTGGTTTCCCTGCAGCGCGGGGTATGCGATGACCGCGATCCCTCCCCAAAGCACGATCTCCCCAAAATAGTTCGGGTGGCGAGACCAGGCCCACAAACCGGTCGAAATAAAACTATCTGCGTTGGCTGGGTCAGCTCTGAATTGAGACTTCTGTCGATCAGCCACAACCTCAATGACAAACCCAAATGTCCACAAGCCAAGGCCAAGCCAAAAGTTCGCTCCCAGAGGAATTTCGATACTGCTGGTCAAAGCGGCCAGCGCACAACAAAGCGTCAGGAATACCCAGGTGCCCTGAAGCGTCCAGGTCATCAAGAAAGTCGGGAACGAGTTACGAATGCTCTTAAATCGACGATCCTCTCCTGCCTTCTTGATTCGCAAGAACAGGAAAGGGCCCAGGCGACCTGCCCAGATGATAACCAGAGTCGCCAGTACAAAAGACCCCAAATCGTATCGGTTCGCAAGATACACTCCAAGACATATCACCAACACATACGTCACGCTACCGGTTAAATCAAAATAGTGTTCTGAGCGGAGAATCCAGGCGTGAATGAACATGACCCACTGAATACCAAAGGCAACAATCGCGCAGATAAGAAATACCGAAACGCCTCCCACCATGCTGCCTTGATCGCCACCGGCAATCACAATACCCCATGCGGTCACCAATGCTGCAATCATCGCTGGTACCGCAATCAACCAGGCTTTAACCTCGCGCGACATCCCTAACCCCTTCTTCCACCTTGCCTTGATATCTTCAGTGTACCGATACCCACGCCAAGATAGCAGTGTCTCTTTTAAGAGGGAATGCAAAAGAAAGGCGGATTTTAAAAAGCGACGTTTTTCAAAACGCCCGCCAATCGGCCACTCACCGCTACTTGTGGACCCATTGAGGTATGCGCATACTGCAAGTCTTTCGTCGCAATATAAACTCCAACATGTCATTTCTTCTCACTGCTGTAGGCCTGACGATGCTCCTATTGGGAGGAACATCTCTGGTGCGAGGCGCATCGCAAATTGCCCGCAGCTTGAACGTCTCACCTATTATCATCGGTCTTACCGTTGTGGCTTTTGGAACCAGTACACCGGAACTGGTTGTGAACATCACTGGCGCGCTTAAGGGGCAAACAGACCTGGCTTTCGGCAACGCCGTTGGTTCAAATCTCGCCAACTTCGGATTGGTCTTAGGGGTCGCGGCGATTATGTCGCCCATCTATCTGCAGGGACAGGTCGTAAGGCGCGAAGTACCGTTTTTGCTGCTGGTGACCGCGATATTATTGGTAATGGCCTGGGATCAACCGCTCACAGGCAATCCTTCATTGTTAGATCGCTCAGACGCGATCATCCTTTTTTTGCTGTTTACAATTTTTGTGTATTTCATTACCAGGGATATCCGGACCGAAAGCAGCGACCCACTGGCCAAGGAGATTGAAGCGTTTACACCGGCACCACAGGATACCAAGCCGCTGGTTCTGTTAACCAACGCAGGGTTTGTCGGCTTAGGCATTGGGCTGCTCGTATACGGCGGGAACATGACCATTGAACACGGTTCTGAGCTCGCACGTATCCTTAACGTTTCCGATGTCGCCATCGGCATGTTTGTGGTCGCTGTTGGCACGAGTCTTCCCGAATTGGCCACATCGGCAATCGCGGCGTATCGAAAAGAGACAGACCTGGCTTTAGGCAATATTGTCGGATCAAATATTTTTAACACCCTGGTTGTGCTCCCGGCAGCAGGTTTTATCAGCGCACTGCCGATTCCCCGAGGCGGGGACTTGGATCTTGGGGTCGGCTTCCTCTTTGTATTGGTGGTTATCCCATTGTTCTTCTTCAGCAACGCCAGGCTTGGTAGAACAGCAGGTGCGGGTCTTGTAATAGCGTACCTTGCGTATATGAGCTATCGGATTATGGCCTCCTGAACGTCCGATTTAGCCAATCCGGACTAGTACAAAGTTTCCTTCATGTAATCAGCATAACCTGCGTCATAACTTTGATGGTCAAAGCTTGCGTCGCTGTCGGCAATCATCTCACCAGCTGTAGGCAACGTGGCACGCGCTACCACACTTTCTTGCGACCATAACGCACTTCGAACAATCGCCTTCTGACATTGGAAGTAGGTCCGTTCAATCCGGGTCACCAATACGCTGCGAGGCGCTTTGCCAGCCACCGTGAACGAATCGCACAATTCATCATCGATTACTACTTTTGCCCGGCCATTAACCCGCAATGTTTCGCCCACACCGGGTATCAGAAATATCAGGGATATTCGGTTGTCACGCACGAGATTATTCAAAGTGTCGGCTCTATTGTTACCTCTGCGATCCGGCAACAACAATGTGCGCTCATCGTGGATGCGCACAAAACCGGGTGCGTCCCCGCGAGGAGAAATATCCAACCCCTCAGGACCTACGCTTGCAACAAGAACAAACCCGGACGCTCTCACCAATGCTTGATAAGGCTCCGAAAGGTGATCTAGCTCCTTAGTCAAAGACCGACGAGAAGGCTCGCCGTATATTTCGCGCAATTGCTCGGAGCTGTTTATGGTATGGGGATTATCAAAAGGATTGGTCATGTAGGTGTCAGCTGCTTTGCATGGATCTGTACTCTACCAGATCCTCTCTGCCAGATCCCCCCAAACAGCTCCACTAAGGCGCGATATAACGAGTTGGATTTTATATGTTTCTAGCTCGCCAATCGATACCGAGAAATCTGGATGTCCTGCTCGCCGTAGTCGGAAAAGTTATCCGTCACCCGGCCACGGATAAATTCGCGCCAAGAAAAGGCGCGGTATATCGGGCGTTGATCACCCTCAACCCAAGGTTCAATTGTCGCATCATAGCGAGGCTGGAAGAAAAACGGAGTACTGTAGCGTCCTCGTTGAGATTGCACGGGCAAAACCCTATGTGTTGCAGCGGTGCAACGGTCGTTTGTCCAAACCTGCAAGACATCACCAACGTTGACCACTATGGCACCCTTGCGCGGAGGTACATCTATCCAGCCGTGCTTCTTAGACAAGGTCTGTAAACCACCATGATCATCCTGCAGCAACAACGTAATCGCCCCGGGATCAGTGTGATGATGAAGCGCCATGTCACCCAGTTCGGTTAGGTTTTGTCGTTGATCAGACGGAACTGGGTCTGATGCTGGGTAGTAGTTAAGTCGTGCGGCGCTGCTGTGCGAATCGCCAAAACTCGTTGCAACCAGCTGCCTTGCCTGTTGGCCTTGCATGCCCAAGCTGACAAAGATCATTTCCATGGTGAGATTGGCAAGCGCAGTAAACTCAACGAAAAACTCGGTCAGCGTATCCTTGAACTCAACATCATCAGGCCAACGAGTTTGTTTAGCGGGGTTTGAAGAAATATAACCACCCGCTTTAAAGTCGTATACTTCTTTCAAATCCCGCTTTTGCTTGGTGAGCTCTCGATCGAAGTATCCCAATGGATTTAGCTCATCTCGGAATACCGCCATCTTTTGGGCCTTGGGCTGATCAAAAAATCGCTTTGAAGTCGCAAAGGTCCGTTCAACCAATTCTTCGGATCCGTGATTTTCCAACAGGAAAAATCCATGGTCTTCACAAGCTTCCGCCAGTGCATGCAGCTTTGCCTCGTCCAGTCGACCTTGTTGGTAGGCGGCAAGATTTATAGTCGGTACGGTAGAATCTGTGGTCGGCCCTTCGGGTGTTTTTTTCTGCATGGCTGTTTATTTCTGTCTTTCTGTCTTTCTGTCTGACTCTGGATATAGTTTTTTGTTACTGTTTTTTAGCAGTTATCCTCGATACCGCTGCCAGGCTACCGTCTGGTTCCTCTATCAGCCCGTCAAAACTATGCAGTTCTAACATATCCATTTGTTGGATCGTGTTCACCATTTTACCAGGCTCAACGCGAAATCGAGGGCTCCTGGGGCCCGCAAGTTCTAACTTCGAGTCATGCCACAACAAATGCTCTTCCACGACTAGAATCCCATTCGGTTGTAGTTTGTTGGCAAGCACGCCGAGCAAATCCAGAGCAACGTAGCGAAACATAATAATCAGATCAAAGCCGCCCCCGGGTAAGGACTCGGTGACATCGAGATCGACTTGGTTGAATTGAACATCAAGATCAAGATCAATGGCCCGAGAGGAAGCACGTTTCAGTGCAACATCGGAGATATCCACCCCCTCCACCGCAAAGCCGCGCTCAGCCAGATAGATCGAATTGCGTCCGGACCCACACGCTACATCAAGCGCACGACCCCCCGTTCCCAGAAACTCAACAATCTGAGGGAGTTGCAATTGTAAATAGCGGCTGGGATGAAGCCTCTGAGCGTAGGCTCCATCCGCGTACTTTTTGTTCCACCGAGTCTGATCTTCCAGCGCCATCGGCACATCATAACTCGCCCGGGGCCTGTCTGCTCGGTGGAACCAGAGCCTGTCTGGGCAGCGTCTTTGCCGCATAAAAGGCCAGATAAACCTCTTGCCAAGCTCTCACACCCGGGCTAGCTTAGGCGCCCTTTTTTTACATCCGTGGTCTTAATGCCTCGACTGGATCGAATTGCCATCTTCTTATCAGGCTTGTGTTTCTTGCACTGCTTGGCTTTGCCATTGGCATTTCTTCTCACACCATTATTATCTGATTGGTTACACGAATCAGAAACTGTGCTCCATTGGATTTTATTCGGCGCGGCACTACCTATCAGCGCCATCGCATTAGGTAGAGGCTATATGGGACACAAAGACAGGGCCGGGCACAAAGACAGGTGGACCATAATTCTGGGCAGCATCGGCTTGCTGCTGATGCTGATCGGCGTCAGCCACATCACATCCCTCGCTGGGGAAACAACACTGACCCTAAGTGGCGTGATGCTGCTTATGTGGGCACATATCAGAAACATGACCAGGCATCACAATCACCCTCACCCATCCCACTAGGTTGAGCACGCGTGGCTAGACACCCTCCCAAATCCATCAGGCCTTTCATCGTTGCATCACTAGCTTGGTGCTTTGTGCTGGCTGGGAGCAACGACGCAGCAGGTGCCCCTGTTCAGATTCTGGCCAGTGAGACCGGCTATATGAGCATCCGAGTAAGGGGGCTGATCGATCTATTTTCTGATCAGGTTGAGATCGCTGCCGAACAACTGAGCCTGACAATCCTGGACCAGGATTCTGCTGAGCGCTTCAGCTTGATTGTCTTGGAAAACGAAACAAGCCAGAAGTTAGTGGTGACCGCAAGGCAGGCGCAGGCCGAGCTTGTGCTGACCATCACTACTCTGCCCGCGGACTCAATACTACTGCAGAAATTTCAAGAAGCTTTGATCGAAGAGATGACAAGCTTACCGGTGGATTGACCGGCTAGCTCAGGCCTGGGATAGAATTTTTTGGTTTAATCCGTCCAGGTCTAAAATTTCAATACAGCTGCGTTGGATTCTAATCAGCCCTTCAGTCTGCCACTGGCCCAAAATTAGATTCACGTTTTGTCGCGCGGTATTCGCAAAACTGGCCAGGTCTTTTTGCGATATCCGAATCTTAACCGGCACTTCGTGCCCACCTGCAGCGACCAACGCGCGCAATCGTTTCGCCAGTCTTTGCTCAGTCGACAGAAAAGCAACATCTTCGACCTGTGCACTGGCCTGACGAACACGCTGACAAAGGTACTGCAACATGTGTATCGAGATTTCCGGTCGTTTCAATAACAGCCTCAAAAACCCCTTGCGCGGGATGATGGCAAGAATGCTCTGGCCCAAAGTCCGTCCATTTGTGGTTCGGTTACCCCCATCAATCACCCCAATTTCCCCACCAATCTCACCGGGTTCCGTGGTGCTCAGCGACATCTCCTTGCCATCCGGAGATCGCACATAAATCAAGAGACTGCCGCTAAGAACGCCATACAGGAAATCGCCAGGATCATGGACCGCAAACACCTCAGCGCCTTCTGGGTACATCCGTATTTCGCTCAGGCTTGCAATCTCTTTGAGTAGCGGTCGCGAAAGGCCAGAGAAACAATCGCTAATAGCCAGCATTTTGGTCACTTCGTTGATCGTAGTTGCGGCCGCATCTATCCGGCTGGAAGCTCCAACGTTAATCGATTTTTTATGCCCCTTCGCACCTTTATTGGGCATGAGGAGACCGCTGACTTTTGTTCATCTGGATTTATGTCGTCCTACTCAGTTCTTTTGGTTCTTTTGGTTCTTTTGGTTCTTTTGGTTCTTTTAGTTCTTTTCTTAATTTCTTCTAAACACACCAGTCAGGCGGTTGCCATCGGTTACCAGAATGTCGCAGGATTAGTGTTTGCGAATTTTGGCAGAGTATCGTTCTCAAGGGTTTTAAGCTCAAGAACATTTGTCTGTTACATATCGAACTATTGCAAACAGGAGTCAGCAGCGTGAAATACAACAACATTTTGGAAACCATCGGCAACACACCGATCGTAAAACTAAACCGAATCGGCCCCGATCACGTTGACATGTACGTCAAGGTAGAGTCATTTAACCCTATGGCTTCTGTCAAGGATCGCCTCGCTTATGCAATCATCAAAGATGCTAGAGACAGCGGTGCCTTGCAACCTGGTCAAACCGTGATCGAAGCAACATCAGGTAATACAGGCATTGCGCTGGCCATGGTCTGTGCCGTATTAGGGCATCCGTTTGTCGCCACCATGGTAGAAACTTTTTCCGTGGAGCGACGCAAGATCATGCGTGCCCTGGGCGCCAAGGTTATCCTCACGCCGGCCGCAGAACGAGGTTCAGGTATGGTCCGCCGCGCAGCAGAGCTCGCGGAAGAGCATGGCTGGTTTTTGGCCCGTCAGTTTGAAAACCCAGCAAACCCAGCCTATCACGCCAGCACCACAGGCCCGGAGATACTTCGCGATTTTGCCGGCGAACGCCTGGACTACTGGGTCACCGGATGGGGTACAGGTGGCACCCTGAGTGGCGCCGGCAGCGTCATGAAAGCAGCTCGCCCGGACCTGACTGTTGTGGCCACAGAACCTGAGCAAGCGGCCCTCCTGTCCGGTGGCGAATGGTCACCACACAAAATTCAAGGGTGGACGCCCGACTTTATCCCGGATGTTCTTGAGCGGGAAACGGCGGACCAGATTGTGCCCGTCAACGATGGTGAAGCCATCGAAAGTGCACTTGCCCTTGCCCAACAGGAAGGCATTTTTGTCGGCATCAGCGCCGGCGCCACCCTGACAGCCGCACTGAAGGTCGCCCAAGATGCACCCCAAGGTTCCGTCATTCTGGCGATGCTGCCGGATACCGCAGAGAGATATTTGTCCACCCCGCTATTTGAAAACGTAGTGGAAGGTTCCGACGATGAATGGCTCGCTTCCCAATAGCCCCCACCTTGATACCTGGTTTCAGTGCTGTCAGGTCTGAACGACGGACAGCACTGGACCGGATCAGGGTTTCATAGACCATGACAGTAGATTCGGTGCCCGCTTTCTTTTTACTGCAGGCTTTGCATGATTAGATAAAGTAGAGCACGAGCCCGACATTCAGGCATACAGCCGCGGCAATCAATATCAAAAGGTGGGTTCTGGTACGAATCGTCATTGAGAATTTGGGGAAGAATGTGCTGGCATGTGTTGTTGTTTTACTTGTCGCGTTTTGCGTTTGCTAGCCGTACAGCACCATCAATCAATCGTAGGCCCACACCATCCGTGGCATGGGTCCACTTCCCTGTGGTGGTGTGTCCATGTGTCAATAATCGACTAAATCAACGCCAATGTATGTCACATACCTGACACAACGTGCGGTTTTTTTTCGTTTTCCAACTTTTTCAGTCAATAGCTTACAGGTGTGTTCGTATTCCGCTGGCAGAATTTGTACCAGCAGGGGATTACAGTTTTTTGCACACTCCGTTTTAGAGCAAAAATATAGTGAGCGTGGAAATTCAAATCGCGGGGGCTGCATTGTTAGCATTTGCGCTGGTCAATACCCAGACGGACATTTACCAATGTTATAACAAGGAGAACACACCCTTGTTTACCGACCGGGGATGCCTCAACGGGCCCAAACTGATCCTCTCACCCACGAATGTCATTACGCCGAACGCCAAACCGTCAATCTCAGCACCCCTAAACCCGATAGACCCCCCCGATTTAACAAAAAAATCCAGCGCGGCCGGCTCTGTTTTTCAGGCCCGCAAACAGGCCTGTGTTGAAGCAAAACAAGGATTGGAAGATCTGCGTGAGCGACGTCGAAGAGGGTATAGATTGAACGAAACAAGATCATTAAACCAACGCGAGCAGGCGCTTGTTAAACAACGCCGGAAAAACTGCTAATTCACAGCTTCAGTTGGAGCCCAGCATCGCTAGCAATTGAGCGGCTGAAAACGCACCAGGGCCCAGGTTTTGATTTATTGTCTGTCGAGCCATCTGGACGCAGGCGTCGTTGGCTGGCGTCGCGATACCATGCAAACGTCCCAACCGGCAAATCTCTCCGTTGAGATACTCGGTTTCTATGTCACCGGTACCCCGACGCAGGCTTTGCCAGGAAGAACCCGCCGTACGCTCAAAACCCTGCACATCCTGCATCACATAAAGCGGCTTTCCTGAATCTGTTGTCGCTCGGGCTTGCCCTTGTTCTTTGGTTGCACAATCAATCTCTGCCGCGGCAAAACAGTCCAAGGCCTCTCGGCGAATTAAACGCCGTAACGGCAAACTGTTGTCAAAGTCGCTTAAGCAGGCCTGCAAGATATTAAGCAGGTTCAGCAGCAGTTTTGCGTATTTCCACCGCATGATTGCAGGCTGAACTTGGCTACTGAAGCCGCAACTGCCTAAAGCATCCGAAACCGCTTTGGTAACGTCTTCCTGCCGGGCTGTTGCACTACCGATCACTCCAACATCCAGAATACCCGAGATTTGCGGTAGGGTTTCACGATCCGGGCTGGAAGCGTAGGAGACCACCTCCCCGGGCGTAAGAAACATAGCTGGAAGATTAACCACACAGCCAAGAACATTTGGGAAATAACGCAGCGCCAGATCTTCATTAGCTACACCATTCTGGGCGCACACAATGGTTGCGGCTTCGCTACCTGGACAACGGCTCAGATCTTCTAAGGCGGCCAGCATGTGCTGTGATTTCATGCACATCAGTACGACGGAATTCTTGGAAAAGCCAATTTCCGTAGGATGAAATGCCACATCTACCGACAACTGATGCGATCGTGTGGGCGTGATCAATCGTAGCCCGGAACTGCGCATGGCGTCACCGTGATCACCCCGCGCAATGAAGGTTGTTGGATAACCATCCAACTGCAGCTTTGCCCCGATCACACCGCCAATGCCACCAGCACCGTAGATAACAAAATCCAAGCTCACGGCACTCTCCAGATCATCGGTAAATACACGTTCTCACCGGAGCAACAGCGGATAGTCCAGATCCACACCCCACTTGGCTTGGGTGACGCTGGCGTAACGAGATTCGTTAGCAAAACCGTGATGACGAAGGGTTTCTGTATCGCGATGGATTCTCTCCAACTTGCTGCCCTTACGCAGGCTGCTCGAACCCGCGGCATCCATGACATGTTTTACCGCTTGAGCTGAAGCCTGCAATGCATGGGTACCTGCCAGGTAAAGATCGGCGCGGTCCTGGGTATCAAACTTATGGCCCCGTTGCGCCTGCTCGTACACCTGCTCAAGCGCGGTAAAAAAGTAAGTATGCGCGCTGCGCCATAACGCCAAGCCCTGTCCATAGTGCTGCTGCGCCAGGTACTTATGGGCGAGCTTTTTATCAGTGGCGTAAGGCACTTTCAGCTGCGCCAATGCACTCAGCTCCGCCAATGCCATCTCAGCCATTTTGAGCACGATGGGTACATACGTTGCAAACACCACTCGAGCCGGACAACGATACAAATCATCCTGATAGTAGCTATTAGGCCCACGACTCTCACTCATGTTGATCACGAATTCCGCAGGGACATGCACCTCATTAACGCGCACATCATTGCTACCCGTTCCGCGCATACCGAGGGTGTCCCAATTCGGCACAATCTCGCAGCTGGCCATAGGGGCAATGGCCATGAACATCTCTCCGTCTCGTCCTGGCACCACCGCAGGTCCCATCATGTACTCGGCATGGTGAGCACCGCTCACAAAACTGTTTTGCCCGTTCAGAACGTATCCAGAGCCGCTTGCAACAGCGGTTAAAGGGGTGTGACCACTTGCCGCCAGAAGCAGGTCAGGGTCATCAGCCCAAAGATGCTCGACCGTCGCCTCAGGCCAGCTTGCAGCCATCAGGCGTGCTGCATTAAACACCATGACAAACCAGGCCGCAGCGGAGTCAGATTCTGCAAGCGTTTCACAAACCGCAGCACATTGCGCTGGGCTGACCGCCAAACCACCCAATTTAGTTGGTAGATACAGCCGACTGACGCCGATTCGTTTTAACAAACTCACGACGTCATCGTGCAACCTTCCAGAATCCTCAGCCCAATCGGCATGCTGGGCGATTTCATCAGCAGCAGCCTCCGCCGAGGTCAGAATTTCGTTGTTAGCGAGGGCGTGCAAAATGGGCCACCTTGGTCTGGTTGTGTGCTGAATGCTTGCGTAGGCATCAATTTATAGGATTGTTCAGAAAACCACTACCACCGCACAACAGGGATGGTCGGTTTTCCCTAGGATTCGTCATTGATGAGCAATACACAACGTGCAGTACAAGTTGTATGGATACAATGGTTTCGGGTACTTACCACATCAGCGCGGATGATGGTCTGGTCACAATCAAGAGTGCACAGCAGGTAAGCCTGATTCAGAGCTGCCACGTTGCGCGCCAGGTTCTCGCGGACCCAGCCTACGATCCCGAGCTGCCCCAGCTTATAGATTTACGTGGCTCACATAGCGGCATGACGTTTTCTGAAGAGCTGGAGTTCCGTGATTTTGTGCTCAGCGAATACTTGCCTCGCGTTCGTTCTTCAATCGCGGTTGTCATAGATGACCGAATGGACGAACAGGTACTGGCACGCCTTTACCACCTCTCCAGTCGAACTGAAAAGACCGAATTGTTCGACCAATACAATCAGGCCCTAAAGTGGCTGATGCGCAAAGAGTTTGCGCGCTAACGCATTAGGAGGAACCCCACGCTTAATACAGCAACTGTGCCCCAGAACAGGTAGGGGCTGGTGTAGGCTAAGAATCTAGCGACAGTATCTTCTTCAGGAGAAGGCGTCAGGTTTAGCTGCAGCTGCGGACCCGCGTCGGCAACCGAAACGTCCACCGGTTCTTCGAGCGAAACTTTGCTCATAGCGATCTCCCCCCAGAGATGACAAATTTTTGACGTACAACAACAAAATCGCAGGGCAGTGTTTTACCTAATCACCCGCTCAATTTTGCAACCTGCCAAACATTTGGCATCAGGGAGTATTTAGCAAAGTCTGCAGACACTCAAACACAAAAGTGTGAGAAGTTTTTAGCAGATGTAAACATTTCGTGAGTACCGAAAAATGAAGAAATTATGGATTGCGACAAGCTAAGACGTTGAAGTAGCTAAGTATTTTTGGATCCCGGTTGAAAGAGATCGTTTTAGTATTTTTTTTTATTTTAGTTTTCTGTATCCTAACCGCCTCACTAGCTGGAGCTGTATGTACATACAGTGTTATTCTCCTCGGCAGGGCGATTACACAACCATGCAGCCCGGCTAGTTGAGGCCAACCTCCTGATCCAGCCCTCTCACTCTCAAGCGCCGTCTTGGCCCTACTTTGACGCCTGATTGTCTGTCCTGCGTTAAGCCAGCGAAGCTACAGACGCTACAATTGAGGCAGGATGTCGAACCAACCAAAACGCGCATCGGCAACGGCGACAAATTCCGGGTTTAAGAAACTTTCCTTGGCATTGTAGGCCAGCACCTGCCCATCGAAGGTGTAGACCTCACCACCTGCGGCGGTAAGCACCGCATGTGCAGCAGCAATATCCCACTCGCTGGTGGGACCCAACCTGGGGTAGCAGTCGGCTTCCCCGGCAGCCAATGCACACAGTTTAAGTGAGCTACCCACCGGCTTGCGGCTCATGGCATTAAAATTAGCACTCAGCTCATCCAAATAGCTTTCCAGGCGATCGCCACCATGGCTGCGGCTGGCAACCACAACCACTTCCGCGTTCTCTAAGTGCATGGCGCGCCCGGAGATCTCTGCGCGCTGGTCACCGGTCAAACAGTAGGCGATGCCTCTGTCCACATCACCAACATAAACCTTATCCTGAACCGGCAAGCCTACAAATCCAGCAACTGCCCGGTTGCCGCGAATCAGGGCAATATTTGCGGTGAATTCACCATTTCGGTTTACAAACTCTTTGGTGCCGTCCAGAGGATCAACCAACCAGTATTCGGACCACTGGCTACGCACAGAGTAATCCGGCGGTGCAGATTCTTCTGAGACAACGGGAATATCTGGTGTTAGCTGTGCCAGTCCAGCGGCGATCACTTTGTGTGATGCAAGATCAGCCTGGGTGAGCGGAGATTCATCAGCTTTATTCTCCACATCAAAATCGGTCTCGTAGACCTCTAGAATTGCCTGGCCAGCTGCTCTGACCAGCTCTACCAACTTTGCTTCAAGCGCACCATCCAAATTCATATCCAATCCTTTTGATCAGGCCCTCAGGCCGTTTTGCAAACAACTGTGTGATCGGGCGATTCTAACGTAAGTTTTGCAGGCGTCCCCGACACAGAGTCAGCGCCGCAATCGCCCTGGCTTCGTTGAATTGATCACCCGAGATCAGCTCATCCAGATCTGCTACCGGCCAAGGCACCACTTCTGGCGGTTCAGGCTCATCTGCAGGCAGTTGATGTTCTGACAGATCACGGGCGAACATCACATTGATAGTAAACCCCATGTGTCCTGGTGCTAACGTTAAGTTCTTCACGAACTCAACATTCCGAGCCGTGAAGCCAATTTCCTCTGCTAATTCACGCCGGGCGGCATCCGCTAAGGATTCTCCTGGATCTGCACTGCCTTTCGGCAACGTCAGCTGAAATTCATGAAAACCAGCGGCATATTCTCGAATGAGCATCACCTCATCCGCATCATTCACCGCAACCACAATCACGCCCTGTTCGCCCTGGGCTGGGAGGCGTTCATACACCCGTTCAACGCCGTTGCTGAACTGCAGGTCTAACGCCTCTATTTTGAAGAATCGGCTTTCTGCTATGATCTTCTGCTCGCGTATCTGCGGTAATCTCATCCACACTCCCTAATCAAAATATATCTAGTTGACCTGCAAAGCCTTTGAACTTTTGTCCCCAAGCGTACTCTAGACATAACGCAAATTCTCCGTCATAGGTATGCACAACAAATCATGAACCTGCATTCATCCGCAAGCGCAAATCCCGATCGGCCCGATTGGAAAGGTATCGATACCGTCCTGTTAGACATGGATGGCACCATCCTCGACTTAAACTACGATAATTACGTATGGAATACCCTGGTCCCTTATGCCTTTGCTGAAGGGGCAAACATCAGCATTGAAGATGCTCGCGATCGTATGCGCAGTCGCATGATGGAAAAGCGCGGTAGCATTGATTTTTATCGCTTCAATCATTGGAGTGAATTCTGCAACATAGACATGATCGATTTGCATGAGCAGGCGACACACCTGATCCAACTGCGCCCGGGTACCGATCGCTTTATCCATTGGTTGCGACAGCAAAACCGGCAAATTCTGATTGCCACCAACGCCGATCGAAAATCATTCGACATTAAGCAGACTCAGATCGATCTGAAGGGTCTCGCCGACGAAGTAATCTCCAGCCATGACTATAACTGCCCGAAAGAAAGCCAGACTTTTTGGGACACGCTGCATGATCGCTACGCCTATGATCCAGCGCGCACCTTGTTCATCGACGACAATGAGCCTGTACTCGAGGCCGCCGCCAAAGCTGGCATAGGCCATCTACTGTGTGTAAATAGACCCGATTCCAACCAACCTAAACGCGAAAACTTACGTTATCCTAGCTTTGATCATTTCGAAGAAATCATGCCCCTTGAGTCGGACAGATAACAGACAACAATCTGGCGAAGACCAGGCCCCAACAACACCCTCCGTTAGACTGGATCGATGGCTGTGGGCGGCTCGTTTCTTCAAAACGCGAAGCTTGGCTAAAGCAGCCATAGAGGGGGGCAAGGTGCATATGGATGGCGCCCGGGTTAAGCCTGCCAAGGAAGTGCGGGTTGGCTCTCAACTTCGCATCAGCAAAGGTCAGTTTGAACAGATCGTGACAGTCGATGCGGTCAGTGGTCAGCGTGGACCAGCCAAAGTCGCCGTCACACTGTATACCGAAACGGTAGCGAGTATTGAGGCACGCGAAGCAAGATCCTCTGAACGCCGCATGATCAATGCGGGTTTGACCATGCCTGCGGGCCGCCCATCCAAGAAAGGGCGGCGCGAGCTACGCAAATTAAAAACGCAATCTACCAGCATCAAAACCGATCCGGACCAGGGCAATGTCTGATAACAAGGCTCCCGACCAAACAGAATCGGACATTCTGCACCGTTTCAGCTTCGACGATTTGCCGGTTCGAGGTCAGTGGGTGCGCCTCAACCAGACCCTGATCGATGCTTTCGTAAATCATAAATACCCCGCCTCACTGACACGCCTTCTGGGAGAGATGTTCGCCGCAGTGGCGATGTTCGCTGACAACCTTAAGTTTGAAGGTGCCGTCACTCTGCAATCATCTGGTCAAGGTCACCTGACCCGCTCCCTGGTTGAATGTCGCAGCCAGTCATTTCTGCGCGGCCTGGCACAGTTGAATTCTGATGAGCAATCATCCGCAGACAGTCTCAAGCAGTGGCTGGGTGATGGCGCTATGTTAGCCATGTCACTGATTCCAGATGATCCTGCACAAACTGCATACCAAGGTCTGGTTGAATTGAAGGAATCGCGGTTGCAGTTCGATCTGGAACATTATTTTGACGTTTCTGAACAGCTCCCAACCCGGCTGTTTCTTACTTGCACGACCGACCCGTCCCCTTCAGTGACCGGATTGTTGCTACAACGCTTACCCGAAGACGACCTTGCCAATGAAGTGCAAATTGCTCAGCACGAGGACGGGTGGTCTACGGTTTGTGCATTGGCGGACACGATCTCAGAAGCAGAGCTTGCGACCTTGCCGGTAAAACAGCTGCTGCATCGCTTGTTTAACGAGTTGCCATGTCGCCTCCAGCCTGCTCGAGCACTCCATTTTAAGTGTACTTGTTCCAGGACCAAGACCGATGCCACGTTGCATATGCTGGGAGAACAGGAGCTACGCGAAATGCTCACGGAGCAAAGCACGATCACGGTCAGCTGCGAATTGTGCGGGGTTGATTATAGGTACGACGAAATCGACGTGATCAGGCTGATCAAGAGTGGACCCAATCAGCCAACCAGTGACGAATTGCACTAATAGTTTGCTAACGAATTCCACAATTTTTTACATCAAACTCTACTGGTCTGGCATAATCGTATCGCTGTGCCTTGATGAAAATTGACATCAGTTTGAGAACAAAGTTTGAGAACAAAATAGGCACGGCTACAGAGTAAAAAAACAAAATTCACAAATTTGTGCGATCAACGCACCTTAATAATTCTGGGCAGGATGATATGGCAGTCGATTTAGATTCCACTGTAAAGAAGGATACTTACGCAAATCTCTCAAACGCGATGCTGGCAGAACAGGCCATCATTCGAGGCGAAGGCGTGCTGGCAAGCAATGGCGCTATCGTCGTTGAAACCGGCGCACGTACGGGACGCTCACCAAAGGATCGATTTATCGTCGACGAGCCTTCCACTTCAGAATCTATCGATTGGGGTGCAATAAACCAGCCCATTGCACCAGAGGTCTTTGACGCCCTGTGGGATCGAGTTCAGGTACATATGGCCGAGCGGGAGACGTTTGCTTCTCAACTGCACGTGGGCGCTGACCCCGAGCATTACCTCCCAATTGACGTCAACACAGAGTACGCCTGGCACTCCCTGTTCGGCCGAGCACTGTTTATTGCGCCGGAATACTACAACCCGCACAACAAAGAAATCTGGCAAATCATCAATGCACCCAATTTCCAATGCGACCCCGAGCGGGATGGCACCAATAGCGATGGCACCGTGATGCTGAACTTTGCTCAACGCAAAGTACTCATCGCTGGCATGCGCTACGCCGGGGAAATGAAAAAATCCATGTTCTCGGTCCTCAATTTCCTGCTCCCTGAAAAAGATGTGCTACCCATGCATTGCTCAGCAAATATGGGTGACGAGGGTGATGTCACACTATTTTTTGGACTGTCAGGCACGGGTAAGACGACGCTGTCCGCAGACCCCGATCGCCTCCTTATCGGCGACGACGAACATGGGTGGGGCAAGGGTACAGTCTTTAATTTTGAAGGCGGTTGTTACGCAAAATGTATTGACTTGACGCGGGAAAACGAACCCGTGATTTTCGACGCGATCCGCTTTGGAGCAATCGTCGAAAACGTTGTGATCGATGAGGAAAACCGCACGCCCGACTACAGTAACTCCACCTTAACCGAGAACACTCGCGCATGTTATCCGCGAGACAATATCGTCGAGAAGGTCCCAGACAATCGTGGCGGTGAGCCCAACAACATCATCTTCTTGACGTGTGACGTCAGCGGGGTGTTGCCACCGGTTTCCGTCCTTTCAAAGCAAGCAGCGGCCTATCATTTTCTGTCGGGCTACACAGCGGCCGTGGGTTCCACAGAAATAGGTTCGACCGAGGCCTATTCAGCCACGTTCTCTACCTGCTTTGGCGCGCCTTTCTTTCCGCGACCTGCCGGAGTCTACGCAGACCTACTGATCAAGCGAATCGAAGAATTCGGCTCCAGGGTATATCTGGTAAATACCGGCTGGACCGGCGGTGGGTATGGGGTTGGCGAAAGATTCTCCATCCCCACGACTCGAGCGATCATCGCTGCCGTCCAAAGTGGCGCCTTGGAGTCGGTGGACACTGTGCACCTTGATGGTTTCAACCTGGATATTCCAACCGCAATCCCTGGTGTGGATGCAAACCTGCTGAACCCTCGCGAGGCATGGGCTGACGCAGGTGCTTATGATGCCGCAGCGGCTAGCTTGATATCCAAGTTTGTCGATAACTTCACTAAGTTTGACGTTGACGCCGAGATTGTTGCCGCGGGCCCACAACAAAGCTAAGGCGGAACTTCTATCCAATTGGGCCGATTCTTAGGTCCAATTGGATCAAACTTAGGTCAATTTGGTTGTTGCTTATTGCGCTTCGACACCCTACTTTTGGCGGCCTATCTTCCGATTAGCCTGGAACCAGATCACTGTGGCAGACCCAAGCACCCAAAGTTCAGCCCCAAATCAGATTAGCGAGCGCATCTTAAACATCCTGGCTGCGCCAGAATCCGGTTCACAAAAACTCCAGCGAGGCATCGAGAAGGAAAGTCTGCGCGTAAATCTGCAAGGCGAACTTTCTAGGCAGACCCACCCGGAAACCCTGGGTTCACCGCTCACCCACCCTGAAATTACAACCGATTTCTCAGAAGCACAGCTGGAGCTGATAACCGATGTGCACGACAACCCCCAGGCTTGCCTGACCCAGCTGACCAACATCCACCAGTTTGTACACCAAGGTATAGACCAGGAACTGTTATGGCCAAGCTCCATGCCTTGTCTGGTGGGGAACGATGAAGACATTCCCCTGGGGCAGTACGGTACTTCCCATATCGGGCGGGCAAAAACAATCTATCGACATGGATTGGGGGTACGCTACGGCCGCCTGATGCAGACCATCTCAGGTATTCACTATAATTTTTCCCTACCGACTGAGCTGTGGCAGGCGCTGGGCATTCACTCCCAGGACGATGTTACAGACGCGTATTTTGGGCTGATCCGTAATTTTCGACGCTGGTCATGGCTATTGTTGTATCTCTTCGGTGCTTCACCCGCTGTTTGTCGTTCTTTTACGAAAAATATCCAACATCAGCTGACCGAAATTGACGAGGGTTCCCAATACCTGCCTCACGCCACTTCTCTTCGAATGGGGCCCCTGGGTTATCAATCAAACGCGCAAAGCGCCCTGCACATATCCTATAATTCACTGGGTGAATACGCCCGTTCTATGCAAAGCGCGCTGACTACAGACTATCAACCCTATGCCAACCACGGAGTGCTGTTGGACGGGCATTACCAACAACTCAACACCGCCATCCTACAGATCGAAAACGAGTTTTATGGAACGATCAGGCCGAAACGCACGATAAGAACTGGTGAGCGACCCATCAACGCCTTGCGCGAACGAGGGGTTGAGTATGTAGAGGTTCGCTGCATGGATCTGAATCCCTTTGTCCCAATTGGCATAGACGCACAAACCATTCGTTTTCTTGATGTGTTCCTGATCACCTGTCTTGTAGCGCAGAGCCAACCCGACAGCAAACTGGAGATCGCCCGCCTACAGGCAAATCAACTAGCTGTTGTGGAACGCGGGCGCGACCCAGATCTGGTACTGCAGCTAAATGAATCTGAAGAAATTTCGCTGCGGCGCTGGGCGATAGATCTGATGTCCCAATGCCGACAGGTTGCTCAGGCCTTAGACCAGGCCAACAACACAACGACCTACCGCGACACAACGGACATCCAAACTCAGAAAATTAACGACCCGGAATTGACCCCATCAGCTCAGGTGCTCAAGCAAATGCGCGAAGAAAAAATTCCTTTTTTCAGGTTCAGTATGAACAAGGCTGTAGAGCACGCGGAATATTTTGCCCGGACCCCTTTGTCGCCAGACCAATTGGCTGACATGCGCCAGGTGGCTGAACACTCATTCACTGCACAAAAAGAAATCGAAGCTGCAGATACCAGACCATTTGAAGAATTTCTTGAAGAGTATTTGTCACTTTAGGTGGCTCTTCCATGAATTTTTTGGCGCACTGTGCCTTAGCAAACGACGCCGCCACAATCTGGCAAGCCAATAATAATCAACGACAGGGATTGCTGGCAGGTGCAGTTGTTGGCGACTTTGTTAAAGGCAGAATACCCGAAGATTGGCCGGCCCCTCTGGCGGCCGGAGTCAAGGTGCACCGGCGCATTGACGCAGTATCCAATACCAGCCCCTACATGCAATCGTGCAGCAACCGTTATTCTGGCGAGCTGAGGCGCTTTGCCCCCATATTTGTCGATCTGATCGCTGACTATCATTTGTGTCTGGATTGGGGTGAATACTACCCGAGCGTAGCCCTGCCGGATTTTGCTCAGGAGTGCTATCGGGCCATAGGCACATACTCAGGCTGGCTACCCGCACGAGGCCAGCGGTTTTTGGGATATATGCGTGAAGAAGATCTGTTTACTCGATTCGCCCAGCCACCCCACCTGGAGCGCAGCTTGGGTAGTGTGCTTCGACGCTTAAACCGAGAGCATCTGCTGGCTGAGGTCATTGACGCAACCGACCAGATCATCAGCGAGTGTGCGGACGACTGCCGGTTACTGCATCAGGAGCTTGCAGCGCAGTGGCAGTCCTTTCGCGTTTGAAATTATCGCTGCACGACAAAGTTGGTGAACATGACATCATCTATATGCGGTTCACCTTCTTCAGTTTCCAAAACCTCGCGCAGCTCGGCCAGCGCTTCCGCTTTTAGGGTCTCTCGCCCTGCAGCGCTCGCCACCGTGGATTCATCCTGACGGGACAACAGCAATACAATTCGATTGCGCAGGGCCGCAAGGTGATAGCGAGCTGCATACTCTGCATCTTTGTTGGAAACCCTGACTGTCACGTCAGCCCGAACATATTTGAGTGCACCGATATCTGAAATACCATAATTCGCGATAAACGTGGGCTTCAGTTCGACATAGCGGATAACACCTCCAATTGCATCGGGAATCTCGGCTTCTTGGGCGGAAATTTGCGGCACGGCAACCAAGAGCAAGGCGATTGTCGCAATCCCTTTACGCATCGGTACGGGCATAGAACACTCCGGCAATATATGTCTAACCTCATTAGCGTAGTTGACGCTGGAGAAAGCACCAGTAAGCTTGTGGCAAAAGTTTTGCGCCTAATTAAGGGATCAGGAGATAAGACGTATGCGCGCGGTTTTATGCGAACAATTTGGACCGGCAGAAGAGCTGACAATTCAGGAGATCGAAGCACCCGCGGCCAAACCCGGACATGTTGTCGTCGACGTCCGCAGCGCTGCGTTGAACTTTCCGGATGTGTTGATGGTGCAGGGTAAATATCAGTCGTTACCTGATTTTCCTTTTTCGCCAGGCGGAGAATTTTCTGGTGTCATCTCCTCGGTAGGCGAAGAGGTGAGCGGGTGGTCAGTCGGTGATGAAGTGTTCGGGGGTACCGGTCACGGCTGTTTTGCCGAGCAGATATCGGTGCCTGCAAAAGCGCTCCGGGCAAAACCTCAGGCATTGAGTTTCGCCCAGGCGTCGGGAATCAGTACCACCTATGGCACATCCTACTATGCGCTGAAACAGCGGGCGGATCTAAAACAAGGCGAAACGCTGCTGGTGCTTGGCGCTGCCGGTGGAGTCGGACTTGCTGCGGTAGAGCTGGGTAAGGCGATGGGTGCTCGGGTGATTGCTGCAGCCAGCAGCCGAACCAAATTGGACATCGCCGCGCAGGCTGGCGCGGATGAGCTGATTGACTATAGCGACGGAGAATTGAAAGAAAAAGTCAAAGCGCTGACCGACGGGCGTGGTGCAGATGTGATCTACGATCCGGTTGGAGGCGATTTTTTTGAACAGTGCCTGCGCTGCGTAAACTGGTATGGTCGAGTGCTGGTCGTGGGGTTTGTGGGCGGAGATATTCCCCGCGTTCCGACAAATCTAATCTTGCTGAAGAGTTGTCAAATTGTGGGCGTTTTTTACGGGGCGTGGACAGCCAGGGCTCCCCAGGACAATGAACAGAACTTTCAGGAGATCCTGCAGATGGTGGAGGCTGGAAAACTCAAACCCCTGGTTGGAAGAGAGTATCAGTTTGAAGAATACGCCGCCGCGTTGAACTGTCTGGATCAGCGCCAGGCGTTGGGTAAAGTAGTGTTGAATATCCAAACCTGATTCGAAAATAGCTTCAGATATTTTATGATTAACGGTTGTTGTTTGAAGTAGAACCCATGCACGACATCTTTCGAATACTATTTCCCGGCGGAGCAGCCATCCAATGGTCCAGCTTAGTCAGTCTTGTCTGCGGAGCCTCACTAGCGGGCGCTCTGTTTATGGAACATATATTGGGTCTCGCACCCTGCCCGTTATGCATGATGCAAAGGGTTTGGATGCTGTTAGCAGGACTGCTGGCACTCACGGCGTTGGCCCACAGCCCGGGCTGGGGTATCTATCCACTCCTCAGCCTGATCGCAAGTGCGGTGGGAGGAGGTTTTTCAATCAGACAACTTTATCTGCAAAGTCTTCCTGCCGAGGAAGTGCCGGCGTGTGGTCCAGATCTGGCCTATATGCTGGATGCATTTCCCCTTTCAGATATTCTTGTGGCGATGACCTCGGGTACGGGGGACTGTGCTGAGGTCGCCTGGTCTTTCCTGGGCATCTCCATCCCAGGCTGGGCACTTGTCATGTTTATCGTTGTAGCTGCTCTTAACGTCGCCCACTTCAGAGCCTGTGCCAGCCGTTAAAGCGCCACAGAGAAATCTGCCAAATTTCTGACGAGTCCGACAAAATTCTGACGAAAACTGGCGCTTTCTCAGATCACTGCTATGTTTCTATCAAGTTCGCAAACATCGGTCTGCAGCCATTGGAGGGAAACAATGCAATCAACCACCACTTATAGTTCACAGAACACGGGGTCACAAACGACCCATGCTGCCATCAACGTCATTGCGCTGGGTGGTTCAACAATCTCTGGGCGGGATGACCATCCTACGGTAAAAGAAATCGGCCGGAGTCGCAGTGAAGTCTTACGTTACCTGCTGAAGCTGAAGCGAGCGATCGATGCAAATCATGCCGATCTGATCGATGCGTTGACCGGCAGATTGGTGGAAGTTGTCACCGACTATATTTCCTACGGGCATTTTCGCCTGATGAACACCTTTGATCCTGCTCAGCACCTCTCTGCGGCGATGGATCAAAATACAAAAGCCATCCTGGATTTTACCGACTCTTACCAGTACGGCATGCGGGAGTCTCGGCGGCAGCTTGGCGCAGATCTTGAGTCGCTGGCCTGGCAGATTGAAGCACGCTTCGATATTGAGGATGAAATTGTTTACCACTAGACGACGTCTCGACAGTCAAGAACAGCCGAGGCTAGGTCTTTTTACCCTGGTTACCTTTGGGATATGGGTGAGCCTCTTCGGCTGCGCGGAAAGTAAACCCGCAGCAACCTGGGAGCTGGCAGCCCAGGGTTTTTATGCAACAGCATTTTCTGCGGATGCCCAACTCGCTGTGGTTGGCTCAATGAATCATGGTGCAAGCTTGTGGCGGGTAGCGGACAAAGAGCGGCTATTCAACTGGTCCCACGAAACCGGTGAGTTCACGGAACTTGTGGCAGCTGACTTTTCTCCTGATGGCAGCCGTGCCGTTACCACGGACCCTAGAACACTCGTCTTGTGGGATACCAACGCAGGCACCGCATTGAATTACTGGACAACGCCAGGTCCGGTATTGGATGTGGCTGTGTTAAACGACAACCGACACGTTCTCATGGGACTAAAAGACCACAGCGCTGTCTTGTTTGATGCCGTGAGTGGAGACTACCAGCAGACCTTGTTACACCAGGGCGAGGTTGGCGATGTAGCGGTAACCCCCGATGGACAACTGGCCTTAACTGGAAGCGATGACTATACGGCGGTGTTATGGCGCCTGAACGACGGCAACAATCTGCATACATTTCAACATGACAACCCAGTAAGGGCCGTGGCGATCAGCAAAAGCGGCACCTACTCGTTTACCGCCGCGCAAGGTGACCGTGTTGCGATCTGGAACAACAGCAGTGGTCAAATGCTTCACGAGTTACACAACAGCGTGAACCACGGCGCGATCTGCGCCGAGTTTTCTGCAGACGAACGATTGCTGCTGGTGGGCTATACCACCAACAAAGTGATCCTATATGACGTCAGCACCGGTGCCTCTCTACGAACCTGGAGCGCCGGTACTAAACACCCTCTGCGCGCAACCGGCGCCGCTATCTTGAAGGTTGCCTTTGGCAACCAGGGTAATCGATTTCTGGCGTTTACCGGCGACGGCAGACTGGTTGAATTACGTCCTTCGTAGACAATCGAAGCTGTATCGTATGCTCACGATCAACAGCCGGTTGACCCAAAATTTCCTCAACAAGTCCTCACAATCTTCTCGTAAGTGGGTAGTGCAATTGAAAAAATGCCTGGTATAGTTCTCCACAGGTTACCCACAAAGCTCGCATAGAAGATTCTCGTGCGAGACAAACGAGGCCATAAAAACAAGAAGACGGCCAGCTGATAGCTCGCAAATAGACATTCAAAAAGCTATGCAGCTAAAAGCTAAGATATATACAGCTAAAAGCTAAGATAAGAGAAGTGCGGGAACCAAAGGGGGTCAGGGACCAGATATTCGCATCAGATTAGGCAGCCTGCTTAACACCCTGCGACAGATGTCTGGGCACTGATAGACACGTAGTATCCCTCGCATACATTCACCGGCAACTGATGCCACAGGTGACGTGCGAGAGGACGCCGGAACCCGTGTGTCCGGCAAGCAGTTGGCGGGGACAGTGGCTATGGATACACCAGCACGTCGAATTCTAGTCATCAACGGCAAAGGAGGTTGTGGCAAAACCACCATCGCAACCAATTTGGCCGTGGCATATGCATGCCGAGATGTAAAAGTTGCACTCTTAGATAACGATCCACAAGCAAGCAGCAGTTACTGGGCGGAGCAACGTACTCCAGATCTGCCATCGGTACACACCGTGGCCAAACATCAGCGCGCTGCCATGTACCAGACTCAGGCTTTCCAACACCGATTACCTGAGGGTACCGAAGTTGTCATCATTGATGGCCATTCAAACGCCCGCGGCAGAGATTTGGAATCCCTGTTGCGTCAAACCGATCTGATTCTTGTGCCAATGCTACCTTCTTCAATCGACATCCGTGCGGGTGGTCAATTTATTACCGATCTCTTGACCCATCGAATCTATCGCGCCGCGCCTCGGCCGGTGGGTGTCATCGCAAATCGTATACAGCCGAATACTGAAACCCACGAAAAGTTGATGAATTTCCTGGATTGCTTAGATGTACCTGTGGTGGCTCAATTCCGAGATTCGCCTGTCTACACCGATGCTGCAGAGTTGGGCCAAGGTGTTGTAGATATGAAGGATTGCAGAGCTGCACGAAAAGAAACGGCTCAATGGAAACATCTGGTCAGCTGGATCGAATCTCAAACCACACCCGCTGGACAGACTGTTCCAATACGCATGAAACCCAAGCCGGCTGAGCGTAAGATCGCAACGCGAGAAAATACCTCAAACCTGGCCTAGAGCAGCCAGATTGATTTGACTGCTGAGGGATCAGCGCCGGATCGGGGCAGACCTCACCCTTTACACTCGTGGCCAAACGAGACTTAGCAACATGCTACAAGCACGCGCGCTGGGCTATTCGCGCAATAATGAAACACTGTTTGAGTCCCTGGGCTTTACCATATACCCGGGGCAGAACGTTGCCGTGGCAGGACGCAACGGGGTTGGTAAATCCACGCTTTTTGATCTTGTTCTAGGCAAGCTTGCACCTGATACAGGTGATCTTGAGTATCCCGCCACTTGGCAGACCGTTTATATGGAACAAGAGGTAGAGGTTACTGACCGGCCTGCTCTGCAGTTTGTTATCGATGGCTTTGCTGAGCTACGCAAAGTGGAACAACAAATTTCAAAGCTTGAGGAGGAGGATTTCCCAGACGCTGACCAACTGGCACAAGCTCATGCTCGCTTTGCGGATCTTGGGGGTTATGAAATCGAATCCCGGGCGGCGACTATTCTCCACGGGCTGGGGTTCGGTACCGCCGACCAGTCCAGGGCCTATGCTGAATTTTCCGGCGGTTGGCGGATCCGACTTAATCTGGCACGCGCCCTGCTTCAACCATCGGACCTGTTGTTGCTGGATGAACCAACCAACCACCTGGACCTGGAAGCGATCGTTTGGCTGGAGCAATGGCTGAGCCGTTACCCTGGTACGCTGCTACTCATCGCTCACGATCGCAGCTTTCTGGACCAGTGCACCCAGCACACCCTGTACTTGTCTTCCAGCACTGGCAAACTCTATAGCGGAAACTATTCCTCGTGCGAACGGCAAAGAGCCGAGGCCATATCCCAGGCCCAGGCCGCGAACGCAAAACGTGAAGCCAAAGCTGCTCATATTCAGAAATTTGTGGACCGATTTCGGGCCAAAGCCAGCAAAGCCAAACAGGTACAAAGCAGAATCAAAGCGCTGGAGCGGATGCAACAGAGCGTTTCTCTCGCCATTGAATCCCCCTACTCTATTGCGTTTCGAAATCCGGACCGAGTATCCAATCCTTTGTTTTCCCTCTCGCGTTTGGACCTTGGATACAATCCCAAAAATCTTGTACTAAAAAACGTCAATCAGTCCATCCTGCCCGGTGCGCGCATCGGCATTCTTGGTGAAAACGGCGCCGGAAAGTCTACTCTGATGAAAGCGCTGGTTGGAGAATTGCCGGCTACGAGCGGCAGTATTGGACAAGGCCGTCATGCAGCCACCGGCTATTTCGCCCAACACCAACTCGAAACGCTGGACGCACAAGAAACCGCACTGCATCACCTGACACTGGAATTCCCTGCATGGACTGAACAGCAGTGCAGAGACTATCTCGGCGGCTGGGGCTTTAACTCAGGCATGCTTTCCCGCCCGATCCAAACCCTTTCAGGTGGTGAAAAGGCTCGTTTTATCCTTGCACTGCTGGCCGCTCACGAACCCGCCGTTCTAGTGCTGGATGAACCGACGAATCACCTGGATTTGGACATGCGGGATGCGCTGGTACACGCGCTACAGGACTATGAAGGTGCTGTGGTAATCGTTTCCCACGATCGCACCCTTCTCTCTCAGACCATCGACGAGTGTTGGGTGGTGGCGTCTGGCAGCGTCGCACGCTACACCGGTGATATCGCTGACTACGCACAGGCGGTTAAATCCGCAGCCGCCCAGCTGACAACGGATTCCGCACCTGAAACTGATGCCAAATCCAAACGCGAGTTACGACAAGCCCGAGCCAGACAACGCGAATCGGAAAAAGAGTTGAGGGCGGCGCTGCGCCGCGCGGAAAAAGAAATCAACAAATACACAGAAGTTTTACGAGAGTTAGAGGGACAGCTGGCAGATTCTGAGATCTATACAAGCATGCCAGCCGACGAGTTAGATGCATTAATGGCCCGCGCGGGACGCTATAGACATCGAGTTGAGCAAGCCGAAGAGATCTGGCTCGACCTTTCTTCCCAACTGGAAGAATTGGGGTAATTCTGACAACAGGACCTGTTAACCAACTGACTGTCTGATTTCAGGAGGCGATTGAGACAGACTCAAACGCTCCTGAAACCGTTGTGTACGGACTAATCCTTAATGATCTCAACGTGCACGTCTTCACCGTCACCCTTGCTCTTGCGCACACGGATAACCCGTATTTCTTCTTTCTCCACTTGTTCAAACTCTCCCGGTTCAATTGCCACAGTGACGTTGCGTCCCTTGCGACGCACTTTGACATCTGTCCCATCTTCTTGACCCAGCGCAACCAGCGCATCCGCGACGCTGGAGATTTCATTTGTATCAATTTCCAGCAGGACATCCCCGCCTTTTAACTGAGAACCATCCGGCGGCTGTACCACCACAACGCCCTGGTCAACATCGAAGTACTCTGCCAGATCCCCTTCAACGAACATCAGACTTTCAGCCTTTGCCGAGCCACCTTCAGCAAAGGCCGTGGCGATCGCCACCTGAGGCGCGTCAAAGTCAAAATCGAAATCAAAGTCCAGATCATCCAGGCTTGAGGTAACCATGCGCATAATATGGCTGGTTTGAGCCTGGGTTGTAATTACCGCATCTACCCGTTTGTCATCGCGAAGATAGACCACCTCAACATCATCTCCAGCGGTTACACCTTTCATATACTGGCTCAGTTCACGATGAGGGTTGGACACCTCACTCAGTTCAATACCACCAATTCTTACAATCTTGTCACCCGCTCGGATGCCAACCTGTTCCGCACCGCCGCCTGGCGTCACGCCAACCAGCGGGACACCGCCACGCATCGGACCATCACCAAGCAGAACACCCAGCATGGCTCGTTTGACTTTTTCTGGACCGCCATATTTGCTGGTGTGCAATTCTGCAAGTCGTCGCGCAGCCTCGTCCAAGGCCTGCCGGGCCTCTTTCATTTCGGTTTCCAGATCACCGGCATAGCCGGGTTGAGCTAACAACACACCTAAGCAGGCGAGCAAACTAAGTTTTTTCACTACATACTCCTACCATCATCCATATAGACCGATCGGATACCCTGGCGGGCACTTCGCATGACTACCAGGTTCTCCAACAGATCTACTCTCTTGCGCCACAGTTCCAACCGCTGGCCTTGATCTACATTGTCGCTTTCATACAGTCGCCCGATTTGTCCATCAACGTCGGCCAGCCGATACAGCATCACTCGTTCTTCAGGGCTTGGCTCCAAACGATCATTTTCAGCTATCGTATCCACGGTACTATTGGCGCTGACCCATCCATTCAAACCCCGCAACCGCTGTTCCAGATCTCTGGATCTGGTCATCAGACCAGCAATCGCCACGCCCTGACTGTCCAAATTCGGTCCACTGACCACAAAATCCGAAATATCACCCTGGCTAGACTCGTTTGTAGAAAACAACATAAATACCCCAAGCACAGACACAAAAAATACCGAGGCGGCAGTGGCCATGGGAAATCTCAGCCAAGGGTTTAAACGCTCAGACGCTCCAGAGCGTTCATGTGCTAACTCCGCCGAACCTGGGACATGGCGTTGCCACAGAGCGTGATTCACCGGCACATCAGGCAATTGGTTCAGTTGATCTTGCAGCGCGCAGGTCTCGCTCAGGAGACCGTGTTTTTCCGCTTCAGATAACTCCTGTAAAACTTGCGCTTCATATGGCTCGCTATCGCGGCAAGCCAACAACTCAGCAAGTACCTTTTGATCTTCGGTTTTCATCGTCATTCTCAATGTTTTTCTTCACGTTGGTCGCCGCTGGGTTGGAGCGCCAGCCCATCAACTTGCCATAGGCTCGCGCAAGTTGTGATTTGGAGAAGCTGGCGGTTTTGCCCATCAAGTGACCAATTTCTTTGTGGGTGTAACCTTCTACATCGTGCAGCCAAAGCACGGCTCGACTATCCGGGTTCAAAACCCCGAGGGCGCTCTCGAGATCCTGAGTCGAAACGCTGCTGTCTTGTTGCACGTGCATATCAGGATGTTGCTCAAACACCGCGTCGGCATCCTGAGCGCTCCGTCTGGCGTGCCAGGGCGAGCGCAACTTCATTAGGCAGTGATTCACCGCAACTGTACGCACCCAGGGCGAAATAGCGCCCGGGCTCTTGATCTGCGAATACTTCTCGAGCAGATCTATAAAGGTGTCCTGCAGTACTTCCTCGGCCATCTGCCGGTCGTTCAACATGCGATAGGCCAGATTCATGACCGCTTGGGCCATGACTTCGTACGCTTGGGCAATCGCCGCGGATTCACCACGCAGCACGCGACTTGCCACGTTTGGGCTTATCTCCACTTTGGCAAAACTAGAAGCTTGCGGCATCGTTTGAAAGTTCTTATTTATCACCAGGCCATCAAACAGATGCCCTCCTGCTACTATAGATGCTTCAGTAGGGAAAAAGGTCGCAAGACCCGGCATGTTTATGCTTCTTTCCACTTATTACCGCACATTGAGCCATACACTTCGAATAGAGCTGCCATCTCCAATTTAGCTATTTTACAAATTGACGTTTTAGTACTATATTGTCAATTCGTAGCTGCTAGAGTGGTTTATGGTCAATGTCGGTTTATTCAGCGGGGAAGGCACAGAGCATAACCTGCTACGTGCCGCGCTCGAAACGTTCTCAGCATACGGATTCAAGCGGACTTCACTGGACGAAATCGCCCGTCAGGCCAACGTTTCGCGCCCAACGATCTACACCTATTTTAAGAACAAAGAGGACATCTTGCGGGCTGTCTCTCAAGGTATCCATGACGCTACCCTGTCGGCCATTGACGAGGCCCTCAACTCTGAACAAGACCTTTCTAGACGTCTCACCGAGGCGTTTTGGGCCTGGAGCAAGCCCTTCATGGGTATCTTATTTGGATCAAGACATGGTGCCGAGCTGATCGGAGCAGGCAGTGCCATCGCAGCAGACATTTCAATAAATGCGCGTGACCGATTCTGCGCGCTATTGGCAGAAACTCTCAGGCGTGCACATCAAAACAAAAATATCGATTTAACACGCGGCAGCTTGACCGTCGAAGACGCGGCTGAATATCTGGTGCTTTCACTCAATGGTTTATCGTCGGGAGAAGCTGACGAACAAACCTACCGAAAGCGATTGAACACGCTTGTCCGTGTATTCCTAACCGCCGTTAGACCTGAATAGAGGAGACGACAAATGATTGCTGGGTTAGAGATCGCTACTGTCGTGGCAGCCGGCTTACTTGCTGGAAGTCTGCTGACCGAAGCACGCGTCTTGGTCATTTATTGGCAACAAATGGAGGTCAGCGAATTTTCGCGCTTACACCCGCAGCTTGCACCGATCCTGTTTCGTTTCTTCGCGCCCCTTACTATTCTGGGTACCGCGTTACCTATAACCACCGCCTTAACAGCAATCAGCGTGGGTCGTCCAGCAACTCCCTTTTGGCTGTTCAGCGCAGCTTGCGCCCTGGCTTTACTCGCCTTTTATTTCATGTTTTTTAAAGCCGCGAACAAGCAGTTCGCCCAAAACCGGGACCCGGCACAGACCGTTCTAACCCTATCTCGCTGGAAACAGATGCATAACTGTCGCACAACAATTGCGCTCGCCGGATTTATCGCTTCGATTTGGGCCCTAAAGATTCATTAAACCAGTCAGAAGATAATTACTCGTCCCGCATGAAAAGATTCGAACGACCATTCGGTCTGTTCTGCTATCCTTATGCTGTAAAGTGATCTGACCCAGGTACTACGCAAGCCTATGGCTGCCGAGCCCTCAACCCGAACAGAATTGTTGATAAAACTGCGTGAAGTCTTCATCCAGAGAGGGTTTGACGGCGCGACTCTGGCCCACCTATCTGCCGCATCTGAACTCAGCAAGGCGACGCTTTATCACCACTTTCCCGGCGGAAAGAACGAAATCATAGAACAGCTGATTCGATTCAGCATCGCCCAGTTGCAGACCGCTGCGTTTGCATCCCTTCATTCAGCAGATCCGCCCAGGGATAAGATCGTTGGTCTGATTTCCGGCTTTGAAACCTACTTAATCGACTCTAATCGGGGTTGTCTGCTGGCTGTGCTGAGTCATCATGAAGCAAACAATGATGAACTGGGACCCCATCAGAAGATGATCGCAGATCAGTTTGCCGACTGGCAGGGCCAGTTGTCTCAGACCTTCGCAGCATCGGGCATGAAGCGGAAAAAGTCAGCGCGACAAGCTTCCGAGCTAATAGCGGGCCTGTATGGTGCTTTGGTCACTTCACGCCTGCATAATGACCCCAAACTACTCACCAACCTACTGGAACGCCTGCGCAAACATCACGCCGCGTCGTAGAGGTTCAATTAGGAGAAAACATGCGCACCTTCCCGACGACACGATTGCGACGCAATCGCACAGACGACTTTGTGAGGCGTCTCGTTCGTGAAAATCAGCTCACGGTAAACGACCTGATTTACCCCATGTTTGTGATCCCCGGAAGCAACATCAGCACCCCCGTGACTTCCATGCCCGGCATTAGCCGATACTCGGTAGACCTTCTGGTTGAAGAGGCCCGTCAAGTACACGACCTGGGTGTGCCCGCAGTGGCTTTGTTCCCCAACGTCGATGCGCAAGTTCGCTCTGAGGACGGAGCCGAGGCTTACAATCCATCCGGGCTTGTGCCTAAAGCAGTCAGTGCGATCAAATCTGCCGTGCCCGACTTAGGTATCATCACCGATGCCGCGTTAGACCCTTATACCACCCATGGCCAAGATGGCATCATCGACGCACAGGGTTATGTGCTCAATGACGTCACCGTGGAAGCTTTATGCAAACAGGCTGCGGTATGCGCTGGAGCGGGGGCTGATGTCATTGCTCCGTCGGATATGATGGACGGTCGAATTGGCGCAATAAGAACACACCTGGATAACGCAGCTTTCATAAACACCAAGATAATGGCTTATTCCGCCAAGTATGCTTCTCAGTATTACGGACCATTCCGAGACGCAGTAGGTTCAAGTGGAAACCTGGGTGCTGGAAACAAATTCACTTATCAGATGGACCCGGCCAACTCAGACGAGGCGTTACAAGAGATTGCGCTGGACCTGAACGAGGGTGCGGATATGGTCATGGTCAAACCCGGCATGCCGTATCTGGATATCGTACGCCGGGTGAAAGACAAATTCGCAGTGCCGACGTTCGCCTACCAGGTCAGCGGAGAATACGCGATGCATATGGCAGCGATCGAACACGGTTGGCTTACCGACGATGTGATCGCTGAGTCGTTGCTTGCATTCAAGCGCGCTGGAGCAGATGGCGTTTTAACCTATTTCGCAAAGCGTTTAGCGCAGACACTCAGTTAGCGCCAAGGTCCATCAGCCGCAACTGTATCCCAACTCGCGCAAGCTGCTCAATCTCAACGCCCATTTCCGCCAGCGTGAGCGGGTGGCGTTCTAACCATCCATCCCCCAGTTTCAGCAAAATCGCCTGCTGATCAACTTCAGCATGCACCTGGGGTGGATCCCGGTCCGAATGAGATCGGTGCAGAATTACCGCAATACGTATGAGCGCAGCGCTGCGCATCAGAAAAGTCTGATGATCTGCGCTGAATGCTCGAAAAGCCATTTCGGGCAGACTGCGTCGATGCCCTCTAATAAGCACAGCCAGCTTGTTCCGATCCAGGTCGGTAAAACCCGGGAGCTGGGCATGCTTCACCACATAGCCACCGTGTCGATGGTAGTGTTTGGAATTAATGTGTTGACCAATCTCGTGCAGATCTGCAGCCCAACGGAGAAGTTGGCCGTATTCGCCATCGGTTCCCACCCACCAGCTGTCCGTCTGCTGGTACAAGATCATCGCTGTATCGCCGACTCTTTTTGCTTGCAGCGGATCAACCCCGAACTCTGTTGCCAGGCGGTTAACGCTGGCCTGCCTGACCCGACGACCGGAGGTTGGTAAATCAAGCTCAGGCAATATTTCGTAGACCATGCCGTGTAACAGAGATACTCCGGCAAACCTGAGTTCGGTTAGCCCAAGCGTCGTCATACTGGTGCGCAGAATGGCAACTCCGGCCGGAAAAATATCCGCTCGATCAGGTGCAAGGCCTGGCAGGCCGGCATCGATCACCCAGCGGTCTTCAAGCAAAGCACTGTATAACTCGTCCAAAGCGTCGGGTGTGATGACTTCGTCGATCCAACCATTCGCCGCCAAAACGCTCATAATCGATTCAACAGTCCCGCTGGTACCGAAACTCAAGGCCCCAGCGGCAACATAATCTTTTAAGCGGGCGGCAAATTCTGGCTCTTGCGCCATGTGTGCAGCAATTTGGGCTTGAGCATATTCGGTCGCAACCTCCAACTGCTGGGCGATGCCCAACTGAGTGTCGAAAAAAGCATCTTTAAAGCTGACGCAGCCTATGCCCACCGAGATCTGATGCGTACTGGTGCTGCCATCACCAATGGCGATCTCCGTACTACCTCCCCCAATATCCAAAACTATCTTGTTCCTCTGAGACAGCCAACCCGTGCGTTGATCTACGGCGTTATAGATCAGTTGAGCCTCGCGCACACCTTCAATCACCTGGACAGGCACACCCAGAATTGCACTCAAGTCTGCCGCATATTCCCTTCCATTTGACGCCTGGCGCAGGGCTTGTGTGCCCATTACCACAATGCGATCTGGATCGATTGCCTCCAGCCGTTGGGCGTATCGACGCAAACACCGTCTGCCGCGCGACATGGCATCGGCGTGAAGTTTTTGATCTTCGATTCCATGCAGAAGCTGGACCTTTTCTTTCAGCCGCTCTACCTCGGTAAAGCCTTCCTGATCCGGTCGCACGATCAACAAATGAAAACTGTTTGATCCCAGGTCTATAGCAGCAAGTTCGCGATTCACTAGCCTAGTCCACACCTAAAAGCCTGATTATGGGGCAATCCGTGACAGGATTGATTGTGATCGTTCTCATATGCGCTTTCACTCTATGGTAAGAAAAACAAATTCGCAGCATTTTGAGCTGCGCAATTGGCGGAAGCTCACTGCCCTGCTAAACTGCGCGACGCTAAATTTTTACGGAGCAATACATTATGAGCGACAATATCGTGCATACCAGCGACGACGCTTTCGACAGTGATGTATTACAAGCCGACAGGCCTGTACTCGTGGACTATTGGGCAGAATGGTGCGGACCCTGCAAGATGATTGCGCCGATTCTTGACGAAATTGCTACCGAATACTCCGACAAGTTGAAGATCTGCAAAATCGATATCGACGCAAACCAGGGCACTCCACCAAAATACGGCATACGCGGTATTCCAACCCTGATGCTGTTTAAGAACGGTGAAGTGGAAGCCACCAAAGTAGGTGCGCTATCAAAATCGCAACTGCAAGCGTTCCTGGATAGTAATATCTGAGACCAATAGACGACCTGTCCAATCGAGTGTTGGGCGGGTCGCCAGCTTAGAAATCTGCATTCTTGTCTTCTGGGCGATCTCCGTTGTATAGACTCAACGCCCAGCAGCGCGCCAGATTTAGGCAATAATACTGCCTAACTAACCTCTTGACCTGGGCCGACAAACCACTACACTAATCTTGTGTCCCGCATCGCAGGTATTGGGAAGCGTCGGCGGCACACCTTCTCAAAGTTTCCTTTTCTCGAATTTGTGGCGTCAGCCCGCTGTGACTTCTACCGTCAGATTCTCCGGATGCATTTGAAGATAGGTAAAAAGCCGGTAAACAAATCGGTAAATAGGTAAATAAATAAAAAGAAAAAAAAGAAAGAAAGAACACTGCACTGGGCGAGTGGAACGCAGATAACAACAAGCACACAGCGCAACACGATGAAGAAGAGCTCTATCAAAAAGATAAAAGCTAGATAAGAAAACTAGATAAGAAAGATAAACAAAGACAAGAATAATCACCCGCTCAGCTGGACAGTGCCGACTGCACAAACTCAAACGAATCCCATCTTAATTACTCATACATCCAATCCATAAAACAACAAACTAGATAAACCCGCAGGCTGCGATCTGGCTTTACCGCAGACAGCAGAATGCCCAACCAAATAGTGAATCCAAAATGGCAATGAACCTTTCAGATCTCAAACGTAAACCAGTTGGCGAACTTGTAGAAATGGCCCGGGAAATGGGCCTGGACAACGTAGGCCGTTCCCGCAAACAGGAAGTGATTGCCGCAATCGTACGTAAGCAATCCAAAAGCGGGGAAGACATCTATGGTGAAGGCACGTTGGAGATTCTCCAGGATGGCTTTGGCTTCCTGCGATCGCCAGAAGGCTCTTACCTGGCTGGACCGGATGATATCTATGTATCACCGAGTCAGGTACGACGATTTAATCTGCGGACCGGCGACAGCATTGCCGGGAAAGTACGTCCGCCAAAAGACGGCGAACGTTACTTCGCGTTGCTCAAAGTTGATCAGATCAATTTCAGCGAACCGAACACTAAAAAGCACAAAATACTGTTCGAAAACCTGACTCCGCTATTCCCTGACGACCGCCTGATGCTCGAGCGTGGCAACGGCAGCACCGAAGATCTCACCGCTCGAATCATCGATCTGGTGGCACCGATCGGCAAAGGTCAGCGGGCATTGATCGTCTCCCCACCCAAAGCAGGTAAAACACTGGTCTTGCAGAATATCGCACAGTCCATCACGGCGAATAATCCAGAGACCGTACTCATCGTGCTGCTGATTGATGAACGTCCTGAAGAAGTGACGGAGATGCAGCGCTCAGTGCGCGGTGAAGTGGTCGCATCAACATTTGACGAACCCCCATCACGACATGTCCAGGTTGCTGAGATGGTCATAGAGAAGGCTAAGCGTCTGGTAGAACATCAGAAAGATGTGGTGATCCTGCTGGACTCAATTACCCGTCTAGCTCGAGCATACAACACCATTGTGCCTTCATCGGGCAAAGTTCTCACCGGTGGGGTAGATGCCCATGCATTGGAGCGCCCCAAACGCTTTTTTGGTGCCGCTCGAAACATTGAAGAAGGTGGTTCACTGACCATTGTCGCAACCGCGTTGATCGACACCGGCTCTAAGATGGACGAGGTAATCTACGAAGAATTTAAGGGTACCGGTAACCAGGAACTGCACCTGGAACGCAAGATTGCAGAAAAGCGCGTCTATCCCGCGATCAACATTCGGCGTTCCGCTACCCGTCGCGAAGAATTATTGATGGGTGAAGAAGAGCTGCAGCGTGTCTGGATTCTGCGGAAACTATTGCACGATATGGACGATATTGCCGCGATAGAATTCATCCTGGACAAACTGAAAGAAACCAAAACCAACGACGATTTCTTTAACTCGATGAAGAGATAGACGCCATCGCAAAGGCACGATACCTCTGAGAGAAACACCAGTGTCGTTTAGCGCTCGTATCGAAGATCTGGAACTAGATCCAGACAGCGGAGTCGTGCGTCTGGGCCTATCAGTAGATCCCGAATTCGCATTTAAAGCTGGCCAATACCTATGTGTACACACACCAGATGAAGCCACCATCCCTCTTTCCATTGCCAGCGCACCACATCAGCAACCTCAGCTGAACCTGCACTACAAGTCTACCCCAGGCGACCCTGCGGCCCAGTCCATGGATCGGTTGTTGGACCCTTTGTTAGATCCTTCGCTTGCCCTGGGGCAGCCTGACCAAAGGAAGGTTTTGGAACATTCAGCCGCTCTGGGGGACTGTATTTGCCCAGAGTATAATGAGCCTTTTCTTATTTTGGCCGCGGGAACCGGTGTAACTCAGGCATGGTCCTGCGCAGAACACCGAAAGGCCACAGATTGTGGCGAAACACACATCTTATGGTGTGCAGAGCACCAGCAAGATCTGTATTGCCTGCAAGACCTGGAGGCGCTGGAAGGTACGCGGGTAATTGCCAAAGTCGATCCATCTCGCACCGCCGATAATCTACCCGCGCAATGGATCAAATCTGCGGATCTCGCACTCTATAAAAATATTCTGTTGGCAGGCGGCCCGGACTTCGTCTACGCAATGACCGATTTATTGTGCGAACTGGGCATCTCCCAATCTTGTCTAATGGCGGATGCCTACAGCTACGCCCCACGAAGCTAGCCCGTCAGGAAACACCAACCTTGGATATGGATTGATTTTCGGGCATTGGCAGTTCCGGCAAGGTTTTGATTGCACTTAACAGATAAGCTGTGCCACGACCTTCGTCACCCATCGCTATCAGCAGTCGTCCCAACTCGCCATATACCTCCGGCGTAGGTTGCAACCTGAGACTGGATTCAAAGTAGTCACGCGCTTGTTCAAATTGATCGTTACGCAAGCACAACCGCCCCAGCGTGAGAAACAACACCGGATCTTCCACACGATCTTTCAACCAATTTTGTGCAACGATCAATTGCCGCTGAGGTTCATCTGTCAAAATAGTACCGTACCGACCGATCAGCGGGGGGCTCCACCGGTACTGGGCTACCTGGCGCACAACCGATTCCGCCGCCTCGCTGGCATCCGATGCAACCAAGCCATCAACCCAGCTACCCAGTAGCTCGTCATCCATTTTGACCAGATCTGGCAGTTCCTTCCACGTCTTACGCACATCCTTCCGGCTTGGTAAAACCAGGCGCCAGGCCGCGATCAACAAGCCCTGGAATTGGGTTGCCGTCACCGCATCAACCTTCTCAAGTGCTGGTAATATTTTCAACAACGCATCGCCATCAGCCATCCCGGCGTAACATCTTGCCAACAGGGTTAAAACAGCGGGATGTTTTGGCGCGCGTTTTTGCAATGTAACCGCCGTCGCAAGGCATTGCTCGTACTGACCTGCATCCAGATTCATTTGGGCCTGAGTGAGCATGACAGCAAACTTCGAGCCAGGCGTGGTTTCCTGAGCCAGACGCAGATAGTGATCCGCTTGCTCTCGATCATCGCGAGCTTCAGCGGCTTTTGCAGCACCGAGGTAGTTTACCAATGGTGTCTCCAGCTTCTCCGCGGCCTGGATCAGTTGTCGTTCGGCTTCAACCCAGCGCCCCTCTGTGAGCATCAAAGTACCGCGAACGGTTTGCGCTCGCCCTTGGCGCAACGCTCGACTTGAGCGCCAACGAATAAATCCCGACTGAGTATTTAGAAGCGACCGCAACAGGACTCCCAACCCACGCAGTGCTAGATAGGTCGCTGCCAATAAAAACAAGCCAACCCACAGACTTGTCTCCAGCGCGTACTCACCATAGCTAACCAGAATATATCCGGGATCCTGGACTAACAAAGTACCCAGGACTCCTCCGAGGACAACAACCACCAGCAAGGCAAGTAGAAATAGCTTCATGGTCTGGAGTCTCCCGGTCGCACTACACCAAGAAGCTCGTTCAGCGAACCTGATACATCAGGCAGCTGTCGACTCAGATCCACCTGCACCAGTTCGTTAAGTTGCTCGACCGTGGCTTGGGCCGCTTCATCTTGACGCATATAGCCTTCGATGATGCTCGCTGCCGTGTCTAAACTTGTCACATAAACATCCTGATGTCGTTCCAGGACAGCAAGTTGAGATTGTTGCAGGGCCAACTGAAGATTCAATTCCACAAACCGCTCTTCTTCCGGCGCAAGCAGCGGCTTGAACGTTTGTCCATCATCAAGTGACCGAAGCCGGACGAAAGCCGCAATGCTTTCCCAGAGCTTTTGGGTCACGGTCATCTGGGCGACTTCTTCTGGCTCGGGCTCGATTTTTACCGGTCGTCTGAAGTTAAGTTGTCGGGCACTGTTTTTCAGCGACTCGATGCTCAAAAACACACCTTGCAAATCATCGCGTCGTACCTGTCGAAGTGCGACGATTTCGTCAGCCAAACGCGCGCGAACAGTGTGCAGCGAAAAGTCATCCAGCTCGGCTAGTATCTGGTCAGCGGCCAGGAGCAGCTCTAAAGCTCCGGTGGCATCGTCTTCCATAAGCACCCGATGATTAGCAATTCGCATCAGATACTCAGCTTCTGCCAGTTTCCATTCCCGCCGCGAAGGCGGCGCTGCGTTCAGAGCTCTGGCCAGATTTTCACGTATCTGTTCAGTGGTGTTTCTTAACTGCTCATCCTGTTCAGCAAGGGTCTGAGCCAAAGCGCTATCAACTCGCCCGCTTTGGGCGGTTACCAGCTCTCTTAACTCCTGCTCCAGCGTCTGTACGGCACGATTAGAGGCGACTTGTTGCTCCAGAACTTCGTCCATCGGCGCCAGGTGAATCAGCAGATAATAGAGATAACCGACCCCAGCTATCCCAAGCAGAGCCAACATCAAGCCTATCCATGCAAGCGCTCGGCCCGGCTTGGTCGCAACAGCAGGGGAAGTCTCAGACATCTCATCGGCGGATTCTACAGCGCCCGCAGGTTCGATCTGCTCCGGATCATGCTGATCACTGAGAGTAGAAGTCTGAGCTTGTGAAGAGCTTTTTGTCGCCTGCTCTGGCGATTGATCCGTTGTCATTTCTTGGGCCGCTTCCGCACCTACCTGAGCATCACTCGTTTCACTCAATACATCTTGAGATTCCAACTCCTGCTCTCCAGGTCCATCGGCCTCACTTCGCTTTTTGCCAGACTTGGTGGATGAGTCGGGATCAGCAATCTCCGAGTTGAAATTGGTTTTGTTATCAGACCCGTCAGTCATGTGCTAAATCCATGGCGCAAATCGCCTCTACTAATTGTTGTGTACTCGCGCTACCCACATTGCGTGCGTTGTTGAACCCGCTGTGTTGGGCGAGCTCGAGCAGGCGCATGGAGGGTACCAGCAGGGGTACGTTCATGTTGCCGCCTCGAAGAAGCCAATGCCGTTTGAAAACTTCCAGCGCTTGATTTGACGCAACCGATACAACAGAAATTGTAGACGGATTCCAATCGGCCGGCTCCACCTCTGTCCGTTCATAAACAGATATTTTACAAAAATGCAGACCTAAGCGGTCAGTCAACATTGGCGCGATATGGTCTCTGCCTTCTTTGCCACTGACAATCCATGCCCAGTGATCGTCCCAGACCTGGCTACCGCGAGAGAAATACGGCATTTCAACAATGCCCTCCGAAACCGGCTGGTCGGGCAACAGCGGCGTTATTCCAACTTCGATCAATGGTGCCGCACTGGCAGGTCCAATCGCCACATGTTCAAACTTTTGCGAACTCATTCGCTGCTTGAACAAGTCACTAGCAACATACCGATGGGCTGCATGGGCGGATAAAACAATCACCACCAACGGGTTCGGCTCGGGAATGTTCGATGCTTGCCAACCGTGTCCTGCGTGGTATGTGTTAATCGACCAGGGCTCCAAAGAGCGCACCGCCAGCAGAGGAGAAACCAGGCAGCCCACACCTTGTTCTCGCAAGGCCACAGCTAGTTGAGACGCACCAGGTTCACTACGGGTGATCAGCACGGTCATCTTCGAGATCTACCCATTCAAATCTGCCAGAATCTCCAGCGCTCCCTGCTCTTTCAACGAGTCGACCACCTCCCGCGCCAGTGCTTCGGGATCATCTCCTTGAGCTTGGGCGATGATGAGTGTTTTTCCGTCCGGGCTGCCAAGCTTTGCTGCTAAAAGAATCGGAGCATCGGCCGTTGCTGGGTCATTCTCTTCTACATACCTGGCATATGCCGCCAGTGGCGCTGAACAATCTGCTCCTAATCCTGCACTGACTCCGCGCTCGGCCATAACACAACGGCTCACGCTACTGTCATTCAACTGCGCAATCAGGGCGGCTACTGGGCTGTCGGCAAGACACTCCACACCCAAAGCACCTTGACCCGCCGCAGGTAAACTGACCTCGACGGGTATTTGCCAACTCGCTTCAACATCAAGGGCCAAACGATCTAATCCCGCTTGGGCCAGCACGATCGCGTCGAAATCGCCGGTCATAAGTTTGTCCAGCCGCGTACCAACATTGCCGCGAATTGGCTGTACATCCAGATCTGGACGAGTCGCTAACAGTTGCGCTTTGCGTCGCAAACTGGACGATCCTACCTTTGCCCCGGACTCCAGCTCATCTAGATGGGAAACCCCTACCAATACATCATGCACATCCGCACGATAGCCAATGGCCTCTAAGCTGAACCCTGGGGGTAAGTGAGCGGGCAGATCTTTCATGGAGTGCACTGCTATGTCAGCTTTACCCGCCAGGATCGCGGCTTCTAATTCTTTGATAAAAAGGCCTTTCCCACCAACCTCACTCAAGGGTTTGTCCAACCAGCGATCCCCGGCCGTGGTCATGCCGACAATTTCGATCTGAAAATCTGCAAAGCGGTGAAGCAGTTGATCACGGATAAAATGCGCCTGCCAGAGGGCAAGCTTACTTTCTCTGGTTGCTATGCGAATTGTGTTCATGTCTACAGTCGTTTAATTGTCTTTCGAACCGTCGGTAAGTGTCGGCGACTGACATCGACCAAGTCTCCACCCTCTTTTATGCGGATCTTCACTTGCCCATCATCCGCCTTCACCAGACCGTCAATATAATTTTTTGCCACCAACGCATTCCTGTGCACACGAACAAACAAGTGTGAAAATTCTTCTTCGAGCTCACGTAAGGTTTCATCCACAATCGTTTCCGCAGCGCCATATTTTACCGTCACATACTTCTGATCCGCCTGGAAGTACTTAATCTGCGCCACGGGAATCAGCTCCAGGCCCTTATGGGTCTTGGCAGAAATATGCGATCGCAGATTATCATCCACGTCACTCAAAGCCGCCAACTGAGCCCGGTTGAGCCGGGTTGATTTTTCAATTGCGGCAAACAGCTTTTCCTTTCTAACCGGCTTCAACAGGTATCCAACGGCTTGAAGATCAAACGCGGCTATTGCGTGCTCTTCATACGCCGTGCAAAAAACCACAGCTGGGGGCTGTTCAACCTCAAGCAAATGCCTTGCCGTTTCCAATCCATCCATACCGGGCATACGAATGTCCATTAAGACAAGGTCCGGGGTCAGCGACTCGCAGATTTCAATAGCCTCGGTTCCGTTGGCCGCTTCTCCAACAACCTCATACTCAGCGGCGTCATCTGACAACATGCGGCGCAGCCTATCTCTGGCTAAATTTTCGTCATCTACTAACAAAATGCGCATGGTTACTCGATGCAAGCCTTCCTGCTCAGCATAAATCAGCCGAATGGGTCTGTGGTTCGAGGGAAACGTAGTTGTGTCACAAAACGGTGTCCATCACTGACAACCGCACTCGACTCGTCCGCGGCCCCCTCATTAATTTCCATCCTGGTTTCTAACGTGGCATTCGGCCCATATAGCACGCCTAAGCGGCTGCGAATGTTTGCCAGCGCCATCCGGTTACCTTCACTTTCTCGGGTTAACGATGGGTCCGGCACCGGGTTTGCAATGCAGATGAGCACTTCATCCCCGGGATAAGTTACCCGCACCGAAATAGTACCACCTTCAGGAAGTGGTTGAATGCCATGGTAGATCGCATTTTCCAGAAGTGGCTGCAAGGTCAATAGAGGAATTTGCACCACCTCCTCACAGTCCTCAACCTGCCAATCCATGTGCAGCCGATCACCTAAACGCAACGCTTCAATACGGATGTATCGTTTGCACAACTCCAGCTCCTGATCCAGAGGTACGCGGTTGTCAGCCTCATTCAAGCTGGCTCGAAACAACTCCGCCAGATCCTCCACCACAACCTCGGCCGTATCCGGGTCACTGGCAATAAGCGAGGCAATTATGTTCATACTGTTAAACAAAAAGTGTGGGCGGATACGGCTTTGCAGTGCTTGGATGCGCGAATTCAATTCGGCTTGTTCCTGTATTCTCAAACGTTGCTGAACATAAAAATATCGCAACACCAAGCCGGTAATAATCCCGCTCACCAACAATTGGGAGGTCAGTGTACCCAACAGATCCCGGTCGGGATTGACAACAAAGTGCGCCACGATGCCTACCCCCGCGGTGACACTCAACACCACAACAAACATCAGACTGACACCCAGACCAAGAGGGAGGTTGGCCAGGTAAGTGCGCAACGCACAGAGTAATCCTGCACTGACAAGAGCAACCCACTGCACGTACAGGGACATCAACCCGAAGCGGACCCAGCTGACCTCACCACCGGCAAAAAGGAGTACCACCACTAACAACTGACTGAACAGGATCAGAAGGGTTACAGCGGACGTGGTGCACAATTCAGGAATCGCGAAATGCTTTGGATTAGGATTCATAAACGACACATTCCGCTATAATCGCGGGCCAACAACCGGCCCAATGAAAAACTAAGAGAACCATGACCTCCAATAGTACATCGAAAGATACTGCAAAGGGTTTGCTGCGAGGACGATTTAGTGAAGCAACAGACGCTTTTGTCGAAGAATTTACCGCGTCGGTCACGTTTGATGCCCGCATGTACGCCCAGGACATCGCTGGCTCCATCGCCCATGCCAGGATGTTAAGCGGGATTGGCGTACTTGCTGCGCAGGAAGTTGCAGACATAGAAAAGGGTCTTGAGCAGATTAAGGGTGAAATAGAAGCCGGTACTTTTGATTGGCAAATACCCCTTGAAGATGTTCACATGAACATCGAAAGCCGCTTGATCGAACTTATCGGCGATACGGGCAAAAAACTGCACACAGGCCGCTCCCGAAATGATCAGGTCGCGACAGATATGCGTTTGTATCTCCGCGATGCGATCGATGATCTACTGCAAACTCAGACTGAGCTGCTGCGTGCCCTTCTCGATCTGGCCGAGTCCCATACTGACACGGTCATGCCCGGGTTCACGCACTTACAGGCCGCCCAGCCAATTACCTTTGGCCACCATGTCATGGCCTGGTTCGAAATGTTGCATCGTGATCGGGCACGCCTGATGGACTGTCGCGGCAGGGTTAACATTCTACCTCTCGGGGCTGCGGCACTGGCCGGCACACCCTACAAGCCCAATCGTGAAGCGGTCGCCTTGGAGCTTGGCTTTGATGATATCTGCAGGAATAGTCTGGATGCCGTCAGCGATCGCGACTTTATCATCGAATTCTTAAGTGTGGCGGCCATTACGCTAACGCACACATCGCGTTGGTGCGAGGAACTGGTGCTGTGGTCCTCCCAACAATTTGATTTTGTAGAGCTGCCCGATCGATTTTGCACCGGTTCCAGCATTATGCCCCAGAAGAAAAACCCGGACGTGCCAGAATTGATTCGCGGAAAAACGGGGCGTGTAAACGGCCACCTGATTTCACTACTTACTCTGATGAAGAGTCAACCGCTGGCTTACAACAAGGATAATCAGGAAGACAAAGAACCTTTGTTTGATGCCATCGATACCCTGTCAAACTGCATGACTGCACTGCTTGGATTGGTGCCAAACATTCAACCCAAGACCCAGAATATGGCGGATGCTGCGGCTCAGGGTTTTACAACCGCAACAGATCTGGCCGACTATCTAGTGGCGAATGGCGTGGCCTTCCGAGATGCGCATGAAGTTGTGGGTGAGGCCGTTGCGCTGGCTTCACGTACGCAGAGACCCCTGGAAGCGTTATCCATAGAAGAGCTTAAAGGAGGCCGCGACCTACCTATCGACGAAGCCGTCTATCAGGTGTTAACGCTACACGGCTCGGTACAAGCACGTGACCACGCAGGAGGTACAGCCCCGAGCCAGGTGAAGCTGGCGGTGGAAAAGGCCAGGGCGCGTCTATAACAAGGTTCAATAGCAGGCTTTAGTCAAACCATCCATACCGAACCTGCCTATACTTGACGGTATGGATGCGTTTTCAGAACTGAGTATTACGCCAACCTGGGAAGGCTTTGATCGTTCTGTGATCAAAAAAAAGCTGAACCATGTTGCGTATTTGGATGAATCGCGCGTTAAAAACATTTATGCCCGACTTGGTCCAGCAGGCAGAGCTATCCTTGACGTACTGCCCTACCTGATTCACTTCAATCAAGCGTCTTTACCGGGCTACGTAAAAAATTGTCCAGCAGGCATTGAAACGTTTCATCCTACACAGCGTGGCTACCGCAGACTGCGGCTCCTGATACAGGCCTTTGACGAGCGCGTTGCACGTCAGGAACATCGACAGATATTCGGGCTCTATTTAATGGGAAGTGCCGGTAGTGTAGGTCAAAACAATAGTAGCGATATCGATTTTTGGGTATGCACCGAGGAAAACTCAGTTGAACCATTGGCGAGAAAGCTGGAGCTCCTGTCAAAGTGGGCACGAGAGCTTGGTGTGGATCTACAGGGCTTTGCAGTTCATCCCCAACAGTTTGATGGTCAACCAGAACGAACCCGATCACAACTACTGTTAGATGAATTTTATCGCAGTGCATGCCGTTTGGCCGGTCGACCGTTGTTGTGGTGGGTCCTGCCCGCCCGAGGCCGGAACCTGATGGACAAAACCGACCTGGTGCATGAACTCGACCAGCACAGGCTACTCGACATATCCAAATTTGTGCACTTTGGACAGATTGGTCCACTAACTAAGATTGACCTGTATGCCGCAGGTTTACACGCTATCGAACAGGCCTTTGCCACACCATACAAGGGATTGTTAAAACTCGGACTGCTGGTGGCATATGCCCATGGAGGCACTCTGCTGTCAGAGCATGTGAAGCAGCAAAGTCTTTATGCAACAGGCGGTGATCGTGACTATCCGGATGTGTATTCCGTACTTGCGCAGTACCTGCAAGACCACTTCGGCTCAACACAATTCTGGACGCTTCTGCAACGCGCCTGGCTTGCCAAAACCACTTACAGAAACTACACCCTGAGCGAGGATGAAAATTGGCAGCGCGTAGTTAAAGGTTGGAATCTGGAGCCGTCGATAATTGCCCAAGCCAGATCCTATGCAGGTCAGAGCTTTTCAACAGCCCTGGCGGAAACTAAAGAAATCACGCAAGGCATACAAAATCTGGCAACTGAGATCTTCGCGTTACAACCACCCGCACACGATCTGCCAAATACCACTTTGCAACAAGCGCGTCGAATCAGACAAGTGCTGGACTATTTTTCGGGACGACCAAGTTTTGTGTTGCCGATGTTACGGTGGTCTACACACTCTTCATTGTGGCGGATTGAATTCAAGGCGGAAAGCGCGTCACATCCCTGGATTGTGCGCGAAGATAACGAGTTGGTTACAACTCACCGAACTTTAATCGAGGCGGTCTGCTGGTCATTCAACAATACGATCTCTCCAAACACCCACGGTGCTGATGCAATACAGAACGTGCAGCTAAGACACTGGTTCAGAGTCGCCCGTGGCGCTTTGAAGGGCCAGAGAATCTTGTGTGTCAACGCAGATCAGGATTTTTTACAAGGTCAGCCCGCTCAAATCGGACACGTCGAACCCATCGCGGAGAAAATCTCCGATGCCTGTGTGATCGTCTGCGTGAGCTATCCGAACCCCATTGGGCGCCTCCTTGACGTCACACGTTATGATGAACCTTCCCAGGTGCTGGAGCTGATTCGCGAGGATTCGAATCTGGTGATTGTAGGCTCCACCATACTTGGAAGTCAGACCCTGGTGGAAGCGCTGCAAACGTATTCGGACATCAATGGCTAATTTTGTGCCCCGGCTCGGTGATTACGATATAATTTTGGAATGGAGCAGATACGGCAAATTACAAATTGGCTTGTCATCATGGGCTTTAGCCTGTGGGTAGCAAGCTGTGGTCAGAAGGGCCCTCTCTATCTCCCTGAGTCGTACCATTATTCACCTCAGTCGCACTTGATTAACTCGCCAGCGAGCAAGCGATCTGCAGTTACCCATCTTGCGGCATTTTTTGCCGCAAAAAATGTTTCGCAAGATAAATCCTTGTCTTAGTGTTCACCTAAGACAAATCACGACGAACCACTTCTAGGCAAAATCATGAGTTTGACACCGATAGACCCCGCTGGGCGTGTGGAAGATGTCTCATTGCATGAGGCGGCGGAACGCTACGGTACTCCGCTATATGTATATTCCGCCGCGACCGTACGCCAGAATATTAAAGAGATGTCTCAGGCATTTGCAGGTCTGTCGCATAAGATCCACTACTCGGTGAAAGCAAATTCCAATCTCGCGATATTGCAACTGTGTAAAGAAGCAGGTTGCGGCTTCGACATCGTATCCGGCGGTGAGTTAGTCAGAGTATTGCGCGCCGGCGGAACGCCCCAGGACATTATCTTCTCCGGTGTTGGCAAAACCACGGAAGAGATTGATCTGGCGCTGAAACTGGGCATCGCTTGTTTCAACGTGGAATCCGATCAGGAATTGCATCGCATTAAGCAGCGAGCACAAATGCTGGATAAGGTCGCTCCGGTTTCCATCAGAGTGAATCCAGATGTGGACGCCCAGACCCACCCTTATATCTCTACAGGATTGCGTGAAAACAAATTTGGTGTCTCTCCTGAAGCTGCGGAAAAACTCTATGCCGAGGCGCATGCCAACAAATTTCTTCAGGTGATGGGTATCGATTGTCACATCGGTTCGCAAATTGGCACTGCAGATCCGCTGGTAGACGCGCTATATCGGATTCTGGAATTGGTGGACAGGCTTGAGGCCGCTGGTATTCCCCTGGAGCACATCGACCTGGGTGGCGGCATGGGCATTACCTACTCTGATGAGGAACCGTTGGATCTGGGCGAATACGGGGCACGCGTACAACAAGCCATGGCTGCCCGCTCTCAACAAATATTTCTGGAGCCCGGACGCAGTATTGTCGCCAATGCCGGTATCTTGCTAACCCATGTTGAATATATAAAACCAGGCATAAACTCCGTAGACCCGGGAGCTTCACACGACGCGCCTGCTCCGAACTTTGCGGTGGTAGACGCAGCCATGAACGATTTGATTCGCCCAGCGCTGTACCAGGCCTGGCACAACATCACCAATGTCGCTCCCGAACACGATGAGCCGATCAAGATGTGGAACGTGGTTGGCCCCGTGTGTGAGTCAGGAGACTTTCTGGGTAAGCAACGCCCGTTGTCTATCAAACAGGATGATCTCCTGGCCGTTGGCAGTGCTGGAGCATATGGTATGGTGCAGGCATCCAATTATAATTCTCGCCCAAGAGCAGCCGAAGTGCTGATCGATGGATCGCAGATGTATCTGGTACGAAGGCGCGAGTCCATCGAGGATCTATTGCAACTTGAAGCAATCGTTGGCAATTGAACGGCAAAACCATGAATTCTAAGAACAGGCAAATCAGCTTTCACAAAATGCATAGTCTCGGCAATGATTTTGTTGTTCTGGACGCGGTAACCACCAGCTTGAACCCAACCGCAGAGCAGATCAGCTGGCTTGCGGATAGACACCGCGGGGTTGGCTGTGATCAGCTGCTGATCATCGAGCCACCCACCGAACCAGAAGCTGATTTTTTCTTTCGCATCTACAATGCTGACGGCAGTGAAGCCCAACAGTGTGGAAATGGGACCCGTGTTGTTGCACTACTGGTAAATCAACTACAGTTAAGCGCGAAAAAAGAGCTTCGCTGGCAATCTCTGGCAGGTGAGTTCACCACCCGGGTTGTTACGGAAGCTCAGAACCCCCCAATCGAAAAGGTCCACATAGAATCCAACCAGATAGATACAACAATGACCGTACCTGTCTTGGATCTGGCAGCCATACCATTCAATTCAAAACATGCTGAGGCCGTCACGCATCCGTCTAATTTCAGGCAATTTGAACTAGAATCTGATGATGCACCCAGCGTGGTTGTCACGCCGGTATCCATGGGCAATCCTCATGGGGTGATTATGGTTGATGATGTCCTTAACGTAGACGTAGATCAGATCGGCAGCACATATACCAATCACCCCGCTTTTCCGGAGCGTGCGAACATAGGATTTTGCCAGGTTGTTGATGAACAATTCATACGCCTGCGAGTTTATGAACGGGGAGCGGGAGAAACGCAGGCCTGCGGTTCCGGTGCGTGTGCGGCAGTGGTTGCCGCGACCAGTCTGGGATTAACTCAAGGTAAGGTAAAAGTTTCTCTACCCGGCGGCAAACTGCGAATTCGATGGTCCCAACCTGGGGAGCGAGTAATGATGTCTGGCGACGCTGCCTACGTTTATCGTGGGAATGTGACGCTTCCTATTCAACAAAAGTCCAACGGACAGCAGGATACTGAAGAGTCAAAGCAGTCAGCACCTCATCAGCACACCGCGGCGCCACAACCGACTACCCAAACAGTATCAAGCTGAGCAAACGGATGAGCAACGAAAAAAAACCGTCTGATGAACTCTTACCTGCGGAACAGGAGGTTGTCGCGTATCTGCGCCAGGATCAGGATTTTTTTTCGCGCCATCCAAGCCTATTGTCAGAGCTCAACCTCCCCCATATCAGCGGCAAAACCGTCTCCCTGGTCGAACATCAGGTTGCAATACTGCGGGAGCGCAACGTAGAAAGTCGGCGGCGACTCAATCAGCTCCTGCAGACAGCTCAAGACAACGACAACATTTTCACTAAGACCAGAGCCCTTACCTTGTCCCTGTTAGAAGCAAAAAACCTACATGCGTTGAATGAGGTACTCGCCACTCACGTGTTGGTAGATTTTGAGGCCGACTTCGTCTGTTGCCACATTGCGGGCGCCATGGACAAGCTTGATCACATCCACGTACACGCTGGCCAGATTCCATTTACCGCCCTGTTCGGGCTTGATCCATCCGCCCCAACTCCCGGGACTGCCGCACGCTGCACCACATTGCGCTCCCAAGAGGTTGCTAACGTGTTCCCCAATGCGGGACGCTCTCCAGACTCAGAGGAGGACTTCGACTCTGCCAGTGCCGTTCTGATCCCACTGGATTTTGGCCGCGGCCGGGACGCAAGCCAGGGCGCGCTGTGCATTGGCAGTCGGAACCCACACCGATTTTCGCCAGATATGGATACCTTATTCGTCACCTACATCGCTGATGTGTTGAGCAAGGTTCTGTTAAATCTTGGCGTAAAACCAGGCGCCGGTTAGCCGAATCCATGGTTCTCGCTGAGCATATCCAGCAGTTTCTAGGGCATCTGGCCAAGGAGAAAAACTACTCCAAACATACCGTTGCAGCCTACCGCCGCGACCTCGACAAGTTTCAGTCTGAATGCTCAAAGCCTCCCGAATTCATCCACGCCCATGACATTACCGCATTTGCCAGCACCTTGGCGGAGAAAAAACTGAGCGCGCGCAGCATCGCCCGATCACTCTCCTCGGTGCGTAGCTTTTTGAACTACCTGAGCACCCGGGGCATTGTGAATGACAATCCAGCAGCCGCAGTACGCGCGCCAAAAGTAATACGTAATCTGCCAACGGCATTGGATATCGACCAGGCCCAACAGCTCTTCGAATCTCAGCCAGAACAACTCCTGGAAGTGCAGGATCTAGCCATGCTGGAGCTATTGTATGGCGCAGGTTTGCGCCTGCAGGAGCTTGTGGCCCTGAATTGGAAAGACGTCGATTTCACTCAAGGTTATGTCACGGTCCTGGGCAAGGGTAACAAGACTCGGCAATCACCACTCGGCCAGGCGTGCTGCCAGGCACTGACGCAGTGGTTCGACCAGCATCCTGCACCCAACCCAGAGGCACCCATTTTCCTGGGGCGCGGCAACCAGCGCGTGAGTTCACGCACGGTGCAACGCAAGCTAAAGAAAATCAGCACCCTGCAACTTGGGGACGACACGCTACATCCGCACATGCTCCGACATAGCTTTGCAACCCACATGCTGGAATCGTCTGGTGATTTGCGGGCAGTGCAGGAACTGCTGGGACATGCCGATATTTCCACAACTCAAATCTATACACATTTGGACTTCCAGCATCTTGCAAAAGTCTACGACTCGGCGCACCCGCGAGCACAACGCAAACAATCAATCGAGAACGAGGAAGCCAAAAGGGGAGCCGCTGACCCGACATGAAAACACGGCATACCATCAGTTTTGATCTGGATAATACCCTTTGGGATGTTGAGAAAATCATTATCCAGGCGGAGCAGGATATGCGGACCTGGATGGCCCAACACACACCCGACGCATTAGCTCTGTATGGTCCGGAACATCTGGGTCCTTTACGAGAACAGGTTGTTAACCAATATCCGCACAAAATTCACGATCTCAGCTTCATGCGGATCGAGTTGCTGTTTGAACTGATGTTGTGTGCAGGCGACTCTGAAAGTGACGCACGTAGCAACGCACAAGCCGCATTTGATGTGTTTTTTGTCGGCCGAAATCGAATTGAATTTTTTCCTGGGGCCCTGGATACCCTCAACCAGCTAAAGCAGGATTACCGCCTGTTGGCTTTAACCAACGGAAATGCAGACATAGAACGAGCGGGGCTTGCCCATATTTTTGATGGCGCGGCCAATTCGGCCGAAGCTGGGGCTAAAAAACCTGATCCTGCAATCTACAGATATTTTCTGGACAAGTTCGCGTTGGACCCCGACAAAGTGATCCACGTTGGCGATAATCTTTTTGACGACGTTCACGGGGCCAACGCCGCAGGTCTGAAATCTGTATGGGTAAATCTGCATAGCGCTGTCCGCACCAAAGAGGAGGCACAACCCCATGCAGAAGTGGCCAGCCTTCCCGAGCTTATTCCGGTAATTGAGCAGCTGACTCAGGACTGAGGTGCCTACTCGAAGATCGCCCTAACCGCAGCCAAATCTGCGGGTATCCGCTGCTTCCTGGATTCGAGGCCACGTAAGGATTCCAAGCTCGGGTGCGTGGGTACCCGCCCAATTGCCTGTTCAATAGCCTGGGGAAATTTGGCAGGATGCGCTGTCGCAATGAGTGTCACACCCGGCAGATCGCGGCTGGCGGCAAAACCCACGGCTGTATGCGGATCCAAGATGTACTCAAACTCATCCCACGCTTGGCTGATCGCCTGCAGCGTTGTATCGTTATCTACCGCCAAGGCATCAAATACGCCATCGTCTGGCGGCGCGGCAAGCGTTGCCGTACCACTCGTTTGAAACTGATGCATAAACGCAGTCAAGTAGTCACTGTCCTGGTCCATGAGATAATAAAGATAGCGCTCGAAATTACTTGCGATTTGAATATCCATGGCAGGCGATAGCGTAAAGTGCACCTCACCTCGAGTGTATACACCGGTCTTGAAAAAGCGCGTAAGAATATCGTTGGCATTGGTCGCGACAAGCAGCTTATTGATAGGAAAACCCATCCGTTTTGCCAGATAGGCGGCAAACACATTGCCGAAGTTCCCAGTAGGGACGCAAAAGTCTGCGCTGCTGGGACTGCTTAAACTTGCATAGCCGTAGTAAACAATCTGCGCCATAACCCGAGCCCAGTTAACGGAGTTGATTGCACCCAGCTGATGCCGCTCTTTGAACGCCAGATCGCCGAACAGCGTTTTCATCAAGGTCTGACAGTCATCAAAACTTCCATCTACCGCAATACAATGAACGTTGTCATCGCAGACAGTGGTCATCTGCAGTTCCTGCAGATCGCTGATTTTGTTATCGGGATACAGGATGTAGATATCCACGTTTTTCTGACCACGAACGCCTGCAATTGCGGCGCTGCCTGTGTCCCCACTGGTCGCACCAAGAATGTTCAGTTTTAACCCACGCACTTCCAGGACGTGCTCGAACAACTTTCCCAACAGCTGCAGGGCAACATCTTTGAACGCCAGGGTGGGTCCGTGAAAAAGCTCTAAGACTCGCACATTGCCAAGCTGGGTTGTCCCAACAACGTCAGGATGATCAAAGGAGGCATAAGCTTCGTCAATCAGCCCATTGAGTGTTTGCGTATCGATATCATCAACAAAAAGTCCAATGACTTCCTTTGCCAAAGATACAAAGTCCAGCCCACGCCAGGTTTCAAGATGCATAGATACATCAGGGATCTCTTCGGGAACCAGCAGCCCCCCATCCGGTGCCAGCCCCATGAGCAAACTATCGGTAAAGGTAAGCCCGTGAGCTCCACCACGAGTACTTTTGTATTTCATCTGTCGCTTTTGTCTATATTCGAAGCGGCGCTATGCACCCCGGGCGGGTATTGTAGGGAATTTCCCCTCGATGGAAATAGCCGACTGCACAGATACAAAAATTTGACAGCATATAGGTGGCTTTAGATCGACCCTTTTCCATAATTGTTCTCTGGTTTCTTGGGTGGATCCGCTCGCTCACCAGTGGGAATTTCGTGCATTTTTCCACCGTCTGACAGGAACGCCTCTATATCGGCTGCCAGCTGCTTACGGTCGGTATCACGTGCCTCTGGGGTGTACACTTCTTCTGCATTATTCGTTTGTTCCATCTCTACGCTCCTCTTCGGTATGGTTCAATCAATACAGTCCAGTAAGTGACTGTAAAATCGGACACCAATAGTTATAGAACAAATCTAGAAAATGGCCAGAAATCAGGCAAAAAAAAGGGTCGGAAATATCCGACCCTTTTCTACGCTATCGATCCTTGAGCGTTAGGACATCCGTGAAAACTCAGGATAGGCTTCAATGCCGGTTTCGGTAGCATCGGCGCCTTCGTACTCTTCTTCTTCAGAGATTCGCACGCCCATGATCATCTTGATGATGTACCAGACCACAAAGCTTGCCGCAAACGTCCAGACGAAGATCGCCGCGATGCCCATCAACTGAGCACCAATCGTAGCGTCACTATTGGTGATGACCACCGCCAGCAGTCCCCAGATTCCGCAGGTACCGTGAACAGAAATGGCACCAACGGGATCGTCGATCTTGATCTTGTCGAGCATCACAATAGAACCAACAACAATCAGGCCACCTACAGCACCGATGGCCAGCGCCTGAAAGGCGGTTGGGGTTAACGGTTCCGCTGTAATGGATACCAATCCAGCCAGGGCACCATTGAGCGCCATGGTCAGGTCAGCCTTGCCAAACATCACGCGAGCCAGCAGTAGCGCTGCTATCAAACCGCCCGCGGCTGCGGTGTTGGTGTTCACAAAGATATTTGCCACCGCGTTCGCCTCGTCGATATTGCTCATTTTGAGCTCAGAACCACCGTTGAAACCAAACCAGCCAAACCAAAGGATAAACATGCCCAGCGTTGCCAAGGGCATATTCGCTCCAGGAATTGGCGTGATGGATCCATCTGAGTTGTATTTGCCTTTACGTGGCCCCAAAAGAATCACACCCGCAAGCGCAGCTGCAGCACCACACATGTGAACTACACCGGAACCTGCAAAGTCCAGGAATCCCGCAGCATCAAGCGCACCGCCACCCCACTTCCAGAATCCCTGGATTGGGTAGATGAAACCGGTCATCACAACCGCAAAGGCAAGGAATGCCCAAAGCTTCATACGCTCAGCGACTGCACCCGACACGATAGACATGGCTGTGGCCACGAACACCACCTGGAAGAAGAAATCAGAACGCAGTGAATAGTAGGTATCCCCACCCGAAGCCAATACGGCTTCGACACTGTTTTCTTCCCCGATCCCTATTCCTAGGATAGGTAACCAGGCGCCTTCTCCCGCCCCGGGATACATAATCGAATAACCCACCAGCAAATACATCACACTGGCGATAGAGAACAACGCAACGTTCTTGGTCAGAATTTCCGTTGTATTTTTAGACCGAACCATGCCAGCCTCAAGCATGGCAAAGCCCGGTGCCATGAACATGACCAGCACGCCCATGACCAGAAAGTAGAGCGTGTCTACTGAATAACTTAATTGAACTAGATCTTCCACAATCGTCTCCGGTTTATTGACTCAGGCTAGACAGCCTCTGGTCCTGTTTCTCCGGTCCGTATGCGAACGACGTCTTCCAATGCGGTTACAAAGATCTTGCCATCGCCAACTTTGCCGGTATTTGCTGATTTAGTGATTGCCTCGATGACCTGATCTAACAGCGCATCATCTATGGCAGCCTCTATCTTTACTTTGGGCAAAAAGTCCACGACATATTCCGCCCCCCTATATAATTCTGTATGACCTTTCTGGCGGCCAAACCCCTTGACTTCAGTGACCGTCATCCCTTGAACGCCAACCTCTGAAAGAGCTTCGCGTACATCGTCCAGTTTGAACGGTTTAATAATCGCGGTGATGAGTTTCATGTGTTTCTCCTAATTCTCGAGCATGCATGTACGTAGATGTGGAAGATCTTTCGTTCAGCATGCTCGAGATTTTCTTATAATCTCGGTCGTATAGACAGTCGGGATTGCTTAGAAAGTTTTCCCGATGGTAAATACGAGGGACTCACCTTCTGTTGGGTTGCCTGAGCTATCGAGCTGATCAGACAACTCGTCGCTGGCTTGAATGACAGAGATGCCAAAGTCGATTTCAGAAATGGTCACGCCATAGCCAACTTCGATGTAGTCACCGTCAAAATCGTCCCCGAAGGTGCCATAAGTCGCGTAGAAACCGCTGTCACCAAAATCGACGGTCCCCGCCAGGAAGTCGTAGTCCTGGTCGGGGCCATCAAAATTGTCATATTCACCAAACGAATATTCGATGCTGACCCAGCCGTAGCCCAGGTTGACGTTGATCTCCTCATAAGTGTCATCGAACTCGCCCGTGTAGTAGTAACCGGTGAATCCGACGCTGGCGCTAAAGTCTTCGACAGTTATGCCATAGCCGAAGTAACCGTCTATTTCTAAACCATCCCCCACATCGGCAGTCCACGCCCCCGCGTAAAATCCGCCCTGTTCGAAGTCGATCCCGGCACTGGCAGAGGAATTTTTCTGCAGAATGCCGCGATAGTGATACTCAGATGCCCAGCCGATGTTGTAAGACACATCTGCAGACACCGCCTGCGTGGTAAATAAACCACCTGCAAGCAAAGATGCTGTAAGTAGTACCCGTCCAATTGATCTCATTTTTAACCCCTTAGTAGATTGCTTGAGTTCATTTTTTAGTGTTGTTGACGAAACCAGCTCGTCGCTAAATTCGCACCTAACCAGTGCATGGCGCGTGCCAATTTTTTTTCTTATATAAAACAGATAGTTAAGTATCTCTGCACCATTTGTGCGAATACGCTTGCACAAATTGGGAGCGGCTTCCGCACCATTTTGGGGCATTAACCCATACCTGGCGCAAAATGATTCAGCTGTAATCAACCTATTCGCATACCTGTAATCGTCTAAACCATTGGGCAACAGCAAAGTTAAATTTGGCGGGGCAAAGATATACGCGCGTTCGATGCTGGGCTTACACGCATATCCCATAGACGTTGAATGCCATGTCAGCAGCGGCTTACCCTCCACCACCATTGTGGGTTTGCCTCAGGGCAGTGTGAGAGAAGCCCGAGATAGAGTGCGCAGCGCATTACGAAACCTGGGCTGGGAATACCCCGATTCTCGCGTGGTCTTCAATCTGGCGCCTGCTGAGATCACAAAATCTGGCACCGGTTTAGATCTGCCGATTGCTGTCAGCCTGTTGGCGGCCAGCGGCCAAATCAGCAGAAATCACCTTGATCGCTTTGAGTTTATTGGCGAACTCGGGCTGTTTGGAGAGCTCAGACCAGTCCAGGGGGCAGTCACCTGCGCATTGGAAGCTCAGAAAAGTGGGCGTCAGGTCATTCTGCCCTATGCCAACAAAAGCGAAGCGGACCTTATTCCGGGTGCGGATTGCCTGCCTGTCCGCCATCTTGGTGCCGCGCTAGACATACTTGAACACGGAGAATTGGAAGCACAACCGAATCCGCCAAATGCAGCCCAAGCCAACCTGAGGGCCAATCCAACAACAGATCTTTCCGCAGCTCCGAGTCCGAACACCGTCATTGGACAATATGCAGCAAAACGAGCGTTGCTCCTGGCCGCAGCCGGAGGCCATCACCTGTTGATGATTGGTCCTCCCGGCACAGGCAAAACTTTGCTGGCACAGAATATGAATTTCCTGCTGCCTAGTCTGACCGCGGATCAAATTATCGAAGTGGCAAAAGTATATTCCGCAGCGGGTATCACCAGGGAGCATTATCATAGACCCCCACTCCGGGCCCCACACCATTCAGCGACGGGGGCAGCACTGATCGGAGGTGGTAACCCCCCTACTCCGGGTGAGTTAGCCCTGGCACACGAAGGCTTATTGTTTCTGGATGAACTCCCTCACTTTAAGCCAAGCGCCTTGAATCTGTTGCGGGAGCCACTGGAAAGTGGCATTGCCATGTTGGCAAGAGCCGCCTACAAGGTCGAATATCCGTGCAAATTTCAGTTGATTGCGGCGATGAACCCGTGTCCCGCCGGTCGCAGTTGTCGGGAAGACGCTTGTCGCTGCGATGCGGCGGCAAAACATCGTTACCAAACCAGAATCTCCGGTCCTATTCTGGATCGAATCGACATGCATGTTGCAGTACCCGAAGTGGATCCTCAGCTGCTGATCAGTCTAAAAGACGAACAAGCAACCGACTGGCCAACGCTAGCAAACACAGTCCGCGAGACACGAATATCCCAAAAACAAAGACAGGGGCACCTCAACTCAGCTTTAACCACACACGAAATCTCTGAACAGATGGAAAACGCGACTGTCGACAAACAGTTCCTTGATCGAGCGGTAAAGAATTTTCAGTTGTCAGCCCGCAGCTATCAGAAACTCTGGCGCATAGCGCGCACCGTCGCCGATTTGGAGAAAAAAGACGCGATCGAACAATCGCATATGTCCGAAGCGCTCAGATACCGTTCGTTAGACTGGGAGAGTGGTGTTTAGAACGTTGAAGCGACGGTTTCTAGCTGCTCGCGTCCAACATATAGGTAACAGCTTCGCTGAGCTCCTCATCCGAGCAATTCATGCAAGTGCCTTTGGCTGGCATCGCGTTCAAGCCGTTCAGCGTGCTGTCCATCAATACATCCATACCTTTGTCAACACGTGCTGCCCACTCTCCAGCCTCACCAATCTTGGGCGCACCGCCCACTCCGGTGGAATGACACGCGAAACAAAACTGGTCATATACTTGTTGGCCGCTGAGAGGTCCAGAGCTTGCGGCTGCAGAGGCCGTTCCACAATCATCACCAACTCTACAGACCTCACCGAATGCTTGAAGTCGTGCTTCGATCTCATCGCTTGTACCCGGCGGAATTGCCACCACGCCTGTACTTAAAACGAGACCGGCACCGATTAACCAGGCTTTAGATTTGGAGATTACCGAGACTGTGCTTTTCAAATTCATAGGCTGTGTTTTGTTCATCATAACGGTGTTAAAAAACCGGCGCGGATTATAGCCGCTTTTACGCACAATTTAACCCGTTTACCGTCCCGTTTCTTTGCAGTTACGGACACATCGTTACGCAATCGCAGTGACGGTATCTGCCGCTAACCAAGTTCGAGGTTAGTGTTGGAACCGGTGATCATTTTGCGGTGGCGTCAAACAGTTCTCGTCCAATCAGCATCCGCCGGATCTCGCTGGTTCCTGCACCTATCTCATAAAGCTTAGCATCTCTGAGCAATCTGCCAGTGGGAAATTCGTTGATATAGCCGTTACCACCCAAGGTTTGCACCGCTTGGAGCGCCATTTGAGTGGCTTTTTCAGCCGCAAACAGAATACATCCGGCCGCGTCGAAGCGAGTAGTTTGTCCGGAATCGCAGGCTCGTGCTACAGCGTAAACGTATGCCCTGGCAGCATTCATGTCGGTATACATGTCAGCTATCTTGCCCTGAATAAGCTGAAAAGTGCCTATCGGCTGATCAAATTGCTGACGATCGTGGATATAAGGCATGACGGCATCCATGCACCCGCGCATGATACCCAACGGACCTCCAGCCAGGACGACCCGCTCAAAATCGAGCCCACTCATCAAGATTTTGACCCCTTGGCCAACCTCACCAAGAATTTGAGTTTTAGACACCCGGCAGTCTTCGAATATCAGTTCTGCGGTGTCAGATCCACGCATCCCCAGTTTGTCGAGTTTAGACCCGGTCGAGAAACCAGCCATTTCCTTCTCAATGAGAAACGCTGTAATGCCTTTGGAGCCAAGCTCAGGATCGACCGTTGCATAAACCACCAATACATCGGCCCCCGGCCCATTGGTGATCCACATCTTGTTGCCATTTAGGATGAAATCGTCGCCATCTTCCTTCGCTCGCAGCTTTAAGCTAACGACATCAGAACCGGCATTGGGTTCACTCATGGCCAGAGCGCCAAGAAACTCACCGCTTACAAGTCCCGGCAGGTACTTCTGTTTCTGCTCTTCGGTGCCGTAGCGACGAATCTGATTCGTGCACAAATTTGAATGTGCCCCGTAAGACAGGCCCACCGATGCGGACGCTCGGCTGATCTCTTCCATTACTACGGTGTGCGCAAGATATCCAAGATCAACACCACCATAAGCTTCGGGGACCGTCATACCGTGCACGCCCATATCACCCAGTGCCGACCAAAGGTCCCGGGGGAACAGATTCTGCTCATCAATCTCAGCAGCTCTGGGCGCTATCTGCGACTGAGCAAACTGCGCGACGCTATCACGCAGCATGTTGACGGTTTCACCCAACCCAAAGTCAAAATCTGGCAATCCGCTCACAAAACTCTCTCTACCGTGTCTACTATTTCTGGCGACTCTTATATCTGGCGACTCTTATACCAGCCGATGCTTGTATCAAGCGCCTCTACCGTCCGGTTCAGGCCCTGGTCAGCGCCAACGATAGCCCCATAATAGCAAACCAGCCGCCCAGGAATCTGCAATCGATCAGGCTGCCTTTTCCGGATGGGCACCCGGATCAAACAAAACAACCGTTTGTGACGGACGAAGAAACTCCTGCATAAGTCGCGCTCTTGTTTCTTGGGCCCGGGCAAGTTTTGCGGCTTTAACATGACCGAAACCTCGAATCTCGTCATAAAGATCAGTCATCTTCGCAGCCAGTTTCAGATTCTGTAAATCGAGATTCTCACACAACGTAAGACACAGCGACTCAAATTCATCAACCAGCGCTAAACCTTGTCGACGCTCGGCGGTATAGCGAAAGGGGTCGGCGACGGTGTTGCGTAGAAATTTGAGCGCCGCAAGTACCTTAAATCCCCAGGCCATGCCTGCGCCAAATTTACGTTTCTTATCACCCAACAAAGGCGGCGCCAGCAGGTACTTGATTTTGGTTGCGCCAAAATTTCGCTTTAATCTGTCGGCAAACTGCCCGTCAGAATAAAGCCTTGCTACCTCATATTCGTCTTTCAGCATCAGCAGTTTTTTATAGGATTTTGCCACCGACCAGCTAAGCCGATCGCTATCTGGATCCGCCTTACGCTCTGCATCCATCACCTTGCCAACCAAGCTCAGATATTTGTGTGCGTATTCGGCGTTTGCGTAGGCGGTCAGATCTTGTTCCGCAGAGGCCAGGAAATCGTTGAGAGATTTGGGCTCAGCAGCACCATCGTCGGCCCCGGCAGGCTCTAACCATCCTTTATCAACACTGCATTTGCGTCCCAGGTGGAACGCCAGTAGATTTTTATCTACATCAACGCCATTGATGCTGATCGCTTCCTCCATCGCCCGCAGGCTCAAGGGAATACCCCCTTGTTGATAGGCAAAACCCAACAAAAAGACATTGCTTTGCTGCACACCGCCCAGGACATTTTCTACAACCTTATCTGCTGGCAAGTGACGCACTTCCCCAGCCAGATTTTCCAATCTTGCCAAGCGCTGATCGATCAGTGGATTCTGTTTACCCTGCAGCACAAATTCAGCGGTTGGTGATACGTGATTATTCACGACGACATTGGTTTTACTGGACATCAGGGCCAACGCTTCGCTGGATGCACAGGAGACCAGATCACATCCAACCACAACATCAACCTGGCCATTGGGAATACGTGCGGTTACCGGTGTGTCAAATCCCATGCGAATGTGACTGAATACAGCACCGCATTTTTGCGCCAGCCCGGTCATATCAAGCGTAGTCACTTTCAGTCCATCCAGCTTTGCAGCGGCACCAATCAAGGCGCTGACGGTGACGATACCCGTGCCGCCCACGCCTGCCAGCAGCAGATTGATCACTTGTTTGCTCTGTTGCAGCGCAGGGGCGGGTACTCGACTGAGCACTTCTAGTTGATTGCGGATTTGTTCGTCCTTTTGATCAAGGGCTGCTTTAGAATCGAAGGCATGGCCCGTTACTTCCACAAATGCCGGGCAAAAACCGGTCGCGCAGGACAGGTCTTTGTTACATGCCGTCTGGTTGATTCGACGTTTGGTACCGGAGTCGGTCGCGACTGGTTCTATCGCCACACAGTTTGACTGGACGGTGCAGTCACCACACCCCTCACAAACCGCCTCATTAATCATCAATCGGGGCCGATTGTCTTCGACCAGCCCCCGCTTACGACGCCGACGCAATTCTGTGGCGCAAGTTTGTTGGTAGATTAATACGCTGACGCCCGACACTTCACGCAGCGACCGCTGCACCTCATCCAGTTTTGAGCGGTCGAACACCGCAACGCCTGGAAATTGCCGGTCAAACGCGGCTGGTTCATCACTGACGATGACAACTTTTTCTACGCCTTCAGCCTGAACCTGAAGAACCAGCCGCTGCATATCCAACTCACCATCCGTAGGTTGGCCACCCGTCATGGCGACCGCATCATTGAACAGAATTTTGTAAGTGATGTTGATACCAGCAGCCACCGCCTGTCGAATGGCCAGGATCCCAGAATGGAAGTAAGTGCCGTCGCCAAGGTTCGCAAACAAGTGCTGCTCATTGGTGAAGGGAGCTTCCCCAACCCATGTCACACCTTCTCCACCCATCTGGGTACAGCTGTCTGTGTCACGATCCATCCATTGCACCATATAGTGACAGCCGATACCTGCTGTTGCTCGGCTCCCTTCGGGTACCCGGGTTGATGTATTGTGCGGACATCCGGCACAAAACAATGGGGTACGCTCGGATCTCGCCGGTGCGTTTGCTTGCGCGGCCGCATGACGCCCCTCGCCACTGGCGCGCAAGGTAGAAGGTACCGTTCTGCCCAACAGTTGACTCAAAACCGTTACTAATTGGTCAACGTCGAGTAAACCCGTGCTGGGGATAAGTGGCTCTCCCCCTGCATTGCGCTTACCCAAAACAGGCACAGGTCGCTCACCAGTGTTACTGTAGAGTGCTTCTTTGATTTGCGGCTCTACAAATGCCCGCTTTTCTTCCACGACAAGCAGCATCTGACAACGCTGCGCAAATTCGCCCACGAGTGTTTCATCAATCGGCCAGGTCATGCCCAGCTTCAGCAGCTCAACCCCCATGCGACGAATTTCTTGCAGAGAGGTCGCACCCATCAAAGCAAATGCCTCTTTTATATCTGCATAGGCTTTACCGGCAGCGACGATACCCAGTCTTGCTGGTCTGGTTCCCAAAAGATCCTTGGTATCCCAACGGTTAATATTAGTGGCACGTGCAAAGTCCAGGGCGGCGGGTATTTTTCTCGCTAGAATACGTTCTTCCTGGTGGGACGGCGTGTCTTCGCGACGAATATGTACGTCCGCGACAGATTCCAGATCGACAGTTGGATATCGCTCCAAGCCCACTTCTATGGTACTTGTACTATCCATGTGATCTGCGATGGCCTTTAATCCAACCCACAAGCCGCTGTGTCGCGACATCTCCCAACCGAGGACAGAAAAATCTAATACATCCTGGACATCTGACGGGCTCAAGATGGGCACCATCATGTCCTGTAAGGTAAACTCGCTTTGCGAAGCCAGGCTGGAAGACTTAGCAGCCGGATCATCACCCACAACCAACAGCACACCACCCCGGGGTGACGTGCCCCACATGTTGGCATGACGGATCGCATCACAAGAGCGATCCAACCCTGGGGCTTTGCCGTACCACATTCCGAACGCACCATCCACGGTCGCTCCGGCATGCAGGCCTACCTGCTGCGTACCCCAGACAGCAGTCGCCGCAAGATCTTCATTTACCCCGGGTTGAAATTGAATACCTAACCCATTCAGCGTTTTTTCATTAGACCAAAGCTCCTTGTCCAATCCGCCTAGCGGAGAGCCGCGATATCCTGAAACAAAACCGCCGCTGCTCAAACCTCGCCCTGCGTCCAGCTGTGCCCTGGTCATCAGCGCCCTGACCAAGGCATGGACGCCGGACAGGAGTACGGTACCTCGGTCTCGTTGGTAGCGTTGGTTAAGCGAAAAATCCCCCGACAGTTCAGTATGGCTGCGAATTTCAGTTCCGCTGGGTAAGCCAGGTATTGGTCCGGTCATATCGGCCTCCGATCACAGATGCGAATCAGCACAAAAGTTAATTACTAATGCTAAGCATCAACCGTGAGGAACGGATTGCTATATTGCTAATTAGGGGCCAATATTAGATAAAATATTCCTTAATTTCGGTAGCTATTAGGATGAAATCTCTAGATTCCTTCGATATCAAGATACTTCGCGAACTTCAACAAAACGCTGAAATTTCAATGCAGGATTTAGGCGATCGCGTAGGCTTGTCCCACACACCGTGCTGGCGCCGGGTGAAACGGCTGGAGCAAGACGGTGTCATACGCAAAAAGGTCACCCTTCTGGACGCCAATTCTCTACACCTGGCAGTGAACGTCTTTGTGCATGTCACCCTGAAAAACCATCAGGAAAACGGTCTCACTCTGTTTGAAAATTCGGTCCAGGACATCCCGGAAATCGTTGAGTGTTATACGGTCAGCGGTGATCGTGATTTCCTGCTCCGGGTAGTGGTTTCTGACGTCACCGCCTACGAACACTTGCTCAAGCACACGTTGATCAATCTGCCAGGCGTGGATAACTTATCCAGCACATTCGCACTGCGCCAAGTGAAGTACACCACAGAATATCCGCTCCAAACCTTGAGCTGACCAAACAACTGATGCTACGAATGCTTGAAAATCCACAGAGCGCTCAGGTGCGTGCCTATTTCTTTCTCAGCGTAACAACACTGTGCTGGGGGGCGAATACCGTTTTTGCCAAGCTGGCGGTCGGAGAGGTGTCACCCATGATGCTGATCATGTGGCGATGGTTAGGGGTTGTACTTATCGTGCTACCCATCACCGCGCCTCAGATTAAGCAGGAGTGGCCCACCCTGAAACTGCATCTTGGTTATCTGGCCGCTATGGGCGCACTCGGGTTCACCGCTTTTAATGCGCTGTTTTATATCGCAGCGCATTCCACCACCGCCCTGAACATGGGCATTCTCCAAGGCACCATACCCGTATTTGTCATGTTAAGCGCCTATGTGGCGTTCAGGACAAAGGTCTCTGTGCTACAGCTGATTGGCGTAAGCATCACCCTGATCGGCGTTGTCCTTGTCGCCCTGGAAGGAAATCTGTTGCGACTCCAGGAGTTTGCTTTTAACCAGGGTGATCTCATGATCATCACCGCCTGCCTGCTTTACTCAATCTACGCCGTCTGGCTCAGAAAAAAACCTGAGGTCTCCGCCCTGGTTTGGTTTGCTATGTTGGGCACGGCCGCCTTTCTGGCCACTTTGCCGATGGCTGCACTCGAATGGTATGTGGGTGCCAGTCAATGGCCTTCGCCCACTGGTTGGCTATTGATTGCGGGCATCACACTCTTGCCATCACTGTTGGCCCAGGTACTCTTCATTAAGGGCGTGGAACTGATCGGTCCCGGGCGCAGTGGCGTATTTGTTAACTTGGTACCTATTCTCGCCTCTATTGCTGCTGTGCTGTTTTTGAACGAGGTGTTTCGCTGGTTTCACGGCGCCGCCCTCGGCTTGGTACTCAGCGGGATATGGATAGCAGAACGATGGGCTCCTGAAGATAATAGATAGTGGCTCCATTACAATCTTGTTACTTCACAACCTTTCAACAACCTAGATGCTAAGCTAAGCCCATGTCACACCAACCTGCCTACCCTCTGATGAACGCGGTGCAAAATTTTATCCGGCTGGAATCCGCCGGCGGCATCCTGCTTCTCGGTGCAGCAGTTTTGGCTATGGTCGCCGCCAACTCACCATTGGCAAATCTCTACGATAGCTTTTTTCAAACCACCATCGCCGTTCAAATCGGGGCTCTGGCGATTAACAAACCGCTGTTGTTGTGGGTAAACGATGGCTTAATGGCTGTCTTCTTTTTCCTGATCGGGTTGGAGATCAAACGAGAGGTCCTCGAAGGAGAGCTATCGTCGTTCTCCCAGGTGGTGTTACCAGGTATCGGCGCACTGGGTGGCATGCTGGTGCCCGCGGCAATTTACTGCTGGTTTACCTGGGGTGACCCTATCGCGCTTGATGGCTGGGCCATTCCGGTTGCGACAGACATCGCGTTTGCATTGGCCTTGATGACACTTTTTGGCCAGCGGGCTCCTGTTTCACTGAAAATATTCCTGCTGACACTGGCTATTTTTGACGACCTTGCCGCGATCATAATCATTGCCATCTTCTATTCTGGAGATCTGAGTCTAGGCGCGCTGGGTTTTGGCGTGGCAGCGCTGGCTATCGGCATCATCATGAATCGCTCAGGCGTTACGCGGACCTCGGCCTACATCATGTTGGGCGTGGTCATGTGGGTGGCGGTCCTCAAATCCGGTGTCCATGCAACCCTGGCTGGCGTGCTTATCGCTTTCTGTATCCCCATGCGAGATGCCCAGGGCGATTCACCCCTGGTGGATCTCGAGCATGACCTGCATAGTCCGGTTGCCTTTGCCATTCTGCCTATCTTTGCCTTCGCCAACGCAGGATTGCCACTTTCCGACATGTCGCTTGATGCATTGACCCATCCGGTCACCAGCGGAGTTGTGCTCGGCCTGGTCGCCGGTAAGCCCATTGGCATACTGTTGTTTGTGGGTCTCGCCGTGGCGCTTGGCATGGCCAGCCTTCCCAATCGAGTGACCTGGCTCAACCTGCTAGGTGTCGCTTTTACCTGCGGAATTGGCTTTACCATGAGTCTGTTTATTGCAGGCTTAGCCTTCGAACACGGGAGCGGCGACTATTTTGGCAACGACAGGCTGGGGATTCTTGTGGGTTCAATTCTGTCCGCACTGGCCGCCGCCTTGGTCCTGCATCTCAGTTTACCTAAGGGTCAGGCTGTCGAGGCAGACGACAACTCCTCGACCTGAATCGGCCTTTTTTGAGAGGTAGTCGCCAAAAAATCACATGCTGACCTGAAACTAGCGTTTATCTGCGCTGCTTCTGCACATTTGCTCCGTTTCATACTGAACCTCAGCCGACGGAACAAATCATGTTGCTCTCTCTACCCTCTCATGCCCACTACCTGAGCGCTTTCCTGAAACAGTGCAGGGACTCGCTGCGCAGTTTCGTTGCCTTATCCTTCATCTCGAGTTTGATCGCCTGCGGTGGCGGGGGTGGTGGCGGCGGTGTCAATGCCCCCGACCCCGTCGCAATCACCCCGCCACCTGGGAACGATCAAAACAACAACCAAAACGCCAATAACCTAGACGCCCAGTTGCGCATGCTGATCGATGAAGCAGGTTTGCTTGGGGACGCAAGTTTCAACCGCACGTTACCTTCTATCAATGACCCACTGGCCCAACTTGGGATGAAATTGTTCTTCAGTAAATCCCTGGGGGGCGACTTTGATGCTGCGTGCGTGTCTTGTCATCACCCCTCATTGGGCGGTGCCGACGCGCTGACTCTACCAATAGGCGTAGGCGCAGAAAATCCAGATCTGCTGGGACCTGGGCGGATTCACTTAGCAGACGGTATACCCAATGTGCCCAGGAACTCCCCAACCATATTTAATCTCGGCCTATGGGATTCGGGAATGTTCTGGGATTCTCGTGTGGAGAGCTTCGGCAAGGAAGAATTTGCCAACGGTACCGTTTCTGACATACGCACGCCGGACGTTGCCTTTGGCAACGCAGACCCCAATGCCGGCGACAGCCTGCCCACCGCCCAGGCCAGATTTCCGATCACCTCTGCAGAAGAAATGAGAGGCGCAACATTTGAAGCAGGTAACGACAACGCAGCGGTCAGAAGTCATCTGGCAGCACGCCTGGGCAACTATGGTGTCGGTGTCGACGAGCTGACGACCAACGAATGGCTGGTAGAATTCCAAGCAGGTTTTGAAAGTACCGCTGATGCGCGGACCTTGATCACCGAACAGAACATCGCAGCGGCCCTGGCGGCCTACGAGCGCTCCATGGTATTCACTCGAAATCCATTTGCAGCCTATGTCGAGGGCGACCTGGCCGCGTTAACCGATGAACAGAAGCAAGGCGCTATTCTCTTTTTTACGCCCGCAACAGATGGTGGCGGCAATTGCTCCCAGTGCCACGCAGGTGACAAGTTTACGGACGAGTTACATCATACGGTAGCCTTCCCCCAATTTGGACACGGCAAAGGGGACGGCATTGACGATGATTTTGGGCGCGAGCGAGAAACTTCAAATATCGAAGACCGGTATCGTTTTCGTACCCCCAGCTTGTTAAACGTAGCTGTGACCGCCCCCTATGGACATGCAGGTACCTACGAATCATTGAATCAGGTATTGCAGCACTACGACGATCCAGTTGATACGGTAGACGATTTTTTTGATGACGGTGGTGCATGCACTTTGAACCAGTTCGAGAACATCACCGATTGCGCAACCCTCTACCCAAACGCGGCAACAAACAGTGAAGCGGCTCTGGAAAAACTCGATGACGAAAGAGACGCAGGTACAAGCGAGTTTCCAAACCTGAATCTAAACAACAACGAGCGACAACAGATTGTCGCCTTTCTCGAAAGCCTTACAGATCCTTGCGTTCTTGATCGCACCTGCCTCTCTCCCTGGATTCCAGACACCAGCGATAATGGTCCCGATGGCCTGCAACTCAACGGGATAGATGACGATGGCGATCTGTTGTAGTTGGCTGCAACCATCAGCGATACTTAGATGGTGCATTTAAGTATCGCTTCCAAACTCACGCTTGCCATGCTGAGCGTTACTCTAATCGTGCTGACAGCAACCTTGCTATTGGCACGCTGGAGCTTTGAGCAGGGATTTCTGGACTATGTCAACGCCCTGGAACATGAACGTCTAGAGCGCCTTGCGCCGCAGATTGCGCAAATCTATCAGCGATTTGATGGGGATTGGAACGCCATGCGTAATGTGCCATTGCTACGCGAAATTGAGCGCTCCAAAAACCGATTGAATAAACCCCCCGTCATCCCGGGGTCCCGTCCTCCACATGAGCGCTTCGGGTCTCCACCAGGCGGTCGACCCCCTCCACGTCGAGGTTTTGAATCAGGACCCAACGCCGGCGGTCCAGACAGACAGGCACCAGGGAGATTTACTGACAGACAGCCCCCACCAAGACGACCAGGAGCAGGACACCTGCCACCAACTGGCCTAATGGATCACAATGACACTCATATTGCTGGCATAACCAGAACCGATGCTGCTAATCCTATAGAAGTGAGCATATCAATTGGATCTGAACAAATCGGCACACTGATCAGCAGCCCCAAGCGACACCTCAACGACCCAACCGAAAGCCAATTCGCCGGACAGCAAACCCAAGCCAGCCTGTGGATTGCCTTGTTTGCGGTCTTGTTGGCTCTGGGTGTAGCGAGTCTTCTCGCTCGACGGTTACTGGATCCGGTACACCGACTACACAAGACCGTAGCCCAACTGGCTCAGGGTCATTATGAGTTAGCTGATAATCCTCGGACAACAGGCAAAGATGAGTTGGGTCAGCTGCAAAAAAACATCAGCAACCTCGCTAACGTGTTGCGCGAAAATCAAAGTGTGCGCAAGCGCTGGTTGGCCGATATCTCGCACGAACTACGCACCCCCATAACAATCATGCTTGGCGAACTTGATGCCGTAAACTCAGGCATTCGCGCGATGGATACAAACCAAGTTGCTTCTTTGACGGAAGAGGCTGTGCGCCTAAACAAAATAGTTGAGGACCTGTATGAGTTAGCGCTTTCGGATATCGGAGGTTTGCGCTATCAATTCGTGCAAACAGACGTGGTCGCCTTGGTTGAAGAGGTAGTTGCCAGCCTAAATGCGTCACAATCACAAATCGAAATCAAAGTTAACGTGACTAACACGATTCCCGCAATCCAGGCAGATCCAGCAAGATTGCGGCAACTTGTACTCAACTTGCTTAGAAACTCGCTGCTTTATACAGATTTTCCCGGGCGTTGCCAGGTTATTTTGATGAGCGAGTCGGATTTCGTGAGCCTGCGCGTAGTCGATACGCCGCCTTCCGTTGATCCCGCTCGCTGTGCCAACCTGTTCGAACCTCTCTATCGCGAAGATGCATCTCGCAGCGGCAGCGGGGCAGGTCTCGGTTTGGCAATCTGCAAAAACATTGCTCAAGCACATGGAGGTACAATCCGGGCTAAACCATCATCCTGGGGTGGATTAGAGATTGAGACTCGACTCCCTGTGACAAAAAAACACTAACGCCAATAAATCTTCAGATACTCAAAAATGACTGCATCAAAAATTCTGATTGTTGAAGACGAGATAAAGATTGCCAATGTCTTGCGCGAGTTTCTGGAAGCATCCGGTTACGTTGTGGAAATCCTGCACGAGGGAACAGGTGCGATCGATCACATTCTGACAAGCGGCCCTAGTCTGATCATTTTGGACCTGATGTTGCCAGGTGTCGACGGACTCACAATCTGTAAGGAAGTCAGATCGACCAGTGACGTGCCGATCATCATGCTCACTGCCAAAGTGGACGAAATAGATCGACTTCTGGGTTTGGAGTTAGGCGCAGACGACTATATCTGCAAGCCGTTCAGCGCCAGAGAGGTGGTTGCCAGGGTTCGAACAATATTACGTCGCGTCAGTAAACCGCAACGCACAGACGGACACTTTATGGTCTATGAACATATACGCGTATCACCAGATGAGCACAAAGCCTATGCCGGCAAAACACTGCTCGAACTAACCCCAGTTGAGTTCCGCATGTTGAATGCAATGATCCTGCAACCCGGCCGAGTTCATTCACGAGAGCAACTGATGACCGAAGCCTATAACGACTATCGAATAGTCAGCGATAGAACCATCGACAGCCATATAAAGAACTTGCGCAAGAAGCTCACGGTTGACGGTATCTATGATGACCTGGTGAAGTCGATCTACGGCGTTGGTTATAAACTGGAGTAGGTGCTACTCAACCTCAACTAAGACAACCCCCTCTTCTACCCTGGCACCAGCCTCACAAAACACCGCTTTCACCATGCCAGCTTTGGGCGCGCTGACACTGTGTTCCATCTTCATTGCTTCAACGACGACCAGTTCATCGCCGGCCGCCACCTTGTTACCGACTTCAACTCGCACCGCAATTACCTGGCCAGGCATCGGAGCGGTAATGCCCCCACCAGACAGTGACAACTGCTGATATCGGGAGAGATCGTCTGTAAGTTGCGTAAAACGCTCTGTATGTCCCTGGATGATGCTGTAAATCTTATCCTCACTGACAAGAACCGATCCCTGCGGTACGTGGGGAATACCCACACCGTTTACCGTCACTCCCTCGCCTGACACCACGTCGAATTGTGTCTTACCCTGTTGCAAAGACAATCGACTGCGCCTTTGCATGTTCAAACGAAAGCCGGGATTGGCAGACCATACGCTTTGTTCATTCGATTGCAGCATCGATAAGGCAATGTGAGCAGCGTGAATTTCTTTGTTGTCTGGTACCACATCAGCATGAACATCCTCCGCTATCGACGTGGTATAGCTACCCTCCTGAAAAACTGGCGTCCTGATCAAGCCGCGTAGGTAACCCAAATTATGCTCAACGCCTGCCACCCGACAGCCGGCCAACGCCTGATCCAGAATAGCAATTGCGGCACTTCGACTATCACCGTAGGCAATCAGTTTCGCCAACATCGGATCGTAGTGCATGGATACAACGCTGCCCTGTTCAACACCCGCGTCCACTCGAATAGAGTCGGGAATCTCAAAACAAATCAGCTCACCGGTCGCTGGTAGAAACTTGCGTGAGGGATTTTCCGCATACAGACGCACTTCCACCGCATGGCCTGTTAAGGTGATATCGTCTTGCGATACCGGAAGCGGCTGGCCGCTCGCAACTTTTAGCTGCAACTCCACCATGTCCAAACCCGTGATGGCTTCTGTTACGGGATGTTCTACCTGCAGGCGTGTATTCATCTCCATAAAATAGAATTCATCACCCTGCGCGATAAATTCCACGGTGCCCGCGCCGATATAATCGACCTTTTTCGCAGCCAGGACTGCCTTGGCCCCAAGCTCTTCTCTAAGTTGCGGTGAAATGGTGGGGCCCGGCGCCTCTTCGACCACCTTTTGGTGGCGCCGCTGCACAGAGCAATCACGCTCAAACAAATGTACTACGTTGCCGTGCTGATCTGCCATCAGTTGTACTTCTATATGCTTTGGCGCAGTCAGATACCGCTCCAATAAAACATCATCATCGCCAAAAGCAGCCTTAGCCTCTCGTCGAGCCGCGGCCAGTTGATCGGCGAACTGATCTGCCGACTCAACCAGCCGCATCCCTTTTCCACCACCACCTGCAGATGCTTTGATTAACAGTGGGTAACCAACCCTGTCTGCTTCATCAGCAAGATTTTCAAGCGACTGATCATCGCCATGGTATCCAGGCAGAATGGGCACGCCAGCCTCTTCCATCAAGCGTTTGGACATCATCTTCGAACCCATGGATTGGATTGCTGACACACCCGGGCCGACAAAAATGATATCGGCGTCAGCACAAGCTTGCGCAAAGGCAGCATTCTCAGACAAAAAGCCGTAACCAGGATGGATGGCTTGAGCACCTGACTGGTGGGCGACCGAGATAATTTTTTCTATATCCAGGTAGCTTTCTAAAGCCGGAGCGGGTCCGATCAGATAAGCCTCATCAGCCGCCTGTACGTGTACAGCGCCCATATCCGCCTCTGAATAGACCGCGATCGTGCGAATCCCCAGGGCGCGCGCTGTTCGAAACACCCGACAGGCAATCTCACCACGATTTGCAACAAGAATAGATTTCAACATAGCTACATCCTGAAGATTCCAAACCCGGATTCGGGCCGGTCTATCTGGCGCAAGGCAATATCCAGATTCAATCCCAACACGTCTCTGGTCTGAATGGGGCTGATCACACCATCGTCCCATAGCCGGGCTGAGGCATAGAAGGGGTGCCCCTCTGCTTCATAACGACTACGAATCTGTTCCATAAACGTGTTTTTCTCTGCTTCCGGCCAGGTGTCTCCTCGCGCCTCAAGACCATCCTGGCGCACCGTGGCCAATACGTGGGCCGCCTGTTCTCCACCCATAACGGATATTCTGGCGTTCGGCCAGGTCCACAAAAATCTTGCGCCATAAGCCCGGCCGCACATCGCATAGTTACCAGCGCCAAAAGATCCGCCAATCACAACCGTAAACTTTGGTACTTTGGCACAGGCGACAGCGGTTACCATCTTGGCCCCGTCCTTGGCGATCCCCTGGTTTTCATACTTCTTGCCGACCATGAACCCGGTAATGTTTTGCAGGAACAAAAGCGGAATTCCGCGCCGATCCGCCAGCTGGATAAAGTGGGCTCCTTTGACCGCCGATTCGGAAAACAGAATCCCATTACTAGCGATGATAGCAACGGGCATTCCGTGTATGGACGCAAACCCGCAAACCAGCGTATCGCCATACAGACGTTTGAATTCATGAAACTCAGACCCATCCACCAAACGCGCAATGACCTCCCGAACATCAAAAGGCGTACGCGTATCTGTTGGCAGCACACCATATAGCTCTTCAACCGCATACTTTGGTGCCGAGGTGGAACGCTTGTCACACTTGAGCGCGCCTTTTGCAACCGTCGTGGCAATGGCTTCTCGGGCCAGCATCAACGCGTGTTCATCATTATCCGCTAGATAATCCGTCACCCCACTGATGCGACTGTGGACTTCTCCACCGCCAAGACTTTCAGCATCAACCTCTTCACCTGTAGCGGCCTTCACCAAAGGCGGACCACCTAAAAAGATTGTGCCTTGTTCTTTTACGATAATCGCCTGGTCGCACATGGCAGGGACATAGGCACCACCGGCAGTACAGGATCCCATTACAACCGCCAATTGCGGGATGCCCATCGCAGACATATTGGCCTGGTTGTAGAAGATTCGTCCAAAATGATCTTTGTCGGGAAAAACATCAGCCTGCATCGGCAGGAAAGCGCCGCCCGAATCCACCAGATAGATACACGGCAGATGATTTTCCAGCGCAATCTCCTGGGCTCGAAGGTGTTTCTTAACCGTAAGGGGATAGTATGTGCCGCCTTTTACAGTAGCGTCGTTAGCAACAATGACGCAGGACTGGCCCGCTATCTGACCCACACCGGTAATAATTCCAGCGCTAGGAATAACATCTTCATAAACGTCGTAGGCCCCTAGCTGTCCTACTTCCAGGAATGCCGATCCCGGATCAAGCAAACGATCGATGCGATCCCGCGGTAACAGTTTGCCACGCGACACATGGCGTTGCCTGGAACGTTCATCACCACCCAGAGAAATTTCCGTAGCGAGTTCGGCAAGCTCCGCCGAAAGCTGTCTGTGATGGGCGTAATTTTTTTGATACGCATCCCCACGCGTATCGATCTGACTGGCTATTACTGACATGCAAGCCCGGGTCTCCCTAACAAGTGTCAGCCAAGTGTACTTGGTTTAGAGACGATGCTTAAGCCATCCAGAGGGCTTTAGAAAACCCGCACAGTAAATTAGAACGTCGCGGTAATTTCACCCAGTTTTTTGGTCAAAAGTCCGTTTTCTGCATAGTCGATCGGAATGACGACCAGGCTGGGTCCATCTTCAGCCAAAGCCGTCCGCAGAGTTTCCTGCAGATCAGAACTCTTCTCACATCGATGTCCGTGCCAGCCAAAGCAAGCGGCTAACCCTAGCCATTCAGGATTGCCGAATGCAAGATCAGTATGACGACCAAATTCATTCTCCTGCTTCCAGGCGATCAAGCCATAGGCATTGTCTTCCCAGACCAGCATGACGATATCGGAATTGAGGCGCTTGGCGGTTTCCATTTCCTGAACATTCATTAAAAATCCTGCGTCACCGGCAATACCCAGGACTTTGCGATCAGGGTAAACCAGGGAAGCCGCAATAGCGCCAGGCAGGGAAAATCCCATGGAACAGAATCCATTCGGGATTAAGCATGTATTCGGTTCATGGCAATGGTAGTGACGAGCGATCCACATTTTGTGTGCGCCCACGTCTGATAACAGAACGTCTTCCGGGCCTAGTACTGACCGGCAATCCCACAGCGCTTTTTGGGGTCGAATGGCGCCCACTTGATCGTCGTCCGCATACTCCTCCAGATCTGCGGTCATCGCATCACGGGCGGCTTTTTGATCGCCTAAGTCGTACTTTGGCAAGCCTCGGTCTGCGATGCGCTCATTGACCATCCAAAGGAAGTGAGCAAGGTCTCCGACCACTTCTACTTCTGGATGATAGTGTTCATCTATCTCAGATGGCAGGAAATCCGCGTGGATAATGCGTTTGTCTTTGCCAGGATTCCACAGCCTGGGATGATATTCGACCATGTCGAAGCCTAGAGTGATAACCAGATCGGCCTCATCGATCACCAGGTTCATTCTGTCTTTACTGCCCAGGCCAACGGTATAAAGACAGTAATCGCTATCCATATCCACAGCGCCCTTTGCCATAAAGGTGCTGATCACCCCAATACCTGTGGTGTCGCACAACAACCTGAGCTGTTTACTGGCACGACGCCGGATACATCCGTTACCCGCAATAATGACCGGTTTCTTTGCCTCCTTAAGCAGGTCGAAGGCTCGGTCGACAATCTTGTCATCCGGTACAGACCGACGGAAACGTCTGGGGGGTATAGGTGTCGCTGCGGTATCAACCTTAGCTAGATCCTCAGCCAGTTCGATATGAACCGCGCCCGGTTTTTCCGAACGAGCCAGGCGTACCGCTTTTCTAATCACCTCGGGAATCGTGTCGGGATGCCGAATGGTTTCTGCCCATTTGGTCACCGGCTCAAACATTCCAACCACGTCCATAACCTGGTGAGATTCTTTATGCAGCCGATCTGTCGCACCCTGACCCGTGAGCACCAGCATGGGCGCACGATCCATGTTGCCGTCCGCAACACCGGTGATCAGATTGGATGCACCTGGACCTAATGTACCCAAACAACCTGCAGGTGTGCCCGTTAAACGACCATAAATCTCGGCCATAAACGCTGCACCCTGTTCGTGGCGCGTCAGCACAAATTTCACCTTATCCGACTGTTCGAGTGACATCATGAAGTCCGCGTTTTCCTCGCCGGGCACGCCAAAGATGTACTCTACGCCTTCCTCTTCCAGACATTTAACAAACAAGTCAGATGCTTTCATCGCTTACGCTCCGTGAAATAAATAGCTCGCAGTACTCCGACTGCGACCGTGGACTTTGGTTCCGCCTTGGCGCGAATTGATTTGTGCCTCCTTGAGTGTAGTCAAGAAAGCACAGAATTCAGGGCGGTATCAAATTTGTTGAATATCTCGTCAATCTGGTCCGGTGTGATGATCAACGGAGGACAAAAGGCGATGGTATCGCCCAGGGCACGCACGATAAGCCCGGCTTCGAGAGCAGCCTGCATGACCGCGGCACCTTTTCCATCGCTGGCTGCAAAGGGAGTGTTAGATTCCTTGTCAGCTACTAACTCCACAGCGCCAATCAAGCCAACACCGCGCGTGTCTCCAACAAAGGGATGCTCAGCGTAACTGTGAAGGCGCTCTTGAAACAGTTCACCCATCCCGGCGGCATGCCCAAACAGATCTCGCTCCTGCATAATTTCCAGATTGCGCAAAGCCACCGCCGCACAAACCGGGTGTCCTGAATAGGTGAAGCCATGACCAAAGTTACCCAGTTGGGCCGACACATCCGCAAAGGCTTCGTGCATATATTCAGGCAGCAGGACTGCGCTGATTGGCAGGTATGCGGAAGACAGCGCTTTGGCTACACTCATGGTATCCGGCGAGATCCCCATGGTTTGGGCACCAAAAGGTTTGCCTGTCCGCCCAAAACCACAAATCACCTCATCATCGATAAAGAGAATATCGTGTTGCTTTAAAATGGCTTGGACACGTTCGTAGTACCCATCGGGTGGCACGATCACACCACCCGCACCCAGCACAGGCTCGGCAATAAAGGCTGCGATAGTTTCAGGCCCTTCGGACAGAATAAGGCGCTCTAAAGATACGGTGATGCGCTCAACAAATTCGTCTTCTGTTTCACCTGGCTCAGCATCGCCATAGTAGTGTGGACTTTCGGTATGCAAAACACCCTGCATGGGTAAATCAAAGGCGTTGTGAAATGGTGCAAGGCCGGTAAGAGAACCGCTGGCCACCGTTACCCCGTGGTATCCGCGTTTGCGCGATATAATCTTTTTCTTCTCCGGGCGCCCAATGGCGTTGTTGTAATACCACATTAGTTTTACCTGTGTGTCATTGGCATCACTACCTGACAAACCATAAAACACTCGACCAGCATCAAAGGGCGCAATCTCTTTCAACTTTTCTGCAAGCAATACGGAAGCTTCGTTGGTTTTACCCCCGAACAACTGCGAGTAGCTCAGCTCTTTCATCTGAGCGGAAGCCACCTCAGCCAATTCTTCGTTCCCGTAGCCAAGCGCGGTACACCACAGTCCAGCCATGCCTTCGATATATTGGTTACCACGGTTATCCCAAAGGTAAACTCCTTCGGCGCGCGCGTGCACAGCAGGTCCTATCTCGGCATGCTGTTTCAGGTTAGTGGTGGGATGTAACAGATGCTCCAGATCTTTGGCTTCAATTGAATCTGGGGGAAATTGATTGTGTAGAGGATTGTTCATTAGGACCCTCAGGCGCTGTAGGTGGTGAGTCCTTTAAGCCTCCCACAGCTACCCGATTTGTACAATCATAATAGTCGGGCTCCAAGCAAACCGCCGGGCCATGCTTCGCAGGTTACGCGGCAGCCATGAGCCCAAGTGCGTCCGCGACTTCCGGATGACATATTTTCCCGTGCGCAACGTTAAGACCCTGTGCGAACCCGGTGTCTTCAGCCAGCGCCCGACGCCAACCCGACGCGGCAATTTTTTGCACGTAGGGCAGCGTAACATTGTTAAGTGCCAGGGTGCTGGTGCGGGCTACGGCGCCAGGCATATTCGTAACGCAATAATGCACCACGCCTTCTTCAACATAAGTCGGGGCATCGTGGCTGGTGGGACGACTGGATTCAAAACACCCCCCCTGATCAATGGAGATATCAACCAGGGCTGCGCCCGGCAGCATCTGCTTGAGTAGGTGGCGATCTACCAGCTTGGGCGCCGCCGCGCCAGGTACCAAAACCGCACCGACCACCAAGTCCGCTGCCCGCACTGCCTGTGCCACATTCTCTTTTGAGGCCATCAGCACTTTTGCTCGCCCAGCGAACTCAGTAGACAACTGGCGCAGTCGATCGACAGATTTATCCAGAATAGTCACATCCGCCTGTAAACCCACAGCCATCAAAGCCGCATTTGTTCCAGCCATCCCACCACCGAGAACAACCACTTTGCCCGGAGCGACACCGGGAACACCACCTAACAGAGTGCCGCGACCACCACTGGCTTTTTCCAGAGCATGTGCCCCCACTTGAATGGACATACGACCTGCTACTTCGCTCATCGGCGACAGCAAAGGCAAGCGCCCGGCATTATCGGTGACCGTTTCGTAGGCAATTGCGGTAACGCCGCGATCCATCAGTGCCTGGGCCTGGGGTTGAGCCGCAGCAAGATGCAGGTAAGTGAACAGCACCTGGTGGGGCTGCAAGCGGGCGCATTCCTCAAGAGAGGGTTCTTTAACTTTGACAATCAAATCCGCTGCAAATGCCTCTTCCAGGCTAACCAGTTGGGCACCCGCGCTGACATATTCTGCATCGACAAATCCAACACCCACTCCCGCGCCCGACTGTATCAGAACCTCGTGACCGCCAGCGGTAAGTTCCTCGGTGCTAGCAGGCGTCAGACCAACCCGGTATTCGTGAATCTTGGTTTCTTTGGGTACACCGATACGCATGTCTATCCCCTTAGCTCGTTCGCTTTGCTGTACTTGTACTGGCTACCTTATCGACAAATCTGCGACGGTAGATTGCAAATCAAAGCTGTTTTTCACGCACGAACGCAACTTTACGCTACAATTTCTAATATTCGCGCAATTTAATTCGTATATCGGGGCATTTGACAATGGATCGAGTGGATCGCGCCATATTGCATGAGATACAGCTGGATGGGCGCTTGAGCAACAACGCTCTGGCAGAACGGGTAAATCTGTCTGAATCAGCTTGTTTGAGACGACTCCGACGATTGGAAGACTCCGGATTGCTACGCGGTTACGTAGGCTTGGTGGATCAGTCTCAAGCAGGTTTTCCTGACAACGTTTTTGTACAGATCACCCTACACAGCCAACAGCAAGACGATCTGCGTGCCTTCGAGGCTGCTGTCGCCAGCATGCCTGAGGTCATGGAGTGTTACCTAATGAGTGGGGAGTCCGACTACCTGTTACGCGTAATCGTCCGGGATGCACGCGACTACGAACGGGTGCATAGTCAGCACCTGACGCGTTTGCCAGGCGTGGCCCGAGTACATTCAAGTTTCGCATTGCGCACCGTGACGAAGAAAACCGAGATCCCTATTCGAGATACGCTTTGACAAACATCTGCAGAACGCGCCCCTAAAACAGCGCTTGCGCCTGCAGCGAAAATTCTTCCATGACTTTATCCGCATAGTCGATCCTGCCGGTCAGATCCCTTACCCCCGCCACCTCATCCGCGTGACACAATCTGAAACATGCCTCAGCCATATGCTCGACCGGGGTGACGATATCTTTGTTGCTCTCGTTGATGAGCTTATGATGCATAACGCCAGGCGTTGCAACCAAACCGGGGGAGATCACCGTGACGCAGATATTCTCCTGATACAACTCCTGCGCAAGCCCGGTGGTAAAACGCTCCAACGCGGCTTTACACATTCCATAGACAGTACCTCCACGGCCGGGAATGGTTTTATCGGGATGAATTGCGGCACCTGAAGATACATTCAGGATCCAACCAGCCCCACGATCTCGCATATCAGGAAGCACAAGTTGTGCAAGCTCAAAGGGTGCACGTACCTGAACCTCCAGCATCAGGTCATATCGTTTCTGGGTGAATTCCGCGACCGGCATAAAGTACGTGATCGCCGCGTTGTTGATCAGAATATCAACGGGACCAAAGTGTTCGCGAGTCTGTTCAATCAGGTTTCGACGATCTTCGGGTTCGCCCAGATCTGCGCGAACAGCTAGCGCCTCACCACCAACCGCCTGAATTTCACTCACCGTCTGCTTGATTGTACCCGGGAGGTAATGTTCTTCAGATTCAACCGTGCGCGCGCTGACAACCACCTTGGCGCCATCCAAAGCAAACCGCTTGGCAATCGCCTCACCTATACCACGACTTGCGCCCGTTACCACCGCAACTTTACCCGCCAGGGCACCATTTGGATTTACCTTAACCATAATCTTGATACCGCTCTCTATTCATCCGCCATCGCGGTAACATAGTACGATGTTTAGACAGTCGCACAAATTGGATTTCCTTCGCTCATCCATGCTTAAGCTTGGTTTTGCGCTGAGCCTTACAACAATTTTCACGCTGGCCCCGATCACATCGGCCCAGGAAATACAGTCACAATTCGCAAGCTCAGATCCATGTGCGGTTTTGATTGATACAGCAGCGGAGCGAACATCTTTCAAGCCTGATACTTCTTATACTTCTTTCAATGCCCACATACTGCAAAGGTGTGCTGAGTTCTTATCCGATCAAATACCAACCCAGGAAGTTGCAGTTAAGCAGAGTATATTGGCTTGGCGCTATGCTGATATTGGCGATTTCGAACGAGGGAAAACAGTGGTCGATGCAATCCCCCCCGCCTTCCAGAGCAACCCCGTGGTCTTGAACAATATCGCCAACACGCTACTCAAACAGAGCCAGTATAATCAGGCGCTGGCAATGTATGACGACGCGCTGAAACTGAGCCCTGCCTCAGATCAACTGCAAGCCATCCAGAAAAACCGAAGTCTGGCCCTGCGCGGTCTAGGCAGGTATCTCGAAGCGAATGCGGCATTTCAAGCTTCGCGCCCACACGTGCCTGCTAATCCAGCTTCTCCTGAAGGTAGATTCGATTTGGACGATGACCCAGACCTGTGAGAATTTCGTAACTGATGGTGTCCGCCAGTTTCGCAACCTCATCAATCGAAATATGGGATCCGAATATCTCTACCCAATCCCCGTCTGCGACACCGGCTACAGCCGTCACATCGATCTGTAGCAAATCCATAGACACCCGACCCACTATCGGAACTCTAGTATCCCTTAGCCAGACTTCTCCCGCATTGGACAGCAGTCGCGGGATGCCGTCTGCATAACCTGCACCAACCGTGGCGATCCGCATGGTTTGTGGCGCGATAAAGGTGCCGCCATATCCTACTGCTGCACCCGCTTGAATCTCACGCAGGCTGATGATTTGCGCCTCAAGAGCAACCACAGGTTGGCAAGGATTGTCCCAGTTGGTAAACGGGTTGCCGCCGTACAGCCCGATGCCCAATCGGCCCAGCGATTCCGCTTCCAGTTGTCCGAATAGACCCGCCGAATTCCCAATACTGAAAGGTATGTTCTGACGAAGCGAAGATTCCAGGTGTTGTTTGAGCGCAAGCAGGTGACGTCTTTGCTCCTTGTTTACACCATCATCCGGCTCATCTGCGTTCGCCAGATGAGTGATCAGGAGGCTGATGCTGATACCGGGGAGCTCGGACAGGGCGCGTGCCTGCCCGAGGCTTAAACCAAGTCGCTGCATCCCAGTGTCCACATGAATAACGCAGGGTGCGCCAGCAGCCTGCCAGCGCTCTACCTGTTGCATCGTATTCAAAACCGGCACCAGGCCCAGGTCCAGGTAGTGCCGATAGTCATCAAGCAACCCTTCCAACACAAAGATCGTCAACTCTTGATGAGTGTTCAGCGCCTCCCGCAATCGCTCACCTTCCGCAAACGTGGCAACAAAAAAGTGACGACAGCCGACTTGTATCAGCCGCTGGACTATCTGCAATGCGCCCAGTCCATAAGCGTCGGCTTTAACCACCGAGGCGACGCTATCAGCAGCACTGGCTCGCGAACAAACTTGGTAATTTTCAGCCAGCGCCTGCAGAGATATTCTTAAGCGGGAAGTACTTCGCACGTCGAGCAATTAGCGCTCAACCAGACTGTTGATATAGGCCACCACATTATTCACCGCTTCCTCGCTGCCCAATGCCGCAACCATAGGGCGCATTTGTCGCCCACCATGATCGGCGTTGTGATAGCCACGCTGACCTTTCTTGAACTTTTCGATCTGCCTTACCAGATACCAGTCATTTTGTCCCGCCAGCCGCGGACCCGCCATGGCTTCGTTACCTTGGGCCTTGTCTCCATGGCACGCCGAGCAAACCAGGTAAAGGGGTTTGCCAGCCTCGGCATCACCCTGCACCGTTATGGGCGGTGGTTTATCCGGAAAAGTATCGATATACGCCGCCAAATTCTGCAGCGCTCCTTCGCCTTTCAATTGGGGTCCTTTAGACATAGCACCCATCTGCATGCCCTGCATATCACCAGGCGCTGTGCCACGGGCATCCATCTGAAATAACTCCATCTGCCTGATCAAGTACCAGCCATCCTGACCTGCGAGTTTTGGTGCATTCATTGCCTGATTACCCTGGCCGGTAGGTCCGTGACAGGCAGTACATACAGGGAACAGCGACTTACCCGCACTGGGATCACCCGCCAGCACCCCGCCGGTCCATACGAGTGTTAACAAGCCCAACAGAACTCTCACCCCCACGTTAGACATTAAATCCTCTACTTCATCCTTTAGTGTTCATAGAACGCGTTCATCATCGCGCAGTTGTATTGTACCCGTTAAGTTTAACCGGCTGTGAGGATCTGACCTGCGACCGCCACAGAAAAACAGTATGCGCTATGAACCTGAAGAGCTAGCTGCGATCCACCCTGGCAGGGTGGCGGGGGAACATGTGTTTAGGTGCGCCAGAACGCCAGTTTGAATTTGCGAGTACCCCGGCGTTCAAGCTGTCGCCGATCGCCCTGTTCTCTTCGGGCCAGTATCTCAAAAAGCCCACGAGCGGAGCGCCTACGGTCAGTCATCCGCCGATCGGAGGCCGCGGTTCTTTTGTCCTGCGCTGTTGCTGTCGATACTACCAATTCATCTACCGCCTCAACATCTGTCTCGATATTCGTATGACCCGTCTCTATGTCCGTGTGCAGACCGCCTTCAGCTCTCTCCAGTAATCGCTCTTGCGCTAGAGTTTCAGGAACCGGCCCCACGTCCAGATCGATCTCCGAACGATTATCAATACGCGTTTTTCCCTTGGCTGCGGCGTCTACCGCGGCTTTGGGAGGTTTTATTTCTCTCACGAGATACTCCACAAAAACCAGCCTAACCCTGCCTAAACCCTGCTTCGACTAAGTTGGTCTTCGGTCTGTTTGTCAGCACCTGTCCGTGGGTGCTGCAGCAATCATGTACCTTACTTCCTACTGACCGCGATGATAGCCATCCTGCTAGTTAATGTAAAAACCAATAAAAGCTCATTAATTGACTAATATTTACCCCTTTTTTCGTAAAACAATTGCCATTAATAGGCACAGCACCCTAACCTATGCGGTGATGTAAATAAGCATTTACCCCGAGCACAGATGCCAGTCGACAGTTCCAATTCGCTACCCCCAGGATTTATGGACGCCCTGTTGACCTATGCCATAGATCCGACCCAGTGGGAGGTTCTGGCCACTGAAATCACAGACCGACAGTGGCTCATAGACAGTTTAGACCCCGGATCATTCCTAACCTTATTGAGTCAAGCCGAATCATTCGCATGGCACCTGCACCAGCAACCTCCAGTGAATATTCCCGGCTACATTTATTTTCTCTTAGATGATTCTGGCCACGTGATTTATTCAAACCAGGAAGCCAATCTCTTGCCGGAGAGTTTTGAACTGAATGAAGGCGTTTTCAAATTTGCCAGCAATGAAACTCAATCGCAGTTCAAAGCGGGGCTTGATGCCATTGGAAGCGCCGCTGCAAACCAGTACCTGGTCGAGCTAAAAGCGCCAAACCACTCGAGTTTTGGCTATCTGGTCAGTGCCCAGACCCTACCAACACATTTTACCGCACTTGCGGAAACTCCAGAAAAGCCGGAAGCCGCAAAGTTTGGCTTTGTCGTTTCAGTTCGGGAGCCCAGCCAACAGGTTGCAAATCTGCTCAAGGCAAGCTTTCACTTGACCGGTGCTGAGGTTTCCGTGTGCCTTAAACTTTGCGCGGGCCTGTCGCTCAAGGAGCTTGCTGAAGGCTCAGGGATCAGCGCAAATACGGCTCGTAACCATTTGCAGGCCGTTTTCGAGAAAACAGGATTGAATCGTCAAAGCGATCTGATCCTGATGGTCACCCAGTTAAGTGTCGTCATGGCTGTGGTTTCACTAACCACAGATCACCATCAAAACAAGACGCCACACAATCAGCCAAACCACAGATTCTGTATTGTGGAAGGGCAACGCCGAGTGGCCTATCGGGTATACGGTTCAGGTCAACGCACAGTGATTTATTTTCACGAATCTTCCGGAACCTCGCGACTGCCGGATAGGGCAATGACCCAGGCAGCCCAACACGACCTGACCATCATAGCTATCGAACGACCGGGGAGCGGTTTCTCTGACCCGGTTCCCAGCTACGATTTTAATACGACTTCGCAAGACTGTTTGCGCGTGCTGCAGGACCTGAACATTCACACAACCGTAACGCTGCTTGGTTTTATGTCTGGGGCGGCCCACGCCCTGACCACCGCACTGACCTTAGGGGACCAAATAAAAAACATCATGCTGGTTTCCGGCCGAGCGCCTGTGGCGTATCCAAGCGGGGAAACTAACAACCTCGCTCTGTTGCGATATGGATTAATGAATCGCCCATGGCTACTGCGTACCTTCTTCAATATTCTGCGCACACGCGCAACTCCCGAATCCATTCGTGCAACATTGCTTAAAGTCTATGGTGCGGTACCCCACGATCGTGATCTGTTACTGAACAACGAGGCGCTGATGCAACACATGGTAGATTACATTCTGGAAAACCTGACCGTCTCTGGCGCAGGCATCAGTGGGGAGCTGCAATGTTTTTCTTCCCCAGCAGAGATCGATTTGTCTAAGATCACCGCGCCCATTGTTGCTTGGCACGGCGCGGCAGATGCAATTTGTCCACTCCCCTCACTTCGGTCGGCCCTGGACGAACTGAATGTGCACTATCGAGTTTTCCCCGAACACGGCTCACTGATCCTGCTTGAGTATTGGGATGATGTCGTCGATAAAATCGCCGAACTGGTCTAAATACTGTTCAGCCCAACCGGGTCATCGTTGCTGAGCGATTTAGCCTGATCTATCCACTCATCCCGAACAATTCGAGCCCGCATGCTATACAGCGGGTGTTCTGCTTCTTCCAAACCGTTGGCACTCAACTGAGCAATCTGCGCATAGCTGGTGTAACCCAATTGATGCAGCTGCCGCGCCAGCTTGCTGCCAACTCCGCGGATTTCGGTCAGATCATCAAACTCAACCTGGGACTGGCCAAGTCTAAGCAACAACCGTTCATTTTCTGACCTGGCATCTCGCAGCTGCTGATTGAGGATCATGACCACGTTTTCACTTTCGGCAACGTCCTTCTGCTCGTAGCGCCAGCGTAAATCCTGAAGTTCTTCCGTACGCTCTTTGAGCACTCTGTGTAAGGCCGCAATATCATGTTGCAGAGCTTCCATTTCATCAGAATCCGGCACCTCGAGGGAATTAGACGACGCATCACGAAGATTCTGCAACTCATCCTGCAATTCATCACGTTGTTCGCAGGCAGCGACTAGTTTCTCCTGAAGCTGTCGGACCCGCTCTTCCAACACTCGAACTTCCTGACCGGCATCTTTGGTCGATTGACTCAACTCATCCTCTAACTGATTTAACAACTGCATCTGCTGCTGCAGCTTTTGTTCGAGGTTTTGTGCATGCTCCTGGTGGGTGGCGGATCGATTATTCGCCTCAGCCAATTCGGTTTCTAATGCAACAGTTGCAGACTCCAGCTCACCAAACCGCTTCAACTTTTCCTGTTGTTCCTGTTTGTTTGAATCCATTTCAGCTTCCAACTGACGGACAAACTGAGAACGTTCGTTCAGCTGTTCCTTGGTACGCTCGAGCTCAACCCGAATCGATGTCACAACGTCATCATGTTGGGCAACGGTCTGTTCGAGTTTGGCAATCGCCGCAGTCGCCTGGTCCCGCTCTATGACAGCCGCACTAGTCTCCTGGGTCAACCTGGAAACCACATCCACCATCTCTTCCCGAAGACTAACGATCGTCGCTTCCTGATCGGCCACCAACGCTGAGGTGTCTTGCGCATAGCGGGCGTGCGCGCTGCTTATCGCTTCGGTCTGCACGCGTTGATCATCCACCACATTCTGAATTTTCGCCTGCTCAAGCAAAGCGTCCTGCAAAGCTTCTTCCGATTCCAACTGTGCATTACGTGCTTGCAGAAGATCTTCACTCAGACCTTCTATCTGTTGATTGAGGACGCCAACCTCTTCACCCATGCTTTCCATCTGGTTGTTCGCAAGCTCGGCACTTGCGTGGAGATTCTTGTTTCTATCGCCGAGCGACTCACATTCAGACTGTAAACGCTCGACTCGAGCGAGTTGATCATCTCGCTCGGCCAAATAATTATTGGCATCCTGATCAATTTTTTCTATGTGCTCGTTAAGATGTTTGATTTCCTGCAGCAGCTCATCCTGCATATCCTGATGTTGTTGCAGCAGATCTTGCTCGCTTTCCTGCCATCGGTTTTCCGTCTCCGCATAGGATTGCGCTTGAGCATTTTTGTCCGCTACCGCTTCATCCAGCGAGCGTGTGACCCGCTGCCATTTTTCCTTCCAATGTGATGCCTGCGAAGTCTGGGCTTCTATCTCTAGATCACGCGCATGAATCTGCGAAGCTATCTCACGACGCTGGTTATCCGCCTCCAGAAGCTTTTGTTCCAATTCTTCGATCAATTCATCACGAGTAGACAGGCGCGCATCTATCGTTTCCGGATTCGAATTGTTGTCTCCCGATTGACTTTGCAGCCGTCGAATTTCTTCTTTTGCCGCCTCTAGAGCCTCTGATCGTTCGCGCAATGCGCTTGCCAGCTTCGGTACCCGCTCCTGCCATTTCTGCACCTCTGCCTGAAGTGCCATGGGGTCTGGTCCGTTATTTTCCTGATTCGAGATCTGGCTGCCTGTATCCTTCGCCACCGCCAAGCTTCCTCTGATATTCTTTGAGCTGAGAGCAAATCCAATGGTTTATACGCAAATGATTTGCCTATGCCGCACGCGCACAGGGACAACGCCCGTTTTCCAGCGTACTTACAGCCAAGCTACCTGAAATCAGTTAGGCTTTTCGTGATCAGTTCGGTGAAATTGGAAAGTTGTTGTGAAGCAAGCGAGGTAAAGATGCGAAAAACGTCAGCGACCCTGAACGGCAGCGTAATCCACTTGGAGTTTCAATCGGAAATCCTCAAAGACAACGCGCTGGGTGACCCCAGCCTGAGGCAGTTTCCCGTTTATCTACCCCCAAGCTACAACAGTCGTAACAAGCGCCGATATCCGGTTTTGTTTGACCTAGCAGGCTTTACCGGTGCGGGTCCGGGGCGGGTAGGCTGGAAGAATTTTGAAATGAGTATTCCAGAACGGCTGGACCGCTTGATGTCAAAATCTAACATGCCCCACTGTATTGTGGTCTTTCCAGACTGCTTTACCAGCTACGGTGGAAATCAGTACATCAATTCTGGCGCTGTGGGAAATTACGCCGACTACCTTACGAAAGAACTGATTCCATTCGTCGACGCGTCGTTCAGGACAAAACCAGACCGAGTCCATCGAGGATGTTACGGCAAATCTTCGGGCGGTTATGGCGCCTTAATACACGGTATGCGCTATTCCAAATTCTGGGGTGGTATCGCCGCCCATTCCCCGGATTGTTATTTTGAACTCTTATATCAGACAGAATGGCCAGCGGTTCTAACCCATCTACAGAGATGGAAAACCAAGCCACCCACGCGCGCCCAAAATAGCCCGGGCGGGGATGACGGCAGGATTGCCCGCTTCCTTGAATACGCTTTTAAAACCCAACGTCCGAGTAGTATGGATATCACAACCCTGATGATGCTGTGCATGACCGCATCCTACGATCCAAACCATGAAACTAAACTTGGCTACACCCTGCCGTACGACTTAAATACCGGAGAGGTTCTGCCAAAACGCTGGCAAGCCTGGCGCAAGCACGATCCTCTTAACATGATCACAAAAGCTGCACCCAAAATGAGAACCCTGCGGGCAATATTTCTTGACTGTGGCTGGCTTGATCAGTACCACCTGCACTTCGGCACCCGCCAACTCAGCGCAAAAATGCGCCAGTTGAACATTGTCCACAAGTACCAGGAATTCGAAGGCACTCACAGCGGCATCGATTATCGCCTGGATGAAAGTCTGCCTTACCTAGCCAGAAAACTATCCTAACTATTTTGATTAGTCACTCAGGACCCGCGACAACATGGCATCCAGCTCCGTGAGCTTTGGCAGATTTAACGTCTTCAAGGCCTGATCAGCGTCAACCTGATCATCATGATCTAGGACCTCGAGCATGGCGCGGGTGACTGGAGGATTACTCAACAATGTCTCTAGCAGACCAGCCATCGCCAATCCCAAACCCATGGGTAGTGAGACACAGGTAGTGCTGTGATTCAGTATTGAAGCGGCCCGCTGAGTGAGTTGAGTGCGGGTCAAACATTCAGGTCCGGCTAGATTCAGCGTGCCGCCAACCTGGTTATCACCAGCCAATGCGATAGCGTGCACCACATCACCAGCAAATATGGGTTGTTCCAAACTGGTGTTTCGAAATCCGAATGACAGCCTCGACAAAGCCCGCTTTTTCAGCGCGAAACTGGCGTAGTCGCCCACACCTAACACCATGGGCACTCGCAGTACACAGGTTGTGAAACTACCTTCAGCCAGAAGCTCCTCAGCCTTGCCTTTGGATCGTAAACAAGCATTCTTGGACCCGGGTGATGAGCCCACAATAGACATATAGGTCACATGTTCAACACCAGCCTCATCCAGCGCGGATTTGAGAGCTGCGCAGCTATTTTCATGGGCAGATTCATAAGACGCCCACTTCGTCGCCTTCAGGATGCCGACCAAATGGACAGCATGATCACAACCCCGAGCAATTTTGGCCATACCTGCCACATCTTCGTAATCAGCCACTTCAATCTTCAGGCGCGATCGAGCTTCGTCTGACAGCGGCAATTGTTCGATGCTGGACGTTGCGTTTTCCCGTCTCACCACGGCCACAATCTGATCATTTGAACCACGCTCAAGTAAGAAACGTATCAACTGTTTGCCGAGGTTACCGTTTGCACCGGTAATGAACCATTGAGCCACGTTTGGTCTCCAACTGTTGTTAAGGTAATGCCTGTTTCGTAGATCCGAAAATGCCCACATGCCGTGGACATGGATACCTTGCCAGGCAAAAAATGATTTTTCTACATCGGCGCATATCCATGTAACATAGCCCTACTCGGTGGGGTGATCTGCGCAGACTGGGGGCGATCTTGGATTACTTGCTAAAAAATAGAACATCGACCAACAACGTGCACTTGATTTGGTACGGGGTATGCGAGTCGGTCAGCACATTGCGAAACTGGATATTGACCATCGGCTTGTTTGCGTTGGGCGCCTGTTCAAGTCCGCTTGGCCCGATCGCAGGCGGTACGCTTGAGGGTGAGACCGTACCATGGCCAAAAGATTGGACTTTCACCGACCGAATCGAAAACGTATTGCTGCAAACAAATCCATCAGACCCCTACTCAGTCACCATCTGGGGCGTACAAACACAAGGTAGTTTCTACATCGCTGCCGTTAGCTCAGAAAGCCGCTGGGTTCAAAATATCGCCAAAAACAATGCCGTGGTGCTGGGCATCAAACACGAACTGTACGATGCCTACGCAATTCTTATGGAGCGTCAGGACCTACCCCCCGACGTCTTGCAGGCCTATATCAACAAATACGACATCGACCCTGATGGCAGTTCCTTCTTCGAAAGTGGCGGCGTGGTGTTCGAACTGGTCGAAAGATAGGTCACTCACAAAAGCAGTATGCTTAAACCCCTTTTTACTCGAGCAAATCTCCTCACTCTATCGCGAACTTTACTAATAGCACCCACCGTTTGGTGCATGCTGATCGAATTATGGTGGATTGCTGCGCTGCTGTTTACCGCGGCGGTTGTCAGCGATGTCTATGACGGTAAGCTGGCACGCAAATACAACCAGGTATCACCCCTGGGTGGTTTGTTGGACCATGGCACGGACGCCTTGTTTGTAACCGGAGGCTGTCTGGCATTGGCGTGGTTGGGCCTTGTGCCCTTGCTGTTAGCTTTACTCATCCCCTCGGCGTTTATTCAATATATGCTCGATTCCAAGGCTCTGGCAGGCAAAAGTTTACGCACCAGTCGGTTAGGCAAATCTAATGGGGTTGCGTATTTTGCCTTGGTCGGCACTGCGATCGGCGCACACACGTTAATGCAGATTAATCTGTTGTTGGGTCTGCCGCTACTGCCGCTCTGGGAATACATCATCGAACCTGGTCTTCAGATCGCGGCCTGGATTCTGATTGTCAGTACCATCATTTCCATGCTGGACAGATTGACGACACTGGTGCGAGAAGGAGGCACATAACGCAGCCACTCCAACTTGCACTGGTTCTAGCGACGTCTGGCAATCTTCAGTTCTACACGGTTACCGTCGGGATCATAAAAGTAAACCGAGGGACCATAACCTTCCGCACCGTAGATGCGTTCAACATATTCCGATTCAACATCCAGATCTTTTAGATGGGCTGCAATACGTTGTGGATCAAACCGATTCACAGTGACCGCAAAGTGATCCATATTTGATTGTTTCAGGCTGTCCGGGCCTTCCCCTCCGCCCATACCTTCCGCGCCTTTCACACCTGAGTCAGCGCGCAGGATATCCAATAAACTTTCTCCAATTCTCAGTTGCCACAGAAAGTCTTCGATTTGTCGTTCAACCCGGGTACCAAATGCCTTGCAGTAAAAGTCTGCCAGTCGCTCCGGCGCCGGCGATTTCAACACCACATGATCCAATCGCACCACCGCTATTGGTTTATCCTCGGCATGCGCGGCTGACAGACGAAATTCAAGCAGACCCAATCTATCGTTACCCCAGAACATTTCCTCACCCACGAACACAGTTGGAGTACCAAAAGCACCACGCGCAACGGCCTCCCGGCAGTTCTCTTCTAACTGCAATTGTGTGTTTGGGTGATGACAATCTTCAACAAGACGCGGCACGTTGAGACCACATTCTCGAGCTATCCGCTCAACTAACTGTTGCGTCACTTCAATGCTGCGAAGATCCGCCTGCAAGGCAAATACGGCTTGTGCCAGCGCCCAGGCATACGGGCGAATGTCAGTCTGTTTGGCAGCGGCGATGATCCCTCGCAACAGACACTCAACATCAAAATCTATCTGTTCAGGCTCGTTATAAACCACGCCATAAAAATCAGCCCAGGCCTTGGCATCCCGCTCACGATAGTCCCAATCGTATTGTCCAGACAGCGGGGGTCCAAGAAAGGGATCGGCCCCTCGCAGACTGCGAATACGTTTCCCATTTACAGGTACCCAATCGAATGTAACGCCGTAACGCTGCTCAATCCTCGGTAGCTGCGACATCGCAAGGTAGCTATAGCGGCTACCCGTCGAAAAGTAAAAAGTATGGCTTTTAGTCAACCAGCAATCTCATACGCCAGTTTCTTAAATTCGTGGCTGAAGGGGTGCCAGAAACCCGGCATGCGTTGAGTAGAGCACATTCCCATGATGCTCTGGCCATCTGCCGCAAAAGGCGCCATCCAGGTATGCGTGCCAGCCATACCACCCCAGTGGTATTCATCCTGGGCACTTGGGTGACGGGCTGAGACCAGAGTTTCCTGCAACGCAAAACCCAAACCAAAGACGGTCCCGGGCATACTCCACATGGGAAATTTGACCTCTATCCCGGGAGCTAATTGATTTGTTCGCATGAGTTTAATGGTTTCTTCTTGAAGAATTCGGGCACCATCAATTTCTCCCCCATTTACGATCATGCGTATAAACGTCATATAGTCACTGATGGTCGAGACCAGACCTCCACCGCCACTGAGGAACGCTCGGCGGCTATTATATTGCCCGTTGACCGAATCATCCGCTTTCACCATACCTGGCTTCATCGGGTCCAGTAGATCGACCGGGGCGTACATGGTTATAAAACGCTCAGCTTTTTCTTCAGGTACCCAAAAATCAGTATCCGGCATGTTCAGCGGGGTAAATATTCTCTGCTGCAAAAAGTCGTCAAATTTCTGTCCAGATAAAACTTCCACCAAACGAGCGCAAACATCCGTCGCGACCGAATAGCGCCAATCGGTTCCCGGCTCATAGGCTAGCGGCAAGGTCGCTGCAACACTGCAGAACTCTTCTAGATCCATGGACGCATCACCAAGAACGTTGAGACCACCTTGAATGTAAGCCTGATCGATCACCGATTCCGGATCGATAAAGCCATAACTCAGTCCTGCACTGTGACTTAATATGTGCTTAATCAGAATTGGGCTCTTGACCGCTTGAGTATCGCCAGCAGTCTTCGCGTCAGGCAGCAGAACCTGCATATCACCAAATTCTGGCATGTAGTTCGCCAAGGGATCATCAAGTTTAAAGCGACCTTCCTCAAACAAAGTCATCAACGCAACTGAGGTCACGATCTTGGTGTTGGAGTACATGCGATAGATTGCATTCTTAGTGAGCGGCCGCTGGCTTTCAGTATCCATGTAACCAAACGTTTCATAATCAAGGATATCGGTACCGCGCATAACAACGGTACTCAAGCATGACAATATATTGTCATCCACATACTTGCGCATGGCATTGTGGATGGGAGAAAAATCTAGGTCGTGCTCAACTGTCTGCATGTTTACCTCGTTTAATCAAAAAAAGTCTACCAACAAAAGTTATTCGCCAACAAAATCCGTTAGCAGTTGAAAATATATTTTTACACCATCGACAACATTCCTCACCGAAACACGTTCGTCATTCCCGTGTACACCCGCAAATTCTCCGGTGGTGAAAGTGAACGGTGAGTATCCATAACTGGTAATGCCCAGATCTCGAAAGAAGTGACTGTCGGTAAAACCACCCGCAACGGTGGGTATCACCTGCGCACTCTGCGCGTCCATGGAAACACGTTGGATCGCTTCATATAGCGATGTATCGACAGAGCTGACCGCTGGCGTAAACCCCATCAATTTTTCTACCTTAATTTCCTTGTCATTGATGATGGTTGCCAGCTGTTCCAAAAACTCCTCCGGATCCTGGTCGGGTAATAGTCGGCAATCGAGTTCCGCGTGAGCTTCTGCAGGAATGACATTGATCTTGCTACTACCTTCCATCCGCGTGATCGAGCAAGTATTGCGCAACAGCGCGTGCACGCCAGGGTTTTTTAACTTCAGCTCAAGCAAACGATCTTCACCAGGTTGTACCCTGGCCATATTGGCGAACATCTGCTGATCAGGACCGGACTGGAATGGCGCTATTCCCTCTAGCATTTGCGCAACCGGCGGCAGCACCCTGACCGGAAATTCAGTTTCGCTGATTCTTTTCAGAGCGCGCACCATCCGTGTCACTGAGGTTTCGACAAGGGGCGCAGAGCCATGTCCTGGACGGCCGTAGGATGTGAGACGCAACCACAAAGGTACCTTCTGAGTAACCTCCACCAGGGTGGCTGTTGTGTCACCAAACTTTCTGGAAGAACCACCTTCGTTGAGCACAAAACCCACGTTTTCGAATATCTCGGGATGATTCTCGATTAGCCACCCCGCACCAAAAAATCCACCAGCTTCCTCATCAGCCGTCGCAATCAGCCAAACATCACGGTTACGCGCGACCCCGCTGGCATGCAGCGCAAGAAACGCCTGCAGCTGCGCCATCCCCAAGCCCTTGGTATCGATTGCACCGCGACCATAAATCCAACCGTCTTTAACCTCGCCCGAAAGGGGGTCAAAGCTCCAGTAAGTGCGATTGGCTGGCACCACATCAATGTGATGCAGCAACACCAATCCAGGCTTAGATCGTCGCGTGGTTGCCGGAAGCTTGGCCCATAGATTGCCGCGTCCAGGCGCTGATTCTGCAGCCGTATAGGCGAGACCAGCTTCGTCCAGCATAGCTTTAAGATACTCCACCCCCGCTGTTTCGTTACCCGGTGGGTTAATCGTGTCGATCTGAAGATATCCAGACAGTCTTGGGACCGCTTGATCCGCATAGCTCTGCAAGTCGAAGTCGCTGGCGAAGGTCGTGCCTGGTAAAAATACTATGCCCATCAGGCATAGCATCTTTGCCAATATTTTGATCTCTTTGTCTAACCGCTTCACTCGCTCTCCTAATTCACTCATTGAAGTCGACCCACCCCGAACAGCCTAAGTCATATCAAGCCTGCAAGCCAAGCTCATGGCTTGTGTACGCGAATCAACCCTTCCTGGACGGTAGATGCAATCAGCAAGCCAGCTTCTGTATAGATACTGCCGCGACTCATGCCCCTGCCACCAGATGTGCTCGGCGAATCCTGTGCGTACATCAACCAGCTATCTACCGGCACCGGGTGGTGGTGGAACCACATAGCATGGTCCAGGCTGGCAACCTGCATGGCTTCTCGATCGAAATTACCACGATGGGGTAAGCGCGCCGTGGATATCAACGTGTTATCAGATTCGTAAACCAGCAAGCAGGCACGTAACGTCGCGTCAGCAGGCACCTTACCGTTTGCCTTAAACCAGACAAACTGTTCCGGGGGCTGCGGCGCTTGTTCTTGCAGACGACGAAATTCATGCCGCCAGGTGATAAACGCAGATTCATGCAGATAGTCCGGGATCTTTTCCGGTACCGGCGGAAGAACATCAGGTCTCGGATTCTCTACCTGATGCTCGAGACCTAGCTCAGGCACTTGAAACGACACATCCATGTTGAATATCGCCTCACCGCGCTGCACAACAACAACGCGCCTGGCGGAAAAACTACCCCCATCTCGGAGTCGTTCAACTTGAATGATCGCAGGCGTAGTTGGACTTCCAGGTCGAAGAAAATATCCGTGTAGAGAATGAACCAGTCGGTCTTCTACGGTCCGAGAAGCCGCCATCAAAGCCTGGGCCATTATCTGACCACCATATAGCCTGCGCTCACGATCCTTTGGATGCACAGCTCGAAACAGATTTTGCTCAACCTGCTCCAAATCCAATAGATCGATCAACTCCGACAGTTGCGCCGAGGCCGCTTCTGTCATAAAACTCACCCATTCACACGAAGCCGCGTATCTTATCAGTGTTACGCCAGCATCGAGAAGAAATGGGGGAACACATGCTCAACCAGGAACAAGTCCAGCGGTATGTAGAAGATGGCTATCTGATCTTACGGAATGCCATCAACGAGGAAACGATTGAACGTTTAGAGCGCGGGGTTGCGAACAACCCACCTCTCGATCAGACCCTGGATCCATATGCCCCCGTATATCCCGCCCCTGGCCGCTATACCCTGGCAACCCAGGCACCTGCAGATCCAGATCTCGGATTTATTATCGAACATCCCACCATCGTACACGGCGCTGAAACGCTGCTTGATGATGAAATCGTTTTGACCGCCTATGTGATCTACGATAGAACGCCAAAGGGTTCCGGCTTGGGCGCTCACCACGACTACAAGCGTTGGCGTCCGGTCGGATCATCCATGCGCTGGCTTTTCGCTATCGTGCCTTTTTGCGATTACAACGAGGAAACCGGTCAGCTTTTTATCGCACCCGGTTCGCATCTGTTAGATCGTATTCACACAGGCTCTGGCCGTTGCCTTGAAGTTTCACCCGCAGTGAAACCTGAACCCGAGAATTTTATAGACCCGCAACTGCGGCGGGGCGATCTTCTATTCATGAACATGCATCTTTGGCACAAAGCAGCGCCAAATCTATCCACTCACCACCGCGTTGGATTGTTCAACAAATACGCGGCAGCAAGCCACCCTCCTGCAACCGGTTATTACCTATTCAACAACAAAGTGGCTGACAACCTGTCACCCGAGGGGCGCAAGCTCATTGCGGTACACAGTGACCTAGACATCCTAACCACGCGCACCTTGTTACTGCGCAAATCGAAGAGCGAGTGGGAAGTCTATCTGCAGAAAAACGATGCAGGCCAGAATGAGTTACCTGGCGGTGAGGTTTGGCAAGAACGAGCCATTCCGGATTGGGACCTGGGCAACCATATTGCGCCCGCCCAATCCTATTTGCGCGAACAAGTGCAGATAGAAACACCCTGGCTGAGTTACGTGGGGGATTTTGCGGAAGGAGATGGACTGTGCCGACTTTACGCTTACGAGCTGAACGACAACGGATTTCCAGTGCCCTTTGACGGGTGCTGGGTCGGCAAAGATGGCTTGAACGATCTGCAAAGCGCACACCCCTGGATCACTCAGGCACTGGCCACCTGGCTGGATGAGAGCATTACCAGGGGTAAAGGAGTTAGCCAGGGTGCCGCTCGTGTCGACCAATTCGCATACTGACCGATTAGCTTCTTCACGTGGATTTCACCCTTGTACCATGCGGGTTTCACACCGATTCCGATAACGTAGAAGACTATATTGGAGCCCCTTATGTTTGAAACCATTACCTCTCTGAAATCCCGCATGCTTCTGGCCGCCGCTGGCGCGGTCGTGATGACCTTTTTTTTGATGATTGCGGTCGCGATCCAGGCCTAATCAACCTAAACTAAGCCGATGTCGAACATTGCCAATACCAATGTACTTCTGGTTGAGGACCACCAGGAACTAGCAGAGGCAGTCGGAGAGTATCTCGAAGCCGTGAACTGCATCGTCGACTATGCTGCTGACGGATTAACCGCTCTGCACCTGGCCGTCACCGAAAACTATGACATTATCGTGTTAGATATCATGTTACCCGGGCTGGACGGTCTCGAAGTCTGCAAACGATTACGCAATGACGCCAACTTGCCCACCCCAATTATCATGCTCACCGCTCGTGACCAGCTCGACGATAAACTGGCAGGCTTTGAATCCGGAGCAGACGATTATCTGATCAAGCCCTTTGACATGCCCGAGCTCGAAGCGCGCATCGAAGCGCTGATCAGGCGAACCAAGGGTATGGCGACTACGTATACGGTTGGCGCGCTTCACATGGATGTCTCGACTATGGAAGTGACTCGAGACACCCAGCCTATCAAGCTGTCAAAAACGTTGTTTGAGATATTGCAGATCCTGATGCGGGAATCGCCCCGAGTCGTTCCAAGGGCCAAAATTGAGCAGGAATTATGGGGGGACGATTTACCTGACAGTGACACATTGCGCAGTCATCTTTACAACCTCCGCCGACTGTTGGATAAACCCTTTGACCACCCCATGATGCAGACCCACACCGGTCAAGGTTACTCGGTGAGGGCGCCGATCGACGAGTAGGCACTCCCTTACCCTAGCGCTCCCCTCTTCTTCCTCTCAAAATATAATACTGATTTTTGTGCCCTCACCAGGCTCACTCTCAACTTCTATATGCCAGTTGTATTGCGCAATCAGGCGTTTGACAATCGAAAGGCCCAAGCCGTGTCCTCGACTACTGTCACGCGCAACCGGGCCACGATAGAACGGCTCAAATGCATGCTTGAGCTCCTGCGCTGACATGCCCACCCCTGTATCCGCAACCATCAGTCTGCTGTCGTCGAGCACAACCTCAATATCACCCTTTTGAGTGTAGGTATTCGCATTCTTGAGCAAATTGGTCACCAGGATCTGCACGACCCGAGTTGGGGCATGGACTAGCAATTTGGACTCGCATCGAAAACTCATCTGATTGCCCGCCGTTTGCGCCAACGGCGTCAGCTGTTCAATCTGCCGCTCAACCACCTCTTCCACGGCAACAGATTCGTTGGGTGGCATTTGTTCACTCGCCAACAACAGTAATGTTTCGATCAACCCTTCCATGTCATTAACAGTGCGGCGCATACGCAACATTGCCTTACTATCTGTTCCGGACAGGGACTGATTTTTTTCCAATAGATCCAGGGATGCCTTGAACACCGCCACAGGCGTGCGAAGTTCGTGACTGGCATCCCTGGTGAACATTCGCTCTCGTTCCACAAACGCATTTACCCGTTCGGTAAAATGATCTAGCGCTTCGATCATGGTAGCCGCTTCGGTATCCGTTTGGTTGCGCAGTGGTCCCAACTCCAGCTCCGAGTTTTCCACACCAAACTCAAACTCATCCAGATAATTTGCCAGTCTGACGATCGGAGAAATAGCACGTTGGGACATTCTGTAGGCGAAAAGCATCAGGCCGTAGACCAATAGGAGCACAACAAAAAGTGGCACAATGCCAAAAAACAGGGCCAAATCACTGACGCTCTCGTTATCAAAAACCAGATAGAGCCGGTTCTCTTCGAAATCTGAGACGTGCACGATGTGATGATGAGAGGAGAACTCCCCACGGTGATAGCCTGGTTCGACACCGATCTTATAAACCGCTTCAGGCAAACTGCTGAGATCCCCAGCAACCGCCATGTACCCCACCAGGTTGTCCGTGTTTGGAAGTGGTTGGTTTGGATCTGCCTTGAACAACGTCCAGTAATGCTCAGCTTCACCATTTAGAGCGCTGCGCATCAAGCTGTCCTGGATAATGCTGTTACTCAGGAAAATGCCAAGCATGGTTGCCAAGCTGATCAGCAGTACCTGGATCGCAAAGACTCGGATAATCTTTGCGCGTAAGCTACCCCCTCTCATGGCTGCGTTACGATGCGGGGATGCATCCGGCACGCTCTTTTGAGAACGGCTCGACGCTTTCTAAGGCGCGGCATCGAACCCTCGAGTATTTCACGACTGTGGCGCCACACCCGCGGTCTCGACTTCCTGGATTCGGGTCATTTGATTCTGCAGGTACCAGAAGACTCCAGTAAACAGAACACCCCAGACCAAGCCGATTACACCTAACCACCACGCATTTGGTACAACCACCGCGCCCAGGCTTGCGCCACTCAAATATGTCAGCGGTGCTGCTGCACCGGAGAGCGCTCCACCGAGCAGTGGCCGTGAGACAAAAAAGGCCATGGCATGATTAAGGCAAAGCGCCAAGCCAACCCAAAGCATAATGATCCACAGCGGCGCAAAGAGGGTGCCGTAGTCAAGCCACCCAAGTGCGATCCACAGCGTATCTAGCGCGGCGCCGATTGCGCCTAAGCAAAGCGCCAAACCGGCATCACGCTTGAGGGTGCCGGCATAGCCAGAAAAGCCAATCAGTGCGGCTACACCAAGCGCGCCCCAGAGCGCACCGCCCACCACACAGGCAATCCAGTTAAGTTTGAACAAAACACCATTTATCACTTTCATTTCAAAAGCTTACTGAGTTTCGTGTGAAGGCCATGTGAGTAGATTTTTTGTTCACGTAGATTTCACTCTCGATCAACGACCCTTTCACTGGCAGTTGTGCACATTGCGCTCGTCTCATCGAAAAAATTAGCACCCTATGAACTATTTCAAAATCCTCATTGCTATCGCCCTTAACTGCCTGGCACTTTCGTGTCTGGCTGCCGAAACCCAAGACCTCTGGCGCTTTAAAGTCATGGTTGGCGAACGGCAGATTGGCACGCATGACTTTCGCCTTGTCTCCCGACCCGGTGAGCAGGAACTTTCATCCCAGGCCTCCTTCAACGTTAAATTACTCTTCGTCAATGTGTTTGATTACGATCACGAGAGCGCAGAGCGGTGGCGAGCCAACTGCTTGCAGAGTATTGAATCGAAAACCCTCGCGAACAGAAAACGATTTGCCGTAACAGGTAAAACGACAGACCAGGGATTTGTGGTTAGCAATAGCTCAGGCACTGTTGAAATGCCACCTTGCGTACAGACCTTCGCCTACTGGAATCCGGCCATTCTGGAATCCAGGCGCCTGTTGAACGCCCAAACAGGCGAGCTTGAGGAGGTCGATATCAGCTACACCGGACAAACCAACTTCGACGTCGGCGGAGATTCTTATACTGCAGAGCAATACCGAATTACCTTGCAAGCTGGGCATATCGATTTGTGGTACCACACCGATTCAAATACCTGGCTGGGGCTGGAAACTTTAAGCCCCGATAACCGTTTGGTTCGATATATCCCCGAAACCACCCCACTGACGCGCCAAAATTCGAGTTCATCATGAAGACCGTTTATCGCCTTTATCGTTTAGCAGTCATTTCCCTAATTGCCGCCACCGCCGGCTGTGCCAGTCATTCCGACTTCCCAACTATTCATGAACTCGACCTAAACAAATTTGCGGGGGATTGGTACGTCATCGCAAATATTCCAACCTTCATTGAGACCAACGCGTTCAACGCCATAGAGAGCTACTCCGAGCCCGTGGGGAATCGCATCAACACACAATTCACCTTCAACGAGGGTGCGTTGGATGGACCCTTAAAGACGTACACCCCCACCGCATTTGTGAGTCAACAGTCCAAAGGGTTATGGGGTATGCAATTTATCTGGCCTATTAAAGCCGAATATAGAATCGCTTATCTGGATCCTGAGTATCAGTACACCATCATCGGTCGGAGTAAATTGGATTATGTCTGGGTGATGGCGCGTTACCCGAATGTCAGTGATGAAACTTACGCTGAACTGATCGGTCAGGTTACCGCCTTGGGGTATGACACCAGCAAGATCCGACGCATCCCACACAACCCGGTCGATTCGGCGCGAAACACAACGACTGGCGGTTAATCAGCGTGCGTAAATTGACCGTAAAAAGGATGTTCTGCATGCTGCAGCCGCCTGGTATCTACATCCACGGCATCCATATGATTCCACAACAGATTGATTGAAAGGTCGGTTTCTTCAAGCGGATTTTCCAGTGCGTCTAGGAACACGGGCAGATCATCTACAATCACCATTTCATAGGGTAATGCCCCAAGCAGATCCATGATATCGCGGACCAGTTCGTCAGCATCCGGACCATTCGCTTGACGCGCCTCCACGGATTCTGCAGCCCATTCCCAAATCGCCAATTCGTCTCGCTCACCGCTTTGCCATTGGGTCAGCACGCCAATCAATTCTTTTCGTGTCACCAGATTCTCCAACCCGTTCACGCATTCACAAGCTCCTTGAGCATGGTAACCTAACTGGTCCAGATTTAGGGGAGAGTACATTGAGAACGCTTGCATGCTTAGCCGTCTTACTGTTGATCGGGTGTGGCAACTCGTTAAACCCTGATATCAGTGACAATCAGGGGACCGGCGCGACCGGAGTTACTAGTCTTGGCGAAGGCTGGAACAGATTTACGCCCGCAGGTGAGAGCATTTGTTCAGATGGATCGCCGTACCACTTTTTTGTGCGCAAAGGCGACCCGAAAAAATTGCTGGTCTACCTTATGGGTGGTGGCGCGTGTTGGACCCGCGAAACCTGTGATCCGAATATGCAGCCAACCTATCGAATCAATACGCCGGAGGATTTTAGTCCTGGGTCATTTGGTATTTTTAATACCAGCAACCCCAAAAACCCTTTTCGCGATTACAGCGTAGTTTACGCACCTTACTGCAGCGGAGACGTTCATATCGGAGCTTCGGACACAGTCTATCCGGCGACACAACCTGACCAATCTCCATTGAAGATCTATCACCGCGGCCGCGCAAACATGCAGGCTGTTTTGGATTGGACCTATCAAAATGTCTCTGCTCCAGACAGGATATTTGTTACGGGTTCTTCTGCCGGCGCCATTCCCTCACCATTCTATGCAAGCCTGATCGCGGATGCTTATCCAGAATCTAGAGTTGCCCAGTTAGGAGACGGTGCGGGCGGTTATCGCCGACTGAATGCTGATACACGACCTGATGAACAGTGGGGTACTTTCGGATTTATCACGTCAGAACGTGGTTTCAAGCATCTAGAGCAGGCGCAGTTCAACTACGAAAAGCTCTATATCGCCGCAGCCAAAGCCCATCCTGAGGTGATGTTTGCAGAGTACGACGCGGCTCATGACAGCGTGCAAAAGCGCTTTCTTGCTTTGTCTGGATCTCGCGATGTGAACCTCTTAGACGCCTTGAAAGCCAATCACGCGGATATTCGAGCCGAAGCACAGAACTTCCGCACTTTCATTGCCGGAGGCGAATCCCATACGATCCTTGGCCGACCAGAATTTTACTCGTACGGCGTCGACGGAGTGAGTGTTGCCGCATGGGTATCTGATTTAGCAAATTTCAATGCCCCACCCGATGTCACCTGCAGCGAATGCGCCAAAGACACCTTCGCCGGTCCACCGCTGCCCGGGCCAATGGAAACGCTCTGGGCCAATTGGGAAGATCGAGGGACTCAATATGTCGAGCCCTTTCAGATTTTTGACAACCTTTACTATGTCGGTATCGACTGGGTTTCAGCCTATGTTTTAGATACCGGTGACGGGCTGATTCTTATCGACTCACTGTACGGCAGCTGGGTCCAGCCGCTTCTTACAAACATTGCCAAACTGGGCCTGAATCCAGCCGACATCAAATATGTGATCAACACCCACGGTCATTTTGATCACGCTGGGGGTTCGGCTTATTTTCAACAAGCATATGGATCTACGGTCGTCATGGCCGAGGAGGATTGGATTCTAGCCGAGGCGGAACCGAGCATCCCCCGATTTTACATGCCCAGACCAGACCGAAGTCTGGGAATCGTGGCCCGAGACGGGCAAACCATCGAACTTGGCAACACACGTGTAGAGCTCTTTAAAACACCTGGACACACAGAGGGCGTTTTAACACTCCGCTACACGGTTCGCGATGGTGACGATCTGCATCAAGCAATCACATTGGGCGGCGTGGGCTTGAACTTCTCCGGCGTGCAACGCACCGAAAGTTACATTGCAAGCTACCAACGTCTATTGCAACTGAGCCAGGGTGTCTCGGTCAGCCTGCCAAACCATGCGGCAATGGGGCGAGTCTTCCAAAGGGCACAGGCACTGCAACAACGCCAGTCGGGTGATACGCACCCCTTTGTCGACGGGGCTGGGCTGAGAGCCGACCTGGAACAGTTCCTGGCGGCGGGACAAGCAAAACTGATTGCAGAAAAGAACGGCACTGCCACAGACCCTCTCGAAGAACTGACTCAGGCGATCAGCGACTGAGACAAAGAACATAGGGTGCCTATCCAATAAGACACACAAAGGGGAGACAAATGGATTTTGGATTATTCATGTACTGCACTGTGGGGCGCCGCCATGAATTGGAGGCAGGGTTGGCGGGGCAACGCAACGACCTGTATCAACGCATGCTGGACGAGATCGGTGCGTACGCCAGGTTCGCAGATAACAACGGCTACTTCGGCTATGGCCACCCGGAACACCACCTGCAGATCGAAGGATTCGAAATCTCCAACGATCCTTGCTTGATGGCCATGCATCTTGCACGCCATTCAGAGCGGATGAAGATTATTACCTGTGGTTTCGTATCCACAGCCAACAATCCCCTGCAAACTGCTGAGAAGATCACCACCCTGGATCATATGCTGAAAGGTCGATTTGGCGTGGGACTGGTCAGAGGTTATCAAGCACGCTGGGTGGAAAACTACAAAGTCCGACCCGACCTAAACGCAGTGGGCCCCTGGAACGCAAAAGGACCGGAAGACGAACTGAATAGAGAGTATTTCAGCGAGTTTGTAGAGGTTGTCGTCAAAGCCCTGCAGAACGATACCATCGCCCATGAAGGAAAATTCTGGAATTTTCCGCCCAAGGACTTTGTAAACCCTCACGACCACGAGGTGTACTACAAATATGGCAAAGGTGTGGACGAATCCATGCGAATCTCAGAAGTTGGGGTCGCACCTCGACCACTGCAAGATGATATCCCACTCTACGGAGGTTTCTCCCAAAGCCTCACGACAGCCAAGTTCTGGGCGAAATACAAAGGACGGCCAATTATTCTGTCAGACAATACAGAATTTCTGAAACTACTATGGAAAGAATGGACAGACGAGGCCAAAGCTCACGGGCATACCGTAGAACCAGGTGATCAGGCCTGTTGGGGAGGGGTAATGGTTTGTGCCGAAAGTGATGCAAAGGCCGAAAAACTATTCGAAGACTGGGCCTGGTTTTGGAAAAATTGGGCTACGCCTTTTGGACAAGGCATGCCAGGTCTATTGGTCGGTTCACCTGATACCCTGAATCGAAAAATTGAGGCTGTGAGTAAATCAGTGCCCATCAAAGAAGCATTTCTGTTGTTTCCTCAGGGCTTGCACGATCAAGATCAGGTCTTAGACTCATTGGACCTGTTCGCACGCAAAGTCATGCCCAATCACGGTTAGCATAACCATTGGATTGGGGAACTTTCCCCGTTAAAAGCCGACAAATTATCATGAAGCACATACTTTTCTTTTCCTCACTGCTCTTAAGCTTCTGCCTTCACGCCTCCGATTTTGATGGTCATTGGGCAATAAACCATGAAGAAACTGACAAAGTGGCGGTGAAATACAAAGACGGCAGCGGTGTTAACACGGGTAGTCAGTTTAAACCCCAGGTACATATCGGTATGGGCTTACCCCTACCTCGGCGGTTTAAGCAAGCACCCATGTCAAACCTGTCCCCAAAGGACCCGGCGGTACTACGCTGCAGTTCAATGGAAATTTCAACCGCAGGCAAAAAAACAAAGTTGGTCTACGATACGGCTGAAAACGAAACACTGGTTACCGGGCACTATCGCGGTAGAGATACGAAGAAGAAGAAAAAGAAGATCGAACAGAAGTACAAAACACCGGATCGCAAGGTGACCAAATCATGGACACTGCGCGACGATGGTCGCTTGTTGGTTTCAGTTAAGTTAAACCCAACAAACGACCGTGCCCGAACGTTTAACCGAGTGTTCGATCGAGTTGACCCTAGTCAGCTGGACGTGACCCAGGCACCGGATGACCGGGTCAGCCAGGCTGATCCTATACAGTAGCCGCCATTACAAAGATCCAAACGGACATCGCGACACCACCAACAAAACCCACAATGCGCAGCGTTGCATTACCCATCACGTAAAAAACGCCATGGACGATCCGGGCTACCAACCAGACAATACTTGCAGTGGCCCAGCTTCCAGTGGGGTCCACCCCCTGCATAAAGGCAGCTAGATTTGCAGCCATAAATACGCTAACGGCTTCCCATTGATTCATCTGCGCACCCCAGGCGCCTGCACCACCTTCAGTCAGAGCAGCCGCTTGCAATCGTGGCTGCGAGAGATCCAGACTGCCTAGCTGTTGGTTTCTAAAAGGCACCGAAACACCAGCCCATATATAGGGCAGCACGACGCCCCCAAGCAAACACCAAAGTGGAATGGTCATTCATACCCCCAAGTAATTTTGATTGATAGGTTAACTATTCTTTATAACGTTTGAGAATAGCCGGAACGGACATCTGAAGCGACCGTACTCGCAACAGATCACTTACGCACGATAAAGTGCATCCGGGCCATAGTTAACTTCCAGGGAGATGCGTTGGGATTTTGGTAGTGACCGGGTAACCAGCCCGTAAGAGAGGTCGATCATCCGCTCAATCTCACCCACGGGAATAGACCCATCAAGCAGCACTGTATTCCAATGCGCTTTATTCATGTGATAACCCGGCAACACTGCGCTAAATACATCACGAAGCATCAAAGCCTGTTCTGGATCGCACTTTAGATTGATCCGAGCCAGGTCGTCTTCCCACCCCAGCGTACCAAACATTTTTTTGCGAATTTTGAATACGTGTACATCTGGTCCGAAAGGAAAATCCAACCAGGCCTCTGGGCGGCTCAAAAAGTAAGCTTTGGCAGTCTCTCCATCCATCAACTTCCGGCAGCCTCGGGATACAATTCATCTAAAGGCTTGGACGATCCGTCCTCCTGAACTATACGACAGTGAAAACGTTTGAGACGGCGAGGTTCGGGTACACCACACGAATGGGCGATAATCCCCACCTCCTTTCGAACACTCTTTGCGTAGTGGTAGACGCGTTCTGTCTTGTCGGTGACGTCCAATCCACGCTGTAGGTTCTTATCGTGGGTAGTGATACCCGTTGGGCAAGTATTTTTGTTGCATTGCAATGCCTGAATGCAACCTAACGATAGCATAAAGCCGCGCGCTGATACCGCAAAATCTGCTCCAACACACATAGCCCAGGCAACCTGCCCAGGTGTAATCAACTTCCCCGAGGCAATGATCTTTATCCGCTCCTTAAGTCCATGCTTCTTAAGAATATCAACAACCAGCGGCAAACTTTCCTTGAGCGGAAGCCCCATATAATCAATGAGACTGGCGGGTGCAGCGCCCGTTCCACCGTCAGCGGAGTCGATGGTGATGAAGTCTGGTGCCGACTCAATACCGCGCTCCTTGATCTTCACGCACAGCTCATCGACCCACCCGTACGCTCCGATCACAGCCTTAAACCCCGTCGGCTTTCCCGTCACTGAACGGATTCTGTGAATCATATCCAAAAGGTCGTCCGCAGAGTCAATTTCCGGATGCCGATTCGGGCTGATGCTATCCTCGCCCACATCTATCAAGCGTATTTTAGAAATCTCTTCTGTCACCTTTTCACCCGGGAGAATTCCTCCCTTTCCGGGCTTTGCGCCTTGGCTCAGCTTTATCTCAAACATACGCACTTGTTCGTGTGCGGCTACCTCACGCAGTCGATCATCACTCAAGCCGCCATCTGGTCCGCGCACACCATATTTTGCTGTACCAATCTGGTGCACGATGTCTGCGCCACCCTCTATATGCCAGGGGGACATGGCGCCTTCGCCAGTATTCATCCAAACCCCAGCTTTCTTAGCACCACGAGACAACGCCTGAATCGCTGGTTTAGATATCGCCCCATAGCTCATACCCGAAATGTGAAAAACGGAGTCTGTCTGATAGGGTTTATCGCAATAGGGCCCAATGGTCACTGCACTGGTTGCAACCGTATCTTCCTCGAGAGTGGGATATGGACAATTTACAAACAGGACCGATCCCACTGGGCGGAGATCTCTGGTGGAACCAAAGGATACTGTTGTGTCTTCGTTTTTCGCTGCCTGATAGACCCAGGACCGCTCCGCACGATTGAAAGGCATCTCCTCGCGGTCCATGGCAAAGAAATACTGGCGAAAAAACTCACCAAGATGTTCAAACCAGTATCGGAACCGACCGATGACCGGATAGTTGCGCCGGACGGTGTGCTGAGTCTGCGTCCGGTCAATCACATATAGGCCTGCAATCGCAACGATTCCGATACCAATCAACCAGACAAGCAACTGCGCCATGACGTTGAAGATGGTCAACGCAAATTCTACGTCCATTCTTACCTACCCCTTATCCAACTCTTACCTAACTATTAACCCTCTTGTTCCGTAAGAGTCGAGAGACGTTTTCTTAACTAATCACCACCTCGTCACCCTGCGGACCCAAATTTTGCAACGCCACGCGTTTGGCGTGTGGTCATTGGACGTCAGAGATTAAGAATTGTTCCTTTGGTTAGACAATCGAGGTCTTTAGTCCGGCAAACCCAGTACCCTCTTGGCAATGATATTGCGCTGCACTTCGTTGCTGCCACTGTAGATTGATGCCGCTCTGTAGAACAGCCACTGTTTTGTATCGGCGAGCTCTTTTTCGCTGAAGGAGTCCGCACCCGACGAGATCGTATCGGGAAATCCCTGGATACCACGCATTTTAAGCATAAGGTCATAGTAGGCTTGCTGTAGCTCGCTACCATAAACTTTGAAGATCGAGGTTACCGCTCCTGGAGTACCCCCTTCCGATTCCTCTACGGCACGGCGTTGAGACATACGAAAGACTTTGTTGTCCATCTCATATTTCAACACTTGTTGACGATAAGCCTGATCAGCAAGCTGGCCGTTCTCCACACCAAGACAACGCTTGGCTTCCGCCACAAGGCTCATGACGTCAGCTTTGGCACCGCCGCTGACAAGGCTTTCCATCCCGGATCGTTCATGTTGAAGGAGACGCTTGCCAACTGTCCAACCTTTGTTGAGCTCACCCACTAAATCATCTTTCGCGGCGGTCGCATCGGTAAAAAATGTTTCGTTGAAGGGCGACTCACCACTGAGCATTCGAATCGGCCTTACCTCAACACCAGCTTGATCCATAGGCAGCAAAACAAAACTGATGCCTTCATGTTTGGGCGCATCCGGATCGGTTCGAACCAGACAGAACATCCAATCCGCATTGTGTGCGCCAGAGGTCCAGATTTTCTGGCCGTTGATTAAGAAATGGTCGCCATTGTCTACAGCACGAGTACTTAAACTAGCCAGGTCGCTCCCTGAGCCAGGTTCGCTGTAACCCTGGCACCATTCGAGCTCGGCTCTCGCGATCCGTGGTAGGTGTCGCGCTTTCTGATCATCGGTGCCAAACTCAAGCAACGTGGGACCGATCATACTGGTACCAAAACTCGACAGTGCCGGTCGCGCGTTTATCGCCGACATCTCTTCCAGCAATATTAGATATTCATCATTTGATAGACCGCCACCACCGTATTCTTTAGGCCAGTTTGGTACCGTCCAGCCCTTTTCAATCATGCGCTCGAGCCACAAATTCGTGTCGGCGTCTTCGATCACAATTTTTGTGCTGCCATTGGATACCGGTCCCGGTCCTCGCGCCCCCGCTGGACAGTTTTCCGCCAGCCACGCCCGAGTCTCTTCTCGAAAAGCTACTAAGTCAGTCATTCTTTCCCCCAGTCTCTAGATTTGTATTTTGGTATCTTGATTGCAATCTTCGTTGCATTGGATGCTACCGACAAAAGCCGGTAGATTAAATGTTTTAACCAACACCCACCCAGCGCAGAATGTTAGGAACTATCGGCATAATTGGCGATGTGCATGCGGAAGATACGCATCTGGAACAAGCGATCACTACGCTTAACCGCGCCGGTGCAGAGGTTCTACTGTGCACAGGGGATATCGCTGACGGTTCAGGTTCGCTGGAACGCTGTGTGGACATGCTGCGCGAGTTTGAAGTTATCACCGTAAGGGGTAACCATGATCGCTGGGTCCTACAGAACAAAGCGCGACATATTCCTAAAGCTCATTTCTTAGATCAGCTTTCGCCGGCAGTAATCGAATATCTCACAAATCTACCCACCAGCCGGACGGTAGATACGTCCAACGGCAAACTACTCCTGTGCCATGGAGTTGCAGATCATGATCTACAGAAAGTCTGGCCTGGAACCGCACGCATGCCAGTCGAGCGTTCCACTCGCCTCGATGAAATTATTAAAGATGGGAAATATCGATGGATGATTAATGGACATGTGCACTACCGCACGGTCATCCACTTTGAAACATTGACCCTCATCAATGCAGGCACGTTGCTAAACAGGCATAAACCCGGATTTAGTATGATGAATCTAGAGGAAGGGTTTATCAGCGGATATGAATTCCGAGAAAATCAGGCACCTGTCGAGGTAAAACAGATAGACCTCGAACCATCACCAGATACAAAAGTGTTTGAAAATACCCAGCACTTTGATGGCGATTGGGATCCGATCACTTTGTACGCTTAACTGTGGCACATCACTACAAGACAATGGAATGACAAGACAGCGGGACATACCACAGGAGGCCTACGAATTCCGGTTCATCAAAGCCCAGGGACCGGGTGGCCAACACGTCAACAAGACTAACTCAGCGGTCGAATTGCGGGTCGCTGTAGCTAAACTTGGATTGCCAGCCTTTGCAGAAAGACAGATACGTGAGCAGCAGCGCAATCGCATCAGCTCGCAGGGCGTCCTAATCATCCAAGCAGAACAGCACAGATCTCAACAACGCAACCGTGATGCTGCGCTGGATCGTCTGCAGGACATGATTTTAAGGGCGATGATTCGCCCGAAAAAGCGTATCGCAACGCGCCCATCAAACGCCCAGAAAAAGCGCCGCGCCGATAACAAGAAGCGGCGCGGAGAGCTCAAGGCAAGCAGGCGCAGGCCAGACTTCTGATATTTATCTCTCCAAACCATTTGGAAGCTTGCGGCGTTCAACAGGCTGCCCTAACCTTTTGGGGTGTTAAGCATTTTAAACCTGTTATGAATCGATTCGAACGGCTGCTCACCCGGCTAGATTTAAAGTCCCCTGGTCCCGGAGTGTTTCTGGGAGGTGCCGGAGCCGGCGGCATCGGTGGGGAAGCTAGGTTATTTGGAGGGTTAGTCGCAGCCCAAGCCGCCATGGCAGCACAGCTTGCTTGCCCCGAGTTTCCCATGCACTCGCTACATGCTTACTTTTTGCGGCCAGGACGCGCCGAAAAAGATATCGAGTTCCATGTTCGTATCACCAAACAAGGCCGTAACTTCCACAACTGTCTGGTAGATGCACTGCAAAGTGACGAGCCCATATTTCAACTCATCGCCAGCTTCCATCGCTTACATGATGGGGTACAACATCAGGATGAGGCCCCGGAAACCAGCGCACCAGAGAATCACCCCAACCGGGATCAACTGCGGGGTCGCAGCTATTGGGAAGATATGCCCATAGATGTGCGCATGGTGGATGAGATCACTGGGGCTGACCCTTTGCCTCCGGAACAACGGGTGTGGCTCAAGGCGAATGGAAACCCGGGCGAAGATCCTAAGTTGCACCTGGCGTTGGTCGTCTACGCGAGCGACCGCAGTCTGCTGGACACCGCATGGCGCCCTCACGCAGGCCAAGGGGATTTAGCGGGTGCAAGTTTGGACCATAGTATGTGGTTTCACGCGCCACCTAGATTCGATGAATGGTTGCTTTATCACATGCGCAGTCCAGCCGCCGCGGCAGGTCGAGGTCTTGCCCACGGCGCCATGTACAACCTCGCTGGAAAACGAATTTTGAGTGTAGCCCAGGAAGGCATGCTGTCACTAAGATCATGAGTCGACGCCACACGGACGTTGTCTGCGCCACTACTCCAGCCGACATCCGCCAATAGGATCTTGTTGAGCAAGTATCTTTTGTATCAGGGAGCTAAGCGGTTCCTTTTCTAACAAACTACTCACCACGCAGCGACTCCAGGCATAATGAACCCGACCCTGAACACCCGATTGATAGAAGGTGGAAGGACTATCGATTTGATCCAGCTCCGGCGCTTCGGCTTCCAGCAACATTTTCGCTAACGCTACATCGCCATAGTCTGCGCGAAAATCCACCTGCATGGCCAAGCCTTCATCAAACCAAGTGGGCAGGCGATAGGTCCTGGTCAGCACCCCAACCCGCTCGGCCAGCTCTGCGTGGGCCCATTCATGGGCAATGACATCCACGTTGTGTCCATCACGATTCAAAATAATGATGGCGGGCAGGCCAGGAGCGAAGTTTGTCGTCCCAATGGTTTTGCCGAGCCCGAGATGTGGGGCATCAAGGCAGCGTATCCACGGCTGACTTGATTGTTCCCCAAACAGGTCCACAACCCTGGCCGAAGCCTGATCGAGAATCTGCGATTCACAATGGTCATCCGCAGTGCCAACCACCATAGCCGCATGAAGCCACGAATAGTTTAGTCCCAGAACGACAAACACACTGATCAGAACAGTGAACTTTATTCGTCGAGTCATCGGCTTATCCTTGATTAAATACGGGTTTACGCTTTTCTAAAAAGGCCATCATCCCCTCTTTGGAGTCGGCTGAACCGCGATTAGCTTGTACAGCTGCTCGCTCCTGGGCGAACAGTTCTGCCAGAGTTTTGTCTTCACTGCCAATGATCAGTTCAAGCATACTTCTTAGCGCTTGCGCAGGCTGTGCGGCCAATTCATGGGCCAGCTCTATCGCTTTCGCCTTCAGTTCTTGCAGCGGCCATACCTCGTGCACCAGTCCAATTCGATAAGCATGAGGACCAGATACCTTTTTTGAGCGCAAGATCATGTCCAGCGCCTGATCTCGACCAACACATTTACTCAATCTTGCACTACCACCCCAGGCCGGCACCGCACCCAGGTCTAATTCAGGCAAGCCAATTTGCGCGCCTTCCTCTGCAGCGAACCGGAAGTGACACCCCAGAGGTACTTCAAGCCCACCGCCAAGACAATAGCCAAACAGCGTGGCAATACTTGGTTTACCCATATTCTCTATTGCTTCAATCACACGTAAACGTTGGTCAAAGACAGCATCCGCACTACCCATACGATCAATGCCCTCCGGAAGCTGCTTCAGGTTCATACCTACAGAAAAGTTATCTAAGCCCTCGCTGGTCAAAACCCAAGCTCTGATTTGGTCATCTTCGGCTATGGCAGACACCGTCTCTTCAAACAAATCCATGAAAGCCAACGACATTTTGTTGTATGGGGCATCATTGATCGACACCACCGCTATGTTGCCTTCGCGGTTCAATAACAATGGCTCAGTCATAAAATCTTCACCTTCTTCAAACAAGCTAAATTGAGTTGCAACACGATAAACCCTATATTGGCTGACATCTATTGCCAATAGTCAATCTTTGTTGATGAGTTCAGGAGTAATAACATGTTTAACAACACAAGCTCTGTCATAACCGGTGCCGCTTCCGGGATTGGCGCCGCCACCGCAAGACAAATCAGCAGCCTTGGGGGTAGCGTCGTACTTCTAGACATTGATGAAGAGCGCGGTAATGCATTAGCCGAGGAACTCAAGCAGACGTTCGTAAAGCTGGACGTAACAAATCACCAGCAATGGCAGTCGGTCGTGTCTTCCTTGGATCAAAAACATCCCCTCACCTACGCATTTATCAATGCGGGTATCCAAATCGCGCCACCCCAAGCACCTCTTTCCGAATACGAATTTTTGAACATGCAGATGGACCGATATCGAAACATGATGGGGGTAAACGTAGATGGGGTTGTTTTTGGACTACTGACGCTGCTCCCGGAGTTAGCATCGGGCGGCAGCATTGTTGTGACTTCTTCACTGGCTGGTGTCACGCCCTATGGTGTAGACCCCCTCTATTCCATGAGCAAACACGCAGTTACGGGTTTGGTCCGCTCCCTGGCCTCCACCTGTGCGAAGCGCGATCTTACAATCAACGCAATCTGTCCCGGCGGAGTCGATACGAACATTATTCCCGAAGAACAGCGCACGGACGGCGCGGTCTTTATGGATGCCAACGACATTGCCGAAGAAGTCATTATGCTGATGGGGACACCAGTAAATGGGAAGACCTGGGCAAAGGTCGCAACAAACAAACCAGCATGGATCATCCGTGCTCCCGGCGACAAAGAAGGTTAACTGTTTTGCTCAAGCAATTCGGACAGCTTGCCAACCAACTCAGGCAGCCGAAAGGGTTTGGCAAGAAAGCGCCGGTGTTCATTTTCCTGCTTGATCATAAGCGAATCGCTTAAGCTCATCAGTTGATCGGAGCCGTAACCGGATACCAACAAAACGGGCAACGTAGGATAGAGCTCCCCCAGACGACCGGCCAGATCGGTGCCACGCATACCAGGCATCACGACGTCTGACACGACAACATCGGGTAACTCACGAGCGCAAATCTCCAGAACTTCAGCAGGACTTTGGGCCAGCTCTACAGAAAATCCAAGAGCCTCCAGAAAATTCTGCATCAACTCTTGCACTGTTTGATCGTCTTCGGCAACCACACAAGTGAGCCCCACAAAAGTTTTTTCTGACTTCACTTCCTGACGAGCTATTTCCGGTTCACCTTCAGCCAGGGGCAGAAGAATCGATACGGTAGTACCCTGACCGGGTGAGCTTTCAATATCAGCACTACCGCCCCCTTCCTTTACTATCCCATACACGCTGGCCAGTCCCAGGCCCGATCCTTCATACATTGGTTTGGTCGAATAAAAGGGTTCAAAAGCACGCTGCAAGACTTCGTTGGTCATCCCAATCCCGCTATCCGAAACTTGCAGCCGGACGAATTTTCCTTCCGCCAAATCAAATTCCTTGGCCCCATCGTTACCTAGGATGATCGTTTGCGCAGAGATGCGGACTCGGCCAGCGTCATGATCCATCGCTTCGTTTGCGTTGGAAACAAGATTCAAAAGAACCTGATCCAACTGACCTTCCGCCAGTTTTACCCTACAATCCGGTGCGACACTGATCTCCAATGAATGCTTGCTGAGCAAGCTCTTGAACATCGGTTTCAGCCGCTCTAACACTACATTTAGATCGATTACCTGGGCAACCCTGGACCCTTGCTTACCAAAGGCCTGCAGAGAGGCCGTCAGTTTTGCAGCTTGTGTACCAGCATCGATGATCTGATCTCGGTCCTGACCTGGCGGTAGCAGTTCCGCGCGCCCAATAATGATGGACAAGAGGTTGTTGAAGTCGTGAGCAATGCCTGCCGCCATCACACCAAGGCCTTCCAGGCGTTGCGCTTGATTCATTCGCTCTCGGTTTCGCCGTTCCTGCCGCACGTCCCGTGCTGCAAACAACCACTGTGACTTATCAGAATCGTCAGAAATCGCTAAGGCGTAGACCTCAAGCCAGACCCATTCACCGTTCTTGTGTCGTAAGCGAGCCTCTTCCCTGAACCCTCGGTCGCCTTTGTCTATTAGATTTCGTATCACCGGCAGGTCATCCGGGTGAACAAACCCTTCTATGGAAAACTTGCGGAACTCCGCTGGCTGATATCCCACCAGTTCCAGAACCCCTGCACTGGCGTATTCAATTTCAGAGCCTGCGACGATAGCCATACCCGGAAAAGTCGCTTCGGCAAATTGATAGATACGATCCTGGGCGGCTTGGCGCTGGCGCCTCTGGGTTATGGCTTCGTCCAGCGCCGCACGCCGCGTCATTTCAACCACAATCGCCACAACGCCAACTACAACCGTAATCATTGCTGCAGAAATGCCCAGCGGACCGGGAACGTCAGTGTTGAGGTAAAACGGGCTGATAAGCCCGGCCCATATCGCCCCTACACACAACCAAACCAGGCCCCACCTCGGACCTGCTAATGCGGCTCCTGCCACGGGAAGGGCGATCACGGAGAGTATTTCGTAACCACTGCTGACCGATACCACGGCAAACAGGATTAAGAGGAAGCCGTGGGCTGAAAGCTGTGGTTTTTTAGAAAGCCAGAGCAGACCGAAAACCAGTAGATAGGCCATACTCGTAGACAAAATCCACACTGCTGATTGATCATAGCCAACCGAGAAAAATATGATCGCAGTGAGAGAGGTCAGACCGAGCGCGATTAATATCGCGTGCACGACCGACCTGGCTTGACTCAAGTTTGTTCCGCCCGCCAACAGAATCGATTCGGGCAGCAGAACATCCACCTTCATCAGTCGGGTTCTACCAATTTGAATTTTTGGATTTTGGTGCTGGACATCGGCCACTCGGTAACGAAGTGAACCGCCCTGGGTACTTTAAAGCTGGCGAGGGCAGCTCTACAGAACTCTATGATCTCATTCGCGTTGACCTGGGCACCTTGATTCAACTCGACAAAAGCAATCGGCACCTCTAACAAGCGTTCGTCTGGGCGCCCGATGACTTGGGCTAACGCGATTGCTGGATGAGTGGCCAAATGAGATTCGATTTCCAGCGCGGCAACGTTCTCACCGCCAACTTTCAACATATCTTTGATACGACCGTGATAGCAGACAGCGCCGGTTTCGGTCACACTGCACAGGTCGCCGGTCCTGAACCATTCACCGGAAAAGCTCTCGGCATTTTTTTCGGGAGACTTATGATACCCATCAAATACCGAATAACCCTTTATCCACATTTCACCTCTCTCACCTAGAGGTTGAGCCACCTTACGCTCTGGATCTGTAATCTGCACCTCTATGCCAGGGAAAGGTTTTCCGCAGGTATACAGTCGTTCTTCTTCAGACTCATCTGGATGATTAAAACAAATCACCCCACCGGCCTCTGTAAGTCCATAGGCGCCGGTTTGTACAGCCTGCGGAAACGCCTTGGCAAACCGACGCAACACTTCGATGGGCGCAACGTTGTTAATGCGTCGCAACGCGGATAAGTCTGTTGAGGCAAATCGCTCGTGATTGATCAAATCATTGGTCACCGTTGGAAAGGACGGAAAGGCCACGGTGACGCGTTCAGACTCCATCATCGCCAAGGCGGCGCCGGCATCGACATGCAACATACTCGCCATGGCGGCACCAGCATCTATACAGCAAAGAAAAGGCAGGATAGACGACATATGGAACATCGGTAAGGGTGCCCAGAACACGTCATTTTCGTCAAGAAAGTAACGCTCTCTGTTCATGTTGATGCCGTTTCTGACCAGCAACGCATGGCTCAAGGGACAGCCTTTTGGCTCTGCTGTTGTACCAGAGGTATACATCATGATGGCAGGTTGATCGACCCGCACGCGCACCCGAGCATGGTGAATCTCGTCCAGCGCAATCTGCGAGCCCGCTGCCACAAATTCTTCGCCATTTACAAATCCCGCACGCGGCTGACCAAACAGGACCACGTGTTGCAATTGGGGAGCACCTCGCAGCGATAGACTGCCTGTGGAACCCGCGATATCAGGAAACGCCGTTTCCAGGAGTTGGGCAAAATCTGCATATTCGCTGATCTGATCTGTTGTACAAATGAGCTTCAGATCCGCATTCTCAACAACGTAGGCAAGCTCGGGTGGTTTGTAGCGGGCATTCATGGGGACCGCTACTGCGCCCAAAAAATTGGCCGCAACCAGAAGCTTCAGATAAGCCATGCAATTTGGCATCAGAATACCCACAGCGTCTCCCGAACCTATGCCATGGGCACGTAGACTCTTTGCGTAGGTCAGCGCATCAATCGCGAAGTCTTTGTAGCTGACCCGCTCTTGGGGAAAAATAAGTAGATTACGATCGCCAAATCGGTCAACTCGCTGAAGCAGAAAATCGCCGACAGTACTGACTTCGATGCGATGGTTTTCCAGGTTAGTCACTTTGTTAGCTGCTATTCGTTAGATTTAGGTGGTAGCGGTAAAAATGCCCAAACGCTCTTTTTGTATTCCGCATAGTCGGGTTTGTTGGCGAGCTGGCGTTTATCAATCATGGGTACACTTATGCCGATGAACAGTACCACCATCGCAAAGATGCCGCCCCAAGCCCAAGGCGAGCCTGACAGCTGATAACCTGCTATGCCCAATGCCAACCAGAAGCCCAGTTCCCCCAGGTAGTTCGGGTGCCTACACCAACCCCATACATCTTCTCGTAACACCTTGCCATGGTTGGCGAGATCCAATCTGAAACGCCTCAAAATATTGTCCGCTCGATATTCCAGATACAGCGCCCCGTAGCCCACCAGGATCCAGATTAGGTCACTGGTATATAACTGCGCGCCGGGCGTTTGCGAATTGACGATCACCAGCCACACTGGCACACACCCCACAAATACCAGCGCTGTTGGCAGCAATTGAATTCCCAAAAGATCAACCAGCGGATAAGCAACACCGGTTTTTGCTTTCAGGTCAATGTAGCGCCAATCTTCATGCGCAAGGCCGCGCCAACCGCGAGCCCAGTTGTGGGTGAGGCGTATCGCCCAGAGCAGCACAAGTACAAAAATCAGAATCAAGCGTATATCCAGCACACCATAGGCAATCAACCAATAGCCAACCAATAACGGTGGCGCTACAGACCAATAAGCGTCATAAAAACTGGAATTCCTGAACGCACATGAAAACGCAAAAATTACAAACGTTGCAGCAACGTCTGCAATGGCGCTCAGGACAAGGGGTTGAGTAGAAAAATCTTGCGCATAAAAGGCCACGCCTACGGCAACCCCAAATGCGACCACATAGGCACATGCGATCCATGAAAAATCTCGGCTACGGCTCATCGACTCACACCCTGCCGGGCACCCCCCTTTAAATTTGTCGCACTACTATGCCTGAAACACTCATCCGAACAAATCCGCCTGACGATCATCACCAATCGCGCGGTCAAAATTCAATCCAAAGATCTCTAAAACTGGCTCGGCAATCGGCCGAATCTGGCGTTCTACGTAGAACTCCCGGTCGATTGGGGAGCTTGCTTCGTTCACTAATTCTGGTCCAGCAATTGTCATTAAATACCGAACGATGCGTGGTGCCGGTTGGGCTGACTTTTTCACAGCCTGAACATGCGGAGGTACGTTAGTGACATATTCTTCAACCGGTTTGCGTAGGCCTCTGCGATAAACCAGTTTAGTATCCAACAGACCCTGGCGCAGCTGCTGCACGATGGTTGAGACATAGACAGCAAGCTCTTCACCTTGGGTATTCGCATCAAACAAACGCTCAAACAGTCCTCTTTGAAGATCTTTAGCCAGCGCCGTCCAATCCCGGCGGACTACTTCCATACCAACAAATTCTGGCTCAGTGGCTCCGGCTCTTAATCCGGCATAGCGCTTGCGAGCGCCCTGGCTGCCACCTCTCACCTTGGCCAGGAAGAGTTTGGTGTAGAGTTTTTCGAATTCCAGCTCCAGGTGGCTGTGTACCCGCACGGATTCAAAAATGTGTTCCGCCAGACTGGCGTTGAAATCAGTAACCAATTCACGTCCCTGCAGTTCAGCCTCGGTCGCGTCCTCAATACCTGATGAGACGAATACAGAATCGGTATCACCATACAAAACCGGGTATCCACGGCTCTCAAACCATTCTTTACTCCAATGCAGGAAGTACCGCCCCTGACCGGTAATTGCATTGGCAAGCTCCGGGTTGTAAAAACGACAGGCCGGGGTTCCTAAAACGCCATAACATGAGTTCATGAGGATCTTAATAGCTTGGGAGGCGACCTCATCCCCACGTGCTTTCGCGTGAGCCCGCTCAGGAACAAGTCGATCCAGCATTTGCTTTAAGATACTGGGGGAGCGGCTGAATCGAGCACCACTATGGGTCACAAGCGGATCAGATTCGTTTTTTCCCAATACAAAGCCTAAGGGATCTATGTTGTAGGTCCTGATAATGCTGGGATACAGACTCTGAAAATCCAACACCCAGACATTTTCGTGGATGCCGACTTCGGGCTCAAAAACCGCACCACCACTCTGAGGACCCGCACCTTGGAGACCAGTAAGCAGCGACGGCGCGGCAATTTTCCGCTGCTTTAGTTCGTTCAGATACAGAAAGTCAAAGGATGCAATGCTCGCCGCCACCCGGTCGGGGGGCATTCCAGTCAAGCGCGATCTGGCAAACGCTAGATCAACCAGATTTAGTTTATCCAGAATATCTACAACCAGTCGCGCATCGGTACGAGCATACAAAGCAAACCGATCCAACTGGTTCTGATACGTGTACAGAATCTCTTCAACTTTGTCCCGACCACGATCTTCCCGATCATCACCTTCACCAGTCTGGGTTCCGGTAAACACCTTCCCCTCACCCAGATAGGTTTGAGCGGCAGATTCCAGGGAATAGCTATCCATCTTCAGGAATGCCCCTCGCAACAGGTCCACCCCATCTAGCACCACGCGCCCCGGAATACTGGCGTGGCCGCTGCCAAAATACCCCTGGGCTGCGCGAATATTGATGCGCCCTTGCTCTCGACCCAGCTGCAGATCCATGCGTAAACGAGTGGCAAATCGCACCAGCTGCGAGAGATCAAAATCAATCACATTCCATCCGGTTAACACATCCGGATCTACCTGCTGGACCAGCTTTTGGAAGTGTAAAAGTGCAGCACG
>JBCCIU010000011.1:0-161537 GCA_039028095.1 Pseudomonadota bacterium
GATAACTTAGTGGTCGTCTTGAATAAAACGGATCTCGTAAGGTTCAGCGAGTCGAGCCTGACAGACGTGGATTTAGCTACTGGGAAAGTCTTGAGCGCATCTGTAAAAAATGCTCAGGGTATTGATCGGATCCAGACTGAACTCCTGCGATTGCTGGGCAAAACCCACGATGAAGTCCCATTCACTGCCCGCGCTAGGCATGTGGATTCTTTGCGGACCTGTTTAGATCAAATGCACCAGGCTTCGAGCAACCTGGAAAACGAGGTTGGTGCAGAACTGGTTGCGGAAGAGTTAAAAGCCGCGCACATCAGTCTGGGAGAGATCGTCGGTGAAACGACAGCAGATGATTTACTAGGCAGAATCTTCAGCGAGTTTTGTATCGGTAAATAAGACCGGCAGATGGTTTTTTCGGGTCTTCCAAACTGGATATAAGCCACTATACTCTGCCGCCCCAATAGCTAACGAGACTGGTGCGAAACGCCGGCGCGGTGATGAACTACCCTGATCGATTCGACATCATTGTAATTGGAGCAGGCCACGCTGGGACTGAAGCCGCTTCGGCTGCTGCGCGGATGGGCGCAAAGACGCTGTTGCTGACCCAAAGTGTCGACACCATTGGACAGATGTCCTGTAATCCCGCCATCGGTGGTATTGGTAAAAGCCACCTGGTCGCCGAGATCGATGCGCTTGACGGCGTCATGGCTCGCGCCACGGATCAAGCTGGCATTCACTTCAAAATACTTAATGCCTCCAAAGGACCAGCGGTGCGGGCTACCCGCGCTCAGGCAGATCGGGCGTTGTATAAGAATGCGGTTCGCGACATCTTAGAACACCAACAGGGGTTGTACATATTCCAGCAGTCTGTGGTTGACCTGATTGTGGAGGACGATCGAGTTCAAGGGGTCGTCACGCAGATGGGTCTTAAGTTCGTTGCGCATAAAGTCATCCTGACCACGGGTACCTTCCTGGGTGGTAAAATACATATCGGTACGCAGAACCATCCCGGAGGACGCGCGGGCGATGCACCGTCAATTGCTCTGGCGGATAGATTGCGCGCCCTACCTTTCAGAGTGGGCAGATTAAAAACAGGTACACCACCTCGGATTGACGGGCGGTCTGTGGATTTCACCGAATTGGAAGCTCAGCCTGGAGACTCCCCCAGACCGGTAATGTCCAGCATGGGGTCACCAGACCAGCACCCCGAACAAGTGCAGTGTCACATTGCCAGAACCAACCCGGCTACCCACGATATAATCCAGAAGAACCTCGATCGTTCTGCCATGTACAGTGGTGCAATCGAAGGCACCGGCCCAAGATATTGCCCCAGCATCGAAGATAAGGTCGTGCGCTTCGCTGACAAAGCAACCCACCAGATTTTCTTAGAGCCTGAAGGTCTGAACACCACTGAACTTTATCCCAACGGCATTTCCACCAGTTTACCCTTTGATGTACAGCTGCAGTTTGTGCGTTCAATCGAAGGCTTTGAAAAAGCCCATATCTCTCGTCCAGGATATGCCATCGAATATGATTACTTTGATCCTCGGGACCTGAATTACACGTTGGAAACCAAATTGATCGAAGGGCTGTATTTCGCTGGCCAGATCAATGGCACCACAGGCTATGAGGAAGCTGGGGCCCAGGGTCTTTTGGCCGGAGTGAATGCTGCGCTTTCGATACAAAGCAAACCGGCTTGGGAACCTCGCCGCGACGAATCTTACCTGGGTGTCCTGGTAGATGACCTGATCACGCTGGGTACGAATGAACCCTATCGAATGTTCACCTCTCGTGCCGAGTTCAGATTGCGGTTGCGTCAAGACAATGCCGACCAGCGGCTTACCCAGGCCGGAATAGATTGGGGATTGGTAGGTCCTGAACGAGCGCAATTTTACCGCACGCGCATGCAAGCCAAAGAAGCCCTGCATCAGTCTATGGCAGCGACCAGAGTCTCAGCTGGTGGGCCGCTTGCCGCCAGCCTTGGCATCAAGCTGAAAAACGATACCGATCTGCTGAGCCTCTTGCGCAGACCTGAAATCGACATGTCAAAGTTGCGGAAGTTCTGTGCGCAGCACGAGATACCGCTGTCCCTAGCCATGGACCTGGCGCCACAGCAGCGCGACAGTGTTTTTGCGCAGGTAGAAATTGAGACCAAGTACGAAGGGTACATCAAGCGGCAGGACGTAGAGATTGAAAAGATCCGCCGACATGAAGGGATGTTGCTACCTGTCGGTCTGGATTATTCACGCATTGAAGGCTTGTCCAACGAACTAAAGCAAAAGCTTACCGAACACCAACCTGCGAGCTTGGCCCGGGCGGCACGGATTCCGGGCATGACACCCGCTGCATTATCCATATTATTGGTCAGCGCCAAAAAAGCGGCGGCTGCCGTTGGCGCTGGCTAGCTCATCTCGCCTGCATGTTCACTGCTGAGCTGGAATCTCTGAGGGAACAGTTGGCTGATTTGGGTATCGAAACCGAAAAACAGCACAAACAACTGCTGGACTATTCAAATCTACTGTACAAGTGGAACAAACATTTTAACTTTGTGTCACGTTTGGATATCGAGCGTCTGCCGCGGCGACACCTGTTAGATAGTTTAAGCAGCGTGTCCTTGCTGTTACCCGGGCGGGTACTGGATATCGGCAGCGGCGGCGGGCTGCCTGGCTTAGTGCTTGCGATTGCCAGACCCGACGTATCATTCACCTTGCTGGATCGTCACAGTCGCAAGGTGCGCTTCCTTAATCAGTGTATTCAGACTCTCGGATTGGCCAACGTCCAGGCTGTTGAGGTCGACCTGCAACCAGATGACCCCTGGTCGCAACAGCACCAACAACACTTTCAAACAATTTTGAGTAGAGCTGTCACCGGTGTTCAGGCGCTGTGGACCATGAGCCTGCCTTTATTGCAGCCAGGTGGGCAATTGGTGGCGTATACTTCGACACAGTCGTCAGCAGGCTCTCAGTTTGGAGAAACAGCCACAGACAGAGAATCGGAAAAGACTTTGCGGGAACTGTTTGCGTTTGATCCGTTCGCAAAAAACCCGCAGCTGCGACAACTGCACCCGGAGAAGTTGGAAGAAAGAGTGGAAGAAAATTCGGGAGAAAAGTTAGGGCAGACACCATCACAAGATGTCCATCTGCTGTTGCGGGTGGCCTTAAAAGAATTGACGGCGGGGTAGGGTAGCGAATGCGTGTCATAGCAGTCGCCAATCAAAAAGGAGGCGTAGGCAAGACCACAACCAGTGTGAACGTGGCCGCATCATTGGCTCTGTCCGGGAGTAAGGTGCTGTTGGTGGACCTCGACCCTCAAGGTAATGCCACGATGGGCTGCGGCATCGACAAAAACGAAGTAGCGGCGTCAATCTACGAATGGTTGCTTGAGGACATTGATCTTGAACAGTTGAGACAACCGTGTAGCGGTGGCTTTGAGATACTTCCGGCAAACATCGAGTTAACCGCCGCTGAGGTCGCATTGATGCACGCAGATGGCCGCGAGTTTTATATCCGCGATCGACTCAGAAACCAGGCGACGGGCTATGACTATGTCATTGTCGATTGCCCCCCCAGTTTGAGCATTCTGACGGTGAATGCGCTGATCGCAGCGCACGGTGTGCTGATCCCGATGCAATGCGAGTACTACGCTTTAGAGGGCCTAACTGCTCTGCTTGAAACGATTAAAGGCGTTCAGGAGAGAGCCAACCCGGATCTCGCCATTGAGGGTATCTTGCGCACCATGTATGACCCGCGTAACAGCCTGACACGCGATGTATCCCGTCAACTGATCCAGTTTTTTGGAGATCAGGTTTTTCGTACCGTTATTCCGCGCAATGTGCGGCTGGCGGAAGCGCCAAGTCATGGACTGCCCGCAATCCTGTATGATCGAACTTCCCGGGGGGCGGTTGCCTACATGGCTTTGGCGGGTGAGTTACGACAAAAATATACGTCAATAGCCAGCCAGTAAGCTGACTGGATGAGATAAGAATAGATTATGAGCAAAAAGCGACTTGGCAGAGGATTGGATTCATTGTTGTCCAGTACGGCCGCGGTAACGACAAACTCCGAGGTCAGCACCTCAGATAGCCAGCGTGAAGTAGTCACCGAGCCCGAGGGTATTCCGCTTACGTCGGTGACACCAAGCCCATATCAGCCGCGTCGTCACTTTGAGCCTGAGGCGCTAGACGAACTCGCCAATTCCATTGCCCAGCAGGGCCTGCTGCAACCGATCGTGGTGCGGGAAAAAACTCAGGGCGGATATGAACTGATAGCCGGGGAACGACGCTGGCGCGCGGCGCAACAAGCGGGTCTAACACATATTCCGGCCATGATTCGTGTGGTCAGCGATCGGGATGCTTCAGCTCTGGCACTGATAGAGAATGTGCAAAGAGAGGATTTGAGCGCGCTTGAAGAGGCGCAAGGCCTGGCTCGCCTGCGGGATGAATTTGAGTTAACCCAACAACAGATCGCCGATGCTGTGGGCAAATCTCGGGTGGCCATCGCCAACCTGTTGCGGCTGCTCAATCTCGGGTCTATCGCGCGCGGCCACCTGGAACGGGGCGAGATTGATATGGGTCATGCGCGAGCCCTATTGGCGCTGGAGGGTGTCTCCCAGGACAGAGCGGCAACCCAAACCGCTGAACAAGGCTTGTCGGTTCGCCAGACCGAGGCGCTGGTCAAAAAGTTACTAAACCCCGGGGCGGTCAAATCCCGAACAGGCGCTGGCGTGAACGCGGATATTGCAAGGCTGGAGCAGCGCATCATGGATAAAATTGGTGCACCAGTTGTTATTAAACACACATCTAAAGGGGCAGGAGAGGTGACCATTAGATACGGTGATCTGGATCAGCTGGACGGCGTACTCAAACATATGGGCGTATCTTCAGACTGAAATCGGAAATAGGCCGAAATCTGTCAAAAACCAAAAAAACCATCATCTTTTGTCGTTGGTTTATTGAATGGTGAGAGGCGCATCCCTATAATACGCGCCGCTTGAGATTTGGGTGTAGAAACAATGTGGCGCATATTCAGCCATTTGAGCCATCCAAGTCGGATAGTGATTTCACAAACTGTGTTAGGTGCGCTGTCTGTAGTCGGCTTTTATCTGAGCTCGCCGCTACAAGCATATTCGGCACTCTTTGCAGGTGGTTGTGTTGTGGTCCCGACGGCTTATTACGCATGGATCACCAAAACGACGCTGAACGCATCGAGATTGTTGTTCCACGGCGTGTTACGAATGGTGCTGACAGCGGTGTTTGTAGCGGTAGCTATCGTGGTGGTTGGCATAGAGCCTGCCGGATTCTTTGCAACACTTTGTGTGGTTCAGCTTGGCTACTTGGTTAAGTAGTAGTTCGGTCGCGATAAAGTCTCGCGATAAAGCGTTGCGAGAAAGAGTCGCGAGAAAAAAAGGTAATAGATAGAGGTAATTGCACGCCGCGCCGAATACTTTAAATTGGCGGTGGTAGGAAAGGTTATGGCAGAAAGTTCATCAGAATACATCCAACATCACCTCACTAACCTGACCTATGGTCAACACCCTGATGGTACGTGGGGCTTTGCGCATAATGCAGAAGAAGCTGCTGCCATGGGCTTCATGTCGATCAACGTAGACACCATGGGTTGGTCGATCGTTCTGGGGGCGCTGTTCTTATTTATCTTCAGGAAAGCGGCGGCTGCGGCTACCAGTGGCGTGCCGGGGGGGCTGCAGAACTTCGTCGAGATGATCGTAGACTTTATCGACACCACCACGAACGAAATATTCCAGTATAAAAACGACCTCATTGCACCCTTGGCGCTCACGATCTTTGTGTGGGTGTTTCTGATGAATTTCATGGACTTGATCCCGGTAGATTTGATCCCCACGATCGCCATGTGGTTGGGTGTCAGCCACATGAAGGTGGTTCCCTCTACAGACCCCAACATCACAATGGCCATGGCGCTGTCCGTTTTTGCGCTGATTCTTTATTACAGCGTGAAATGTAAGGGTGGCATTGGGTTCCTTAAAGAACTTGCGTTTCACCCCTTTCCACCCTATCTCTTTTTCGTCAACTTCATTCTCGAAGGCGTAACGCTGATTGCAAAACCGCTGTCGTTGGGGCTTCGACTGTTTGGAAATATGTACGCTGGCGAGATGATTTTTATTCTGATCGCACTAATGTTTGCAGCGGGCGGGGGTTACTTCCTCTTTGCCGGTGTTTTGCATTGGGCCTGGGCAATGTTCCACGTCTTAATCATCACGCTGCAGGCGTTTATCTTTGCGGTACTGACAATTGTTTATCTTGCTCAGGCACACGAGGCTGAAGAGCATTAACAAAAGGCGATAAATCGCCAATAACTTAGAAACTTGGAGTAATCATGGAACTAACAGGTCTTTTATACATTGCTGGTGCGATCCTTATGGGTCTCGGCGCGGTTGGCGCATCCATCGGCGTGGGTGTGCTGGGCGGAAAATTTTTGGAAGGTGTAGCTCGCCAGCCTGAACTGCTGCCAATGCTTCGTACGCAGCTGTTCATCGTTCTTGGTCTGGTTGACGCAGTACCTATGATCGCTGTTGGTATTGGTCTGTACGTTGTATTCGCTGTCGCCTAGATAAGAAAAAGACGAAAAGACTAGTTTTATTGAAAGGATCAGCTTTCTGGTCCGGCAAAAATAGAGATTAACTATGAATCTAGGACTGACACTTTTTGGCCAAATAGCCACATTCCTTGTCGTTGTGTGGGTCTGCATGAAGTACATCTGGCCCCCACTGCGTACTGCGATGACAGAACGCCAGGAAAGTATTGCAGCGGGCCTAGCTGCCGCCGAAGAAGCGGATAAGAAGCTTGCAGAAGCGGCCTCGGGTGCGGAAGCGGAATTAGCCAAGGCAAAAGAAGAAGCTGGCGCCATCATCGAACAGGCTCGACAGCGTGCCAATCAGATGGTTGAAGAAGCTAAGGGTGATGCGCGTGTTGAAGCAGAGCGCATCATCGAGGCGGCGAAGTCTGAAGTTGACCAGGAAATGAACCGCGCCAAAGAGGCGCTGCGCGCCCAGGTTTCCACCTTGGTGATCTCGGGAGCAGAGCAGGTGCTTGAAGGCTCGGTTGATGCTTCCAAGCACGAAGAAATGCTCACCAAGCTTGCGGGGCAGCTGTAAGACATGGCGGAACTGGCAACCATAGCGCGTCCCTACGCAAACGCAGCATTCGACATCGCCAAACAGGAAGGCTCGCTTGATCACTGGTCAAAGATGTTGATGGTGGTGGATGCGACCCGACAACATGAAACTGTTCAAGTGCTACTCGACAGCCCCGACATGCCGTCTAATGCCAAGGCATTCAGGTTGGCGGAGATTTGCGGCGAGGAACTGGATGATCGGGGTAAGAAATTTCTCCAAGCGCTGGCGGACCATGACCGCCTCGGGCTTGTCGGAGAAATTCGCGCGCAATTTGAAGCGCTTCGGGCTGAAGAGGAGAAGTCTCTGGATGTTGAAGTGGTTTCCGCTTATGAGATGAGCGACGCCCAGACTCAAAGCTTGAAATCGGCACTGTCGACCAAGTTTGACAAAGACATCTCGATTGAGACCTCCGTGGATAGCACCCTGATCGGTGGTGCGGTTATTCGCGCAGGGGACGTAGTGATTGATGGTTCCGTGCGCGGCAAGCTGAACAAACTTGCAGAGACCCTGAGTCTGTAGTCCCAGACAAGTAGCTAAACATAAAACAAAGTATTAAGAGATCCTCAAAAGGAAAACATCATGCAGCAACTGAATCCCTCGGAAATCAGTGAAATTATCCAGAACCGAATCCAGGGTCTGGATGTAAAGGCTGAAGCCCAGAACGAAGGCACCATCGTCAGTGTATCGGACGGCATTGTGCGTATTCACGGCCTTCAGGACGCTCAGTACGGTGAGATGATCGAGTTTGATGGCGGCCTGTATGGCATGGCCTTGAACCTGGAGCGTGATTCGGTGGGTGTGGTCATTTTGGGTGACTATGAGGACCTGACCGAAGGCATGACCGCTCGCTGTACCGGGCGTATTCTGGAAGTCCCGGTTGGTCCGGAGCTGCTTGGCCGGGTGGTGGACTCACTGGGTAACCCCATTGATGGCAAAGGTCCGATCACTGCCTCGCAAACTGCCCCTATTGAAAAAGTAGCACCCGGCGTAATTGCTCGTCAGTCGGTAGACCAGCCTGTGCAGATTGGTCTTAAGTGTGTGGACGCCATGGTGCCCATCGGTCGTGGTCAGCGTGAATTGATTATTGCTGACCGCCAGATTGGTAAGACGGCAATTGCCATTGACGCCATCATCAACCAGAAGCGCACCGGCATTAAGTGCATCTACGTAGCGATCGGCCAAAAAATGTCGACGATCTCCAACATCGTTGCAACCTTGGAAGAATATGGCGCGATGGAGTACACCACGGTGGTTGCAGCAAGTGCTTCAGACCCTGCACCCATGCAGTTCATCTCGGCCTATTCGGGATGCAGCATGGGAGAGTACTTCAGAGATAACGGCGAAGATGCTCTGATTATTTATGACGACCTGACCAAGCAGGCCTGGGCTTATCGCCAGATTTCGCTGTTGCTGAAACGCCCACCAGGGCGTGAAGCGTACCCAGGTGATGTGTTCTACCTGCACTCACGTTTGTTGGAGCGTGCTGCGCGTGTGAACGCCGAATATGTAGAAAACCACACCAACGGAGCGGTTAAGGGGCAAACCGGATCGCTCACTGCGCTCCCGGTTATTGAAACTCAGGCTGGCGATATTTCGGCGTTTGTACCGACCAACGTGATTTCGATCACCGATGGTCAGATCTTCTTAGAAACAGAAAACTTCAACTCCGGCCTGCGTCCAGCCATGAACCCGGGTACTTCGGTTTCTCGTGTAGGGGGCTCCGCCCAGGTACCGTTCATGAAGAAGATCTCTGGCGGTATCAAGCTTGCGCTGGCGCAGTATCGGGAATTGGCAGCGTTCTCACAGTTCGCTTCAGACCTCGACGACGCGACTCGGCGTCAGCTAGAACACGGTGAGCGCGTCACCGAGCTGATGAAACAAAAACAATACTCTCCCATGTCAGTGGCAGAGATGGGCACGGTACTGTTTGCAGCAAACGAAGGGTACCTGGAAGACGTTGAGGTCAACAAAGTGCTGGACTTTGAAGCCGCGCTGTTGAGCTTCATGCGCTCTGAATACACAGACTTTATGAACGATATCGACGAAAACGGGACCTATAACGATGATGTTGTAGCCACCCTCAAAGAAGGTATCGAGAAGTTTAAGGCCACTCAAACTTACTAACAGGGCGTAAGCATGGCAGTCGGTAAAGAAATCAAAACCAAGATCAACAGCGTACAAAATACGCAGAAGATCACCAGTGCAATGCAGATGGTTGCCGCCAGTAAGATGCGTCGTACGCAGGAGCGGATGTCCGAGGGAAAACCCTACAGTGCTCGAATCCGTCAGGTGATCGGACACTTGGCGAACTCCAACCCTGAATACAAGCACATCTACATGACCGAGCGTGAAGTTACGCGCGTGGGTTACATTGTTATCTCCACGGATAGAGGGCTGTGTGGCGGTCTCAACGTCAACCTGTTCCGCTCGGTGATCAAAGACATGGCGGAATGGGATGCCAAGGGTATCAAGGCCGAGTTGGGCCTGATTGGCAACAAAGCGGCACCATTCTTCCGTTCGGTGGGTGGCAGTATCAAGGCGGTGATGAACGATGTGGGTGAAACCCCCGCAATTGCGGATTTGATCGGCGGCATCAAGGTGATGCTGGATGCCTACGAAGCGGGTGAGATTGACCGGCTGTATCTGGCCAGCAACGAATTTGTGAACACCATGACTCAGTCGCCTACGATACGGCAGATTTTACCGTTGGATCCGGAGCAAGATGAGTCTTATCAGCATCGTTGGGACTACATTTACGAACCGGATGCGCGACAGTTGATTGAAGGCTTGGTCACACGATTTATAGAATCTCAGGTGTATCAAGCGGTTGTTGAAAACGGCGCTTGTGAACAGGCCGCCAAGATGATTGCCATGAAAAACGCGACAGAAAACGCTGAGAAGCTGGTGGATGAGCTGAAGCTTATTTACAACAATGCGCGTCAGGCGGCGATTACGCAGGAAATATCAGAAATTGTAGGTGGTGCTGCAGCGGTTTAAAGCCAGCAGATACCCTTTGACATAAACAAGACAAACGACACACGAAAAGGCAGAGGCAAAACATGAGCAGCGGTCGAATTGTACAAATCATTGGCGCGGTCATCGACGTCGAATTCGAACGGGGAAATGTCCCTAAGGTTTACGATGCATTGACGGTGAGCGAAGCCGGTTTAACCCTTGAAGTCCAGCAGCAGTTGGGTGACGGTGTTGTGAGAACCATTGCCATGGGTGTATCTGACGGCCTCTCCAGGGGTTTGGAAGTGACCAATACCGGCGCGCCGATTTCGATCCCGGTTGGTGAAGAAACCCTTGGCCGCATTGTTGATGTGCTTGGTAACCCCATTGATGAAAAGGGTCCGGTAAATGCACGTGAGCATATGCCGATTCATCGTAAAGCGCCTAAATATGAAGACCAGGTTGGTGGAAACGATATCCTGGAAACGGGCATCAAAGTGATCGACCTGATCTGCCCATTTGCTCGCGGCGGTAAGGTTGGTCTGTTTGGTGGTGCTGGTGTGGGCAAGACCGTGACCATGCTGGAGCTGATTCGGAACATTGCGATCGAGCACTCAGGATTGTCCGTGTTTGCCGGTGTGGGCGAACGTACCCGAGAAGGAAACGACTTCTACTACGAAATGGAAGAAGCCGAGGTACTGGACAAGATCTCCTTGGTCTTTGGTCAGATGAATGAACCACCGGGTAACCGCCTGCGTGTAGCACTGACTGGTTTGACCATGGCGGAAAAATTCCGCGACGATGGCCGGGACGTTCTGTTGTTCGTCGACAACATTTATCGATATACCCTGGCTGGAACTGAGGTATCAGCGCTCTTGGGTCGTATGCCTTCTGCGGTGGGCTATCAGCCTAACCTGGCAGAGGAGATGGGGGTTCTACAGGAACGTATCACCACGACTAAGACCGGATCAATCACCTCGGTACAGGCTGTATATGTACCAGCAGATGACCTCACGGACCCATCGCCAGCGACGACCTTTGCTCACCTGGACTCGACGGTAACCCTGTCTCGCGCTATTACTGACCTGGGTATCTACCCTGCTGTAGACCCACTTGATTCATCTTCTCGTCAGTTGGATCCGCTGGTAGTTGGTGAAGAGCACTATGGTGTGGCTCAGCAGGTGCAGCAGGTTCTGCAGCGTTATCAAGAACTACGCGACATCATTGCGATTCTGGGTATGGACGAACTGTCCGAAGAAGAAAAACAGCTGGTCTATCGTGCTCGTAAGATCCAGAAGTTCTTCTCTCAGCCCTTCTTCGTAGCAGAGCAATTTACGGGTAACCCGGGTAAGTTCGTATCTCGCGATGACACCGTGCGAAGCTTCAAGGCAATTCTTGAGGGTGAATACGACGATCTTCCAGAAGATGCGTTCTACATGGTGGGTAGCATTGAAGATGCTATCGAAAAAGCGAAGACCCTATAAGGCAGAAACCATATGGCTACGATGCATTGTGAAATCGTCAGCGCTGAACGCGAACTGTTTTCGGGCACTGTCACCCAGATAGAGGCCGTGGGTACCATCGGTGGTCTGGGCATTCGTCCAGGACACGCGCCACTGCTCACCGGGATCCAGCCAGGTCCGGTGAAACTTGTGCTGGAAGATGGCGAAGAAGATATATTTTTTGCCTCTGGTGGTTACATAGAAATTCAGCCCGGGTATGTCACTATCCTAGCCGATAGTGCAGAGCGTGCCGAAGACCTGGATGAGGCACTCGCCAAGGAAGCGGAAGAAGCGGCGGAAAAAGCCAAGAGCGATCAGGCATCAGACGTAGACTTCTCGGTGGTGGCCGCGCAATTGGCAGAGGCCCGTGCGCAGCAGAGAACGATCGATGAATTGCGAAAAATGAGGCGTTAAACGTCTGGTTAGTTGCGTAGCTTGCGTTGCAAGTTCGTAACAAATGCTTACAAAGGGGGTGATAGCTGTCACCCCTTTTTATTGCTGCATCCTTATAATAAATGGCTCTACCACGGCACGGATTGCAAAGGCCGCACTTCATGAGCCATTCTGATTTGGACGTCATTATCCTTGCTGCGGGGAAAGGTACCCGCATGCGCTCCTCAATGCCCAAAGTTCTGCACCAGCTTGCGGGTCGAAGCATGCTCGATCATGTGATTGGTACAGCTCAAACCCTGGATCCTCGGAAGGTTGTTGTCGTTGTCGGGCACGGTAGCGAAGCAGTAAAGCAGGCTCTGGCTGACAAAATTGTTCCGGTAGAGCAGCATGAACAAAAAGGTACAGGACATGCGGTAACGGTCGGCATGACCGAAATCGAAAACAGTGCTTGCGTGCTGGTGCTATACGGTGATGTACCCATGGTCAGCCACGGGACTTTAGCGCAAGCGGTGGCCGCGGTTGCAGATGGTGCAGTGGGGTTGGTGACTGCAAACTTTACCAACCCAGGCGAGCTGGGAAGAATTGTGCGTAGTGCAGATGGCAGCATTTCGCGGATCGTTGAGTTCAAAGATGCGGATCCCCAAACGAGAGCCATTGGCGAAATCAATTCTGGCATCATGGCACTGCCAGGCGACAGGCTGGCGGGTTGGCTAGCCCGAATTACGCCGGCCAACAAACAGGGTGAATACTATCTAACCGACGTGATTGAAATGGCTGTAGCTGAAGGTGTCGAGGTGCGTGGCGTTGTCGTCGACGATCCGGCCGAGGTAACCGGCGTGAATGATCGCGCACAGCTTGCGCAGCTTGAGCGAATCTATCAATCACGACAGGCAGAAAAACTAATGCACTCGGGGGTGAGCATCGCAGACCCAGAGCGCGTGGATATTCGCGGCCAGATTGAGGCAGGCGAAGATGTGTTCATCGACATCAACGTTGTGTTTAACGGTACGGTTAAGTTAGGCAGTGGGGTCCATATTGGGCCAGGTGCGGTGATCACTGACGCGGAAATTGGCGATAACTGCGTTGTGCACCCCCATACCGTGGTGGAAGGGGCGCAACTCAAAACCGGTGTTTCGGTTGGACCCTTTGCCAGAATCCGTCCGGGTTCGGTTCTGGAAGATGGCGTGAAGATTGGCAACTTTGTAGAAACCAAAAAAGCCCATATGGGTCGCGACTCCAAAGCCAGCCATCTGGCCTATCTTGGAGACGCCACCATCGGTGAAGAATGCAACATAGGTGCTGGCGCGGTTACCTGTAATTATGACGGCATCAGCAAACACGAGACCGAAATTGGTAACGGTGTGTTTGTGGGGACCAATGCCACATTGGTCGCACCCATCACCATAGAAGATGGCGCCTTTGTCGCTGCTGGTTCTTCGGTGACGACAAAAATTGAAAGTGGTGACCTGGCCGTCGGCCGCGCCAAGCAACGGAATATCAAAGGCTGGACCCGTCCGGACCAGCGTAAATCTAAAGACCCGAAAGATGGATAGGTAGTAAAAGCCATGTGCGGTATTGTTGGTGCAGTAGCTGATCGAAACGTTCCCCCCATACTGGTAGAAGGCCTGAAAAGGCTTGAATATCGCGGTTATGACTCCGCCGGGGTCGCGGTGATTGATGGTGAAGGGAGCTTAGGTCGCAGGCGACAAGTCGGTAAAGTTCAAGAGCTTGTGAACAGTTTAAGCGAACAGCCTGTGCGAGGTCGCATCGGAATCGCCCATACCCGCTGGGCCACTCACGGTGTGCCTGCGGAAAACAACGCACATCCTCATACCTCCAATGATCGGGTTGCCGTTGTCCACAATGGCATCATCGAAAACTTCGAAGCGCTGCGCGAAAAACTACGTGAGGCAAATTATGAATTTGCATCAGAAACCGATTCTGAGACGGTGGCCCATCTGATCGACTACGAAATGACGCTAGGGAAAGACCTGCTGGACGCCGTGCGCAGCACAATCAAACAGTTGGAAGGGGCCTATGCCATTGGGGTGGTGCACAAAGATGACCCGGACCGTATTATCGCTGCGCGCGCCGGTAGTCCACTGGTGGTCGGCAAAGGCATTGGTGAAAATTTTATAGCTTCTGACGTGTTAGCTCTAAAACCGGTTACCGATCGATTTATCTTCCTGGAAGAGGGGGACCTGGTCGAGATTCGGGCGGAAAGTATCTCAATCTGGAATATGGATGACGAATCTGTTATTCGCTCAGATGTCAAAGTCGAACTGGGACATGACGATATCGATAAGGGGAACTATCGACATCACATGCAGAAAGAGATATTCGAACAGCCGAAAACGCTGCACGACACACTGGAAGGAAGGCTGGGTAGAACGCGAGTTTTAGAGCAGGCCTTTGGTGTGCGCGCTGGTGCGATTCTGGATCAGGTAAAAGCGGTCACCTTGGTCGCATGCGGCACAAGCTATTATGCAGCGAGCGTAGCTCGGTATTGGATTGAAGACCTGGTGGGGATTCCTTGTCAGGTGGAAGTGGCCAGTGAATTTCGCTATCGCAAGCTGGCGGTGCCTGAGCAATCGCTATTTGTCTCTATCTCCCAATCAGGTGAAACGGCTGATACCCTCGCCGCATTGCGCATTGCCAAAGAATCGGGATATTTCGCCACGCTGACGATCTGTAACGTGCCCACCAGCTCTCTGGTCAGGGAGAGCGACCTTGCTTTGATGATACAGGCGGGCACGGAGGTTGGCGTAGCCTCAACCAAGGCGTTTACTGCGCAACTGACAGACTTGTTGCTGTTGATTATTTTGTTAGGCCGTCGTCACGGTATGGCTACGGAGATGGAAGAGCGATTGGTAAAGGGACTGCATCAGCTGAATAACATGGTGGACGATGCCCTGAACTTGGACACACGAATCAAACGAGTATCTGAGCAGTTTCTAGAGAAACATCATGCGTTATTCCTGGGACGGGGCACCATGTTCCCTGTGGCCATGGAGGGTGCACTAAAGCTGAAGGAAATTTCCTATATTCATGCGGAAGGGTATCCAGCTGGTGAGCTTAAGCATGGACCGCTGGCATTGGTTGATGACGACATGCCGGTGGTGGCTGTTGCCCCCAATGATGAACTGTTAGAAAAGCTTCACTCAAACCTGCAAGAAGTTCGTGCTCGAGGTGGACAGCTGATCGTCTTTGCGGCCCACGATAGCGGCTTTAAGGAAGAACCAGGCGTTACAGTGATTCATCTGCCGGATGTTGATCCACTTATCGCACCGATCGTCTATGTGGTTCCTTTGCAACTGCTTGCCTACCATGTGGCGGTGCTCAAAGGTACTGACGTGGACCAGCCCAGAAATCTGGCGAAGTCTGTAACGGTTGAATAGCATATTAAGAAACGGTTCCTTCAAATGGTCATCTGGTTGGTGGCGATTGTCGACAATGTAATCGATGAATCAGTTTCACAAGGTCTCCTACGCGTAACGATCCAAACAAGCACGCAGTAGTGCGGAAATGAGTTCCACCTGTTGACCGATGTACTCTTCTGAAAACACATCGACCTCATGGGCGGCTGCAATGACATCCTGATCGATAAACGGAAAATTGATTGCGCCAAAAATCGTGGGTATGAGGTGGGCAGCCAAATTCTCAGGTACGCGCTTCTGCGGTGAGTACATCGACTCTATGATGGGGACCAGCATTTTTTGCTGCGGTACCAAGTAGTTTTCTTTCAACCAATCTGCGCGCGTGCCACCTTGGCGCAATTCATCAACAGATATTCTGACCAGCCAGGGATTGCGCGCGGCGAACTCCACGGAGGAGCGTGCAAACAAATCGACGGCGATTTCCGGAGACTCACTCTTCAGGTCTTCTCCGAACTGTTCCGCCTCGAATCGAAGACCTTCTAATGCCTGGGCTAAAGACGCCCTCCACAATTCATCCTTGGAAGAGAAGTGGTAATAAACCAGTGGTTTTGCAACGCCTGCTGCGCGGGCGATGCCTTCAATACTCGCGCCTTTAAACCCACACCGCGCGAATTCTTTCAGCGCTGCCGAACGAATCGATGATTTTCCTTCCTCCTGATCTAGTTTTGGACGACCAGGTTTTCTTTTGGTAGCAAGCTTTGTCATCGAGGTTTGTTGACTTATTAATTATATTGATTAGTATAATAATAATTATACTATTGTGTCTAATATAAATTCATCGCCCCCAGGCCTTTTGTTTGCCTGAGTACAGTGCCGCGTTAGCGCAATGGAGTACAAATGAATAACACATACTCAAAACCATGCCTGGTGTTTGGCATTGTCTTTGTTGTTATTGGTATCGGCGTCTTCGCCGTCAGGCTCATTCATCCGGGCCCATACATTGCACCCGGAACTGGGGCGACCTTTGCTGGCCTCGCCTCAATAGCGCTTGGCGCCATCCTCCTTTGGGCGCGTGCACTCAAGGCTTGGAGCTGGGTTGTTGTGGGTGTAGCAGCGGCTGTGGCCGTCCCATCTGCTTGGTTTTCAACCTTTGGTGAATTCGAAGAGGTTGTAACCCTGTATGTCCCCGCGCCACAAAACGCAGAATTGCGCCTTTGGATCGTGGACCGTGACAATCGCCCATGGGTTGGCATGGTGCGAGAGAAGGCGCTGACCCATGACCTGCATGAGCGTGAGTTAACGCTGCTTCGCAACGGCCAAATGCAGTGCGTCGTGCCGGTTTTTCACGATGATCGCCCAACCGCCAAAGCCATACATGCGATGAAGGTGGAAAAATATCGCGCGGCGCGAATTGCCGGAGCGATGGGGTTCTACCCGCTCGAGGCAACCGAAAGCACAGTGGTGTTACGGCTTGACCCCTGCGCTGCAGATCCGTGGAACAATCAGTCCTAGCCTTACTCTACAAGCCGTCGACCAAAGACAAATGAATTTCAATAGATCCAATAGGAAGCAGCATTGTGACTAGCACCCTCTTCCAGCGCCTTTATTTACCAGGTATTGCAGTCGCCGTATTTCTTTTGCTATTGCCCAGCGAAGCGAGCGCGAGCTATGCGCTTGAAGAATGGAATATGGACACACGGCAAAATTTACCACTCGTACTGAAAATCTGGCTGGGAGCGATGTTAGTCGCCAACCTATCTTCCGTTTTCTTTGTCAAAAACCATATCGCCGCGCGCTGGGTATTAAGTGCCTGGCTCGTCAGTCATGCGTGGATAGCATTTTTGGAGGGCACAGGCGCTTATACGGTGCAGGGCGGGCTCGTCTCGCTGGGACACATCATCGTTTGGTCTCCAGCCATATATGCACTCTATCGCTATCGCGCGGACTTCAGCTGGCCATCACCCTACGGCGGTTGGGTCTGCGCAATGCTAGTTTTTTACGGCGTTTCGCTTATTTTTGACTTTCGTGACGCGGCGATTTGGATAAGTGCCCAGCTTGGCTGAGCGTATTGAGATGAGAGAGATCAAGATTACATGACACAGTTCGATCGCGACATCGCCGTCACGCCAATCAAGGAAGGGCGCTATAGCGTTGCGATTTCGGATTCCTGGAACGTGATTGTCGGCCCTAATGGCGGATATATCGCGGCAATTATCCTGAACGGGATGAAGACAACGCTAGGCGACGCGCAGACACGCTCCGTTACTTTTCACTTCCTTTCTGCCTCTGTCCCAGGCGCCGCTGAGCTTTTTGTGAGCGTCGAGAAGAAAGGTCGCTCTCTCTCAACCTGTAGTGCGCGATTAATCCAGGGAGAAAGAACCATCGCCTTGGCATTAGCTACATTCGCACCTGAACGATCTGAATTTGGATTTCTCGACTTTGAAGTCCCGCAGGTCCCACCCGCAGACGAGATTGAGGTGGCCAAACGAATGAATCCGAAACTCTCCAGCTATGTGCCTTTCCGGGACCACTATGACCAGCGTCTTGCAATTGGACCCATACCACCCGAACTTGGCCAAGACGGTAAAGTTGGCGGTTGGACTCGGTTCAAGGAAAACCGCGCTTTTGACGATTTAGCAGTCGCGGCGATTTCTGACTCGTGGTTTCCTGGATTGAATGCCCGTTCTACCCCATTACCAATGCACGCACCGACCGTGGATCACACCGTTCACTTCCTGCGCTCGACACCGATGGTAGAAATGACAGTGGAAGACTTTCTGCTTGTCGAATTCACAACCAGTGTTGCCAGCGAAGGTTACTTAATCGAAAACGGTAGGATCTGGTCCCCAGACGGCGTTCTCATTGCGCAATCCCGACAGCTGGCGGTTTACCTACCTCGGTAATCTAGGAAAAGACCGTGAGTTGAATGACACCGGATTGGATCTGAATGGGTTAGAAAGCGAAATCGGTTATGAACATGGATCGACTCTGACTGCCACGCTGCTGGGGGTGGCCTCGCTAGGATAGATAGCTAACCCCGCCATCACTCTAGCGCCTGCGTATTTCTCCATCTTCAGAGCATGAACCATTGCTGCCTTGGCTCGGTCATCATGGAGTACAGGTATTACACACTGCTTTCGTCCAAACCGGGTTAGCTGCAATTGACGCCCGTTCAGGTTGTGTGTCTGTGCTTTTTCTCGCGCCATGCCCAACCAAGCCTCGCCATCCCGTTCCACAATCCAGAGTGGCAGATCCTGAGCATCAGCGTGCAACACAACAACTTCTTCAGCATCGTGTAGCTGCTTGAAGAGGAACATAAATCCAAGCAAGCTGCCGATTGCAATCCCCAGTAGTACCCATAAGATAGCCTTCATGCCCTGGTCTCCAATTTACTATTGCGCAGCCAATCGCCAGCTTACTAGTTAGTGTTTCGAGAAGCGATTGGCACATGCCACTAGCGAATGCTACATTGAAAATCTGCAGCAAGAGAGGCCTAGGTTTGCTGAAATTGTTAGTCATTTTAGTCGCTTTCCGGATCTCACGGAGACCAAGTTGAATTGGCCCGCCGCGAAAACCGCGCCCACCCATCTGGGTGACATTGAATATCGAGATGTTGGCGAAGGGCCTGCTATCGTGTTCTTGCACCTTGTGCTCGCAGAAGCTTCTCACTGGGACAAGATGCCTGAGCTTCTCGCCGATCGCTATCGGTGTGTTTTTCCCACGCTGCCGATGGGAGCGCACAGGTTGCCCGCGCGTGTTGATGCGGACTTGTCGGTAGATGGGCTGGCGCGCGCAGTGGTCGATCTCATCCACCATTTGGACTTGGATGCAGTAACGCTTGTAGGCAACGATAGCGGGGGTGCCATCAGTCAAGTGATCGCAGCCAACCACAGAGAAGTGCTGGATCGTGTTGTGCTCACTAATTGTGATATGTATGACGACTTCCCCCCAAAGTTGTTTTCATACTTCAATTTGTTACCCCATATCCCAGGCGGATTTAAAATGGCCGGTCACGCGTTGAAAGTCCGTGCATTCTGGGGGCTGCCTTTTGTATTCGGCCGGCTCGCCAATGTTGTGGATCCTACGAAAATTGATCGATGGGCTGACGCCTTGTTAGCCGATGTTCGTGTCCGCGAAGACGCCAGGAAAGTCATGCTAGGGTTTGGCCCCGAGGTGACGAACCAAGCTGCGGAGCAACTTCGAGAGACGGATTTGCCAATTCTCGTGGCCTGGGGTGAGGATGATCGCGCGTTCAGGCCCACGTTAGCAAAGCGCTTTGTTGCTGAGGTAGCCTCGGCGAATCTCGTTTTGATCGAGAATTGCAAAACCTTCGTCTGCTGGGATCAACCGCATAAGCTGGCGGAGCTCATTTCAGAGTTTATACAACCCTCGTCCTGAGTCAGAGCGCTCTGGCTTCGGCCAGGCTCAAAACAACTGGCGTGTTATCATTTTGCCCTTGGAGAGCATGAGCGATACTCATCCCGCGTGAATGCAATTCACGCTCGGGGTCCGCTTGTAGCGTTAACTTTTGGGCTGGGTGATAAGCCAGGTCACTAGAGCCGCTCTGGCTTCTCGTGATGCCTAGGGTATTCGCCCGCGATGGGGCGAACCTCGATCGGGAGCGTTTTCTTTTAGATTTGTCCCGCGCCAGTCTTTCAAGGAAAAAAGATGCCAAAACGGTCAACTCGCATTACAAACGAGGCGTTCGAAATCGGCGGTCAGCGGATTGCGCCTGGAGAAAGGCTGCAGTTTGATTTGCCGATGGCCAATCTATACACGCACGCGCCGCTGAATATGCCGGTGGAGGTTATTAACGGAAAAAGACCCGGACCCACACTTTTGGTCTGTGCTGCAATTCACGGCGACGAACTTAACGGTGTTGAAGTAATACGCAGATTGCGGAGTTTGCGTGTACTCAACCGAGTTGTTGGGACGCTGGTCCTGGTGCCTGTGGTCAATCTGTTTGGATATATCCATCAATCGCGATACCTTCCAGATCGTCGAGATCTCAATCGCTGTTTTCCTGGTTTTGAGCGGGGATCACTAGCGTCCCGTGTGGCAAACATCTTCTTTACCGAAGTGGTTGAGAAAGTAACGCATATCATTGACCTGCATACGGGCGCTGTAAATCGAGACAACCTACCCCAGATTCGTGCAGCGCTTAATCAGCCCGGGGTAAGCGAAATGGCGCATGGATTTTCCATCCCGGTGATTGTTGATTCCGGGCTTATTGAAAACAGCCTTCGAGCTGAAGCGAGCCAACGTGGTATTCCCGTTGTCACCTACGAGGCTGGCGAGGCTCTGCGACTTTACGAGAGATCCATCGTCACGGGCGTTAGAGGCATCGTTAACGTCATGCGTACGCTTGGCATGCTTCCAAAAAGTCGTGCTAAGACCGTCCGGGCAGAGCCTTTTATCGCCAGCTCGACGAGCTGGTTCAGGTCACCAGCTGACGGCGTGTTTAGGCCGCTGGTCAAGCTTGGGAGAAGTGTGAGAAAAGGCGAGACTCTCGGAGTCGTGTCATCGCCATTTACCTCTGAGGAGGAAGTGCTGGTTGCGCCTAAGGATGGCATCGTGATCTGCGTTCACAAATTGCCCCTGGTTAATGAAGGAGACGCGCTGTTTCACATAGCAAGCTTTGGCCAGGCGGAAGCGGTTGAAGAACAGATTTCAGAGCACAGAAGTATTATAGAAGACGACCAACTTTACGAAATCGAAGCCGTCGAGCCGCCCCAGGTTTGAGAAGAAGAACCTGGGTACAGATTTACGCGGTGTATGTTCAGGGAAAATCCAAGGCCAGTTGCGCCTGAAACACCTCAGCGATCTTGCGAAACCCACCTTTGGAAGGGTGAATTTCGTTGTCCCAATCGGCCGGATCTAGTGTGCCTTGGGTGCCAATCACCACGATGTCATTGTTGCCTAACCGATTCGCCATCCTGACAAGCTTGCGTTTAAAGCGGCGCAAAAACTCAGCAACAACGGCTTCATGTAGCGTGTCTGGAACACCAGCATCGTCCAGATGGGGCCACAGCCAGGGACCCTTCCCGCAAACACCTTTGTTGCTGGCTTGTGCGAAGTCATAGGCGTTGATGTAGATTTTTGATTGTGGCGAGTGCTCGTCACGTAGACCGATGAGGTTTTCATAGTACCCTTCTATCATGTCCAGCGCCTTGTTTAGCATTCTGGCGTTGATGACCTGAGATGCTGTCATGCCTTGTTCGTAGTCGTTTAGAAACGTGCTGAAACGCCCGTCGCCCAACAAATCATTGCCGCCGCCAGAAAAGTAAATCACGTCGAACTTGCGATTGCGGCCGGGACCCCTGCGAATGTCACGCTTCAAGCGCCGGGCTTTTTTACCGGTTAACATTTCCGAAGCCGTATCGCCAGGTGAGCCCACGTTCATGACCCGGTTGCGTTTATCCAGCTTTTCCAAGTGCCAGGGCACTGCAAATCCGACCAGATAGCGGCACCAGGAATCACCCTCGGCCAAGATGGTTCTTGGCTTTTGATCGCGACTTGCGTTCTTGAATACTTTGGGTGTTTCAAGGCGGAATCGATCTATCTCTCTCTCCAACTCCCGATCAAATTGTCGTCGAAATCGTAGATCCGCTCTGAACTGATTTTGAGCGGGTGTTTTCATTTTCTCTTCGAGTGTTTTTCTAGCCATCACCACCTCCGTGTTGCCCATGCCGGTTTACACTCTAGTTTGAATAGAAATTCTGTTGTTGGCCAGATGACTCTATCGTTCATTTGAACGATGCGGGGCTCGGGCGCGTATGTTGTTCTAACACCTCAGTAGTGACGACGCGTCGGAGGCACAGGGTGTGTGAAGTGAAATCTGGATGTTTTAGCAGTCGCTTCCGGACAATTATGGCTGCGCTATTTAGTATGTTCTGCATGGCGGCCCAGGCCGGCACGATTACGATCGTAGTCTCCCAAGATGGAAGTGACGTGATCTTTACCGGGTCTGGGAGTCTAGATACCGCTGGATATCCATCGCCTATGGTTCCGGGCGGACTAACCAGCGTTTTCTCCAGGGGGACAAGCCAATCACTGATAAGGTCCTATCAGGGAGGGCCGAGTGGGCCAGGTGTGGTCACTAAGCGAGAACTTCCGAGTGGCGGTTTCACTTTCCTGCCCCTTTCCTCGACGGAAACTTTTACTTTCGACGTCACGAGTGGTGATGACTTTGGTTTTCAGTTTGTTCAAGGCGGAAGGCAAGGACCGATTTTTCGACCGTCTCGAGGTATTTTGACACTTACCAGTGGTCACAAGAGCGGCGACAGCGTCAATTTTGTCTGGCGAGTATTGAATAATTCGGTGGATGGCTTGGATCTAAATTTTGGAACCATCGGCACATTCGGCACGAACGCCATCGTACTGACTCAAGTTCCTTTACCGGCAGCCGTTTGGCTATTCATTTCCGCACTTGGCGGATTGCTGAGCTGCAAATATTCACGCCCTCACAACCCGCCGGAATAGTCTAGGTGGATACAGGCTGATCCGCTGTTGGGTGTGACGCTGGCCAGCGTCCATGAACCAGAAGATACAACAGCGGTGAGAACGAACCCAGCGCTGCCGCAAATACCAACCAGCCCCAAGGATTGATGTCGTGTGTTTTGGCGTCCGCAAACATCCAAGCTGCCCATAGAAGAATTACGATGACCAAATCCACCCAGATTTGAATATTCGACCAGGAATGGGTGATGGTTGACATGATGTCTGTACCGTCAATCGCAAGACCCGCAAGGGTTACAACAAGCAGAGCTGTAAATGCGATAGCGGCGAAGGTTCGTCGAGAGGTGACGTCATCTGTCGCTGCCGAATCTCTAGCCGGGGTCGCCGGCCAACGCTTGTGAACCAGGATATAAATCAGCGGAGAAAAGGCGCCGAACAGCAAAGCAGCAACAACCCATCCCCAAGGCGAGCGTCCGTGCGCGCGCGCGTCCAGGATGACCCAGGCGCACCAGAACAACATTGCAATCACCAGGTCCAGCCAGATCTGGAAAGATAAAAAGTTGTAGGTGATGGCGTTGGGAAAACCATTGATCCCGTCACTGTAGATCGCCATTGTGGTCAAGGCAGTAAAGGGCACCAAGACGATGATCGCCAAGCTGCGCAGAGAAGACTCCTGCATCGTGATGTTCCTGTTCTTATTATGAAGAGACTTTCGCCGAAAGTGGCGGGTGTTTCAATTACCCCGACTGGTAATAAGATTGATGACCGGAAACAGGTTGCTGCTAAAATGTCGGCTAGAGTTGTTCCGGCGAGGTTAGGAGCTTTAGTGGGTAAAGAAAACGAGTTACTGGATGTGATTGCGATTGGTGCAGGTGTGGCTGGCATCTATCAAATCAAGCGGCTCAGCGATCACGGCTTCAACGCTGTGTTGTTGGAGGCGAATGAAGATCTGGGTGGCACATGGTTCAAGAATCGTTATCCCGGCTGTCGCTTCGATTCAGAAAGTTACTCCTATGGATATTCGTTTTCCCGGGAACTCGTGAATGAATGGCATTGGAAGGAGCGCTTTTCGGCGCAGCTTGAAAATCTTAAATACCTCAACTATGTAGCTGACAAATTTAAGCTGCGCCAACACATACGCTTTAATGCTCAAGTACAGAGCATGATCTGGGAAGAGACAGAACACCTATGGCGAGTGAGGCTTGCGGACGGTGAAGAGCTGACGGCGAGGTTTATTGTCACCTGTCTGGGAGTGCTTTCAATACCGTTCACCCCAGAGATTGAAGGCGCTGAAGCCTTTCAGGGGCGGTCGTTTCACACGTTTGATTGGCCGGCCGAGCCATTAGACCTAACGGATAAACGCGTGGGGGTTATTGGCACGGGGGCTACCGGGATACAGATCATCGCTGAAATTGCGGATAAAGTAGGCGATCTGACGGTGTTTCAAAGACACCCTAACTGGAGTATCCCTCTGAACAATGCCGCCATCGATCGGGATGAGATGGATGAGATACGGTCACGCTATGATGAAATTCTGGCGATCTGTGAAGAGTCCCAGGGAGGCTTTGTGCATCTGCCTGACCGACGAGGCTTTGATGCCGTCACCAAGGAAGAGCGTAAGGCTTTGTGGGATGAACTGTACGACCGGCATGGGTTTGCACTCTTGTTGGCAAACTTTCCGGAAACGTTTTTGGAAGCCGATGCAAACCAAGCGCTCTCAAACTATGTGGCCGATCGAATCAGAGCCAGGGTCCGTGATCCTGAAATAGCTGAGAAGCTGATTCCCAAAGACCATGGCTTTGGTATGAAGCGGTTACCCCTGGAAACCAACTACTTTGAAGCCTACAACCGCGACAATGTGCGATTGATAGACATCAGCGAAACCCCGATACAACAAATTACTGACCGGGGTGTTATGGCGAAAGGTGAGCATCATGAACTGGATGTCCTTGTTTATGCGACCGGCTTCCACACCATTACCGGTGCGCTGAATCGCATAGATATTCAGGGTGCGCAAGGATTGTTGCTGCGGGACAAATGGCAACACGAAACCAGTACATATCTCGGCTTGTTAACCCACGGCTTTCCAAACATGTTGATGGTGGCAGGTCCACAAAGTGTTTCCGGCTCAACCAACTATCCCAGAACCATCGAGACCGGAGTGGATTGGGTGACCAATCTGCTGTTGCGGCTGCGCCAGTCTGGCCAGACGAGATTTGAAGCGCCGCTCCAGGCGGAGCGCGACTGGGTAGAAACCGTCACGCGCGCGCAGGAGCGCATGCCGTTCAGCAAGGTGCGAAGTTGGTTTACGGGATATGCACCCGATGCGGATGCGGGGGCAAAGCGCTACAACGCATTTTGGGGCGGAGGACCTAAATACCGGGCTTACTTAAGACAGGTAGAAGAAGACGAATATCGCTCGTTAGATATTCGGTAAGTTCAAGGTAAAAGCTGTATTGTGCGCATGTCCGAATCGGGATAATCAGGAATTCTGTCGTAGTTGCCGTCTAACCAATCCTGAGTCTGGTCGTTATAGTGGCGGCTGCCGGGATGACCTGCTTGCCCTCCGGGTGCGGTCATATAGGCCTGGATGGGCTGTGACATCTCAAGCACTAAACGTGAGGTTGCTCCACCACTGATTGCATAGGGCCGCCTCAAGCTATATCGGGCTCTGCCGACGGTCGTGTTACCGCCGTCCGCCCGATATGGCCCTCGGTCCAGCAGTACCTCACTGAAAGGAAACGCCCCGCTCATGGCGTGATTCAAGGTGAGTTGGTGTAAACCCCCCCAGTCCATAGCGGGCTGCCTTTCCAAGTACGCCACACTGGTTTTGAAGCTGGTAACCAATGCCGGATGGATATCCCATTGGGTAGACTTTGTCATCAACAGATGTCGATCGATTGCCTCGTTTACCAGATATGTGCGTCCCAAGAGTTGGTTGTACAGTGCCTCCCCCAGATTTTTTTGAAACAGTTCAGCAATCAGGTTTTGATACCACATCGCAAACAGTAGGGGTTCAACGCGATCCGCTTGGTCATAAGGTTCATCCAGCCATGCGACCAACGCCGTCCGATATTGTTTCTCTGGCTCGGTCAGGAGGTCATCCGGAATGGCTTTAAGCATTCTCGGCAGGATCTGCGTTGCCTGCAGGTTTTTAGTGTCGGTTTGGAGTGTCTGCATGCTCGCAATACTGTGTGGTGCATTTTGTGCCAGGTACTCGGTAATACGCTCAGCTCGATAGCCTGTTGCGTTATCAGCAGATACTAAGGGCGCGCCTTTATGAAATGGTTCGTTTGCCGCCAGTACATAACCTGACTGTGGGTTCTCCAGTCGAGGGAGTTGCCGCATATCGAGCATGCCCTGCCATCGGTGGCTGGGCTTACTGCCGTCTAGAGGTACCAAACCTTTACCCAAGCCACGCCTGGGTAACAAACCGATGGTACGTTGTGCAATGCGCCCGGTGATGTCCGCATAGGTGACGTTGGCGCTGGGTGCTACAAATTCGTCCATGGCGGCCATGAACTCTTGGTAACTTGTTGCCCGGTTCAGCTTGTAAAGGGCATCTAAGCCCTGGGTGTGTGACTCCAGTGGTGCCCACCGTGCTGAAATCGCCGGTTCGTCGCTGATCAAGCGCCCGTTCTTTGTGATTACCAGGGTGAGCGCGTAGTCCTCTTTACCCTTCACCGGTATGCGTAGTTCTTGTGACGGCGCCCTATACCAACCGTTCTTATCCTTAAAATAACCAGGACGGGTGATGTCCCTGGTTTCAACAAAGAGATCCTGAGAGTCGCCAATATTGGTAAACCCCCAGGCCATAAACTCGTTATAGCCGTTGATCACGCCCAGCAAACCTGCAACCGACGCGCCTCTGATTTGTTCCTCACCCACAAACATATGAATGTCGTAGGTCAGGTTAGGAAGATCCATGGCATCGTGTGAATCAAAAGCAAATAAGGCCTTCCCAGATTCTGTGAGCTGCGGGCTGACCGCCCAGCTGTTGCTGCCTGAACTTGGCGCACGCAAGCGTGGGTTAGACACTGCATAGCTGAGGTTAATCTGTTCAATTCGATCCGTGAAGTGGCTTGTTTTCAGGTGATCGTCATCAGTGGGTGAAAGTTTCCGGTCGATTGAGAAGATACTTGCAGCTTCATCCCCCAACTGTTTTTGCAAAGCCAGACGCAGCAGTTCGTTGCTTTTGTTGTTGGCTGATTGATAGGCCATCAGCGCGCCCAGCGCATAAACGTCCTCCGTTGCCCAGGGTTCTACTTCGAATCCGGCCAACACAAACTCTGGGGGTAGGTTGGCGCCGGATGTGAGCCATGCATTTACCCCGGCCGTGTAGTGTTCTATGTAATGATGAAGGGTTCGGCTGGTGTTGTCGGTCAGACGTTGTGCAAGTTCAGGAACGCCAGCGCGCCACAGTTCGATATCGGTATTCAGGCCGGAAGGGCCAAGGACCTGGGCGATTCTGCCTTTGCCTGCACGACGAAACATCTCCATTTGCCACAATCGCTCACGGGCGTGGAGCCAACCTTGTGCAAAATAGGCATCTTCCCAGTTCTGCGCGATCACGTAAGGACGCGCTTTGTCGTCAAAAGATATTGTCACTGGATGCTTCACGCCGGTTTGAAAGGTGCCTGAATATGTCGGAACGGCGCTGTGCCACCAGATATAGACACCTCCCGCGACGAACAACAAGATCACGCACGAACCAAGGAAGATACGAGCCAACATGGTTATCGACTTGCTGCGTACTTATTGACTGCCTTTTCAAAAGCGCTCAGGAACAAGGCTTCATCTGCACGGTCCATCACCGTAGAGTAGAAACAGGTTGCGGTGGGCGCCATCAACACACCTTCACTGAGCATGTCAGCGTGAAACTGTGCGGTTGCTGTCTGTTCTTCGGGGCTTTTATAGTAGCTTCTATAATCAGTCACCGGTCTGGTATGAAAGTAAATACTCATAATGCTGCCGGTCCCCATGACCTGCATTGTTGCGCCAGCTTGGTTAATGATCTTTGTGCAGTTTTCGCGAAGGCGTTCACCTAATCGATCTAAATGCTCAAACGCCTTGGGCGTCAGTGATTGCATGGTGGCAAGGCCCGCGGTCATTGAAACAGGATTGGCGGTAAATGTACCGCTGCTGGACACTGCTTTTGCTGTTGCCTCCATGACGTCCGCTCTACCTGCCACGGCGCCAATGGGGTAACCGCCACCAATGATTTTACCCAGGGCGGTCAAATCCGGTTGTCCATTGAAGCGGCCCTGTGCGCCCCCATAGCCAAAACGCAGAGCGATGACCTCATCGTAGATCAACAGGGCATTGTGCTGTCTGGTGAGCTCATGCAACGCGCTCACGTAAGCTTGCTGCAAAGGCTGCATGCCGCACCTGGGTGGTACGGGGTCGACAATCACGGCGGCGATATCGGTGTCACTGGACAGCACCCGCTCTAACATTTCTATATCGTTGGCAGCGGTTACGATCACAGACGACAGCACGCCTGGGGGGGTTGCAGGGACTGTTTCTACCGCTACAGGATCGTTGCCCCAATTATCGGGAGTAGAGTAGTTGCTGATTTCCGCATAGTCGTAGGATCCGTGGTAGACGCCTTCAAGCTTGACGATTTTCGATTTTCCGGTGTAGGCGCGGGCTGCTTTGATAGCCAGAGCTACCGCTTCCGAGCCGGTGTTGATGAAGCGTATGCGCTCGAATGCTTGCACCCGGTCTACAAGGAGTTCAGCTAACTCGATTTCGCTCTCTGTGGGCAAGGCAAAACAGCTGCCTTGAGCTGCCTGTTGCGTGACCGCGTCGACAACCACCGGGAAGGCATGACCATGTATCAATACGCCCAGGTTGTTCGCCACATCCAGATACTCTCTACCATCCACATCTGTGACGCGGCTGCCGGCACCGTGGGCGACATAAACCGGGTATGGCTCGTACCATATTGCGCTGCGGGTGTTGCCGTGAGGTAGCACTTTCTGGGCGCGTTGGCGAAGTACATTGGTATTGTGCATGGCTTACCTGACTCGTTTGCCGATCCCGGAATAGGTTAAGACCGGGGTATTGTTGTGTTGAATGACGCCTTGCACGAACACCAGCCTGCCGGTTCGTCTGATGACGGTCCCCGCAGATTCGAGCCATGATCCGACCGGCGCACCGTCCACAAATTCTGTACTCAAGCTCACGGTGACGATGTGTTTGTCCTCGGTTTGGAAACGAGCCTGGGCGCATAGAGCAAAATCTGCAAAAGTCATAAGCACACCTCCGTGGACCGATTGCATGCCATTACAATGACGTGCTTCGACCAGCATACCCGCTCTTATATCGTCGTCAGTTCGCTCAAGGTAAAACGGGCCGATCATATCTTCGGCAGGATCGGTACCAGACTCCAGCTTAAATCCGATTGGAATGGTGTTCATGTGTTAGTCGATTTGTTGGATAAAGAAGCCATAGCCGTAGTCTTTGGAGTACTTTCCATACATATCAATCTCCAGCTGGCAGGACTCCAATACAGACTCGGCATTCAGATCACCCTGATATTTTTCTCGCAGCGAGTCAATTCGTTCCTGCATCGGTTTGTAATACTCCCACCAGTCAGCGTCGGGTAAAGCGAACGAATCAAGCAGTTGAAAACCCAGTGCTTCTCCCTGCGCTTCCCTTCGCGCCATGGTTTGCATATCTGGATATTGTGAAAGCCACCAGCTGGCCAGCTCCTGGGGAGGGTTGTCATGTAAGAAAACCGCGTCGGTATAGGCAATCACACCGCCCGGCGCCAGCAAAGACCGCCAAGAATCAAGCGCATTCTCAACGCCCATAAAATAAGCCGCCCCCTCTGACCAGATTGCATCAAAATATTGATCTGCAAAGGGAAGATTGGCCATATCTCCTTCCTGGAAAGACACGCGATCTGCGACTCGAGCGTTTGCAGCTCGAAGATTTGCCTCTTCGATGAAAGATCGATTCAGATCCACGCCGATGATGATTGCGTGTGGTGCTATGTCGGCCAGTTGTAGCGCGTTCATTCCTGGACCGCAGCCGATGTCCAGGATGCGATACACGTCTTTATCACACGCTGAAAACGCCCGCTGAGTTGAAGCAAAAGATCCGGGAGCCTGCCTGGGTAGACCCCGATGAACATCAGCAAAAACCTTGCGGACCAGTTTCGCGTCGGTGGGCACTACTGTTTAGCCGCCCGCACTCGAGCCTTAATCCCGGCTAACAGGCCCTTTGCATCAAACACAATGCCGTCTTTTATCGTGTAGCTGACGCCGCCACGGCGTTCAACCACGCCCCGGGTCCGATCGAGCTGCATATGGCCCGTTCCGTACAGGAGCTTGAAGTTGGCCACGGGATTACCTTTCACCAGAACAATATCCGCTTTTTTCCCAACCGTGATCGACCCGATCTCGTCTTGCATGCCTAACAATTCAGCACCGTTGAGAGTAGCCGCCTGGATAACCTCCAACGGGTGAAAACCCGCCTCCTGGAGAAGCTCCAGCTCGCGGATGTAAGCAAACCCGAAGAGCTTAAAAATGAACCCGGCGTCTGCGCCTGCGGCCACCCGACCACCGGCGTTTTTATAGTCGTTAATGAACTGCATCCAGCGCGCAAAATTGTTACGCCACGCGACCTCATCAGCGGTGGTCCAATCAAAGTGGTATGAACCATGCAGTTTTGGGTCCGGCATAAAAAACTTCATCAATCCAGGCAAGGTATAGTCCGCATGCCATTCCGCGTCACGCGCGCGTGCTACATCTCGATTAGCCTCGTAAATGGTGAAGGTCGGTACCATGGTGAAGTCGAGTTCGATCAGCTCGCCGATGACCGCCTCCCACTTTGGGCTGCCAGGTGGTGCGGCTTGTTGCCAAAGTCTACCTGCCTGTCCAAACCGCCATTGTTCGTCGGAATAGTTGTAGTCCGGTGGATAGTCCTGAATGGTGCGATCAACAAACAGAGCCTCTGGAAGGCCGTACCAATGCTCCAGGCTTTGTAGGCCAGCTCTGGCGCTAGCCAGTGCGTTCATATGGTACACACCGTTCTGGTCATGGTGATTGGCACTACCCAAATTCATGGCGGTCGTTTCCGCAAGCACAGCCGTCTGAGCCTGCCGTGTCCCTCCGCGTAATTTCACCCCTTTAGCGCCTTTTTTTGCTACGGCGCGCACCCACTTTTTTGCGCCTTGCGCCGTAACAACCTGATCACCGGGGAACATCGAATATGGGATGATGCGCGGCGCGGTAATTTCTCCTGCATCACTGCGGCGGGCGTGATCGACTGTAAAATCTAGCCCTCGTATGGAGCCTACGTCACGTACCGTGGTGATCCCATGGGCTAACCAGAGTTTGAATACATAGTCCGGTGGGCTGAATGGGTTAGAAACGCTGTGCGCATGACTGTCGATAAAGCCGGGAAGTGCGGTCATGCCTGTGCCGTTAATCCTATACTCGCCGTCTCGGGCGGGCACCGGGTAAGAAGTGATGTGCTTTATACGGTCCTCGCTGACGATGATATTGACAGGGCCGCGGGGAGGAGAACCCATTCCGTCTACCAACATGACGCCCTCAATGACCAGTTGTTGGTAGGGGCCCTGACCTTCGTTTGTCGCCCGCTCGGGTGCCGGACCCGGCCATTGCATGCCCAGAGCTTCCATTTGCAGTCTACGCTCTTCACCCGGTTCAGCATGAACGTGAAAGCCGCAAAGGAAAGATGCGACTAAAACGTATAGGCAGATTCGGGCAAGGTGCATGTGTACTCTTCACCGTCAGATAGGAAGTCTCTGCCCAGTGTAGGGACTTAGTTGGTGATCTCCAAATCGTCTATTAGCTTAAAGGTGGCTCCATCCGGAAACCCGTCGGCGATCAAGCCCTTGGATTTCTGGAAGCTCTGTATCGCCCTTCTGGTCGCTGGTCCTAAAATACCGTCCGCTTTACCGAGGTTATAACCGGACTGATTCAACCTGTCCTGCAGTGCGATCAGTTTCTCGGTGGGAATTTTTGAATCAGGCAAGGGGATGTGTAGCCCCCCTGCGCCAGCGATGCGATCTGCCAAGCGGCCCACTGACAGCGCATAAAACTCCGAACGATTCCATTTCATGATCACTTTAAAATTAGGGTAGACGATAAAGGCAGGGCCATGCCGACCCGACGGTACCAGTACCGCTGAGTCCAAATCCAATGATGGCATAACGTTTCCGGCGGTATCGGTCACCCCTAGCTCGGCCCAGGTTTTCAGCGGCTGCCAGTTGTCTGAACCGGTTAACTCATAATTAAATTCATCCGGTAGTAGTACTTCTCTACCCCAACGAAACCCGGGTAACCAGCCAATCCCCGTCAGATAGTCGGATGCCGAGTACATGGCGTCTGCCACACTACCATGCAGGTCAGCGCGTCCATCGTTGTTTGCATCTTTAGCATATTCGAGATAGGTGGTTGGCATAAATTGCATGTGACCCATGGCGCCAGCCCATGAGCCCACCAGCTGTTGTGGTTGCATGTGTCCTGCATCAACAATCTTTGCGGTTGCCATCAGTTGGGCGGTAAAGAATTCAGCTCGGCGAGGATCGCAAGCCAATGTGGCCAGCGCGCTGGGAATATGGAGCTTGCCGAAGTAGCTGCCGTAGTTGGTTTCTAACCCCCAGAAAGCCAGCAGGTATTGGGTGGGCACAGAAGATTCTTTTGCCAGAGTTTGCAGGATGTCTTGAAACTCAATGCGCTTTTCGCGCCCGGTTGTCACCCGCCGGTTGCTCACACGGATCTTGTAGTAATCGCTGAAAGACTGGGTGAACTCCGGCTGCGCACGGTCGCTGGCAATCACTCTGGGCAGCTGTTCGATCTGGCCGAAGGTTTGCTCGATCCCCGTGTTTGAGATGCCTTCGTTAGCTGCCTGTGCTTTTAGTCTGATCAGACATTGATCAAAGGCTTCTGTGCCGCTCGTGCTTGCCTGGTCTGAGGCCGCCATCGCGGGAAGAGGTAAGAGTACCCAAAGCGAGAACAGGATCGGATAACGTAGATGCAATGAATTTCTCTCCTAAAGTTCAAATTGCGCAGGCACTAGATCATACTTGGGTTTCGCAAACTTTGATGTAAAACCTGGACGATCGTTGGACATAACCCACATTCTTGAAGGGCTGAACACCGCCCAGCGTGACGTTGTGTCTGCGCCGGACAAAAGTCACTTGGTTGTTGCTGGTGCTGGCAGCGGTAAAACTCGAGTGCTGGTGCACCGTATTGCCTGGTTGATCGATGTGGAGGGGGTGTCTCCTCATTCTATTCTGGCGGTTACGTTCACTAATAAAGCTGCTGCAGAAATGCGGGCAAGAATCGAGGAGCTTTTAAACATCTCTGTTCAGTCCATGTGGGTGGGCACGTTTCATGGCCTCGCTCACAGGCTCCTGCGCATGCACTGGCAGGAGGCCAAGCTACCGCAGAATTTTCAGATCATCGATGCTGATGATCAATTGCGGTTGGTGAAAAGAGTGATGCGCTCTTTGGATATCGACGAACAAAAGTGGCCCGCTCGTCAGGCGACGTGGTTTATCAACGAACAAAAGGACGAGGGGCGACGCGCGCACCACGTCGCGGACGCGGATGACATTTTTCAGATTACCCACAAAAAAATATATGCCGGATATGAAGAAGTCTGCGATACCGGTGGGCTGGTCGATTTTGCGGAGTTGCTTCTGCGTAGTCACGAAACCTGGTTAAACAACCCGGATTTACTGGCCCACTATCAAAAACGCTTTGCGCATCTGCTGGTGGATGAGTTTCAGGATACTAACTCTATCCAGTACGCCTGGCTGAGAGTTTTAGGCGGTACCGATGCGCGTGTGATGGCGGTGGGAGATGATGACCAATCTATCTACGGCTGGCGTGGTGCAAAGATTGAGAATATTCATCAGTTCACCGAAGACTTCAAAGATGTTGCCACTATCCGATTAGAACAGAACTATCGTTCAACACAGACCATCCTGGATGCCGCAAACGGGTTGATCCAGCGTAATGCAGATCGGCTGGGGAAAACCCTCTGGACGGATGGCCCCCAGGGTGAGCCGATTCGCATCTATTCGGGCTATAACGATCTGGATGAAGCGAGGTTTATCACCGAACGCACCGGTCAGTGGTTGGACGAAGGAGGCAGCCCAGATGAGGTGGCGGTGTTGTATCGCTCCAATGCTCAATCTCGGGTGCTGGAAGAGGCCATGTTGCGTGCCAACATTCCCTATCAAATATATGGCGGACAGCGCTTTTTCGAGCGCGCCGAGATCAAGAATGCATTGGCTTACATGCGTCTGATGGAAGATCGGCATGCGGATACGGCCTTTGAAAGAGTGGTTAACGTGCCCCCGCGAGGAATTGGAGACAAATCTGTTGAGTCCATTCGTCAGCTGGCACGCAGCAACGGTACCTCTTTATGGCAGGCGGCCAAAGACGGGATTGCTGGTGGTCAATTTACTGGTCGGGTAAACAATACGGTCAGCAGCTTCATTCAATTGATCGATGATCTGGCCGAAGCGGTGGCGTCTATGGCCGTGCATGAGTTGGCAGAACACTGCATTGATGCCAGCGGCCTGATGACCTACCACCGGCAAGAACGGGGTGAGCGGGGGCTTGCCCGTAAAGAGAATCTGGAAGAATTGGTCAACGCCTGTCGGCAGTTTGCAGGTGAGGTGGTCTTTCCCTTTGCAGATTCGGAAAGCGAGCCCGTTTCTGTGCTGCAAGAATTCCTAGATCAGGTAGCTCTGGATGCTGGCGATCGTCAGGGTAACCAGGGACCCAGCGTGCAGATGATGACCCTGCATTCAGCAAAAGGCCTAGAATTTCCGTTGGTTTTTATGGCAGGTATGGAAGAAGGCTTGTTTCCACACCGGATGTCTTCGGAAGAGCCTGGGCGAATGGAAGAAGAGCGTCGCCTGGCCTATGTCGGGATCACCCGCGCCATGCGGGAGTTGTACATCACGTTTGCGGAGACTCGCCGTTTACATGGCATGGACAGCTACAACCGACCCAGCCGATTCATCTATGAGATCCCTCAGGAGCTGGTAGCGGAGGTACGGTTGAATGGCGCCGTACAGCGACCCTACGGTGGTGAGAGCAGTCAGAACAGTGAACTGTTTACTCAGATAGACGATATAGGCTTCCGTTTGGGCCAGCGGGTCATGCACGGAAAGTATGGGGAAGGAGTTATCCTGCAGATGGAAGGTGGTGGTGAGCGCGCCAAGGTGGAAGTTAATTTTCCGGGTGTAGGTGCTAAATGGCTGATGGTTGGATTTGCAAACTTAGAACCTTTGGACTGATTATGAGATATTTTTTTCAACATAAATTAACTGCTGGAACGGTCACCTGTTTGATCTTTCTCCTCGGGGCATGTGGTCAGTCTGGTTCATCTTCTGGTTCTGGGACCGTTGAGGCGGTTACAGACTCCAAAGTTTACAAATGGAAATTGATCACCACGTGGCCTAAGAATCTGCCCGGTCTTGGGACCGCGCCAGAGCGCCTGGCTCAAAAGCTGAAGGTCATGAGTAACGGACGGTTGGACATTAAGGTCTATGGGGCTGGGGAGTTAGTGGGCGCGTTTGAAGTCTTTGATGCGGTCTCCCAAGGGACCGCCGAAATGGGCCATGGCGCTGCTTATTATTGGCGCGGCAAGATACCGATTGCGGCAATGTTCTCCACTGTGCCCTTTGGTATGAACGCCCAGGAAATGAACGGTTGGTTGCACTATGGAGGGGGACTTGAGCTTTGGCAGGAACTCTATGCCCCATTTGGCCTGGTACCTCTGGCCAGCGGCAACACCGGTGTGCAGATGGCGGGTTGGTTTAACAAGGAAATTAACAGCCTCCAAGACCTGCAGGGCCTAAAAATGCGCATTCCGGGCCTGGGGGGTGAAGTACTCCAGCGTGCGGGTGGTGTACCGGTGGCGTTACCGGGCGGGGAGGTGTTCACCGCCCTGCAAACGGGTGTGATCGATGCAACCGAGTGGGTAGGCCCATACAACGATCTGGCCCTGGCGTTGCATACTGTTGCTAAGTATTACTACTACCCGGGTTGGCATGAGCCCGGCCCAACCTTGGAAGCCATCGTCAACAAAGAAGCCTGGGACAGCCTGCCTCCTGATTTGCAAGCGATGGTGGAGATGGCCACGCGTGCTATCAATGACGATATGCTTAATGAATTTACGGCCCGTAACAATACGGCACTACGCACGCTGGTAGATGTGCATGGAGTGGAGTTGCGTGAGCTCCCGGCAGATGTGATTGCAGAACTGAAACAGGCCGCTGCAGATGTAGTTGCTGAAACGGCATCAGCCGATGCGCTGAGTCAGAAAATCTATGACTCATACATGGCCTTTCTTGCTGATGTAAAGGCGTACCACGCCATCAGCGAACAAGCCTATATAAACGCCCGTTAAGTGAGCGCTCGTGGAACTTAAAAATACTGAATACGAGGTTGATGGCGGCATCGCCACCATTGCATTGAACCGGCCTCATCGTATGAACGCCTGGACTGGTCGAGTCCATACCGAATACCGATATCTATTGGACCAGGCAAATACCGACAAGTTAGTCCAAGCCATTGTGGTCACCGGTCGCGGACGAGGCTTCTGCGTCGGTGGAGATTCTCAGGCTCTGGAAGGGCATTCAGACCGCGGTGGATACGACCCGGGTACGCGCGAGGATATTGCGAGGCCAGGCTATGGAGTGTCGAATGAATTCGATGCAACCTTTGCCTATCATTTCGGGCTGGATAAGCCGGTGATTGCAGCGATTAACGGACCAGCTGCAGGCGTTGGCCTGGCACTCGCCTGCTTTGCGGACATTAGGTTTGCGGTACCGGGTGTTAAGTTCACAACGGCTCATGGCAAGCTCAATCTACCCGCAGAGTATGGATTGTCCTGGATGCTGCCCAGAATTGTTGGACTGGGCAGAGCCAACGATCTGTTACTGACCAGCAGAGTATTCACCTCAGACGAGGCGTTTCAGTTAGGTTTTGTGAATCAGCTTGTTGAGCCCGAGCGTTTGTTGGAAGAAACCTACGGCTATGCACGACAGCTGATAACGACCGTCAGCCCCAATTCTCTGCGCCAGACACGATGGCAGATCTACCGCGATTTACACCGTGACGTTGCTGCGTCTGTTGAAGATTCCGAATCTCTCCTAAACAGTATGATGGGTGAAGACGACTACAAGGAAGGGGTGAAAGCCTTGGTTGAAAAGCGAACACCCAAGTGGCCTTCGGTTCGGGATATCGATTGACTTAAGCCGTGACCTGCACGCCGCGGACATAGGTTTCTACGGGTCGGGTAATGGCGCTCAGATCGTCCACCGGGTTGCCATCAAGCAATAACACATCCGCCTCCTGACCTGCCTTCAGACTGCCGGTTTTTTGTGCTATACCCAGCGCGATGGCGGCATCTGACGTCGCGGACCTTAAAGCCTGTTCGTTATCCAATTCGGCTATTTTGGCAAACACGACTAGAGCGGGCGCCAGCTCGTCATGAAAGACGCCAGGGATACCCGCATCGGTACTCGCGACCATCGGTATACCCTTGGCCAACATCTCTCGATAGGCGTTGCGCACTCGGCCAAGAACAGCGCCCGTTTGACTATCCAGCATACGTTGCCAGCCTTTGTTTACAGTGGGTGAGACCCAGATATCTTTGGCGGCAATCAGGTCCGCAATGTCGGATTGGTAGTCCGAGGCCCAGCCCTCAGGACCAACCCAACTGCAGTGTTCGATGGTGTTGACGCCTGCCACCGCAGCTCGTCGAATACCTTCGGTGCCATGACAGTGCGCTGCGACCGGCCGATGATGTGAATGTGCTCGTGCGACGATAGCAGTCAAATCCTCTTCGGAGAATTGTGCATCAGATGGAGAGCTTCCTTTTGTCATCCGTCCACCGGTTGCCATCACTTTGATCAAGTCGACTCCGTGCTCGATCTGTCTCTCCAGCACACTCAATGCGGCGGCCAGGTCTTCCGCTTCACCTCCCCAGAAATGGCAATGCCCATTTGGGCTGGTAATTGGCTGTCCTGAACAGATCATTCGGGGACCTATTTTTTCCCGGGTGGCGATTTGTTCTCGTAGTGCCAGTTCATACCAGGCGCCACCACCCAGATCCCTTGCTGTGGTGATACCCTTTTTGGCCATCTTCAATGCGCGCTCGGCCATCAGCGGAATAACGGTCTCGGTCGTTTTTTCCGGTGGGTCCTTTTCGTCCGGGTTGAGCTCCAGGTGAACGTGGGCATCAATCAAGCCGGGTATCGCGCTGAGCCCTGCGCAATCGCGCGTTTGGGTACCCGCAGCAAGATCGTCAGCATGGCAGATCCGAGAGATTTGGGTTCCGATCAACACGATCGTATTCTCTTCCAGAATTTTGTGACCGTCCCAGATTGTCAGGTTGGTCAGGGTATGGGTGGGCATAGCGGGTTTCCTTATTTGGGGCCGTAGATCATTTCGGGCAACCAGGTGGTCAGCCCTGGCCAGATGATCAATGCCGCCAGCAGTACAAGCTGCAATACAATAAATGGAATCACGCCTTTGTACATCTGGGTGGTTTCTACCCATTGAGGGGTGACTCCCCGAAGATAGAACAACGCAAATCCAAACGGCGGGGTCAGGAAAGAAGTCTGTAAATTGACGGCAATCAAAACCCCCAGCCACACGGGATCGATGCCCATGGCCAACAGTACAGGTCCGACGATGGGCACGACAACAAATGTAATTTCAATAAAATCCAGAATAAAACCGAGCAGGAAAATAACCAGCATCACAATGGCCAGAGCGCCCCACATACCTCCCGGCATGTCTTCAAACAACGCGTGTACCAGCTCTTCGCCACCCAAACCGCGAAACACCAGCGAAAAGATAGACGCGCCAATCAAAATGAAGAACACCATGGCGGTGGTAGACAGGGTGCTTTGTGAAACCTCGCTGAGCACGGTTCTGGTTAAAGCGCCATTTGTCCAGGCAAGAATCAGCGCTCCGCTTGCACCCACTGCAGCGGCTTCGGTTGGGGTTGCCCACCCGCCCAAAATGGAACCCAGTACGGCTGCGATCAATAACAGGGGCGGTGCCAGAGCCACGACCATCTGTCCCAGACCGGGCGCCAATTCGCCCTCTGGAAATTTTGGTTTGGGCATGTCCTGCTGATTCAGGAAAGCGTTACCGATTACATAGGCCAGATACAAGGCCACAAGCAACAAGCCCGGGATGATGGCCCCAGCAAACAGGTCACCCACGGATACGGACTTAGGAGCAAATATACCCATGTTCAGCTGTGCCTGCTGAAAGGCGTTGGAGAGCACGTCGCCCAGTAACACCAGGGCGATAGACGGTGGAATGATCTGTCCCAGGGTGCCTGTTGCGCTGATCACACCCGTGGCAAATCCCGGGTGATACTTATCCTCAAGCATAGTGGGCAACGCCATTAAGCCCATGGTTACCACCGTTGCGCCCACAATGCCGGTGCTGGCCGCCATCAGCATGCCGACCAGAACCACGGTAATCGCCAAGCCGCCACGGGCATGGCGAAATGCATATGCAAGATTCCGGAGCAGGTTTTCCGCCAGTTTGGTTTTTTCCAGGACCACACCCATAAAAACAAACAGCGGAACTGCGATCAGGGTTTGATTGGTGACAATGCCGAACAGGCGGCCCGGGGTAAACCCTAGATCCGAGGCTGAAAAAGTCCCGGTTAAAATGCCGATGGCCGCGAATAACAAGGCAACCCCAGCCAGACTCAAAGCCACAGGATAGCCGCTCAGTAAGACCGCAAAGGTGACGGCAAACATGATGAGCGCCATAAACTCCATCAGCTGGTACCTGTTCTATGTTCGCCGATGCACTTTATGATCTGGCTCGCAGCTTGCAGAAAAAGCAGCAACGCCATCACGGGTATCATCGTTTTCAGCAAGAATACCGCCGGTAAACCACCCACTTCGGCGCTACCTTCGAACACCCGCCAGCTTGCTTCCACGTAGGGTAGGCTGGTCCAGAAAATAAAAAGTGAGATCGGCAGTAGAAACAGAATATGACCTGTGAGGTTGATCAGATTTTGAATGCGCCCGGTCTGCCGAGCGTAAACAATATCGACTCTGACGTGGGTGTTTGAAAGTACCCCGTAGGGAATCCCTAACAAGAACAGCAACCCATGCATGTACATCACAGATTCCTGCAGAGCGATGGCGCCGGTGTTGAATATGTAACGCAAAACTACGACCACTATGGTGACAATAACCATGGCCAAGCCAAGCCATTTGATGACAGATGCCAGTTTTGTCTGAAACAGGTCTATCCACCGGGCGAGGTTTTGCATACTTAACCCGCCAGCAGCGTCCGCAGGGCAAGCTCACCGATCGTGCCGATGAAAATCGCAAATCCGGCCCAGATATTGTTCGTGAAAGCAGCAAAACAACCGGTTTTATCGCGCTTGCGAATCAATTGTTGTTGGTAGATAGCCAACCCAGAAAATACTGCCAAGCCCACAAAATAGACGTGTTCAAAGCTTTGTTGCTGGCCAACCAGAATAAAGGCAAGCAGTGCGCCCAACTGCAGAATGCCAATCATCAACCGGTCCAGTGATCCAAACAGGATGGCTGTACTTTTAATGCCGACTTTCAGATCGTCCTCACGATCCACCATCGCATACATCGTATCGTAAGCAACAATCCACAGCAGACTGCCAAGAAACATGACCCCGGCAGTTTGATTGAGCGCACCCGAGGTGGCCGTCCAGGCCATTAGAATGCCCCAGCTGAATGCAGCGCCAAGAACAACCTGTGGGAATTGGGTCCATCGCTTCATAAATGGATAGATCACAGCCACGCCTAGTCCGCCCAGGGCGAGCAGCTGCGTTTGTGTGTTAAGGAATATAAGAAGCGTCCCTGCCAGCACGGTTAAGCCAGCAAAAAACAGTAATGCCTGCTTTTCCGAGATCGCGCCGGTCGCCAGGGGGCGGTTTTGAGTGCGTTGTACCGCCCCATCTACCTTCCTGTCGGCAAAGTCATTGATTACGCAGCCGGCGGAACGCATCAGGAAAGTACCCAGCGTAAACACCAGTATGAGTCCCACCGAGGGTAGGCCATCAGCCGCGATAAATAGTGCCGCCAGGGTAGGCCACAGTAGCAGGAGGCTGCCCACTGGCCGATCCAGGCGAGCCAATTGCAGATAGGGTTGCACAGTTATGGTGTTAATGACGGATTTTTACCATGAGATCTGGCCGGCAATTTTATGTGGTTGGTGCCAATAGGGCTACTGTTTCACCGCCTTAGGCGACGGGGGAAACCATTGATTTTTAAAGGTTCAACCAGTAGCGTACTGCGGCTGCGAAGTCTCAGGCTTCGAAGGACGCTCAGTAATATATTTTTTAAAGGTACCAAATGAAAAAGTGGCAATGCATCGTCTGTGGGTGGATTTATGACGAAGCTGAAGGCTGTGACGAAGAGGACATAGCGCCGGGTACAGCTTGGGAAGATGTACCCGAAGATTTTATCTGCCCCGAGTGTGGGGTAGGCAAAGAAGATTTTGAAATGATTGAGATCGGCTAAGACGATAGCCCCTGGACAGACCCCTCAAATGACCCTAACTACCCGTATCGTGATCGCCATGGTGGCTGGTTTGCTCTTGGGCATGCTGGCACAGATGGTTTCAGATGGCCCCGACCACTTTGTCAGCGCCGTATTGGTAGAAGGTATTGCCGGCACCGGTGGCGATATTTTTCTGCGTTTGCTGCGCATGATGGTGGTCCCGCTGGTGTTGGTTTCTTTGACCTGTGGTGCCGCAAGCCTTGGTGCTACCGGGCGGGTAGGTGCGCTGGGTGGGAAAACCATCGGACTCTATCTGATGACTACCGCTATCGCCGTGAGCCTCGCCCTTAGTATCGCTTTGATTGTGGACCCAGGGCTGAACGTAGGCGAGATTGAAACCCAGACTTACACCCCGAAGGAAGCACCCTCGTTGGGGGAAACCTTTGCTAATCTGTTCCCATCTAATCCAGTAGCAGCCATGGCTGACGGGCAGATGTTGCAGGTCATTGTCTTCGCAATTCTGCTGGGTCTGGCATTGAACGCAGCTGGCGATGCCGGGGCTCGGATCCGTTCGGTATTTGATGACCTGAACGAAATATTTATGCGCCTGATTACCATGATTATTCAAATCACACCGATTGGTGTGTTGTGTTTGATGGTCACGTTGGGTGCCCGGGTTGGCCTTGACGAAATTTTGAAACTGGTGGCCTATTTCTTCACGGTCGCAGGCACCTTGGTTTTGCACATGAGTGTGGTTTACCCACTGCTGTTGCGCTCGCTGACCGGACTGAACCCGATTACTTACCTGAAGAAAATGCGCGAACCGATATTGGTGGCTTTTTCTACGGCCTCAAGTGGGGCCACGTTGCCGGTAACCTTGCGAACGGTCAAAGAGCGCATCGGAGTAGGCAACAATGTGGCTTCTTTTGCAGTCCCCCTCGGGGCCACCATCAATATGGATGGCACAGCGATTATGCAGGGAGTGGCCACGGTCTTTATTGCGCAATTTTTTGGTATCGCTTTAAGTCCTTCAGACTTCTTGCTGGTGATCTTAACTGCCACTTTGGCGTCGATCGGTACCGCCGCTGTACCCGGTGTTGGGCTTATCATGTTAACCATGGTTTTGGACCAAGTTGGACTACCTGCGGAAGGCATCGGTTTGATCATTGGAGTCGATCGCTTGCTGGATATGATGCGCACGGCGGTAAACGTCACTGGTGATGGCATGGTTGCAACGACGGTTGCAGCCAGTGAGGGGGAGCTGGACCGTGAACGTTTTAACGACCCCCAGGCGGGCCGGGTTATAGCCCAGTAGACATAGGTCAACAGACAGGTGCTAGCCTGCAAGTCAGTCTGGAGTCAGCCGGTGGTTGTCATGCCCTGGGCTAACCCCCAGAACTCAGCTTGCGATCCAACAATGGTGGTGGCGACGTCATTCAGGTTGGCCTCCGAGATACCCAGCTCGTCCGCGATCTGCGTGGTCTCTAAATCGATACTCAACGGACTTTCTGCAGTCATGGGTTGATCCACGATTTGGTTCGCAATGGCCAGCAGGTGTGCAAAAACCTCATCGTCTCCATGGTAATCTGGCAGGTTCTGGTATCGAACAGCAGTGACCACTTCATCTGGAAGTTCCCAAAGCTCAAACAGGGTTGCGGCGACCACCTCGCGACTTAACTCCAGCACATACTCGTCGACCATGGATTGGGAAAGCTGAGGGTTGGCTTCGCGGAGTCGACAGATCGTTTCATATTGGGGCGGGAACACATGACCCAGCACCAAGGTACCAAAGTTTGATAGCAGTCCCGCCAGGTAACAGGTGCCTGGTTCAGGTCGGTCCTGTGCGCGGATCTGGTGTGCCAACCCCTCCATGGCTGCGGCGCGATAGACCGCTTCTACCCAATAGGGGCATGCGCCTCGAATCTGATCCTTGGGCAAGCTCAGGGTTGCGCCAATTGCCATGCCCAGGGCCATGTTAAAAACAAGATCAAACCCCAACACGCGCATGATCGCATCGGACAAGGTCTTGGAAGGTTGACCGCGACTGTACATGGCAGAGTTTGCCCAGCTCATTATTTTTGCCGAAATTGAAGGGTCGGTTTCAATAATGCGGACTAAATCCTGCAGATCGTGGTTGGGGTTTTGTTGTAGTTCGATGATGCGCCTTGCCGCCTCTGGCAAAGGTGGTATGTGCAGGGTCTCGTCTAGCCGATCTTGAATTCTGCGCATGGTAAACGACTCGACAGCCCGCAGAATTTGATCCTCGTCGTTCTTTTTATCTAAAGGAGTGATGGTCAACTCCTGAGCAAACGATGCCTCAAACGACACGTGTGACTGACACAGTTGGTGTATCTGAGCACCGGTAGCTTTGACGTATTCGCCCGGTTTTTCGGTTGCCAGGGCAACTTGGGCTTCGTGTTTCAGGGCCTCGTGAACGACGGTAGGCAGTCCGTAGTAACCTGGAATGGCACAGACGCTGCTGGTTTCTTCCGGGGGCAAGCTGGTGATCGATCGAGCTGTTGATTTGCGAATGGGACTGGGGTCGACCATCGCCATTTCTGGCGCAATGATCTGCATTTTGCCTTTGTTATCGCTGCAAAGCAGACCCCGCACACGCTCGTCTTGAGGGGGGTTGTCATACCTTGGAAACTGGTCAAATGAGTGATCCACGAAAGCTTGCCCTGATGATGAAAATACTCCCTTTGAGTATAGACAGCGTTTATCACCTTGCTGGCGGGAACCGAGATTTTATACGGTGAGATGACCGGTATCGGCAGGAGCCCAGGTATACAGCAGGTTGCGCAACTCATCATCTGGATGTTTGAGCAGCAAGTCCCCACGTTGGATCACCTCGGGCATTAGATGAGCATGCCGACCCAGGTCTGCAACGCGGAAACCTTGTTCACCCGCCTGTCTGGTGCCCAAAATGTCGCCAGGACCGCGCAACTTCAAATCCTGTTCCGCCAGATAGAACCCATCCTGGCTATCGCGCATGGCCCGCAAACGTACTTTGCCGGCTGCCGAGAGACTTTGGCTGTTGTAAAAAAGGTAGCAGTGACTGGCCAAGCTGCCGCGTCCAACACGGCCGCGCAATTGGTGGAGTTGAGATAACCCCAAGCGCTCGGCGTTTTCGATGATCATGTGTGTCGCGTTGGGGACATCTACACCAACCTCTATGACCGTTGTGGCAATCAAAAGGTCGAGCTCTTTTTCTTTGAAAGCGTTCATGATCTGGGTCTTTTGATCACTCTTCATACGCCCGTGGACCAAGCCAACTCGCCATTTCGGCAATGCGCTGGTCAGTTCGGGGTGTAATGTGGTTGCCGCAGTGGCGTCCAACTCCTCCGATTCATCGATGAGCGTGCACACCCAGTAAGCCTGCTGACCCGAAGCCAATATTCTGTGGAGTTGTTCAACAACCTCCGGGCGACGATTTTCATCAACAACGTGGGTTTTTATGGGTTGGCGCCCCTTGGGTAGCTCGTCGATGACCGATACATCCATATCCGCATAAAGGGCCATGGTAAGTGTGCGTGGGATAGGCGTTGCCGTCATGATGAGCTGATGGGGCGCCGTATCAGGAGCGTTGTCGTCGCCCGCTTGGTGACCAGATTTATTGCGCAGAGCCATGCGTTGATGAACACCAAAGCGATGTTGTTCGTCGATGATGGAAAGGGCCAGTTTGTGAAAGGTAACTTTTTCCTGGAATAGGGCGTGCGTGCCAATCACCACGTGGGCGTGACCGCTGGCGATATCCTCTAAACGGGAGCGCATCACTTTAGCCGGTAGCTGACCGGTCAGCAGAGTTACGTTTAAACCCAGGGGTGTCAGCCACTGGGAAAAACTGAGTGCATGCTGTTCTGCTAGAAGCTCTGTAGGCGCCATTATTGCGGTTTGAGCGCCGTGCTCTGCCGCGCGGATGGCTGCAAACGCAGCCACGATAGTTTTACCGGATCCGACATCTCCTTGCACCAGGCGCAGCATTGGAATCCTGGAAGAGAGATTCTCCAACACTTCCGATATGACGCGCGCCTGGGCGGAGGTTAGCCTGAACGGGAGGTTTCTTGCGAGCTCACGTCCAAGTCCTTCAGCTTGGGGGAGTGGGACGGCCTGGTGTTTTTCCCGCGCCAACGCTCGCCCCTTCATCACCAGAAAAAAAGCGGTCAGTTCGTCTTTTGCGACGTCTGCCTGAAGCGCCTCGATAGACTCCATAGATGTGCCGCCAGGCGGAAGATGTAGCTGTTTGAGTTGGGCAAAGGGCGTTCCTGGATGATCGGACCAATCCAACTCACACACAGCCTGGCAGAGCTTGCGTAAGCGATTCTGTGCAAGCCCAGCTGTGGTGGGGTAAACCGGGGTTAAGGCGGGCTCCGGGTTTAAAGGTTCGTGGTCGAAGAGTTCGTATTCGGGGTGAGCGACCGTGAGTTCCTTGCCAAAAAAGCGGAATTCTCCAAACAATCGAATATGCGTGCCAACGGATAAGTTCTGCTGCTGATATTTGCTAAAATGAAACAGGCGCATGTGAATCCGGCCGTAGTCATCCTGGACCGAAACTTTGAGACTGCGGCGTTTGCCGAACAGCACCTGTGTGCTGACAATCTGGCCTTGCACCAGACATTCATCACCCGCTCGAATGTGTGTGGTTGGGGTAAGCTGAGTACGATCCTGATATCTCGCCGGTAGATGCAATAGCAGATCAAACAGGCGGAAGACACCAATTTTGGTCAGCGTTTGTTCAAGCTTTGGACCCACTCCTTTTAGTTGGGAGACAGGGCCATCCGGGTTAACCGCCACTGACCATGATCGCGTCGATTTCGATTTGAGCACCTTTTGGCAAAGCGCTCACTTGGACTGCTGCCCTGGCCGGATAGGGCTCGCTGATAAATCTGGCCATGGTTTCGTTCACGGAAGCAAAGTGACTCAAGTCTGTCAGATAGATATTGAGTTTCACACAATGATCGAGACTGCCACCGGCAGCCTCGGCCACGGCAGTTAAGTTTTTGAACACCTGTTCAGCCTGCTCGTTGAAGTTGTCGCTGACCAGATCTGCAGCACCGGGCACCAAAGGTATTTGCCCCGAAAGATAGGTGGTCACAGGCGCTTGAGTGTTAACGGCCTGGGAATAGGTGCCGATCGCGGCAGGCGCGTTGTCTGTTGCGATCGGAGCATACGGTTTTGTGTGTGATGACATGTTTTTTGGTGGTGTCCTTTTTCGAATCCTGAGTCTATCTTCGAGAAATTCTAGCTGCCCAGACGGCTGATATTAAGTACCGCCGGGACATTGCGAAGGCGCCTCACTACGCGTGCCAGGTGAGTTCGATTGCGAACCGTAACACCCAAATCCAGCGTACTCACCTCTGCATTGCGCTCCTCAACTTTGATGTTGTCCACCCCGGCATCAGCGGCCGTAACTTCGGATGCAACTTCAGCCAGAATGCCTTTTCGCCGATTGACGTTGACTTGTAGAGAGGTCAGGAAATCCCCTTCTGTGGAGGTAGTCCATCGGGCTGGAATGATCTCACGTTGTGCGCGCCGCCTGATCTCGTTGATGTTCGGACAGGTTTCGATATGGACAACAAATCCTTTTCCCGGCGTCATATGGCCTACAATCTGGTCTCCTGGGACCGGCCCACAGCAGCGTCCGTAATTGATCACCAGGCCCTCGCCTCCTCTGATGGCAACAGGCCCTCCACCTTCTACGGTGACGGCTTCGTATTCAGGGTTGTCAGCGGCTAACAGTTTTTGTGCAGCGACATAAGCCATGAGATCACCGCTGCCAATAGCGCTCAATAGCTCATCCAGCTTGCGCACGCCCAATTCGGTGAACACCCGGCGTAACCGACGAAAATCCAGGTCGTTGATGGAGGTATTGGCATTACCCAAGGCTCTGTTCAGCAGTCGCCTACCCAGGCTGATAGCCTCGCTGTCGTGTTGTTGTTTCAATGCCAGTCGAATCGCCGAACGAGCCCTGGATGTAACGACGAATGTCAGCCAGTCGGCGTTAGGCCGGGCGTTTTCCGAGGTGATGATTTCAACAGTCTGACCGCTTTGCAGCTGCTGTGACAACGGCGCTAAGGACCTGTCCACCCGGCAGGCGACGCAGCGATTGCCAATATCTGTATGCACGACGTAAGCAAAATCAACCGGACAGGCCCCCCGAGGCAGTTCGAGAATGTCACCCTCGGGGGTAAACACGTAGACTTCGTCCGGAAATAGGTCGAGCTTCAGGCTCTCAATAAACTCTAATGGATTACCCGCCTGGCGCTGTAGTTCCAACAGATCCTGTACCCATTGGCGTGCGCGACGTTGCCCTGGGTCACTTTCTCCCGACTTATAGAGCCAGTGTCCTGCAATACCGTTTTCAGCCACCGCGTCCATCTGTTTGGTTCGGATTTGGACCTCGATCGGTACTCCGTGCATACCAACTAATGAGGTATGCAGGGACTGATAGCCGTTTGCCTTAGGAATGGCGATATAGTCTTTGAACCGGCCAGCCACGGGCTTAAACAGGTTGTGGACGACACCTAACGTGCGGTAACAATCGTCTGCACGATCTACCACCAGACGAAAGCCGAAAACGTCCATAATCTCGTTGAACGATTTGTGCTGGGTTTTCATCTTACGATAGATAGAGTAAGGGTTCTTAAGCCGGTTATGCACCTGGGCATTGATCCCCTCTCGATTGAGCGCTGCGGTAATGGAATGGCTAATCTCATCCATCAACTCTTTGCGTGGCCCCCTGGACTGTTCTACCGCCCGTTCGATCCGGGTGGCTCGCAGGGGGTGTAGCGCTTTAAAGCCGAGCTCTTCCAGCTCCGTCTTCATTGTATGTATGCCGAGCCGATTAGCGATTGGCGCGTAAAAGTCCAAAGTCTCCCGCGCGATACGCTTGCGCTGTTCTAACGACATCACGCCGATGGTCCTCATGTTGTGCAGGCGATCTGCCATTTTCACCATGATCACGCGGATGTCTTTCGCCATGGCCAGAGCCATTTTTTGAAAGTTCACGGCCTGGGCTTCAGCCCGGGAAGCAAAGATGTTGGTCAGCTTGGAAACCCCGTCGACGATCTCCGCCACTGGCTTGCCAAAGCGTCTGGCCAGTGTTGCTTTAGAGGTATCTGAATCTTCAATGACGTCATGCAACAGAGCGGCCATCACGGTCTGATGATCCATGCGCATTTCTGCCAGAATCAGTGCGACCGCAGTTGGGTGTGTGATATATGCGTGCCCTGTTCGACGCTCTTGACCTTGATGCACCTTTTCGGCGTATGCATGTGCGTCACGAACAAGCTCTAAATGTTCGGGATCTAGGTAGTTGAGTTTTTCTAGCAGGGAATTGATGGTTGCAGGTGCAGCAACCTGTTCTCGCTTGGCGTACTCAGCGAGTTGTCCTACGACATACGAGTCTGATATCGGATCAGAATTTTTAGCTGGAGGGGTCATCTCCTAAACCGCTGTCACCCGCTTGCGGGTCGCGCAATCCACCAATGTTGAAGTTCAGTTCCACTTCCTCATCCTCGGTAGAGACTTCCTGGCTGTCAAGCAGTTCGTGAGATACCAAGCCTTCGGCGATCTCCCGCAGGGCGATCACGGTGGGCTTGTCGTTTTCTTCAGGCACCATGGGGTCGTTGCCATAGGTTCTCAAACCGCGTGCACGGCGTGTGGCCAGCATAACCAGTTCAAATCGGTTATCCACGTGATCTAGACAATCTTCTACGGTAATTCGTGCCATGGTTTACCTCTGTTTATTCATCGGATGATCTTTATTCATCTGATGATCTTGTTGGAATGCGTCCGTGCCGGCTACTGCAGCCAGCGGGGCGCGAAGTCTAGCGCAAAGGCTGCCTAGAATTCAAATTCTTTATTTAGATTCAGTAGCTTAGGCAGGATCTTATGCAGGATCTGGGGTTGCTTGAATGAGCGCCTGCACGGCCGGGTCAATCAGCTGTACCGACCTGGACAGTTTTGCGCCTGCAAAAACAGCCAACAACTCGCTTTTAGCCTTCTCAAAGTCATCATTGACGATGATGTAGTCAAAGTCTTTAGCTTTCGACATGTCCAGGCGCGCTTCACTCAATCGCTGTTGAATCACCTGCTCGCTATCCTGGCCACGATCGCGCAGGCGTTGGGCCAGGGTTGCCTCGGTCGGGGGCAGGATAAAGACAGATATGGCGTGTGGGACCTGTTGGCGAACCAGCTCAGCACCCTGCCAGTCGATCTCCAGAATCACATCACGCCCTTGATCAGTTATTTTCGCGACCTGGGCACTGGCCGTACCATAGTAGTTGCCGAAAACGCAGGCATGTTCTAGAAATTCTCCGGCATCGATCATTTCGTGGAAGCGCGGCTCCGAAACAAAATGGTAGTTCACACCATCCACTTCACCAGGACGCTCCTTACGCGTGGTGTGCGACACGCAAACCTCCAACGTCGGACGTTCTGCCAGCGCTGCTTTGACCAGGCTGGTCTTACCTGCACCCGACGGGGCGGAAACTAAGAATAGGCAGCCAGCGCTCATTCGATGTTCTGCACCTGCTCACGAATCTGTTCGATGATCACTTTCAGATCAACCGCTTTCTGAGATGTCTCCGGGAGGATCGACTTCGCCCCCAGGGTATTGGCCTCACGGTTGAGCTCCTGGGTCAGGAAGTCCAGACGACGGCCATGGGGGCCTTGACCGTTGATGTGTGAGCGAGCTTCTTCAACGTGGATGGCCAATCGATCTAACTCCTCCGCCACGTCGACCTTTTGGGCCAGCATGGCTACTTCCTGTTCTAATCTGCCGGGGTCCACATTTGCTACAAGATCAGCCAACCGCTGCTGCAGCTTTATTTTTTGCTGTTCTGCTAACCCCTGGGTTAAAGGTTTTAGTCCCTGGACGATGCCACCGATTTCCACCAGCCGTGCATCTATTGTGCTATGCAGAGCCTGTCCCTCTCTCGAGCGGGAATTGATCAGCTCGGTGAGCGCTTGTTCAAACAGCTCTGCAGCACTTTCTTTGAGGTTGGGGTCATCGGTTGGTGTGTCGTCCATCACGCCTGGCCAGCGCAATAATTCCATGGGGCTGATCCCGCCAATTTCCGGTGCGTCCCGTCGCACCTGTTCAAGCCCGGCCATAAGCTGTAGTAGAACTTCTCTATTGATCGAAATCCCCCCGCTACCTGCTAGTTTTTCCAGTTTCAGGGTGCAGTCCAGTTTGCCGCGCTTCAGGTGTTTTCGAGCGATTTCGCGCAAAGGGTGTTCAATACTGCGTATGGCATCCGGTATGCGAAAGTTGGTTTCCAGGAATCGATCATTCACAGATTTGAGTTCCCAAACCAGGTGTCGACCGTGGGCGTCTGCGGTGGCCGAAGCAAAGGCTGTCATGCTGTACATCATAAGGCGCGGTTATCCGAAATAAGTAAGTTGTTCTAACTATTTACGCCGTGCGATTCTACCCTGTCCATTTATAATGTGGACAAATAAAACAGCAAATAAGGATACGGCCCATGCGACCGAGTGGTAGAGCCGCCGATGAACTGCGCGCGGTAAAATTTACCCGGGGATTCACCAATCATGCAGCAGGATCGGTGCTGGTAGAATTTGGTGAAACTCGGGTGTTGTGTACAGCGTCCGTCGAAGAATCTGTACCGGGATTCCTGCGGGGTCAGGGCGTTGGTTGGATTACCGCTGAATACGGCATGTTGCCAGGCAGCACGCATACCCGGAATGATCGAGAAGCCGCACGAGGTAAACAGACTGGCCGAACCGTCGAGATTCAACGCCTGATCGGTAGATCCTTGCGCGCCATGGTCGACATGCAAGCTCTGGGCGAGCGCACGATAAGAATCGACTGTGATGTGCTGCAGGCGGATGGAGGCACTCGCACAGCCTCGATTACAGGTGGTGCTGTGGCGCTTGCTGACGCGATCTCAACCTTGCCCGTTCAGGGAGCGTTCAAGGAACTTGTGGCATCTATATCGGTAGGAATTTACAAAGGTACACCGGTTCTGGACCTTGATTATGCAGAGGATTCGAATGCCGAAACCGATATGAACGTTGTGCGTATGGGTAGCGGTGGATTTATCGAGATACAGGGTACTGCCGAAGCTGCGCCATTTACGGGTGGAGAATTGTCCTCGTTGATCGAATTGGCTCAAACTGGTACGGACGAGCTGATTGTGGCGCAAAAACAAGCCCTGGGTATGGCCTAGATTCAACGCCAACCGGCGGGTTTGATGTAAGTAACTATGCAATATTTGAGGATTTTCTAATTCGTGGCAGATCAAGACTTCATATCTTTTCTATTGGACCAAGGTGTTCTTCAGTTTGGCGAATTTACCCTGAATTCGGGGCGTCAAAGCCCCTATTTCTTTAATCTTGGTAGCGTTAATTCCGGCATGGGGTTCGCCCGTCTGGGTCAAGCTTACGCAGACACCATTGTCGAGGCAGGTGTTGAGTTTGACGTTTTGTTTGGCCCCGCTTACAAAGGCATTCCCATCGCGGTCGCAACGGCTGTTGCCTTGGCGGCCCACGGAAAAGAGGTAAATGTTGCCTACAATCGCAAAGAAGCAAAAGATCACGGTGAAGGGGGTCGGCTTGTTGGCGCACAGGTTACCGGCCGTGTTCTGTTGATCGACGACGTTTTGACTTCTGGCAAGGCGATTCGAGATGCGGTTGGATTAATCGAACAAACGGACGCCCAAATCGTTGGCGCGGTGATTGCCATGGATCGCCAGGAGCGAAATGACACTGGTGGCACCGCTGTGCAAGGCCTGGCCGAAGAATTGCAAGCGCCTGTGATCAGTATCGCAAACATGCAGGCGTTAATTGAGTATCTTTCTAACGGGACTGCGTCAGTTCAGGAAAACCTGACCAAGATGCGGGCGTATCAAACCGAGTATTGTGTGGTCTAAAACCGCTATGTGGATTCAGTGCAGAACAATGGACTCAAACTCTGCTAAGCAGGTGTTGCAAGCTGCGCTGGCGGTTGTTCTATTGACCTCAGGTCTCACCGCTGCGGCCCAGAATCTCTATCGATACAAGGACGAAAGCGGCACCATTGTGATTTCCCAATCTATCCCGGTTGATCGTGTTCCCCATGGCTACGAAGTGTTGGACGGCTCTGGGCGGGTAACCAAGAAAGTTGAGCCCCAGCTGTCTGAAGAAGAGTACCAGGCGAAAAGAAAACGCGAGCAGGCCATGGCAGATTGTTCAGTTCAGTTGAAGCGGGTCAACAAGGCTTACCAGACGTTGGACGATATCAACTACGCGGAGCAGCAGTCTTTGGCCAGCATCGATACCTCGATAAACAATGCCAAGGCAAACCTCATTCACGCGCAGAATCAGCGCAAAGCCTTAGAAGCTCAGGCTGCGCAAAAAGACATCGAGGGAAAACGCATCCCAGAAGTTTTGCTGAGCGATATCGAAAAAGCACGTACACAAGAACGCAATCTCGAAGAAGAGATTGAAAGTCGCCAGAGCGAAAAACTCGAACAGTCTCTGCACTATCGATACGATCGCAAAATTTTCGAGCTACCTGATTGTGAAAACGGGTTGCCGCCTCGTTAGAACTAGTCGTCGTCTTTGAACAGTGCTTTGTTCAACACCGCCCATTGGGTATCCCAGTCTTTTGTGGGCAGTGCTTCAAAATCTGATCTGACGAATTGAACAATACGCCCCTCGGTCGCCGCCAACAGTAGGTTCGCGCTGGCACTGATCTGTATGGTTGGCATGCTGGTTAAAGCAGCATTGTGCTGCCGTAATACCTGACGCAGCTCGGTTTCGAGTCGATTCATCAGCTGATTCATGCGAGTCCGCAGACGCTCGGTTTCTCCAGCGAGCGCATCGCCGACAAAGAGCCTTGCAAACCCAGGATTACGTTCGATAAAACTCAAGACCAGGTAGAGTATGTTGCGACAGCGATCAGGTGCATGGGGTTGCTCTGACAGAATCATTTTGATGCGCGAAAATAGAGTGTCTTCGGCAAAGATGATTAAGCCCTCAAGCATTTTTGCTTTGCTTGGAAAATGGCGGTACAGGGCCGCTTCAGAAACGCCCACATGCTTGGCCAGACTGGCCGTTGTAATACGATCGCCGGGACGCTCCTGCAACATGAGCGCCAGCGCCTGAAGAATTTCCTGTTTGCGATTTGATTTAGGCATTTACTTCAAGCTTAGTGAGTTTGTCGGAGAATCTGAGTGCCGATGCCAGAATCAGTAAATAATTCCAACAGGATGGAGTGAGGCACGCGACCGTCGACAATTTGCACGCTATGCACGCCGGCGTTAACCGCATCCAGAGCACATTGGACCTTGGGTAACATGCCCTCACTGATAGTGCCCGCATCAATCAGTTGGGTCACTTCCCTGCCCGTGATTTTGCTGATGGTTTGTTGTTGAGCATCCAGAATCCCTGGCGTATTGGTCAGCAGCAGAAGTTTCTCGGCCTCTACCGCTTGGGCGATGGCCCCAGCCACAATATCCGCATTGATATTGTAGGATTCCCCATTTTCGCCCATGCCGATGGGGGCAATCACGGGGATAAAGGCTGAATGGGTCAGGGTGTTGAGTAAGGCAGTATTGATACCGGTGATTTCACCCACATGACCTATATCTAGGATTTCGGAGACCCGATTAGTTTCCAGGCCGTCTTCATCTTCTCCGTCTGGTGTCTTGTCAGCGAGCATTTTTAGCTGACGAGCTTGAATCAACGCGCCGTCCTTGCCGGTTACCCCCACTGCTTTGCCACCATTGGTATTCAACAAGGTGACAATTTCCTGATTCACCAATCCGCCCAGCACCATTTGCACTACGTCCATGGTTTCGCTGTCCGTTACGCGCATTCCGTTGATGAATTTTGACTCGATATTCAGTTTAGTCAGGAGCTCACCGATCTGTGGTCCACCACCGTGGACAACAACCGGATTGATGCCTACCAGCTTCATGAGCACCACGTCTCGTGCAAAGGAACGCTTAAGTGCTTCTTCGGTCATGGCGTTACCGCCGTATTTAATAACTACGGTTTGCCCGTGGAAGCGCTGAATATAGGGCAGCGCTTCGGTAAGAACTTTGGCAACGTCGGTGTCGTCGCTGTTGGCATGGTGATCTGTCATCGCTTTCTGAACCGTTACTTGAAGCTCAGATCGGGTGCAATCTGTTGCAGTTGTGCCTGAAATTCATCCTGAATTCGATCCAGTGCCCCGGGGCCATCTGCTTCAAAGCGTAGTGACAGAACAGGACTGGTATTGGACGGGCGGATCAGCCCCCAGCCATCGCTGAAGTCCACCCGCAGCCCATCGATGGTTGTGATGGTGCCGTCACCAAAATCTGCCTGCGCTTCGAGGTCACGCATGATTTCGAATTTTTTGGTTTCTGTGGTCTGGATCTTGATTTCAGGTGTGGTGTAGGTGACCGGGAATTGAGCAAAAATTTCACTGGTTGGTCGACCATCCAAGGCGATGATTTCGAGCAATCGAACCGCTGAATACAGAGCGTCATCAAAACCATACCATCGCTCTGCAATACAGATATGACCGCTGAATTCACCACCGAGCAACGCGCCGGTTTCTTTGATCTTGGCTTTGATATGCGAGTGGCCGGTCTTCCACATGATTGGCCGACCGCCCAGCTCGCTGATCATATTGTTTAAGTGGCGCGAGCACTTCACGTCGTAGATGATATCCGCACCCGGGTTACGCCCAACGATATCTTGTGCAAACAGCATAATTAGTTTGTCTGGCCAGATGATTTCGCCGGTTTCGGTAACCACACCTACCCGGTCGCCGTCGCCATCAAAAGCGAGTCCCAGGTCCGCTTTTTCCGCCTGCACGACGGTAATGAGGTCTTCCATGTTTTCAGGTTCGGCCGGATCAGGGTGATGATTTGGGAAATCGCCATCCACCTCACAATAGAGAGGAACGACTTCGCAGCCCAGTTCGGTCAGCAGGCGAGGTGCAATATTGCCGGCAACGCCGTTACCGCAATCAACAACTACCTTCAGCGGTTGCGCGATTGCAACATCCTCACAGATTTTGTCGATGTAGCTGTCATCCAGGTCCACCTCTTCGAGGCTGCCCTCACCCTCGCTCAGATCATTGTCTTCAATCCTTTGTAACAATCTTTGGATGGCACCTTCGGCCAAGGTCACGCCGCCAATCATCATTTTCAATCCGTTGTATTCCGGTGGATTGTGGCTGCCGGTAATCATGATCCCGGTGCCCGTGTCCAATGCATAGGTGGCGTAGTAGAGCATGGGTGTTGGAACCTGTCCGATGGTCATGACGTCCACACCACCCTCGGTCAGACCTCGGGTCAAACTGCGCATCAATGGCTCACTTGAGTGTCGGCCATCCCAGCCAACCGCGGCGCGACTTTGCTGTTCGCTCAAAGCTTGGGCCGCAAAAGCGCGTCCAATCCAATAAACCACCTCTTCGGTGAGGTTATCGGTGGTGATCCCACGTATGTCGTAGGCCCTGAAAATTCCGTGATCCAGATTTAGTCCCATAGTTGGTGGCGCTTCCTCTTCGCTTACTTCTATTCCAAAATTCTCATCTGCAGCCGCTCGGACATCCAGGAAGTCATCACTGCTAGCATCTGTACTCTGCTTTTTCTTAGGTGTTGGAGGGACGTCGTCAAGACCTGCCAGGAGATCGTCAGCCTCGTCCTCTGTCGCATCGTTCTTGTTGGCTTGTTGGGGTGCTGCCTTGCCGAACCTGGATAGGTCGGTCGCAACCCTGGCTAAATTTGAAAAGTTAAAGGACTGATCTGAGACCGGCTTGCCTTGGGCAATGCGCACGGCGTAGTTGCCCAGCGTAGCGGCATCCTCTTCAAGTTTTCGATTGACGCGCGAAAATCCCAGAAATATCGCCCCAGCGACCACGGCCAGGCAAACCAGCAAAGGCACCATCAGAGTGCTGGTTGGATCGTTGGTGCGCAACGCATCGTTGGAAACGGCAACGGACAATGTCCAGTGTGGGGTAAACAGGGCGGTTTCAATGGGTGGTGTCAGATCCTTGGTCCCACCCCAGTCGATGATCACTGTGCTCGCAGAACCATCAAACTTTTGATTCACTTTCACATGGCCTACCTCTTCGAAGTGGGCCAGATTGTCGCTAAAGAACCCTTTGTTGAACGCTACGAACAAGACACCTGCGACCAGACCTTGATTGGTCACGGGTTGTGCAGTGTAGACAAATTGTTGTTGATTCAGGCTCACTTCCGGGCCCACAAACTCTCTGCTTTCAGCGCGTCGAATTAGATCCAGGGCGGCAAATGATATGGGCACAGCAGAATTCAGGTCGACTTCGGCCCTGCCTCGTTCGATGATGTCCACCCGCTCGATATAGGGGTGTTGGGCGGTGATTTGCTGGCTGAGTTCTGCGCGCCGTGTGGCGTCAAAATTGGTCAAGGCGGAAGCGACCGCGGGAGAAGTGGCGATGGCATTCACCTGTTTGCGCATCTCATCGATACGGCCGTTAAAGTACTGAGCGTATTGCCCCAGGATTTTCTGTTTTTCCTGTTCGGCGATGGATTGAGCCGGTTGCAGCAATGCCTGCCACCACACCAGGGCGAAAGCGACGATCACCCCGATAGCTGCAACGCTGAAACTCAGGACTGTATGGGACCATATTCCACCGCCGGATGCAGAGCTCACTCTGGAATTGCTTTTTGCGCCCTTTTTACCCTTCGCCACGTGTTGCCACCCGCATTATCCTGTCTTCCACATCCATTCGTCTGTCGTTCGTCCGTGCTCGATTGCCCATAGACTGCCGCTGACATTGCCATTTTTTGCTGTTTCCCATTCGCTTGCTTCCCTTTCATTGGGGGCGGAACAGCTAATTTTGTCTGCGGTGTGGGATCAAGCCTGATATACAGGCCCTTATTTTGTCACACTTGCGGGGTTTGTACCTGCTAACTGTTGGGCAAAAATGACAGGAATTTGCTCAACCAGGTTATTTGCAAGCTGTTGCTTGGATTGTTGGGCGAAAGTGAGCTCTCCCTGGTCGTAAATCAAGGTTGCAGCGTTGTTGCGGCTGTTGAAACCAATCTCTGGATTGGAGACGTCGTTGAGGACAATTGCGTCTAACCCTTTGCGCAAGCGTTTTGCGCGGGCGTGTTCGAAGGTATTGTCGGTTTCTGCGGCAAAACCGATCACCAGAATAGGCCGGTCAGCGGCGCCAGCGACCGAAGCGATGATGTCGGGGTTTTCAATCAGATCGATCTGCATGCCCGCGCCGGGTTCACCTGCTCGTTTGATCTTGCTGGTTTTTGTTTCAGCGGGACGGTAGTCGGCCACTGCGGCCACGCCGACAAAAATATCTACCCGACCCAGGCGTTCGTGGACAGCAGCGTGCATTTCCAAGGCGGTTTGCACATCTACGCGCTCGGCTACCTCAACTTCGCTTTGCGCAACACCCGGTCCAGCCACCAAAATTACCTGGGCGCCTCGCCCAGCTGCGGCTGCGGCAATACTTAATCCCTGCAGACCCGAGCTATGGTTGCTGATGAATCTGACCGGATCGATGGCTTCCATTGTTGGGCCAGTTGTCACCATCACCACCAGATCAGCGAGTTGATCACTTAAATCAGATTCAACTGGCTGATTCTCGAGGGTCTGAACAAGTTCTTCGGGTTCCAACATACGCCCTGGTCCCACGTCGCCACAGGCCTGTTCCCCATCGGCAGGGCCAAGTTGGCGATATCCAAGATCGTTAAGCCGTTGCAGATTTTCCCGGGTCGCCGGGTGTTGGTACATGGCTTGATTCATGGCAGGCGCAAACGAGATGGGTGCATCTGTCGCCAAGGCAAGGGTCGTCAGCAGATCATCCGCCTGACCCTGGGCCAGTTTTGCAATCGTATTGGCAGTCACTGGGGCGATTAAAATTTGATCCGCCCATCTCGCAAGCTCTATATGCCCCATGGCCGCTTCAGCTTGGGCATCCCACAGGTCTTGACGCACCGGCTTGCCGCTGACCGCTTGCAGCGCCATGGGTGAAACAAACCTGTGCGCATTTTCGGTGAGCACTACCTCTACCTCTGCACCTTTGGCACGCAATGCGCGCACAAGATTTGGTGTTTTGTAGGCTGCAATACCGCCGCAAATGCCCAGTATGATGTGTCTATCTTGTAAAGAAGCCATATGGATCAGTTACTTATCACCAATATAAGAACGGTCGGTATTATCGCATAAACCACTCGGATTACATGGAAAAGAGCCACTTCTCCCCTACTGGACCCCGCGATCGAATTTTGGAAGATCGGGGCTCGATGCTCACGATTCAGGAGCTGCTGGCGATTGTGTTGGGCACAGGCGGCTCGGGGTATTCGGTTTACCAGCTGGCCGCCCGATTGCTAGACGAATTTGAGAGTCTGGACCGGCTGCTCGTGCATCCGCCGGATATGTTACGGGCGATTCCCGGAATGGGTCCCGCCAAAGTGGCCAGACTGAAAGCCGTGCGTGAGTTGACGTTGCGCGCTGCAGAAGAGCAGCTGCTGAATGGGATTACCTTTGACGATGTCGGCGCGGTCTCCCGATATATCCAGCGTCGCATCGGTCAGAAACGTTCAGAAGTTTTTGGCTGTCTGTTCCTGGATGGCAGGCATCGCCTGTTGTCCTGGGAGGTATTGTTCTATGGGTCGGTGGACAAAGCCCACGTCCATGCGCGAGAAATTGTGCGCCGGGCGTTTGAGCTCAATGCTGGCGCTATTGTTTTCGGACACAATCATCCATCTGGTGTGGCAGAACCGAGCCAGGCCGATATTGCGCTGACCAAAGATTTGGGTGATTTACTGGCGCGCATGGACATCCGGCTTTTAGATCACATCGTGGTATCACGAGGCAGTTGCGTTTCAATGGCAATGCGGGGCCTTATGCCGGCATTTTAGAGTTGTCTGGAGGATTCATACGTGATCTCGCAAGATCAGGTAAATTCTTGAGAATATTGGCCTATTTTTGACTTTCGCTTGCCTTTGCGGCCCTCAGTTTGGTATAAACGCGCCTCTTTTTTTCTGGGTCAACAGTCATGTCACAGGTTTGCCAAGTTACCGGCAAGAAGCCCATGGTAGGCAACAACGTCAGCCATGCACAGAACAAGACCAAGCGGCGGTTTTTACCTAACCTGCACTATCATAGATTCTGGGTCGAATCAGAAAACCGCTACGTGAAGTTACGCGTCTCTTCCCAGGGCATGCGTATCATCGACAAGAAAGGTATAGACACCGTACTTGCCGATTTGCGCGCACAAGGTCAGAAGGTATAGCGACCAGAGCCAGCAGGTCAGATAGGAGTTTCTCATGCGAGAAAAAATAAAATTAGTTTCCAGTGCAGGCACCGGACACTACTACACCACAGATAAGAACAAGCGTAATACACCGGATAAAATGGAAATGAAGAAGTACGATCCTGTAATACGTAAGCACGTGCTCTACACGGAAGCAAAAATCAAATAAACGTGGGGTCTTAGGCAATCTATGCCTGAACTGCCCGAAGTTGAGACCACCCGTCGCGGGATTGAGCCCTGGGTGGTAGGCCATTCTCTCGTCGAAACCGTTGTCCGGCAGCCTAACCTGCGCTGGCCGGTAGAACTCCCCAAATCCCTCATCGGCCAGACCGTGCGGCGTGTTGCTCGCCGAGGGAAATACCTGCTGTTGCAGACTGATCCGGGCACTCTGCTGGTGCACCTGGGTATGTCCGGTAGCTTGCGGGTCATGCAGACGGGTGATTCGGTGCTCAAGCATGATCACGTAGACTTGGCGTTCTCCAACGGCCGGATTTTACGTCTGAATGACCCACGCCGTTTTGGCAGCGTGTTGTTTCAGGCTGGTGATGACCCGCATGCTCATCCATTACTGTGCAACCTGGGCGTAGAACCCTTGGGCAACGAATTTAGTGGCGGATTGCTGTTTGAGCTGTCGCGCGGGCGCAAGGTCGCGGTCAAGAACTTCATCATGGATAGCCGCGTTGTTGTTGGCGTTGGCAATATCTATGCTGCTGAAGCGTTGTTTGCTGCTGGGCTGCGCCCTGCAACTGCGGCCAAGCGGATTCCCAGGCATAAGTACGATCTGCTAGCTCAGGAGATTGTGAAAGTGCTGGCAAGATCTGTCCGCCAAGGTGGCACAACATTACGCGACTTTGTCGGCTCTGATGGGCAGCCCGGGTACTTTAAGCAACAACTCTTTGTTTATGGGCGACAAGGCGAACCCTGCAGATTGTGCGAAACAATCCTGAAGCATCAAGTAATTGGACAAAGAAGCTCGGTTTATTGTCCTGCGTGCCAAACGTCGCAGAATTTCAGCGTAAAGCCGTGATACATTTGGGGGAAGTGCGCAACTTAAGCTCTAGGAGAAATCGATGTTTCGACGATGGATCGCGAACGTAGTAGGAATTGTGTTGATTGGTATGAGTACCAGTGCGTTAGCCCAGCGGGCTGAGGAGCCGGGAACTTGGGAAATGACGGCTGATGCCGTGATTGGCCGTCCACTGGGTATTGTGGTTACCACGGTTGGGGTTGCGGCATTTGTTGCTTCGTTGCCCTTCAGTGCATTAGGAGGCAATGTCGGTGATGCCGCCGAAACGCTGGTTGTTGACCCTGCCCGAGCTACCTTTGTGCGTTGCCTGGGATGCCGTACCATCGGCCGACTCAAGCAGCCTGAAGAAGAGTAAGTTCAAAGACGTCCAGGCAGGATCACCACCAGTGATCCTGCTGTGCGCTCTGAGGAGCGATACAACCAAGCGCGATTAGCTATTCAGCGCCCTGACGACCGCCGGGTGGACAAATTGGGAGATATCCCCGCCCAACGAAGCAATCTCTCGTACCAACGTGGATGAGATGAAGGAACACTCTTTTGACGTGGGTAGAAACACATATTCTATGTCGGGATCCAACGACTGATTCATCTCCGCCATCTGGAATTCATAGTCGAAGTCGGTAACCGTGCGCAGTCCGCGCAAGATGAACCCAGTGCCTTTTGATTTAACATAATCCACCAGCAGGCTGTTAAAACCTTCTACGGTGACACGATCGCCGTACTCAGCCAGGACTTCGTTACATAAATCTATCCGCTCGGCGAGATCAACTTTTGGGTCTTTCTGGGCTGAAGTGCCAATGGCCAGCACGACGTGATCAAAAAGATTTAGCGCCCGCTCTACCAAGTCGGTGTGTCCATTGGTGATTGGGTTGAATGACCCAGGATAAACCACCACCTTCATTACGCGTCCCCCTCCGTTACAACTGCCAATATAACTACGCTTGTTGCGTTTGTGATTTGTGTTTTTTGTTCAGTTGGCTATTTGCCCCTGCCAGCGCAGCAGATGTTACTGGTGCAGAAACGCAGCTGCAACAAGCAACAATTCAGTCCGGTACAATGAGTAGACCGTGTGCTTCGCCGGCGCGGGTTTGTTTTTTTAGTCTGAACCGGGTGGTCGCCAGCACTGGCTCTAAAATGGCCAGACGGTCGGTCTCCAGGTAGACGAATTTCAGATCAGCATTTGCCTCCAATAAACCTAGACACTTAACCAGCAGATCGGGGTCTTCAAAAGGTGGATCAAGAAAAACCACCTGATAGCCACTGGGGTGATTGGGCAGAAACTCCAGTGCGTCCGAGATGATAACCTGGCTTGCCACAGACCGTTCAGTTGAGTGAAGCGCGTCCAGATTCCTCTGGATTTGCTGAGCCGTTTGGCGATGTTGTTCAACAAAAGTCACTTGAGCGGCGCCTTGGGAGAGCGCTTCAAATCCCAGTGCGCCAGATCCCGCAAACAGATCCAGACAGCTACAATCGTGCAGTGAGCCCCGTAGCCAGTTGAATAAGGTTTCGCGGGTGCGACCAAGGGTTGGTCGCAGCCCTGGAAGTGGCGTAAAAGGGAGCTTTCGCCCTCTCCACTTACCGCCGATAATACGTACCTGAGAGGATTGACCCGCATGTTCTCGGCGCCGCTTTCTGGATGAGCGAGGAGTGCGATTTAATCGTGGCGGTGGTTTAGACTTTGTCATTTCATGGAATGTTACTCACTGGGGCGGCTCGGCGCAGCAACCTTATCGAGGCGCCATCTTCTCAAGGCACTTTGATCCAGGACTTAGTGCCGACCCAGACCCGAACACAGATGACGACTACAGATTTAAGGTAGATAACCAAATTGAACGAAGAGATACGGGATGATGGGGTAGCCCAGGACAATGATGCAGAATCCCCCGCTGATTCATCATCCGAAGAAACCAAAACGGGATTGTTCGGAAAGCTTTTCAAAGGGTTGAAAAAAACCCGCACCCAGCTGGCGGAAGGTGTTGGCAATCTGATCCTGGGTGAGCGAGAAATCAACGAAGAGGTGCTTGAAGATCTTGAAACGGCACTCCTGCTGACAGATGTTGGTGTAGACACGACCACCGCCATTATGGAGGAGCTTGCGCAGCAGGTGGCGCGGCGCGAGCTGAATAACACCCGAGCGCTGCATGGGTCTCTTGCGAAACTCTTGACCGCTAAGTTAGAGCCCATGGCAGCCAGCTTTGCTGTGACGCACCAACCTCAGGTGATCTTTTTTGTTGGTGTAAATGGCGTGGGTAAAACCACCACGATCGGAAAGCTGGCAAAAAAGCTACAAAATCAGGGTAAGTCGGTCATGTTGGCCGCCGGAGATACGTTCCGCGCGGCTGCCGTGGAGCAGCTGCAGGCCTGGGGCCAACGTAATGACGTGCCTGTGGTTGCGCAGTCTCAGGGATCGGACAGTGCTTCGGTTGTCTTTGATGCGGTTCAGTCGGCTCAGTCCAAAGGTGTAGACGTCCTGTTGGTGGATACCGCTGGTCGATTGCAGGATAAAGCCCAGCTGATGGAGGAACTGAAGAAGGTGCACAGGGTTGTGCAGCGCCTGGACGACAGTGCACCCCACGAAGTTATTCTGGTTTTGGATGCGGGTGTTGGTCAAAACGCCTTGAGTCAGGTCAGTCTTTTTCACGAGGCTGTTAATTTGACGGGACTGGTGATTACGAAATTGGATGGTACGGCAAAAGCAGGGGTTTTATTCGCGATCTCGGCGATGCCCGAAATCGAGCTCCCCATCTATTTTATTGGTGTTGGAGAGGCGATTGACGACCTGAGGCCATTTGATGCCCAGGAATTTGTTGAAGCTCTGCTCGAACCTCTTTCTGAAGATCAAGCGACGCAGGAATAACCACGATCGGCTTTATGCTATGACACAGATTGCGCTACAACACGTAACCAAACGCTTTGACAATGGGCATGAAGCACTAAGCGACGTCTCCGTAGGATTCGAAGAAGGCTCCATGACCTTCCTGACGGGGCATTCTGGTGCTGGGAAAAGCACCTTCCTAAAAATGTTGTTGGCGGCGGAAACGCCAACCCGAGGGCAAGTATTGGTGAACGGTGTGGATATCTCTTCCATGTCTGCCCGTAAGTTGCCGCGCTACCGACAAAACCTGGGTGTCGTTTTTCAAGATCATCACCTGCTGACTCAACGAAGCATTTTTGACAACGTGGCAATTGTGCTGCGGGTCATCGGGATGCGCGAGCGTGAGATCAATCGTCGAGTTCGGGCGGCGCTACAAACGGTGGAGCTGCTGGGTAAGGAGTCGCTGTTCCCGCGCAACCTCTCCACCGGGGAGCAGCAAAGGGTGGGCATAGCACGCGCGATTGTTAATCGCCCCAAAATACTTTTAGCAGATGAGCCCACGGGAAATCTGGATCCGGATTTGTCGCGCCACATAATGAATCTGTTTGCGCGCTTTAATCAGGTGGGTACAACGGTCATTGTTGCAAGTCACGATATTGCCCTGATTGAGGAAATGGGGGTACGCATTCTGCGCCTGGAACAGGGTCGAGTTGTGTCAGATCGCGGTGGTGAAAGGGAAGATCTAAGCGAGGATCGTGGCGCAGGCGATCACTCTGCTGGTGATTCCGTGGGGATGGTCGAATGAACACTTCCAGCACCCGTGCCACAAAGTCTTCGGGTCAGGCCGGTATGGTATGGCAAACCGGTGGACTGCGCTTGTTTGCCTGGATTCGCGACCATCGTCGAGTCAGTTCTGAGTCCCTGCGGTTTGTGAGTACACGAATTGGTACAAGTCTCCTGGTCTGGCTGGTGGTGGGGATTGCCCTGGCGCTGCCCGCTGGCCTTTGGCTTGTGCAGGTCAATCTGGCAGCGATGTCAGCGGGCTGGGAAGGTCGACCGGGTTTGAGTGTCTATTTTTCACCTGGGACCGAGCAGGAGTTGCTCGATGATGCAAAGCTGACATTGGGCACATTGCCGGGTATCAACACGTTGGAGTTAACCACCGCAGAGGAAGCCCTGGTCGAATTTCGTGCGGATGCCGGGCTTGGTGGATCTCTGGACGATGCCCTGACAGCCCTGTCTGAAAATCCCCTGCCGGCCTCCATACGCGCAAGGTTTGACCGAGGGTTAGATGCGCCCTCCCTGGATCGATTGATCGCAAGCGCCCAAGGGTTGGATGGGGTAGTCGAAGTGGTGGTGGAGAAGACCTGGCTGGAACGGTTGAATGAATTGTCCAATGTGGTCAGTCGTTTAGGTTTTATGTTGGGGATCCTGTTCGGCCTGGGCGCCGTGCTGGTCACTGCATCATCGGTTAGATTGGCCATCGAAAGTCGACTGGAAGAGCTGCAGGTTTTGAAAATGGTCGGGGCCAGCGCAGGTCAGATCCGTCGGCCGTTCTTGTACTTTGGTGCCATGTATGGCTTTGGTGGTGGAGTGGTGGCAGCCATGCTGATCGCATTGACCTTGTTAGTGCTGGAAGGACCGCTACAGGGACTGCTGGGTACCTACGAACGGGCCTTGAATTTGACCGGTTTTGACCCCATCTTTCTTGTTGTACTGCTGAGTGTGGCATCCGTGCTAGGCGTATTAGGCGCAATGTTGGCGGCAAGACAGAGGCTCAGCGCGCTAGAGATATTTTAAAACCCTATAAATCAATACCTTAGGGTCATATAGGCGGCCTTGGGTCACTTCACAGAACTCAAATTTGGATTAGCAGTCTTAGGTCGAGAGTGCTAAAATTCGCGCTAAGTGTTACCAGAAGTAGCACTACCGGCAGTCACAACGGAGACAGAAGACAGCGGTAATAGTCGACAGCGTTAATAGTCGACAGCGGTAACAGGCAACAAAAGTAGTAAAAAGTAGTAAAAAGTTTTCATGCTATCCTGCAAAGAGGGTTTAGACAGAAATGACGACAACAGTATCAACATCGACAAATTTGATGACGCTCCCCAGCCTGGCGCCGGGACGTGATCTTGATGCTTATCTGAATACGATCAGTGCGTTCCCGGTCCTCTCCCCCGAGGAAGAGAAAGTGCTGGCAGAGCGTTTTTACAACGATGATGACCTTGATGCTGCGCGAGAGCTGGTTTTGTGCCATCTGCGGTTTGTTGTGCATATCGCGCGAAGCTACTCGGGATATGGCCTTTCCCAAGCAGACCTGATTCAAGAGGGCAATGTGGGATTGATGAAGGCCGTAAAGCGCTTTGACCCCAACGTGGGTGTGCGCCTTGTGTCTTTTGCGGTGCATTGGATCAAAGCTGAAATGCACGAGTTCATTCTGCGCAACTGGCGCATTGTCAAAGTTGCGACAACCAAGGCGCAACGGAAATTATTCTTCAATCTGCGCAGTCAGAAAAAACAACTCTCCTGGCTCAACCAGGCGGAAACCCAGGCCATCGCTGATGAGCTGGGCGTACCTGTGGCTGAGGTGACCAGAATGGAAAGTCGTCTGTCAGCAGGTGATCTTGCTTTTGACGGGTATGGCGCTGACGATGACGAACAGCCCACAGCGCCGGTGCACTTTATCGCATCCAGCGAAGCGGATCCTGCAGATCTGGTTGCCGAACAAGACTACATGAGTGACAGCACCGAGCGGCTCAGCGCTGGCTTCAGTGAATTAGATGATCGAAGTCGAGATATTATTCAGCGCCGCTGGTTAGCCGATGAAAAGTCAACCTTGCATGAGCTTGCAGCAGAGTATGAAGTCTCCGCGGAACGCATCCGTCAGTTGGAAAAGAATGCGTTAAAGAAACTTAAGCTGGCCATGGAGGCCTGACACAAGTTTAAGCAGTAGCGGAAGGGCTCACCTATTAACCCCTCTTATGCACTGGCTGGCGCTGCATTAATTTGCGGCCTAGGGGTGGTTCTGGGCGCGTTCGGTGCTCATGGCCTTGCCAGTCTTGAAGGTATGACACCGCGGATGCTGGAGACCTGGGATACCGCAGTTTTTTATCACCTTGTGCACGGTGTTGTGCTGCTTCTCTTGGCGGTAATTGGGATGCAAAAAGCCAAAATCAAGTGGTTGTTTCGCATCTATCTTATATTCATCGGAGGCATGTTGCTCTTCAGCGGCAGTTTATACGCCTTGGTGTTAGGCGCACCTTCCTGGGTGGGTCCCATCACGCCATTGGGCGGAACCCTTTTTATTGCAGGCTGGACAATGTTGAGCCTGTCAGCGCTTACGTCGGCTAAAAATCAACCGGACTGATGGACGAAACAGCGCGGTCTCACCACACCTATATTCGTCGGCGGGGTCGCATAACCTCGGCCCAACAGCGTGGCTATCGCCTGGCAAAAGATCGATATCCTTATCGCGTGGAGGTACTTTCTCAGCCGGGTGCTTGTACCGGGCTTGAAATTGGTTTTGGAATGGGCCACGCACTGGTGCATTGGGCAGAGAGTGAGCCCCAGAGGATCATCGTTGGTGCAGATCTATACCAACCTGGAATTGGCTCGTTGGCACACATGTTGGAGCAGCAAAACATAGATAATGTTTTTATTGCGGAACAGCCGGCTCAAGAACTTGTGCTGCAGATGCCAGATGCGGTTTTAGACGAAGTCCGAATCTACTTTCCAGACCCCTGGCCCAAAAAAAGGCATTTTAAGCGGCGACTTATTCAGTCCCAGTTTATTCAGGACTTGAGGCGGACCATGCGTAAAGGTGGAATTATAAAACTGGCCACCGATTGGGCACCTTATGCGATCTGGATGCGGGAGCACTTTGAACACGCCGTTGGATTTGAGCTGGTATACGATCACAAAACCGACGAGAGCGCAGATGCATCTGGATCTCATACCCAAGAGCGGCTGACCACAAAGTTCGAAAGTCGTGGCGAACGGTTAGGCCATGAAATCCATGACTTTGGGTATCGGGCGATATAGTCCATTCCCCTCGTTATCAGAGAAACTCGGCCACCACAGAATCCAGATATCTCAGGCCCAATGGGGTGGTAGCGCAACGGTCGTCGCGCGTTAGTCCCAGCTCGACCAGGCGAGCCCAAACCTGGTTGAACTCTTTCCAATGTTGCCCGGTATTAGCTTCAAACGCTTCAAACGCCACGCCATCAGTCAGTCGTAGCGCATTCATCATGAATTCTGGGGTTAACTGGTCGTTGGCGACGGGTTCGTGAGCAACTGCGCAAGGGTCTTTTTGATACGCTCTTGGCGAATTGATGTGTCGGGTTCGAGTCACCCTCCAAGGTCTGGATGTGGTATCGGTATGCTTGCCATGTGCGCCAGCACCAATGCCAAGATAGTCGCCAAATCGCCAGTAGTTCAGGTTGTGAGCGCAACGCAGGTGTTGTGCTTTGGCGTAGGCAGATACCTCATATCGATCAAAACCTGCATCTGAAAGCAGGTCCAACCCCGCTCGTTCGATATCCGCTATTCGAGAGTCGCTGGGCAGGACGGGTGGGCGAGCGGCAAATTCGGTTTTTGGTTCGATGGTCAATTGGTACCAGGACAGGTGTTCTGGTGCGCAAGATAGCGCTTGCTGCAAATCCTCCAGTGCCGCATCAACACTTTGCCCGGGTAGACCCCACATCAGGTCGAGGTTGATGTTGTCGAAGCCGCCTTTACGAGCGGAGTCGTATGCTTGCAGGGTTGCTTCGGGTGAATGGATACGACCCAACTTCTTAAGATGTGCGGGATGGAAACTCTGCGCGCCCAGAGACAACCGATTAATCCCGGCTGCCCGGTAGTCGGCAAACTGGTGGTGCTCCGTTGCACCAGGATTTGCCTCCATGGTCACCTCGGCGTTTGACTGTAAAGGCACCTCTTTTAACAGGTTCGCCAACACTTCAGGTGGACACAACGAAGGTGTACCGCCACCAATAAAAACAGAGGCAAAAGCCGGACCTGTGTATAAATCGAGTTGATGCGCCAGATCTTGCTGCAGACATGACCCGTAGACAGAGAAATCAGTTGATCCATTTATCGGGTGAGAATTGAAATCGCAATAGGGACATTTTTTTATACACCAGGGCAGGTGGATATACAGTCCAGATCCAGCGAGCATCTTAGTCCTGCAGCGCTTTGATTTGTTCGATGAGCAGCCGTGTTGCCTGGCCTCGATGGCTTAGCGAATTCTTCACCTCACTTGGCAGCTGGGCAGAGGTGCACTCATGCTTGGGAACATAAAAATAAGGGTCGTAGCCAAAACCGTTTTCACCAGCGGGTTCGTCAGTGAGCACGCCGTGCCAGGCTGCGGTAGCAATCACGGGTACCGGGTCATCGGCATGTTTCAAGAAAACCATCGCGCAAAAAAAGTATGCTCGACGATCAGCCTCAGCAACCATATCTTTAATCAGCTTTGCGTTGTTCGCGTCATCGTCGCCATGAACACCTGCATAGCGAGCCGAATAGATACCGGGCGCGCCCTTCAGCGCGGGAACAACAATGCCGCTATCGTCCGCAATGGCAGGTGCGTTGATCGCAGCGCAAGCGTGGCGGGCTTTGATCAGTGCATTTTCCACAAAGGTGCTACCGGTCTCATCTGCGTCGCTCACGCCGAATTCACCTTGTGGTTGCACCTCCCAACCTAGCGGTTGAAGTAAGCTCTTAAGCTCGATTAACTTACCTTGATTGTTGCTTGCCAATACAACTTTCACGGCTATCCCTCGTGGTACAGACGTTGCTGAAAACTGACAGAGCCACTGCTGCCGTCTGGGAACGTTACATTTACGGTGATCTGATGAACCTCTTCATCCGAATGTCGCAACAGCGCCAAATAATAAACCGCCAGCCCTTCTCTGACTTCTTCGAACTCAAGTTCAGTCGTCTGGCTTAGCAGATTCTTTGAGGTGGCGCTGACTCGGGCACCTATGGGGGTCAGGTTTTCCAGTACGGAAATATTGAGTAAAGACCACCTTGGGCTGCGTTCGATGCCGTATTTCTCAGCCATTTCCGGCTGCAAAAAAGTGGTGGGGATGACGATGTAGTGCACCTCGTAGTCATCAAATACCGCTTTTTGTTCTGCCTTAGCGGCAAACGAAAAAAATAGTAGTCCGGCGAGTAGTAGAGATCTCACGACTAACCCCGGCCTAAACGATAGAACGCGATGGAACCCAATAGGTTGGGAATAATCTGAATGAAGCGGTGCTCATGATATTGTTGGTTTACGACCAGACGCTGGATGATTCTCAGTTTCAGATCCGCGCATAACGCTTCAAAATCTTTGAAGGTGCAAAGATGAATATTCGGCGTATCAAACCAGGCGTGCGGAATGTGATCTGCCAGAGGCATTCTGCCTTGCAGAGAAAGTTGCGCGCGACAGCGCCAATGCCCGAAGTTTGGAAACGTAACGATACATTCTTCTCCGATCCTCAACATTTCAGTTAACAAATGTGCCGGTTCGCGAACAGATTGCAGTGTTTCCGTCATGATCACCATGTCGAAACTATCGTTGCCAAAATTTGATAAGCCTTGGTCCAGGTCCTGCTCAATCACGTTTACACCTTTTTCCACACACACCTGAATGTTGTTCGGATCCAGATCAAGGCCGTATCCGTTCACCGACTTGTTTTCCTGAAGGTATGCGAGCAAATCTCCTTCTCCACACCCCAGATCCAGAACTGAGGCCTGGTGATTGATCAAGTCGCCAATAACTTGAAGATCCTGACGCAGGATCATGAGGTACAACACTCCTGGTGTACGCGCCCCAGGAACCGATCCAATAGAGCCAGATATCGAGGAATGGGCAACAAAAAAGAGTCGTGGCCGTGGGGTGAGTCGATGATGGCTGATGCAACGTTTTTCCGCCCCGCCACCAGGGCATCGACGATCTCGCAGGATCGTTCAACGGCGAATCTCCAGTCGCTGGTGAACGACAAGACCAACAGTTTGGCTTGGATAGGGGCAAAAGCCTGCACCAGATCATCGTTAGAATCGCGGGCCGGGTCGAAATAATCCAAAGCCTTGGTCATCAACATGTAGGTATTGGCATCAAAAGCCTGTGAGACAAAGGAACGCCCTTGGTGATGGAGGTAACTTTCTACCTGAAACTCCACATCCGCTCCCTGTGCAAGATCGCCGGACTTCAGTTCTCGACCAAACTTCTCGCGCATACCGTCATCGGACAAATAGGTGACATGTCCAATCATTCGCGCCAGCATCAACCCCTGGTCGGGTGTACGGTTTTCGTCAGAGTACCGCCCGCTGAAGAAATTAGGATCTGATGCGATGGCTTGGCGGGCAATTTCATTAAAGGCGATGTTTTGTGCCGATAGTTTTGCCGCACTGGCGATGACAATCGACGCATGCACCGCGTCTGGGAAATCGATAGCCCACTGCATAGCCTGCATACCACCCAGACTACCGCCAATCACAGCAGCAAATTTTTCAACCCCTAGGTGGGTGGCCAGCTGCTTTTGGCTGAGTACCCAGTCTTTGACCACCACGGTTGGAAAGTCGGGACCATACACCGACCCCGAGGCCGGGTTGATCGATCGCGGCCCAGTGCTGCCATGGCAGCCCCCCAGGTTGTTCAGGCTGATAACAAAGAACTTGTTCGTATCGATGGGTTTGCCCGGGCCAATGCAAGTATCCCACCAACCCGGCTTGCGATCCTCATGGCTGTGGTATCCCGCAGCATGATGATGGCCTGAGAGGGCGTGGCACACCAGGATAGCGTTCGACTTTGCCTGGTTGAGCTGACCATATGTTTCGTAGACCAGCTCATAGCTTGGCAGCGTTGTTCCACACTGCAGCGTCAGCGGGGTATCGCAGCTGAACGTTTTTGGTGTGATAACGCCGACGGAGTCCGGGTCATGTTTTTGGGCTGATTGATTGGCCATAGATGCGAGAGGTTACAACATCCTGGGCATACTCTGGGCCAGCAAATTCTGTACAACGATGATAATTAGGAAAAGCACCATCGGAGAGAGATCAAGAGGACCCAGGCTGGGGAGAATTCTGCGGATAGGGCCAAGCAGTGGTTCCATCAGCTGATGCAACAAAGCCAGGGCCGGATGATAGCTGCCCTGGGCCAAAAAGCTGGCAATCACCACGATCAGCAGGCTGAACTGATAAAACTGAATCAGTACCATCAACATCTCGATGAGTCCAACCCAGGCGGCAGATGCCAGGGTGGGCCCGCTGCCATAGTTGATATACGTAACCGCATATATGCCTATGGCTGCCACCAACCAGGCAACCAGAATTGAAGTGAAATCCAGATTCTTGAAACCCGGGAGAATCTTTCGGATAGGTGCACAAACCGGATCAGTGGCTTTAACAATCGCCTGACTGATGGGGTTGTAGAAATCAGCCTGGGATGCTTGCAACAAAAATCGCACGATGAACAGCATGCAGGCCAGGTGAAATACAAATTGAAGGATGATGTTGATAGAGCTGAGCATGTTAACTTCCGAATTCTTCCGCCAGTTCAGCGGCGCGTTGATTGGCTGCACCTAAAGCCCGCTGAATTGTTTCTGGCAACAACCCTTCCTGCATGACCGCTAAGGCGGCGGCTGTAGTACCTCCAGGCGAAGTGACATTGTGCCTTAAAGTTGCTGGTTCTTCTTCGCTTTGTTGTGCCATACGTGCGGCGCCATAGGCGGTTTGTAAGGTCAGTTGAGTTGCCTCGGACCTGGTTAAGCCTAGTTCAACGCCGGCGTTTACCATGGACTCCATCAGTAAGAAGAAATATGCCGGCCCACTTCCTGAAACGGCGGTGACCGCGTCGAGATTCGCTTCTGAATTGACCCATAGGCTGGTGCCAACGGCGGCCAAAATTTGTTCAGCCAGCGCGCGTTGATCCTGGGTAGCGTGGTCATTGGCGAGGAGTCCAGTTGCCCCGGCCTGGATTAGCGCTGGGGTATTTGGCATACATCGTATGATTGCTTGTTCGGGGTGAGTCCAGGCCTGCAGACTTGTAATGTTGATGCCTGCTGCAATAGAAATCAGCAGTTGTTGGGGTTGCAGGCTCAGTTCGCTAACCACACCACTTGCCACCTGCGGCTTCACTGCAAGCACGACCACATCCGCACCCTGGATTGCTTCATTGTTATCGACAAATGTTGTGGCGGCGGTTGCGGAATATTTCTCCAGTTGTTCTGGAAATGGGTCAGCCACGCAGATTTGCCAGGACTGATTGCCGCCAGATTGAAGACCTTGGACAAGGGCGTAGGCCATGTTGCCTGCGCCGATGAAGCTGATGGTTTTGGTCAATTTTTGAAACTCCGAAGATTTTGTTCGTTGTTTGAAGCTCAGGGCTGTTTGTTTCGCTCAGGGCTGTTTGTTTCGCTCAGGGCTGTTCGTTTCGCTCAGGGCTGTTCGTTTCGCTCAGGGCTGTTCGTTTCGCTCAGGGCTGTTTGTACGCTCAAGGCTGCTTATATCGCTCAAGGCTGTCGCCTGCCAAAAATGTCGGTGCCGATGCGGATATGGGTCGCGCCGGCGGCGATGGCGGCCTCAAGGTCGCCGCTCATGCCCATGGACAGGCATTTCCAGCCCGAATAATCATCCGGCAGTTGCTCAGCCAGCCGCTGGTGCAATTCTGCCATGCTTTGATAGCTTGCCACAGGGTTGCTGGCGTCGTCCTGGGCCAGGATAGTCATCAAACCGCGGGGTGCCAGGTTGTCGAGGCTGAGCATATCTTCCAGCAGCACGGCGCAGTCTTCCGGCTTAACGCCTGCCTTGCTGGGATCTCCGTCGATGTTCACCTGAATCAGCGTTTGCAGGGTTTTCCCAGCTGGGCACTGATGTGAAAGGCGCTGTGCAATTTTAAAGCGGTCGATGGTGTGGACCCAATCAAAATGCTCCGCAATGACCTTGGTTTTGTTGCTCTGAATACGCCCGATAAAGTGCCAGTTCAGCGTGCGGTCACCAATTGAAACTACCTTATCAACACCCTCATTGACGTAATTCTCACCGAAGTTAGATATTCCCAGGTCGCGTGCCGCCATGACCACCTCGGCCGCCTGGGTTTTCGAGGCGGCAACCAGGCAGACCTGGGCTGGATCGCGCCGGTATTTGTCGCAGGCCTCATCAATGCGAGTCAGAACCTGGCGCAGACGTAATTCCAAAACATGTAGATTATTACTTGGCAATTTAGTTGCTCAAAACGATGGGTTTACACCTGTTTGGGGTGGACGCAGTCTTTGTTGACATTGATAACTACCTCGCATAATCCGAAAATGCTTAGGCATGTCGCTGCAATGCTCACACTTCAGGTGTGTTTCTTGAGGCATACTATAACGTAACTACGAGACGACTTTAGATCGTGCCAAACGAGCTGAAGCGCTGATAGAAAGCAAAATACGAGCAAAACACGAGTAAAGAAAAGGACTGCTTGATGGACATAACCGAGCTGTTAGCGTTTAGCGCAAAACAAGGCGCGTCAGACCTTCACCTTTCTGCTGGGTTGCCACCGATGATCCGTGTTGACGGTGATGTGCGACGTATCAACCTGCCTCCTCTGGAGCACCAGGAAGTCCATGGTCTCATCTATGAGATCATGAATGATAAGCAGCGTAAGGACTTTGAGGAATTCCTGGAAACCGACTTCAGTTTTGAGGTCCCGGGTGTTGCCCGTTTTCGGGTAAACGCCTTTAATCAAAATCGTGGAGCTGGTGCGGTCTTTCGAACCATTCCATCGAAAGTTCTAACCATGGATGACTTGGGTATGGGCCAGGTTTTTAAAGATGTTTCCATGGTGCCCCGCGGCTTGGTTTTGGTTACCGGGCCGACCGGGTCAGGCAAAAGTACCACGCTTGCAGCGATGGTCGACTATATCAACGACAACCGTTATGACCATATTCTGACCATTGAAGACCCCATCGAATTTGTACACGAATCTAAAAAGTGTCTGGTTAACCAGCGCGAGGTTCATCGAGACACGCATGGCTTTAATGAAGCGCTTCGCTCTGCTTTGCGTGAAGACCCGGACATCATCCTGGTCGGTGAGCTGCGTGATTTGGAAACGATACGCCTGGCATTAACCGCGTCAGAAACGGGCCACCTGGTTTTTGGCACACTGCACACCACGTCAGCGGCCAAGACCATCGACCGGATCATTGACGTGTTTCCCGCAGAAGAAAAAGATATGGTTAGATCAATGCTGTCAGAGAGTTTGCAGGCAGTGATCTCCCAAACCCTCTTGAAGAAAGTGAATGGCGGTCGAGTGGCTTGTCACGAGATCATGATTGGCACACCGGCAATTCGTAACCTGGTTAGGGAGGACAAGGTTGCGCAGATGTACTCAGCCATTCAAACGGGTGCCTCCGTGGGTATGCAGACGCTTGATCAACACCTGCAGGAGCTGGTCGAGAAACGCGTGATCAGTAGAGATACAGCACGCGAAAAAGCAAAAATCCCGGAAAATTTCTAGTTCAGGATTAACATAGAACCCTAGATAGGACCAAGAAAGAGAGCCCCAAACCGTGGAATTCGAAAAACTGCTCAGATTGATGGTCGAAAAAGGCGCATCGGACCTGTTTATCACCGCTGACAAGCCACCTATGGTAAAGGTCAACGGCAAGCTCTACGCCGCATCCAAGTCACCCTTAAGCGGTGAACAATCCAAAGCTCTGGCTTACGGCATCATGAATGCTGAACAACAAGCCGAATTTACCAAGCATCATGAATGTAATTTTGCCATCAACGCCAAAGGCCTGGGGCGATTCCGTGTCAGTGCGTTTTACCAGCGTAATCTGATTGGCATGGTTTTGCGCCGCATCGAAGTGAACATACCGAAATGCTCAGATTTGGGTCTGCCGACAACCATCGAAGAGTTGGCAATGACAAAACGTGGGCTGATTATATTCGTAGGCGCAACTGGTACTGGTAAATCGACCTCGTTAGCTTCGATGATCGGTCATCGTAATGAGAATTCGTCCGGCCACATTATCAGTATCGAAGACCCTATTGAATTTATTCACCAACACAAAGGTTGTATCGTCACTCAGCGAGAAGTTGGTGTGGATACCGAGAGTTTTGAAGTTGCACTAAAGAATACGCTCCGTCAGGCCCCCGATGTCATTATGATCGGTGAGGTGCGTACCCCGGAAACGATGGAGCATGCCATCGCGTTTGCCGAAACAGGACACTTGTGTTTGTGCACACTGCACGCCAACAACGCAAACCAGGCGTTAGATCGCATCATCAACTTCTTCCCGACCGATCGCCATAGCCAGATCTGGATGGATCTTTCGCTGAATCTGAAAGCGATGGTGGCACAACAGCTTATTCCAACTGTAGATGGTCAGGGGCGACGGGCCGCTGTAGAAATTCTGGTCAATACGCCTTTGGTCAGTGACCATATTCGCAAAGGTGAGGTGCACCTGTTGAAAGAACTCATGACCAAATCAACGGAACAAGGGATGCAGACTTTTGACCAGGCGCTCTACAGCTTGTACGAAGATGGTGACATCACTTATGACGCAGCCATTGCCAGTGCGGATTCACCAAACGATCTGCGTCTGATGATCAAGTTGGGAACGGATGCAAAATCTAACCCCATGGATGGCGTGGATCATTTGTCCATCGAGGCCGAAGACGAAAGTTCTGCCATCAATTTCCGCTGATTCTACGGGTTGAGATCCCGCAAATACTGTTCCGCGATCAAGCAAGCGGAAACCTCGTGGATTGTCCTGGCGGTGCCAAGGGCAATGGCATCCTCCAGCAGCTCATGCGCCAGCCGACTGGTTAATCGTTCGTCTGCCATTGTGGTGGGTAATTTGTAACGATCCTTCAAACCCTGGGCAAAACGGGTGGCGTACATGGACATGTCAGAAGGCTCCCCATCCATGTGCAGAGGCTCTCCAACGACCAGGCTCCCAGGTGCGTATTCCTGTACCAGACGCTTTATGTCGCGCCATGCAGGGGTGCCCTCCTTAGCCTGGACTGTCGCCACACCCCGCGCCTGCCCGGTCATGGATTGGCCAATCGCGATACCGATATGGCGCAGCCCGTAGTCAAATGCCATAACAAGTTGCCGTGAGTGGTTCTGTGTCACCATTTCAAGCGTGTCCGGGGCTTGCCATCAGGGCTAGATCCCCCAGAGTCATCCCCAGCAAAGCCGCGGCTGCTTCAAGACGGTGTTCACTTTCCGTGTTAAACATCAATTTCATGTCGCCAGGTGCGGTCAGCCAAATGTTGTTTTGAATCTCTGCTTCCAGCTGTCCTGCTCCCCAACCTGCATACCCCAGCGCAAGCAGGTAGGATTCCGGGCTACGCCCCTGCGCAATTTCCTGCAGCGCCTCGATGGACGAGCTGATCGCAAGGCCCTCGCCAAGCGTTTGCGTGCCCGCATAGTTGGTTTCGCTGGAATGCAAGACAAAGCCGCGCTCATTAGCAACGGGGCCTCCTTCATAAACCTGGGTGTTCAACAGTTGGTCTTTGTTCTCCTGTGCCGTTACCGTACCTATTTCGACCAGCAGTTCATACAACGAAAATTTTGAGGGGCGGTTGATCATCAAACCCATGGCACCCTCTTCCTCGTGGTCGCAGACGTAGATGAGACTTCCGGTGAAATAGTCTCCCACCAGGGCGGGCATAGGAATCAATAGATGGTGAGTCAGATTCATACAGTCGGGGTTAACCACCACTCACCAAAGAAGAACCGGCTTTGGTGAACTGCCAGGTCCGGGTGAACTCCAATACATCGTATTGCTTGCGCATCTCTACCCCAAAGGGTTGAAACGGTGCTGCCTGGCGTACCGTGGCCAGGGCTGCCTGGTCCAGGGCTCGATGACCAGAAGATCGGAGTATTTTGACCTGTTGCAGGACGCCGTCTGCACTGATGGACACCAGCATTAATACCTCACCTTCAAGATCACCGGCAGGGTAATTGATGCGCCCGATACGTTCGCACTTTTCCCGCCACATATTCAAGTAAGCCGCCTCTGCTGCTGAGCGGGTTGTCACCTGGCTCAAGTGTTTTGTTCTTGGACGATTTGCCAGGGCTTGCTGGTTCTGGGCGATGCGCGCCTCCAGGGAGGCGATTTCCTGGATGAGTTGTTCGCGATTTAGGCTAGGATCGAGTTCCGATTGGACCGCTTCTTCGCGCTCCAAATCTTCGACAGGCGTTTTTGTGGTTGAAGAAGATTGCGTGTTTACCAGGGGTTCGGTTTGAAGTGGTTGGGCTTCGCGCTGGTCCTGGGGACTGAACACAGGCGTCGGGGTATTACTTTGAAAGTCACTGCGCTCTGCGCTCGTCATCTCCACGACGCGATCAGCCGTGCCGCTGCCAAGCTGATTTTGGGCGGCAATAAAATCCGCCTCATCAGGCTCAACCAAATCGTTCGCAAGAGAAACCGTAACTTCGATGCTCTGTGTGTTGGGTTGATTAAGTTCAGACGAGAAGCCGATACCCAGAATGATCAGCCCGTGCAGAGCCAATGCCAGGAACAGACTGAACTGAAAACGATCGCGGTGAGTAATACCAGGTCCCGCGGGTTCCGCGGTGGTAGAGGAGCTGGTGGATTGGAGCGTCTCAGCCATGTTTACTTGAGTTTGCTCTCGATTGTTTCGATGAGCGTACCTGCAATATCCAGGGAAAACTGTGCGTCCAGTTCCCGTATGCAGGTTGGGCAGGTGACATTTACTTCCGTCAGATAGTCCCCGATGACATCAATACCTACAAATATCAGGCCGCGCCGTTTGAGTTCTGGTCCCACTTGCTCTGCAATCCAACGATCTCGATCCGTCAATGGGCGGCCCTCACCACGACCACCGGCCGCAAGGTTGCCTCGGGTTTCTCCAGCTGAGGGAATGCGGGCCAGCGCATAGGGAACCGGCTCGCCATCAATCAGCAGGATGCGTTTGTCACCGTCCACAATTTCCGGTAGGTACACCTGAGCCATAATCTGGCTGGATTCAGCTTCCGTCAGAGTCTCTATAACCACGGTCAGGTTCGGGTCATCCTCCATCACCCGAAAAATTGAGGCACCACCCATGCCGTCGAGCTTTTTAAATACAACGTTCTTGTGTTGGCTGTGAAATTCCTTCAGCACATCAGAACGGCGTGACACAACAAGCTCTGGTCCGCATTGGGAAAATGCGGTGGCAAAGAACTTTTCGTTACAGTCTCTTAATGATTGCGGCTTGTTGACGATCAATGTGCCTTGTTCTTCAACCCGCTCAAGTAAATAAGTGGTGTAAATATATTCCATGTCAAATGGCGGGTCTTTGCGCATCATGACCACGTCCATCGTTGCTAGCGGCACCCGCTCTGCGTCACCCAAGGTGTACCAGTCGTTCCCTGCGGATTGTGCATCAAGGGTTTCACAAAAGTCTGCTCGCAAAGACAATTTGCCGAGATATGCACAGACCTCTCCCTCCCAAAGCATCAGGTCCTGCTGCTCCAGGTAATAAACATCGTGACCTCGCAGCTGGCAGGCGCGAATCATCGCCAGCGTGGAATCTTTCTTCAGGGCGAGACCGTCAATGGGGTCCATTATGAAAGCGTATTTGGTCATGAATTGTCGTTCTTGAATGAGCTGCGGGCGCTAACGTTACCTTGCCCGAGTGCCGTCCTCAAGTTGGTTGTGGCGTCGACCAACATCCTAGTTCTGAAACCCAACTGAGCGAATTTGTGATCGAGGTCTCCTTCTCAAAGCTCGGTCATAGCGGCCCCATATAGGGCGTGTTAAAAAATATGCTTAAGCGCAGATCGCGAAGTTGATCTATGGAGGATCAGTTCATGCACCAGGAAGAGGCAGCATCGATGGTAAAAGTACTTGTTATCGATGATTCGAAAACGATACGGAAAAGCGCAGAAAACCTGCTGACAAAGGAAGGTTATGAGGTTGTCACCGCCAATGATGGATTCGAAGCGTTGGCCAAAATTGCGGACACCCGTCCCGAGATTATTTTTGTTGACATCATGATGCCGCGTTTGGATGGCTATCAGACCTGCGCCCTGATCAAGAACAACAAAGAGTTCCAGGCTACCCCTGTGGTCATGCTGTCATCCAAAGATGGTCTGTTTGATAAAGCCAAAGGACGCATCGTTGGCTCTGATGAGTATCTGACCAAACCGTTCAGCCGTGAAGAACTGCTGGGAACAATCAACCAGCTGGTTCACTAAGGACTTACGAGAAGTTTAGGAATCACCACGAGCTTGGACGGAATATGGCAAGGATTTTAGTCGTAGACGATTCACCTACCGAAACCCATCGGATGGTGAATACGTTAGCGGGACAGGGCCACCAGGTGCTTACGGCTGCGACAGGCAAGGATGGCATTGAAATGGCTACTGCCGAACAGCCAGACATTATTTTGATGGACGTTGTCATGCCCGGCATGAATGGGTTTCAAGCAACTCGCCAGATCACCCGTGGTGAATCCACTAATCATATCCCTGTGGTTATCGTCTCCAGCAAAGCTCAAGTGGCGGACAAAGTATGGGGAGAACGCCAGGGCGCGTGTGGTTATTTGACCAAGCCGGTAGATGAAAGAACTTTGATCAACACCGTGAACGGACTGTTGGACTAACTATGAATGCGCCAGCCACCAGTGAAGCACTTAACGTTTTAGCCGGCATTAAAGCGTCTACATTGATACATGCAAGTCCGTTACCGCATAAGGAAGAAGGCCAGCAGGAATGGCAGGGCCTTGGATTTTCGATTGGAGGGGCCCGACTGGTCGCAAAAATCGGCGAGGTCAGCGAAATGTTGATAGCCCCAAGGTTGACCAGATTACCAGGTGTTAAACCCTGGATTCTGGGTGTTGCAAATGTTCGAGGACGTCTCCTGCCGGTCATAGATCTGCATCAGTTTCTGGGTTTGCCCTCAACGGTTGCGGCCCACAAAGCACGGGTCATGGTTGTAGAGCAGGACGATATGGTGGCGGGGCTGGTCATTGAACAGTCTTTAGGCATCCAACACTTTCCTCAAGACGCATTTGAAGTGGGTTTGGGTCAGGACCTTGAAGGATTGGGGCGTTTTGTATCGGGTGCTTTTCGAAGTGGTGGCAGGTTGTATCACCACATAGAACTGACGGCGGTGTTGCGGGACGAAGCGTTTTTTGACGTCGCGGCGACTGGCGATGGTGCCGGTTCGACACCAAATTATTGGCACCTGCCCAGAAACGAGTTTCAAGGTTTAGGTGGTGAATTTGATGATTTCAAATAGCACACCAAGCCTTGTGGAATCGGTAGACGAGTATTTAAAGAGTTAGAGCGAAGGTAAAAGTTATGAAATCAGGGAAGTTTTCACCAGTATTAATTGCCTTGTTTATGACGATGCTGGGTATCGTCGGTGGACTGGGCTATTTTGTGGTCACTCAGGGAATCGCTGTGATCAGCAATCCGCCGATGCTGCTTGCGGTAACCGGCGTGCTGGTGATGGCCGGGATAGGTGGCTTTATGGTCTCCAACATTCGTCAGCAATTGCACGAACAAGCCGCCCAGAATGAGCGTAACCAGGCTGCCATCTTACAGCTTTTGGATGAACTGGCAGATCTGGCTGAAGGAGATCTGAGAGTTCATGCGTCTGTGACCGAAAACTTCACCGGTGCGATCGCGGATTCGATCAACTTTGCCATCGATCAGATGCGCGGTTTGGTGTCCAACATTAATACGCTTTCAGTGCAGGTCGCAAAGGCAGCCAGTGATACCCAGGAAACAGCGGGTGAACTGACAAATGCCGCTGAGAATCAGGCTAAAGAAATTGGCGCTGCGACTAGTGCGATCAGCGAAATGGCTTTATCTATCGACCAGGTATCCTCCAATGCTGCAGAATCTGCATCTGTCGCTGAACGCGCTGTGGAGATTGCCAACAAAGGTTCCGACGTGGTTCAGGACACGATCGGCGGCATGGACAGCATTCGCAGCCGCATTCAAGAAACGGCTAAACGTATCAAGCGTCTTGGTGAATCCAGCCAGGAGATTGGCGACATAGTTTCTTTGATCAACGACATTGCAGATCAGACCAATATCCTTTCCCTGAATGCTGCAATCCAAGCATCCATGGCCGGTGATGCGGGGCGTGGTTTTGCCGTTGTTGCCGACGAGGTACAGCGACTGGCTGAGCGTTCGTCTGCGGCGACCAAACAAATCGCCGCGTTGGTCAAAACCATTCAAACAGATACCAATGAAGCGGTTATCTCCATGGAACAGACCACGGCGGAAGTCGTGGATGGGGCGCGTCGGGCGCAGGATGCCGGCGTTGCGCTGGAGGAAATTGAAGGAGTTTCTGCCTCGCTTGCAGCATTGATCCAGAACATCTCCAATGCCGCAAGCACGCAATCCTCATCTGCGGGACATGTAAGCAAAACCATGAAGGTGATCGAGCAGATTACCGTACAAACTGCAGAATCTACGGATACGACTGCAGACAGCATTGGTAAACTGGCCGGACTTGCAAACGAAATGCGCGCGTCAGTAGAAGGCTTTAAACTACCAGCTAGCTCGTCCTAGGCTGTCGTCTTGCTTACGCTCGCACGCGCCCGAACATGGGTGTGACTCATGCGAGCGGAAAGTCACAGAAAGTAATGGAAAGACAGGAAAGATAGGAAACAAAACCAGATGTCCGGCACCAAAGACAACTTTGCTTTTGACTGGATCAAGTCTGATCTTCTCCAGTCCATCGACAATGCGCGTGTCGGTCTAGATCAATATGCCGAATCCAGCGACGAGATGCATCTGCGCAGTTGCTTGACGGCATTACACCAGGTGCACGGAACCCTGGTGATGTTGGACCTGGATGGTGTCACGGGTTTGGCTGATCATCTGGAACAGCTTTGTCAGGGTTTGTTCGATCAGAATATTGATGAGCGTCAGAAGGATCAGGGTGCTCAACTGTTGATGCAGGGTATTTTGGAACTGCCCGGTTATCTGGAAGAGATTCAGCGAGGTGGACAACAGCAGAATCAGCTGGCAGTGCCTCTGACTAACGACGTACGCACGCTGTTGGGCATGTCTCCGCTTGCAGATGGCGGTATCAATCTAGCTGCCGCTGTCAGCGAAGATGCGCTTTCCCGTTTTAAACAAATTGATGGTCCCAGCAAGGTCATGCGCATTCGATCGGCCTTGCAGAACGTGCTACTTAAGGTCTTAAAGGGTGAGGACCGCAGCGGTGTGGTTGAGCTGATCAGCAAGATTGCTCTAGGCATGCAAAAATTGAATGAGGGCACGGCACTCGAGCGTCAGTGGGAAGCACTGGGAGAATTTGCCCAGTCCCTGTCACTTGGCACGGGCCCCATTCCAAATGAAAGTGTTGTCCTACTGCGCAGGGTAGATGCCGAGCTGAAGAGCATGATCGCTGCTGGTGATGATGGATTGGAACAGGCCGTTAATGTCGAGTTGGTGAAAGATCTGGTGGAAGCCTGTCAGGCTGAAAACCATACCAACCCCACAATACAGGCACTGCAAGACGCAGTTGACTCTGGTGACCGGACCAATAGCCTGGCAATTTTCGGACGCCAGGCGCTATCCAGCGCGGCTGCTGCACTGAAGGAAGAGCTCGCCTCGGTCAAAGACAAATTGGACTTGCTGGTGCGTGCACCGCAGGTTGACCTGGAAATGCTTGGTGAACTTTCCGATCCTTTGTGCCAGATTGGCGATACGCTGTCTGTATTGGGCTTTGAAAGCTCCAAAGAAATTGTTTCGGACCAGGTTGATGCGGTAGAAAACCTGGTCGTGCTGGGAGACACAGACCCCCAGAATGTGCAGAGTATTGCCGGTGCGCTCATTCAGATCGATGAAAATCTGAGTAGCGTGGCGCAGGGTGGTAGTCAGACCGAAGTAGAGCTGATTACTTCTCAGGCAGAGATTGCGCTGCTTGAAGAAGCCCGCCTGGGTATCGAGCAGATTAAACAGAAGGTTGTAGACTTTGTGGCCGCACATTGGGATGTGCGGCATCTGGAAGGCGCAGATCAGATTCTCGAAGAGGTGATCGGCGCTCTGAGTATGGTCTCGCTGCCCAAGGCCACCGCGCTGTTAAGTCAAGCCAACGACTATATTTGTGACAAATTGATGCAGGGTCATCAGCCGTCCTGGCAGGAACTGGATCTGTTTGCAGACGGCGTGTCTGGTGTGGACTACTACCTGGAGCGGTTGGCTCAGGATGGTGGTAAGGGTAACGAAGATGTGATCGCAGCGGCCCAGCGCAGTTTTGTGGATCTGGGTGAATTGTTGCTGGCATCGAATCCGGAATCGAATTCGGAATCGGTGCAATCCTCGATTGACGAAGCAGTGCCCGCTGAGCCGACACAAGAGCAAGACCTAGCATCAGAGCAAGAGCCGGAACAAGAGCCGGGACTAAAAGAATCGCTGGAAGTCCAGTCCCACGGGACAGACTCGGACGATGCTTCGACTACCCCAGATTTATCTCAGGACATCGAATTCACACCGGTCAGCTTGGACATCGGCGGGACACAGCCCGTCAGCGAAATAGCATCAAGCGAAACAGAAACCATAGACGCAGCTGAAATTGCTGAAGTAAATGAAGCTGACGAAACGACAAACGCGATCGAATTTGAAGCGCCTGAGTTGGAAGCGCATGAGTCATCAGAATCTGCCGTTGACCAGACCGAAGCGCCATCCGAAAGTCTCCGCGAACAACACCAGCTAGATCAGCCCGAAGAATACCTCACCGAAGAATCTGAAGAAGCCCGGGTCGCGGCTCCATCTCATCCTTCAGTGGACCAGGAAATTGCCGAGATCTTTGTTGAAGAATGTGCAGAGGTTGTTGAAAACATCGATCTATGGCTGCCTCAGTGGCAAAACCTGATTGACACGGATGACACCAACCCCGGCGAAGCGCTTACCGAGCTGCGTCGAGCGTTCCACACGTTAAAAGGCAGCGGTCGAATTGTGCACGCCGCAGCTATTGGCGAGATTGCCTGGGCGGTGGAGAATATGCTCAATCGATTGATTGACGGCACAGTCCAGGGGAACAAGCAGTTTGTCCAGGTAACACAATCAGCTCGCAACCTGTTACCGCAGCTGATAGAAGATTTTGAACTTCAACGACCAGGGGATATGGATCAACTCAGCGCGTTGATCGACCAGGCTGATGTTCTCTCCTCTGGCGGGGCTATAGACGAGGTGCTTACCGGCGACGTAGAGGAACCCGCAGAAGTTGTCCTGGAAGAATCGCCGGTCTTAGGCTTGGATGAGCAAGCTCCCGATGAGATGCTGGCGCAGACCGCAGTTAATGAGACCCTGGAGGCTCAGACTCTAGCAGCCGAGGAAGAGGCTGGCGATGCATCTCATGAAGAAACATCTCTAGAGGAAACATCTCTAGAAGAGACATCGCAAGAAGAAGCAGCCCCACAAGAAACAGATTCGGAAGAACAGCCCATATTTGAGCTGGAGGCGCATGCCGAGCAAGCAGCTGATGATCAATGGTTGCAGGAAAGTGTCAGTTCACCCTTTGGGGGTAAATCGAGCGCCATGGATCTCTTTATTGAAGAGGCTCTGGAGCAACTTGCCGTTATCCGTGCTGAATGTGAGGTATCTCCCTGGCGTTTGTCTGAACCCCTGGTACGCGCCTATCACACCATGGCAGGTAGTGCTGCGATCGCGGACATCAGCCAAGTATGTTTGATCGTTGAACCGACCTACCAAGTCATCGAAACGTATGCGCAGCGAGAGGCGGGTGCTGAGGTAGAGGCGTTTGTTAAAGAAGCAACACAGCTTCTGACGGCCTGTTTTGATGCGCTACAGAATGATACCGATTGGGACGAACCACTTGAGCTTGTCGCCAAGGCGGACGATTTGATTGCGCTGGCAGAACTGTCCAAGCAGCCTTCTGTGTCTGAGATATTGTTGAACGCTACGGGTATTACCGATCTTCTGGAAAGTGATGAGGCGCTTATTGCCTACGTTGAGGGTCGACACGATAACTGTGCAGATCTGTTAACCGCCTTGTCCGAATCTGAGCAGGTACTGAAAGAGATAGACCAGCCGCTGTCGGCCGCGCTCGCCGGTTCATTGGCGCGTGCGCTGACCACCACCACAATTGCAGGCCAGGTAATTCAGCAGATGCAGGCACCGCTGAGTGCCGGCTATGCCAGTTTGCTTGAAGGACTGAACAATATCGTGGCGGGTGATCAGCCAGAGCACCCGGATGTGTTGTTTACGGATCTTGAAGAAGCATGTCTCCTGGCTGATGAGTACAAACCTGATGAAGAGGTGGTCCAGGCACTGATTCAGGATACGGTTGTGGAAGAGGAGGCTGATCCCCTCGCCTCAGAGGCGACTCCTGCCACAGTAGAAGCGCTGATGATGATCTCCGAGGAGCAGCTCAGCCTTGTGGCGGTGGACCCGCTGGCGAACCCGGTAGTCGAACAAGCGCCTCAGTTGGAAGAACAACCCCAGCTCGAAGAAGACCTGGGCGCAGAACTCGAGGCAGAGACCGCGTTGGCGATCAGCGCCGAGCCGCTACCGCAAGTTGAAGATTTCCCGGAGCTGGACGCACCAGTATTCGATCAAGAATTTCAGGACGAAATTCAGGACGAAGAGAACAAGCAAGCCCCGCAGCTGGAAACGGCAGAAGCGGCACGCGAAGCCGCACCGGAAGTTGTGCCGGATGAGTTGTCTGTTGGAGAAGAAGCAGAAGAAACGGAAGAAGCACAAGAGCCAGGTGTCTTGGATTGGTCGGCACAAACCCTGGTGCCCACTGCGGATGCAACGGCCGAAGGCGCCGACACGATCGAAGACTATGCGGAGATAGACGAAGATCTGGCAGAGGTTTTCTTCGAAGAAGCTGAAGAACTTAGTGACGAATTGGAAAATGCGATCGTCAGCTGGCAGAGCGAACCCGAAAATCGTCTGCATATGGAAACGCTGTTACGCGCGCTGCATACCTTTAAAGGTGGTGCTCGATTGTGCGGCTTAACAAGTTTGGGCGATCAGGCTCATAACTTCGAAAGCCTTCTTATTGAAGTGCAGTCAGAACAAAAAACCATAGACGACGAGTTGTTTGCTGCCCTTAATAATCGCTATGACGAACTGGCGCTGGGTTTGCAAAACGCAGCCCTAAAGACCACCGACCAAACGGTTCAGCAGGTGGCTCAAGAGGCGTTACCAGATACGCTGAATGAGTCGGACATGAACCAGCAAGCGGAAGCTGACGCGGCCCCGATGGACGATGCCGTCTCGGAGCAGGATGCACTGAAACAGGATGATGCACCTCTAGAGCCTGCAGATTTGGCGCTGTCTGGTGATGAACACTTGGCGCAAGTTTCCACGGATGCCCAGGTGACGGACGCGGCTCCAGTAACCCTTCCAGATACGCTGGCGAGCCAATCCTTGGATTCCACTGCACCTGTGACGGAAGCCGGAGAGCCTCTTGCATCGACAAGCCCGCTGACTCAAGAGCCGCCACCCAGCGCCGCCCAACCGGTGGAGCGCAATAACCAGGAGATGGTTCGAGTTGGGTCTAACCTGCTGGAAGAGCTGGTAAACCTGGCTGGTGAAGGATCAATTTTGCGAGCTCGGATCGAGCAAGGGATGTCCGATTTTACGGGCGCCCTGGATGAGATGGAAACGACGATCGAGCGTCTGCGCGAACAGCTGCGACGCTTTGAAATAGAGACTGAAGCTCAGATCCTCTATCGCCATGAGCAGGACTCAGTCAGTAGCTATGATGAATTTGATCCGTTAGAAATGGATCGCTACTCCCAGCTCCAGCAACTATCCAAAGGCTTGTCAGAAAGTGCGTCGGATATGTTGGACCTTAAGGAGACGTTGCTATTTAAGGCGCGTGAATCTGAGACCCTGCTGTTACAGCAGGCGCGAGTGAATACCGAACTGCAGGAAGGCCTGATGCGCACCCGCATGGTGCCATTTAATCGAATGCTGCCTCGGTTACGAAGAATTGTTCGCCAGGTCTCCAATGAGCTTGGTAAAGAGGTAGAGCTTTCTGTCTTTAACGCCGAAGGTGAGCTGGACAGAAATCTGCTGGAAAGAATGGTCGCGCCGCTGGAGCACATGTTACGCAACGCGATTGATCACGGCATTGAGGCCCCTAATATCCGCCAGGGCTTTGGCAAACCCGAAAAAGGTCGCATCGATCTTCGGCTGTTGCGCGAAGGTGGGGACGTGGTCATCGAAATCAGCGATGACGGCGCAGGTGTGGATGTAGAAAATGTCCGGGCCAAAGCGCTTGATCAGGGTTTGATTGCCAAGGATGCAAATCTTTCTGATGAGGAAGTGGTGCAGTTTATCTTGGCGCCCGGGTTTTCGACGGCGAAATCCGTCACGCAGATATCCGGACGTGGGGTTGGGATGGACGTTGTGCACAGCGAGGTGAAGCAGCTTGGCGGCAGCATTAACATCCAATCCAAGCCTGGCAAAGGCTCCCGATTTGTTGTGCGCGTACCGTTTACGGTTTCGGTTAATCGCGCCCTGATGGTATCTGTTGCAGACGATCAATATGCAATCCCACTCAATAATATTGAAGGGATTGTGTTGCTGAGCCCTGAACAATTGCAGGATCTGTATTCGTCGGAAAACAAGTCCTTCGAATATGCAGGCATTCCCTATCGTGTGCGTTACCTGGGTCAATATCTGGGTCGGGAATTTACCCACGATAACCTGATCAATCAGGGTCACTCCAGCGTTCCCATGGTACTTGTGCGTTCTGGTGATCACGCGGTAGCGATCCATGTAGACACCGTGCACGGTAGCCGAGAGATTGTGGTTAAGAGTCTAGGACCGCAGTTTGCCGGTGTTGGCGGAATTTCAGGTGCTACCATTTTGGGTGATGGCAGCGTAGTTGTGATTCTGGATTTGCTTGCGTTGATACGCGCTGCCCAATATCAGCAACGTCCGGGCAGCCAGACACCGCAAAAGATTGCACCGGCAGGGCCGACCTGCGTACTTGTTGTGGATGACAGTGTCACCGTGCGTAAAGTGACTTCCCGACTGTTGGAGCGACAAGGGATGGATGTCCTGCTGGCAAAAGATGGTATCGAGGCGGTGGCCATGCTCCAGGAACGTCGTCCAGACGTGATGTTGTTAGATATTGAAATGCCGCGCATGGATGGTTTTGAAGTCGCTCGCCAGGTCCGGCATGACGAACGCCTGCAGGCGCTGCCGATCGTGATGATCAGCTCGCGAACAGGCGAAAAACATAAAGAACATGCAGATCAATTGGGCGTAGATCGTTTTCTGGGCAAGCCGTTCCAGGAACACGAGCTGCTGGCCACGATTGATGAACTGGTGCCGAGAACCTGAAGATGAGTGAAGTACTTTTTGCCCAGGAACTAGAAGATGAACTGGCCTGCGTGGCCATCCCCACCCCGGGTGCGACCCTGCTGTTGCCCAATGTGTGTGTGGCAGAAATTGTGAAGTTAAAGGCGATCAAGCCCGTAGAAAACGGTCCCGACTGGCTGGTTGGCCAGACCGGATGGCGTGGTCAGACCATATCTGTGGTCAGATTTGCCGGTTTTGATGAGCCAAATCCATCGGATGACGGCAGTCGTTGTCTGGTCGTCATGAATCGGTCCAAGGTGCCTCAAGCGCCTTCTTTTTATGCACTTATCGCGACAGGGTTGCCGCGAATTCTCCAACTACTGCCTTCGGATCTCAAAAATCATGATGAAAGTCTGGGTCCTGCAGATGCCATGAAAGTGATTGTGGGTACGGAAGCTGCCACCATCCCGGATCTTGGCTATGTGGAGACATGCCTGAAAGAGGTGACCGCGCAGCTTTCCAACTAAGTCCTGGGAATCTGTAACAAAGCCAGTACCACGGCAGGCGCTGTTTCCGCTCGCAGGGTGTGTTGCCCCAAGTGCCAGATATCAACACCCGACTGCTTGAAATAAGCCATTTCCTTCTCGCTCCAACCCCCTTCTGGTCCTATGAGGATCAGGCGATCTTGAGTCACAGGGGGTGTAGGGATTGTGCCGCCCGACGCGTCCAGTACAGCAAGTTCTGCAGGTGGCCGATTGGCCAATAACTCATCCAGATTCGCCAGGTGAACCTGCGGTACGTGTAGTCGGCCACATTGTTCGGTGGCGCTGATGGCTACTTTCTGCCAATGGGACAGCTTATTATCCTGACGGGTAGCATTAAGACGAACGTTGCTCCGGTCGCTGTTCAGCAGATAGATTTCCTGGGCGCCCAACTCGGTTGCTGAAGCAATGGCACGATCCTGCCCCGGCCCTTTGATCATGCTTAACCCAAGTGCGATGCTGGGGGAGAGCATCGGCTCGGTGTTAGCGAGTTCGACAACTCTCAATCGGGCATCTCGAGTACTGGGTGCCATCAGTTCCGCACGGAAAGCCAGGCCCGCACCGTCAAAACATCGAAGTTGCTCTCCTTTGCGTATCCGTAAAACTCGAGTGACGTAATTTGAGCGATCAGAATCCAGGACCAGATCCTGCCCTACCTGAGGTTGACCTCGAGTCGGTATGTGGAAGTGAAAAGGCACTCAATTCCAGCTTGGTGGACTAGTTAATCTTCAGATTGTCGCAAATGCGGCTGGTCGCACCCCATCGATTCAGGGTGTAAAAGTGGAGGCCTGGGGCGCCCATAGACAGTAGGCGCTCGCAAAGATCCGTCACGACTTCGACACCAAAATTGATGAGTTCGCTCTCGTCTTCGATGTCATTTAGGGCATATCGCAACCAACGGGGAATATCTGCGCCGGCCTTGTCAGAAAATCGGAACAACGATTCCGCGTTGGTGATCGGCATGATCCCCGGGATCACCGGAATATCCAGGTTGTGGCGTGCGCAGGCATCCAAAAAGCGATAGTAGGCCTCGGGTGCGTAGAAATATTGTGTAATGGCTCCTGAAGCGCCGGCATCAACCTTTCGTTTGAAATAGTCAAAGTCGCTTGCTGCGCTGGTGCCGTCCGGATGAACCTCTGGATAGGCTGCAACAATCAACTCAAAAGCATCCCCGTATCGATCTCGGATGATACGCACCAATGATTCTGCATTGTTAGCAAACCGGTTCGACCCCATGCCCGATGGTTGATCGCCACGCAGTGTCACAATGCGTTTCACGCCTAGAGACTGATAATCGTCGAGCTGATCGTAGAGTGCTTTTACCGCATCGCTACCCATTGAGAGGTGTGGTGCGGCTGAGTATCCGGCGTCAAACAAGGCTGCAACAGTTTGTCGGGTGCCATCTCTGGTTGAGCCGCCTGCACCATAGGTCACTGAAAAGAAATGCGGACTGCGCTGGGCGAGCTTGGCGGCTACGTTTTCAACCAGGCGTGCTTGTCCGGTTTCATCGCGCGGCGGGAAGAACTCGAAACTGATGGTTGGTGTGCTCATGTGGCGCTCTGCACGATGGAACTATGCTCAGTTGGGCTAAACAGAAGCGGCCAGTGCCTCTGCCTTATCCGTTCGTTCCCAGCTGAAAGATTCTTCTTCACGTCCAAAGTGCCCATATGCCGCAGTCGGTTGGTAGATTGCTTGTTTCAAATTCAGCATGGCAATCAATCCCTTGGGGCGCAAATCAAAGTGTTCACGAACAAGTTGAATAATCTTGTCATCCGAAACCTTACCGGTACCAAAGGTATTGATGCTGATTGACGTAGGTTCGGCCACACCGATGGCATAACTCACCTGAATCTCACAACGCTGCGCAAGTCCTGCTGCGACCAGATTCTTTGCGACGTAGCGTCCCGCATAAGCGGCACTGCGGTCGACTTTAGACGGGTCTTTACCGGAGAACGCACCACCACCATGGCGCGCCATGCCACCGTACGTATCTACAATGATTTTGCGTCCGGTCAGGCCGCAATCACCTACAGGACCGCCGATAATGAACTGGCCAGTTGGGTTGATGTAGATTTTTGTTTCCTTGGAAATCCAGTTGTCGGGTAGGGTCGGTTTGATCACCTCTTCCATCACCGCTTCTCGCAACTGCTCCTGGGTGACATCCGGACTGTGTTGGGTGGAAAGAACCACAGCATCGATACCCATGGGCTGACCGTTCTCATCATATTGGAAGGTCAGCTGACTCTTGGCATCCGGACGCAAAAAAGACAAACCGTTACGTCTCTTGTGAGCCTGCTGTTGAACCAGCCGGTGTGAATAGGTCAGCGGTGCGGGCATGAAGACGTCGGTTTCGTCTGTCGCATAACCAAACATCAAGCCTTGGTCCCCGGCACCCTGCTCATGATCGTCAGCTTCGTCTACGCCCATGGCGATATCCGCGGATTGCATGCCCAAGGCGTTCACCACGGTACATTCGTTTGCGTCAAAGCCAACCTCTGCGCTGTCATAGCCGATATCTGCGACAGCTTTGCGTACCACTTTATCGATGTCGACCACGGCGTTGGTTCTGATTTCGCCAGCAACGACAACAATGCCGGTTTTAATCAACGTTTCGCAGGCGACTCGGGAGTCGGGGTCCTGTTCAAGCATGGCGTCAAGCACCGCATCGGATACCTGATCTGCAACTTTATCTGGGTGTCCTTCCGAAACCGACTCGGATGTGAAAACAGAATAGTCAGCCATTGTTTAGTATTTCCTATACAAATTTTTATATTTCGTTGTTGGGGCGTGATTGTAGTCTATCGAATCACGTAATTCAGTGAGGGATTGCTAGAAAAGCGCGCCTGGGCGTTCCTAATTCAATGCCAAAATGCCACTAATCGTTGCAGCGAGCCGTGCATAGAACGACAATACGCGCGCTTACGACACAAGGGCGACTTCAGGGGTATTCATGTCTTCATCTTCTTCTCGAATCGAGCGAGCCAATGCAATCCGCGCGCTGTCCATGGACGCGGTCCAAGCAGCGAACAGTGGCCATCCTGGCGCGCCGATGGGATTGGCTGATATTGGCGAGGTATTGTGGCGCGATTTCTTGCAGCACAATCCAACTGATCCACTGTGGAGTAATCGGGATCGCTTTGTGCTCTCCAATGGCCACGGTTCTATGTTTTTGTATAGCCTGCTGCATCTGACGGGTTATGACGTCTCCATAGAAGAGATCAAGAATTTTCGCCAGCTGCATGCTGTGACTGCTGGTCATCCCGAGTATGGAGAATGCCCGGGTGTAGAAACCACCACCGGGCCTCTGGGCCAGGGGTTTGCCAATGCGGTTGGTATGGCGCTGGCGGAGCAGAAACTCGCCCAGGAATTTAACAGAGACGAGCATGCGATCGTTGATCATCACACCTGGGTTGTTGCCGGTGATGGATGCCTGATGGAAGGTATCTCCCACGAAGCTGCTTCGTTGGCAGGTACGCTGGGCTTGGGTAAGCTCATTTGTATCTACGATGACAACGGTATTTCCATCGATGGCGAAATTGAAGCCTGGTTCTCAGAAGATGTGCCTGCCCGCTTTGAAGCCTACGGCTGGCGGGTCATTCGTAGCGTTAACGGACATGATCCGGTAGAGATTGAACAGGCGCTGGGCGCCGCTCGGGAAAGTGATGGCCGCCCAACCCTGGTCTGTTGTCGAACCACCATTGGTTTTGGGTCTCCCAACAAGGCCGGCACTGCAGGAGCCCACGGAGCAGCGTTAGGTGAAGAAGAGATTGCGCTCACCCGGCGTCAACTGAATTGGGGTGATGAGCCTTTTGTGATCCCGGAACAGGTGAAGACCGATTGGAATATGCGTGCAAAAGGTAGCGCCGCTCAACAAAGTTGGCAGACTCGGTTTGACGCGTATGCGGCTGCCTATCCAGAGCTCGCCTCGGAGTACGCCCGACGTATGGCTGGTGAGTTACCTGAGGGATGGGATGCGGAATTGCTGGCCCTGGCTAAAGCGGAACAGGATTCGCCCGCTGATTTAGAAACGCGCAAGTCTTCGCAAAAAGCAATCGGCGCCGCGGCCCGGGGAATCCCCGAGCTTTTTGGCGGTTCAGCAGATTTAACTGGCTCTAACGGCACCAAGTGGTCCCACGCTACTGACCAACAATACATGAGCTATGGCGTTCGTGAATTTGGCATGTCAGCGATATCGAACGGCTTACTGCTGCACGGTGGATACCGCCCCTTTACCGGAACGTTTCTAGTGTTCATGGAATATGCCCGTAACGCGGTGCGGTTGGCAGCTTTGATGAAGATTCCCAATATCTTTGTCTATACCCATGACTCGGTTGCAGTTGGTGAGGATGGTCCTACCCATCAGCCAATTGAACAACTGACAAACCTACGCACAACCCCAAATCTGGAAACATGGCGCCCTTGTGACACGGTGGAAACCGCCTTTGCCTGGCATAGCGCGCTGTCAAATCCTCAGGCACCCAGCGCTTTGATATTCACACGACAAAAAACGCTGGCTCAGGCAAGAGACGAGGCAACGTTCAACAATATAGCCAGAGGTGGTTACACCCTTAGAGATTGTGCCGAGCCACGAGCGGTACTGATAGCTACCGGCTCGGAAGTAGAGCTTGCCACCGCAGCGGCAGAAACGCTGGCAGATGAAGGTGTTCAGGTTCGGGTGGTATCCATGCCTTGCGCGGAAAAGTTCATGCAACAGGACCAAGGTTACCGCGACACGGTACTGCCGCCTGAGTTGAGGGCACGGGTAGCGGTCGAAGCCGGACACCCGGATTATTGGAACAAATTTGTGGGTCTGGATGGCGTTGTCGTTGGCATTGACCGGTTTGGCGTGTCCGCCCCGGGTGATGTCGCGATGGAAGCCATGGGCATGACCACAGACCGGGTTGTGAGCGCGGTCAAAGCTATCCTCTAGTTCACCGATTACAATGGCGCCGATCAAAGGACGCAGAGCATAAGAAGGAGCTTCAGTTGAGTAATCCGACGTTCAAATCTCTAAAAGATATCGATATAGCCGGTAAACGGGTGCTCATCAGAGCCGATTTGAACGTTCCTGTCAGTGACGGCAACGTCACCTCCGATGCGCGAATTCGTGCATCCGTACCGACCGTTGAGTATGCGCTGCAGCAGGGCGCAAGCGTCGTCGTGATGTCCCATCTGGGCCGACCTACGGAAGGAGAATTTGATCCGGCGTCCTCTCTTGCCCCAGTGGCGAATCGGCTGAGCGAGCTGCTGGAAAAACCAGTGCAATTGCTGCAGAACCTGGAGAGCTGCGATCAAGTCACCACGGGACAAGTTGGGTGTCTTGAAAATGTTCGATTCTTGCCAGGTGAAAAAGCAGATGATGAAACCCTGGCCCGAGCCATGGCCGCACAATGTGATGTCTATGTGATGGACGCTTTTGGTACTGCGCATCGTGCGCAAGCGTCCACCCATTCGGTAGGGGTATTTGCCTCTGAAGCCTGCGCCGGACTGCTGCTTGAAGCAGAGTTGAAAGCACTTGGCCAGGCTTTGGCCGAGCCCGCTCGCCCCATGGTCGCCATTGTCGGTGGGTCTAAAGTATCCACAAAACTTGAGGTCTTGGATTCCCTGGCCGATATTGCCGATCAGATCATCGTGGGTGGCGGTATTGCGAACACGTTCATTGCCGCAGCGGGGTACGGCATCGGTAAATCTCTATACGAAGCTGATTTGGTAGATGCCGCAAAACGAATTGGTGAAAAAGTAAGTGTCCCCATTCCCGAAGACGTGATTGTCGCAACAGAATTTGCCGAATCAGCAACGGCGACCGTACGAGCAATCGATGAAGTTGGCGAAGACGAAATGATCCTGGATATCGGTCCGGTTACCGCTCGCAAATGGGGTGAACAGCTGGCGGATGCCAAGACGATCATGTGGAACGGCCCGGTTGGGGTGTTCGAATATGATCAGTTTGGAGAAGGCACGCGGGTACTGGCCGAGGCGATAGGTGCCAGCGAAGGTTTCAGCATCGCCGGTGGTGGGGATACGCTAGCCGCCATCGACAAGTACGAGGTTCGCGAACAAATTTCCTACATCTCAACCGGTGGCGGTGCGTTTCTGGAATTTGTGGAAGGTAAGACGTTGCCAGCGGTGGCGATGCTTGAATCTCGTAGCTAGTTTGCAAGCACCACAAACGTCGATCGGGCAGAATCTATCGCTATAGTTTGAGTGCCATGTATCCCTCTGTTGTCACAAAGCCGGCCTCTTCATATACACCTCTGCCAAGTTCCGACGCGTGAAGTCGGACACTTGCGTAATTTAACCCCTTTGCTTCTAGAATAAGCTTATTGAGCAATAGAGAAGCGACCCCCTGTTTCCTGCAGGATGGCTCGGTGTACATGTTTGTTATATATGCAATTCTTCCGGTGGGGTTCGAAAACGTTGGTGGGAGTTGATAAAAACAGATTCCTGCCGTGGCCCTTATGATCGATTCGTCTGTTCCAACCCAGCAAATCAACGAGCCCGACTCTAGGTTCGCTGAAAAGTAGTTGGTCAGGTCCTGGCGGATGTTAAAATCTTCTGGATATCCTTCGTCCAGCAGCTGCTGAACTCTCAACTCTACCAGCTGATCGATATCGTTTAATGAGGCTTTCCTGTACTTGAGTTGACTATGTTGATCGGCCATATCGCCGATTTTAACGCCTTCGACGACAGACTGCAGATGACCTGTTCTGGCACTTTAGGTTAGATCAACGCTGTATTTGTCATGAACTGTAGCGCTATCTGGGTGCGCGCATCTTCTCTGTCTTGGATAGAATGGAGTTCCATCAGGTTTTAAGCTGACGTCGCACCTTAAGGAGGATCCATGACGGATAATAATCTGGCGTTGTTTTGCGATTTTGAGAACGTGGCGCTTGGCGTAAAAGATGAGAAATTTCCTAAGTTTGATATTTCTCTGGTCCTGGAGCGGCTTCTGGTCAAGGGAAACGTCGTCGTAAAAAAAGCATACTGCGACTGGGAACGTTACGAAGCATTCAAAGCCGAAATGCATAACGCGGCTTTTGAACTCATAGAGATTCCGCATACCAGGCAGTCGGGCAAGAACTCGGCTGATATTCGAATGGTCGTCGATGCACTGGATCTCTGCTACACCAAAGATCATATCGATACGTTTGTTGTCATCAGTGGCGATTCAGATTTCTCGCCACTGGTCAGCAAACTGCGCGAAAATGCGAAGCTTGTTATCGGTGTTGGGGTTCGAAGCAGTACATCAGACCTGCTTATGAGCAATTGTGATGAGTTCATTTTCTACAACGACTTGGTCAAAGAGCAGAAGTCTCAGAAGCAACGAAGGACACCCGCGAAGAAAAAAGCGAACAGCACGCCGGCCAAAAAAAGCCGAGGTGATGATCAAGAAGAAGGTATCCAAGAGGTACTCGATACTGCCGAAGCGCTGATTGCAGAGCGTGGCGATCGGGTTTTTGGCTCAATGGTTAAGCAAACATTGAAGAGGCGACGCCCCGGTTTTAACGAAGCTTCATTTGGGTTCTCGTCCTTTAACGAGCTTTTGGAAGAAGCCCAAACCCGCGGCTACTTGAAAATAGAAGCGGATGAGCGTTCCGGAGGCTACGTCGTGCGCTCCGTCGATCGACGTTAGCAAATGAGTCTGCCTCTAGGGTTAGGTTGGGGGTGCTCTCGAGCTGTTCGGGAGACAGACAACTCGCGATCACGTCTCACAAACTAACACGTGTCCATCGAAGACAGCGCCAATGACCACCTTGTCCTGGTAAGGTGCGCCGACGCTTGCGGCATTGATTTCTCCATCAAGCAGCACGATCCGATCGGTCACCTGATCGGTCTCTATATTGATAGATTGAATTTGCGTAGGCGCGTCAACATTTGCATCGGCTGCGTGGGCCAGGAACTCAAAAAGCTTGGGGTGACTGGCAACCCACAGGGTACCGTCTAAAGCGATTTCGATGTTGTCCGGCCCGGTATCCAGCTCGATTGATTTGATGTGAGTCAGAGCGCCCGTTGAAATTTTTCGGTCGTATACACCAATACTGCGCCGGAGTACTTCGGCGATATAGAGGTTATTACCGTTTTTTGAAATGTTGATGCCATTCGCGTATTTGAGTCCATCAGCAACTGTGCTGCCCGTTTGCCCGTTGTAAAACACCGCGCTGGAGAACGGAAGTGAGAGATAGCTTTCCAGCAAAGCCATCAGCCCGTCGCGGTAACGTCTGTCATTGGTCGCATAAAAAGACCTTGGTCCGACCGCGACCAGGTCATTTGGGGAGTGCATCTGCTCGAAGCTAACGCTTTCTAAATGGGTCAGTAAGCCGCCGTCAGCGACTGCAAAGATCTCGACGATCTGTGCCCCTGTTTGGGCGTGATTAATCACCATGAGACGCTTTTCATCCGTGCCAAACTCGTCTTTTCCAGTCCATAAGCTGATGCCGTGCGGGTGAAAATCCTCCGGCGCATCAACGGAAACCTTAGTGACCTCCTCTGGGTGCTCGATGTGAAAAGCGTATATACCGCCGGACACACGCTGGCCGCCTCCTGCCACACCCGCACGACGATCATCGGCAGATACGAACACCAGACCAGTGGCTGGATCAACAGTGACGTCTTCGGTGCCCGAAAAAATATCGACCCGCTCGCAACTGTGATCACGGGTTGCTTGAACGTCGGTAAAGACGCCTGCTGTGCTCATGATATTGACCACGACGTAGATCAGGGCAAGTACCAGCACACCCGTCGCACTGTAAAAAATTTTCTTCAGCATGCGTTTTCCTTCCGCGTTGGTTACAGCAACCAATAATCTCGAGGAGCGATCTTAACTGCTCTAGAGGCATAAAAGCTTATGCACAAGTGTACATTCAAGCGAGTGCAAAGCGTCCTCAAGTTTTGATCACCAGCCATCTCAAGCCAGCGTATGATATCAGCACGCCCATCTAGGATCGTTCAGCCATGACTAACCTCGCAGAAGAAAACAAAGCCCTGGGCCTTCGAATCAATTCCGAAATTTGGAACAAGCAACGATTTGAGTTGATCCCTGAATGCTTCGCCGAAGACTTTATTGCCGACTACTCACCCCGGGTTGTCCGAACAGGGCGGGATCAGATAGAGCAGATGGTGAAAGCGGCGCACAGCACCTTCTCTGGGTTTACCGAAACCGTCCATGCGGTTGTTGCTGACGATGAGCGAATAGTTCTTCATTTCACCATATCCGGGGTACAGGTCGGAGATTGGGGATCGGTTCCAGCCACCAATAAACCCGTGAAGTACGACGAAATTGTCATCATGAAAGTAAAAGACGGGAAGGTTGTTCACCAGGTCGGCGTTACGGACTCCTTGTTGGCACTGCAGCAAATGGGACGGATTCCAGACCCAGCGGGCTATGTTGAGAAGTCATTGAGTTAAAATACGTGCGCCATCGGCGCCTGTGCTTCACATGATCTGCGGCGGACGTCGCTTGTTGATTAAGTTGCTGACGCCGCTGCAACTGTCGTCAACGTCTCATCCAAAGTACGGTCGAATTCCGACTGGTCCTGGCCTGCGCTGAGTCCTTCTGAAAGTGCACGAGAGAAACTCGCGATCATGCCGTTGTTCTCACTAAGCATTTGATTAGCAACCTCACGACTGTAGCCACCGGACAGCGCAACTACGCGCAAAGTTTTTGCGTGATCAAATAGAGGCTGATAGAAATTCGCGCTTGCTGGGAGGGTGAGCTTAAACATCACCGGCAGGTTGCCGGTCACACCCTCTAAGCCTTTTAACAATGCGTCCAGTAGCAACGCTTCACATTCCGCTTTGTCGGGGCTGTTGATGTCAACTTCCGGCTCGATGATGGGCACCATGTGGCAATCAAGAATTTGTTGAGCGTGCTCGAATTGTTGCTCCACAACTCTGGCAATGCCGGTGGCGTTGGCTGATTTGATGACCGAGCGCATCTTGGTACCAAACACATTTAGTCCTGCGGCGCGATCACATAGTGCTTGCAGGTCGGGGTTTGGCTTCATTACCTGAGCACCGTCTTCTTCGTCCGCTAGACCTTTGTCGACCTTCAGGAACGGTACAACACTTTTCTGTTGCCACAGATAATCTGGTGTCTGCAGTCCTTCAACCGTGCGGTCCATGGTTTGTTCAAACAGGATTGCGCCCAGGATGCGACTCTTATCGAAAGCAGAACTCGTCATGATACGGGTGCGCATTTCGTGAATCAGGTCGAACATGTCATCGTCGTTAGACCAGGCATCTTCGTTGACGCCGTAAGCTGCAAGCGCCTTTGGTGTGCTGCCCCCGCTTTGATCCAATGCCGCAATAAAGCCAGCAGCGTTACCCGCTCGTTCGAGCTGCGCGTTGAAGATTTCGAGATTTTCGCCTGATCTGTCCATGTAATCTGTCCTAGGATTTTGGTTAAAAGCTTGGCTTTTTCTGAAGATTTGGATTCAGCCGGTAGTGTACACAAATCCCAGCCACCCATGTCACAATCCGCCTTGGAATGAGCAGATTGGATAGAAATTTGGTGAACGGGTCCGCAAAAAGATGAGCCGTGAGCAGTCATTAAATCGGGGCACACATGAGTTTGAAGTGAATGGCCTGCGCACCCTTCTCGGACAGCTGCAGGCGGATCAGCAGCTGTCCCAGGAGGATCTGTCCGAGTATCGAAGATTCTATGGATTTGATCAGTTGATCGGTTTGGCAGCGCAGTCGGTGCAGGTGCTTATGGTCGGTTCGCAACGATTGGTGGTTCAGACTTTTGAACCTTCCGACTCGCACGCAGGACCCAAGGGTTATGTGCTGATGTGTCACGGATACTATGACCATGTTGGACTGTATGGCCACGTCCTGAAATATCTCCTGGATCGCAATCTGGTGGTGGTGACCTTTGATCAGATCGGCCATGGCTTATCCTCCGGATTACCTGCCACAATCGAACACTTTGATCGCTATATTGAGGCCACGTTAGGGGTGTTTCAGTTTGCGCAACGTCGTTTCCCCCAATCCGATGAAACCGGTTGGCATTGGGTAGGTCAGAGCATGGGGGGCGCCATTGTTTTGGAGACCTTGCACCACAATCCGGAGATCCAGGCCAATGAGGTAGTGCTCTTTGCCCCCCTGGTTCGACCTTATGCCTGGTGGTTTGCCAGATGGGTGTATGCCATAGCTAAACGAACCGTTGAATCGCGACCCCGGCGCATCTCCAGTAACTCCAGCAGTGCAGAATTTATCCGACTGCAACATGTCGACCCACTGCAAGCGGATATTCTGCCGGTACAATGGGTGAGCGCCATGGTCGAGTGGATGCAGCGTTTTATCAAATACGAGCGCGCTCCGGGCAGCGTGCCGGTTGCTCCCAAGATCATTCAAGGACAGCTCGACAAAACCATCGACTGGCACTTCGGTACACGTTTTTTGCGCAAGCAATATGCCGATAGTCAGTGGTGTATATTGCCCGAGGCCAGCCACCATCTGGTCAACGAATCGGATGAGCTGCTTGCCCAGATTTGGATCTGGTTAGATGAACGTTGTGCTTGGTGAGAATGTTTATTTTAAAATCGGATAAATCCAGACAAATCAAATCCAAAACAGCCTAATTCAAAAGAGCCAAATTAAGTTGAACCAAGACGTGTTAACAGAAATTTTCAGTGAAAATCAGGTCAAGGCCGACCCTGACAGTTTAAGTCAGTGGGGCAAAGATTGGACCAATGGTTTTACCGTGGACCCCAGTCTGGTTGTGTTCCCAACCGACAATCAGCAAGTTGTAGAGCTGGTCAAGTGGGCCAGGCAAAATGGTCAAGCCCTAGTTCCTTCCGGAGGTAGAACCGGACTATCCGGTGGTGCCGTTGCGTCTTCGGGCGAAGTGGTGGTGTCGTTTGACCGGATGAATAAGATTCTAGACTTTAATCCTCAGGATCGATTAGTGACTTGTCAGTCTGGTGTGGTGACCCAGACACTGCAGGAGTTTGCTACGGATCAAGGGTTGTTCTATCCCGTAGACTTTGCGTCTTCGGGTTCCAGCCAGATTGGTGGTAACGTCGCCACTAATGCGGGTGGCATTAAGGTTATTCGATACGGCCTGACCCGAGATTGGGTGGCTGGCTTGAGGGCGGTGACTGGGACCGGTGAGCTACTTAATTGCAATGCAGGCTTGGTTAAAAACGCAACGGGTTATGACCTGCGCCATCTCTTTGTCGGGTCGGAAGGTACCTTGGGGCTGGTGTGCGAGGTAGATATCCGACTTGCCGCCCAGCCTGAACCACAGATGGTCATGGTGCTTGGCGTACCCCAGGTGGGCCAGCTGTTGGATGTGCTGGCAAAGTTTAACCAGCAATTACCCTTGTCGGCATTTGAGTTCTTTTCACAACTTGCGCTGACCAAAGTCCAGGCCCATCGCGATCTACCGGCCCCGCTGAGTGAGGCCGTGGAGTTTTATGCGCTGCTCGAATTTGATGAATCCCAATTAGATGCCGCCAGCGTGGCCTTTGAAGCCTGCGTAGAGGCGGGCTGGGTGGTCGATGGTGTCGTCAGCCAGTCCCAGGCTCAAGCAGCTGCGCTGTGGCAGCTGCGGGAAGGAATTTCAGAAAGTATCGCCCCCTATAAGCCCTACAAAAACGATTTGTCGGTCACCATTGCGCAAGTTCCGGAATTTTTAGAAGACGTTGATCATTTTGTTAAGAGCAGCTATCCCGACTTTGAGGTCTGCTGGTATGGCCATATTGGGGATGGCAACCTGCACTTGAACATTCTCAAACCGGATGATCTGGAGGTTGAAGAGTTTATGGCCAAGGGTCACGCCATGAGCCCTAGAATTTTTGAATTGGTCCAAGCGCGCCAAGGTAGTATCAGCGCAGAGCATGGTGTGGGATTACTGAAAAGAGACTTCCTTCATTTCACCCGCTCCGAGGCAGAAATTACCCTCATGCGGCAGATCAAGCAGATTTTCGATCCAGATCAGATTATGAACCCGGGCAAAGTCTTTACCTGAGAAAGGTTCGCCTAAATCTGTCTGATCCCATCTTTGGCAGCAATGAGCACAACGTCAGCCTTGTTGATCGAAAACAGACCGTTGCTGACCACACCTGCCAGATTGTTGATGTCGGTTTCAGTTTTTAGCGGCTCCGCGACATAGAAGTCGTGGACATCTAGAATCCAATTACCGTTGTCTGTGGTGACATCCTCTCGCCAAATCGGGGTACCGCCGAGTGATACCAGTCCGCGGGCCACCAAGCTGCGAGCCATGGGAATGACTTCCACTGGAAGAGGGTACTTACCCAGTACGTCCACCAATTTTGACTCGTCAACAATACACACAAACTCATCAGCTGCGGCAGCAACAATTTTTTCCCGGGTCAGCGCAGCGCCTCCACCTTTGATCAACTCTTTTGCGCGGTTAACTTCATCTGCTCCGTCAACGTAGACGTCCACGCGGTCTACCGCATTCAGATCAAGGACTGTGATGCCGTGCTCTCGCATTCGTTGGGAAGACGCCTCTGAAGAAGAGACCGCCACGTCGAAGATATGTTTAATCTCGGCCAGCGCATCGATGAAGCAATTGGTTGTAGAACCGGTACCCACGCCAACCACACTTTTAGTGGTAAGTTTGGGTTTGATCAGTTCGACCGCGGCTTGGGCAACCTGACGTTTCAGATCATCCTGGGTAGCAGATGTTGCGGACATACGGTGTCTTTGGTTCTCTCAGTAAGTGATTCAAGTAGTTTTAGCGATCAATTTTTGGCTGGTGATCTATATTTATTCAGGAGATTTATTGAAGAGAATTATTTAGTCGTTATTGCTGTGTGGTTGTTCTTATATGCGTTGTTAGAGTGTATGGTGCGCACCACTCAAAATGTCTCTTACATGCCTCAGGTAAAATGGTGCCCATGCTGGAAAATTATGTAAAGAAAATTCTTGCATCGCGGGTTTACGATCTCGCTCATGAAACGCCCCTGGTCTCAGCGCCCTTGCTGAGTAAGCGATTGGGTGTGCATATTTCATTGAAGCGCGAAGACCAGCAACCGGTTTTCAGTTTTAAGATTCGTGGATCTTATAACAAGATGGCGCAAATGACCGAGGAGGAAAAAGCCCGTGGAGTGATTACAGCCTCTGCTGGCAATCACGCCCAAGGGGTGGCGATGGCAGCTGCAGCATTGGGCATCAAGGCCACCATCGTGATGGGACGTAATACACCAAGCATCAAGGTTAATGCGGTGCGTGCGCGAGGAGCACGGGTTGTGTTGCATGGCGATGGTTATGATGAGGCAGCAGCTTACGCCCTGCAGCTACAGGCGGAAGAGGACCTGATCTATATACATCCGTACGATGACAAAGACGTGATCGCGGGCCAGGGTACGGTTGGGATGGAAATTGTGAATCAACATCCAGGCCAGCCGGACTGTGTATTTGTGCCCGTAGGCGGTGGCGGGCTCATCGCTGGTGTGGCCGCTTACGTGAAATATCTATACCCAACGACGAAAGTCATTGGCGTTGAGGCACAAGGTTCAGCTTGTCTGGCAGCAGCCCGTCAAGCGGGACGAAGAGTGAAGCTGGCACAAGACAGCTTAGATCTATTTGCGGATGGTGTCTCAGTTGCCCAGGTTGGCAAAGAGACATTTAAGGTCGCCCAGGCGTGTGTTGATGACGTGGTCGTTGCCGGGATCGACGAAATCTGTGCAGCAGTCAAAGATGTTTTCGAAGAAACCCGCGTGATCGCAGAGCCCGCCGGAGCCCTGGCTGTGGCGGGAATGAAACAGTATCTGGACCGTGCCGACGCCAAACCAGCCTCCGCTGTTGCCATTGTCAGTGGTGCCAATGTGAACTTTGATCGGCTGCGACACATTTCTGAACGAGCGGAGCTGGGTGAGCATCGTGAAGCGATCCTGGCGGTAACCATTCCTGAGGAACAAGGCAGCTTCTTAAAGTTCTGTAAAGCCATCGGAAAACGTGGGGTCACCGAATTTAACTATCGGCGTGCAAACGTTAAAGGTTCAAACGGGCGAGACGCTACCCAGGCGCACATTTATGTTGGTCTCCAGGTCAATGCACCTCAGGACAGAGCACAGGTTGTGGCAACCTTGCAGGACAAGGGGTACGCCGTTGTTGACATGACCGACAACGAGGCAGCTAAGCTGCATGTACGGCATATGGTTGGTGGTCGCAGCCTGGAAGAAGAGTCGGAGTTACTGTTCAGGTTTGAATTTCCAGAGCGCCCTGGTGCCTTGTTACAGTTTCTGACGGGTGTGGGTGCGGATTGGAACATCACCCTTTTCCACTATCGCAATCACGGCGCGGCATATGGTCGTGTGCTGGTTGGTTTTGCCGGACAATCGGCAAACCGGCGCAAGCTCCTGGCCTACCTTAAAAAGATTGGTTACCGTTTCTGGGATGAGACAGACAATCCCGCCTATCAGCTTTTTCTCAGCTAGACATCACCGTAGCGCAGCAGTTCTTCTTCGAACATAAGCTTACTCATATCGGTGATGTGATCGATGTATAGGTGCCCGTCCAGGTGGTCAAATTCGTGCTGGAACACGGTAGCCATAAAACCCTTCAGCTCGATCCTCTGGGCGACACCTTCTGCATCAAGGTAGGACACTTCGATATGCTGGGGTCGATCCACCCAACCACGTAAGCCGGGTACCGACAAACAGCCTTCCCAGTTGCCAGCAGTATCCGGATTGATGATCTTAACCTCTGGGTTAAAAAAAGCCGTTAGGTCCATAGGCTCTAAATCGCCATAGCGACTTGCTCCACCTGGGATCTCGATGATCGCAATTCTTAAACCCACGTCTATCTGTGGCGCAGCTAATCCCACACCACCATAGTCGTGCAGGGTGTCCTCCATATCCACCAAAAGACGCGCGCACTCATCTGATTGGATGAATGAAGGGTCAACTGGTTCGGCTACCTCCCTCAAGGTAGGGTGTCCCATGCGGATAACTTTGCGAACGGCCATAAGTACCTTCAAATAATACGATCGTCTTAAAACTCGATCGTTTGGGTTTGTGTAATCACTTGGTGCAGTGGTTCATCCCATTCGTGCCTTGGCAGCAGGCTGTTGCTGCACTGAACGTCAAATGCCACACCAATTCTCAGTGCCTGGGGAGCAAGTGCCAGATAGCGATCATAATATCCTGCTCCCATACCCAGACGGGTGCCCACGCGGTCGAACGCAACCAGTGGGATCAACATAATTGTAAAGGTATCTGGTGGAATTAAAGTGCGATGGGGTTCCGGTTCGAAGATACCAAGACGGTTTTCGCGCTGCACCGCACCTTTTGGTGCCTCATGAAAGCTCATCACGCCTGCTTCATCCGAAATCACTGGCAACGCCAGCATGCCTTGGTACGCCGATATCCAGCGGTCCAGGTTCGGTTCGCCATCAAACGCAGCGTAAGCTGCAACTTTCTCGGTCGCTGTGCAAACGGTTTCTATTCGTCGACAGATCGCGAGTTCAGCCTGCCGGCGCGCTTCACCCTGAAGGTTGCGCCGTTTGGCCCGAAATTTTTGGCGAATAGAATCAGTCACGGGTGACAAAGGAATTGATGTGGGAAAAGTATGCTCCCGGAGATGCCGCTGATGGTTTGCCCTGAACCGTTATGGTTCAAGGCGGAGGTCTGTGCAATACCTAAGGCGACCCATCAGATTGGGTATGCTCACGAGTATTGGCCCCAGATTCTCCTGAGGTTTCTCTAACGGCTCAAGGACGCGACCAACTGGCTAACATCCCAGGAGCTATTGCAGTATAGCTCTAATTGACCTGCCGCCAATACCGGAAAGTAAGAACTTTTTAGTCAGTTCGGTAGGGAATTATCCAAAAATGAGGGCTGAGCCTCTTTTTTGTGCTCAAAGAAGGCGGGTTTGCCCTACAAATCCGTCTGCTTGTGTTGTGCTAATGCGCTGCCAACCTTCTCAGAGAGAAAGGTAATGCGATCTGACAGAGTGTCGTTGGTTTCGCTGATGGTGTCCTGACCGTTCAGGAAAGCGTTGGTGATATTCAACGCCGCCATCACGGCTATTCGATCTAACCCGACCACTTTCCCCGAAGAACGGATCTCTGACATCTTTTGGTCCAGGTACCGGGCGGACTTGGTCAGTGCCTCCACTTCTTCTTCGGGACAGCTCACCTGATATTCCTTATCCAGGATATTTACAACAACGGTGTTCATAGTGTGCCTTTGGGATTCCTTTACTTAGCTTACTCGCGTTCGAGTGCCTTCAATCGGGTAATCATGGATTCTACGCGGTTCTTGGCCAGCTCGTTCTTTTCGATGAGCTTTGCGCGCTCGGTAGACCAATTCTGCTGTTGTGCCCGCAGGGCCTTATTTTCTTTACTCAGCACCTGAGTGAGTACTAACAATTCGTCCACCTGGCTTTCCAGTTGATTTAACTGTTCGGTGCCGGGTACTTGTTTGGGTTCTGCTTGGTTTGTCATGTTTGTCCGCCAGGATACTGCTGCCAATTAGATGTATGAGTCTTCTTTTAAGCTCTTTTTATCTGCTCTTTATCCGCTCTTATTATTCGCAGTGTAAGAGACGATTACTTTCTTTCCTTAACGCTTACTTTCGCTTACTTCAGATGTGTTGGAACACTAATGTCTGCAATAACCCAACTGATGCCTGGCAATTAAATAGCGACTAAGGGATAGTTTGCGGGGTTTTCATCAATTTTTGTAGTCCCAAATAAACGAAAGGTATTCCAGTGTCTGAAACGCAAGCCGAATTGTACGCAAGCGCTACCGCAGCATCTTCCATTATTGTGCCTGCAGAACTACATGGGTTGGTGTGCGGCTATGCAGCTGCAGGCGGACTGGACTTCAACCTTGCCGGATTTATCGAGCTGGCCGGTGCGGATGCACTCACGGACGAGGCCAGTCTGACCAGCTTCATACATATGACGCTAAGTCAGTATCATTTCACTGCTGAGGACCTGGAGTTTAAGCCCCTGATTGCGGATGACGATGTTCCGCTGGCGGAAAGACTGTCCGATATGAGCAGCTGGTGTGCCGGTTTTCTCGGCGGATTTGGAGGCGGTCTGCCCGAGGAAAACTCCGCCGGTTTGCCGCCAGATGTCCAAGAAATTGTCGGTGATTTTTTTAATATTGCTGGACTCAGCGATGATGTAGAAGAGGATGAGCAGGACGAACACTCTTTTATGGAGATTTTTGAGTACAGCCGGGTAGGCGCTCTGCTGATTCTCGCGCTGATGAATGATGAAGCCCAAGACAGCGAGTTGCCGCCGGGAGAAGCACACTAGTGGGCACGCTCCAAGCCCGATCAGCACCCCCTGGCATTTCCGCAAAAGAACACAAAAAGCGGCGCGATCAGCTGATGTCCATGATGGCTCCCGGCAGTATTGCCATTGTGCCCGGCGCTAAACCGCAGCGTCGTAACCGGGACGTTCAATACCTGTTTCGACAAGATAGTGATTTCTACTATCTCACCGGATTTTCCGAAGCCAATGCGTTGCTGGTGTTGGCCCCTGGCCGCGAACATGGACAAGAGCTGCTGTTTTGTAATGAACGAGACCCCCTGGCGGAACGCTGGGACGGAGAACTCATGGGTCCAGAACGTGCGACGCAATTGTTGGGTGTGGATGATGCGTTTCCCGTAAGTGACATGGATGAGATCCTGCCTGGGCTATTGGAAGGTACAGAGCGGATCTACATCACCCTGGGCGAATATCAGGATTTTGATCAAAAACTTCTTTCCTGGGTGGGGTCCATACGACAGCGCGAGGCCGGTGGGGCGCAACCTCCGGGAGAGTTTGTCGAGCTGAAACACGTCCTGCATGAGATGCGCCTGTACAAATCCCCTGCGGAGCTGAAACTGATGCGCCAAGCGGCGCAAATCACCGTGGGAGCGCATCGTCGGGCGATGCAGATATGCCAGCCGGGTATGACAGAGGGGCAGTTGGAAGCAGAACTGACTTATGAATTTATGCGCCATGGCGCACGTAATCCAGCCTATCCCTGTATTGTCGGAGCCGGTGTGAATGCCTGCGTGCTGCACTATGTTGAAAATCGGTGCGTAATTGCGTCGGGCGATCTGGTATTGATCGATGCCGGTTGCGAGTATGAACACTACGCCGCAGACGTTACCCGAACCTTTCCAGCGACGGGAACGTTCTCTAAACCTCAGAGAGAGATCTACGAGTTGGTGCTTGCCGCCAACCAAGCGGCGATTGCCCAGTGCAAACCGGGCAACAGCTTTAACGCGCCGCATGATGCGGCGATCGAAACTCTGGTAGACGGCTTGATCGAATTGGATTTTTTATTGGGTGATCGTGAAGAAATCATGGCGCTGGAAGCCTACAAAGATTTCTGTCCGCATAAGACCTCCCACTGGCTGGGTATGGACGTACACGACGTTGGGGATTATCGCTTTGATGATGCCTGGCGCGAATTTGAACCTGGCATGGTGCTGACCATTGAGCCTGGCATTTATATTCCACCGGACGAAACCACAGACCACGTGCCGGAACGTTATCGTGGCATTGGTGTTCGAATCGAAGACGACGTGCTGATTACCAAAAACGGTTGTGAAGTTTTGACCGATGGCGCACCGAAACAGGTGGCTGATATTGAAGCACTCATGGGCCAGGCTATCTGATATGCAGCATGTGGCCGTGGTGGGTGCGGGCCTGGTGGGAGCAAGCGCAGCGCTGGGACTTGCCCAACAAGGATTCCTGGTCACCTTGATCGAGCACCAGGTTCCGCAGCTTCAGCTGGGTGAGCTTGGCATTGATATTCGTAACGTCGCTCTGACGCCGGCCAGTCGAGAATTTCTGGATAAGCTGGGGGTCTGGGAGCGGACCACACCGGGGGCGCGTTCCTTTGACTCATATGGCTACGTGGGCATGTATGTTTGGGAACAGTGGGGCAGTGGCCACATAGACTTTGCCGCTGCTGATCTGGGCTGTGAGTACATGGGCTGGGTGGTCGAAGCCAGCCCGCTGACCTTGGACCTGTGGCAAGCTTGCAGTAACCACCCCAACATCACCATAGAACTGACCGCTATCACTGACATGCAAGTGGACGAAGGCTGCGTTGCTCTGGATTTGCAGGAGCGGGACCAGTGCGTAAACGCCAACTTTGTGATCGCCGCCGACGGTGCTCGATCTGCGGTACGCAACCTGTTCAACGTTGGCGTCTTCGAACACGAGGTAAATCAATCTGCCCTGGCAACCGTAGTACAACATGCGCTCCCCCACGGACGTATCGCCAGACAACGCTTTTTGGTGGATGGTCCGCTGGCCCTGCTACCCAGCCACGATGGCCATACCAGTTCGGTGGTCTGGTCACAGAGCACCGAGCAAGCCAAGGTCCGTCGAGATACGACCCCGAAACAATTCTGTGAGGAGATGACGGCGCTACTGGAGCATTGCGTGGGCGATATTGAACAGGTGGATCGCAGAATTGTGTTTCCGCTGGCGCAACAGCGAGTGAAATCACTGAACCCCCATCCGCGAATTCTATTTGTTGGCGATGCGATGCGCGTTGTCCATCCACTGGCGGGCATGGGCGTCAACCTTGGGTTTGAAGATGTGGTGGAACTTTTGCAGGTCGCTCGTGGCCAGAGCGATCTTGGTCGCCCAGGGCTTTGGCAACGCTATGAGCGAGCGCGGGCCAATAGATCCGCGGCGATGATTCAAACCATGTCCATGTTCAAAACGCTCTTTTCATCTGACTTGCCCGGCGCGGCTCTGCTGCGCAAGGCTGGCATGACCGGCATCTCCGCGCTCCCCGGCCTCAAACAACAAATCATGCGTGAAGCCATGGGGTTGGGTCGGTTGGGTAAATAGGGGTGGGGTCGGTTGGGTAATAGAGGTGGGGTCGGTTGGGTAAATATTCATTTAGAGCCATTCGAATTTCCCTTAGAATGCGCAACCATGCAGGAACAAGAACTCCCTAAACAAACCCCTCTTGTTGATAACCACCGCGCTTGCGGTGCCAAACTGGTGGACTTTGCAGGCTGGTTAATGCCGGTAAATTACGGCTCCCAAATTGCAGAGCATGAGGCGGTGCGGACGGCTGCCGGGATGTTTGACGTGTCTCATATGACCATCGTCGACATTACCGGAACAAACGATTTGGCCTTTTTGCAAAGGGTAATGGCCAATGATTGCGGCAAGCTGGAGCTCAATGCAGCAATCTACGGGGCTTTGCTGAACGAACAGGCGGGGGTGATCGATGATTTGATCGTTTACCGGCTGGATTGGGGTTACCGGGCGGTGGTCAATGCCGGCACTCGGGACAAAGTGTTGGCCTGGTTCGACACCCAGCTGATGTCCGATATGACCCTGGTCGAACGAGATCTGGCTATGATCGCAGTACAGGGACCAACCGCACGTGAGATCAGCGCCCAGGTCTTGGCTCAACCCGAAATCCTCAGTACCAAACCGTTCACGGCAGTTGTGCACCAGACTGAAGGCGCAGATGAACCTTGGCTGATTGGTCGTACCGGCTACACGGGTGAAGATGGCATCGAAGTCATGTTGCCCGGGAATGATGCTCAGGTGCTTTGGGACAGGTTGGTTGAGGCCGGCGTGCAGCCTGCTGGACTGGGCGCACGCGATACCCTGAGGCTGGAAGCGGGGCTCAATCTTTACGGACAGGACTTGGATGAAGACCATTCTCCCATCGCGTCAAACATCGGCTGGACCATCGCATGGGAACCTGCAGAAAGAGCCTTTGTTGGTCGCCAGGCTTTGACAGAAGAGCGCGACAATCCACGTTGGAAACTGACCGGGCTGATCATGCGCGAGAAAGGTGTTTTGCGACATGGACAGACGGTCTTTACCGATGCCGGAGAAGGTATCATCACCAGTGGCACTTTTTCGCCAACCATCCAATGTGCAATTGCGCTGGCTCGCGTCCCTGCAGATGCCGCCGGGGACGTCCAGGTCGACATCCGCGGCAAACGAAAAGATGCCAAAATAGTGAAGCCACCGTTCGTGCGAAATGGCAAAATACGCGTAACAGAATAAGAGCTCTGCCTTCCACGTGAAGGAAGAAACAACGAGCCAGATAAAGATATAGGACACGAAAACACATGAGCGAAATACCTACCGAATTGCGCTATCTGGGTACCCACGAATGGGCGCGTCTCGAAGAAGATGGTGTGGTCACCATTGGCATTACAGATCATGCCCAGAATGCCCTGGGTGATGTAGTCTATGTCGAATTGCCTGAAGTAGATCAAACGGTAACGGCTGGAGACGAAGCGGGTGTTGTGGAATCTGTAAAAGCCGCATCGGATATCTACTCTCCGGTCAGTGGAACCGTTGTCGCCGTCAATGAAGATCTGGACGATGAACCCGAAAAAGTGAATCAAGACCCTTACGGAGACGGTTGGTTCTTCAAAATTAATCCAGACCATGTTGGTGAGTTAGAAGACATGCTGGATGCCGAGAGTTACGCTGAAGTCTGCGAAGAAGAAGAACACTAGGCGGACTTAAATCCGCGATCGTCGAGCGCGCACTAAGAACGTTTGTTTATACAAAAAGAGCGCGCACAAAAAACGAATGAACCGTCTGGTTCAAACAGCTTGAATATTAGCTTGAATATTAGGAGGACACATGCCTTTTGTGCCGCACACTGAGGCCGATGTGAGCGCTATGCTGGCCCAGATCGGGGTGAGCAGCATCGATGCGCTGTTCGATGAAATCCCTGCCGGGTTGGCCAATGGTCGACTGGATCAGGTCCCCGAGGGCATGAGCGAAATGGCCATGTTGCAGCTGATGTCGGCGCGTGCCAGCCAGGACGATGGTTATGTGTGCTTTGCCGGAGCCGGTTCCTATGATCATCACATCCCTGCCGCGGTTTGGGACATCACCGCACGCGGCGAGTTCATGACCGCTTATACACCCTATCAGGCGGAAGCCAGCCAAGGCACCTTACAGCTCATCTACGAATATCAATCCATGATGGCAGCATTAACCGGCATGGACGTGTCGAATGCCTCGGTTTATGACGGTGCCAGCGGCCTGGGTGAAGCCATCTTGATGGCGGTGCGAGGCAATAAAAAGAACAAGTCCAACACCATTCTGATCGCTGATACGGTGCATCCAAACTACAGTCACGCCGCCATCAATATCGTTGCAAACCAGGGTATTTCAGTGCAGCGCTGGGCCATGGGGGTGGATGGTTTGATGCAGTCACTGGAAGGAGATGCGCCCGTTGCGATTGTTGTGCAACAGCCTAATTTCTTTGGCGGGATCGAAGCGGTCGATACATTAACCAACTGGGCCCATGAACAGGGCAGCCTGGTCATCGCGGTGGTTAATCCGATGACCCTGGCGGTCCTGAAGCCCCCAGGCGAGTGGGGTGAAACCGGCGCGGACATCGTCTGCGGTGATGGACAACCTTTTGGTGTGCCTATGGCCTCCGGCGGACCATCATTTGGTTTCGTTTGTGCCACCCAAGCTCTGGTGCGGCAAATGCCCGGGCGTATTATCGGACGTACCGAAGACCTGGATGGTAAGACCGGCTTTGCGTTGACCTTGCAAGCCAGGGAACAACACATCCGTCGCGGTAAGGCGACTTCTAATATCTGTACCAACCAAGGTTTACTGGTGACGGCTGGCACCATCTACCTTAGTTTGATCGGACCTCAAGGGTTGTCTGAGGTCGCCTGCCAGTCTCGCTCCCAAGCTCAAAAACTGCGGCAACAGTTACTCGAACTGCCTGGGGTTGAACCGTTGTGGCCAGGACCGACATTCCACGAGTTTGCATTGCGGTTGCCTTGTGCTGCTCAAAGTGTCATTGGCGCTATGCTGGATGAGAAAATCCTGCCCGGCATCAACCTGGGTGATTTTGTTGATGACCGAATTGATGACGCTGAACAATGCCTGCTGGTTGCGGCGACGGAAAAACGCACCGATGCAGAGATTTCGGCGTACGTACAAGCCTTCAAGCAGGCACTGGAAGTTGGAGGTGCAAGATGAGCGAGACAATCTTTGATATCGGCGATGCGGGCAGACGAGCCTTTGCTCAACGTGTTGATAATGTGGACGCACAAGCGCTGGCAGGGTTGCCAGATGAAGCCCTGAGGTCTGCGGCACCTAGACTTCCCGAAGTTTCTGAACTGCAGGCGGTACGACACTACACCAACCTGTCCAGGAAGAACTTCTGCATTGACACCCAGTTCTATCCGCTGGGCTCATGCACCATGAAGTACAACCCACGTGGAGCCCATAAAGCGGCGAGTTTGCCTGGCTTCCTGGGTCGCCATCCGCTCGCGCCTGAACGAATCAGTCAGGGGTTTATGGCCTGCCTGTACGATCTACAGGAGATACTTCGAGACGTCACGGGGATGCAAGCGGTTTCCCTGGCACCGATGGCAGGCGCCCAAGGCGAATTTGCCGGAGTGGCCATGATCAGCGCCTATCACGATGCGCGTGGTGATCACGGAAGGACTGAGATCCTCGTACCCAATGCCGCCCACGGCACCAATCCTGCCACTGCTGTGATGTGTGGCTACAAAGTCACCGAGGTTGCGGTAGACGACAGTGGTGATGTAAACCTGGAGGCGCTTAAAGCCGCAGTCGGTCCACAAACTGCCGGTCTGATGATGACCAATCCATCAACCTGTGGCGTTTTTGAACGCCAGATCCAGGAAATTGCCGCCACCGTGCACGAAGCCGGCGGACTACTCTATTACGATGGCGCGAATCTCAATGCCATTCTGGGCAAAGTGAAGCCAGGGGACATGGGCTTTGACGTCCTGCATATGAATCTGCACAAGACTTTTGCCACACCTCACGGTGGTGGCGGGCCGGGCGCGGGTCCAGTTGGGGTTTCCGAACGCCTGGTACCCCACCTGCCCACACCATTTGTAGCCAAAGACGATGCCCAGGGGGGATTTTGTTGGATCAACCCGGAAGATCTGGAAACAAGTATTGGCCGACTGTCCGGCTTTGCGGGTAACGCGGGCATTCTGGTCCGCGCCTTGGCCTATGCCCTGATGTTGGGCCGAGAAGGCATGCATCGTGTGGGCGAGTTCGCCACGTTAAACGCAAACTACATGGCGACCAGATTGAAAGAAGCAGGTTTTGCGTTGGCTTATCCAGAACGCCGTGCAACTCATGAATTCATTCTGACCTTTGCCAGGGAAGCAAAGGAACTGGACGTCAACGCTGCTGATATTGCCAAGCGTCTGTTAGATTATGGGGTGCACTCCCCCACAACCTATTTCCCGTTGTTGGTTCCCGAATGTTTTTTGATTGAGCCCACAGAAACAGAATCCAAGCATGAACTGGATGCCTATGTGGATGCTCTGATCGCCATTCGTGAAGAGGCTCAACAGGATGCCGAGCTGGTTAAAACTGCACCTCACAACACGCCGGTTCGACGGTTGGACGATGTAAAGGCGGCCCGGGAACTGGACCTGGTTTGGCAGGACGTTTCTGCAGGCTAGGCGGCTCGAAGGTTAGCTAGCCAATCAGTTCAGATTTCAGCTTATCCAGGCTGGTCATTGGGAGGGAGCAGGTCAGACCCGTACACACATAGGCGGTGACCTGTGACTGTTGCTCCATACTGACCAATCTGGGCAGATACTCCGGCAACGTTTTTGTATCTGCATACCCAATGGTGTAAACGTGTCGCCAAGGAGTGTAGCCGTTGGAAATTTCTTTTCGCCACTGTTGCATCGCCTCTTCAGGTCCGCGCAGGATGACCAGCTCACCCGGGTACAACGATTCTTCTAAGGCGTGTAACAAACCGCAGTGTCCCGCCGGAACGCGTTCCATAAGACCGCGTGCCCACCGCAGTGTACGGTCAGATGTTTCCAGATACTCTACTTTCCCGGTCAGGTGAGCCAGGCGAGCAAATGCAGATGCTGCCGTGCCATTGCCTGGCGGTAGCGCATCATCCATGGTCGGTTTGGGCCGATGGATAAGGGCTTCGTGGTGATGCGGCGTAAAGTAGAAACCGCCGTCTTCCTCGTCATAGAACTGTGTCTGCAGGCTATCCGCCAACTTCAGGGCAAAAGCCATATCCTCTTCACGCCAGGCATATTCCAACAAGGTGAGTAGTGCATCCAGCAGGTTTGCGTAGTCGTCCAGGTATCCCGGGTGGCGAGGTTGCCCCGCATCTTCGGAAAAACTGAATGTGGCGTACAAGGTGGTGCCATCCCACAAGTTGGTTCGAATGAAGTCCACCGCCTGTTGCGCAAGTGCAAGCCAGTCCGGGCGCGCCAGCTGATCTCCAGCATGGGCCAACCCGCGGATGAGCAGGGCATTCCATGCGGTTAAGATTTTCGTATCGGTCTCGGGTCTTACCCGGGTCTCCCGGGCCGCAAACAGCTTGGCGCGAGCCCGGTCCAGCACCTCGTCTGCTTCCGGGCGCTCCAGCGAAAGGCGTTGTACAACGCTGCGCCAGGAATCGTAGCGGTGCAGGTTCCATTTGTTTTCGAAGTTTGCCGGTTTGTCCAATCCATACAGAGTCTCGACAATCAGGTATTCCTCTTCGCTGAGCAGACGCTTTACCTGCTCTCTGCGCCAGACGTAGAACTTACCCTCTTCGCCTTCACTGTCTGCATCCAAGGCGGCATAGAAACCGCCATCGGGATGACGCATTTCTCTGACGAGCCACGCCACGGTATCTGTGATGGCGTGTTGGAACAGCTCATCGTGACCAAATTTTAATGCATGGCTGTATAGTGAAAGCAGCTGTCCGTTGTCGTACAGCATTTTTTCAAAGTGGGGGATCATCCATTTGCGGTCTGTGGCGTAGCGACAAAATCCACCGCCCAGGTGGTCATATATGCCGCCCCGCGCCATCTGGGTCAAAGTGATCATGACCATGTCCAGCCCATCGCGATCCATAGCGCCTGCTCGCTTGGCGTAGGCCCAATGGCGCAGCACCCGTTCCAATGTGTTGGGCATAGGGAACTTAGGTGTATTGCCAAAGCCACCTTCCTGTTTGTCGTATTGTTGGCCAAGTTGATCGCGCGCGTTTTGTAAGACGACTTCGTCCGTCAGGACGGCTTCAACCTCTGGTGGATTCATCTGGGCTAACGTCTGGCTCAGCTTCTCACTCTGCTCTTTCAGTTCTTCATCTTTGGTTTCGAAAACCTCATGCAGGCGCAGAAGCAGATCAGTAAAGCCAGGCAGCTGGTAGCGCGGCGTTTTAGGAAAGTAGGTACCACCAAAAAACGGCAACAAGGTCTGCGGATCCAGGAACATCGTCAAAGGCCAGCCACCCCCTTGAGGATTGATGAGCTGAAGTGCGGTTTGGTATACCTTGTCCAGGTCTGGCCGTTCCTCCCGATCCACTTTGATGTTGATGAAGTGCTCATTCATCACCTGTGCCACATCTGGATCTTCGAAGGATTCGTGGGCCATGACGTGGCACCAGTGGCAGGATGAGTAGCCGATGGATAGCAGGACGGGCTTACCGCTTGCCTTCGCCTCGTTCAGTGCCGCGTCATCCCAGGGTTGCCAATGGACCGGGTTGTCCGCGTGTTGCCGCAGGTAGGGGCTGCTCTCGTCTGCCAGTCTGTTCATTGACTTTGATCGGTATAGTTGCGTGGTTTGGGGCGAGAGTCTAATTCATGTGACGGAATGCGCAATTTTTATGTTTGTGCTGATCTGATTTTTCCGGTATCTATGAACTATAAGAAATAAGACACCGGCGCTACGAGAGGTTTGAACGCTGAAGTCACCCGATACCACACATTGGTAAGAGTGACTGAAGGTTGCCTGATATGAACTCAGGTAACTCAGGTTAAGAGAAGCTTCGGAAACGCGCATGATTGGCCATGGTTGGGGCTGATGATCGGTGTGGTGTATAGGGAAAATATGGTTGACGCAGACGGGTTTCGACCGAACGTAGGCATCGTTGTCGCCGCAAATGATGGCAGTGGTCGCGTGTTGTGGGCACGCCGAGTAGGTGGTCACGATGCCTGGCAGTTCCCACAGGGTGGCTTGCATGATGGTGAATCGCCCGAAGATGCCGTGTTTCGCGAACTCTATGAGGAAGTGGGGCTGGGTGATCACGATGTTAGGGTCCTGGCGCGCACGAAAGGCTGGTTACGCTATCGGTTACCCAAGCGGCTGCGGCGCAACAATTCAACCCCTGGGTTTGTTGGTCAAAAGCAAAAGTGGTTCTTATTAGAACTGACTTCTTCCCCGGACAATATTCGTTTTGACCGTGGCCGCAAGGCAGAATTTGATGGGTGGCGCTGGGTCAGCTTCTGGTATCCGGTCACCCGCGTCGTAGATTTTAAGCGTGAGGTTTATCGGCGCGCGCTAACTGAGTTGGCCCCCGCATTGCCCTTGGATGAGGCGCTGCGTGCGAACAGCGTTCAACGCGTTAATCACGGTGCTTCCAGCGGCACGCACAATGAATCTCGGGGAAGTACTCCGGGAAATAGGAGACGCCGCCGGCGACGGCGAGGGAAAACCGGCGTGGCGAACAACGGGGTAAACGAAAGAGCCGAACATGGCTGATTCCATGCTCAATACACTACGCAAGATCGTCCAGCGGGTTGCCAGTTCGGCCGATTTTACAGCCGCGGTGAGTGGTCTGGTGGTGGATACCAAACAGGCCATGCAGACAGATGTGTGTTCCATATATCTGCTGAATGCCAACGAAGACAGTTTTGTGCTTGCTGCGACTGACGGGCTTAATCGGGAAAAAATTGGCACCGTGCGCCTAGAACTGCAGCAGGGTTTGGTCGGTTTGGTAGCCAAACGTGCTGAACCGATAAATCTTCGAGCGGCAAGTGAGCACCCCAACTACCATTTTTTGCCAGAATCGGGAGAAGAGGAGTTTGATGCCTTCTTAGGTGTTCCCATTATCCATCAACGGCGCGTACTCGGGGTCCTGGTTATACAGCAGTCTCAAAGCCGCCGCTTTGATGAATCGGAAGAAGCCTTTCTGGTGACGTTGGCCGCTCAGGTGGCCGGAGAGGTGGCGCACGCGGAAGCGCTGACGCTCAGCGAATTGGGACACGAATGGCAACCGGAACAAATTCTTGGATCCAGGCTTTTTCCAGACCTGACCGATGCCCGTTTTATGGGTGTGGGTGGTGCACCTGGTATTGCCATCGGAACCGCCATTGTCATGCATCCAGTGGCTGACCTCGATGCGGTCCCCGAGCGAATGGCTGAAAACACAGTGGTTGAACTGCTGTTGTTTGATGCGGCGTTAGAATCTGTCAGAGCCGACATCAGAAACATCAGCGAAGAATACGCGTCTTCCATTCCAGCTCAGGAACTGGCGTTGTTTGATGCCTATCTGCATATGCTGGACGACAATGCCCTGGCCGGAGATATTCGGGCGCAGATACAACAAGGGCAATGGGCACAAGGCGCATTGAAGAAGGTCATCAAAGAGCACGTTGGTCGCTTCGAAATGATGGATGATCCCTATCTGCGTGAGCGTGGTGCAGACGTACAAGACCTGGGCCTGCGCCTGCTGGCCTATTTGCAGGATATCCGGGATAAGAAGACCCAGTTCCCGCCGGATACCGTGCTGGTGGGGGAAGAAATAACCCCTGCTATGCTGACCAACCTGCCAGCGGAGCGACTCAGAGCGGTTGTTTCTGTGCGTGGATCGGGCAGTTCTCATGCGGCCATATTGGCTCGAGCGATGGGTGTGCCTGCCGTTATGGGTGCGGTTGATTTACCTGCCTATGATCTTGAAGGCGCACAGGTCATTGTGGATGGACACTACGGTGAAGTGTTCACCCGGCCAAGTGAAGCCCGACTGGCCGAAAGTCGTCGGCTCATAGAAGAGGAAATATCCTTTGATGCAGAGCTGGATGAGCTGAAAGAAGTCCCGTGTATTACCCGTGATGGCTGGCGGGTACAGCTGTGGGTCAACATAGGCCTGTCCAGCGATATCACGCGTTCGCTGGACCGCGGGGCGGAAGGCATAGGCCTGTTCAGAACTGAAATACCCTTTATGTCCCAGGATCGTTTTCCCACCGAGGGAGAACAGGAGCGCCTGTATCGCCAGCACATGACCGCTTTTGAGCCTCGACCGGTAACCATGCGGACGCTGGATATCGGCGGAGATAAATCGTTAGCCTATTTTCCGATCAGTGAGGAAAACCCTTTTCTGGGCTGGCGTGGCATCCGGGTGACGCTGGATCATCCCGAGATCTTCCTGGTTCAAATCAGAGCCATGCTCAAGGCCAACGCGGGACTGCAGGGTGCGTTGCGTATCATGTTACCCATGATCTCCTCGCCGGACGAGTTACGTAACGCTAAAGAATATATCCAGCAGGCCTATGCTGAAGTGACCGAAGAAGGCGTTGATGTGAAACCGCCTCAGGTTGGTGTGATGATCGAAGTACCTGCTGCGGTATACCAGGCCAGACTTCTGGCCAAAGAGGCAGACTTTATTGCGGTGGGGTCCAATGATCTGACCCAGTACATGCTGGCAGTCGATCGCAACAACGAACGGGTAGCTAACCTGTATCAGGAACTTCATCCTGCGGTGATCACCGCGCTGCGGGAAGTCGCCCGAGCAGCCCATGCGGAGCAAACCGGTATCGGCATCTGTGGAGAGTTAGCGGGTACGCCGACTGGTGCGGTCTTGCTCATGGCTATGGGTTATCACGTGTTGTCGATGAACGCATCCCACCTGCCTAAGGTTAAGTGGGTGATCAGAAGCATTAAGCGCAGTGATGCGCGGCGTATGCTGGCTCGGGTTTTGCGCATGGACAGCGCGGGGGAAGTCCAAGAATTTATGCACAAACAGTTGCTGGATGCGGGGCTCGATCGGGTGCTTCCGCACCACCACGACTAAACGACCTTGGAAAGCCCGCCGTCCATGTTGATGGCGCATCCTGTGATGTAAGACGAAGCCTCACTGGCGAGAAATAAAGCCAGGTTGGCGCATTCGTGGGCCTCGCCCATGCGCTTCATAGGCAAGCGTTTGCCCGCATTATCAATATACTCGTCTAAAGAGATATTCTCTCCCGATGCGGCGTGTCCGCGAACGATCTGGTCGCTCTTAATGAAGCCGATCAGCATGGCGTTAACCAGGACGTTGTGTGCAGCACCCTCGTCTGCCAGGACTTTGGTCAGGGCCATCCCGGCTGCGCGGCTGACAGACGTAGGCGCGGTGCGTGCAGCAGGCGCTTTTGCATAAACGTTCAGCAGATTGATAACCCGTCCCCAATTTTGCTCCAGCATGCCCGGCCACACCAGCCGAGTCAGTCGCACGGCTGCCATCAACTTCAGATCCAGGTCGGTTTGCCAGTCCTCGTCGGTGATCTCCATAAAAGGTTTTGCCGCCGACGCACCCGCGTTGTTGACCAGGATGTCGACATTGCCCCAGGCGCTGGTGATTTGTTGGTGGGTATCTGCCAAGGCCTGGGCGTCATTCACGTCACAGACAAACGGCATCACCTTGCCACCCCGAATGCCTGGCTCAATTTCGTTGATGGCTGCTGCCGCCTCTTCCAACACGTCTTTTCGTCGAGCCAGGATGGCAACCTTTGCGCCGTTGTCAAAAAAAGCCTCCGCCATCGCGCGCCCCAGTCCTAAGCTACCACCGGTGATGATCGCGGTGCGGTTGGTCAGATTGGTATCCATGTCTTTTCCTGAAATAGTGAGTTAGTGGTCTGTCATGGGCGATTGATAGTTCACGCGTCCGCCTGTTTCGCCCGCCGCAAAATAGGTTTGCTCGGTGAGCGAAACATCAGCGTGTTTGATTCGAACCACAGTGCTGGCGCGGGTTCCGTATTCATCTCCCAGAATAAAGCAAGGCGCCACCCGTCGTTCGAATTCCAACGGTCGGCCTCGCCGTGGTAACAAGTTGTCGTCCGGAATGGCGGCGCTGCGCAAGAGGTCGATCAACGCACCATCGTCAACCTGGGCATCGGCGGCCTCTTGCAATGCTGCGGCACCCTGTTCGCATTTGGGCCACCGAGCGCCTAGTTCCGCATTGGATAAGCCATAATAACCTGGCTGTAACACCTCTGTGGCGCTCTTGTTTGAGGTATAGACCAGATCCTCTCCGTCGAACAGGAGCAAGTTGAAGCCAGCAAAATCTGGTCCCTTGATCGAATGCGCGTAGTGTTTCGCGGATTGAGATCCGCTCAGAAATTCCTGTACCAGGATCCCTCGCGATCTTGGAGGCGGAGGGTCCTCGAGGCTTGAGAAGTTGGTCAGCGCTGCAAATCTACCACCGGTAGTGCAACCCAGCCAGGTGCCGCCTGCGACCAGATCGCGACCAGCGATCACACTTGGGTCATCCTCCCAGTAGTTAGCGACCGACGCTTCGCGCTGGTGAAATTCATCTCGATTGGCGGCGACCAGGAGCGGTACGTCAGGGTCACATCGATAACCAAATAGAATCAGACACATGATACAGTGGCAAAGTTACAGCTTCGGATCGCAAGATTGTATCACCTTTGGCTAAGTGCCTTTTGCAGCGACAAATACCTGGGGTGAATGTATCAAGTTTGATCCGAATATCTCCATGATCCATGCGGAAAAGCCGTGCAGTATCCTGTTATAGACAACATTATTTTCTCCCTCGGACCGGTTGCCTTGCGTTGGTACGGACTCATGTACCTGTTGGGTTTTATTATGGTCTACGTCTTGGGCAGCCTCCGTGCCAAGACCCACCCGGATAACTGGCAAACTCAGGAGATTTCAGATCTGGTGTTTTATGGGGCCATGGGCGCTGTCATTGGTGGCCGCATGGGCTATGTGTTCTTTTATAACATTGATGTCTTTCTCGGGGACCCGCTGTATCTGTTTCGTATGTGGGAAGGAGGCATGTCTTTTCACGGAGGTTTGTTAGGCGTTGTTGCCAGCCTGTGGTATTTCTGCCGCAAAACCGGGCGCCACTTTGTTGATGTGGCAGATTTTCTGGCGCCTCTATCACCGATTGGGATTGGCTTAGGTCGCATCGGAAATTTTATCAATATGGAGCTGCCTGGCAGGGTGTCCGATAGTGGCTTTGGATTTGTCTATCAATGCTGGGCGGTAAGGGACCTGAATCCCATGTGCCTGGGTGAATGGGAAAATGTGGTCCGTCACCCCTCGCCACTTTATCAAGCCTTTACCGAAGGGTTTTTGTTGTTTGTCCTGGTGTGGCTGGTCAGCGCGCAACCCAGACCTAGAGGTTTTGTCAGCGGTGTTTTTCTATGTGGGTATGCAAGCTTTCGTCTGCTTACGGAAAACTTTCGCGAACCGGATGCGCACATTGGGTTTCTAGCCTTGGATTGGCTCACCATGGGCCAACTGTTGTCGATCCCGATGTTTATCGCTGGTATGCTCTTGATTGTCTATTCGAGACGCACAACGCTCGAAACATAGGCAAAAAGCTAAGCGAATCCAAGAACCTAGATACAAAGACACGAGCCCTATATGAAGCAATATCTCGACCTCATGCGCCACGTGCGTGACAACGGGACGTTTAAATCAGATCGAACCGGCACTGGGACCTACAGTGTGTTTGGCCATCAGATGAGATTTGATTTAAGTGAAGGCTTTCCCCTGGTCACCACGAAGAAGATGTTTCTAAAAGGCATTATTCATGAGTTGTTGTGGTTCCTGTCCGGCTCGACGAACATCAAGTACCTGACCGATCACAACGTTCATATATGGGACGAGTGGGCGGATGAACATGGAGAACTGGGCCCCGTATATGGTTCGCAGTGGCGATCCTGGCCGGGACCCGATGGTGCCACCATCGATCAGATCTCTCGCGTTGTGCATGACATCAAACATAATCCCGATAGCCGACGCCATATCGTCAGTGCCTGGAATGTGGCAGAGGTCGACAACATGGCTTTGCCACCTTGCCATTCGCTCTTCCAGTTCTACGTGGCGGATAACAAGCTGTCGTGTCAGCTCTATCAGCGCAGCGCCGATATTTTCTTAGGTGTGCCGTTCAATATTGCATCTTATGCCTTACTGACCATGATGATCGCTCAGGTTGCCGAGCTGGAGGTGGGTGACTTTGTCCACACCTTTGGAGATGCGCATATATATGCCAACCACTTGGAACAGGTGGACAAACAGCTCGATCGTGTGCCCCAACCCATGCCGCAAATGGAGCTGAACCCTGAGGTCAAGGATATTTTTGGCTTTACCTACGAAGACTTTAAGCTTCTTAACTACGTCAGCCACGATGCCATCAAGGCGCCTATCGCCGTTTAGGTTGGCCGCCGTGCGCAGATAGGACCACTATGCACATTTCCATGATCTGGGCTATGAGTGCCAATCGAGTGATCGGCCGGGATAACACGCTACCTTGGCGTTTGCCGCTGGACATGAAGCACTTTATGACCACCACCCTGGGTAAACCTGTGGTGATGGGGCGCAAGACGCTGGAATCCATGAAGTCACCTCTGCCGGGCCGTACCAATATTGTCCTGACGACCAACCTCGACTACGACCGAGACGGCGTGAGAGTTGTGCATACGATGGAGGAGGCTTTGGCTATGGCTCATGCCCAGTGCGACATAGATGGCCAGGACGAACTGATGATCATTGGGGGTGCGGATATCTATGCGCTGGGTCTACCAATCGCAACGCGCTTATATATCACTCACGTGCATGCTGAGGTTGACGGGGATGTGTTCTTCCCGGAGTTTGACCTGGGCGGCTGGCGACAAGTGCAATCCGAATACTTTCAAGCGGACGATCGTCACTCCGCAGACTTTACGATTGCGATTTACGAACGCTCATAGGCTGGCAAGCCAACGCCCATCACAGGGCAGCTCCCGCCAGCTTGCTTGCGGAATTGGCAGATCTGCGGAGACCCGCGGCAACCCTACATTCACTCCATCGGCACGTATCAGTACCTGGTCGGTTATGTCAGTGGCATGGTGTCTTAAGCTGAAGATTTCTTGCTGTGCACGATGGATATCACAAGACCCTTTGTCCAGAGACCTGACCGTGGCCTCGTAGGCCGCAGACTCGATGCAGCTGAGTCGATAGGCCCAATCGCCGTCGCTGATATCTATCAGTTCGATCAGGTATCGGGCATTGCACAGGGTGCAGGCCATCAAGGCATCCGCGGGCTGTAAATGTGCATCCAACACAACGTCAATTTTGCAAGCGTCTGCCAGCAGCAGGTGCGCACAGGTTTGTTGCGGCTCCGTCATGCTGGCATGATGCCTGTTTTGGTCGTGAGTTTCCCGCATGAAGAAATGGTTTTGTGTTGCCTGGATTTGGGTTGTGTTCACCCCGATCGTTGCCACCGCCCAGGATGAATCGGCTAGCGTGCAGATTCCTCCGAATATTGTGACGTATAACGTGCCAAGCTTACCCAAGAGCTTAGGGCAACGCCTGCAGAGATACTCAAACACCCGCAGCGCATCCCTTTTTGGTTGGCAGGGTGACGATTTGTTGATCTCCACGCGATTTGGCGAGACCAGTCAAATGCATCGCGTCTCTCAACCTTTGGGCGCACGGTCTCAACTGACGTTTTTGAGCGAGCCTTTGGCGGGTGTGGCCATCCCCAGAGGTGGTGCCAAAGATCAGGTGTTGATCAGCTGGGATGTGGGCGGCTCAGAATTTGACCAACTGTTTGTCTTCGACTTAAGAGACGGTTCATCCCGCATGGTCAGCGATGGCAAGTCGCTCTACAGCAGTTTCATGTGGTCGCCCGATGAGCAAAGCTTTGTTTATGTCACCACCGAACGCAATGGCGCCAATTGGGACATCCATCAGCAAACTCTCACGGGCGAAAAAAAGGTACTGCTGCAGACTGATCAGGGTTACTGGTACCCCATCGACTGGTCCAGAGATGGTAAGCGTTTGCTGGTGAAGCATCGAGTTTCGATCAATGAGTCTTCTGTTTATGAACTGACCATCGCAGATGGCAGCATGAAAAAGCTGTTGGGTGGCAAGGAAGGCACTGCCGTGTCGATTGGTCAAGCGGCATTTGATGGTCACTCAGGTGTGCTGTTCACCGGTGACGCACAAGGCGAATTTTTGTCTCTGTATCGGCTTGATTTGGACAGCGGTGCAATCAGCCCGGTGGGCGAAGAAGTGGCCTGGGGCATTGAGAGGTTTGCACTGTCGCCGGACTATCGGCGACTGGCTTATTCCGTCAACGCGGGTGGGGTATCACGACTCGAGGTCTTGAGTGTGCCGGGTATGAAAAAAATTCGCACGCCGGAGCTGCCAAACGGCATTCTGGGCGGCATGGCGTTTTCCGGAGACAGCAAGCGCCTGGGTCTTACTTTGAACAGCGCCACCTCACCTTCCGACGTATATGCCTTCACCTTGGGCAAGCGGGAATTGGTCCGTTGGACCCAAAGTGAAGTGGGTGGATTGGATCGATCACAGTTTGTCGATGCACAGCTGATTTCATATCCCAGTTTTGATGGACGTGAGATCCCTGCGTTTTATTACAAGCCCAAGACCGAAGGTCCACACCCGGTGGTGATTTACATTCACGGCGGACCGGAGTCTCAGTACCGCCCTTATTTCAGCACCTTGATGCAATCATACGTTGCGCAGATGAATGTGGCGGTCATCGCGCCCAACGTGCGCGGCTCCAACGGCTACGGGAAATCCTATCTGCAGTTGGATAATGGGGTATTGCGCGAAGATTCGGTCAAGGATATCGGTGGCTTGTTGGACTGGATTGCGAGCCAGAATGATCTGCGTGAGGATCGCGTGGCGGTGATGGGCGGTTCTTACGGCGGCTATATGGTGTTGGCCAGCATGGTCCACTACGGTGAGCGCCTGGCTGCTGCTGTGGAAAGTGTGGGCATTTCTAACTTTGTGACCTTCCTGGAAAACACACAGCCTTACCGCCAGGATATGCGGCGGGTGGAATATGGGGATGAGCGTAATCCAGCGATGCGCGCCCACTTGGAGAAAATCTCTCCGCTGAACCATGTGGATAAAATGGTGACGCCGCTGCTTATTTCTCAAGGTGCAAATGACCCCCGGGTACCTGCGTCTGAAAGTGAGCAGATCCGCGTGGCTCTGGATGATGCGGGTGTGCCCGCCTGGTACGTACTGGCTAAAGATGAAGGCCACGGTTTCCGTAAGAAAGGTAACCGAGACTACGATCGTGTTGCCAAGTTTGCCTTTTTAGAAGCTTACTTGAACAAGGAATAGACGTGAGCAAATTAGGATTGGTGGTCAACCCGATGTCGGGTCGGGATGTCCGGCGGCTGGCTGCCCGGGCCACCAATATGACCCATGAAGCCAAGCGCGATATTGTTGCGCGGGTCGCCGCAGCGGCAGACGCCGTGGGTGTGACAGATATCTATATCACCAAAGAGCCGTTTCGCATCTCGTCTCTGGCGTTGGAGCACATGGGATTAAACGCAAACGTGCACTTGATAGAGCATCCGCTGCATAACGACGCCAGTGATACCCATCGCACGATGGAAGCGTTTGTGGCAGCCGGGTGCGAGACCTTTGTTTCGCTGGGCGGTGACGGCACAAATCGTGCGATTGTCAGGGGTTTTCCGGACATTAATCTGGTGCCGCTGTCCACCGGTACAAACAATGTCTTTCCGGTTCTGGCAGAACCTACCGTAGCCGGGATGGTAGCTGGACTCAGCGCGACCGGACGCTTGCAAGAGGCGGCAGCGTTGGGACTGAAACGGCGGGTCAAAGTACTGCATATTGAGACACCAAAAGGGCGCGATGTCGGACTGATCGACGCGGTACTCCTGCGCAACGACAACGTGGGTAATTTCCTGCCATTTGATAGTAAAAAGATCAGTCAGATTGTTCTCAGCCGAGCAGAACCCAACTCTATCGGTATGTCCCCCATTGGCGGTCTTATACGTCCTGTACATGCCGAAGATGATTTTGGCTTGTCCATGACGGTGGATGCCAAGGCTGATGTGCAGCCCCTGGTGGCGCCTATATCTCCGGGACTGTTTAAACCGGTCCATGTGACCGGACTCTCGGAGGTTGCCTTTGATGTGGCGGTGCCATTCCGTGGACCTGGGGTGATCGCCCTGGACGGTGACCGAGATATCCGGCTCAAAGAAGGTGAACACGGCACGGTGACCCTGCGTCGAGACGGACCCTGGGTGCTGGATATCGAAGCCACCATGCGTTGGGCTGTTGCAGAAGGTATGATGGCGCCCGAAGCACTCAAGAGTTAAACGATATGATCGTCAAACCCCGTATTCGTGGTTTTATATGCACCACTGCACACCCAACAGGATGCGCTGCCAACGTAGACAACCAGATTGACTACGTTGAAGCCCAAGGCGCCTTGCAGGAATCGGGAATCAAAAATGTATTGGTGCTTGGCTGTTCTGGCGGCTATGGGCTGGCCAGCCGGGTGGTCTCCGCCTTTGGTTGCGGTGCAAACACCCTGGGGATCAGCTTCGAGCGGCAACCTGAAGGTAATAGAACAGCCACCGCAGGTTGGTATAACAACATTGCCTTTGAGGAGGCTGCAGCCAAAGCAGGTCTGTATGCCCGAACTGTAGATGGTGATGCATTTTCTGACGAGGTGCGCGAACAGGTCGTCGAGATTATCAAATCCGATATGGGCAAAATTGATCTGGTTGTCTACAGCCTGGCCTCGCCGGTGCGACAGCATCCCAAAACTGGCGTACTGCATCGCTCCGCCATCAAACCGCTCGGAGAAGCGCTGGACATTAAGTCGGTTCATGTAGACCGCGGGGAAGTGGTACAGGTCAATTTGGATCCAGCCACGCCAGAGGAAACGGCTAATACCGTGGCCGTCATGGGTGGAGAAGATTGGGAATTCTGGATCGATGCTCTAAAAGACGCAGATGTGCTCGCCCAGGGTGTTCAGACGGTCGCGTTTACCTATATCGGCACCGAGCTGACCTGGCCAATTTACTGGGAGGGAACTCTGGGTCAGGCTAAGTTGGATCTGGATCGAGCCAGCAAAGCAAACCAGGCTCGACTGGCAGATCTGGCCGGCGATTCTCGGGTTGCTGTTCTGAAAGCCATTGTAAGCCAGGCTAGCTCAGCGATTCCGGTAGTACCTCTGTACGCCGCTTTGTTATTCAAGGTGATGAAAGAAAAAGGGATTCATGAAGATATCATTTCGCATATTCATCGAATGTTCGCCACCCAGTTGCGCGCCGGCTCTGACAAGCGTCTGGACGAGGACGGTCGAATCAGGATGGATGATGTTGAGTTATCGGACGATGTCCAGGCAGAAGTGTTACGACGTTGGCCAGAGGTTGATACTCAAAACCTGGCCGAGCTGGGTGACCTTGAAGGGTTCCGAGAAGACTTCCTCAAGATCTTTGGGTTTGGATTTGACGGCGTGGACTATGAAGCCGATGTGGACATCACCATGGGGCGCGGGGTGTAAACAGCAGTGACCGATCAACTCAGCCGCAAAATATTTGTTGACGCCTGTTATGGGCGCCCTACCCCGCATACACCAATCTGGCTGAATCGCCAGGCGGGCCGCTACATGCCGGAATATCATCAGGTAAAAGCAGACATGAGCAGCCTGGCGTTTTTCAAAAACCCTGAAAAAGCAGCTCAAGCCACGCTGGATGCCCAACGAATTTTGGGCGTCGACGCAGCGATCATGTTCGCTGATTTGTTACCCATCATGGAGCCTATGGGTTTGCGACTGGACTATCTTGCGGGCGAAGGGCCTGTGTTTGATAACCCGGTTAGGACAGAAAAGGATGTGGACGCCTTAGTGAATGCGCCCGCCGAAGAAGCCACGCCCTACATTGCACACACGGTAAAAAATATTCTGCAGGAACTGCCGACTGAAATTGCCCTCATAGGATTTGCAGGCGCCCCTTATACGCTGGCGTCCTACGCTGTTGAAGGAAAAGGCTCACGTAACTATACGTACGTCAAAAAAATGATGTATGACGCGCCGGAGCTTTGGGATCGACTGATGAATAAGCTGGTGGACCAACTGGTTAGCTATTTGAAGCTGCAGATCGCCAGCGGCGTGGATGCTGTCCAGCTGTTTGATAGCTGGGTAGGCGGTTTGTCCGTTTACGATTTCCGAACCTACGTGGTACCTCATCTGATTCGCATGAGACAGATGTTAGGTGACGATGTACCCGTGATCTATTTTGGCACAGGCAATCATCATCTACTGGCGGATGTAAAAGCCGCAGGCTTCGACATGATCGCCTTTGACTGGCGTACGCCTTTGGCCGAGACCTGGGACAATTTGGGTATCACTGCGGTGCAGGGGAACCTTGACCCAATTGTGCTTTGGGCGGAGCCGAATATTATTCGACGGCAAGCCCAGGAAATACTGGATAGCGTAGCGGACCGCGCGGGACACGTTTTCAACTTGGGCCACGGCATCATTCCGGAAACACCAGTCGATCACGTGAAAGCGCTTGTGGATTTTGTCCACGAGTACACTCAAAAGAACTGAAGAAACCGGATTGCAGAAATCGCTCTGGTAAAGGCTGCACTGGAAAGAAACGATACGAAAAAACGAATGGGAGAGGCCTCATGAAGCTAGTGCTTAAAATTGTTGGCGTTGTCGTTGGCTTGTTTGTACTGCTGATGATTGTACAAACCATCGCATCTGAAAGTGGTGAGGTGGTGGTCGTGGAAAGTCTTGGCGCAGATGGCCAGGCCAGCGAAACCCGGCTTTGGGTGGTGGATCACGATGGAGCCATGTGGCTTCGAGATGGCGCGGGTGGTGCAGGCTGGCATCAGCGGATGGTGGCCAATCCTCAGGTCACAATGAGTCGTGCTGATCGCTCCTATGATCTGACTGCGGTGCCCGTGCCGGAGCAGACTGTCGCGATTAACCAGTTGATGAATGAAAAATACGGCTGGGCAGATGATTTTATCGGCTTGATGTTTGGGCGTGATAACTCGGTAGCGATTCGCCTGGATCCCCGCTGATTTCAAAGATGCCTAAAACACCTGCAGATTTATAGTGCGTAATCTGCCGGTGGCGCGTAGATTCTGGGATAGCGGCCCGCTGCGTTGCGATCAGGGATCAGCAGTCCCGCACGAGCTAAAGCCTGTAATATGCTTGGTTCAAACTCTGGTGGCCAGCCGGGAGATGCCTTTTGCCAGCAGGAAAGACAGACGCTGAAGCGATATCCCGGCACCTCTTTTTCACTCGGGCCACCCAAACACAGATAACAAAGCTCACTCATGGTGGATCTGAGACATCCGCGCCTGAAGTGTGGCCGTGGCCTCGCTACCCAGCATCAATCCAGCTCCGTCGAAGCGTCGAGGGTACGATTCACAAACATTTTGGGTATTTCCAGTTGTTCGGCGATTTCGCAAAGGGTCGCGCGTTCTTCCTGGCTCGTGCCTCCATCCGCCCGAGCGATGGCACATAGATCTCTGACAATCTGCATACGTTGTGGAATGGATGTGGTTTTGTTGACCTGTTCGATCCGATCGGGCACTTCCGCCACGAGCTTTTCTATGTTGAGCCGATCCGTGAACGCACCTTTGCCAAAGAACTCTTCGAACAATGCCACTTCCCCTTGGCTGATACCATCGCTGGCGCTTGCCACTTCGATTGCGGCAGCAAACAAAAGTCGTCGCATGGTTTCGGCGGTTTCGGTTTTGCCCTCGATATAGCTCGGTTCCATCAAGCTCAGAAGATCCTCGACACCCATATCTAGAGTATTCGGGTCCGCTTCAGGTGATTGCAGCAGATCAGCGTCGAAAAACAACTTAAGTGCTTTGACCCGCAGTGGACTGAACGGGTGCGTGAGAAACCAATCTTCGGTTGGTGCACCCTGTCCAGGCTGACTGTCCTCTAACTGCATCTCGTCGACTTGTTCCAGAAAATCATCAAGTTCAAAGTTTGCGTAGTTGCCCGACAAACCACTGGCCAGTTTGAACAAAGCGTGTGCCACAGCGCCTAGATCGTTAGCGCAAAATGCGCCGGCACGATCGGCCGATATTTCGGCATACCGGGACCAGCTGGTCAGAGCTAAGGCCAGCCTTGCGCTCGGTCTGGCTTCGCCTCGCAGAATGTAACCAATAGGAATATCGTGATGTTGATATAGGTGATGACCCAGCTCATGTCCCATGACAAACCGAATTTCAGCCGGGGTGAAGTTCTCCAGAATAGAGGAGCTGAACATGACAAACAGTCGCCCGGATTCTGGTTTCACACAGGCGGCGTTGTAGCTTGGACTGGGGAAAACATATAGTTCCAAGGGGATATCCAGGGACAGCTGGGACTGACACTCTTTTGCTGTGGCATGTAGTTCAGGCGCCATGGTCTCGCTGAGGCGAACCGAGGTGGAGAGTAAGTGCCGCCTCACCCCCAGGTTACCTTTTTCTGCGTGGCGCGCGAGCTGTTGATTAACCTGCTCTACCGTCGGGTCTGCGAGCAGACTCTGAAACAGCTCAAGATCATGCTGTGAGCGAAACCGTTGTGGATCCATTTTCCCTCCTGTTATTTTGTCAGTTCAAATCTCACCAGGCCTAAATGCGTCAATGCCAAATATAAAGCGCTGACGTGCATTGCCTGTTTTAGTTTACCCTTGGTTAGCAGCTCAGGCACTTGCTCTAAAGGCAGAGTAAACACCTCGATGTGTTCGCTTTCGTCCAGCGCCTGTGAATGCGTTTGTCGTGCGTCTTCCGCCAGGATCAAGTGGGATAGATTGTTGTGTGATGCCGTGTTCGGACTGACTGTACCAAGCTCGGTGAGCTTGGAGGAGGTATAGCCTGTTTCTTCCAGCAGTTCTCTGGCTGCTGCGGCCAACATATCTGTGTCATCGGGCTCGGTGTTTCCACCGGGTACTTCTATTTCGATCTGGCCCGATCCGTGACGGTACTGGCGAATCAGGACCAACTCCTGGCGTGGGGTGATCGGTATGATCGTGACCCAGGGCCGATACTCAAAGATGTAGTAGGGTGCGATCTCTACTCCTCGATCCCAACAGACATCTCGCCGCAGCTGCAGCCATTCGTCGGACACCAGATGGGTTGAATCGCTCACCGTCCATTTCTCAATCATTTAATTCTCCCTGGCTTGGCGAGCATCCTCGTAGTGAAAATGGACATAAAAGACCCGCTCGCCGCGACCGTGTTTGGCGGTTTTCAGTAAATCTGTCATACCCGCGAAACCTGAATCACGAGCCATCTTCGGGGTAATGTCTTCGAACGCTATTTCTGAGATCTTATCTACCACTACAAAGCCTGGTGTTGTACCAAGCTTATACCGCCCGTGGATCTTAACTCTGGGACGTATCCAAATGCGGATTGAGGTGGTGATTTCACCTGCTACGATACCTGCGTGTAGCTTCTTGGTAAATTGCATCTGACAAGCCTCTTCAAAAAGCGGTATACAACGCGGCGAATGTCTCGAGGCAAATCATTGCTGCTCTTGATCAGACTGTTGCAATCTGCCAAGCCATTGTTGTGCCGCCTCTTTTGTACTGAATAAACGCACAAAGGGGTGACGTTCATGATCGCGACAAAGTTCGACTACCCTGGGGCCCATCCTTTCCGGTTCAGGTACAACAAAAGCTGCGCGAAACCGATAGTTTGTGAACTTTTGAAATACTTCCCCAGCCAGCCCGTTCTTCAGATCAAAAAACGCTTCGTGCAAATCTGACAGCTCAAAGATGCAGCCAGGCTCACCACAAGACAGTGCGTTTAATGCATCCTGGGGCGAGTGAAGTGAAACACCCAGATCCCGGGCATAAGCAGGGGTTGCCACGTTACGGATCCTGCCAGACGTTAAAGACCAAACCAAACGGGTCTTTTACAATACAGGCGCGCCCAATCCCCTCCCACCGGAGGACGCTGCATCCGTTCTGCTCAAGATGGACTCTGGCAGCATTCAGGTCATCCACGTTCAGTTCCAGTAACAGGGAGGTATCGCCGATTTCACCGTGATCGATAAAAATGTCTATCGCTCCAGCCTGAATTTGTGGACCTTCCGGGTATTCCTTGATTCCCATACCAAGAACATCGCCATAAAAGTGCCTGGCGGCGTTGGGATCTTTGGTTTGAAGGGCTGTGTTTCTCGAAAATCTAAATTCCACCCCGACCTCCTGAACTAGTGACGATACAAGACTACGATGGCACCAGCGATAACCAACCCCAGAAACTCTCTGGCGTCTTCGACTCTGGTGAGCGGCGACATCGTGCCGGTGATGTTTGTCAATGGTTCCTCCTGCAAAAATTCAACAAAGCCAGGCGCGCTCATCAGCAAACCTGCCAGGAGCAAACCCATGGTCATAGGCCACAAAAAAGAGATTTGCACAGGCAATAGTCGGCGGGCCGGGACCATCGCTGCGATGGCGTAAACCGTGACCCAATAAAGTGGGTCGGGGTCGTTCAGCTGCAGCCAGGCCATCAACAATAACAGGGCGATTGCCACGAAACGCGCAATCGATCTGGCAAACTGCTTCATGTTACGACCCTTATGATTTTGATAAATGTTGTGCGCGTCGTGCTGCTCTTTCAAGTTCGCGTTGGGCGATTTGTTTTTCGAGCTCGAGCAGAAGGTTGTGCACAGTTTCCACAGTGATGTCGGATACCAGACTGGCTTCTAACTTGGGAAAATTTAAAAAATACCGAGTACCCGCCCGATCTCTTTTCATAAATCCCAGGTCGATCAGGTAGCGGCGACAGGTGACGTGGTCCACTTTGGCGTTAAACGGTCTTAGCGCATCCGTAAGTACATCCTTTAATTCCACCTCGGTATAGGGATAACGTCGTTCCAAGTGCAGGGCAATCAGGCTCATGATGACGTCGCGTTGATCTGGATGTTTGGGAATACGTTGCAACGTCCCTGTGTTCATCACTTTTTGTAGTACTGATTGAATCGTTTCAACGCTGGCTGGCTGATTCATAGGAGGACTTCTCTATCAGGCTTTAGATTTGAGTTGTTGATTATCCCAGCTCACCACATTGGTTGGAGTAAAAACGATCCAACGCCTGCTGTTTCCGGCTGCGGTGGCAGCATAGGCTTTGGTTTGTCCGGCTTCTACAAGACCATGTTTATGCCCCAGGTTCAGTTGAGCCTTTGCCAGGTTTGGATCTAAAGCCTCCTCTTCTTGGGTTTCCAGTACCCGGGCTTGGCCATGCATCATGATCCCCTGCAGCTCAAACCATTCGGCACCCACGTCAACCAGGACAGTGGCTTGGGGATTGCGGCGTAGATTGGCCACCTTCTGCCCTCTGCCAAAGATGAAAACCTTGCCGTCTGCCCAACCGAAGGTCATTGGCGTCAAGTTAATATCTGTGCCTGGTCCAATCGTTGCGATTCGGCAGCGGGTCTCAGTTGCCATGAGGTTTTCGATTGCGGCGCTTGTGAGCTGCAGTTTTTTGGGGATCTTGGCCAAGTACAAGTGCCGTTATTGAATCGCTGACTATTCTGATCTGAGTTGGTGTTGAGGACAACCGAGGTGTGCTTCAGCGTCGGGCAACCCGTAGCGCCCAGTTGCCAATCCAGGTGCTGACCACCGCTCGCACGGTAAATAGACCAATCGCTGGTAAGGCAAAAATCCAATCCACAAATGCCCGGTCCAGAACTTCATAGGCGAGTGCTTTTATCCAATAGATCCAGGGCAGGTAATCTTTAAACAGCGTATCTGAGGTGATATCAAAGCCGTGGGTAGAACTGAAAACCGCGATGATCAGGGCCAGGACAGCCAGGGCTGCGTCAAAAATGCTTCCGATGACACTCATCCAACCAAAAGCGAGTAAACACTTTTTGCCTAGGCTCATTGGCCTGTGGTCGATTGCGGTCATCAATCTCTGCGCTCGTTGCCACGCTTAAAATGACCGGTTGCCTTGGCCATGGCCAACTGTGCAGCACGAACATCTTGCCCCCGGGTCTTATCCAGAAACTTCTGGGCCTCTTTGCCTTTGAGCGTGGTGACGGTCTTGCCTTTGTAAGCGATCTGTACCAGGCCAGATTTGGTCTCTTGATAGTCAAAAGGTTCATCAGCCAGGGTGTCGGCCTTCTGATCAGAATCGTTAGACATCGTTAACTCTTTGTACGCCGGCTCGTATAGCTCAATGGCAGCCCATGTTGTTCTCTGATATAAGCCCAAAACATGGTGTGTGCGCCTTTGATCATAAGCGTTTCCTCTATCTTTGAACCGAACGCTACTCCGGTTCGGTGACCACTGCTGTTCCGTAGGCAAACACCTCTGTGATGCCAGAAGTGACCTCATTTGATTCAAACCTGACGCCAATCAATGCATTTGCACCACGTGCATGGGCTTCAGCCAGCATCTCGAGGTAGGCGTCCTGGCGGGCCTGATCGCAGAGTTCTTTGTAGATTGAGATTTGCCCACCAAATATGGCCTGGATAGCAGCAAACGTGTTGCCGATGATGCTGCGGGAACGAACCACAATGCCTCGCGCCAGTCCTAGACTGGTTATGATCTTATAGCCAGGCAGGTCTAAGGTTGTGGTGACCATATGAGCTTCTACTGCCATGTCTTTCTCCTTGTTTTTTTGTCCTCAGTCGGTGAGTTTACCAACCAAATTCAGAATATCTTATGCCGGCCAGACCGGATTGAATGGCGTGACGCACATACGGAATGGTGTTCTCGGGCAGGTTGTTCAGGTCAAACCACGAAAGATCGTCGCACTTGTGGGGCTCGGCGTTAACCGGCTCTCCTTGCCAGACACCGGTTGTGTAGAAAAAGGAGATACGTTCATCGGCGTCTTTGCGATGAATGATGTGGAACAACGTCAGGTCTGCAGGGTTGATCTCGATTTGCGCCTCTTCCCATGCCTCTCGACACATAGCGTGTCTGCCAGATTCACCACCGTCAAAGTGTCCCGCCACAACGGAGTAGTTCCCATCCTCATACCCTGTATTTGCGCGCCGAAGCATGAGAATTTGACCGTCTCGAATCAGGATCAGATGGGCTTCGGGGATAGCTTTGAACCGATCAGCCATCGGGACGCTGACCGTTATGTGTGGACTGACGGGAACCCGGAATGTTCAGAATGCCAGGTTCTGGCCATTCCGAGAATTGCGGTAGGCTGTCGGTTATGGATTCCCAATCCGCCTTTGATTGCACAAATATATGCGCAGCAGGTGTTGCACTGAAATCGGAATCCAGACTCCCCAGCCGCACTCGGGTAAATTTTGGTTTTTCTCCGACCAGGGTGTACAGCGGTGTTGCGCAGCTGCCGCAGAAGTGACGAACTTTTCCTGGCGATGACTCATAGGTTTGGATTAAGTCAGCTCCTTCGATGAGTTGGAAATCCTCCAGCGGCACTGCAATGTTCGCTGCATAAGCGCTTCCTGTTGCTTTTTTGCAGCTGTTACAGTGGCATAACACGTAAGGCAGGATGACTTTATCGATCTGAAAACGCACCCTGCCGCACATACAGGAACCATCCAACGGCGATTCGAGCATCTGGCTTGATCCTGTTGAGCGTTCAATCATCTTTGATCCGCTGATCTATATCGTTGTACGCGGCCGTGATCAGACTATTCAGCGCTGTTTGGTCGACTGCTTGATCTGGACGCAGTTTAACGTGGCGCCCTAAGCGACCCGCACCTTGCAGAAGTTCGTTCGGGTCTGGTAGCTCAGCACCATAAAAGAATCCCAGGTTTACGTGAGCCTTGTGCATTCCAACATAGGCAAACGGGTATTCACCGAGACAGGCTGTAGGAAAACTATCGTGCAATAACTCGCTCATGTTCGGGCAGAGGACTCTGATCTGTCGATACCAATAGGTTGCCAGAGCACCAAGCTCGCCGTTTTCATGATCGGCCAACCACTCTTCGACACGAAAGTTATCTGGTTGTGCGCCGGTGAAAGTGAGTAGCGCCATCTAAGATTTTTGCACGATCATATAGACATGCAGTTCTGGATGCTGGTCGTACTCCAGGTGTCTGCAATGGGCGCCTGCCTTTTGAATGGCTGCCAGCAGGTTGGAAAGCCCTGGAGCGCTGTGATACATCGGCACACCCATGGCGTTGTTGGTTGTGTCTGACGGCTCATCCACACCGCCGGTGGTGAAAATCATGATGCCCTTAGGTTTCAGGGCGCCAATCAACTTGTGCATGGTGGAAATTTGTTCTGCCAGCGGAATGTGCCAGATACTGTCCCACGCCGTGATGAAGTCATATGATTTTTGCGGTTGCCATGTACAGATATCAGCCTGGTGAAAAGTGAGGGTTGGATGCCTTTGTTTTGCCAACTTCAACATTTCTTCGGCCAGATCGAGTCCTTCGACTACATAGTTGTGCGAAAGCAGTAGATCGATAAACCTACCGCTGCAACCGCAACCGATGTCCAAGGCGAGTCTCTTTCCCGATGCTTGGGATGTTGCAAATGTCAGGGCTCGTTCGTGTTGGGTAATGCCGTTGCTACGTTGAAACTGATCGCCATTCCATCGATCGGCGATCTGGTTGTAGCTTTGTGCAACTTCCTCTGGTTTCATCCGACGCTAGGGCTTGGGGTTGCCTGACAAGAATCCAACGCGCTACACGGCGTGAGATTCTCTTGCTGCCATGCGGCGTGCGGCTTCAGTCAACAGCAGATCACTGGGAAATAACTTGCTTTTTGAACGACCCAATTCGGGTACCCACCAGAAGATCACGGGAAAGATTGACCAGGGAAATCCTCCCCCTGAGACGTTCATGATAATGAGTAGGGTGCAAACAACGGTCGGCCACATCAGGCGCGTCAGCGCTTTGTTGCGCCAGGCCTGGCGGATGGAGTTTTTAGTCGAGGCCAGTTTGCGTGATTCGATGGCTCTCGCCAGAGCGTCACTGCTGACACCACATTGACTGGCGATGTCTTCCAGATCTGCGTAGGACAAAGATTGGGCTCTATCGGAATTCTCCAGCTCCAGTGCTTCACGGACGATTGCGCCAACATCGTCCTTGGAGAAGTGTTGGTCACGAAAGTCTGAGTTATTGTCTGTATCTGGGTTTACGCCTTCTCTGGACTGCATATCTAGGTCCTGAATTCTACGTTCGCCTTGAGAATAGCCAATTTCGGAATTGATAGCCACTTAAGGGAATTGGCGTTTATCTGTGAAAGTCGACATAGAACTTAACGGTGCCCAAAGGCTCTACTTCGTGTAGTACTTCGGGTTCCACAACGCCAGATTGTTCAGGGCTTAAGATGTGAGATTCGTTATCCGGTTCGAAAATTCGATAGGCGAGCTGCCCTTCTAACACCACGATCTTGCCCCATACGCCCGCTTTAGTCTGGTGCGCGCGTAACAATCCTGCCGGAACAGTATCCTCGGTAAACACCGGCGTTTGCTTATATGACTGACAGTTTGCGGGTATGGACTTCATAGTTCAGTGTGCTTGTTGGTTTTTGATAAAATCTACCCACACCCCAAAAGGCTCCCAGATCTTCTCCAGATCAAGCCGCGCTGTGCCTGGATCATGCTGGAGTATTTGCTCCCGGTATCGGTAGGTAAAGGCCGAAACTCGCATATTCGCGGCGCAATGCACCCAGACTTGCTGACCGTCCCGTTCGTTCAACACGCCCACAAACTGAGCAAAATCCTCATCGGTGGGATTCTTAAAGTCCACCGGGATATGTACATACTCCATGCCTAGACGTTCCAGTATGGCGGCTTCTTCAACCACAGAGTTTTCTAATACACTGGTGGGCGCCAGGTTGATCACAGTGGTGAAACCCGCCTGCTTAATCAGATCGAATTGTCGCTCGTTTGGCTGACCCGATGTCGCATACAAATCTTTGATTGGCACATAGTTGTAGATTGCCTCCAACGAGGAATCCTGGCTGAGGAAGGGCAATCTTCTCTGCAAAACCGCCTTAAAAAATCCCAGGATACTTTTGATCGTATTTGTTTTAGCCATGTCTTAAGTCGCACGCGCCTGAATTTAAGGTGCAGTCAAACATCCTCACCGTCCTGATTCAATCGCTTGGTTCGCCGGGGCACGTCCGTGTAATAGATGTGATCCAGCTCTTGGTGCGCCGAGTGCGCTGCGGCAAACGCCTGAGCTAGGGTTATTTTCCCAGAACCGGCTGGACCGATAATGTGGACGCGACGTGTCATAACAAATTGAGCTCTTTGGACAGCACCGTATCAGCGCCGGCCCGCCCAGCAATCTGCCAGGAGAGCCTGAGATATAAGGCGGGTAGGTGGGTGAGCACCCATAGTTGCTTTATATCGCGCTTTTTTGCGCTCTGTTCAGCCTCGTTGATCAGTCTGGACGCAACGCCCTGACCACGAAATCTCGGATCAACCAGCACCGCGTTGATCCACACACCCTGAGCGCCTGATTGAGTATCGAAGGCCGCCGCTTGGGTAAACGCCAGAGCCCCGACGATTGTCCCTTCGGTGTTCTCGGCCAGGATGGGCTCGGGGTATACGCCCTGGGGATCAAGGAGCGGGTCAAGCTCAGCCCATTCTTGAGTGAACCAACGCTCCAGTTGCCTCAGCTGGGTAGGATCGAGGCTATTCTTGTAGAGAATGTTCACCCGTATTCGCCAGGGTGCAATGCGCCAAGACTCAGTCCGTCACACCCTCGATCGAGACGAATCCGCCATCGCCTGTGCGGATCACCTGGTGGACATCCAATACCGCTGCGGGTGGTATTCCTCCAAGAATGTGCGGGAACAGCTCGTCATCCGTGCCGGGAAAGTCTGGCTGTTTATCGCCAACCGGGGCTGTGCCTTCGAAAACCACTTCGACACCACCTTGTTTGAGGCTGTCGACGGTCATACGCAAACACAGCCATTCACCGGGTACCTCTTGATAAAAATGATTGGCGACGTTCAAAAGCAGATTGGGATTTGCGGTTCCGTGGGTGAAACCGTCCTGTTCGTAAGTGGGTGGATAGTACATCTGGTCAGAATCCACCGCCGCCTGCCATAGATCGGCTTGAATCAGATGAAAAATATAGGGGTGTGGCATATCGGCCTGCTCAGTCGTGTGGTTATCTGCGTATGCGGCTGCTGACAGAATCCAGGTCAGTAAAACCGTGATAACGCGCGCCGTCCGCTGTTTGGTTGTGGGGGTGATTTTAGTCATTTCATCCGCTCTTCTATCAGGGCGAGTGTATATTCTTCTGGATCACAGAAGAATGCCATCTAAAGTTCATGATCTGGCACTTTTCCAGTTCGAACGCTTGCCCATAGAAGTCTTCAGTACGATCAGCGTTGGCGACGGGTAAGGCAATTTGCCTTCGCTGGTTCAGCTTCATGATGCGTCTTAAGCCTGTGTCTGCCTTAGCTCGTCCAGAAAACCGGTTTCTGCGTTGACCCACCACTGGTTACCATCTGGATCTATGGCTGTGAAACTATAAGCAATTCTGCTGTGTTCAGGTCCTTGTGATCCTTGTGAAATAGTCCCGCCAGCCGCTTGCGCCCGCTCGAAAATCTGATCCACCACCGCTGTGCTGTCTACACGGAGTGAGATGCCAGAGGGGCCTGTGTTATCCCCCCTGTCGATATTGACGGACACTTTGCCAGAGAACCAATGCAGCTCTGCATGTTCGATCTCGCCGGTTTCCCCTGGCGCTCGCCAGGATTCGCTTAGGCCCAGAGTGTGGACGGCCCAATCAGCGATCGCCCCCACGTCAGGGCTCCATAGAAGAGGGAAAACTTCTGCATAAGGTGGATTGCTCATTTGCCCGGTCTCCACTTGTTAGTGATGGTTGTTTTACTGATCTGGCCCGTACCCCGGCGGCCATTTCTCGTACTGTGGCAACTCGTCAGTGATGGTGTGCCAGGGCACCAATGCTTGTGTATACATATGCCCCAATAGATTCAGCGGCGGGTTGCCATTCAGGGTACCAGCAGGAATGGCATAGGTGCCATCGCCAGATTGTCCATGAACAAGAAGGTGCGTACCGCAAGTACCGCAGAATTCGCGATAGGCACCATGGGAGGATTCTCTGGCCATCAACGTGTTGCGATCCGACAGCCAGACCAGTTGTTTTGGCGGAACAATCACATGGGTGGAAAATGCGGCACCGTGTGCTTTTCGGCACATCAGGCAATAACAATGCATAGCGTTCAGTTTGCAGCGGTGAATCTCATATCGGTGCGCTTCACACAGGCACCCGCCTGTGAAGGCGGAGATTAAGTTCGAGTCTGTTTGGTTTCCTGCGGTGCTTTTTGCCATGACTCTCGTCCGATCTAGGGTTAGCTCGCGACATCTTTTGCGGACAGTACTTTTGTGGGTATTACGTGCACCAAAACTTCACCTTGAACCGCGTTGCGTTTTGCATATTCTTCCACACGATCTTCTGGCACGTAACGTTGAGCGATTTGTTTCGACACGTTGTATAAGTCTTCCATAGACGGCTCTTCGATCTCCGCCGTGCCTTCAATGGTGACGAAGTGATATGGAAATATCTCGCTGTCCACAGCAATGCTAATTCGATTGTCCTTGGCAATGTGTTTTGCTTTGTAAGAGTTGTGCCAGGTCATGAAGGTGATCTTCTCATCGCGGAAGATAAACCAAACCGGCACACAGTGTGGACTGCCGTCAGCCCGAATGGTGGATACTTTGCCCGTCCGGCTTCCGGATTGAATAAACGCTTTCCATTCTGCTGTATCCATTTTTTTCATGAGTTATTCCTCTAGCAAGGTCCTGTATCTGCTGGGCCACTCTATGCAGCCGCTGTGCCTCTAAACTCGCTGACGATGCGATCTTTAAACACCTGGCATGGGTATTGCGGCGGACTTCGACGATCAGAAAGATCAGCGTAATCATGACGCCCAGAGAAGACAGTACTTCGCCTATAGCGCCAAAATCCTGGATGCTCATAACCGGTAAGCCACGCTGTTTTTGTTAACAATCTGCTGACTGTATCGTCACGTTCAACCCGGATGGCGCCTGTAAAAAGTAGATCTTCTCGCCATGCGCACTGAATGGACCCTGCGGTTCGAGTCCGTTGGAGGTTGCGAGCTCGGCAAACGCATCCGCATCATCAACCACAATTTGTAACATGGTCCCCTCAGGCATCTCAGACGTGGATTGCCAAATCTCAAGCCAGCTGTCACCAGCAAGAAAAACCTGCCCCGATGACGATTCCCCGGTGTCTTTGATCGGCAAACCCACTGCGGTAAAAAAGTCGATCATGGACGGTGCCTGTGTATCCACCACGCTGTATCGCAGGCTGAGTACTTGCATAGTGTCTTAGGTTGCCTCGTGTTCTGGTTTGAATAGAAAAACAAAAGGAATCGCCAGCGGCCCAAAAAAGACGACAAACAGGCGGCGAAGAAAGGTTGATTTCACCCCCCGGGCTTTCGCAATGTAGTGGCAAGCGACCATACCCAGCAACCACAAAATAAGAGGTAAGTAGGCCCCCATATCTAGTCGAGTCTTGAGAAGGGTGAATCGGGAAACTGAATTTTCACTGGGGCGTCGTTCATCGTGGTCGCCAGGTGTACGAAAAAACTACCAACCCCTGCCGCGCCTTGCATATACCCCGTTTGAGCTTGAATAAAGTCCTTTTGCGTTCGATGTTCTGCCTGAGGCCAACTGTAATGACCATCTTCTACTTTTGCGCTCTTAATCAGCTGGTTAGCAACCCGCAGTGCCAGGTCTTTGTAGAAAGGGTCATTTGTAAGGCGATACATGTTCACGGCATGATCCCCGATTCCGGCGTCACAACAACATTGACTGATGTTGTTCCAGAATCCCTTGCTTCGCTCCTCTGGCGCGCCAATGGAAACCAGGCCCTGATCCAACCCCTTGCCCCAGTCACACCATGCAGATTCGCCGGTCAATTCTGTGAGCAGGTAAAACAGGCGCGCGGTACCAGGCGGCCCGTGACACAACCCCAGATAGAAACGGTTGGGGCGGCCGTCGTCTAAGACGTGGGGTACCAGATGACCGCCACCCGGAATCTCTTCGGCGACGGCCTGCACGTGTGTTGCGCCATCAATAGCCGCGTCCAGATATTTTTGCTCACGGGTACATTCGTACAGGCGTGCCATAAAGTAGGCAACCCCCGCTGTACCGTGAGCAAAATTTGGTGCGTCAAATGGATAGGGTATATCCGGCATCAGCTGCCAGCGCCGGCCCCCTTCGGCCGTCTCGGCGACCTCAAGTAGCCGTTCGCCCGCAGCCACAGCCCAGCTCAACGCTTCAGCGTGAATCTTTTCATCATGAGCGTACAACCAGAACGTACCCGCGCCGGCTGCACCCTCAGTCATATCAAATATTTCGCGGACCCCAGAATGCCCGGTTAATTTCGCGTAAGGCATCTCTTGAATCCAGCCGATGCCAGCGCCTATTCCTGTCGCCGATTCTCTTTGTTTCAGGGCGCTCAGACTGGCGGCTTCCATAAAGCGGTTTGCGTTGCTGTGCTTATAAAGTTCGTTGAAAAAGAACATGTAACCTGTCCACCCACCCATGGGTGCGCAGGTGGGATTCAGCTCTGGAATCTGGGCGATGACGTCGTCACCGGCTGCCATGGCAGTTTTTAGATATCTGTTGTCCTGTGTTGCCTGATAAAGCTCCAGATAAAACAAGGCAATGCCGGCGGAACCCAGATAGAGCGTGGGTACGAACTTGTCAGGACGTTCAGCAGCAAGCCCCCAGCGTTGTCCATTTGGCGTGGAATGGCTGAGCGTGTTTATCCATTGTTCTGCACCTTGTGCCACTTCGAGTAGTGTATTTGCGTTCAGATCTTGACTCATCTGCAGTGCCTCCCCAGCAGGCCGGATCTATTTACCTTAATCTCAACTTCATCTTAGCTTCATCGGCTGGCGGTCAGTTACGACAGGTTCCGCCTCGATTAGATAAGACTGTGTGGTGTCAAACCATAGCGATACCCACCAATCTCGCCATCCGTATTTCTGTCTCATCAGCTGACGTATCTCTCGATGCCTGCCTTGCCGATGAAGTACGTAGCGATAGGTCGCTTCGTGATCAGCTGACCTGAGTATCAGGGTACTACCAGCTTCGAGATCTTTCACCCAGGGATTATTTGGATTGCCGGCTTCCAAAAACACCCGATTTTCATGCTCGACAAACCAGATGTGCGTTTTGCGAACCGCCTGGTTATCAAAGCCTTTGGTTTCGGCGATAAAGACACCACCAGATTCTAACGCGATATAGGTAGTGGCAATCAGTAGGGTCAAACCAAATCCCAGAACAAGTGCCACATTGACCAAAACTTTATGCACGTCTGGCGGGGCTCAGCGGCTGGATTTCGCGACGTCATCCAGCCCCAGGGTATCGCGAAAACGAATAGATGGATGTCCCTCAAAGAGCACTTCTTCGCGATGCCTAAAACCGAGCTGCTCCAGTATCTTGATGGAAGCGATATTTTCGGTTGCCGCACCTGCTTCTATGTTATCAAGCGCTAAGACGGTGACCCCATATTCCCTGACCGCCAAGGCTGCTTCTAATCCAAACCCTTGGCCCCAGGTGTGTCTGGCATAGCGATAGCCAAAGTCTACGTATGCGCCTGCGGGTCGATAGCCGCAAAACCCGATCAGCTCTTCGGTATCCTTCAGGGTGACGACAAAACGTCCAAGTCCTTGCTTTGAGAGTTCGACCATTTCGTTAACGTAGTGTTCTATTTCTTTATCCGTTTGCGGTCCGCCTAGAAACTTCATGACCTCAGGATCTTTTGCAATGGGCGCATAACGCGATAAATCTTCGTCGCGGAAATAACGAATCAACAAGCGGTCTGTTTCTAGCTGCATTTTACCTGCCTAAGCCCAGGTCCATGAATCGGGTAAGGTTTTTCCCAAGGCATACATATGTCGAATGATCTGGCCCTCATGCATCACCTCATGTTCTGCCAGTGTAGCCAAGAGATTAATTCTTTCGTCGGTCCATTCAGTCACTGCGTCAAGCGTACGTAACGCGGTGTCCGCAGACTCACTTAACTTGTGTGAAAAGTCCTGCGGAGCAAATGACTGCATTGAGCAGGTAAACCCATCCCAGGCGCCGCGTTCTATGGCATGTGTATAGCTCTCCCTGGCGCCGATGACACACCACAGATGTTCGGCCAGGGATTTGTGTTTGGGCAGTTCCAGCTTTTTGTGCAACAAATCCTCTTCCAGCTGTTCGGCCAGATCCTGGTAGGCTGCAAATCTTGCTGACAGTCGTTGGGTGATGTTTTCACGCATCTGAAAGGTTCCGTTGGTCAGCAGGCTACTTCACTAGGATATTGCCAGATCGATCGGGCAAATCCAAAGCGTATCAATCAGCAGTTTTCATTCCATCAGGGGTTGTAGTCTGTGCCGGTGACGACGCGAATTTGAGAACGCGGATGGGCCAGGTTTTCCAGCACCGAATTGTGATGCGCGATGGTCAACTCGGCATTTAGCAAACTGTCACCGGTGGTATGTCCATCCTTAATCAAGGTCACCTCAAATCCACGACTCAGTGCGGCGCGACAGGTTGCGTCGACACAATATTCGGTTTGCAATCCCATGATCACAACGTCTGATATGTTGTGTTCATCAAGTAATTGGGCAAGGGTTGAATCATAAAAGGCGTCGGATGCTGTTTTTTCCACGTATACATCCGTCTCGCGAGTATCCAAAAATGGATGTAGTGCCCACCCCGGGTTGCCTTTCTTCAATGGCTCCCACTGATTGTGGCAGTGTTGAATGTAGACAATGGCACCACCGGCTAGCCGGACTTTAGAGATTGTGGTTTGAATAGCACTAAGAACCTGAGTTTCGTTGTATGAGCCTGGCACCAGGCCGGCTTGAACATCTATGACCAGGGCGGCGATTGGCATGGCGGCTCCATCGTTGAATAAGTCTCAGGTTGATGCTTCACGCAGCAAGCGATCTTTTACGGCTTGAGGAAGATCATCCCAGTGTTTATCCCTGAGTGCACCCTCCAGAGAATAGAGGTAATAGCAAACTGGCCAGGTTCGCTCCGGATGGTGTGCTTGCAGCTGTCGGAACACCTTTGCGGGTGTGGCTTTCTCTAGATCGCCATAGGTGTGGATGCCCACCATACGTAAGTTTTTTGCGACGGTTGGGCCGATGTTCTTGAGGTTTTCTACGCGTTCAAATGCCAGGCGCATATATCTTCTGCCTAAAGCTTCGTCCTAAATTCAGTAGCGACCAGTTTTACAAATCTATCAATCATTTCAAGTGAGTGGCTGCTCCTCCTGACACCGTGTTGTCAGGAGGTGATCTAAAGCACAGGTCACTAGCCATCAGAGTGAGCAAAATTCCATCAGACTAGGTGCCTGCGAATCATCAGTTGTCGTATGGAAAAGACGGGGCTTTTTTACCCACCAGCTGTGAAACCATTGTCTTTTGTTGCTCTACAGTAATCTTCGCTAGAGCCCGGTCCACTGCAAGTCGCAGCTGGGGATCTTGCACACTCTTCACTGAATTCCACCATATACGTCCAGGAACGGTATTTAGGAAATAAGCTTCGGATGTGATCACCTGTTCATAAGCTGCTTCAAAATAGCCTGCACCTCGCTCGTCCTTGTTGCGCAGCCAACTGACAAGTAATGCGGTATAGAATTGAGAGAGGACCACAGCTTCACTTTCGGTGATGTGTTCGGGCTGAAAATAAGATTTGGCGATGGCTCGCTCTGGGGATTCACCAAGCAGTGCAAGATTACGCGTCACAGCCGCGCCGTAAACAGAATCTACCACTTGAGCTCGCACAAGATCTCGACTTTGGTTGAGTTCGTAAATCAACAACACCAACCCGCCAATGATTGCGACGTTGGTCAGAATCTGCGCCCAATCTCTGTTCATGTCAGGCCTCCTCTTGTCCAGATTGATTAGTCTTTTTCCAGTTTGGCATGTCTTTGAGGCAAATACCGGTGTGGACTAGTCAGGGCTGTGTTGAAAACTGCCGCTGCGCAAAAACCGAATGGTCTGTTCGATCACAATGTCGGCGCGCATCATAAAGGTGTGGGTATGTGGGACGGCGATGAAGTCGTTCATCCCTTCGACTTTGGTGCGCTCTGCGCTGACCTTACCGTCATCAGGATTAGGCAGGCTCTGGGAGAGTATTGGATTTAAGGAACGTGTCCCTGCAATGATGCCAAGATCAAACTCAACCGCCCCCAGGCTCAGTGGAATGCTGTTTTCGTCCGTCCCCAACTGAAAGCCCGCCGGACCGTTGATCAATCGATAGCCTGGAATGTTCTTATAGTCGTCTACCACCTGACTACCCTGATTAGGCGGTCCAATCATGACAACCCTGCCCAGTTTTTGTATTGAACGTTCCGTCGCATAGTACCGAACCAGGATGCCGCCCAGGGAATGAGTGACGAAATGCACCTTTGCAGGTTGATCTCCGCATTGCTCAAGTCCAGTCTCAATGGCGATGATGGCCAGCGCCTGGATTGGTTTTTTCCTTGATGGATAGTCGACGTTGGCAACCGCGAAACCTGCCGCGACTAGCTCGTGTTCCATCACGTTCATAGAGCTGGAGGATCGCGCAAGGCCGTGCAAAAGTACAACGCATTCGTCAGCAATCGGGCGGGCGGCCTGGGCTGCTGCTTGTGGGGGAAAGATGAGCAAAAATAGCGCAAAGAGCAGAAACGTGGGGAAGGTAAGAAAGGTCGGAGTGTTGAGAAAGAGCGCTGGAAAAAACAGCGATTGGCTCAAGGCTTGCGAGTCCTTTGGCCTCACTTTTTCAGAGTGATAAATGATTGAGAATGAACTCAACTCGATTCTCCGGAGTGTCTGGAGGCACCTGCGTCGTGGCGTATCCAAATGATTGATATAGATTTTTTGTTGTCTTGTATACGTTGACCGCGTGTTCAAATGTATGGTCTCGCTCTTCATCCGTACAATAGATTTCTTCCCAGGGTGGGAAGATAAAAACCGCATCATAGGGATGGCGCTCTAAGAATCGGCTTGCAGCGTGACCATCCATAGCTTCCAGCGCACACAGCGTTCCTGCCGCCTCCACCACCCCGCGTTCATAGAATATGGGCACGGTTGTGTGTCGGCAGTATGCTTTTGCCTCCCTCTGGAAGATGAGCTGTGCGAAAGTGATTGCGTCGGGGCGGGCAGACAGCCCTTGTTTTTTTCTCTCTCGGATAAGACTGCGAGCCGCATCTTCACCGGTGACGTATCCTTTGCGATGTAGTAACTCCAGGGTGGTTGTTTTCCCCGAGCCTGGACCGCCAGTTAGTACGATATGTTTTGATCTGTTGGTTTGACTAGGCATGCTGGAGTCTGCGCCTGCCTATTCCCCGTAGGGGAGATCTTCTGGATCACAGTTTAAACGTCTCGATTGCATCAATGGCAGGTACATGCCTAGCTTTCTGGTCCTGTTTTTAATGCCAAAAATGCAAGCCCACTGCCTGCCAGCTCCAAAATTAGATAAACGTACATGAGCGTGTTGGTACTCCCTTCAAGAACAAAACCTATGGTGCGAGTGACTGCCATGGCAAGCAGAACCAGTATGACCACAACAAGAGAGGCCCGCGCTTGACCGATTCTGTATAAAAATAAAATAGTAAGACCCACTGCTAAAGTCATACCGCCATATGTGGCTCTGAAATCAACTTGTGCGGAAGCGCCAAGCAACTCGCCTTGCGTGATCAGATTTGTCATAGCGATAGGAAAGAAGCTGAAGGCGAGTCCATAAAGCAAAAAAAAGCCTGCCGACAAGTAAATGACGATGGGTTGTAAAAGCACTGACTCTCCCTTAGGAAAACTGTTCAAACAATTCAGCAATCCAATTCAATAGCCGTCCGAATCGTGTTCCGTCTCTCAGTCTGTTTTATCGACGTGCCCCAGCGACTTCTCTGGTGCGACAACATCTCTTACGGCTCTTTTCAGCTCGGTAATGGCGGGAAATCGTTTTTGGTCCGCCCTAGACCACACAATCTGATCGTTTGCGTAAACCTCGAATACACCTCCGGTTGCTGGCGCCAGGGTAAGTTCAGCAATCTCCTCTGCAAAGGTGGTGAGCAACTCCTGGGCCATCCATGAAGAACGCAGCAGCCATCCGCATTGTGTGCAGTAGACAATTTTAACCTGGCCTGCCATCAGCGTTTAATCACTCAACCAGCGCTCGGCCGGCCTTGGTCCATGCAGCCACTCCACCTTCTAAGCTGAGCACCTGGTTAAATCCCAAGCCCTGCATGACCTGAATGGCTTTTGCAGACCGACCGTTAGGCACATTGGCAGCGCAGTGGACAATGTAGGTTTTGGACGGATCGAAGGTAGCAATGCGTTTTGAGAAGCTCTCCTCGTTGATGTTCACGTTCACGGCACCCTGGATGTGTCCGGACTCAAATTCTGCTGGTGTTCTAACATCTAATACCACGTATGCAGAGTCTTGCAGCTTAACCTCTGCTGCGGAAATGTTAGCGATCTCATCGTCGGCAGCCTTTGCGTGGGATGAGTATAGATTTAGTGTTGCGGCGATGATGCTTAACACGAGCAGTCTCATGGCATTTCCTTGAATTGGAGGTTGTTTATTCTGGCGACTACTGCAGTACATAGGTACTGATGAGTTTATTAAAACGAACGATATCGAAATTACCTTTGATATCAAAGGTCACCATACCCACTTCGCTGAGATACAGCTGGATCTCGCAGTCCAGATCCAGAGTTCCGGCGGTTTCGATAGAGAATGTCTGGATCTTGCTGAATGGGATCGAGGTGTAGTCAATCTTTGAGCCTGTTATGCCTTGTACGTTGGTTGCGATGGCGCGCTTGTTGGTGAAGACCAGCTGATCGCGCATCGATTTAAATACGGCAAACACTTCTTCACCTTCTATTAGGAATTCATTGATCTCGCTTCTCATCTTATCGACGCTGATGGGTTTGAGTTTAAAGACGGATGCATTTTCAAAGTCGATCATGGGTTATCCTGGAATTGAGTTGATAGCTCTGCGGGTTAGTATGGCCAGGTGAGCTCCATCTTGTCGCCGTAAGGGGTTGCTCTCCACATTCCCCTTACTTGCCTCACTCGCTCATGGATAGCGCTGGCTAACTTGTCGGTGTGCGTGCAGTCTGTCAGTGCTCCATCCAATACGTGCTGATAGCTGCTGGCTGGAGCGAGGTTTTTTACCAGGGTCTGAAAAGGTCCGGCGATACGCTCCGCGGTAAGCAAATCGGCTCCATCGCAGTTTGCGCTGTCAAGGTCCGCACCGTCTGCGACGCTGCCCCAAAAACCGGATTTTAGTGGAATTTCGATCTCTAATACAAAATGTGCCAAGTCATGAAAGAGGAAGCTGCGCGAGTTTAGAGACTTGACCGAGATGGTCCTATCCGAGCGGGTCACCGTAATTGTGTGCGCTTCATCGGAAATTTTGTGAAACTGAATGATCATGGCGTTGTTTCTAACATGAATGATGAGTGGTTGCTCTAGGCTTGGGTGCGACCCCCAATATCAGATGCCAAACGCTCAATTTCTTGATCCACTAGTTGCTGAAGGCTGGGAGGCCAGTAATTTTTGTTTTCCGCCCAGTAACCAAGTACCCACGGTTCGCTACGTAAAAAGGTAGACAGGACGGTATTGATCGAAAGGTCAGGTATCGCCAGCGCTCTGGCTTGCGCTTGATTATGCAGCAGCTCAAAAGCGTTCATCCAAGTTAGAAAAAAGCTATGGGCCATACGTTCTTCCCAACCTTCCATCGGATCGTTGCATTTGGCTTTTTCCAGGGCGGCGGCCAGGGCGGGCGACGTCGCAACCGCATTGGTGACATTGGCAAATGCTTCTGTCTGATCTTTCATGGTGGCCATATGTAGTTCGGACTTAAGAAACCTCACCTGTACGGCCAGGTAGACGAGGGTGGCGACTACCGCGATCGCGCCGACCAACTCGCCGATACTGCCCAGATCCTGGATGCTCATATTACCTCTCCCCCTTCTTATGCGAGGTTGCCATTTAAGTGTCTGCGGACAACTACGCGTGTCTATTTGAAAGTCTGGCTCTTTTGTAGCACCCCTTTCTCATCGTACACCTTCCAAGTCCCTTTCTTCTTACCGTGTTCGAACCGACCCTCGTCCCAAAGTTGCCCGGAGGAATGGAATCGTTTCCATAAGCCATGTTTCTGTTCTTCATCGTCAAAGCCGCCGGTTGCTCTTGGTTCGCCCGTTTTGTAAAACCATTTCCACCGGCCGGAAATTTTCCCGTCTTTAAACCTGCCTGCAGATTGCATCTGACCATTGTTCAAAAAGTACTTCCACGCCCCAGACTTTTTTCCGTGATCGAATTCGCCCTGACAAGAAACAAGACCGTTCTTGAAGAAGAGTTTAAAGGGCCCGTGTTTGGGGTTGCCCTCATCATCAATCCCGGGGATGTCTTTCATGAGTATTTGCTCCGTCTAGGTCGTCTTGGACAAGCGCCTTTAGCCTGCTGAAGCGTCGTTGTAACAGGGTTTGCGGTCACGATAAAGCAACGATTAACGAACATGTAAAAAGAACAATCACAACCGGCGTCCATATAATTCGTTCCCATTTACTCGGCGTAATAAGATGCATAACAAATGATAAACCCATCAGTGCCACAACGATCCACACCGCTACCTCTGCCAAGCTGTAGAAGCTGCTTTCTAGCACGTGTGCGCGCACCAGAACTACGTAGGCGAAAACGGCCAGTACCAAAGCCTGAACGATTGCTGCGATGCGCATGGGCGGTGGAAACTTACCCGGATATCGACCGCCCATGGCGATGTTTCCCCAAGGCACACCCAGAGCGAGGGCCAGCTGAAACAGCACAACCACTGATATAAACACGGTAAAAATATATGCGCTGTTGATTGTCATCAAAGAGGAACGGAGCGTGATTCAGGTTTGTTGATTACTGCTTCAAAGAGTTCACCCAGGGTGATGTGTTCGTGCCAAACGCCATACAGTGAGTCCAAATCGTAAACAAACTCTTCGCTGAGACTGTCGAGAAATGTCTCACACTCCATGTGATCACCCAACGGCGTTCTGCCTCCATAGATTGAGCGATATACGTCCAGTACTTTATCGCTGGGCTTAAATCTCAGTTTGTCTGCTGGTGAGAACGCCATTCCGTCTGTGAAGCACAGTAAAAAAGTTCGGATACTGTGTTTGTCTTGTTGAGGAAACATACGTTTCCAGTGCCGACCAGTGCAGGGTACGTATCTATAAGCCACAGGTGTCGCAAACACCTCTGATATCCACGGGATACTGATCACCAAGACCACGAGCCAGAAGACGATATCCATCGCGCTTAACACGATGTCACCGCCGGGATGATGCGTGTCTGATAATGCGCTGCTGAAAAGCGCCAAACGCATGCCAGCCTCGCCAAAATGTCAGGATGAAAATCAAAGTTCATAGGGACGACAAAGCAAAAGCCAGGAGAATCGTTGCGCCCAGACAGGCGACAGAACGGACGTGGTTCCATTTAACCCATCGATCCAGGTAGTGTTGCCAAAAGTCTAATCCGTCATCGCTCGTTGAATCGAATGACTCCAGTTGATTGTTCAACGGTACGTTGAAGGCAATGGTTGAGATTAAACACGTGACCAGATAAGCCAATGTTGCAAATACCAGGAATAAAAAAGATGGATGGGATTTTTCGATGAGCAAGCAGGATGCGATCAGCAAAGCGCCAGTGCCAAGAAATACCACAAGGAAACTGGGTCTGATGATGAAACGGTTGATTGCCTGCATCGCCCGCATGCCCTCCCCTTCCGGAATTGAGGCAAGCGCTTTCATTATGAATGTTGAAAAAGCCACAAATAGCCCAGCCATCATCCCGCTACCCAGGGTCGAGAGAATAATTAGCCAGCGTACTATGTCTGGTGCGGTTTCCATGGCCCCTAGTGTCGCTGCAATACGGGCGATTGAGAAGCGCTTTTACGTACAGGGTGCCAGCTACTCTTAGCGCAGCGGACATTTGGATAGGCTGCCAAGTTGCCCAAGTGTAACCGTAGTCTCATTTTTCGTCTGCCCGTTGTGCTAATAATACTCGTTAGATAAAACTTAACACACACTAAGGGATGCGTTATGGCAAGGATGTACTGCTTACTTTCGATGTTAATTGTTCTTTCGGGTTGCGCAACAATCACGAGAGGCACAAACGAGGCCTTTGTGATCGAAACCAAGCCAGCTGGAGCGGAGGTTAGTTCATCTACTGGATGGAGCTGCGTGACACCTTGCAGTGTTAAGGTAAAGCGCCGTGGGGATTTTGTCCTGACCATAGAAAAGCAGGGCTTTGAAACCCTGACCACTAATGTGACGAGCAGTGTCGACGGTGCCGGTGCTGCCGGTATGGCGGGTAATGTGCTGGTGGGTGGCATCATAGGTGCTGGTGTTGATGCGGGCACAGGTGCTATGCACTCTCACAAACCAAATCCGTTGGTTGTAGAACTTGTTCCGATGGTGGCCGAGTCTGCGAAATAGCAGTGTATAGCGGTGCTAAGGTTGCCGCTATAGCCTGCCCGAATCTTCTTCGAGGATTTGATCGACTTCATGGACGAAGTCCGCGTTGCAGGTGGTTCTGACGGATTCGAATGCGTTCCGATATGGATCCAGTGAAAGATGGCGCGAGATGAGTTTACGCATTGCCGCCCAGTCTCCAACCTCCATGGAGCCCAGTTTGTATTGGGCGAAGTAGTTTTCGAACAATCGAACGTGGGCTAAGCAGTGAGAATGCACGCCAAAAGCTTCCTCGCCGGTAAGTGGATCACCCGAATAGACTTTGTCGATGGCGCCGCGCAGGAAGGGGTCGGTGGCTCTTGAGTTGATGAATTGGATTTGTTGTTCAGCCAAAGACTGCCGGATTTCGGCTCTGGTTGTGAGCGAGTTTTGCCTGATCTGTAAGGCAAGATAAACAAGTGTAACAATGACACCCACGGCGCCTAGTACTTCTCCCACTGCTCCAATGGCATCCCAGTTCATGGTTGGGTCTCCATCTCTTCGTGACATACCGCCTCGATATTATGGCCATCCGGGCCAATCACAAAGGCAGCAAAATAGGTTGCGCTATACTCAGGTCGAATACCGGGTGCACCATTATCGCTGGCACCGGCCTTGAGTGCGGCTTGATAAAAGCGTTCAACTTGATCGCGGGATTGTGCAACAAAAGCGATGTGCAGACGACTTGGTGTTTCTTCAACCCGCCGAATACACAGCGATGATTTGTCGTCCGTACTGATCTCGATGCCAAGCGGTCCCTCGGAAATGATCTGAATACCCAGCGGCTCCAGAGCTTCAAGAAAGAAACGCTTGCTTGTTTCGTAGCTGCTAGCGCCAATGACGATGTGGTCAAACATTGTGGTTCAAATAGCTAAGGTAATAGGCTTGGATGTTTCTATGTTACGCCACACTGTTTCACGTTGCAGGCACCCTCGGCGCTACTGCACTCCACGAGATCAGCGCTCAACTGGCGGTGCGTTTGGGGTGGTGCTGGAAGATTGGTTGGGGCACGGTGGTTGGCATCCTTTTGAATCAACGCTATGTGAAGAGTACATAAATGTCTGTAAGAACACAGTGCGCTTTTTTGATCCCCAAGCGCAGTTGCCGACGATATCAGGATTAGAGTATCCCACTGTGATGCCATCTCTGAAGGTGTTGCCATCCTCCGTAACAACGGTGATGTAGGCAGTGTTCCACGGGGTTGGGTTTTCGGCCGGTTCGTAGGACGTGATACATCCGAGCAGATACTCAGGTGCTAATGCGTCGTGATAGTAATAAACACCCGTTAGGAGCGGCACTGCGAGCAAAAAACTGAGGGGGAAGCGTGTGTTCGAGGGTTGAAATACGGGGTTGCGAAAAATACCAACAACCCAAACGACGAGTGCTCCGAGCATGCCCATCCCCAACGCAAAAACCGAGTTGTAGAGACCTACGTGTTCGGTGTGACCTGGGTTCGCGGAAAGATAGAACAGGATATAGGGCACCGGTGCGAGGATTCCACCTAAAAGCGCCTGCCACCAGTTCAGCCAGTTTAGTTTCTTACAGAGAAGAATGATTGGTAATCCGAAGAGCAAACCGCCCACTAAGACGATTGGGAAAGCGAAAACGCCATAAGATCCGAAGCTCAAGGATATGAGCCCCGAGGCAACAGCGATTCCTAGTACAACGCGAAGCATTCTGCTGGAGCAACGGGTGTTTTGCTGATTGTTGGACGTGGTGTTGAGACAAGAGCAAAGCTGGGGTTTTTCTTCTTCACGTCTTTTTGCTTGTCTTGATTCATGATGATTGCGGGTGAGCACATCGTTGCGACCTTATGTCTTTGATCATGGCACTGACGAGCTCACCTACCCCTTAGGCATCCAGTTCATGATGCGAACTCCAATTTATCTAGCACGACTGCTTTTCGACCGCGGGCATGTGCTTGTGTCGTTATTACTGCAATCTATAAATCCGCTCTTTTGGTATAGCCGTAAACTAAAAAACCGATCGCGCTGAGGTAGATGAGCGCTGCGGAGAGAATACCAAGGGCAGTCAGGAACTCGTCGAGATCGGCAAAGTTTTCTCCCAATTCGATCAATCTGTTTTGTGTTTCATAAGCCTTCCCAAAATGAACAGACATTCGAATAACAAGCATTGCATAAGTGATGGAATATACGGCTCCGATTATCAGATAGAGAATCCCGGTGAGCCGATTCGAAGCCGCGTAGGTAACAATAACAACAGCAAACGATATCGTGATCAAAAACTGTAACAACTGGTTCGCCACGTCTTGGGCAGCAAAATAAACTTCGTATAGTTCAGCGATGGACATGTTTCACGTTCCCTTGAATTAGGTGTCTGCGCGAGCGCTGGGAAGCAATGTAAGCAAATAGGAGATGCGGCGGTTGATTCAACTGTCCCTTAGGCGTCAATGGCATAAGGTATCACTTCGCTTTCCATAAATTGTACAAAGTCATCATCGAACCACGACTTCTTATCTTCCCAATGTCTGTCGATCCCGATTGTCCTGAATTGCCACCTGAACCCGTCTACCGGGAGGGCGTCTACGGGATAGATGCCGTCCTGAACACGAAGGTATTCCCAGTTCCATCGGAATAGTATGCCCACGATATGAGCTTCGTGTTTGCGAAAGTCTATTTGTTCTTGAGATTGGTCGGGACCATAGACAGTTTTAACCAGCTCAGGGTTCTCTGCGAGACGATCAAAATACGTAAGCTGATTTTGAAGCATGTGATACTGTGCCTGCTCTTTTGTGACGATGTTGCTTTGCCGTACTTGCACGGCTAAGTACGCAAGCGTTGCAAAAACGGCGATTGCGCCCAGTAGTTCAGCAATCGCCCCCAGGGCATCCCAGTTCATGATTGTATCTCCGTCAATTTGAACATGTTCTTAGTGGCAGCTTCGAAACGGCGGTGCGACTACCGATATAATGCTTGGTCAGGCATCGTGGGGTCACTGGTTCGAGCTGTCGTAGTATTCGATCGCCTTGCGCTGCATATCGGTAAAGTATTCGCTTGTAAAATTAGGGGCCTTTTCGAGCTCTTGATCGATGAGGTTGGCAAGTTGTGGCGCCATAAAGACAGTGTTCTCTCTCCATACACTCCAGAATGCTCTTCCATAGGGGTTACCCAAGACAAAAGGAACCTCATCAACCACACGACCTTTCCAGTCTTCGGGGCCAATAAGGCCTTGTTCACTAAGTCGATATGCTGCTCGCCATCCTTCGATCACAGACCAAAGATGCCCCTCCAGGATACGCTGTTCTGTTAGGTTTAAATCCCTGGGGTCACCATAAGACTTCGCCAAAACATCGGCAGCGGTTTCACCGATAATCGTGCGTTCGATTGCAACTTGCCTATCGCTCTCCTCGTACAGAAGCTGCACTTGAAGTAGATCGGTATTCTGTTTCATCTGAAGCCCGACCAGGACCAAGCCCGCCAGGATCCCAATGTTTGCAGCGATTTGTAGCCAGTTGGCGACAATTTCAGATCTGGTTCGTGACATCAGACGTCTAACACCGCGAAGTCGTCCAGATCCGCGTTCGTTGTGCCGCGCGTGGATAGAACCCATACAAATGTGTTAACAGACAGGCACACGCTGAAACTATGCCTTCGGCGGCAGCTTGAGTAACCGTTGTTTTGAACCGGGATAACCATTGAATAGAGCTAAATGTCCTGTATGGGAAAGATTGCCATCGCGATGATAGTACCCGCGGACCCAGCTTAGAAGGAAATTCAAGTTTTCATCTTGCGCAACCTTGCTTGAATACTTGGAAGGCTCCCACGGTCGGTTTCTGCAATTAGCCACGCACTGCGCTTCACCGGGATCCAGGAAAATGAGTTCGGGCTGGTAGGTAAGCGTTGCGTCAATCAGGTCTGCGTAACATCCCTCAACTATCCAATTTTCGTTTGCTTCGCAGAACACGCTAACATCCAAGGATGCTGCGGCTGCAGACCTCAGCGTTGTTGGCGCGTTAGGTTCCCAGGCGATCTGGTCCAGGTCCAATATCGGTAAATCGTAACGGGCTGCAAGGTCGCCTGCATAAGTACTTTTGCCTGAGCCCGAGTTACCGATCAATGAGAAGCGCATACGTTCTTAGTTGGGTTCCAGCACATTGAATCGTCAGCCATCTGTTGTGAGGTATTTGCCATCCTGTTTGCGTGCAATCTATCAGTTGGTATCTTCGATCGACGTGTTGACGTAATTGCGCCACCCTTTGAAATCTTCACCACAGTTGGGCGGAGGCATGTTTGCGAGAAGTACGTTTCCAAATTCCAAAACTGTCGGGTCTACCCACCGTGGCGCGATTGTTTTCCAATAACCTTGTCCGGGCGTGGTGGCGAACATTTCCATAAACCCTCCCATGGCGGCATCTTGCCAAATGCGGTCATCGTAAAAGGTGCCCATCGACAGCTCTTTGTTTCTGACGATACTGTTAATAATGACGGAGTAGTAGTTTTGCAAAATCATGTAGTCTGCACCTGAGAGTTTTTGCGGGCTTAAGCAGGCTTTTGCGAGCACGTCTGGGGCGTTGTCACCAAGGGATGCGGACTTCAGTTGCGTCCAGATCTGATAGGACTCGGTCGATAGCTGTGATTGAGTTGCCTCTCTGTTCTGTTGAAGCTCGACAACGACAAGTCCAATCCCCACAACGACGGCGACGCCAGTTAGGATCTGCACGATGTCCACTGGGTTCACTTTTCTCATCTGGTCTGGCGCTCGACCTCTATGCCTACGTTAGGCTTCATCTATATTCCCCGACACATGGCTAGACAGCAGCCGAACGAACATTGTAGAGGCGACTAATAGCATATATATCAATGCTGCCATGTACGGCGCAATCGTTGGAGCATGCGAAGTTGCGTTCCAAACCAGACCGCCAATGGCTGCAAATAGCACAAAGGTGAGTCCTGAAAGGGTGATTTTGTCGGTTTGTGGCATGTGGGTACGAAGCCGCCAGGCACGAGGTAGCTCAACGCAGTTCACGATCGTCAGGACGAGTACGATAACAACGCTGCTGTATCGCCAGACTTTGGGCTCGGTTAAGCCACAATAAGAAAGCAGTAAGGGAAACAAGGCAAACAGCATTGTAGTTAGTGATGTTGCCCAAAGCGCAGTAAATCGATAGCGATTCAGCGCACTCCAAGTCTGCTGTCCGAAAACCGCGACAACGCCTGTAAAACCGGCGAACCCAATAGAGATTTCTGCGATCACCCAGAGGGTGCCTTCCCCTGTCATTGATAAACCTTGCTGGTGACGTCTAACACCGCGTTAAAGTCTAGCCTTAGAATTAGAAAGACTTAGTCAGTTGTCGGTCGAGTAACGGACCACTTGGCGGCAACTCGATGTTCAGATTACCCAATCCCGGCCACCTCTACGCAGAGCAAGACCCAAAGTATTAGCAGTATTATCCAGCTGGTGAAGTACGCAGCAATACGATAGTTCAAGGTGTTCGACCCGATATGAACAAACATGTGCGCAACGCGTGCGATGACATACCCCCACGCGATGATTTGGAAGGTGGTGGATGCGTTCTGCGTTGCCAGTGCAGAGATGCAGACGGCGTAGAATAGGACTGGGGATTCGAACAAATTCACAAAATGTCGTGAAAGCTGAAGGTTAGCTTCTGGTTCGGTCTGGTTTTGATAAGTTTTGAAGAATCCAGCGCTGATCGTTCCCTCGCGGACCGATTTGGTTCTGGCCATAAAAAGCAAGACCAAAGTCGTAAACGAAACGAGCACCATTGCGAACATTGGGAAGATCACATAGCTATTTAACATGTTGCTCGCCCTCTATTTGAATGCGTTAACTCAGACTGTGACGCCACGTGGTGCTTAGCGTTCCAACGACCGGTTGAAACGCTACTAGATACACTTGCTGCACTAGCCCATAAAAAAGGCATTCAGTTTGTTTCCTTCTAAATCTCTGAAGTAGCCAGCGTAGAATCCATCCCCTCGCGGGCCAGGCTCTCCTTCGTCCGTGCCGCCTTGTTCGATGGCTTTTTGATAAATCGCGTCCACTTCTTCCTTGGAGCTAGCGCGAATAGCGACCATAACACCATTCCCCACGGACGCCGTATTCCCGTCGAAAGGTTTTGTAAGCGCCAGACCGGAATCTTCTAATGAAGTCCCCCAAAGTATGAACGTACCCATATCCATGATTCTGCTGCCACCACACACTGAAAATAGTGCGTCGTAGAATTTCGCGGATTCATCGATATTGTTCGAACCTAAAGTTGTATAGCCGATCATTTTAGTCTCCATTTGTTGATGCGCAGTGGCGGAATCAGCATTGCTGTCAGTTTTTCCGGCCTAAGCAACTGTCAGGGTGCATCCATAGAGGATGATTCTCAAGCCAAGATTTATGCTCTCATTAAAAGAGCGTCCGTCCGTTCACAGGTGCTGCTAAAGTGTAATCATGAAGATAGGCATCTTTCTCTTTTTTCTTGGCTTGGTACTCTTTATCAGCACGCTTAAGCGACCCACTTGGCTGGGCGGACCTAAAAGGCGGTACACGTCAGACGATACCGTAAATGCGATGCTGCGAAGATCTTCGCGCCGCTCACTGGGTATGTATCTTGCTGGTATTGGCGCAATCTTCTGGAGCTTTGATGATTTCTAACCCCTGCGACCGGCGAATCGCGGCGTGACTTGCGATTGACAAAGGCAGAGTGGAAGGGGAACGGGCACTGCTTTCGGTTGCGGTCGATGCACCCATTAGGCGTCTTCAGATGAGCCCGGGGTCATTAGGAGAAAAACAAAGTGTATGACTGCCACCATCAAAAGCCACAACAGGTTAGAAACCAATAGAAACGCTAATCCGGGAATCACGCCGAAAACTGCAAATCCGGATGCTACGATCAACACGAAGCCGCCTGTCACCATAAACGCGGTGACTCGATTTGGCAGCATTTCCATGGACGACTTTTGTCGATAGTTCTTTGTGACGCCGCGCACTAGCAGTACCAAATGAAACATAGCCACGAGTGCTGTTGCCACTAACAAAGCGTTGGTGTCTGCATTTAGCATGCTCACCAGGATGGGAATGAAGGATGCGAACGTAACTGCCAGACTAGTCTCTATCAGTTGGCCGAGCTGAAATCGCTCCTGGTCGCTCCATACACCTGTGGATCGTCTGCCTAAAACGGATATGAGTCCGCTAAATCCAGTAACGGTAAGTCCGAGCGCTGCGATACCGATCAGGATTTCTGGGTCCGGGATAATCGTGTTCATGGCCGCTTTCTGGAGCTTAAGGTCTAATCTGGGGACATGGATACGTGCAAAATTTAGTCCTCTGGTTCGTAAGTTTTTGCAGCATGTAGGCCTCTATCCACGAAGCCCTTAACGTTTAGCTTAGGAGTATGCTTGACAATTTCGGTCAGCTCCAATAGCCACGGATCTTTCAAGCAGGGGTCTATAGTGCGATTGGTTCTCCGGAGACTCAAACGAGAACACTCCAAAAACAAATTCCACTTACGGCGATCAATACAGTACCCGCCAGGATAAAGTTAACACTCTTGTTGAGATCAGCCATAGCCAATGAGCGTAAGCCTATTGAAGGTATAACCAGGCTCAGGAGAATCTTGATGGCGAGCAATATACCGTACAGGGTTATCACTGTTTCGGGACCGGTCCACACCATATGAAAAGTGATAATCGCAACGGCCGGTACAAGCTCTAGAGCAAACGTACGGATCAAAACTCCGTTGTATCCCAACCCGTGAAGGTAGGAAAAGAAGCCGATCCACATTTTGGGTTGCAATAGATGAGATAACCCCATCATTAACAATGGGAAAGCCAGAACTGCTTGGACAGCGACGGCAGATTCTTGAGTCGTGATCATCAGCCGCCTAACACCATGTTGAGCGGGCGTGAACGGAGGATGGGTATTGCGCGACAATTGCCGAAGGCAATGCGCAAAATCCAGCCGCAGTTTGCGCGGGACTTCCTACGAAAAAGTGGACACCAATTGGTTAGTTGCATCCTGCTTCAAACTCCATGGGGCTTACGTATCCAAGTGACGAATGTAGCCGATCTCGGTTGTAGAAGTCGACACTTGGATACGTAAGCCCCACGGAGTTTGAAGCAGGATGCAACTAACCAATTGGTGTCCACTTTTTCGTAGGAAGTCCCGCGCAAACTGCGGCTGGATTTTGCGCATTGCC